>LGYU01000050.1 GCA_001302245.1 Chitinophagaceae bacterium PMP191F
TGATTGGTAAACACCGGTGCCAGTTGCTGCAGATACTTTTCTGTATTTTTTACCACATCCCCTTCCAGCCGGGACGCTTTTTTATTGATCCTGTCCAGGAAACGTACAGGAAAACCGGCTATGCGGTCCAGGGCGGAAAGACTGTCAACTTTCTGTGCTATTACGCTTACACAGGTTACTGACAGGCATAGCCATAACAGTATGCAACGTTTGGTTATTTGCATGGCCGGGTTTAGGGGTTATATTATACGTACTGGTTGCTACCGGTCGCGGGCAGCATACCAGGAAAATACAATCCAGTACTCAACATGAATGGATAAGGCAAATGGTACGGCGGTAATGATCAGGTAAGAGAAAGGATGAAGGTTTAATACAGAGATGCAAAGATTGCGGAATTGCATACACAGAACAATTACCACTTCGTGGTATATTTATAATATGTTAAGAAAAATCTAACAGTAACAGATATTGAAAAAGTAGCGTTAGGCAAGAAGGGCGTTCAGCATTTTGCATTCCTTAAAATCCCTTTGCGTATACACTCCCTGTTACAACGCTTTTAACAACTCCCCCTTTTCCTTGTATCCAACCAGTATCTTTCTCTGCTTATTCTAAGGTACAGACCCTTATTTTGTACGCTTTAATACCGGAGATGGTACGAAGAAAGTACGAACGAAATACCTGCCAGG
>LGYU01000051.1 GCA_001302245.1 Chitinophagaceae bacterium PMP191F
AGATCATGGACACCATGGATATCAATTCACAGATCATGTGGGATATCCGTTATGGTCAATTGGACCCTACGTATAATATGGACCTGGAACCTGATATCTTCAGTTTTTCCGTATTGGGAGTGTCTGGTAAATTTTATTTTAACCAGGACTCTGGTAAGTTTATTTTATCGCCTTATCAGCACATAAAAATCAGTTATACACAAAATGGCGATAATACTATTAATTCTTTTACGTTGACATTGGCTAATGGTGTAAAATGTTATTTTGGGCGTTCTCAGGACCAGGTGAGGTCGTCTTATGAGAGGCTTCAGGCGCAATATACTACTGTTGTGAGAAATTTTGTTTCATCTACCGGGCAGATAAATCTTCCTTCATATATTACAAGCTGGTCTTTGATGGATATTGCGGAGCCTGCGGGCAATAAATTACAGTATTACTATACAGAAGATAATGTAAATGAATTTGGAAGAGGGGGCGAATATTTAACTTATGAAGGCGATCTTAATTCGGGAGTTCCAATAAAAAACTCAACATATTTCAAGCATTATTATGCCAAACCTGTATTACAGAAAATCACCGGAGATCTGGCTGATATTTATTTTGTACGTTCATCACAACCACGGTTGGATGTGTCCGGAAACTCTTATGCACTGGACAGTGTACTGATCAAAGACAAAACAGGAAAACGTATTAAAAGATTTTTCCTGGACTACGGTTATTTTACCAGTCCGGACAGTACTGAATTATGGACACTTGTGGAGTTTGCTGGAATTGCACGTCGCCGTTTATACCTGAAATCAGTTACTGAAGTGGGTGCAAATGCAACATTGCCTCCTTATCGTTTTTCATATAACGATACTGAATTGCCTAACCGGCTTTCTGCAGCACAGGATTATTGGGGATATTATAATGGCAAAAATAATGACCCCTTTCTGACTCCTCGTTTATATACCGAAGTAAGTGGTTTACCGGAAGGTTTTACCAATGGTGCAGACAGAAGGGTGGATACAAACTATACACAGGCCCGTATGTTGGTAAGGGTACAGTACCCAACCGGAGGGAGCACTGCTTACACCTATGAAGCCAATCAATCAAATATCTTATATCTCAATGCCATGTCGGGCATTGAACGATCTGATCTGAGACCAAGAAATGTACATTTTCCCAGGTTCCTGTTTGCCAACGCCCCTGATACTTTGTATTACACAGATACATTTTCTGTTGCTGATGTAGCGACCAAGGTGAAGGTTAATTCTATATTGGGTAATTGTCCGGCAGGGCAACAGACGGGGAATTGCCGTTTTCATATCATCATTAAAGGGGTGACCAACCCGACATTCGAGCACCATATTACCATGACGGATGCATATTATACTACCATTCCGCAAGGTGCTTATACCATTACAGCTATTATCAGTCCTACACCGGCAGGTCCTGTACCTCCGTTTGGTATTGATCTTGCCTGGTCTGAACGAACGGATCCCAATAACTGGATAGTTGGGGGGCTGCGCGTAAAAAAGATAGTCAGTACAGATAGCGCTGATAATACGGTTTCAAAAAGTCTTGGTTATCATTTTCCCGGTAACCCATCAATTAGCAGTGGCATTTTAGCCGGTATTCCTACTTTTTCATATGTTCCTGTGAATATCAATGGTAATACCTTGCAGAAAGCAGTTTTGTCTTCCAGTGTAATACCGCTTACCAATAACGGTAGTATTGTCCGGTATCAATATGTAACAGAGTACCAGGATTCGGCCTGGACATCTCTCAAAACAGAATATTCTTTTTCCAATGACTGGCGTGATCCGATAAGGTTGCAGGGCAATAAAATAATAGTACCGGCTACACAACGTGACTGGCAGAATGGGGTATTGCTGAGTAAAAAGATTTATGAAAAAACAGCTACCGGGTTTCGTATACTGTTGGAAGAATTGCATGAATATAAGGAGGTGCAGGAAGCAGAGTATGTAAACGGTATTCGTTACTGGCTTACACCCGCAGGAGCTAAAATGCTTACTTCCTATAAAGGAAGCAGTCAATGGTATGTGCCGGATAATTCAAAAATTGTGTCTTACAGCTATGCTGGTAATCAGGTTTCTGCACAAGTACAGATTTCCAGAAACACATACAATGATCATATAGATGTATCGTGTGTTACTTCAGAAAATAGCCGTGGTCAGAAAATAGAAAGCAAAACATGGTATCCGTACGACTACGATGATGTGGGCGATTTTTATAATAGCAATCTGCTGCAACAATATATGTTGAGCCTTCCGGTAAAACAGGAAACTGTAGTGAATGGTAAGGTGTATAGCGGTATAATAACGCAGTACAATAGTACCGGCCGGCCGGAAAATATATATGAATATGAGAATCCCGTATTGAGTGATACGGTGGTACATAGCAGAACAGCTTTGCCTGCCGGCAATTATACATTGCGCCGAACTATTGTTTACGACGGTTCAAAACCTATCAGGGTATTGGAACCAGGGGGGCAGATGATCAGTTATATATGGGATTACGATCAACGGGCTTATCCCGTGGCTGAGATCAGAAATGCAGGTGATGGCCGTGTTGCCTATACTTCTTTTGAAACGTCTGGTATTAGTACCGGTAACTGGAGCCTGGGCAGTGCTAACCGGAATACGCAGTATGCTTTTACCGGTAAAAGCTGTTATGATGTGTCAGGAGGTAATATCACAGGCTATACTTTGACTTCCGGAACATATGTTGTGTCATATTGGACACGCAATGGAGGTACATTTAATATCAGTGGTACGCAGGGAACTCCCATACAAGGCAGAACTATTAACGGCTGGACTCATTTTAAGCATGTTGTAACCGGTGTTCAGTATGTGGTGATCAGCGGCAATGGTTATATTGATGAATTAAAATTGTATCCTTATGATGCAGTAATGACAACACATACTTATGAACCAGGTATAGGTGTTACCTCAACGGGAGATGTCCGGGACGAGATATTACATTACGAATACGACGGATTTAATCGTTTGCTGCGTATCAGGGATACTGAGAAAAAGATCCTTAAGCAATATGATTACCAATATCAGGCACCCACACGTTATTATAACATGGTGCAAAGTGTAGCCAAGCCCCGTGGAAATTGTGATGCAGGCGCTACGCCTTCAACAGTTACCTATACCATTGCCGCAGGTACTTATGTATCTGCATTAAGTCAGGCAGATGCTGATCAGCAGGCTTTGAATGCAGCGAATGCTGGTGCACAGGCATATGCCAATGCCAACGGAACATGTACCTGGTACAATATAGCAAAAAGCGGTACCTATACCCGTAACAATTGTGGCAGTGGTTATACAGGTGGCAGTTATACTTATACGGTAGCAGCCGGTACTTATTCATCTACTGTAGATCAGCCTACTGCTAATGCGCTGGCGCAAACTGATGTGGATAATAACGGTCAGAATGCTGCTAATATTTATGGTACCTGCACTTCTCTATGTAGTCCTGCCTGTTCGGTACCACAGCAAAAATGTATTAATGGCACCTGCAGACGCGGATTGAAAATATATGTATCTACCGAATATAACTCGCTGGAAGGAATATACTATTGCACGTTCTACTATTCTTATCCGGATGGTACTACATCGGGCAATTATATTGAGAACTCCTCAACCCCCTGTATTATACCTATTTAACCATTGAAAATTATTATATGAAAAAGATACAATACAACATACTTATCATTTTTTTACTGAATGCATTTGCTGCTCATTCACAAACCACAGCCGCAGAATTGCAGGCTTTTAAGATCGCTTCGAGGATGAAAGACAGTTTGGGTATATCGGTAGTGCAGCGGGATAGTATATACGCAGCTAATTTGTCGCTATTGAGTAAAAATCTTGCTATCTGGCAGCAGTATAATAACAGTGACTCTCTGATACAGGTACACCTGCAACGTGTAGAAAATACCCGTGATTCATTGTACCGTATAGTATTTACAGAGCAACAGTATATACAATACCGGCAAAAAAAGACAATTCTTTTGAACAACAACTAACCGGTATTCCGGCATTTTCAGACTCTATAAATCATGATTATGATCCTGAACCGATCTTTTTTCAATATATTTTTTGGGGTGATATTATTGGTATCACCTGTATTACTACAAGCACAGTATTCACCTGATATTAAAATAAACTATATACGAACATGGGAAGCAACAGCGCCGGAAACGGATCCCCTGACATTAATTGTACGGCCTTTGAAAGATGTAAAGATGACCACAGCCTATACCGACGGGCTTGGGCGACCTTTACAGGCTGTTTCCCGGAAAGGTTCATTGCCTACCGGCGGTAACCCTGCAGACCTGGTAAAACCGGTAGCATACGATATGTTTGGTCGGGAAGCAACTCAATATCTGCCCTTTGCAGCTAATAACGCCGGAGGAAATACCTCCTTCAGCGACGGTGGCTTTAAGCTCAATCCGTTTCAGCAGCAAGTAGCATTTGGAGCAACACAATATCCCGGCGAATCACATTACTATGCAAGTACAGAATATGAGGCATCGCCCTTGAACAGGGTGAAAAAGACTTTGGCGCCAGGTAGCAGCTGGGTAGGGAGTAACCGGGGGGTAATAATAAATTACTGGTTTAATACCACTGATGATGCAGTAAAGATATGGACAGTAACAGACGTGGCAGGTGGTTGGGGAACCTATAGCGTGGCTGGTAATTATGCTGCCGGAGAACTGAGTAAAAATGTGGTGGCTGATGAACATGGCAAACAGGTAATTGAGTTCAGAGATAAAGATGAACAGGTAATTTTGAAAAAAGTACAGTTGACCGCTACTGCAGATGACGGCAGCGGCTCAGGATATACCGGGTGGTTGTGCACTTACTATGTGTATGATGATCTGAATAACCTGCGTGCAGTGATCCAGCCCAAAGCAGTAGAAGAGTTGGCCGCTGCCAGCTGGACATTTTCTGCCACACAGTTGTCAGAACTGTGTTTCCGGTATGAATACGACCAGCGCGGGCGTGTGATACGTAAAAAAGTACCTGGAGCAGGTGAGGAATGGCTGGTGTATGATATACGCGACAGGGTAGTAATGAGCCAGGATGCTAACCTGCGTGGTAAAAAACAATGGTTGTACAGGCTATACGATGGGTTGGACCGCCCCATAGCTACAGGGCTATTGACTGATAATGATCACTACAATGATCTGGTGTGGCATCTTGGTCAGGCTTACGCCAGCACGGCATATCCCAATCTATCAGTGTATACCAGTGAAGAATTGACCCGTACGTTTTATGATAATTATACCTGGCGCAGTAGTTATGGTAATCCCCTGAGCGCCACGCGGAGCACGGTGTTCGATAGTTATTTATATTCGGCAGATAACGAACATTGGCCATATCCGCAGGGACTTGTACAAAGTAATATCCTGACCGGATTAGAAACAGGTAGCCGTACTAAAGTGCTGGGCAGCAATACATGGTTGTATACTGTGAACTTTTATGATGACAGAGGACAGGTTATACAGGTACAATCTACTAACAGTACAGGGGGTACAGATATTGCTACCATGCAATATAACTGGACCGGACAGCCTTTGTTTTCTGTGCATCAGACACAGAAAAGTGGCACTAACAGTCAGACAACAGTAGTGTTGACGAAGTTGACCTATGATGATCTGGGACGTTTACAGCAAGTGGAAAAACGTATCAGTAACAGCCTGGTGAATAACGGAGCTATGCCGGGTAGCTGGACTACGGTATTGCAAAACGAATACGATGCGTTGGGCCAGCTGAAAAAGAAAACGCTGGGGGCCGGACTGGAAGATATTACCAATGAATACAATATCCGTGGGTGGTTGACGGGCATCAATAAAGGATATCTATCAGGTAACGGTACACACTATTTTGGAATGGAACTGGCGTATGACAAAACCACATCTGCCACTGCCACTACCAGCTACGGTACAGCACAGTATAATGGTAATATAACCGGTACTGTATGGAAAACGGCAGGCGCAGGAATCAGCTGCCAGTATGATTTTACATACGATGCCGCTAAGCGATTGACAGGCGCAGCGTTTAAACAAAATACCGAGGGAAATACCTGGAACAATAGTTTAATAAACTTTACGGTAGACAACCTGGGCTATGATGCCAATGGGAACATCCAGAGCATGCGCCAATATGGATGGAAAGCTGGCAGCAGTGCACCGATAGATAATCTGAGCTATACTTATTATGATCATAGCAATAAGCTAAAGAACGTTATTGATGCCAGTAACGATCCTGGCACCAGGCTGGGTGATTTTCGCAGCTCGTCCACATATATGGGAAGCCTGGGCAATAATAAAACCAATAGCGCCACCGATTATACCTATGATAACAATGGTAACCTGGTTAAAGATCTGAATAAGGATATAGATGCGCTTGAAACAGATGGCATAGAGTACAACTTGCTGAATCTGCCTACGGTGATCCACGTGAAAGATAAAGGAACGATAACCTATACGTATGATGCGTCGGGTAATAAGTTACAGAAGGTCGTAGCAGAAAGTGGTAAAACACCCAAAACAACATTATACCTGTCCGGAGCAGTGTATGAAGATGATCTGTTACAGTTTGCAGGGCATGAGGAAGGTCGTATCAGGTATATTCCGGCAGAAGGCGCTGCGGCAGCACATTTTAACTATGACTATTTTATCAGGGATCATCTGGGAAATATACGTATAGTGCTGACAGATGAAGTACAGACTATTTATTACCCGGCTGCTACACTGGAAGGTAATTACAGTGATCCCAATGCTAATTCCATGGTAAATCATGAGAAACGTTTTTTCAGCATTGATGATAATTATATCACAGCAACTACCAGTATCCCATCCTGGAGCACGGCTACTGGTATTGGCTACGGGAACAATAATGGTAATCCGCCTGTAAACAGTAATTATCCATCAGGAGTAACACCCTCACAAACGGGTATAAGTGAACGTGTATATAAACTAAATGCCACTACCAATAAAACGGGGTTGCAGTTGATACTAAAGGTAATGAGTGGTGATCATGTGGATATTTTTGGTAAATCTTATTATCACAGTAATCAAACCTTTAACAACAGCAACTCAACTTTACTGGATATTGGTACCATTATGGCCGGGGTATTATTGCCGCCGGGCAGCGCAGCAGGCAGTAAAGGTATTACTACCGCTGATCTGACCTCATTGAATGATGTTTTGTTACCCGCTTCATTTATACGGGGCAATAACGGGGAGAGTGTACAGGTACCCAAGGCTTATATCAACTACATTTTATTGGATGAGCAATTCAGGTATGTTGCCGGCGGAGCCAGCCGTGCAGGAAGTAGTGATGTGGTGAAATCACACTGGCAGGCTGATCCTTCATTACGTGATATAGAAGTGGGTAGAAACGGCTATCTTTACGTTTACGTAAGCAATGAGAGCAATGTTGATGTGTTCTTTGATAATCTGCAGGTGATACACCGCCCCGGGCCGTTGCTGGAAGAAACGCACTATTATCCTTTCGGGTTGACAATGGCGGGCATCAGTTCCAAAGCTGCCGGGAAGCAGGATAATAAGTATAAAGCTGTTTCCGGGAATGAACTGAACGAGGATTTTGATCTGAACCTGTATGAAACTTTTTTCAGAAGCTATGATCCGCAGCTCGGCAGGTTTCACCAGGTTGACCCAATGGCAGATGATTATGCAGATCACTCACCGTACAGTTTTGCCTGTAATGACCCGGTCTACTGGACTGATCCTTTTGGAGCAGATAATATAAGCTGGCAGGATCTGTTGAAACAGATTGAAAATGGTACTATAAGACCGGGGCATTATTACAATATTGGTGACAATACATTTGATTACCAGGAGATAGAATATGCCAGGTATGATAAAGAAAACCAGTTGTTGCGTATTTATTTCCCGCAGGTGATTACCTATGACGAGGAAGGCCATGAAATAGGTGTTACAACAAGAAAATCATTTAAGCAGGAAGTAAGCGAGGAATACCGTCCATATGAGGAAAGCGCATGGGATTATGTTCCGGTAATAGGCGCTACCATGCTGGCGCTTGACCATGTTAAAAAAGGCAGATGGGGCTGGGCCTTGTTTTATAGTGCAATGGCTATCAGTGATGCCTGCCTGGTGAAATCACTGGTAACAAGTGCTGCCAAAGCAGGGGTAAAAGCAATAGTGAAAGCAAGTGCCAGCAGGGCAGCTAGAAATGCCGCTAAGGGGGGATATATAAATTTGGCAAGCTCTGGACGAACAGCTCATATTATAGCTGGGGACGCTACTGGGGGAGGGCATGCTTGGTTTGGAAGTTTAAAAAGTTTTGCAAACGGATTGACGGGATCTAAAAGTATGTTCCCTGCAACATGGAGTAATTCCAAAATTATGCATGCAGTATCTGATGTTACTGTTAATAATCAGTGGATTCAGCAGACGGGTAAGGCTGGTGCAATGTTTACCAAAAGTGGGCAGCCAGTAAGGTTTGTAGTAGAAGGAACCTATCAAGGAACAAAAATGAGAGTAATTACAACCCATACAGATATAATAACAGCTTTTCCAATTAAATAAAATAATGAAAACACTGGTAAATGTATTGTTAAGACTAATTGAGATTGCAAGAATTCTTGGATTAGATAATCGTGATTTAAAAAATGCTGAAGATTTTTTAATGCATAATGAGTTTGGTTTGTGCTTTGACACAATAATAACACAGATGTATGAATACGATATTGAAATTGATAATGAGTTGTATGAATCAATTTCTAAAATTGGCGAGAGGATGAATTTGAAACAAGAAAGTTATTCTTTTATGAAAGAACTAATAAGGGATGAGAGTAATATTCCTAAACCTGTGAAAGATGAATTGGCGAAGATTATCGCAGGCTTAATAGAGTAAAAATGCAGTTGCCGCTAAGACGGGAACGAATGCTTTCAAGCATAGTTTCAAGTATGCCGATAGGATAAGGGCACGGGCATTGCAAGACCCTGTAGCTCATAATTTTCCATACTCATTTGATGATGTAATTCTCAAAGTTAAGCCTATAACACAGACCGATGGTTCATTACTATTTCGACAGGCAGGAACTCTAAACGGTAAGAGCGGATTTTTTGAAATAGGAATTGTCGGCTCCCCGTGTTTTAGAGCCGTAATTAGTTAGAGTTTTCTAAGATAATATTTTTCTGTTTTTTGCTCCATTCTTCCGTGTATTTGAAGGGCGACAGATAACCTAACGATTTATGTGGTCTCTCTGTATTATAATCGAGTTGCCACTGTC
>LGYU01000052.1 GCA_001302245.1 Chitinophagaceae bacterium PMP191F
CTGGTTATCCGCATCTTTTCCGTATTGTTCGTGATAAACGGCAGATCAAAAGCCGTCATCGTGCCGAAACTCGTTACTGCTGCTACACCGTTGCCGCCCAGTGACCATGCTGATGCTCCGATCAGTGTGGAACCATCAGACCACGTTGGCGCCGTGCTAGGCGGCGTAAGTTAACAGATAACCGGATGTTCCTGCACTATTACCCGGCATTAAGGCACCGGAAAATTTCAGATTGCCCGTTACATCCACTACTTCGGTTGGTGCTGTATTGCCGATGCCCAACCTGCCGGCGCTGGTTATCCGCATCTTTTCCGTATTGTTCGTGATAAACGGCAGATCAAAAGCCGTCGTCGTGCCGAAACTCGTTACTGCTGCTACACCGTTGCCGCCCAGTGACCATGCTGATGAGCCGATCAGTGTGGAAGGATTGGTCCACGTTGGTGCAGTGCCAGTACCTGCGGAAGTTAACAGGTAACCGGATGTTCCTGCATTATTACCAGGCATTAAGGCACCGGAAAATTTCAGATTGCCTGTTACATCCACTACTTCGGTTGGTGCTGTATTGCCGATACCCAGCTTTCCATCGTTGGTAATCCGCATCCTTTCC
>LGYU01000053.1 GCA_001302245.1 Chitinophagaceae bacterium PMP191F
ACCTTTTATGACAATTACAACTGGCGCAGCAGCTATGGTAACCCTTTAAGCGCTACGCGCAGCACTACCTACGACAGCTACCTGAGCACTGCCAGCAACAGCACCTGGCCCTATCCGCAGGCGCTTACGCAGAGTAATACACTTACCGGCCTGGTAACCGGTAGCCGTATCAAAATACTGGGCACCAGCACCTGGCTGTACTCCATCCCGTTTTATGATGACAAGGGGCGAGTGATCCAGGTACAAAGTACCAACAGTACCGGTGGCACGGATATCGCTACCACACAGTACAACTGGGCAGGCCAGCCTTTACTAACGATACAACAGACCCAGAAAAGCGGCACCAACAGCCAGACCACCGTGGTACTGACGCAACTGACCTATGATGACCTGGGCCGACTGGTACAGGTGAACAAAAAACTCAGCAACAGCCTGGTGAACAGTGGTGCGATGCCGGGTAGCTGGACCACAGTGTTACAAAACGAATACGATGCCCTGGGCCAACTGAAAAAGAAAACACTGGGGGCAGGACTGGAAGATATTACCCATGAGTACAATATCCGTGGCTGGCTGACCGGGATCAACAAGGGCTATGTAGCGGGTAGTGGGTCGCATTACTTTGGGATGGAGCTGGCGTATGACAACACCACGTCTGCAGCCGGTACTACCAGTTACAGTGCAGCACAATACAACGGCAATATTACCGGTACGGTCTGGAAAACAGCCGGGGCAGGTATCGGTCGCCAGTATGATTTTACCTATGATGCG
>LGYU01000054.1 GCA_001302245.1 Chitinophagaceae bacterium PMP191F
CTGACGGCTACAGCCGATGATGGCAGTGGTGCAGGCTACACGGGATGGTTGAGTACTTACTATGTATATGATGACCTGGGTAATTTAAGATTAGTCATTCAACCTAAAGCGGTAGAGGAACTGGCAAATGCTAATTGGGAGCTTTCGGCCACGCAATTAGCTGAGCTTTGTTTCCGCTATGAGTATGATGAGCGCAACCGGATGATCCGTAAAAAAGTACCGGGTGCGGGAGAGGTGTGGATGGTGTATGATACCCGCGACCGGCTGGTAATGACGCAGGATGCGAACCTAAGGGATAAAAAGCAATGGCTGTATACGCAGTATGATGGACTGAACAGACCCATAGCTACCGGATTATTGACCGATAATGATCATTACAATGACTTGCCTTATCACCTGTCACAGGCTTACAGCAGCACTGCCTATCCCAACCTGGCTTCGTATACCAGCGAAGAACTGAGCCGCACCTTTTATGACAATTACAACTGGCGCAGCAGCTATGGTAACCCTTTAAGCGCTACGCGCAGCACTACCTACGACAGCTACCTGAGCACTGCCAG
>LGYU01000055.1 GCA_001302245.1 Chitinophagaceae bacterium PMP191F
CTGGACCGCATAGCCGGTTTCCCTGTACGTTTCCTGGACAGGATCAATAAAAAAGCGTCCCGGCTGGAAGGGGATGTGGTAAAAAATACAGAAAAGTATCTGCAGCAACTGGCGCGCCAGGAAAAGAAACTACAAAAACAACTGGCTAAAAAAGATTCAGCGGCTGCTGCCCGCCTGTTTGGAGATGCACAAACAAAATACCAGCAGTTACAACAATCCTTGCAACAACCTGCCACTAAGGTTAACCGCTACAAACAATATGTACCGGGACTGGACAGTTTAAAGACCTCGCTCAATTTCTTATCTGCGAACA
>LGYU01000056.1 GCA_001302245.1 Chitinophagaceae bacterium PMP191F
CCCTGGACCGCATAGCCGGTTTTCCTGTACGTTTCCTGGACAGGATCAATAAAAAAGCGTCCCGGCTGGAAGGGGATGTGGTAAAAAATACAGAAAAGTATCTGCAGCAACTGGCGCGCCAGGAAAAGAAACTACAAAAACAACTGGCTAAAAAAGATTCAGCGGCTGCTGCCCGCCTGTTTGGAGATGCACAGGCTAAATACCAGGAATTACAACAATCCTTGCAACAACCTGCCACCAGGGTTAACCGCTACAAACAATACGTACCGGGGCTGGACAGTTTAAAGACCTCCCTCAATTTCTTATCTGCGAACA
>LGYU01000057.1 GCA_001302245.1 Chitinophagaceae bacterium PMP191F
CTTTATCAAAGACCACCTGGGCAATGTGCGGATGGTGCTGACCACGCAGAAAGATACGGCGCAATACATGGCCACCATGGAAACGGGCTATCGCACGAAGGAAGATGCGCTGTTTGCGAATGTGAGCAGTACAGCCTATGCCGTCAGCAGCATCAGTGGGTATCCCACGGACAATACCACCAGTCCGAACAACTATGTAGCAGTGGTGAATGGCAGTGGCAACAAAACGGGTCCGGGGTTGATTTTAAAGGTGATGAGTGGCGACCAGGTGGATATCGGCGTAAAATCTTTCTGGAAATCGGGTACTGTGGGTAGCAGTACCGCCAGTCCATTGGCCGATATCCTGACCTCGCTGGCCACGGGGATTACGGGTGTGGCAGCAGGACAGAAAGGCACGCTGGCACAACTGAGCGACGTGAATACCAGTCCGCTGTTAGGCGCCATCAACAGCTTCCGCACGGACAAGAACCCGGCACCGGCGAGTGGTAAACCGAAGGCCTACCTGAACTGGGTGTTGCTGGATGAACAGTTCAATTACGTGGAAGGTAGTTGCAGCAATGCCATAGCAGTGGGCAGTGCCGATCAACTGAACTCCTTAGGCGCCAGCAGCATTACGATGCCGCGCAATGGTTTTTTGTATATTTATGTGAGCAATGAAACGGAAGGGAAGGATGTGTTCTTTGATAACCTGAGTGTACAACACCGGACTGGCCCTGTTACCGAGGAAACGCACTACTATCCCTTTGGGTTGACGATGACAGGGATTAGTTCGAAAGCAGTTGGAAAGATAGAGAATAAATACAAATTTAATGGGGGAACGGAGTTTAATACATCGTTGAATATAGACTTATATGAAACGAAGTTTAGAGGTCTTGATCCACAAATTGGAAGATTTTGGCAGATAGATCCATTAGCAGACATCAGTAACCGTTTTTCTCCATATTGTTATGGAAGTGGTAATCCGGTATCATTAAATGATCCAACAGGATTACTTTCAGACAGTTTAAACCCACAGGTATTGCCTACTTATACTATTACTTATCATAAGAAACCATCTTTAAAAGGATTTTATTGGCCTACAATAAATAAAGATCAGTTAAAGTGGAATGATGAAATGTATACAAGAATTCGTGATGGTCAGCCTTTGCAACAGAAGGGTGATCCAGGTTGGTTAGCTGGTCAACAAAATTTTCATAAGCGTAATTATCAAGCACAACAAGACGGTAGAAAAATGCAGCTTGGTGCTGTCTTATTACTTGCGGCGCCAGTTGCGGGAGTTGCAATTGCCGATGCTACACCAGTAATATTGAGTAAAGTTGCGGTTGAGGCTGGATTATTAAGAATAGGCGCACAAATAGCTGCAAAAAAATATGGCGCGGCTTTGATAGGTGCAACCGCATTAAATATAGCACAGAATGGAGGAGATGTTCGTAAAATAGATGCTTTTGATATTACAACAAGTACATTAAATCCTTATACTAGTATTACAGGATCTATCGGAATGGCTGGCATAAACTCTTTAATTGATTATAGTCCTTTTTCAATGGAAAATCAACAATTAAATTATCTGGGCAATGGTAAAAATATTTTCCAGGTGGGTTTTGATTTTAGTTTTAGTCTATTGGGGGAAACGGGGAAATTTACTTATGGAGCGCTAGGTGGAACAAACGGCACAGTGGGCATGTTTACAGACGTTGTTACTGGTAATTTGGGGGGGCAAGTTCAGCAGCTAGCTGGCGATAAAAAATAAATCATAATAATGAATAACCTAGAACAAAATCTTAAAGATAAGGGTAAGCCACTGTTAATTTTTTTTGCAATAATATTAGTGATAGCAGGGTATCAGTTTTTTTTTAATAGGAAAATAAAAAATGAAGGTGTCTATACTAAATGTGTGATAATTAATTCCGAAGGATATAAGGGTGGGATAATTATAACTATCAAATATGCATTTAAAGGAAAAGAATATACAGGTAGGATGAATAGCGAATTAAGTAAGAATGCGATTGGTAATCAGTATTTTATAAAAGTATTGCCTAAGGAGCCTGAGGCGGTTATTTTTTTAAAAGATAATCCAGTTCCAGATTGTTTCTTGTCTATAGTACCACCACCTGAAGGTTGGGGAAAACTGCCTGAATGTGAATAATTAATAGACATTGCGACTACCCAAAAAGTAATGGTTAGTTCCAATGTATTCAGGTCTCTGATGTAAACCTGCTCTCGGGCAAACAAGTCCTTTTAACCACAGGATCTCTTTGAGAAGGAAAGAAGCGATTGCCAAAATGTCAATAGCTATTTAAAATATAAAAAATGGAGCAAACAAATCCGGTTTTGTCAGATAAAGAAAAAGTCAACTTGGCAATCAGACCCAAAATAGGAGTTTTCCTGATATTGGTGTTCTTATTTACTGGATATAAGCTTTTATTCAAAAAGAAAGAGGCATTAAAAGGAATATATACAATAGCACAATCTGTGAGATTAGAAGATGGAGGGGGGCAAATACCTGGAATGCAGTATCAATATAAAGGTTTGACCTATAGAGGAAAGTTAACAAGAGATGCACAGGTAAAGATTGGCAATAATAGAGAATTTATTATTATGATGATAGATGGTGATCCGATGAAACCTAATATTATAGGCTTTATTCCTGACTGTCTTAAAAATGTTACTGTTCCTTCCGAAGGATGGGAAAAACTGCCAAGTTGTAAATAATAAAAACTTATAACAAAGCAACAATTCGCAATTCAGCGTAGCTTATAAATTGTAGTAAATAAAATTTACCGCTCGGCGTATGGCTTTGCCTACTTTACTAGCGCGAGTGTTCCATAAGGGCACTCGTGTTTTTTTATATTAAACCGGTCTCTGACCGATATGAGCAACGAGACGGAAAGTAAGGATGCCTGTCCGGCTCTGCTTTGCAGATGCAGAGACGGATGTTCTTTGATAACCTGAGTGTGCAGCACCGGACTGGTCCCGTTACTGAAGAAACGCATTACTATCCCTTTGGGCTCACCATGGCAGGGATATCAAGTAAAGCTATGAAACCCTCTACAAATTGTGGTTGTGGTATAAAGAAAGGGTTTAATGGAAACGAGTTGCAGCAAAAAGAATTTAGTGATGGTAATGGGTTGGAAATGTATGATTTTAATGCAAGGACATATGATCAACAGATAGGGCGGTTTCTTCAAATAGATCCAATCCCAAATGAAGGAGGACAAGAAAGCTTAAGCGTTTATCATTATGGCAGTAACGACCCTATAAGATATAATGACCCTGATGGAAAATGCCCTTGGTGCATAGGTGCTATTATTGGAGCTGCAGTAGACTATGCCACTCAGGTTGCGGCGAATCGTTTGGAGGGTAAATCGTGGAAGGAATCGTTGACACAAGTAGATGGAAAATCTATAATTATATCAGCGGGTGCTGGAGCATTATCAGGAGGATTGTCAACTATTGTGCCCAAAGGTGTAACAGGAAAGATTCTCGTAGAAGGAGCCCAAGTAGCTATTGATGCAGGCGAATCGGCTTTAAAACAGTACAATGAAACCGGAACTGTATCATTAAAACAAACGATCACTGATGTTGTTACTAACAAAGTAGCTGGCGAATTGACTAAAGGTGTAGAAGTTCATTCCAATAGTGCTATTAAAACAACTGAAAAACAGCTGGATAGAGCCGAAAGAGTTGCGGCAGGTGATCCAACAAGTAGTGGAAGAGCTGCCAAGGTTGATAAACTGGAGAAAAAATTATCAGAACAGAAAGGTGTTAATCAAGCAGCTAGTCAGGCTGCATCGGGCCTTACATCAAGCGCTATCCAGTCAGTAGGTAATACTTTAAAGGGGAAACCACAAATGTCCGCTCCTATCAATTATAATCAGTCAGATAACACTGCACTGAAAAAATTTTATATTCCTGAATTAAGACTGCAATAAGTATGAAGTTAATTTTTATAAGTGGTATAGTTCTTGTTATCGGTTCTATTCTCTTAATAATATGTAACTATGATAATCTCGATGTAGAAAAGAAAGGGACTATTGTCAAAATGAGAATCGAACAGCTACCGGAATCGTGTCTAGGGACGAAGATTAAGCATTTTGTTAAGCTTAGCTATAAAGGGGAAACATACACAAAAAGGATTGGAGGGAAATTTTGTGATGATCATAGTGTAGGTCAACAGGTTGAAGTAAGATTTTTAGAAGGTGCTTCCATAGTATTATTTCCCGATGAAACGGCAACCTCAAATCTCATTGCGTTTGTCGTATTAGGCTTGATAGGAATTGCAATGGTATTATGGCAATGGAAAAAAAACAGAAAATGAAACACTGAATTATATCTGCCTGGACGCTTTTTTTAGCACATCAGTATACAACCAGTACTTTTTGAGAGTGAGATCAGACATTTAATCTGAAACTCTTCTTTGGCGCGAGTGTCCTGAAGGAACACTCGCGTTTTGTTTATATACATCCGGTCTCTAATCGTATTTATGTAGCAAGCCAGGAATTCATTGATATATTTGAATACTCAATTATTTAAACTATGGTAGAAGATAATATCATAAAGTGGATTCAAAACTGGTTTAAGGGACAATGTGACGGGAATTGGGAACATGATCATGTATTTCAGTTAACGTCAACCAGCAATCCAGGATGATCTGTTATTATTGATTTGGCCTATGCTGGATTAAATACCTGTACAACGATAAGGAGAAACAGGATAAAGAGTTTAGTGATGGTAGTGGATTGGAATGGTATGATTATGGAGCCAGGATGTATGATGCGCAGATTGGCAGATGGCATGTGAGAGATCCTGCTATTGAGGATAATCACTTTAATTATTCACCATATGCTTATGTATATAATGATCCCATAAAATTCAATGATCCTGATGGAAGAGATACTACTCAACGTAATAATGCCGTGGCCAAAGCACAAGAATATGTTAATAAGAAAGAGGCTGACAATCAATATCTAATGGGAGCCAAAGGTAAGCCTGGTGAAAAAGTGGATTGTTCAGGTCTTGTGTCTGGTTGTGTTATAGCTGGCGGAGAGAAAAACCCAAATACAGGAGACAAGGGTTCTGGCGTTTTGAATATAGAAAGTAACGCGATTAAGGTGGAAGGAAAAAATGTAGAAGCCGGAAATATTGTAACATTCCATTTTGATGAGGGATATCCTTATCATACAGGTATGGTAACAGATGTTACTAAAGATCAAAAGGGCAATGTCACCAGTTTCACAATGATAGATTCTCATAGTGGAGTGGGACCTGAAGAGCGAACGGTTACTATGGGCGAAGGCAAGTTGGGTAAAGGCGTACATGGGTTTTATAAATGGGATACAAAGCCTGATACTAAATCAAGTGGAAAACAAAATGAAGAATCCGCCCGTTTACTTCGAATGGCTGACTATGCTGAAGGTAAAGGGTTAAAAAATGCTGCGGCTTATTTGCGTAAGGAAGCAGAAAAAGTCAAAAAAAAATAAAGGTATTTTAAACAAATATTAATCGATATGTCTGTAAGAATTTTCATTTTTTTATTATTTATTCTGTTTGTTATTGGGTGCAATGATGAGTCTAGCCGGGCTGTGATAAATTCTAAGGATTCTTTATCCAACACTAAAGAATTAGCAGATCAGAAAGTGATAGATAGCTCCCAGGACAATCAGGAACTCAGTGATATTATTAATGGATATATACGAATGTACGACAAGTCTATTTATATCGATTCGTCGTATATAATTGCAAAGGATACTTTCAGGATTACAATAAAACATTACTGTTTAAAAGATAGTTCAATAATAGTTCCTAAAAAGTATGTTGAAGTTTATAAGCTTCATAGCTTTATTACTCACAACTTTAGTAGTAAAATAACGTTTGAAAAGAACGGATTACTGATATTTGAACAGAATATCACGAAAAAAGATTTCGAAAATTATTTAGAACCAAATTTGAAGAATTATGGAGTTCTGTTGTATCCTGAAGTTGAAAATATGAACAGAGTTGTAAAAATAAACTATAGCATATCTATCCCTCTTACAGATATTGGTACAAGTGTAAGTGTAGTAATAGACAATGAAGGAAAAATCAATTTTAGAAGCAAATAAAGAGTTTAGATGAATTAATTACAAAGCCCCTTAAACGGGCTTTTGCATTCAACTGGCGTGAATATCCCTTCGGGGTCTCCAACTAGCGCGGGTAAAGTTATTGCCGTATATGATGATAATGATAATGGTGTTTATATGCATAAAGATCTTCCCAAATCTTTTGCAGCTACTGAAGCTGATACTGGGGAACGTTTAAAAAAAGAAGATGGAACCCGCATGGGAGAAACAGAATATTGGGATGAGTTTAGAGCTGTAAACTATAATACGGGAGAAGTTTTGCCAACAATTGCAAATGGAGCTAAAATATTGTTTAATGAGTCTTGGGCTGCCGATATAAAAGAATTACATGACCAATCAAAAGGAATGAGTTTAGAAACCGTTGCAGCTAGGTCGAAAGACAATCAACAATTTGATTTAAAGACAAAAGCAAAGTATGCATCACATGGTCCCTATACAGGCAAACTTCTTAATGGAAAATACATGTCAGCAAGGTCCGCTGGTAATTACTTGGCAGGTTATAATGGAGCGACCAACAATTTGTATGGATACACTATTTCTCTTACTGAATATATGCGTTTAGCAGGAGCTTTACAAACTAAAGACTGGAATGGAAGGGATAAATTGAGGGCCAGCAAATACTTTTAGGAGCCAGTTACGGGCCTTCTCCATATTATGGCGAATTACCTTATACCGGAAGAATGATTACAAAAGGGTTCAATTACGGGTACTTAATATCTATAGCAACTGGCGGTTCTTCAGAGGCGCCACATGCCAGGGCTCGTTTAATGGGGCAAGGTTACAAAATGGATCATTAATTAATATTTTAAAAAATATGAAATACATTTTTTCAATAATTGCACTGTCTTTAATAGTTGCTTGCAATGACCATAATGCCGATGACTTATCAATGAGAGTTGGCAAAATCACTGTATTTAGAACACAAAAGGGCAACATCTATTTTTATCGGATTGTGAATGGTTTGAGTACAGATGCTTATTTCCTTACCAGCAAGGAAAATATTTGCGAAGGACTTAATAAGAATGAAGACTTCTATTTTATGGTTTTGGGACCTACTATTTACTACAAAGCTCAGGCTGATACTATATATATATATACTAATCTTCCCGCTGACCAACCAGGACGCTTCAGTTTTAATGTAGTTCAAACAAAAATACAGTCAAATGAAAATGATAAATATGAAAATATGTTTCTGAATGGTGAAATAAAAAAAGTAGTTATAGACTCTATGTATGTCCCTAAGTGTAATGTGAAATTTTAGAAGAAAATCAGGTGATAATCTTATCAACTGGCTCTTTTCTGACGCGAGTGTTCCTGTAAGCTTCCCCCTAACATG
>LGYU01000058.1 GCA_001302245.1 Chitinophagaceae bacterium PMP191F
GGATCAAGTAAAATTCCTGGGGGATGCTTTTCCTACGCATAGAGTTTAGATAACCTGAACAGGAAGAATTTGATGTCTCTAACCCCTCTGGCCGATGCTCTGAAGGCCTTGATCTTAGCATTGAAGGATTCAGCAGAAGCATTGGTACTTCTGTTATCAAAGAAGTTTAGTATTCCCTCGTAATGCATTTCGATAGTCTTTGACACAGTCCTGAAGGTTTCTATGCCAGCATCAACCACCTCATTATGCCACAACGCTAACTTTTTAAAGGCTTCTTCCTTGCACTTGCATTGACGGAAGATATCAGCCAGCTTCATGGATAAACCATATGCTTGCTTCACTTTTGGATAATGCTCAAAGAGCAGTTCGGCCCGTTGTTTTTGTGAAGGAGTCCACTTGATCTTATGTTTGAATAATAAGTATCGACTGCGGGCCAGTAGCTGTTTAGGAGAATCTCCATTGGATAAGAGTTGCTGGACGTAAGTTTGTTTCGCTTTTCTTGCCCGTGCTATCTGTTCGTTTTCTTCATCGATGGCTTGCCAGCGGTATTTGATACGGATCTCCTGAACGGCTTGGCCGGCCAATTGTTGTATGTGGAAGCGATCGATAACACGCTTTGCAAAAGAGAAACAACGTTTGACGATCAGGTTCATGTTAGCTGCCATATCCAGGGTAACCTCCTGCACTCGCTTCCTTACACGTAAACTCACGCGGGATAAGACTTCCGCTACGCGATCAGCCAATGTCCCTTTTACCATAGCTACCAGTGCGCCTTTACCACCTTTAGCGGCTTTATTAGTGACGATGGTGTACAACTCATCATTGGACAAAGCTGTTTCGTCAATGCTTAGGTGGGTGCCCATGTTTTCTTCAAACAGCATCCATTCAGAAGCATGTTCTTTTTGCTTCCAGTCTTTGTAGTCGCTGATATGATGCTTGTATTGTTGCTGAAGTAGTTTGCCGTCCAACTGATACAGACGGCCCAGTTGATGACAACTGATAGGATGATTATCCAAGTGCATCTTTTAAAAAAAGCGCGAACTCTTTGGTGAGTCGTGCCCCCTGCATTACCAGGTCCCAGTTGCGGGATACAATTTCTCCGGTAGTTGTATTCTCCCAGCGTCGGCGACGTATACTTAATATCACTTTCTGATCGCGGATAGGAAAATCCTGTACCCGGACTTCAGGAAGGAAACCTTTGGAGTGAAGTGTTTGATCCTGGTATTCGGTAGGAGGAAGATTCTTTTCTTCTAAAAACAAGACCAGCCCTTCTTTATCTTTTACAATGTGAGTGATCTCAAAATAGTCTAAAGTTCCTGCGGGTAACAAATAACCTATCAACTCTTTTACTCTATCCTGTCCTTGTTCCTTTTTCATCTGCACTCAAAACAACCACTTTCTTACTAATCCCCCAACTTTTCAACTTGATCCCAGAAAACTCCTTTCAACTATCCCGAAGACATTACAACG
>LGYU01000059.1 GCA_001302245.1 Chitinophagaceae bacterium PMP191F
CCGCATCATAGGTAAAATCATATTGACGGCCGATACCGGCCCCGGCTGTTTTCCAGACCGTACCGGTAATATTGCCGTTGTATTGTGCGGCACTGTAACTGGTAGTAGAAGCCGCAGACGTGGTGTTGTCATACGCCAGTTCCATCCCAAAGTAATGCGCACCACTGCCCGCTACATAGCCCTTGTTGATCCCCGTCAGCCAGCCACGGATATTGTACTCGTTCGTAATGTCCTCCAGTCCTGCCCCCAGCGTTTTCTTTTTCAATTGGCCCAGGGCGTCGTATTCGTTTTGTAACACCGTGGTCCAGCTACCGGGCATCGTACCACTGTTCACTAAACTGTTGCTGAGTTTTTTGTTCACCTGTACCAGTCGGCCCAGGTCATCATAGCTCAGTTGGGTCAGTACCACGGTGGTCTGGCTGTTGGTGCCGCTTTTCTGAGTCTGTTGTATCGTTAGTAAAGGCTGGCCTGCCCAGTTGTACTGTGTGGTAGCGATATCCGTGCCACCGGTACTGTTGGTACTTTGTACCTGGATCACTCGCCCCTTGTCATCATAAAACGGGATGGAGTACAGCCAGGTGCTGGTGCCCAGTATTTTGATACGGCTACCGGTTACCAGGCCGGTAAGTGTATTACTCTGCGTAAGCGCCTGCGGATAAGGCCAGGTGCTGTTACTGGCAGTGCTCAGGTAGCTGTCGTAGGTAGTGCTGCGCGTAGCGCTTAAAGGGTTACCATAGCTGCTGCGCCAGTTGTAATTGTCATAAAAGGTG
>LGYU01000006.1 GCA_001302245.1 Chitinophagaceae bacterium PMP191F
GCAATGCCAGTCCAATACCCACCGGAGCAATATAATTGCGCAACCGCAAACTCAACCAGTATTGAATAGAGGTAATACCCAGAATGGAGATATACAACCTGGATGTTTTTGACAAAAAGATATCCCAGGGTATTGGCGTAGAAGTGAAATTGTATTCACTTCTGAAAACATTGGTCAGGTATCCTCCCAATATAATGCTGGTATCAAATATCAGGAAGGAGGCCAATATCATCAGGTGTACTATAATGAACTTGGAAAAATAAATGTCACCATAACTGCGCGGAGACGCATACACCTGTTTCCAGGTGTTATTCCTGTACTCTACCTGTACCACCAGGCTGGTTACCAGTATTACATACATCGGCATCAGGAAGGCGGCAGCAGATTGCCAGCTTCGCTGAAAATACATGTTCCAGGGATCTGAAGCCATCTCACGGGCAAAAATACCGGGCTTAGCCACAAAAGAGATGAACATGATCAGGGGAATAAAAACGCCGCTACCCAACGTCATCCAGTAAGCAGCCGTTTTACGGCATTTGAGTAATTCTGCCTTTGTGTTGATAATGAACGATGCCATAATTATTCGGATGTTATTTGAATGAATAGGTTTTCAAGATCGTTCTGGGTAATGGCCATCTGGTATACATCCACACCCTGCTGCACCAGCAGCTTGTTGATCTGTGCTGATCTTTCACGGCTTTCAAAGTCAACCATTATCCTGGTGCCATTTACCTGTTTTACCGGGAAGCTGCCATTCAGCAACTGAGCCGCTTTGGCAGTATCACTCACTTCTATTTCAATGGCCGACTGTTTTGTTTTCATCTGCTGCAGTTCCTGCAACGGTCCCTGGAACAATAGCTTTCCCTTGTTGATAATGCCCACATGTGTTGCCATCTTCTCCACCTCAGTCAGCAGGTGACTGGATACTACAATGGTTTTACCATGTTCGCGGTTCAGGTGTTTGATCAGTTCACGTGTTTCGATAATACCGTTGGGGTCCAGTCCGTTGGTAGGTTCGTCCAGAATCAGTAACTCCGGATTGTTCAGCAGCGAAACAGCAATGGCCAGCCGCTGTTTCATACCCAGCGAATAGGCTTTGGCTTTTTTATTGGCTGCATCTTTCAGGCGAACCAGTTCCAACACTTCATCAATACGTTTTTTATCGCATTGATAGGTAAGCCGGAATACTTCCAGGTTTTCACGGCCCGTAAGATGCATGTATAAAGAAGGTTGCTCAATCAGTGAACCCAGCTTACGGAGTATATCTATGCGGTGCGATTGAAAATCATGCTGCAGCACATGAATGTCACCTTGTTGTTTCTTCAACAGTCCCAGTAATAACCTGAGCGTGGTTGTTTTGCCAGCTCCGTTGGGGCCCAGGAATCCATAGATACTTCCCTGTGGCACCTGCAGGTTCAGGCCATGAAGGGTCTGTTCGCCGGACCTGAACGAAAAATTCAGGTTCCGCGTTTCAATGATAAACCGGCTCATAATTTATGGTTGTTTGGGAGTAATTGTATTAATGTTAACGCCTTTCAGATTCAATTCGGAACGTTCGTCTGCCTGTACAGAAAGTTTTCCGATGCGACCTCCGTTATCAATTATCCGTGATGTTTTCAGTGAAACATCCAATTGACCGATACGTACATCAGTCATCAGGTAAATACTGGCCTCAGTGCCGGTGATAGTTAGTTTACTCCAATAAGAAGCCTGCGGAGGGGGAGCATTATTTCCACCAACAAAGGTCAGGTTGACATCTTCCAGTTCAAGACGCAGCGGTTTTGCAGCAGCACTGTCATGATTTCCATATACAGTACAGTTAGCATTGATGATCTTTACCAGGTCTGCTCTATTCAGGTAAAGCGTTACCGGTCTGCCGGCTCTTGCCTCATGGGACTCAGACTTATTATATAAACTATCACCCTTAATGATGAGGTTATCGCCCTGCTGATAAAAAAAGACGTTGCTGGATTCCTGTACGTTTTTACTGATATCAAGCCTGTTGATATTGGTATCAGCAGCTACAATAAACAGTGTAGACAACCCGGATATAATGATATTTTTTGTTGCTGGCAGATCATGGCTTTCCAAAATCTCCCCAAACCTGTTACCTTCTACTTTTATATAATTACTGCTTTGCAGTTTTGCATACAGGCTTGAATAGACACCAATGATACCCAGTACCACAACCAGGAATACACCCAGTAAAAGTTTATTACTTGTTTTCATGATTTATCAGAATTACCTGGTTTATTCGAAATGTTGTTTCTTAAATTTTTCAAAACGCGGTTTCAGTTCCTCTATATCCATATCCAGCAGGTACATATTGCGAAATACCTGTGGCAAGTCTTTTTCAGTGAACTCATTTTTTCGGTATTGTATGGCGCTTTTCACAGCACCGGGCGATACAAAATAACCGATACCACGTTGATTATATATGATCTCCTGCTGTTGCAGGAATTCAAATGTGCGCATCACCGTATTAGGGTTTACCTCCAGTTGCACTGCCAGTTCGCGCACAGAAGGAATACGTTCTTCAGCCTTCCACTCCTTCAGTAATATTTTCTCGCACACATAGTCTGCAATCTGTAAGTATATAGCCTGCGATTCCCGGAATTGCATATCAATTCAGTTTTGTTCTTTTAAATTTGTTTTTCTTTCAGCCTGAAATAAGCGATCAGCCAGAATACAGGCGCAAATGCGTATTTCACCAGGAAGCTTAATGTTGCAGCCAGCCATTCGGGCAGCTTTGCTACTTTCATAGCGGTATAATCAGCATTATACATACGCAGTGAGGTGAGCCCTTCATGAAAACCGACGTCATTCGGTATTATTTTACTCAGCACTTTTACAGTAAATACCATTACCAGTACAACGATCAGTAACGCTACTATAAGCGTTTTCAAAAAACTATAACGGGGAAAATATACTGAGCCCAGTAAAAACAGTGATTGCACAACCAGGAAGGCCAATACTATGTAATAATTAACATTCACATCATTTGTGTTGGCAGGGTCCAGTACAAATACATTGGCCACTTTTTCAATATACAGCTCCCTTGAGGCCAGTTGCCCTTTTTCCCAGGCACTACGGGCCAGGCTGTTGGACAGTTTTACCATGATCACATCTACACCATAAAAGATCAGTGTATAACATATAAAGAATATGATCACACTGTAAAACACCATACAGGCCAGTTTTTCCAGTTGCGAAGCCGGCAGTGTAAGAAATTCTATTCCTTTGGGTTTGGAAGCAAGATCACTGAACATCATGCTGGAAAAAAAGCAGCCCGTCAGCACCAGTCCAAAAAAGAAAGTAATGATCTGCAGGTTTTCATGCATGGGCCGGTAACTGTCCATGATGATAATGAATCCAAACCATACCATCAGCAATGCAGCAATACCGCCCAATGACAACAGATATTTTTTCCTGTTCTCGCTCCAATGTTTATTGACCAATAAAAGCCAGCGATTAAAACTAAAAACCTGGTTCATGAAAATATTTTTTTGCGCCTGTTACAGCAGTGAATTGATTAAGCGTTAAATGCAGATTGAATAGACTGACGATTGAGCACAATGGCTTTATACAACAGCTCAAGATCCAGTTTACTTTCCTCGCCTTCTGTATTGGCGGCAATGATAGCACTGCCGCGCAGTGATGATTCACTATACAGTGATTGTTTTACCTCCTCGCTGTCAAATGAAATGCGGAACGACAGTTTACGGGTAATGTTTTCAATGGTCTGATCAAAAAGAATAGCGCCTTCATCAATGATAGTGATCCTGTCTATCAGGTTTTCCAGGTCTTTTACCTGGTGCGTGCTGATAACAACACATTTACTTTCATCCAGTGCACCGGCCATTACCTTTCTGAACTGGCTTTTGCTCATAATATCCAATCCGTTGGTGGGTTCATCCATCAGCAGCAGTGAAGTATTACAAGCCAGTCCGAAGGCGATCAGCGTTTTCTTTTTCTGACCATAACTCATACTTTCAAAACTGCTGTGCATCGGTATTTCAAATTCGCCAATGTAACGTTCAAACTGTTGCTGATTAAAACGGGGATAGAAAACGCTGTGGTATTTTATGAGGTGCTCCACATTTACGTCCGGCATGTGAAATTCTTCCGGCACCAGAAATATCTCCTGCAAAAAAGCCGGTTTGCGATCGCCGGGTGTATAGCCCAGTACATCTATAGTGCCCTGGTTGGGAAATAACAAACCGGCTATGTTTCGCAGCAACGTCGATTTACCGGTACCATTTTTACCCAGCAGGCCGTAAATATGACCTGCCTGCAGTTGCAGGCTAAGCCCTGTGAATACCTTTTTCTTACGGTAGGAAAAATGCAGGTTTTGAATATTGATCATGTCTGGTGTTTTAGTGTACTACTTAAATAGTACACACAAACATAAAGCGATTTTCTCCGCCCCCCAAACTTTTTTTAATCTTTTTCCGGAAGCCATCACTGCAGCTACTCTTAAAATATTACAGATCAGATGAATACATGTCCTGTTTTTTTCTTTATGCTGAAGCAGAAAGCAACGCTGCGAAAAGCTTTTGTTGAGTTAAAGAGCACTTGAGGGTGTGGCTGCAGCCGGAAAATTGCTATGGATCATCATGTAAAAACTGAATATTTCTTAGTTACTGTCATTGATTATTCCGGGTTAGTGACACAACTGCCGGAGAAGACTGCCATGATTCTGTAATGACAACAGTTCACCTGATTTTGTATACATTGATTTTCAAATTATGGCCTCCGCACATTTACAAATTGCATTCGGACTTTCTGCCGTAAATTGCACGCCACTTGCAATAAAATTTCTATATGAAGAAAAACTTGCTCCGCGAACAAGCATTGGAATACCACGCAAAAGGACGACCAGGCAAAATTGAAGTGATCCCTACCAAAGAAGCGAAAACACAACGCGACTTATCACTGGCCTATTCCCCGGGCGTAGCTGAGCCCTGCATGGAAATTCACAGAAATCCTGAATCTGTTTATAAATACACTGCCAAAGGCAACCTGGTAGCTGTTATCAGTAATGGTACTGCTGTACTGGGATTAGGCGACATCGGTCCCGAAGCCGGCAAACCCGTAATGGAAGGAAAAGGTGTATTGTTCAAAATATTTGCTGACATCGATGTGTTCGACATAGAGATCAATGAAAAAGATCCTGAAAAGTTTGTACAGATCGTAAAAGCACTGGAACCTACTTTCGGTGGTATTAACCTCGAAGATATTAAAGCACCTGAGTGTTTCTATATTGAGCGCAAGCTGAAAGAGGAAATGAAGATTCCGGTAATGCACGATGACCAGCATGGTACAGCTATCATCAGTGCCGCAGCATTGCTGAATGCCGTGGAACTGCAGAAGAAAAAAATTGAAAAGGCAAGATTTGTGGTAAATGGTGCCGGCGCATCTGCCATGGCATGTACCAAACTGTACGTTGCTTTGGGTGCAAATCCTGCCAACATTATGATGTTCGACAGTAAGGGACTGATCCACGAAAGCCGTACTGACCTGGACGATATGAAGAAGGAGTTTCTTTCCAAAGGCAAAAACCTTACACTGGAAGAAGCACTGCACGATGCAGATGTGTTCATTGGTCTCAGTAAAGGCAATGTACTTTCTGCTGCAATGGTGAAAAGCATGGCTAAGAACCCGATAGTATTTGCCATGGCCAATCCTGATCCGGAGATCTCTTATGAAGCTGCTACCGGTGCACGCAAAGACATCATCTTTGCCACAGGGCGCAGCGACTATCCCAACCAGGTGAACAACGTACTGGGCTTTCCCTTCATTTTCCGCGGTGCACTGGACGTACGCGCCACACAGATCAACGAGGCCATGAAACTGGCTGCCGTAAAAGCGCTGGCAGAACTGGCCAAAACACCTGTACCGGACATTGTGAACATTGCCTACAACGAAAACAATATTTCATTCGGTCCCAATTATATCATTCCCAAACCGCTTGATCCCCGCCTCATCTCTACCATTTCACCGGCTGTGGCAAAAGCAGCAATTGAAAGCGGCGTGGCACAAACCACTATTGAGAACTGGGAAACCTATGCCATTGAGCTGAACAAACGTCTGGGCCTGGACAACCAGGTAATGCGTGCATTGGGCAGCAAGGCCCGCCGCGATCCTAAGCGTATTGTATTTGCAGAGGCAGACAACCAGAAGATCCTGAAGGCAGCACAGATTGCCCGTGAAGAAGGCATCGCATTGCCCATTCTGCTGGGTGATGAGAAAAAGATCAGGACCATTGCACAGGCCAACAGCATTGACCTGGACGATATGACCATTATTGATCCCCGCCATGATGATTATGAAGAAAAACGTAAACATTTCGGGGAACTGTTCTTTGAAAAAAGACAGCGCAAGGGTCTGAACCTGTACGAATCGCGCAAGATCATGAAAGAGCGCAACCATTTTGGCTGTATGCTGGTAGAAACCGGCGAAGCTGATGGTATGATCTCTGGTCTTACGCGCAACTATGCAGAAGCTATCCGCCCTGCCCTGCAGGTGATCGGCACAGAACCCGGCGTTAAAAAGATTGCCGGTATGTACCTGTTACTGACCAAACGCGGTCCGCTGTTCCTGGCAGATACTACTGTGAACTTTAACCCCACTGCAGAAGAACTGGCCGATATTACCCAGATGGTAGCACGTGAAGTAAGATTGTTCAATCTTACTCCCCGTATTGCCATGCTGAGCTACTCCAACTTCGGCAGCAGCAGTTCGCCCGAAGCCAAACTGGTAGCTGAAGCCCGCGATATTGTGAAACAACGTGAACCAGACCTGATCGTTGATGGTGAAATGCAGGCCAGCATTGCCTTCAGCCAGGAAATTATGCGTGATAACTATCCTTTCTGTGAACTGGTTGACCAGGAAGTGAACACCCTTATTTTTCCGAACCTGGCAGCAGGCAACGTTGCTTACAACCTGCTGAAAGAAGTAGGTGGCGCCGATGCCATCGGCCCTATTCTGCTGGGCCTAAAAAAACCAGTACACGTACTGCAACTGGGCAGTTCCGTAAGAAGTATTTACAATATGACATTGCTGGCAGTAGTGGATGCACAACTGAAATGCCAGGCAGCCGCAAGTGAAGAAGCTCCCAAAGGCAGCCGCTGGAAACGAAAATCGTAAGTACGGCGTAATGTTGTAATTTTAAGAAACAATTCCGCATGGCATTGAATATCCGTTCAATGCCATGTTTTCAATATTCTTACCATGTGTGGCAACAATATTGCAGGGGAATTTGTCAATTAGTTACAGTATTATTGTGCTGCTCACAGACCTATATAGACTATGACGTTGTTTACAGAATTTGGCCGTTACCTGTTGATGCTTAAAGGAATGTTTTCCAAACCGGAAAACTTCAGGATGTACTGGAAGGAGCTGATGCACCAGTGTTCAGAAATTGGCATTGGTTCATTGGGTATTGTAGTCATCATTTCTGTATTCATGGGTGCGGTATCTGCATTACAAACTGCTTACCAGTTGGTAAGCCCTGTTGTTCCTCTTTCTACCATTGCACAGATCGTTCGCGATACGGTGATCCTTGAATTTGCCCCTACCCTGGTATGTATTGTACTGGCAGGGGTTGTTGGCAGTAAAATTGCCAGCGAACTGGGTAATATGCGTGTCAGTGAGCAGATAGATGCCATTGAAATTATGGGCATCAATACAAAGGCCTACCTGATAATGCCCAAAATAGTTGCAGCACTGCTTACCATTCCTTTCCTGGTGATTATTTCAGCAGCACTGGGTATCATTGGCGGAAGAATTGCCGTAGTAGCCTCCGGTATACTGGCGCCCAATATTTACGAAAAAGGATTGCTGTACAACTTTCAGCCGTACAACGTGTTCTTTGCACTGGTAAAAGCATATACATTCTCATTTATCATATCTACCATTCCGGCTTATTACGGTTATTATGTACAGGGCGGCGCACTTGAAATCGGTCGTTCCAGTACAAAGGCAGTAGTGGTAAGTTGTGTAACCATTTTGTTTGCAGATTATATTCTGGCAGCCCTGTTATTACAATGATAGAAGTAAAGAAAATACAGAAAGGATTTGGCGATAAGATCGTTATCAACGATGTAAGCGCTGTTATGCAGGCCGGCAAATGTAACCTGATTATCGGCTCCAGCGGTAGCGGCAAAACGGTTTTCATGAAATGCCTGGTAGGATTGTTTACGCCCGATAAAGGAGAGATCCTGTATGATGGTGTAGACTTTATTTCCATGAACAATGAAGATAAAAAAGAGATCCGCAAACAGATCGGTATGCTATTCCAGGGTTCAGCACTGTTTGATAGTCTGAATGTAGAAAGGAACATCATGTTTCCGCTGGACATGTTTACCAAAGATACCTATGCACAAAAACTGAAGAAAGTAAATGAAGTGCTGGAAAGGGTAAACCTGAAAGACATCAACAAAAAATTTCCGGCTGAGCTAAGTGGCGGTATGAAAAAGAGGGTGGGCATTGCACGTGCTATTGTGTTAAATCCCAAATACCTTTTCTGCGATGAGCCTAACTCTGGTCTGGACCCGCAGACATCACTGGTTATTGACAAACTGATCAAAGAGATCACTACCGAATACAATATCACTACCGTTATCAATACCCACGACATGAACAGTGTAATGGAGATCGGTGATCACATTATTTACATGTACAAAGGATACAAAGAGTGGGAAGGCAACGACAAAGAGATCATCTTCAGTAAAAATGAAAAGCTGAACGAATTCATCTTCGCCTCCGAATTTCTGAAAGACGCCAAAGACATGCGTATGCTGGAACAAACCGGCAAAATTGACAACAACCGCAACATGGATGATCTCATTAAATAATCTGCTTATTATTTAATTTGACAATTTGAAAATGCGGCTCCTGAACGGACAGCTTGAAGTATTTATGAAAATTTAATCTCCCAAATAGCCTGATTCTTCTGAAAATACACGCATTCACTTCGTTTTCAAATTGTCTAATTTTCAAATTTTCAAATTAGTTACCCTATTTTTGCCCAACTTTTTAAACTATCGTCATGAGCATTTTAGTAAATAAACAATCAAAGATCCTGGTTCAGGGCTTTACCGGCACCGAAGGTACTTTTCATGCAACGCAGATGATAGAGTATGGCACCAACGTGGTAGGTGGTGTAACACCCAATAAAGGCGGTACCCAGCACCTTAACAGACCCGTATTCAATACCGTAGAAGAGGCAGTAAAAGCTACTGGCGCTAATGTATCTATCATATTTGTACCCCCTGCTTTTGCAGCCGATGCCATTATGGAAGCTGCAGAGGCTGGTGTTGAACTGGTAGTGTGTATTACAGAAGGCATTCCCGTACAGGATATGGTGAAAGCCAAATTGTTCCTACAGGGTACTAAAACAAGGCTCATAGGCCCCAACTGTCCCGGTGTAATCACTGCGGACGAATGCAAAGTGGGTATCATGCCCGGTTTTGTATTCAAAAAAGGTAAAATCGGTATCGTATCCAAATCGGGTACACTTACATACGAAGCTTCGGACCAGGTTGCCAAAGCCGGTTTGGGTGTTTCTACAGCTGTAGGTATCGGTGGCGACCCCATCATTGGTACTACCACCCGCGAAGCATTGGAACTGTTTATGAACGATCCTGAAACAGAAGCAGTGGTTATGATCGGCGAAATTGGTGGTGGCATGGAAGCTGAGGCTGCCCGCTGGTACAAAGACAATGCTAAAAAACCTGTGGTAGGCTTTATTGCCGGCCAAACAGCTCCTCCCGGACGTCGTATGGGTCACGCAGGTGCCATTATCGGTGGTGCTGAAGATACCGCAGAAGCCAAAATGAGAATTATGGAAGAATGTGGCATCCACGTAGTAAAAAGTCCCGCAGACATTGGTGCTACCATGGCCAAAGTGCTGAAAAAATAGTTGCTTACAATATTTACTACAGAGCCCCGGCAAATACCGGGGCTTTTTTTATGCCCCAAAGTGTGCACACCACCGGTTCCCGGGAAAGAGTGGCATCTTTTTTATATAAACAACCGGATGATTTTCAATAGCATGCAACAAAACGTTAAATATAAGAGTCACGTATGTTATTGAACCGCTTACCGCATCAGGTATATTGAAAATACCGTTGCAGCATACCGGCAACGGCGCCGGATTTAATAACTTGTATTAAAATTATAACGCATGCCCGCGAAAAGCATCTTTTTAATTGCGCTTACCTTTTTAATCGCCATTACCGTAAACGCACAAACTAAACCTATGAACTATGATGCCTCATGGAAAAAGATCGACAGTCTTATCAACAAATCAGGTCTTACCCAGTCGGCCCTTACAGAAGTAAACAAAATATATACACAGGCAAAAAATACAGGCAACCAGGCCCAGCTTATCAAAGCGTTGGTGTACCGGATGATGCTGCAGACAACCAGGGAAGAAAATTCGGGTGAAAAAAATATCCTGCTACTGGAAAAAGAAATCGTCACTACGCCGGAACCGGCTAAAGCTATTTTGCAAAGTATCGTTGCACAAGGATATTGGCAATACTTTCAAAACCGTCGCTGGCAGTTGTACAACCGTACACAAACTGTAAACTATAATCAGAACGATCTTGCCACCTGGAGCGCGGGCGATCTCCATAAAAAGATCAGCGAATATTACCTGGCATCTTTAAAGAACGAAAAACAGCTACAACAAACAAAGCTGGAACCATACGATGCCATTATTACCAAGGGTAATGTACGTTACCTGCGTCCTACATTATTTGATCTGCTGGCACACTGCGCACTGGAATATTTTAAGAACAACGAAAGCTCTATACAACAGGCCGCTACTTCATTTGAGATCAGTGAAGAGGCTGCTTTTGCTGATGCAAAAACATTTGCTGCATACAATTTCACCACCACCGATGATCTGTCATTGCATTTTCAGGCGCTGCAACTATTCAAAAAACTGATCCAGTTTCACAGCACAGATGCCAAACCTGATGCATTACTGGATGCGGATATTGAACGTTTGGAGTTTGTACACACTTACGCAGTAATGGACAACAAAGAAGCATTGTATAAAAAAGCACTGGAAAATATCACCACCAAATATGGTACACTTCCTGCCGCTGCACAGGCATGGTACCTGCTGGCAGCATGGTATGCAGAAAAGGCGCAGCAATATGATCCCTTAAAGAACGATAGCAATCGCTATGCGTACCTGCCTGCCAGGGAGATCTGTGAAAAGGTGATTGCCCAAAAAGATTCTTCAGAAGGAAAAAGCAATTGCCAGAACCTGTTGCAGAGTATCCGGCACAGGGAGCTGAGCATGCAGATAGAAAAAGTAAATGTACCCGGACAACCTTTCCGTGCGCTGGTATCGTTCAGAAATTTTACGCAGGCAGCATTCCGTATCGTAAAAATGGATCGTTCCATACGCGAACGGCTTGGCACCAATACATGGGAAGATGAATACTGGAAAAAGCTGGTACAATTACCCGTAATCAATACGTTTACCCAGTCTCTGCCCGATACCAAAGATTACCAGCAACACACTACGGAAATAAAAGTAAACGCACTGCCCGTTGGTGAATATGCTTTAATAGCCAGCGTAAACAATGATTTTTCACTTACCGGCAACCCACTGGTTGTTCAGTACTTCTATGTGTCGAATATATCATATATCAGCAAGGACAATGAGTACCTGGTGTTACACCGTGAAACCGGTCAGCCGCAGGTAAGGGCCAGTGTACAGGTATGGTACAATTACTATGATGCCGGCAGCCGTAAATACCTGCAACGTAAAGGAGAAAATATTGCCACTGATAAAAACGGGGCTTTTACTATTTATCCGTCACGCACCAACAATGAGAATAATTTTCAACTGGAAGTAACCACACAGGGTGATCACCTGTGGCTGGAAGATTATATTTACAACTATTACAGGTCTGAAAACCCGGAAGATGATAAAACAGTGAAGAACTCATTCCTGTTTGCCGATCGTTCTATTTACAGGCCATCGCAAACTATTTATTTTAAAGGTATCCTCATCAGCAGCAACAGAACGGCGCGCACCAACAATATACAGCCTGGTGAAAAAGTAACCGTAGTACTGTTTGACGCAAACAATCAACGGGTGGATTCAGTGAAACTCATCACCAGCGAGTTTGGCTCCTATTCCGGAAAATTTACTTTACCGGCCGGTTTGCTTACCGGTCAGTTCAGGCTGGAAGAAACCACCACCCAAAGCAGTTTGTATTTTTCGGTGGAAGAATATAAACGTCCTAAATTCCTGGCCGAGATCAGCAAACCATCCGGTACCTACCGAATCAATGATTCTATACAGGTAACCGGTACCGCCAAAGCATACGCAGGTAATAATATTGATGGCGCACAGGTAAAATACCGCGTGGTGCGTCGCACTATTATCCCTTTTTGGTACAGGTATGGATACGGCAAAACCATCTGGCCCCCCACATCATCACAGTCAGTGGAAATAGCGTATGGAGTTACCACTACAGATGCCAACGGTATATTTCATGTAACCTTTAAAGCGCTACCCGATAATAGTGTTGATAAAAAAGGGCAGCCCGTATTTCATTATGAAGTAATTGCGGATGTAACAGATATCAGCGGCGAAACACGCAGCGGCAGTACCACCATTAGTGTAGCATACCAGGCATTGCAAATGCAATTGAATATGCCGGATAAATTACCTGCAGACAGTTTACGCGCTATTCCTGTATATACTTCCAACCTCAATGATGTGTTTGAAAAAACAACGGCAACGGTAAGCATTTATCCTTTAAAGACACCACTGCGCACATTCCGTGAACGATACTGGCCTCAGCCCGATCAGTTTGTAATGACACAGGATGAATATTACCGTGCATTCCCTTATGATATTTACAGCAATGAAAATGAAACGAGCCAATGGCCCCGTTTGCCCAAAGCAACAGAGCTGACAGATACAACATCAGCTTCAGCAACAGTTACTAAAAATGCTCCGTTTACGGTTAAAACACCCTTGTCGCCGGGCTGGTATGTTATTGAAGCTGTTGCCCGTGATAAATATGGTGAAGAAGTAAAAGCAGTGAAATATATCCAACTGTACAACAGGCAATCGGTAAGCAGTCCGCTGGCCTTTGGCAGTATTGATACAAACAATAAAACATGGAACCCGGGCGAAAAAGCAACATACACACTATCTACCAATCTTGACAGTGCATACATAATACAGGACATCATCCGGCAGGATAAAAAACAGGACAGAACTGTGATTGTACTGAATAAGAACAGCCGCTCACTGGATGTACCTGTTACAGAAAATGACCGTGGCGGAATAGGTGTACAGTTTGTATTCGTAAAAAATAACCGCGTATACACCGGACAACAGGAAATTGCTGTTCCCTACACCAACAAAGAACTGGTGATAGATTACAAAACATGGCGCGACAAAACATTACCCGGCAGCCAGGAAAAATGGACCGTGAATATTCATGGCAGCAAAGGTGATAAAGTGGCTGCCGAAATGCTCACCAGCATGTACGATGCCTCGCTGGACCAGTTCAAACCACATAGCTGGAATACACCATACATCTGGCCTGCATTCAGATTTGGCAATACGTGGAATGATAATTACTGTTTCCGGTCCGTACAGTCATTGCAAAAGTATCAGAATGATTTTGAACACTATTATTACAACAAGCAATACGATCAGTTGCTGGAACAGGGTGTTTCCGTACAACTGGCAACATCTGTCAGGATACGTGGCGTAGCAGCAGGTGCAGCTCCCACTGCGGAAGCAATGATGAAAAAAATGCCGGGCGTACAGATGGATAATGCCAGTCCTTTCAACGCCAGAATGGTGGCCGATACAAACGCCTTTAATGATAAAGATATTATTAAACTGGAAGGGGAAATGTACGTAGAGGGTGAACAAGTTAAAAAGCCCACACAATTACAGCCCCGCACTAACTTTAATGAAACAGCTTTCTTTTTCCCTGATCTGAAAACAGATGCCGAGGGCAATGTTTCTTTCTCTTTCACCATGCCGGAATCTCTCACTTCCTGGAAGTGGATGACACTGGCACATACCAAAGAACTGGCATTTGGTCTTGCAACCAAAGCGATCATTACCCAGAAAGAACTGATGGTGCAGGCAAATGCACCACGTTTTATGCGCGAAGGCGATCGCATGGACTTCAGTGGTAAGATCGTTAATATGACCAATAAAGAAATTACCGGTCAGGTGGCATTAGAATTGATTGATCCGATCACCAACCAGTCAGTAGATGGCTGGTTCCGCAATATGTTCCCTAACCAGTTCTTTACCGTAGCTGCCGGACAAAGTACACCCGTAAGTTTTACTATTGAAATTCCGTATCAGTACAATAAGCCTGTTACCTACAAGCTGATTGCCAGTACAAAAGCTACAGACAGCGGTTCACTGAGTGATGGTGAGCAAGCATTGTTGCCCGTGATCAGCAACCGGATGCTGGTAACAGAAAGTCTGCCATTGCCTATGAACGGTAACAGCAGCAAAAAATTCACTTTTACCAAACTGCTGCAAAGCGGTAACAGCCAGACACTCAACCAGCATGCGCTTACAGTAGAGTTCACTACCAATCCTGCATGGTATGCCGTACAGTCGTTGCCTTATCTGACAGATTATCCTTACGAGTGTGCTGAACAAACTTTTAATCGTTATTATGCCAATGCACTGGCAGGCACCATTGCCAATAGTTCACCACGCATTAAAGAAATGGTGAGCCGCTGGCAGGCTGCAGCCAAAGATGATGCAGCAAATGCTTTTGCCAGCAACCTGCAGAAAAATGAAGAACTGAAAGCCGTACTGTTAGAAGAAACTCCCTGGGTACTGGACGCTAAGAACGAAGCGCAACAGAAAAAGAACATCGCACTGCTGTTAGATATGGTACGTATGCACCAGGGCTTATCCTCTTCGCTGGCCAAACTACAGGAAGCACAATTGCCCAACGGTGGTTTTGCATGGTTCAAAGGCGGAAGCGACGATCGTTTTGTAACACAATACATCGCTACTGGTTTTGGACATCTGCAGCACCTGAAAGCATTACCGGCTACCAGCGCATCATTGCAGACCGTAATGACCAATGCTGTTGCCTACCTGGATAAACGACTGAAAGAAGATTATGACAAACTGGTAAAAAGCAAAGCAAAACTTACAGAAAACAATATTGGCTATCTGCAGATCCAATATCTGTATATGCGCAGTTTCTTTCCGAAACTGGCCATACCGGCAGAGACTGTGACCGCTTATAATTTCTATCGCAAACAGGCACAACAATACTGGCTGCCGCAAAACAGGCTGATGCAGGGTATGATAGCACTGGCGCTGAACAGAACAGGTGAAACCACTACCGCCAGGAACATTGTAGCCTCCTTAAAACAAAATGCACTTACCAGCGAAGAAATGGGCATGTACTGGAAAGAACTGAACACCCCGGGCTATTTCTGGTACCAGGCACCGGTTGAAAGCCAGTCATTGCTGATAGAAACATTTACAGAAGTAACCAACGATACCAAAGCTGTTGAAGCGATGAAGACCTGGTTGCTGAAACAAAAACAAACACAGAGCTGGCGTACCACCAAGGCCACTGCCGACGCCTGCTACGCTTTACTGCTGCAGGGCAGCAACTGGCTTACCAATACACCGGCTGTTACTATTCAGTTGGGCGATTATACTATTAACAGTAAAGATCAGCCACAAGAAGATGGTACAGGATATTTCAAAAAAGTGATCGACAGTAAATCAGTAAAACCATCCATGGGCAATATACAGGTAATGGTACAGCAAACCGGTACCACCTCAATGCCTTCATGGGGCGCTGTATACTGGCAGTATTTTGATAACCTGGAAAATATTACAGCATCCGGCGACAGCAAATCAACACCCCTGCAGATCATTAAAAAGATCTTTGTAGAAAAGAATACAGACCGTGGACCGGTGTTACAACCTGTAAATGCCGGTGATGCATTGAAAGTAGGTGATAAAGTAAAAGTGCGTATTGAGCTCCGTGCAGATCGCACCATGGAATATGTACACATGAAAGATATGCGTGCAGCCTGTATGGAACCGGTAAATGTACTGAGCCAATACAAATGGCAGGACGGTTTGGGTTACTATGAAGCTACCAAAGATGCCAGTACTAATTTCTTCTTCAACTGGCTGCCCAAAGGCACTTATGTATTTGAATATGCTTTATTCGTTACACATACCGGTACATTCAGCAATGGTGTTACCAGCATCCAGTGTATGTATGCACCGGAATTTACCAGTCATAGTGAAGGCATTAAAGTGAACGTTGAATAAAACAACATACACTGCCATAAAAAATCCCGTCCGGTATAAGCGGACGGGGTTTTGTTTTATAAGGAAGTCTTTTCTTATTCAAACATTACAAACCGGATGAATGTCTCAGAGAAGACTTCCTTTCTTATTTATTGTTTCAACATCTATCCAACAGTCTTTTCAAACACACCCAACCGAATAAAATTCGGCATTTATAAAATGCCTGCCTCCAAATTATTCTGTCACAATATATTCTGTGATAAATAATTTATACAGAATAAAATTCTGAAATTTTATAATTTTACAGAAACTTATATCAATGGATACCCATCTGGACGAAATTGACCTGCAGATCCTGGAACTGATGCAGAAGAATGGCCGCATTTCCAATGCTGATCTTGCACGCGAACTGAACATGGCTCCTTCAGCGGTGTTAGAAAGAGTAAAGAAGCTGGAACAGAAACAGGTGATCATGGGATATACCGCGCAGATCAACCCGGTGGCATTGCAACAGAAATTACTTGCTTTCATTTTTATCAAGTCCACGGAAGGATTTGGTAACAACGATAAAATACTGACCGCACTTTCCAAAATACCTGAGGTACAGGAAGTGCATATCATCGCCGGTGAAGATTGTTTCCTGGCAAAGATCCGTACCACTGACTCAGCTACCCTGATGGAGATCATGCGCAATTCGCTAAAGAAGATACCCAGCATAGCATCTACCAAAACAACCATTGTGCTGGAGACAGTGAAAGAGCAACAACAATTGGTGATTCCTAAAAATTAACAGTCATGACAGCCACGAAAAATGCCTCCACAGCAATGGTCATCATTGCATTTGCTACAGTTTATTTAGTATGGGGTTCAACCTATTTTTTTATACAAAAGGCAGTACAGCATATCCCCGCCTTTATTATGGGTTCTATGCGTTTTGTTACTGCAGGTTTACTGATGCTTGCCTGGAGTATTTTCAAAAAAGAAGATATCTGGAACTGGCAGTCAATAAAACCTGCACTGTTGAGCGGCATCCTGTTACTGTTTGTTGGTAACGGGGCTGTGATATGGGCTGAACAGACATTGCCCAGCTCACTGGTAGCTGTGCTGGTATCCTCAGCACCCATCTGGTTCGTGTTGCTGGATAAACCCAAATGGAAAGAAAATTTTACCAGTCGTCCTACGCTGATCGGGTTGGCGATCGGTTTTATTGGTGTGATATTGTTGTTTAGTGAGCGCACCAGTCAAACATTATCTTCCGGTGGCAATCTTTACGAAATCATAGGCCTGGTGATACTGATCATTGGAGCATTAAGCTGGGCAGGTGGCTCTTTGTATTCCAAATACAATGGTAAAGGCACTGCTACAGTAAATACTACCTGGCAGATGCTGGCAGCAGGTATCGCTTTTATACCAGCCAGCTTTATCAATAATGAATGGAGCAGTTTTGAATGGCAGGCAGTAACCACACAATCGTGGCTGTCTGTACTGTACCTGATTTTTATGGGGTCACTGGCCGGTTACAGCGCATACGTATGGTTGCTGCAGGTACGTCCTGCTACACAGGTAAGCACCTACGCATATGTAAACCCTGTCGTGGCTGTATTGCTGGGTGCTTTTTTTGCCAGCGAACATATTTCCCTGATACAGGTATTGGGACTGGCAGTTATTCTGACCAGTGTACTGCTGATCAATCTTGCCAAATACCGTAAAGAAAAAACACAATCATTACAGTCATCTACACCTGAAATAAAAACAAATATCGTCAGCACCGGAAAGGTGGCAAAAGTATAAGATTAAGGCTATATTTTTTTTCTGAACTGATTATAGTATAGTCATGAAAAGCGTAGTGTTTCTACACTGCACCGTACGTACGACGACGACAACCTGCAACAAGATGAAGGAAAAGGGTTGTCGTCTTTTTTTATAGTCCCTCATTATCCTGCCCCGTACCGATTCATTATTTTTACACTATGCAAGCAGACTTTCTTCTGATCGGTCAGGGTATTTGCGGTACATTTTTAAGCTGGTATCTGCAACAGGCAGGTTATTCGGTAATAGTGATAGATGAACAGCATAACAATACTGCGTCACATGTTGCTGCGGGAATTATCAATCCTGTTACCGGCCGGCGTATTGTGCAAACATGGCTTATTGATGAAGTACTGCCCGCAGCATGGAACAGCTACCAGGAGCTGCAGGCTGTATTGCAGGTTACCACCATTACACAAAAAGATATTCTTGACTTCTTTCCTACCCCGCAAATGAAAGAAGCCTATGCTAAAAGATATGCTGAAGACACCAGTTACCTGGCACCTCCTGTCAATACTGACGACTGGAAAACTTTTTTCAATTACGATTTTGGATACGGACAGATCACTCCCTGCTACCTGGTGAATCTTCCTGAACTATTACCGGCTTACCGGCAATACCTGGTAAAACAGGGAATATTACTGGATGAACATTTTGATTACAAACAGTTGCAGACTGCTCCCGATCATATCCGGTATAAAAACATTACTACCGGTAAGATCATTTTCTGTGATGGCCTTGCAGCAGCTACAGCTCCGTTCTTCCAGTTATTGCCATTTGCTCCCAACAAAGGCGAAGCGCTGCTGGTACGTATTCCACATCTGCCAAAGGAGTTCATTTTTAAAAAAGGTATGAACCTGGTGCCCTGGCAGGATGATATTTTCTGGCTGGGATCATCGTACGAGTGGAATTTTACTGACGACCAGCCTTCCGTTGTTTTCAGGGAACGAATGACGGCTGCATTACAACAATGGATTAAAATGCCTTTTACCATACTGGAACACAAAGCAGCTGTGCGACCCGCAACACTGGAACGCAGACCTTTTGTAGGTTTTCATCCCCAGCACCCTGCTGTTGGTATATTCAATGGCATGGGTACCAAAGGTTGTTCACTGACGCCTTTTTTTGCCAGAGAGCTGGTGGCGCATCTGCAACACCAGGCCCCCATACACCCCGAAACAGATGTACAGCGCTTCCGACGCATCCTATCCAGGCAGGATCTGTAAATGTTGTTGTTTGCCCCGGTGCTGAAACCGCCCGGTTTTATATTTTTGCAGGGTTATTGTTTTGCTTCAGTACATAACCACCTTTACATGTCAACAGAGAAAATGTATGTCATTCCTGAACGTTTCAGGAAAATTGAGAACCTGCATATTGTATTCTGGTTGTTAAAAGATATCTGCTGGTGTATGCTGTGGCGGCCATTAGGTGTAGCCATGCTGATCCCTACTTTAACCGTAGCCATCCTGATCACCTGGCAAACCAGGAAACTGAAAGCCGAGTTGTATCACAACCTGGCTGTTACGTTCTGGATCTGCGCCAACGGTTACTGGATGATTGTTGAGTTCCTGGGATATGATGAATACCTGCGCATATTCACCGTGATACCGTTCAGCATCGGGTTGTTCTTTATTATTGTCTATTACGGGTTTATACTTCCGCGTGAAATAAAAAAAAATAAAATGATAGCCGTTGCCATACCGGCGGAAGAAGAGAATATTACCAATACCACGATTGTAATACCGGTAAAAAAACAAGGCGACACACTTTAACAGCATGTCGCCCGTAACAATTGCAGCATATACTTAGTGTAACCAAAGACATTATTAAGCCGCTAGTTTTTTTCTTGCATTGTTCACTACTACAATAGGATCCTGTTTCAGCAAATTGCTCATGGCTGCATATAAGGCAGGCAGTTCGTGACGCATACGAATGGGATTTTCAAAAAACACTTCCACACTCACTGCCCAGAACTCGTGATAATTGGTGCCTGCATAATCGCCCAGAATGTTCTTGGCGCCTGTTTGCATCGATTCAAATATCGGGCGGGCAACCTTGGAGAAATTCTTAAACTCTTTTTTAAAGTGTTTGTCTTCTTCAGTCTGTGTAATAAAGTTAACATACGCCAATGCATGTCCCATTTCGTGCAACCCAACATTACAGTTAGGACTTAGACCATTTACACCTTTAAGAAAATTATCCCACGACAGATAAATACCACTGTGGTCTACATGTCCCTGGAAAGGGCGCGAGTAAAATCCATAATGGTAATCATCTTTCAGCACGTAAATGTCTTTGAAGTAATTGAGATAATATTTTTCCAGACCGAATGTTAACTGGATAGCTACAGCACTGATCAGCACAGGCATTTCCATAGCCTCATTCACCTCGATATAATGAAAACGTTTTGACTTACGGAATAAAAAGGTACGGAACAGAAAACGGTGTTGTTCTTCATGCGAAAGACGGTTATAATAACGTAGATAACGCGAAACAATAGAATGATAAGTACTTTTCTGGTCCTGGAATAACTTATACTGGCGTTTTACATACAAACGGTGGAAAAGATTACTGACGGGCACATGCAGTACAATGACACTAAAGACCGTGAGGAAAATGAACAAAATTTCCATAAGGGTTCCATTTTTTCTTTTTGTGAAATGCGGATACGAGTCAACGGATGTAGGATTTTCACAAAGGTTGGATTCGAAAAAACGGTCTTTCGGGGAAGGTGGAAATTTTACACTGGCAAGTAGTATTTTTCAAAAAATCACACTAATCACTGTACAAAATAGAAAGATTTTTTAAATTATGAAATAAGTGTGAAAAAAATTATGAAGTCTTTATAATATGTTGATTTCAAGCTTCTTCCAAAGGCCTCAAAAACAAAATCTCAGACAATGGGTCCTGGTTCAGCAATCGGCACATGGCCAGGTACAGTTCGGGCAGCAGCGCGCGGAAAACCCTAGGCTGTTCAAAAAACCTTTCTACCGACACTGCCCAGAATTCATTGTAATTGGTGGCAGCATAACTACCCAGGAAATGATTGGTTTTTAATTGCATTTCTTCAAAAATCTTTCTGCCAGTTTGTGAAAATTCCCTGAACCGTTCGCGGAAACCGGCATCGCTTCCATCACCGTCTGTCATAAAATTAACATAGGCCAGCGCATGCGCCATTTCATGCAGTCCCACATTGTCGCCATCATTATAGTTGGCAAATGCTGCCAGGAAATTTTCCCATGAAAAAAAGATCCCTTCCTCGCTTACATGCCCCTGGAATGCCATTTCGCTTTCTCCATACCGGTACCTGTTGGGCAATACATAAATGGTATTGAAATAATCCAGTAAAAAATGCTGTAGTCCGAATGTAAGCTGCACAGCTGTAGCACTGATGAGCAGGGGAATGCGTTCTTCGCCCTCAATATCAATAAACCTGAATTTCTTTGCGGCCATAAAGGTGAGCGTGCGGTGCAGGAACATTTCTTTGTGTTCAGCCGAAAGCTGCCGGTAATAAGGAATGTATTGCGCCAGTATATCATTATACTTTGAATGTCCCTGCCAGTACAGGTTGGTAGCCTGCCGGTACAGCCCCCTGTCGCGGACCATTACCAGTACCCGGTGCCAGAAAACAGGCAGCCAGTACAGTATCATAATAATACTAAATACAATGGCCATGAAAATGAGCCACCCTGCCGCTTCGGGCAACTGAATACCATTATCATCCGCCTGCAGTGTGATATTATGAGAAGGTAAAGTGGCAATGGCCTGGTGAACAGAATCCTGCGTTGCCACATGAAATGTGTCGCCTGTCTGATAGAGGATATTAGTAGAATCCTGGGGCATGCGGGCATGAAAATAATCATTTCCTGCAAAGTGCCCTACCCTTTGGGAAGCATTCCGGTTTTCAGTTACCTTTGCACCTCATCAGTAAGAATTATAAAAAATAGTTATGTACAGAACGCATACCTGCGGCGAATTACGGCTCTCGAATGCCGGCCAGGAAGTAACTCTGGCGGGATGGGTACAGACCATCAGGAAGTTTGGCAGTATTACATTCGTCGATCTCAGGGACCGCTATGGAATTACACAGTTGTTGTTTGGCGAAGAACTGAACGGATTACTGGACCAGCAACCGTTGGGTCGTGAGTTTGTGCTGCAGGCTACCGGAATTGTGTCTGAACGCACCAACAAAAATCCCAACATTGCTACCGGTGATGTTGAGATCAAACTCAGCTCATTTACTATTCTGAATAAATCTGTTACCCCGCCGTTCACCATCCAGGATGATACAGACGGTGGTGACGATCTGCGTATGAAGTTCCGTTATCTTGATCTGCGTCGCAATGCAGTAAAGAAAAACCTGGAATTGCGTTATGCAGTGAACCGTGCTGCACGCAACTACCTGCACGAGCACCAGTTTATGGATATTGAAACGCCTTTCCTGATCAAATCTACACCAGAAGGTGCACGCGATTTTGTGGTGCCTTCGCGTATGAACCCGGGACAATTTTACGCACTGCCACAATCACCGCAAACATTTAAACAGTTGCTGATGGTGAGCGGGTACGATCGCTATTACCAGGTGGTAAAATGTTTCCGTGATGAGGATCTGCGTGCAGACCGCCAGCCTGAGTTTACACAGATCGACTGTGAAATGAGCTTTGTGCAGCAGGAAGATATCCTGAACATGTTCGAAGGCATGGTAAAACATATTTTCCAGGCAGTAAAAGGCGTTGAGATCAAAGAGCAGGTACAACGCATGACCTGGGAAAATGCTATGTGGCAGTATGGCAATGACAAACCGGATATCCGTTTTGGCATGCAACTGGCCAACCTGAAATTCCCGCAGCATACTTTCCCTGACAGGAAAAATGCTTTTGAAGCAGCGAATGATACCGACGTAATAAAAGGTTCCGGTTTTGGTGTGTTTGAAAATGCAGAAACTGTGGTAGCTATTGCTGTGCCGGGTGCTGCGGAGTACACACGCAAACAACTGGATGAACTGACAGATTGGGTAAAACGTCCGCAGATAGGCATGAGCGGACTTATCTATATCCGTTGCGGAGCCGATGGTTTTAAGAGCAGCGTAGATAAGTTTTTCGATGCTGCTAAACAGGAAACCATTGCCAAAGCTACCGGTGCGGCCAAAGGCGACCTGGTACTGATACTGGCTGGTGCAGAGGAAAGAACCCGTAAGGCCATGAGCGAACTACGTCTTGAACTGGGCGAACGCCTGGGACTGCGTAAAAAAGATGAGTTTAAATTATTATGGGTACTGGATTTCCCGTTGTTTGAATACAGCGAGGAAGACAATCGCTGGGTTGCCCGTCACCATCCTTTCACCTCACCCAAACCGGATCATATTGATATTATGATCAATAACAACCCGGTTATTGAGAATGCCAAAGAATATCTGAAACATCCATACGCCAACATCAAAGCCAATGCGTACGATATGGTACTGAACGGCAACGAGATCGGCGGCGGTTCTATCCGTATTTTCCAGCGTGAACTGCAGGAAAAAATGTTCGACGCACTGGGTATGAGCAAAGAGGAAGCCCTGCATAAATTCGGTTTCCTGCTGGGTGCGTTTGAATATGGCGCTCCCCCGCACGGTGGCATTGCATTCGGTTTCGACCGTTTGTGTTCTATCATCGGTGGCAGCGAAAGTATCCGTGACTTTATTGCGTTCCCCAAAAACAACAGTGGTCGCGATGTGATGCTGGATGCTCCTGCAGCTATTGACGACAAACAGTTGGTAGAATTACAGATCAAACTGGATTTGCAATAATCAACAAAACATTTAATTTTAAACCGGGCCAAAAGCCCGGTTTTTTTATGCGAAAATTTCTTTTACTACGGATATTATCTATCACCACATCAGTACTGCTTACCTTATGCCTGGTATTTTACAATATAGGCTTCTTTGACAATCCGGATAATGAGCGCCTGGTGTCGTTTCTGCTGACCAACCTGTTTTTATTGATACTTCTTAATCACAGTGTACTTGCAAGTATTTCCCGTTCAAGATATTACCCGGATAAATATATATCCCGCGGATTCCTGGTTTATCATGGTATTTCGGCTGTTATCTGCTGGATCTCGGTGGCAACTGTAGTATTTTTTATGGTAGCCGGTTTTTTCGGTTCGGAAAAAGGAAGAGAAGATTATATTATGCTGGCAGTTGGCGGTGCCCTGGTAATAGTCTATGTATTCCAACTGATCCTGCTCAATAAGTTTTTGAAAGTGATAATCAATAATTATAACCAGCAACTGGAAGAATTTCTTGAGCCATGAAAAATTTACCTGCATCCTGGAAAGCATTTCGCATTGTTTGTTTTGTACAGATGATACTGGTAATACTGGAATGGGGATTCTCAGCACGCTGGTTGTTCAGGGCCCGCAACCCGGTTATGCCATTACTGGAAATACTTGCTTACAGCCTGGTATTTATCTTCCTGTATAAGGGACTGTCGCTACTGAACGAAAATTATCCGGCTACTCCACTTACCACAAAACAGAAAAGACATTTCAACTGGTTGTTCATCATTAATGTATTGCTGATCGCATTTTTATTTGCAGAAGTAGTTGCAGAATGGCGCTGGTCATTTCCACTAATGACTGTATTGCGCGTAAGTTTTTATACCGGCTTGCTCATTATGCATTCACTGATTTCCGGGATATTGATCTTCCTGTTTCACATAGTATTTTTATGGGGTATGATCCGTTTACGCAGGGTCATTCACACTAATACACTGAACAACTGGTACAACCAGTTTGAAGAAGGCACTGCACTAAATCAATAACACATGCTACCTTTCAAATGGAAAATATTCAGGATCGTTAATTATGCCTACGTAGCAGGTGTTGCCGCGTTAATAATTATCCTGCTGTATTGGGCAGGCGGCCTGCGCTTCAGTAACAGACAGGATTTTCTTTTCTTTCTTTTATTTATAACATGTGCCCTCTGCCTGATGACAAACGGTTCTCTGAATGTTTACCTGCTGGAAAAATGTTACCCGGATAAATATCCGTCCCGTGTATTTTTAATCACCAATACTATATTGCTCATCCTGTCCGTCCTGATATTGTTATTCCTGGTGTTCATTGCCGGTTGGGGTATTTATGAAGAGGTTAGAAGGCCCAGGCAATACAATCGTTATATAATGCAGGGACGATTATTATTGTTACTGGTGAGCACCATTTCGCTGACCGGTCTTTATTCCTGTTGTTTCCAGCTCCATCTACGCAGGGTAATACGGCGCAATCATCTGGCAATACTGAACAACTTCCTTGAAAGTTGAACCACTTTGGATTTCGTATATTTAAACATGCAAAAAAAGTATTTGTTGTGGCTGCTGGCTATTGTAGTAGTATCCTGCCAGAAAGAGATGAAAAACACTGATACCGTTGCTGTTAATTATACCAACACAGCTTATGGTACAGATGTACAGCAGAAAATGGATCTTTATCTTCCTGCAGGACGCGATACTTCTTCCACTCCCCTGCTGATCCTTATTCACGGCGGTGCCTGGATTGAAGGCGACAAGGCCGACTTTAAAGACTTTGTTACCATTTTACAACAACGTTTTCCACGTTATGCCATTGCCAATATCAATTATCGTTTATACAATGCCAGTGGTCAGAATAAATTTCCGGCCCAGGAAAATGATGTAAAAACAGCCGTACAATTTCTGTTGGGAAAATCAGTTGAGTATAAATATTCGCACAAGATCATTTTATTAGGCGCCAGTGCCGGTGCACACCTCGCATTGCTGCAGGCATACAAGTACTACACTACCGGCAAGCCACTGGCAGTAATATCCTTTTTTGGTCCCACTGATATGACGGCACTGTACAATGCACCCGCCAATCCATATATACCGGTATTGTTATCACAGATACTGGGTGGCACACCTGCACAAAACCCTTCCATATACCAGCAGTCCAGTCCTGTTAATTTTGTAAAAGCCGGTCTTGCTCCTACACTGGTTTTACAGGGCGGTGCTGACGATATTGTACCACCTGCACAGGCTACTTTATTGATCAAAGCATTACAGACAGCGGGTGTTACCCACCAGTTTGTATTGTATCCATCTGAAGGTCATGGCTGGACAGGTGCTAACCTTGATGATTCCATTAATAAAGTCACATCGTTCCTGCAGCAATACGGCAGGTAAAGTTGAGGATGGTTTTTCACTTTTTGCTACCTTGCCACTATGAAACAAGCGTTACAACCACTGGCAGAAAGAATGCGACCTGAGCGGCTGGAGGACCTGGTTGGACAAGCACATCTTGCAGGTAAAGGCAGCATCTTACGTACCTCTATTGAACAGGGGAAAATTCCCTCTATGATCCTGTGGGGACCTCCCGGTACCGGTAAAACCACTATCGCCAATATTATTGCCCATACACTACAGGTTCCTTTTTTTACACTCAGCGCCATCAGTTCGGGTGTAAAAGAGGTACGTGAAGTAATTGAGCTGGCCAAAAAACGTGACAAGGCTATATTGTTCATTGATGAGATCCACCGCTTTAACAAAGGTCAGCAGGATGCATTGCTGGGTGCTGTGGAGAAAGGCATCATCACACTGATCGGTGCCACTACTGAAAATCCCTCGTTCGAAGTGAACAGCGCCTTGCTAAGCCGTTCGCAGGTATATGTATTGAAGGCACTGGAGCAGAAAGATCTTGTTCAACTGATGCAGAATGCACTGCAGAAAGATGAGATCCTGAACAGGAAAAAAATAGAACTGAAAGAAACAGAAGCCCTCATTAATATATCCGGCGGTGATGCACGCAAATTGTTGAACCTGCTGGAGCTGGTAACCGATACGCTGGGTGATAATGCGGTGATCACTGACGAAGCTGTAATGGATATTGCCCAGCAACGCATTGCACTATACGATAAAAGCGGGGAGCAACATTATGATATTATTTCCGCATTCATCAAATCTGTAAGAGGCAGCGATCCCAATGGTGCTATATACTGGCTGGCAAGAATGATAGCCGGTGGTGAAGATATCAAGTTCATAGCACGCAGAATGGTGATACTGGCCAGTGAAGATATTGGCAATGCCAATCCCACTGCACTGGTATTAGCCAACGCCACTTTTGAATCTGTTAATAAGATCGGTAATCCCGAAGCACGGATCATTTTATCACAATGTGCCGTATATCTTGCCACTTCACCCAAAAGCAATGCATCGTATGTGGCTATTGATGCGGCACTGGCTGCTGTACGTGAGCATGGTGATCTGCCCGTGCCATTGCATATCCGCAACGCACCTACCAAACTGATGAAGAACATGGACTACGGAAAAGATTATAAATATTCACACGGCTACGAAGGAAATTTTGCAGCACAGGAATACCTGCCGGCTGAATTATCGGGTACTAAATTTTTTGATCCCGGCAAAAATGCACGTGAAGAAGAGATCCGCCGTTTTCTAAAAAGCCTGTGGGGAGAGAAGTATAAGTATTAAGGGGTGTGTTGGGAATGTGGATTAGAAAGTAAAACACAAGATGCAAGGCACAAGAAAGAGCAGCTACGAGGAACCTCCTTTTTAGTTGCCGGTACCGGATAAATCTCAAAATCAATAAATTCCCATACCAGCAATTCACTCGCGGATACTCACCAATTCACAACTAACTATTCACTTTTTCACATCATGAACTGGACCTGTAAACCATTCAACGAACTTACGCCAAACGAATTATATGCTATACTGCAACTGCGCAGCGAAGTATTTGTAGTAGAACAGAATTGTGTTTTTCTTGACCTGGACAATAAAGATCAGTATTGTCATCACCTGATGAGGTGGCAGGATGATTTGCTGATTGCCTATACAAGATTGGTACCTGCCGGTATTTCGTATACAGAACCATCAATAGGTCGTGTGGTAACCTCGCCTGCGGCAAGAGGTCAGGGTGTGGGACGGGAACTTATGCACGAATCCATCAAAACTTTGTATTATTTATGGGGTAAATCCTCAATAAAAATAGGAGCCCAGCTATATCTCCGGAAATTTTACGAATCCATTGGTTTTCAGCAAACCAGCAGTATTTATCTGGAAGATGGAATAGAGCACATCGAAATGTTGCTACAGCATATTGTGTAGTATCTGCTAGTAATTTTCCTAAGCACCAGATTTTTTTTCCACACAACACACAAAAACAAACATTTCTGCGTTTGTCTATATGTGTCCGTGTTCGCTATTTTAGCAACCGGAATCCTTTGACCATCTGAAAACTAAAATCTGATATTCAATGAAACAGAAACTACACTTTTCTGTAGGGAGGTGTTGGGTATTTACTATGCTATTGTTCGCGTCGGTACCCACGTTTAGTCAGTACACCGGTGAAAAGTCATCCTTCTGGGAAGCAGGCATCACTTTAGGCCCTTCTAACTTCCTCGGCGACCTCGGCGGTAATGCCGGTAAAGGAACTACCTTTCTCAAAGACAACAATTTTTCCATGACCAAGTTAACGGTAGGTGTATTTGCTACCTATCAACCGTATGAATGGCTGGGTGTACGACTTGCAGCCAACTTCGGTACCCTGGAAGGAGATGATGCTGTTATTAAAGGAAAAGGCGGTTATGAAGAAGCCAGGAAACTGCGTAATTCAAACTTCAGATCAAAATTTCAGGAAGGATTACTGATGCTGGAACTGTATCCTACTGCATTGATTGAGCCCGATCCTACTGATGTTTTTGGCAGACTGAGACCTTATGGTGTAATTGGTGTTGGTGTATTCCATTTCAATCCACAGGGCACCGATCCGCTGACCGGTAACTGGGTGAACCTGGCACCACTGCACACTGAAGGACAGGGTTTTCCTGAGTACCCTGACAGAAAGCCTTACAAACTTACACAGATGAACATTCCGATGGGTATTGGTATTAAGTATTTCATCAGCGAAACAGTAAATGTGAGCCTGGAAGTACTCCACCGCAAAACATTTACTGACTACATTGATGATGTTAGTACTAATTACATCGATCCTGCATTGTTCTATCAGCACATGCCATTGCAACAGGCACAACTGGCAGAAAGAATGGCCAACAAAAGTGGAAACGGTGGTGCTACCAGGTTTGAACCCGGAGCTAAAAGAGGCGACCCCAATCACAATGACGCTTATTATTCCTTTGGTATTAAACTGGGCTTCCGTTTAGGTGGCGGTGGTGACCGCTGGAATAATTCAACCCGTTGCCCATTAAGATTTTAAGCTTTGTACATAATAATAATGTAACATAGCCCGTTTTTGATCCGTACCCTTTACCTTTTTTATAAAAAGGTGTCCCTATGATAACATTTGTACCCGTAAGAAAACATATTGTCCGTAACATCGCCGCGCCTTTGATGGCAGCCTGCCTCTGTTGTGCAGGTGTTACAAACGCCAGTGCCGGCACTTTACCAGCCACGGTAAAATTACCTGTACGCGATACTATCCTGGTGCAGGTACAAACTTCCAGTAAAAAACATAAGATCAGACTTTATCCAAACGCCAGTCACGAAGTACTTTTCTTCAGTGTGGAAGGAGATGCAGGTAAGGCCTATCAGTTGTATATTTTTAACATGGAAGGTTCGCTGGTAAAACAAGCTAATATTAAAAACAACCAAACTACTGTATTGAATAATATTGAAAAAGGCAATTACCTGTTTGAAGTGTTCAGCAATGATGAACGCATTGAAAACGGGCAGGTGATTATCCGTTAAATAGTTCTTTGCTTTTCCATAACTAATGACCAATAAGCAGCAGGGAAATTAGTAGAATCCGAATATCCGGTTGAGTCAAACCTGATCCGTTCCCTATTGTTTAGTACCCTGATTTATCACAAAAGATTTTATTAATGACTCCCTGCACTTGCTTATTGGCTTTTTAAATTTTTCTGGTGCATTCCAGTATCCTCAATAGCTTGCGATGAGTAATTGCAGGCTATTTGTATTTTATGCAGTATAGTAAACCGGGAAAAGATTTTAGCATTTAGAGGTCAGGTATTAGTACAAAAAATAAGCTACAGGTGTCTGCAAATGCTTTCACCTATAACCTACAACTTATAGCTTACAATACTTTACGTTAAGCGTTCTGCATTATTTAAGTTCTTCTTTCAGATATTTTCCCGTGTGACTTTTCTTCACTTTCAGCAATTCTTCCGGTGTTCCTTCAAACAGTACTTCCCCCCCCCCATCACCACCTTCGGGACCAATATCAATAATATGATCTGCCACTTTGATCACATCCATATTGTGCTCAATGACCAATACGGTATTGCCACGATCTACCAGTTTGTACAATACAGCCAGCAGATGTTGAATATCTTCAAAATGTAAACCTGTAGTGGGCTCATCAAGAATGTAAAAAGTTTTACCGGTATCCTTTTTAGCAAGTTCGGTAGCCAATTTTACACGTTGTGCTTCTCCTCCACTCAATGTTACTGCAGATTGTCCCAGGGTAATATATCCCAGCCCCACCTCCTGCAACACTTTTATTTTGCGATAGATATAAGGAACATTCTGGAAAAATTCCACTGCATCATCAACGGTCATATCCAACACATCACTGATGGATTTACCTTTATACCGGATCTCCAATGTTTCCCGGTTGTACCGTTTGCCCTGGCATTTTTCACAATGCACATATACATCAGGCAAAAAGTTCATTTCAATTACCCGCATGCCACCGCCTTCACACACATCGCAACGACCGCTTTTTACATTGAATGAAAAACGGCCTGCATTGTATCCGCGGATCTTAGCCTCAGGAACAGATGCAAACAAGGTTCTGATATCAGTAAAGAAACCACAATAGGTAGCAGGATTGCTGCGAGGTGTACGTCCAATGGGCGACTGATCGATCTCGATCACTTTATCAACATGCTCAAGTCCTTTGATGCTTTTATACTCTAAGGGAGTCATTTTGGAGTTATAAGCATGTTTACTCAGAATAGGATACAGCGTTTCGTTGATCAGCGTTGATTTACCACTACCACTTACTCCTGTTACCACGATCAGTTTCCCCAGCGGGAACTGTACATCAATATTTTTAAGATTATTGCCTTTGGCACCTTTCAGTTCCAGCTTTTTGCCATTGCCTTTGCGCCGCTCTTTAGGCACTTCAATAGCACGATGACCATTGAGATAAGAAGAGGTCAGTGTATCCAGTTTCAGCAACGCATCCGGTTGTCCCTGTGCCACAATACGCCCGCCATGAAACCCGGCCTTGGGCCCGATATCGATCAGGTGATCCGCAGCCATCATAATATCCTTATCATGCTCTACTACCAGCACACTGTTACCAATGTTACGCAGGTTTTTCAGGGCATCGATCAGGCGTTGGTTATCGCGCTGGTGCAAACCAATACTGGGTTCATCCAATATATAAGTAATGCCCTGCAACTGTGAACCGATCTGTGTAGCCAGTCGTATACGTTGCGATTCACCACCACTCAATGTGCGTGATGCACGGTTCATAGTGAGATACGTAAGTCCCACATCTAACAAAAACTGCAAACGTTCACGGATCTCTTTCAATACATCCTTTGCTATCGAATTCTGTTTGGTACTTAGTCTTTTTTCAATACCCTGGAACCAGTCCATCAGTTTGTCCAGGTTCTGTTCGCTTAACTCAGCAATATTTTTTTTATCTACTTTAAACCAAAGACTTTCTTTTTTTAACCTGGCACCATGACAGGTTTCGCATTCGCGCAGTTCCATAAACTTCTCTACCCAATCGCGCAATGCATCAGTAGCATTACCGGCAAACCAGCGTTTCAGTTGCGGTATCACTCCTTCATATTCCTCGCTGTACATCTGCCCTACTTCGGTAGATTCATCAAAAGCGATATAATCTTCTGCAGCCGCCGTTTCATTGCCATACAACACCAGGTTCAATGCTTTGGTAGGCATATCTTTAACAGGTACATCCAGGCTGAATTTATTTTTCTTGGCCAGTTGCTGTACCTGTTTAAATACAAACGCATCTCTTTCTTCACCCAGCGGGGCAATAGCACCTTCTTTAATGGTGAGATTACGATCAGGGATAATAGCATCCATACTTACCTGGTACACTGTACCCAACCCTTTACAGGTAGGACAGGCACCATAAGGACTGTTAAAAGAAAAACTATTGGGTGAAGGTTCTTCATAACTAATGCCGGTATCTTCACACATCAGTTGTTTGGAATACTGTACCACTTTATTGTCATCATTCACCAGCAGGAACATCAGGTCTTTACCCACCTGCAACGTTTTCTGCACACTCTGGCTCAGTCTGACCTTCATATCATCTGTTGCTGCCAACCTGTCCACCACTACTTCAATGTCGTGTATCTTATAACGGTCAACCTGCATTTTTGGCACCAGGTCTTTTACCTCACCATCTACACGCACTTTGAGATAACCTTTCTTACGTATATCTTCAAATAGTTCACGATAATGTCCTTTGCGGCCACGGATCAAAGGGGCAAGCAACGTGATCTTTTTATTCTTGAATTTCTTAAATACATTATCAACGATCTCTTCTTCACTGAACTTCACCATTTTTTTACCAGTGTTGTAGCTATAGGCTTCACCTATACGTGCATACAACAAACGCATGAAGTCATATACTTCCGTAATAGTACCAACAGTTGAACGGGGATTCTTATTAGTAGTTTTCTGTTCAATGGAAATAACCGGCGACAGGCCTGTTATTTTATCCACATCAGGTCTTTCCATTTCACCAACAAACTGCCTGGCATACGCACCAAAGCTTTCCATATAGCGGCGTTGTCCTTCGGCATAAATGGTATCAAATGCGAGCGATGATTTACCACTGCCGCTGATGCCTGTAATGACAACCAGTTTATTCTTGGGTATGCTGATATCAATGTTCTTAAGATTGTGAGCTTTGGCTCCATACACCTCGATTGCTTCCTGTTTATGAGTACCTGCTGCTCCATTCTTTGGCAATGTAGCAGTACTTTCTTTCTGTTTTGCCATAATATATTCCAAAGATAAAACAAAACATCTGTGGAAAAGTTGCGGAGAAAAGCCCACACCAGCGTAGTAATAATCAACCTGTTATATATGGTACAAAGTTTGAGAGGGGTAGTGCGAACCATAAAATTAAGACTATGAAGACAATTCGTATTACGGCAGGCATTTTTACAGTTCTCTTCTTATTGGCAGCCTGCAAAAGCATGAATAAAACTCAAAAAGGCGCTGTTATTGGTACTGCAGGTGGTGCAGCAGCCGGCGCAGTTATCGGTAAAGCCGCAGGTAATACCGCGTTAGGTGCAATCATTGGTGCAACTGTGGGTGGTGTTACAGGTGCTGTTATTGGCAGAAAAATGGACAAACAGGCAGAAGAGATTAAAAATAGTGTGCCAGGAGCTACTGTTGAACGTGTAGGAGAAGGTATCGTTGTAGAATTTAAAGACAAGATACTGTTTGGTTTCGACCGCTCTGATCTTTCTGCTACTGCAGAAGGCAATCTTGATAAGCTGGTAAATGTTTTGAAAGAATATCCCAACACCGACATAGAGATACAAGGTCATACTGACAGCAAAGGATCTGACAGCTATAACCAGACGTTATCTGAAAAAAGGGCAGGCAATGTAGCTACCTATATTAAGAACAGGGGCATCAGTGCATCACGTGTTACAACAAAAGGTTATGGTAAAACTGCACCTGTTGCCAGCAATGATACAGAAGATGGCCGTGCACAGAATCGTCGTGTAAACTTTCTGATCACTGCCAATGAAAAAATGAAAGCTGATGCCAGCAAAGAAGCAGGCAGCGGTAAATAATTTATTACAAACAACGTGAACAATTATGATCTGACAACGTTGTTTACTGTTGCACATTATATGCATTAACAAAGTCAACATTATTTCAGAAACCACACTAATCATTACAACATGAAAAAGAAAATCGCATTATTGTCAGCAGCGATAGTTGCATTTGCTACTACCTCTATAGCGCAATCGGCTGCCACTTCAGGCCGCACTACATTTGGCGTACGTGCTGGAGTAAACTTTCAGAACTTAAATGGGAAAGATTATTTCGGTAATGATCTTGATAATAAACTGAAAGTAGGTTTTAATGCAGGAGTAAATGCTGAGATCCCGGTAGCACCGGATTTTTATCTGCAGCCAGGTGTATTGTTCAGTACTAAAGGAGCCAAATCAAAAGGTTCTACCGAAACAAAAGTAAATATATCTTACTTGGAAGTGCCGGTGAACTTTATATACAAACCAATGCTGGGTGCTGGTAAACTGATACTGGGCGTTGGTCCATACGTTGCATTCGGAGTAGGCGGTAAAGTAAAAAGTGGCAGCACAGATGCTGACATCAAATTTAAAAATACCGTTAGTCCTGCAGAGTATACCTCAGCAACTCCTTATTTCAAACGCCTGGATGCGGGTGGTAACCTGCTGGCAGGTTACGAGTTCAGCAATAAACTGTCATTCCAGCTCAATGCACAATTGGGTATGCTGAAGATCAACCCCAAAATTGACGGTGTTGATAACAAAGCTAAGGTCCGTAATACAGGCTTTGGTGTTTCAGCAGGATACAGGTTTTAATATCCTTACTTCACATATGACAATAGCAGACCTCCTGACGGGGGCTGCTATTCTTTTATAACAATACTGATAACCAGTATTTCGCAACCGTTTACAACTGCACTGCAATACAGCAGGGAAAGCTACATCTGAAAAAACTATTTGGTGATTTCGTTTCCGTCATTATCTTTGCAGTAGTTCTTTATACAACACTTATCAAGAAAGGCTGAGGGATATGGCCCGATGACGCCTTGACAACCTGCCTGTAGTACTACTACAAGCAAGGTGCCAACTCCAACCGCAGTAAGCGGACAGATAAGTCAGATCCAAAGCTGATTACATACGTTATAACAACATATTAAAAAGCTCTTCTGACTCTCTGTCGGAAGAGCTTTTTTGTTTTATTCAACTTCACTCAGAAGCAGAATTTACAGGATAGCCCTTCCGGCACAAGTTCCTGATAAGTGTTGTCGCAAACACTGTTTACCAACAACAAAAATGTTTATCATGCAAGCGACAACACAACTCATTCACAGCATTCCTGTAGATCCGTTAACCGGCGCAGTAAGCGTTCCTATTTACCAGACATCCACTTTTGTACAGGAAGCACCCGGCGTAAACAAAGGTTATGATTATGCCCGCAGCGGCAATCCTACACGTGCAACACTTGAAAGTCTTATTGCTCAACTGGAAGGCGGCCAGGTAGGTCTTGCTTTCAGTAGTGGTCTTGCTGCCATTGATGCAGTAGCCAAATTGTTAAAATCCGGCGATGAGATCGTGGCTGTAGATGATATCTACGGCGGTGCTTACAGATTGTTTACACAGGTATATGAGCAATTTGGTATCAAGATCAATTTTGTTGATACCACTGATCCTGCAAAAGTGTTTGAAGCTATTACGCCCAATACCAAACTGATTTGGCTGGAAACGCCTACCAATCCTACACTTAAAATTTCAGATATTGAAGCCATTGCACGCATTGCAAAAGCCAACCGATGTTTACTTTGCGTGGATAACACTTTTGCTTCACCGGCGTTACAACAGCCTCTTTCGCTGGGAGCTGATATTGTAGTACATTCTGCCACCAAATATCTTGGCGGCCACAGCGACCTGATAGCAGGTATTGTAGTAGCTAAAGATGCTGAGCTCGGCGCCAGGCTGAAATTTTTACAAAATGCCTGCGGTAATGTACTCGGTCCTTTCGATAGCTGGCTGGTGATACGCGGTATCGAAACACTGCACCTGCGTATACGTCAGCATTGCAGCAGCGCACAGGTAATTGCCGAATTTCTGCAACAACATCCTGCAATAGATCAAGTATTCTATCCCGGATTACCATCTCATCCCAATCACGACATAGCGCGTAAACAAAGCAAGGGTTTCGGCGGTATTGTATCCTTCTCACTGAAAGAAGATACCACCGAAGCAGCCGCCGCCTTTGCCACTACCACGCAACTCTTTAAACTGGCCGAAAGCCTGGGAGGCATCAAAAGCCTGATCAGTCACCCGGCCACTATGACCCATAAATCCATCCCTGCCGATAGAAGACGTGCAGCCGGTGTAGCAGATAGCCTGCTGCGTTTAAGTATTGGTCTTGAAGATGCTACCGACCTGATAAAAGATCTTGAATATGCCCTGGATCATTATACAACAACCTATAAAAATGTTGCAGAAAAAGCAGCCTGATCAATAAACATTTTACAAATGCCAGCTGTTAAAGAAGCAGTTAAAACATACAAGGACATTGACAGTAGTATTCTGAAAGCAATTCCTAACCCTACTGAAAATGCTTACGAGATCAAGGTAAAAATTCCGGAATTCACTTTTCTTGGCGTGCAGGAGCAACCCGATTTTGCGGTGATCTACCTCACATTTTATCCAAAGAAAAAGATCATTGAATTGAAATCATTGAAACAATACGTGTTTCAGCTCCGGAATATTGTAGCCTCTTACGAACGTCTTATCAATATCATTTATGAAGACCTGACCAAAATATATGAGCCAGAAAGAATGCGGCTGGTAATGATCTGTAATCCCCGTGGCGGTATCAGCTCCAAACTTACTATCGACTCTGACTGGAAAATACGCGGAGGAGAAGAAAAATTCAATGACTGGAAACTGATTGAAGACGAATGGGAAGTGAGAATGTAAATGGTGAGTAGTGAATGGTCAATAGTGAACTTGCATCAATATTACTCACTCACAACGGACCACTCACCATCGATAAAACAGAAAGTTTAGTAAAACAAACAATTAACAACTTAACAATATCATGGACGCGCATAAACAATTAACGATCGGCCTTTTCGGATTTGGAGTGGTGGGAGAAGGCTTATACAAAGTATTGCAGCAGACACCTTCTCTGAAAGCTACCATAAAAAAAGTGTGTATCAAAAATGCCGGTAAAAAACGTAATGCCCCGGCAGAATTGTTTACCACCGATAAAGATGTACTATTGAATGATCCTGAGATCAATGTAATCGTGGAAGTGATCAATGAATCCGAACCGGCGTTTGAAATTGTTTCTACCGCTTTAAAAAATGGTAAAGATGTAGTAAGCGCCAGTAAAAAAATGATTGCCGAACATTTACCTGAACTACTGGGATTGCAACAGCAAACCGGTCGTTCATTTTTATGTGAGGCGGCGGCCTGTGCTTCTATCCCTGTTATACGCAACCTGGAAGAATATTACGACAATGACCTGCTGCATTCTATCAAAGCCATTGTAAATGGCTCCACCAACTTCATCCTTACCAAAATGTTTGAAGATAAGCTTGACTTTCAACAAGCGCTGTTACTGGCACAACAATTAGGATTTGCAGAAAGCGATCCTTCTCTGGATGTGAACGGCTTTGATGCGCTCAACAAATGGACTTTCCTGCTGACACATGCTTATGGCATCGTAGCAGAACCTGATGCGATTGTATTCAACGGCATCCAGGATATCCAGTTAAGCGATGCTACTGTTGCCACTGAAAAACGTTTTGATGTTAAACTGGTGGCACAGGCAAAAAAACTTGACACAGGAAAAGTAGCTGCATTTGTACTGCCCCAGTTTGTAAAACATGACGATCACCTGGCATTTGTAAAAAATGAATACAATGGCGTAGTGATTGAAAGCGGCTTTGCCGACAAACAGTTTTTCTATGGCAAAGGAGCCGGCAGCTTCCCTACTGCATCAGCAGTATTGAGTGATCTTTCAGCATTGCGTTATCAATACCGCTACGAGTATAAAAAATTATATCACCATACTCCGCATGTACTGAGCAATGATTTTTATGTACGTGCTTATATCAGCTTCGACGACTGGAAATATATTCCCCGTGAAAAATTCCAATGGATTGAAGAATGGCATGCAGAAAGTGATCGTAAATACCTGGTAGGCGTATTACACTTTGCAGAGCTGGCAGAAAATACATGGTGGAAAGAAAATAACACCTCACTGATCCTTACGCCAGATCCTGTTATTGAAGATGTGGAAGTACGAAAACTGAAAAAGAAAAGCCTCGAATTAGCCGGAATTGTTTAATACCAAAGTTTCATTGTTCGTTTTTTTTAGATGTAAGCCTTGTCAATGACAAGGCTTTTTTTTATTATACACCAGCGGAATGCAATGTGTGCTGGTTCATAGGGTCATAATACCGGACTTTTATCTAACAAGCCTTCCATCCTATAGGGATGAAATATTCCAAATCACAGGCATATTCCTGTCTCCGTAAACCAATATCCCGCACCTACGGTGCGGGCTTATATCACTTATACCTGCTTCCGATAGCAAGCCCCGAAAGCTTAAGAACATCCTGGTGCGTGCTTCCTTGTTTTCTGCGACTATAAAAAATAATTCTGATCTCAGATTTGTAAGTGGATAATATCGCCAGGACCCGTAACCTTTTCTTCAGACCCGTAGGGGTGAAATGCTCTCATTCGCACATCAACATCTACCTGACACAATCCATAAAACTAGCAATGAAGTATACTGTATTTCAATATCCTGAAAAGCCATACACGCAGATACATCTGTACATTATATTCGCGGTTCAATACCGCTTGTCCCTGATATCACCTTCCTGGAAAAATGAATTGTACAAATACATAACGGGCATCGTACAACACTATCAATATAAAATGATTATCATCAATAGTATGCCAGATCATGTGCAAATGCTGATCGGTATGCGACCGGTAAAGTCCTTATCCTGCATGATGGAGAAAGTAAAAGGAGATTCGTCCGGATGATTAATGAAAAAAGACTGGTGCAGGGAAAATTTCAATGGCAGGCAGGATATGGAGCTTTCTCCTATTCCAAATCGCAATTACTCAGCGTAGTCAATTACATTCAGAACCAGGAAACTCATCACCAAAAGAACTTTTGTCGAAGAATACAAAGGGTTTCTCCGGAAATTCGATATCGCGTACGAAGAACAATACATTTTCAAACTACCCGAAGCCAGCACATAGCAGTAAAAATACCGGGCTGTATAGCCCGGGATTTTACAACATAAATTCAATATATTATGCTTTATGCTCTTCGTCTGCAGTTGTTGTTTCTTCAACCGGTTCCTGTACTGCTTCAACCGGTGCCGGATCATCAGAAGGTTGATTATACGCTATTTCATTCTCGTTAGCTTTTTTACGTTTAAACAACTTGGTGATAGCGCCCCATGCCGCTACCAGGCCTATCAGGATAAATTTCCAGGCACTCAACAGGAACTTACCAACTATCGCCAGCAGACCTGCTTTTGCCAATACCTTACCAGCCACCAGGCCACCAATTGTCCACGCTGCAACTTTATCAATACCGGGATCAAAGTCTTTATATTTATTACCATCTGTAAAGCTGGCAATATGTAATACTTTATCAATATCATTTTTAACAAGTCCCAGTTCATTCATGGTAGACACCGCATTCAGCGATAATATGCCTTTACGCCCCAGTATACGTACATCATAGTTCAGGGTATTGCTGCTGCTCTCTGCATCACTGAAGCGCAGCTCTTTTGCCCAATGCAATACTTTATTCTCTTTATCATAAAATGGCTTCTGTGCCCATCCTACAAAGTGAATAGCAGGATAACCTTGCTGCTGACGTTGTTTATTATCTTCGGGTTCTTCCTTTTGTTGATCTTTAAGCATTTGATTGTAATCAATCTTATCAGCGTCCTCATCTTTCACATACCCGATCTCATCAAAACTGATCACAAATGCATAGCTGCTGTCATTAAAAGGGCTACCATTTTGAGGAAACAACATGCCCAATACAGATGTTTGCGGAGGATTGCCCCACAGATCGGTCAGCACGTAATTACTCTGTTCTTTATTTAGATATTTAAAACCCTGTGGAACATTGAGGATAGCTATATCTCCGCTCAATTTAATGGTACCGGTTTCGTAATGAAGGATTTTCTCAACCGAATCTTTAAACTTCTGGTATTTTGCCTGAAAGATGGCCAGAGAGTCATCACCATTGCCGGCATACACCGCCAATGATGACATTAGCAAAACAAGAGAGAACAATTTTTTCATGCAGTTATTTTTAGGGAATCACAAAATGCTGTTTTTTTTATAGACTTAAAAATTTCCGGTATTAAGTTCTACAAAAAAGCCTGCTATGGTTGTTTTACCATAACAGGCCAGCACGATACACATTACATTTTATGATTATTCCGTATACAAACAAAAATTATCACGGCCAATAATAACCGGATTCAACCGGGCTATTATCTCTTCTCCAGGTATCCACGCAATGCTTCATAATCGGGAGCAATTACAGTACTCTTTTTTTCCAGTGTTAGTATAGATTCAACCGCTGCAGGAATGGGAACGATTGCATTGATTACCGGTTCTACCACATCATAAAATTTCACCGGGTGTGCAGTTTCCAGAAAGATCCCTTTTTGCCCCGGATGTTGCTGCAGGTAGCGTTCCAGTGCCAGGAATCCAACCGCACCATGCGGATCTGGCAGATAATGATGTTGTGAATATACCCTGTTAATAGTACTCCTCGTTTCATCATCGCTGATGCTTTCACTACTTAGTACATTTTTTAGTGCACCAAATTCCTGATGAAACAATTCCAGTATGCGCACAAAATTGCTGGGGTTACCAACATCCATAGCATTGGATAAAGTAGCTACAGCTTTTTTAGGCTGATAATGCTGCGTTTGCAGGTATTGAGTCACTACATTATTGGCATTGCACGCAGCAATAAAATGCCTTACCGGCAACCCTGACCGGTGTGCTAACAGACCAGCGCAAATGTTTCCAAAGTTGCCGCTTGGCACTGCAATTACCGGCGCGTTATTTTTATCGGCCCATTGTTTCCATGCAAAAAAATAATAGAACTGTTGCGGCAACCAACGGGCAACATTAATAGAATTGGCAGAAGTAAGGAACATTTTCTTTGTCAGTTCTTCATCTGCAAAAGCCTGTTTTACTAATTGTTGACAATCATCAAACGTTCCCTGTACTTCCAGTGCATGTATGTTCTTGCCAAGTGTGGTCAACTGTTTTTCCTGTACGGAACTTACTTTTCCCGAAGGATACAGGATCACCACTTCCACTCCCGGCACATCATAAAACCCGTTAGCCACTGCACCACCGGTATCACCGGAAGTAGCCACCAGCACCGTTACTTGCTCACTGCGTTCTGCAGCAAAATATCCCAGACAGCGACTCATGAAACGTGCACCCACATCTTTAAATGCCAGCGTGGGCCCATGAAATAATTCGAGTGAATATATATCATCATTCACCTGTACCAATGGTAAAGAAAAATTCACCGTTTCTGCAACGATCCGGCGCAGTTCCTGTTCTGGTATAGCATCTGCTGCATAAGGAGCAATTACCCTATAAGCGATCTCTTCATGAGAAAGTTTGTCAATATCATTCAGCAAAGAAGATTCCAGCACAGGGATACGTTCGGGGAAATACAATCCTTTATCTGGAGCCTGTCCGCGTATAGTGGCTTCTTTAAAATCAACAGCTGTAGATTGTTTATTGAGACTATAATATTGCATCGTTGGGGTTTGTTTGGTTGTTACTCCGCCTCTATCCTTACACCGCTATGACTAATGGTGGTAACGTAAGTTTTAAATTCAATTCCAAGTTTTGTGTACACTATATTCATCACCTGTTCTACCTGTTTTGCTGTTTCTTCTTTTTCACTCAGCATAAAAATAGAGGGACCGGAACCGGAAATACCTCCACCCAATGCACCGGCTTCTCTGCTACCACCTTTCACATCATCAAAACCAGGTATCAGAATACTGCGCACAGGCTCAATGATTACATCTTCCAGTGAACGACCAATCAGTGAATAATCCTGTTTCAGAAAACCCGCAACCAATCCTGCTATATTGCCCCATTGTTTGATAGCAGCTTTTAATTGTACTTCTTTACGCAGTATTTGCCTGGCATCGGAAGTACGCACTTCAATCTGCGGATGTACAACAGTTACAAACAAAGGAGGTGCTGTAAGTTGTATAATATCCAGGGGAAAAATAGAACGGATCAATGTAACGCCGCCGTAAATACACGGAGCAATATTATCCGCATGCTTTACACCTGACGCCACTTTCTCGCCATTCATGGCAAAACGAACCAGGTCTTCTTTTGAAAAACGATTACCCAGCAAATGATTGGCAGCTACTACAGCACCGGCAGAACTGGCTGCACTGGAGCCAAGCCCGCTACCGGGTTTTATACGTTTATCAATAGTAACAGAAAAACCAACGGGCTCACCCAGTTCCTCCTGCAAAGCCAGCAGTGCAGCGCCTGCCACATTCTTTTCCGGTTCTACAGGCAACTGGTAGCCATCAGTATGTTGTATTTCGAGACCGGGTCTATCCAGCAATCCTACGGTCATTACATCATCAGGATTGTGCAGCGACATGCCCAATACATCAAATCCGCATACAAGGTTGGCAACAGTGGCCGGGGCAAAAACTTTTACCTGTTTCATGTTATAGTGAATGTCTTTTTACATTTTAGCTGCACGAATAATATCTGCAAATACACCGGAAGCTGTTACCTCTGCACCAGCCCCTGCACCCTTTATCACCAGCGGTTGTTCAGGGTAACGATTGGTATAGAACAATACCACGTTATCTTTTCCGTACAGATGATAAAAATCGTGTTTAGGATCTATATGCTGTAACCCTACGGCCGCTTTGCCATTCTCATACTTTGCAACGAATTTCAGTTTTTTACCCTCTGCTGTTGCTTCCTGGTAGATCTTTTTAAAATGTGGTTCCTGTCTGGCCATCTCTGCGTAGAAATCAGCTACACTTCCTTTCATACAGGAAGGCGGCATAAATGTAGCATTGGATATATCTTCCATTTCCAGTCTTGCGCCGGTTTCACGTGCCAGGATCATGATCTTACGCATTACATCAGTTCCGCCCAGGTCAAGACGCGGATCTGGTTCTGTATATCCTTCATCCTGCGCCTGTTTTACCACTTCAGCAAATGTTTTTTCGCCATTGTAATTATTGAATACAAAGTTGAGCGTACCGCTTAATACCGCTTCAATACGGTTTACCACATCACCACTGCGCAACAGATCGTTCAGGGTTCCTATAACTGGTAACCCTGCACCTACATTGGTTTCAAACAAAAAGAAAGCATTGTACTCTCTCGCCAGATCTTTCAGTTTTTTGTAATAAGCATACGCAGAAGAGCAGGCAACTTTATTACAAGCCACTACTGAAATGCTTTTGGTCAGCAACCTGTCATATACGGTTGCCACAGCGTCGTTGGCAGTAACATCAGCAAAAACAGAATTACGCAGGTTCTTTGAACGGATCACTTCTACAAACGTATCAAGATGCATTGTTTCACCCTGCTCCAGCGCATCCTTCCATTTTGACAGATCAATACCCTGATCATCAAATGCCATTTTTTTACTGTTGGCAATGCCTACCACACGTAGCTGTAATTTAAGATGTTCTTCCAGGTAAGATTGCTGCTGTTGCAACTGCGCCATTAATTTGCTGCCTACATTACCTGTACCGGCTACAAAAAGGTTCACCTGCTTATAAGTAGTTTCAAAAAATTCTTCATGCAGTACGTTGATCGCTTTTTTCACATCACGTGCTGCAATCACAGCAGATATATTTCTTTCAGACGAACCCTGAGCAATAGCACGCACATTCACACCATTTCGTCCCAGTGCACCAAACATTTTACCACTTACCCCCGGATGGCTTTTCATATTATCACCTACCAGCGCCACAATAGCCAGTTCTTTTTCCACTACCAGCGGATCAACTTTTCCACTTTGTATTTCAAAAGCAAATGCCCTGTCAACTGCAACCCTGGCATCATCAGCGGAAGCTTCATCCACACCCACACATATTGAGTGTTCTGAAGATCCCTGTGTGATCAGGATCACATTGATCTGTTCAGTTGCCAGTGCTTCAAACAATCTTCTTGAAAACCCGGGAATACCAACCATAACACTTCCTTCCAGGCTTAACAAAGCAATTTTATTGATACTGGTAATACCACGTATATGATTACCATTTTTATTCACCTCGTTTTCGATCAATGTACCATAATCTCCAGGTGCAAATGTATTCTTGATCCATACCGGTATATTTTTAACCATCACCGGCTGAATAGTAGGCGGATAGATCACCTTAGCTCCAAAGTGCGATAACTCCATGGCTTCCTGGTAAGAGATATGCGGTAATACGCGTGCATGTTTCACCAGGCGCGGATCTGCCGTCATCATACCACTTACATCAGTCCATATTTCAAGCAGGCTGGCATCTACTGCAGAAGCAATGATAGCAGCCGTATAATCAGATCCACCTCGTCCAAGCGTGGTGGTATTTTTTTGTGGATCTGCTGCTACAAAACCAGGTACAATGAACAAAGATGCGCCTTCACGCAGAAAATGTTCACGGCATTTTGCATTGGTAGCAGCAAAATCAACTGCAGCATGACCAAAATTGCTGTCGGTCACGATCAGTTCGCGCATATCCGTCCACGTATTTTCAACCTCTATCGCTTTCAAACGCATGGAAACGATCTGTGAAGACAACAATTCACCATAACTTACAATCCTGTCTTTGGTCCGTGCAGACAACTCTCCCAGCAGAAAAACCCCATTGCATATATCTTCAATTTCATTGCAACGCTGTTTTACCCAGCTCAGTACGCTGCTTTGTTTTGTAACAGGGATCAATGTTTTTACAGCTTCCAGGTGACGCAGTTCCACTGTTTTCAATACTTCTTTGTATTGCTCATCTCCTGATGCAGCCAGCCTTCCGCTTAACAGCAGGCTATCTGTTACACCGCCAAGGGCTGATACTACTACAATTGTTTTATGCTGTTGTAATGCTTTCTGTACAATGGCTACAACTTTGTTGATATTCTCTGCATTGGCTACTGAAGTACCGCCAAATTTTAAAACCTGCATGATATATGGTTTCTTGATATGATTTAGAAAAACAGATGATGTCTTGAGACAAACTCACAATTCTCTTTTCTTTTGGAGAAGGCCCTTAAAAAGCCCCAGAAGGTGATATGAAACTGTGCAACCCTTAACGGGTTGTAATAATTGTTGTAGTTGTAATAATAGTGGAGGTGGTAGCAGTAGCTACTGACCCAAAAGAAGAAGTGATATGTTTAAAATGATTTTCCACTATTTTAATAGAGAATGTGAAGTTAGTGATACAGATTGATAACAAGTGTTAGTTTTCTGATTTTTTTTAAAACTCTTCAATACTGTTAACCGGTGCAACTATCCATAAAGGATGTTGCTCAATCATAATAGCCGAAATAATGAAGCTTACAATCAGAGCATCCTGACACCAGTACCCGAACAACCCACCTTCATTTCACGTGAACAATGTTCTGAAGATGAAGGTATATACTGTTGAAAGGGCATTACTCCTGAATTATATAAAGGAAAATGACAGTGGCAGTCCGGGTAAGAGGCCCGCCGGCCATGAGGCCAGGGAGATATGTACTAAATCAAAGTTTTAGCAGGCAACAATGTATACCCTTGCTTATGCTACCCAAATCCAGATAGGATGGTTATTAATATTGATAAGATAGTAATTGAATAGAACAGTTACATCAATGCCAGCAGAAAAGATTAATCACCACTTTGTTCTGCTTACATTCCGGAACGCAGTCTAACTGTTCATTTTTACAGCATTTAGCCTCAAAAATTCAACATCATCTAATATTAATTAGTTTTTTCAACGTATTTTCATTGCCCGTTTTTGCTGCTTGCTATATGGATCATTCATCAACGATTTAAAATTATTTACATGGATCACCAGTCACAAAGGGGGTTGCAGCAATTCAAGAATATAGTGGGCATTAAGTTCCAGCTATACAACAGCCTGTTTACCTCACTCCCCTTTCACCGGATCGAAAAGACCGGTATCCTCCTTTCCCTTTTATTAAATAATTGTGAAGAAGGTTATAAACGAAAACTCAGTCCCTCACAGGTTATTGAAGAATTTTTTGAAAAACATACTTCTTATACCAAAGACCAGGATCGCCTGGATCTGTTGTTCCGTTTTGTACAATATGTAGAAAGACAGGTAGTATTGTTTGATGCACTGGAAGATGCCGGCTACCGCGAGGTACACGATATGAACGGCGTAGGCACACTGAAACACCTTGAATCGGAAGTAGTTCAGAATGGCACCTACAACCAGCTTGCTGAAAAACTGAAAGATTTTTCTATCAGACTGGTACTAACAGCACACCCTACCCAATTTTATCCCGGTTCAGTATTGGGTATCATCAATGACCTGTCCAGGGCATTGACCGATAATAATGCCGGACAGATAAATATGTACCTGCAACAGTTGGGTAAAACACCGTTCTTCAAAAAACAGAAACCCACACCGTATGATGAAGCGGTAAGTCTTGTATGGTATCTCGAAAACGTTTTTTACCAGGCAGCAGGACGCATCATCACCTTCCTGAAAAGCCAGTTCCCGCACGCTGTTCCCGACAACAATCCTATTGTTACTATGGGGTTCTGGCCGGGTGGCGACCGCGACGGCAACCCGCATGTAACAGTTGATACCACGCTGAAAGTAGCCGACTCATTGCGCGGTTCTATTATCAAGTGCTATTATCTTGACGTAAGAAGACTAAAACGCCGTCTTACTTTTAAAGGCGTAGATACGATCCTGAATGAACTGGAAAAACAACTGTACGATAACATATTTGTACCCGGGCAACGTACCGCCCTGCAGAAACAAACCATTCTCGACTCATTACACCGCATCCGCGAAATACTGATCTACCAGCACAATGGCTTATTCCAGCACCTGGTTGACAACCTTATTAATAAGGTACACGTATTTGGATTGCACTTTGCAGCACTGGACGTACGCCAGGAAAGCACTGTACACAATACCGTGCTGGAAGCCATCGCCGGTAAAGAACAGGTGTTGCCGGCAGACTACGCCTCGCTGAATGAACAGGGAAAGATTAACATACTCACACATATTACAGGCACTGCATCACCAGACCTGTATGAAGACAGCCTTATCAAAGACACACTGCAAACCATTGCAGGCATCCGCTCTATCCAGGAGTTCAACGGACAGGAAGGTTGCAGCCGTTATATCATCAGCCAGTGCAACAGCGCACTGAATGTACTGGAAGTATATGGCCTGTTCCTGCTGTGCGGCTGGCAGCAATCATCGATGTCCATTGACATTGTTCCCCTGTTTGAAACCATTGAAGATCTGAAACAGGCAGCGGGCATTATGAAAATGCTTTATGAAAACGAGACCTACAGGGCACACCTGCAGCAACGCCAGCAACGGCAAACCATCATGCTGGGCTTTTCAGATGGTACCAAAGACGGCGGCTACCTGATGGCCAACTGGAGTATTTATAAAGCCAAAGAAGAACTGACCAGTATTTCCAAACAATACGGCATTGATGTCATCTTCTTCGACGGACGTGGCGGCCCCCCTGCACGCGGAGGTGGTAAAACCCATAAATTCTATGCATCTATGGGTAAAAACATCTCGAATAAAGAGATCCAGTTAACGATACAGGGACAAACTGTAAGTTCCAATTTCGGTACCATAGACTCTGCACAATACAATATTGAGCAATTGCTAAATGCCGGTATCTCCAATGATCTGTCTACATCCAAAGACAGAACACTGGACCAGGAACAGGAAGCCCTGCTAGGTCAACTGGCAGAAGAAAGCTTAAAAGCCTACATAGCACTAAAAAATCACCCGGACTTCCTGACTTACCTGGCACATGTAAGCCCGTTAAAATTCTATAGTGCTACCAATATCGGTAGCCGCCCGGCCAAACGTGGCAGCTCGTCCAAAATAGCATTGAAAGATCTCCGTGCCATTCCGTTTGTAGGCGCATGGAGCCAGCTGAAACAGAACGTAACCGGTTATTACGGCGTTGGTATTGCCCTGCAGCTTTTTGATCAACAAGGTAAACTGCCTGCCATCAAAAAGCTATACCAGGAATCGTTGTTCTTCAAAACACTGATCAACAACTGCGAAATGGCAATGAAGAAATGTTTCTTCCCGCTTACTGAATTCCTGGCGCAGGACCCACGTTACGGAGAGATATGGAACATGATCTATAAGGAATATGAACTGACCAGGAAATATATCCTGCAAATCTCCGGCAACAGCGAACTGATGGCCGACTACCCGGTGGAACTGCTTTCTATCCAGATGCGTGAACGTATTGTATTACCACTTACAACCATTCAGCAATACGCCATGGCACGTATACGCGATCTGGAAGAACAATCTGCCCAGGCACAACACAAAGAGATTTTTGAGAAACTGGTAATGCGTTGTTCTTTTGGCATCATCAATGCCGGACGAAATTCTGCATAAGAAGACCATCTTTATAAATAACAAATCCTGCCCCTGCGGCGGGATTTGTTGTTTTTGAAAAAGAGGAATTCTGAAATCCGAAGATGGAAAGCCTGGAAGGTTGAAAAATTAACAGGAATGTAGGTCACCGCTAAAAGCTAACCCCTTTTTCTTGGTGCCTCCTATGTTTGTGGTTCAAAAAGATTTTGTAGAGAACATGAACAACCCAAAACGGCAACAGACAAAAAAAGCCCTCCATAAAAATGGAAGGCGCTAACCATTGTTTAATTATGCCCTAAAAATGTAACATTCAACTAAGAAATACGATGATGGCAAGGATTTGATGTCTGTGATTGGGTTTCTGCAAGTCTCTATTTTACACCTCCTCTATAAAAAGAAAAGCCCTCCATAGAAATGGAAGGCCTCAACGATTGCTTGCCATATGAAAAAAACTTACATATCTTGTTTTGAGCGACTGTCATAAAATCAACAGAGGCTTTTTAGGTATTTTTAATATACATCCAACGTAAATAATCTTACTTTTAAAACCCGCTTACTACTATTAATCTACGTTTTGGATGTTAAACAAATTAAATAAAATTACATATCTATATTTTCTCATTATTTAATTCGTTTTTCAAATATCTACAGTAAAGATAAAGATTTAAAACTTAAAATTGATCATATTTAGACACATATAATTTATTTTAATATAATTATATTAAGGGATCAAAAGAAAATTCCGGATACCCATGTGTAAATTCTTATTGATTTACAGCATTTTGTATCCGGAACGAAAAACTAAGAAAAATAATACTGTTATATTACATTTAAATAAATATAATAATTTAAAAATGGTATATAGCAGCCAGCAGCAAAGTAGAAGTCGATTTGGTACCTGCACCTGAATTTTTGGTAAATAAAGGATCCTTAGCACTATCTAAACGAAACTCTGGGATTATGATAAGTCCACCCACTTTGAAATTTGCAGAGAGTGTTGTTTCAAAAATATTGGTACCGAAGTGTCCGCCGGAGGCAGCCTTTTTATCGTCAAAATATTCCCCACGCAACGTAAGCCCAAAAGCAGCAGTAGGATCATAATTGAGATACAACGCCGACCCCCACCATGATTCACTTTTTCCGCTGGCAGGCTTTACACCCTGAACGGTTCCGTTATATCCCACACTAAAGTGATCGCTGATGGTGCCGGTTACAGCCAGGTCAACCTGGTTCACTTTTGTACCATCCTGGAATTTTCCACCCTGGTAGTTCAGAAAAGCCTTCAGTTTACCATCAGTAGTACCGCCACTCACCTGGCCAATCAGGAATTTCTTTGAAAAGTCGGCATGTTTGAGATCACTAGGATTGGTTACACCCAGCATAAAACCAAAGTTACCCAACGTTACATCCGCCTTTATACCGGTATGAAAAAAGGGACCGTACGAGAACATATAGCTCATACTGTAATTCCTGTTGAGATACGGATCCAGCACCTCGTACCCTACATGTGTTCCCCAACTACCTGCAGTGAATTTAACTTTATCTGATGGCGCATAGGTAACATACGCCTGTTTAATGGCCAGCATTGTATTGGCATCATTATAAGAAAACTCTTCGGCCCTTTTACCAAAACCCAGGTCGGCCACTACCCCTACCTTTCCAAAACTATGTTCCAGTTTTACAGAAGCCATACCCAATTCAAATGAATTCTGAGAGTTGGTAAAGCTGGTAAAATTGTTGAGTGCGCCTGTATCTTTGGCATTGTGAAGATTATAGCGATAATACACATCCACATAACCTGAAATAAGCAATTTACCTTTCGTAGAATCCTGTGCTGTTGAAATTGAATAACATGCCACCAGCATGGCAGATGAAAAGAATTTCCTTAACATTGCAATAGATTTTAAGTGTTAAAATGAAAGGGTACGGTTTATTAAACCTGGTCAGAGGTTTGGTAATAACTGTACCTTTTCTGCTTTTTTACAGCATGTATTTTTATTATCGCTGCATTAAAAAATAAACAGTTTTTTTTGGGGGGGGAGAGATACTACCTGCACGTAAAAACAACACTTAACAACTCCGGCTTTCCACGGGCAACCAGCACATTCAATCATGCCGCAGCAATCTCGTATCGGGTATCATATACCGTTATACAACACCCCACACGTATCTATTTCGCATTTTTACAGCGCAGTTTCCGGGATATACCGGACCTGGTCAGAGGCCCGGTATTCCGGCAAAATCTTTCACTATCGGATCGAAAAAAAGGGAGGGATCTTAATTAAAACTGCTCTGCAACTTTTTCTTCTATCGTATTATTGCTGCCATGTACCAGCAATGTTCCCTGCAGATACTTCTCATCGTGCTGTGAAGCATCCAGACCCATCTCTTCTTCTTCAGAGCTAACACGCAGCGGCAGAATGAAATTGATGAACTTGAAGATCAGGAAAGACACAACAAAGCTGTATCCCACAACAATACCCAGTGCTTTCAGTTGTGTAAAGAAAAAAGATACATTACCATAGAACAAACCATCTTTACCACCACTGTTTACCGCAGTAGTTGCAAACACACCGGTCAGCAACATACCTACCATACCACCAATACCGTGACAGGGGAATACATCCAGGGTATCATCCAGCGTGGATTTTTGTTTGTAATAAACGGCAATATTTGAAATGATGGCAGACACCACTCCAATAAAGATGCTTTGAGGAATAGCTACAAAACCGGCAGCAGGCGTAATAGCCACCAGGCCAACTACAGCTCCGATACAGAAACCCAATACAGATGGCTTCTTTCCCTTCAACACATCAAAGAACATCCAGGACAAACCTGCTGCTGCTGCTGCCGTATTGGTAGTTGCAAAAGCAGAAACCGCCAGCGCGTTGGCACCCAGTGCAGAACCTGCATTGAAACCAAACCAGCCAAACCACAGCAAACCGGTTCCAATCAATACATAAGGAATATTGGCAGGCGGAATTTCTTTATGCTCCATGTGCACCTTACGACGTTTTAATACCAGGGCGCCAGCCAGGGCTGCACAACCTGCAGAGATGTGCACAACAGTACCACCTGCAAAGTCCAATACACCCATGCTTGCCAGGAAGCCTTTAGGATGCCACGTCCAGTGTGCAATAGGCGCATATACCAGCAGACTGAACAGTGCTATAAATAAAATATAGGCAGTAAAACGGATACGCTCTGCCACAGCTCCTACTACCAGACCCGGAGTGATGATAGCGAACATAAGCTGGAACAGCGCAAACAATGTTAAAGGAATAGTAAGCGGAGCAGAGGCACCTTGCAGAATAGGCTCTCCGGAATTAACCCCTTTAAAGAAAAGATGTGTAGCGGGATTACCGATAAAACCGCCAATTGAATCACCAAAACAAAGACTATAACCAACCACAACCCATAAAATACTCACCACACCTGCTGCTACCACACTTTTGATCATTGTTGAAATAACGTTCTTGCGGTGTACCATACCTCCATAAAAAAAAGCAAGCCCCGGCGTCATTAAAAACACCAGTGCTGTAGCAACAATTACCCAGGCAATATCGGCCGTACTGTATTTGCTGGCATCAGCATAGTCGGCTATTGGCTTTACAAAAATGGCAGCGATAGCCACTACCGAAAGCACAAGGAAAGGAGCGAGTTGTTTAAAGGTGATTTTGTTCATTGCAGTTGTTTTTAGATACTCAAATTACATTATTATATAATACAATTTATTTTCAATAAATATACAATTTTAAAGCTTTTCTGATCATAAAAATTAATATATTTTTAATTTTAATATGATTAGATCAAAAAATCCCTCACCTTTATCTTATTAAAAAAAAGACAAGTATATCTTAGTAAAAAATAAATATGTATTTTTTACACTAAAGGGTAATGGAAAAAGCAGGCAAATTACCTGCCGGCAACCAGGTTCATGTCTTTGGATTCAAGGAATGAGTATCCCATCAAAAATTCATCTACTTTACGGGCACATTCGCGGCCTTCACTGATAGCCCAAACCACCAGGCTCTGGCCACGCCGCATATCTCCCGCCGTGAAGATCTTCTGAATATTTGTCTGGTAGGATTTTTCTGTAGCTTTTACATTTCCACGCTCGTCCAGCTCAACTTCCAGTTCGTTCAGTACACCGCTGTGTTGCGGATGCACAAAACCCATGGCTAGCAATGCCAGCTCGCAGGGTATCTGTCGCTCACTGCCCGGCACTTCGGTAAACTGGGCCGGACGACCATCTTCAGTAATTTTCCATTCCAGGTCTACAATTTTCAGGGCTTTCAGATGTCCGTTCTCATCACCAATGAATTCTTTGGTAGCTATCGCCCATTTGCGATCAGCTCCTTCTTCGTGTGATGACGACGTTTTGAGTATCATGGGGTAGGTAGGCCATGGCATAAAGGGAGTTCTGGCTTCAGAAGGTTTCGGCAACAATTCAAACTGTGTTACAGAAACTGCACCATGGCGATTGGATGTACCTACGCAATCACTGCCGGTATCACCTCCGCCAATTACTACCACATTCTTTCCGGTGGCCAGTAATTGCTCTGCAAAAATGTTACTTTCTACAGTTGCATTGGCTAAAGGATCAATACCTGCATTGCGTTTATTCTGTTGTTTCAGGAACTGCATGGCATAATGTACTCCCTTCAGTTCGCGGCCCGGAATCGGCAAATCTCTTGGAACTGTAGATCCTCCGGTCAGGACAATGGCGTGGTATTCGCGCAACAGGTCGTTGATGCTCACATTTACGCCCACATTGGCATGACAGCGGAAAGTAATGCCTTCATCTTCCATCACTTTTATCCTGCGGTCAATTACCCATTTTTCCAGTTTAAAATCCGGAATGCCATAACGCAGTAAACCACCGGGAGCATCATCGCGCTCAAACACTGTTACCTGGTGACCGGCATAGTTCAGTTGCGCAGCAGCAGCCAGTCCCGCGGGACCAGAACCTACCACCGCCACTTTTTTGCCGGTGCGCATATTGGGAGTACGGGCTTTTACAAACCCTTTTTCAAAAGCAATTTCAATAATATGTTTCTCGATCTCTTCAATAGCAACAGGCGGCTGGTTAATACCCAGTACACAGGCGCTTTCGCAGGGAGCAGGACAGATACGCCCGGTAAACTCCGGGAAATTGTTGGTAGAAGACAGGATATCATACGCCTCCTTCCAGCTTTTCCTGTACACAGCATCATTAAATTCCGGTATCACATTTCCCAAAGGACATCCGCTATGACAGAAAGGAACACCACAGTTCATGCAACGTGCAGACTGCTGGTTCAGTTTCGGTTCAGGATACAGCTTTACAAATTCACCATAATCCTGTAGCCTTTCCTGTACGGAACGTTTTTCGGGCATTTCTCTGGTAAATTCTAAAAATCCTGTTGGTTTGGCCATTGTCTGTGTATGTTTAATCGTTGAAACGTCTGGTTGTGAACAGCAACCGGAATTACTCCGGTCACTTTTGTTGTAATAGCTGCATACTATCACAGTTGCATCGCGATCTGTTTTACGCGCAGCCTGTTACCGGATCATATTGTAATGATTACGGCAGGTTGCTGCACTTAACCGTGATACTATTTTTTCTTTACGGCTTCGGTCTGTTTACGATTTTCTGCGGGTACTCCGGCTAATACGCGCTTGTAATCACGCGGGAATACTTTAATGAAGTTCTTCAATTGATTCTCAAAATCGTCTAATACAAATTTTGCTACAGTGCTTCCTGTATATGCGTAATGACGCGTAATCAGATCGTGCAATTCCTGTGCATCCTGCTCTCCTACCGGATCAAGATCTACCATTTCCTTGTTGCAGTTATCAGCAAACTTCCCTTCTACATCATAGATGTAGGCAATACCTCCGCTCATACCTGCTGCAAAGTTTCTTCCGGTACTTCCCAGTATCACTACCTTGCCGCCGGTCATATACTCACAACCGTGATCACCTACACTTTCTACCACGGCATGTACACCCGAGTTGCGCACACAGAAACGTTCGCCTGCTTTACCACGGATAAATGCCTCACCGGAAGTAGCACCATAAAATGCTACGTTGCCAATGATGATATTTTCTTCCGGTGTATAGGTAGCTTCTTTGGGAGGATATACTACCAGGCGTGCACCGCTGAGGCCCTTGCCAAAATAATCATTGGCATCACCTTCCAACTCAAGTGTTACACCGCTTGTATTGAATGCACCAAAGCTTTGTCCTGCCGTACCATTGAATTTGTAATGAATGGTATCATCCGGCAAGCCGGCTGCTTTGTATTTTTTGGTGATCTCGTTGGAAAGAATGGTACCGGCAGTTCTGTCCGTGTTCTTAATAGCAAACTCACCGTATACTCTTTCCTTATTTTCCAGTGCGGGTTTTGCTTTTTCCAGCAGTTGCCAGTCCAGCACTGCAGCTAGTCCGTGATCCTGTTCTTCTGTATTGTACAGACCGGTAAATTGTCCGGCTGGTTCTTTGTACAGTATAGGAGAAAGATCCAGTTTACTGTATTTCCAGTGTGTAATATTTTCTCTCATTTCCAGGCTATCCACCTGGCCAATCATTTCATTGATAGTTCTGAAACCAAGTTCGGCCATAATCTCGCGCAACTCCTGTGTAATGAATTTGAAGAAATTCACCACGTGATCTGCATCACCTGTAAAACGCTTGCGCAATTCGGGGTCCTGCGTTGCCACACCTACGGGGCATGTATTGAGATGACACTTACGCATCATAATGCAACCTTCCACTATCAGTGCTGCAGTAGCAACACCCCACTCTTCTGCTCCCAGTAATGCTGCAATGGCAATATCACGACCGGTTTTCATCTGTCCATCTGCCTGCACTACTACGCGGCTGCGCAGTTTATTTTTCAACAGGGTCTGATGGGTTTCTGCCAATCCCAGTTCCCATGGCAAACCGGCGTGTTTGATAGAACTGATGGGAGATGCACCGGTACCGCCATCGTGACCGGAGATCAGGATCACATCAGCCTTTGCTTTTGCCACACCAGCCGCAATGGTACCAACACCGGCTTTTGACACCAGTTTTACATTGATACGTGCTGCACGATTGGCATTCTTCAGATCAAATATTAACTGAGCAAGATCTTCAATAGAATAAATATCGTGATGCGGCGGTGGAGAGATCAGACCTACACCGGGTGTGGCATGACGTGTTTTACCGATCCACTCATCTACTTTATGACCGGGCAACTGACCACCTTCACCTGGTTTAGCACCCTGCGCCATTTTGATCTGCAGCTCATCAGCTTCGGTCAGGTAATAACTGGTTACACCAAAACGTGCAGATGCAACCTGTTTGATGGCACTGCGCATGGAATCACCATTTGCCAGCGGCTCATATCTTCTTTCATCTTCACCACCTTCGCCCGTATTGCTTTTACCACCAAGACGGTTCATAGCAATAGCCAGCGTAGTGTGCGCTTCCCACGAAATTGAACCAAAGCTCATGGCACCTGTTGCAAAACGTTTGTAAATATTTTCAGCGGGTTCCACTTCATCAATAGAGATAGCCGGTCTGTTGCGTCTGAACTGGAACATGCTACGCAGCGTACAGGCTTTTTCACTCTGGTCATTTACCAGTCGTGAATATTTTTTAAACATGTTGTAGTCATTCATTTTGGTTGAATACTGCAACAGGTGAATGGTTTGCGGGTTGAACAGGTGAAACTCTCCTTTACGTTTCCATTGGTAAATACCACCAACAGGTAAACGGTCAACAGGAATATCTTTCCTGCTGAAAGCCACCCAGTGTTTAGCCAGTGCTTCTTTTGCCAGCTCATCCAGGCCAACACCTTCAATACGACTTACTGCACCGGTAAAGTATTTATCTACAACTTCTTTATTTAAACCAAGTATCTCAAAGATCTGCGCACCCTGGTATGACTGTAAAGTAGAGATCCCCATTTTAGAGAATACTTTCAGCAAACCATCGCACACAGCTTTGATATAATTTTTACGCAGCTCTTCCCAGGTAAGACTGGTTTCGAGTGTACCGTTTTGTTTAGAACTGCGCAATGTTGCCAGTGCCAGGTATGGATTGATAGCAGTTGCACCAAAACCTAACAGACAGGCAAAGTGATGCACTTCCCAAACATCACCGGCTTCTACCACAATACCTACCTGCCCGCGTAAACCTTTACGGATCAGGTGATGGTGTACCGCGGCTGTTGCCAGCAAGGAAGGAATAGCAGCATGATCCGAATCCACCGCACGATCGCAAAGGATCAGCACTTCAAATCCATCATGCACCGCATCTTCTGCATAGCGGCACAGTCTTTCAAGACCGGCTTTCAACGAACCAGGCTTGCCGTCTGCACGGAAATATGTTTGCAGTGTTTTTGCCTGGAATATACCGGTATCGATACTACGTAGTTTTTCCAGTTCAGTACTGGTCAATATGGGATGTTTCAATGCCACAGAATGGCAATGTGTAGGATCTTCTTCCAGCAGGTTGCCGTTATTGCCCACAAATGCAGCCAGGCTCATTACCATACGTTCACGGATAGGATCAATAGGCGGATTGGTTACCTGTGCAAACAATTGTTTGAAATAAGAACTGAGGTGCTGCGGTTGATCACTCAATACAGCCAAAGGAACATCGGTACCCATTGAACCGATAGGCTCTTTTCCATCCAGGCCCATTGGCTTTACAATGGTATCCACATCTTCTGTAGAATAGCCAAATGCTTTCTGGTATCTTAAAATAGATGAATCTGAAAGATGTGTGAAAGTAACACGCGGCTCATCCAGTTCTTCCAGGCGTATTTTATATTGATTCAGCCAATCGCCGTAAGGCTTGCGTGAACAGATAGATGATTTCAGTTCCTGGTCGCTGATAATGCGTCCCTGCTCCATATCTACCACAAACATCTTACCAGGCTGCAGACGACCTTTTTCAAGAATGATCGCCGGATCAACAGGCAATGCTCCTGTTTCTGATGCCATGATCACACGGTCATCTTTGGTAACACAGTATCTTGAAGGACGCAGACCATTTCTATCCAGCGTGGCACCTATCATCTTTCCGTCGGTGAACGAAATAGATGCAGGCCCGTCCCATGGTTCCATAATGGACGCATGGTATTCATAAAACGCTTTCTTTACGGGGTCCATCTGATCATTGCCGTCCCATGCTTCAGGCACTAGCATCATCATTACGTGCGGCAACGGACGACCGGTAAGCGTAAGCAGTTCGATCATATTGTCCAGACAGGCAGAATCTGACTGTCCGGCAGTAACAATAGGCAGCAACATTTCCATTTCCTCTTTGCTGAAGAAAGAAGAAGTGAAACTGTGTTCGCCGGTCTTTAACCAGTTCAGGTTGCCCTGCAATGTGTTGATCTCCCCGTTGTGTGCAATAAAACGGAATGGCTGTGCCAGCTTCCAGGAAGGGAATGTATTGGTAGCAAAACGGGAATGCACCAGGCCAAAGGCTGATACTACGCGTTTGTTACTGAGATCAGGGAAGTAATGGCGCACCTGTGTACTGGTGAGCTGTCCTTTATATACAACTGTTTTATAAGAGAGAGATGCAATGTAAAAACCAATTGCATCTTTACGTACTGTATTATTAATAGTATGGCTGGCGTAGTTGCGCAATACAAACAGTTTGCGCTCAAACTCATCCGGGTTGGTAATATGGTCAGGACATGCAATGAATACATGTTCCATTTCAGGTTCCACGCTCAATGCAGTAGCACCAATATCGTCAGGATTGACAGGCACCTTACGATATGCCAGTACTTCCAATCCCATCTTCTCAGCGGCACGGTTAAAGATATCGCGGCATTCTTCACGAAGACGGATCTCTCTCGGGAAGAACACTACACCTACGCCGTAGCGACCAAAAGCAGGCAAAGGAACACCCAGCTTAATGCATTCATCAAAGAAAAATTCGTGGGGAGTCTGGATCATAATACCTGCACCATCACCGGTATTGTTCTCGCAACCGCAGGCACCGCGGTGCTCCATGTTTTCCAGAACAGTAAGTGCATCGGAGATGATCTGGTGAGACTTATGGCCTTTGATATTGGCAACGAATCCTATACCACAGGCATCACGCTCGAAGGAGGGATGATATAAACCCTGGTTGCTCGCCATGCAATGTTGATTTTTGAAAAATTTTTAAAAAATATGGCAATTTTTCATAGGATTTTCAATACGGCAAGCAAGCAACTGCATGAAAATACGAAGAAAATCGGATTTTTAATAGAATTATTTAATAATTATTTAATTGTTTTCCACATTTAAATGTGTTTAGTCTACATAATAAGTAGATAATCTCTGATGCTGGCAGAATACCGCAAAGTAAACACCGCTAAATCCTTAAAGCCTGCAGGTATTACAGTTTTCGTTTATAGGTTATAGATATAATATTTAAGATGCAAATTATTGCTATTCGTGATTACAGACTACTGATAGTCTAGCGTCACATGAAAACCTTCACCCTTATACTTTAAACTTTAAGCCTTAAACTTTCAGCACACGGCAAAACAGTATGTCCGAATGATAACGAACAAGACTACACAGAAACTTTATGCCTTAAATCTTACACTTTATACAAGGTATCCAAACAAAGTATCGTCCTTATTCAATTCCGTGTAATTAATATTATACTGACGCATGTTTTCCAGCAGTGTTGCATAATCTTCACGGCTCTTCAGCTCAATACCTACCAGTGCCGGGCCGGACTCCTTGTTATGCTTCTGCATGTATTCAAAGCGGGTAATATCGTCGGTGGGACCTAATACGTGGTTTACAAATTCTTTTAATGCCCCGGGGCGTTGGGCAAAACGAACGAGGAAATAATGTTTTAGTCCTTCATACTGCAGGCTACGCTCTTTGATTTCCTGCATACGGTCTATATCATTGTTGCTACCGCTAACGATACATACAATGTTCTTTCCTTTGATCACATCAGCATGATCATCCAGTGCAGCAATGGACAATGCACCGGCAGGCTCTACCACAATAGCATCTTCGTTGTACAATTTTAAAATGGTAGAACACACTTTGCCTTCCGGAACCAATCGCATATCATCCAGTACTTCTTTACAGATGGAGAATGTTATATCTCCTATCCTTTTCACGGCAGCACCATCTACAAAGCGTTCAATACTGTCCAGCGTCACCGGCCGGCCGGCATCCAATGCTTTGCGCATGGAAGGAGCACCTTCGGGTTCAAGACCAATGATCTTTGTTTTGGGAGAATACGTTTTAAAATAAGAACCCACACCAGAGGCAAGGCCACCGCCGCCTACAGGTACAAATACATAGTCAATATCAGAAAGGTCTTCCAGTATTTCAAGGGCAACCGTTCCCTGTCCTTCAATGATGCGGTAATCATCAAAAGGAGGGATAAAGGTCATGCCATTTTCTTCAGTGAATTGTTTGGCAGCAAAAGCACAATCATCAAACGTATCACCTATCAGCCTGATCTCAATATTGTCCTCGCCAAACATCTTGGTCTGGTTCACCTTTTGTTTGGGGGTAATAATGGGCATGAACACAACACCTTTTACATTCAGCTTCTTACAGGAGAAGGCAAATCCCTGTGCATGATTGCCTGCGCTGGCGCATACAACCCCGCGTTGTAATTGCTCGGCAGACAAACTGCTCATCATATTATAGGCACCCCGTAATTTATATGATCTTACTACCTGCAGATCTTCACGTTTCAGGTAAACATTGCACTGGTATTTTTTTGACAGGCTAAGATTGTATACCAGCGGCGTTCTTGTCACCACTTTCTTCAAACGAAATGAAGCTTTATGAAAATCCAGTTGGGGTGTGGTGTGTGTGTGCGTATCCATAATCATTCAACATTGAAAAAGCAGCCACCGGTGTTGCCGGTGGCTGTTGTATAAGTTAGGCTACAGTTTCTTTCTTAGCCGATTTTGCATCTGCGGGCTGGTTTTCAGGACGCAGACTGCGTACTGTTTTACCTGCCTGCCACAATTCGCTTTCCCGCAATTCTTTCAGTTCCAGTTCCAGTTTCTCACGATAGTCGGGCTGGCTGTTGCTGGAGATAGAGCGTGCAGCTTCTTTACCGGCAGCAACACTTTCATACAGTTCAGTGAATACAGGTAATGTAGCATCACGAAATTTTTTCCACCAATCCAATGCTCCGCGTTGTGCAGTGGTAGAGCAGTTGGCATACATCCAGTCCATACCATTTTCAGCTACCAATGGCATCAGAGACTGTGTCAGCTCTTCTACTGTTTCATTGAATGCCTCAGAAGGTGTATGTCCTTTTTTACGCAGCACTTCATACTGTGCAGCAAAGATCCCCTGGATGGCACCCATCAGAGTACCTCGCTCACCGGTCAGATCACTGAACACTTCGCGTTTGAAATCAGTTTCGAACAGGTAACCGCTACCGATAGCGATACCCAGTGCAATTACTCTTTCTGCAGCACGGCCGGTAGCATCCTGAAAGATAGCGTAGCTACTGTTTAAACCACGACCCTGCAGGAACATGCGACGCAGTGAAGTACCAGAACCTTTAGGGGCCACCAGGAATACGTCAACATCAGCAGGAGGAATGATACCAGTCTGATCGTTGTAAGTAATACCAAAACCGTGAGAGAAATATAAAGCCTTACCAGGGGTAAGATGTTTTTTAACTGTAGGCCACAACTGGATCTGGGCAGCATCGCTCAACAGGTAGCAGATGATGGTCCCACGCTCCAGCGCTTCCTCAATATCAAATAAGCTTTCTCCAGGTACAAATCCATCACGAACAGCTTTATCCCAGCTTTTGGAATTTTTACGTTGTCCGATAATAACGTTTACACCATTATCTTTCTGGTTCAGGGCCTGGCCGGGTCCCTGTACACCATAGCCAATTACAGCTACTACTTCATTTTTTAATACCTGTTGTGCTTTGGCGAGCGGGAACTCTTCGCGGGTTACTACATTTTCCTCAACTCCACCGAAATTTAATTTTGCCATTTGTTTTAGTTTATTAGATAAGAGAGAAAGAGTGAAGGAGACAAAGAGCTTTTTACTCGTTTGGTCCTGTTGCTCCTGGTTGTTTACTATGATAAGAGGTAAAGAGAAAAGGAGATAAAGAGGGTTGATACCCCTTTGTTCTTTCCATCCTTTAATCCTCTGTTGTTGATAAGAGACCGGAGAAGAAAGGCGCCCAGAGCAGTACTACTCTTTTGCTTTTTATCTCCTTTATGCTCTTAGCTACATTGTAAATACTTCTGATTGTTTATCAAGGAATTCGTTTTCGATCACTTCTTCACCGGGTTCTTTGTATTCAAATTCCTTCAGCTTTTCGTGGAAGCCATGACTGCTTTTAATAATGGCTACACGAGCACTGCGTACAAACTCGATCAATCCGAATGGCTCCAATACCTGTATCAGTTTGTCTGTTTCTTCGCGATGACCGGTAGTTTCAAAAATGGTATAGTCTTTACGGATCACTACAGCACGAGCACCATGCTCACGCAGTAATCTTTCTACCTTTACCTTTTCGGCAACTTCATCTGTAGGCACTTTGTACATAGCCAGTTCCTGCCATACAATTTCTTCGCTGGTGTTATAGTAAGCCTTCAATACCTCTACCTGCTTTTCAATCTGGCGGGCAAGTTTTTTCACTACCTCTTCCACTTCATTGATCACAATGGTAAAGCGGTGAATACCTTCTACCTCGCTGGGTGAAGTGTTTAGGCTTTCTATATTGATCTTACGACGGGAGAAGATGATCGCGATACGATTCAGTAACCCGATCTGGTTCTCTGTGTATACTGTTACGGTGAATTCCTGTTTTGACATGGAATCTCTTTTTTACTGATAATTAATTACGGTTAGTACTGTCTGATCCTGTTACTTCAATCTGATCTCAGATACACTGCATCCCTGTGGTACCATCGGGAACACATTGTTCTCTTTTCCTACCATTACTTCCAGCAGGTACGAGCCTTTGGAACTGAGCATAGTATTCACAGCATTTTTCAGGTCTTCTCTTTTTGAAATACTGCTGCCGGCAACACCATAAGCTTTGGCCAACTGTACAAAATCAGGACTTGCGATATCTACAAATGAATAACGTTTATCATGAAAAAGCTGCTGCCACTGCCGCACCATACCCAGAAAACGGTTGTTAAGAATAAGGATCTTCACATCGACTTCGCTTTGCATAATGGTACCCAGCTCTTGCAATGTCATTTGGAAACCACCATCGCCAATGATCGCCACCACTGTTCTGTCGGGAGCGCCAAATTTAGCACCGATAGCTGCAGGCAGGGCAAAACCCATGGTACCTAAACCACCGGAAGTGATATTACTTCTTGTTTTATTGAATTTTGCATAACGACAAGCTACCATCTGGTGCTGGCCTACGTCAGTTACAATAACTGCATCACCGTTTGTCAGCTCGTTCAATACTTTCAGTACCTCACCCATTGTCATTTCATCTGAAGTTGGGTTCAGCTCAGGATTGATACAGGCTTCTTCTTCCTGCTGGCGATAATCACGGAACTTCTGTAGCCACTGCGGATATACTTTGGGCTCTACCAGCTCTGTCAGTAACGGCAATGTTTCTTTACAATCGCCCCATACAGGTACGGCAGATTTTACGTTCTTATCAATTTCAGCGGGATCAATATCGAGATGGATAACTTTTGCCTGCTTTGCATATTTGTCCAGTCTGCCGGTAACACGATCATCGAAACGCATACCTATAGCAATCAACACATCGCATTCATTAGTCAACACATTGGGACCATAGTTGCCATGCATACCCAGCATACCCATACCCAGCGGATGATCGGAAGGGATAGCACTTTCGCCCATGATAGTCCATGCTGCAGGGATACCGGCTTTCTCAATGAATTTTTTGAACTCAGTTTCTGCACCACCCAGTATTACACCCTGGCCAAAGATCACGAAAGGCTTTTCGGCTTCATTGATCAGTTTAGCTGCCTGCTCCACATATTTTTTGCGCACAATGGGTTTAGGACGATAGCTGCGGATATGTTTGCATTTCTCATATCCTGCATATTCAAACTGTTGTAATTGTGCATTTTTTGTAATGTCGATCAACACAGGACCAGGTCTTCCACTGCCGGCAATATAAAAGGCCTTGGCCAGCACTGCAGGAATTTCATTGGCATCTGTTACCTGATAGTTCCATTTGGTAACAGGTGTAGTGATGTTGATCACATCAGTTTCCTGGAAGGCATCTGTACCCAGCAGGTGAGCAAATACCTGACCGGTAATAGCAACAACCGGTGTACTGTCAATCATAGCATCTGCCAACCCTGTTACCAGGTTGGTAGCACCAGGACCACTGGTGGCAAAAACAACACCCGTTTTACCGGAAGTTCTGGCATACCCTTGTGCTGCGTGTATACCACCCTGCTCATGACGCACCAGTATGTGTTTCAGTTTATCCTGGTAATCGTACAGCGCATCATAAATAGGCATAATAGCGCCACCGGGATAACCAAAAATGGTGTCCACTCCTTCTGCCAGGAATGCTTCCAGCACTGCGGCAGAACCGGAAAGCGTAGTGGTTGTTTTTTCTGCTTTTTTCTTTTGAGCTATTAATTCAGTAGTACTCATAAAAATATTTTTACGTGCTGCCAGCACAGTTATAAGTGGTATTTACCTAGCATTCGTCGGTTACACAACCTTCGGAAGCATCTTTTACCTGTTTTGCATATTTGTATAATAAACCTCTTGATACCAGCAACGGCGGCTGTTTCCAGGCTGCCTTGCGTTTGGCGATCTCTTCTTCGCTTATTTTGAGCGTGATGGTATTTTTTACCGCATCCAGTTCAATAATATCTTCATCATGTACCATTGCGATCAATCCACCATCGTATGCTTCAGGAGTAATGTGCCCTACCACAAAACCGTGCGTACCACCACTGAAACGGCCATCAGTGATCAGCGCAACACTTTTACCAAGACCTGCCCCGATCAATGCAGAGGTAGGTTTCAGCATTTCCGGCATACCAGGTCCGCCTTTGGGACCTACATAGCGGATCACCACTACATCACCAGGTTGTATCTTGCCAGAGTTGATGCCTTGTATCAGGTGATGCTCGCCATCAAATACTCTTGCAGGTCCTTCAAAACGTTCACCTTCTTTACCACTGATCTTGGCAACGCTGCCTTTCGCAGCCAGGTTGCCATACAGTATCTGCAGATGACCGGTTGCTTTGATCGGTTGTTCCAGCGGGTAAACGATCTTTTGTGTTTCAAAATTCAGTTCGGGAACAGCTTCCAGGTTTTCTGCCAGTGTTTTGCCGGTTACTGTTAAGCAGTCTCCATGCAGTAAACCTTTTTTTAACAGGTATTTCATTACTGCAGGCACACCACCATGATTGTGCAGGTCCTGCATCAGGTACTTACCACTGGGTTTGAAATCAGCTAATACAGGGATCCTGTCGCTGATGACCTGGAAATCATCCTGTGTTAACGGCACATCCACACTACGCGCTATTGCAATCAGGTGTAATACAGCGTTGGTGCTGCCACCCAGTACCATGATGGTCACAATCGCATTTTCAAATGCTTTGCGTGTCATGATATCTTTGGGTTTGATATCTTTTTCCAGTAAAAGGCGGATAGCCTTGCCGGCATCAGCACATTCCTGTTTTTTCTCATCACTCAGTGCAGGGTTGCTGGAAGAATAAGGTAAACTCATACCCAGTGCTTCAATAGCAGCCGACATAGTGTTGGCTGTATACATGCCACCACAAGCACCGGCACCAGGACAGGCATTTTTAATAATACCTTTGAAATCGGCTTCATCCAGTTTACCGGCAATTTTTTGTCCCAATGCTTCAAAGGCAGAAACGATGTTCAGATCCTGTCCTTTATAATGACCGGGAGCTATGGTACCACCGTATACCATTATTGCAGGGCGGTTTAATCGTCCCATGGCAATAAGAGAACCTGGCATATTTTTATCGCAGCCGGGCAATGCAATCACCGCGTCATAATACTGTGCACCACAAACGGCTTCAATTGAATCGGCAATCAGATCACGGCTTACCAGCGAATAACGCATACCATCTGTACCATTGGAAATACCATCGCTGACACCAATAGTATTGAAGATGAGACCAACAAGTTCATTATCCCACACACCTTGTTTCACAATCTTAGCCAGATCGTTCAGGTGCATATTACACGTGTTTCCATCATACCCCATACTGACGACACCGACCTGTGCTTTTTTCAGATCTTCGTCTGTTAATCCAATGCCATACAACATGGCCTGCGCAGCAGGTTGTGTTACATCCTGTGTAATTGTTTTACTGTACTTGTTTAATTCCTGGTTCATTTGTTATCGTCGTTTATTAAATCTTGCATGCCTTTAAGACATTCAAGGCTTTTTACTATTCTTGTTTAATTGAGCATCACTGATTTTCAATTGCTTCATACATCTCCACTACCCTGTTCTTATACGCCTGCTGTATCAGATACGCCGCAGATTCATTCCAGGCTTTTGGAAACACGGTTTCATCTATTGATTGCCAGCCGATCACTTCAGCAGCAGTGCCACAGAAAAAGGCGGTATCTGCTTTCTTCAGTTCATCAATGGTGAATTGTTTTTCTTCCACGGCAATTCCCAGCTCATCACATAATTCAATAACCGTGGCTCTTGTAATACCGGGCAGAATATTTCCCAATGCTGGTGTAAACAGTTTTCCATCTTTTTCAAAAAACACGTTGGCACCCGGACCTTCAGCCACATAGCCATCCATATCGGTCAGCAGAGCTTCATCATATCCTACAGCTTTCGCTTCATGGCTTGCCAGTATTGAGTTGACATAGTGCCCTGTAGCTTTGGCCTGTATTTTAAATCCTTTCGGGTTAGGCCGTTGAAAGGAAGAGGTTTTTACACGTAATAATTTATCGCCCAGGAAAGGATCCATTTTCCATACTGCAATCATGATGAATGATTCAGTATTGCGGTTAAAACTCATATTAGCGGGGGCATATACAAGCGGGCGAATGTATGCATCCTGCAGGTTATTCCTGCGCAATACTTCGTAGGTAGCTTCAATCAGTTCTTCATTACTCCATACGTAAGGCATGTTCAGCGCAAGTGCCGATTGCCGCAGACGATCGTAATGTGCAGTTTCTTTAAAGATCTTTGTTTTTCCGGTAACGGTACTGTATGACCGTATTCCTTCAAAAACTCCGTAACCATAATGTAATGTCTGACCAAAAAGGTCAGTGTTTGCTGCTGCTGCTTTTACATATTCTCCATTCAGGTAAAGAATAGTATCTGCGTTGTAATATGATGCCATGGCTTGCTACTCCTTCCTCCCGTTGCAGAGGAATTTTTAGTGATAAAAAAAAGCGACCCGCCTTGATGGAGGCGGGTCGCTTAGTATTTTAAGTTTCTTGTATAAACGTTAAACACCCCCTCCAAACGTTGCAGGTATAATAATCACGACCACAATAATAATTGCAGCTAAAACGGAGATGACATTATATGTTCTGCTCTGTAACATGAGATGATGTACTGCGAATATACACCCGCCATTTGAATTAAAGAACTACAGCAAGCAACTTTTTTTTAGCCGGGCCTCAGCACCGCTTTTTCAAGCGGCTATTCACAAGGCTAAAACTCTATTAATTTTGTCAGCTATACACCAACTGATATTTTTGTAATTGTTTTTCAACAATTTTCTTCATTTGTCTACTACAACCATCTAACAATCAATCCATCGATCATCAACTAGATAATAGTAGACTTCCTCAGCTCAATATTGGCTTTATTAACGCCACCGGGTATACGATTGGTAACATAATCGCTGATCAGTTCGCCAATGGTGGAAGTAAAGTAAAAGTTAATGGGATCAATGTCTTTGGTTACAAAGCTGTTCACAAGCGTCCATTCTACAGCTTCGCGTACCAGCGCAGCTTCAGTAGCCAGTCCTAAATGATCCAGTAACATGGCGGCAGACAGGATAGAACCAATCGGGTTGGCAATATCTTTACCGGCTGCCTGCGGATAAGAGCCGTGAATAGGCTCAAACAACGCAGCACCTTTACCAATAGAAGCAGAAGGCAGTAATCCCAACGAGCCACTGATTACACTGGCTTCATCGCTGATAATATCGCCAAACATATTTTCTGTCAGAACCACATCAAACTGACCGGGGTTCAGGATGATCTGCATGGCAGCATTGTCAACAAACAGGAAATCAACAGTTACGTCGGCATACTGCGGAGCCAGTTCCTGTACTATTTTGCGCCACAGGCGTGATGTTTCCAGTACGTTGGCCTTATCAACCAGCGTCAGTTTTTTACGACGTTGTTGTGCATATTGAAAAGCCAGGTGCGACACCCTTTCAATTTCTTCGCGTGTATATACACAATCATCCGATGCACGCGTGTGTGCTGCATCCACTTCTTTTTTACCGAAATAGATACCGCCTGTTAATTCACGGACTATTACAAAGTCAACGTTTTCCAGTGATTTGCTTTTCAGCGGAGACAGGTGATGTAAAGAAGGGTATGTAGCTACAGGACGAATGTTGGCGAACAACTGAAGAGATTTCCTGAGTTTCAGCAAGCCCTGTTCGGGTCTTACTGTAGCTGTTGGATCGTTATCATATTTGGGATGACCAATGGCTCCAAACAGGATCGCATCACTGTTAAGACATGCTTCTATTGTTTCGTCAGGCAACGGGTTACCTGTTTTATCAATAGCGTCGGCACCCATTAAGCAATACGTGTAATGAAATTCATGACCGAATTGCTGCGCAATGGCATTCATTACCTTCACCGACTGGCGGGTGACTTCCGGGCCAATGCCATCACCTTCTATTACTACAATATTTTTTTGCATAACTATACGGAGTTTCGGGTTGGGATATGGTTTATTACTTTAATTACGGCTTGTTTCAAAAGCTTCGATCTCCTGTTTCATACTCAACAGGTAATCAATATCATCGTAGCCATTCAGCAAACAGGTCTTTTTATAGCTGTTAATATCGAAAGACTCTTCTGCTCCTTTACCCATCAGTTTAATCTTCTGCTCCTGCAGATTTACTTCCACTATAGTAGAAGGGTCTTTTTCGACAGCCTCAAATATTCTGGCCAGAAACTCTTCACTCACCTGTACAGGCAGCAAAAAGTTATTCAATGCATTATTCTTGAAGATGTCTGCAAAAAAGCTGCTTACCACTACATCATAACCCGCATCTTTAATGGCCCAGGCAGCGTGTTCACGGCTTGATCCGCAACCAAAGTTCTTTGCAGCTACAAGCACTTTTCCTTTATAGGTAGGATTGTTCAGCACAAAATCAGCCTTGGGTTGATTTTCATCGTCGTTATTGTAACGCCAGTCCCTGAACAGGTTCTTGCCAAAACCATCTCTGCTGGTTGCTTTTAAAAAGCGTGCAGGAATGATCTGATCGGTATCAATGTTCTCAATATTCACGGGCACTACCGTAGAGGATATTATGTTTATTGCTTTGCTCATATTCGTGAAACGTCAAAAGTGAAATGTCAAATTTTAAATTTCAAAATCCCTACATCATCAATTCTTAATTGCTTTTACGCGTAAACGCACATAATCTGCATACCAGGTATTTTGCCAATAGTGCGAAGGGCGCAGGTATTCCACAGCCTTACTTACTACAGTGGCAGCCTGTTGCGGCGTAATGTGTTTGAAGAAGAATGCGCCGAACATATTCATCCAGTCGCGCATACCATCTTCACCGGTCAGTGCTGTTTCTCTTTTAAAATTGATCACCGATGCTACTGTGAATCCCTGTTGTTCCAGCAATGCGGTATACTCGCTTACTGTAGGGAAAAACCAGAAATCTGTTGACAACAGTTCATCCAGTCCATCTTCTTCCATGGCCTTTACAATAGCATTACAGATGCTCTCTACATTGTGACGTGCTCCCATTTCCAGTACAAACCTGCCACCGGGTTTCAGACTGTTGTATACACAGTTCAGTACCGCAGGCTGTTCCTGTATCCAGTGCAATGTGGCATTGGAAAAAACAGCATCAAATGGTTCTGTAAAAGAGAAATCAGTAGCGTCCTGTATTTCAAACCGTACACCGGGATAAGCTGCTTTTGCACGGGCGATCATTTCAGGTGAATTGTCGATCCCGGTTACATCAGCACCATATTCGCTGATATTAAAAGCCAACTGACCAGTACCACAACCCAGATCAAGGATGCGCTCGCCTTTCTGTGGATGCAGCCAACCCAGCACATCTTCCCCATAGCGGGAAACAAAGCTGTGCTTATCGTCGTACAGGTTAGCATTCCATTGTATTGCGGGCATCGTTGATGTTTTTGCAGCTATTGTTATAGAAGTTCTCTTACATCTGTTACTTCACCCGTAATGGCCGCAGCGGCTGCCGTGAGCGGGCTTGCCAGGAATGTTCTGGCATTAGGGCCCTGGCGACCTTCAAAATTGCGGTTGGAAGTAGAGATACAATATTTACCGGCTGGTATCTTGTCTTCGTTCATACCCAGGCATGCTGAACATCCGGGCTGACGCAACTGGAAACCGGCCTCTTCAAATACTTTGTCAATGCCTTCTTCCTTTGCCTGTTTTTCTACCTGCTTGCTGCCTGGTACGATCCATACTTCCACGTCATCAGCCTTTTTCTTTCCTTTTACAAAAGAGGCCACCATGCGCAGGTCTTCAATACGGCTGTTGGTACAACTGCCGATGAATACATAATCCACCTTTTTACCCTTGATGTTGCTGCCGGGTTGCAGTCCCATGTAATGCAATGATTTCAGGAAAGAAGGTTTTTCTTTCTCGTTGATCTCATTTTCACCGGGAATATGACGCGTAACACCAATGCCCATGCCGGGATTGGTACCGTATGTGATCATCGGCTCTATATCTTCGGCTTTAATATTGATCTCTTTGTCAAATACTGCATCTGTATCAGAATACAGTTCTTTCCATGCGGCTATTTTACGTTCCCACTGACCGGCACCTGGTGCAAACAGGCGGCCTTTCATATAATCGAACGTAATGTCATCGGGTGCAATCATACCACCACGTGCACCCATTTCAATGCTCATATTGCAAATGGTCATACGGCCTTCCATAGACAGACTGCGGATGGCAGAACCTGCATATTCTACAAAATAACCGGTAGCACCACTGGCAGAAATAAGCGATATGATGTACAGGATAATATCTTTTGATACGACACCTTTGTTCAGCTCACCTTCCACATTGATGCGCATCAGTTTGGGTCTGCTCTGCATCAGGCATTGTGTTGCCATTACCATTTCCACTTCACTGGTACCGATACCAAAAGCAATGGCGCCGAAAGCACCGTGTGTAGAAGTATGGCTGTCACCACAAACAATGGTCATACCCGGCTGGGTAATTCCCAACTCAGGCCCTATAACATGCACAATGCCCTGGAACGGGTGTCCAAGGCCATATAATTCGATGTCATTCTTTTTACAGTTCTCAATCAGTTGCTGTACCTGGAGACGTGATAATTCATCTTTGATCGGTAAGTGCTGGTTAAGGGTAGGTACGTTATGATCTGCCGTTGCTACTATATGCTGGGGACGGAATACTTTCATGCCCCGTTGCTCCAGTCCCTTGAAAGCCTGTGGACTGGTTACTTCATGTATAAAATGTTTGTCGATATACAATACTGCAGGCCCGCCATCAATTTGCCTGACGATATGCTTTTCCCAGATCTTTTCAAATAATGTTTTGCCCATTTGTTCTTTTGATATAAAGTGCGTGGCGTTTTTTATAACGCCACGCGTAAAACAAAAACTGTATATGAGAAAAATACTGCCTTAATTCAATACCGATTGGTACGCCTGCGCCAATGCATGAAGATCAGCATCTTCTACTTCTTTTTTCCTGTCGGCCACTTTCAGAAACTGTTCATACAGTACGTCCACATCATTACGGGTATACTCGTATCCCAGCTTGCGGAAGCGATGTGCCAGTGCGCTGCGTCCACTGCGGGCGGTCAGCACGATCTTGCTGTCTTCAGCACCTACATCTACCGGGTTAATGATCTCGTAGGTCAGGGCATCTTTCAAAAATCCATCCTGATGAATACCGGATGAGTGAGAGAATGCATTGCTGCCTACAATAGCTTTATTGGGTTGCACAGGCATACGCATGGTATCGGCCACCAGGCGGCTAAGGGGATTCAGTTGTTTTGAATTGACACCGGTGGTATAACCAAGTGTCTGCTGGTGTTGTTTCAGTACCATCACTACCTCTTCCAGTGAAGTATTACCTGCTCTTTCACCCAAACCATTAATGGTACATTCAATCTGGCGTGCGCCGTTGATTACACCGGCAATAGAGTTGGCTGTAGCCAGTCCAAGGTCGTTGTGACAATGGCAGGAGATCACAGCCTTATCAATATTGGGTACATTGTTTACCAGGTATGCAATTTTTTCACCGTACTGATGGGGTAAACAATAACCGGTAGTATCCGGGATATTTACAGTTGTTGCACCGGCAGCGATCACCGCTTCAATAACCCTCGCCAGGTAATCGTTGTCGGTACGACCTGCATCTTCTGCATAAAATTCCACATCATCAGTAAAATTGCGCGCCCATTTTACAGCCTGTACTGCACGTTCCAGGATCTCTTCGCGGGTGGCATTGAACTTTGATTTAATATGGAAATCGGAGGTTCCGATGCCCGTGTGGATACGGGGCCTTACCGCGCCTCTCAACGCTTCAGCAGCTACCTCAATATCTTTTTGTACGGCACGGCTCAAACCACAAACAGTAGCGTTTTTGATGATGCGGGAAATTTCCTGCACACTTTGAAAATCGCCAGGCGATGAGATCGGAAAGCCGGCTTCAATAATGTCTACGCCGAGTTGTTCCAATGCAAGGGCTAGCTCTACTTTTTCCCTGGTATTCAATTTGCATCCCGGTACCTGTTCGCCATCACGCAATGTAGTGTCAAAAATATAGACCTTGTTATTTGACATAGGCATTTTATAAGGAGGATTGTATTTAAAGTTAGCAGGCTGCTTTATTTTTGTGTTGCTTGCTATTATTCAAAAGTGAAAAACAACCTGCTTTATCGAAATTATTCTCAATTTTCTGCCCCTGGAAACCAAAATTGTACCTAATTTACATTGGTTAAGGCCCTCAGACAAGGCTTAAACCCTTATTGGTAAAGGATTTTAACGATTTTCGAATACGATGCCCAACAGATCTACCGACGCGCTTTTTCAGCTTATTAAGTCACTTGAAAAGTCTGAAAAACGCAATTTTAAATTATATACCCAGCGTAATTCCTCCAGTGATGAATTGAAAGTGGTGCAACTGTTTGACGCACTGGACAAAATGGAGCGTTATGATGAAACATTACTGCTCAAAAAACAGCCCAGTTTAAAAAAACAGCAGCTTTCTAATATCAAGGCTCACCTGTACAAACAGATCCTGTCCAGCCTGCGGGTGATAAAAGACGAAAATAACGTTGATATTCAATTACATGAGCAGATGGATCATGCCCGCATCCTGTACAATAAGGGGCTATACCATCAAAGCCTGAAAGTGCTGGACCGCATGAAGGAGTTTGCCCGCAGCTATCATCAATACACTTACCTGCTGCAGGTATTGTTTTTTGAAAAAAAGATCGAAGCATTGCACATTACCCGTAGTATGCAGGACAGGGCCGATCAACTGACCAATGAAGTAGATGAAGTGAACAGGAAACTGGTTATGATCAGTAAGCTATCTAACCTGTCACTCCAGTTATACAGTTGGTACATCAAAAACGGGCATGCCCGCAATGCAGAAGATGAGGAAGCGCTCAACAATTTCTTTAAACAACATTTTCCTGCCGGCGCTGAAGATTCCAAAGGATTTTATGAACGCCTGTACCTGTACCAGAGCTATAGCTGGAATGCATTTATCAGGCAAGACTTTCTGATGTATTACCGATATACACAAAAATGGGTGGAGCTGTTTGACAAGGAACCGTTCATGAGAGAAGTAGAAACAGCGCAATACATCAAAGGCATGCACAACCTGCTGAGTGCACATTTTGATCTGCTGAACTATAATAAATTCGGTGACCTGCTGCAACAGTTCGAAGAGTTTTCGCAATCAGTTACCGCTAACAGCAATGACAATAACCGTATCCAGACCTTCGTATACCTCAGCACTGCCCAGATCAACTGGCATTTTATGCAGGGTACTTTCAGTGAAGGCCTGAAACTGGTTCCTCATATTGAAGAAAAACTGATAGAATACGAACTGTATCTCGATCGCCACCGCATCCTGGTTTTCTATTACAAAATAGCATCCCTGTATTTTGGCAGCGGCAATTACGAAACCTCTATTGATTATCTGAACAAGATCATTAACTGGAAGGTTGACCTGCGCATGGATCTGCAATGCTATGCACGCCTGCTGCACCTGATTGCGCATTACGAGCTGGGTAACTTTGACCTGCTGGAATATCTGTTCAAATCAGTGTACCGGTTCATGGCAAAAATGCAGAACCTGAGTATCGTGGAAGAAGAAGTGTTCCGCTTTTTGCGCAGCTCTTTCCGCATTTCACCCCGTCACTTAAAAACAGCTTTTGAAGACCTGCTGATAAAACTGAAGGCCCTTGAAGGGGATCGTTTTGAGACAAGAGCCTTCTCCTATCTCGATATTATTTCATGGCTGGAAAGCAAGATCAACAATGTACCTGTGCAGGACGTGATACGACAGAAGTATTTGAACAATGCCCGGAAACACGGCACGGGTAAAGTGCAGCAATAGCAAGATCATTGCCGGTTCCAAGCGCCAAGGCATATAAAAGAGGGCTGAATGGTTTGATTGTTCTATAGTTATCTGATATAACAATCAAACTATTCATCAGTTCCCTGTTCGCCTATTTGTACATCTGCACATTAGTATTTCGTCAACTCTGGCTGTACCTCATCTATATAAGCTAAAATACCACCTTTTAGATTGTACAGGTTGTTATAACCGAATTTATCCTGCAGTTCACGAATGGCTTTGGCACTGCGTCCACCCATTTTACAATGTACCACCACTTTGATATCCTTACTGATACGAGCGGCATTGTCAGACACTGTTGCCAGCGGAATTAACTCAGCGCCAATGTTCACAATATCATATTCGTGCGGCTCGCGTACATCAATCAACCGGAATTGTTCTCCTGTCACCTGCCAATTGTACAGTTCACGGGGTGTGATCTCTTTAACAGGCGTTTCCACTGCTTTTACACCGCAGAACTGTTCATAATCTATCAATGTAGTAATAGTAGGTTGTTCTCCGTTCAGCGGATTGTCTTTACGACGTTTGATATTGAACGTACGACTTTCAAAGTTCAATGCATCAAAGATATAAAAGCGGCCAGACAGTGTATCGCCCACACCGGTGATCACTTTGATCACTTCCAGTGCCTGCAGACTGCCGATAATACCCGGCAACACGCCCAATACACCACCTTCTGCGCAACTGGGCACCAATCCCGGTGGTGGCGGTGTAGGATACAGGTCGCGGTAATTGGGACCTAACTCTCCCTGTGCATTGGTATAGTTGAAAACTGATACCTGTCCTTCAAAACGGAAAATTGACGCATATACATTGGGCTTACCTGCCAGTACGCAGGCATCATTTACCAGGTAACGGGTAGGGAAGTTATCCGTACCATCTGCCACTACATCATATTCTTTTACAATGTCCAGCGCATTGGCAGAGGTAAGTTGTGTATTGTACAGTGTAAACTGAATATGCGGGTTCAACGCTTCCAGTCTTTTGCGGGCAGCCTCTACTTTGGGTTTGCCCACTTCATCTACTCCAAACAGCACCTGTCGCTGGAGGTTGCTGTCATCCACCACATCAAAATCAACAATACCTATTGTACCAACCCCGGCAGCAGCCAGGTATAACAATACCGGGCTCCCCAATCCACCGGAGCCTACCACCAGTACTTTGGCAGCCTTTAGTTTTTTTTGTGCTTCCAGCCCAAACTCCGGGATAATGATATGCCGGTTATAACGGGCCAGTTCTTCTTTGGAAAATGTTATGTTGGCATGATTGCTCATATAAAAAGCTTTTGTGTGTTACAGCTTACCGTTTGTAAGGCAAGCGAAATTTAGAAAAAAAACCTGCTGGCTGATCATTATATACTGCCGCCGGCTATAGCAGGCACAATGCTGATCACCGTATCACTTTTAACGGTTGTTTTTCCTGCCTGCAGGTTGCGGATATCATCGTCGCCTACAAAAATATTTACAAAAGACCGGATCTGTCCCTGGTCATCCAGCAGGTGTTTTTTCAGCTCGGGAAAATTAACAGTCAGTTCGTTAACCGTTTCATCAATATTTTCTGCATCGATCTGCAGCTTTGCAGTGTTGTTTGTAAACCTGCGCAGCGGTGTTGGAATAATTACTGTAGCCATAATTGTGTGTTTTTATAATAAATGGTTATTGGTGCCGGCAATTGTGAAAAAGTCAAAGCCGGATGGCTGTATTGTTGAAGGGCTCCCTTGTTATCTGCTGTAACAATCAAACCATTCAACCATCCTGTTTTAGCTAAAAGCGAATTCCTAATATCCAATTCCTTCCTCCATGTCAACCTATCAACTTTTCAACCTGTTAAGTTTTACTCTATAATTTAAACCCCTCAACATGCACAGTCACCTCCTCTTCTTCAAACTGGTGATCGTCATTCAACCGCCAGGAGCGCAGCGGACCAGGGATCTTTTCCTGCACAGACACAATGATGTAAGAAAAGAAAGGTTGTGCAGCCACCCTGTCGTGTTCTGACGGAACAGCCGGGTGATTGGGATGTGAGTGATAAATGCCCAGCAGTTGCAATTGCTTTTTTTCTGCATATCCCTCTGCTTTCATATAATCAAGCGGAGCAATGGCAAAACGCCTTCTTTTATCCCCCTCTTTGGCATTGTTCACCACTACTATTTCAGTTACTATACGATGTTCATCCTCATCACTGGTACCCAGTAAAAAACCACAGCACTCATCCGGAAAGGCGTTGACGGCATCTTCCAGTAACAATTTCCTTGCCTTGGGTTCAAGCGTAATCATATTAGTTCTAGTTTATTAATCAGTTCACTGTATTTGTCTGCATTATCAGGAAAAACGGTTACCACGGTGCCCTGCTCCAGCTTTTCAGCCACACGCATGGCGCCTGCAAGATTGGCGGCTGCCGAAGGACTTAACAACAAGCCTTCATGCCGGTAAGCAGCTTTGATCACTTCATATGCTTCTTCTGAACTGATGTCCAGGTTTTCATTGGCCACGGTGCTGTCATAAATGGCAGGCACAACTGCTGTTTCCAGGTGCTTCCATCCTTCCAGGCCATGCATCGGGTTATCGGGTTGCAATGAAATCAGCCTGATGCCAGGATTCAACTGGCGCAACCTTCTGCCAGTTCCTGTAAAAGTGCCGGTAGTGCCCAGTCCTGCCACAAAATGGGTTATACCCGGCAAGGCATCCATAATTTCAGGGGCTGTTGAATAAAAATGTGCTTTCCAGTTATTATCGTTCTTATACTGATCAGCATAAAAATATTTATCCGGGTATTTTCCGGCCAGTTCACGGGCAACATCCTGTGCGCCATCTGTACCTTCAAAACGGGAGGTGTAAATAATTTCAGCGCCCAATGCAGTAAGTATCTCTTTTCTTTCCCGGGACGCATTTTCAGGAAGACACAACACAACAGGAATGTTTAACCGCTGACCGATAGCTGCATAAGCGATGCCTGTGTTTCCGCTGGTAGCATCCAGCAAAGCTTTACCACGTACCAACTGGGCGTTTTCAATAGCGGTTCTAAAAATATTATAGGCAGCCCGTGCCTTTACACTACCGGAAAGCTGCTGCCATTCCATTTTGGCAAAAATGTTTACACCAGGTTTGCTGAACAGCCGCGTAACGCGGTGCAGCGGGGTATTTCCTACCTGGCTGGCCAGCGAGCGTACATTATGAACCAATGCAGTATGCGTTAACTGCTGTTGGGCCAACTGTTGCATTGTTGATTGTATTAAAATAAAAAAGCTCCACATTCAGTGGAGCTTTTTGTATACTGATGTATTACTACTCGTATTTTATCATTGGCTATCCCCCACCATAATAACCCTATATTGTTTACAACAACAGCAACAACAAGCTTTGTATGTAGCAATAATAGTCATTCGGTTTGAGATGTATTTGCAGCAAATATAAAAAGTTTTCCTTTTAAATTCCTACAAATAAAGTAGACTATTTGTTAATTTTTTTTCACAGAAATTAGCAGGTTGCAGGTTTTAAGTTTATGCACCACTACAATTTCTATTGAAAATCAATATCTATAATTTTTTAGAGAGATTAGCCTGTCGGCGACAAACCTGAAACCTAGAACTTATAACTTCCTACTATCTTGGCAATGTGATCTCTGTAGAACTATTACCGATCTTCAGTACAGCTTTATTATCGCAGGTACCGTCGCCATAATCCAGTGTTCCGGAAATGAAGCCCAGATAAGTGAAAGATTGAACCCCCGAAACAATATTCTTACAGTTCATTTTTTTAATCAGCGGGCTGGTAATGGTTACAGTTAGGCTTTTACCGGCTGAAGTACTGCTCTGGCTGTTACCAGTAAGCGAAAACACATCATCATCAAACGTGATGGTACCTGCACCGGCTGTTTGTGTTAAGGTGTGCGTACCTGAATAATTGTAATAGCTGCCCAGCGGAGAAGTAATCTTTCCGCCCTGTGTAGTGGTAGTATAGCTGATACCGTTTGCAGTAGAATTGTTGGCAATAGAGAAATTACCTTCTACTTTATAGCCATTTACATAGTAATCGCCGAATACAACAGTAACAGTGGTTCCGTTCTTACGCAATTTGCCACTGATGGTAGCAGTGAATTTTCCTTTGCGCGTAATACCATTGCTGCTTACGCATCCGGCGCCAAAGTCAACTACCATTGTTTTAGGAAAAGTTTCTGTGTCGGCAGGGGTAATGGTAACAGAAGCACAGGCTGCCTCACGGGCGCCGGCTATATTGCCGTTTTCACCTTCCTGCATTACTACATCAAATACATCACCATACAAGGCATCAGAAGTTCCGGCAGAGGTTGCCAGTTCCAGCGTAGTTGCCTGGTCTTCGGTAGAAAGTTTGTCGGCAGCTTTTTTACAGGCAAAAAAAGAACATAAAGACAGGCTTACGATACCTGCGGCTTTCATGGCGTTGATTGTTTGCTTCATGGTAGTGATTTAATTAAGGGTATGTTGGATTAAAAAAATATGGGTTGCAAAAGCCGTAACGTTCAGTTATTTATTTTGTTGTACACTACCTCTGTACAATTGTTTTTTTTGATCAAAACGCATCAACAACAATTCACCGCCTCAAAAAAACGTCTACTGAGACCAGAAAAAAACGGAAAGGTTTGAATGAGGCGGAAACATTTTTTTAACGGATCAATAAGCAGCGGAAAATGCCAGAAAAGGCTCAAATGGCGGTGCCGCGTGCACCTGAAGTAACAAATTGAACTCCGGTAACATGTCTTTTGCAACATTATGTGTGTCAGCTTTTGGCGGTTTCGGTTTTTAATTATTAATTTGACCTATTCGTGATAGCAACATGCCAGCAAACGGTTCATCATACGGATTATTCCGGGAAGACTTTCATCAATATTATAGCACGCTCTGCCAGTATGCTTTTACCATATTAAAGGATGCAGACCTGTGCGAAGATGTAGTGCAGGAAGTTTTTTTACGTGTATGGGAGAAGAAACAGGAGCTTGTAGGCAGTAAAGAACTGCGCTTTTACCTGTTCACTGCCGTACGCAACAATTGTCTTACTGCCCTTGAAAAGAACAGGAAGTACAGCACTACTTCATTGAACGACCACGATGCTGTTGCTGAACAGAAAGAATTATTTCCCGAAAAACAGAACGGTAAAACATACGATGAGCTGCTGACCGAAGCACTGGCACAATTACCCCCCAAATGCCGCGAGGTTTTTATATTGAGCCGTATGAGTAAACTTACCTACCAGCAAATTGGTGATACTCTTGGCATTTCAGTAAAAACAGTTGAAAATCAGATGGGTAAAGCGCTGCGAACTCTCCGGGGATTTGTAAAAAGGCTACAATACATTATTATTATTGGTATTATATTTTCTCTTTTTATGCTTTTGCAATAGGGGTAAGTTACACTTTGACGTTATTATAAACAGGTAACCATGTTATGCAGATAAACGACCAGATAATATTTCTCATCACCAGCCAGTTGCAGGGAAGCGCTTCCACTGAAGAAGCAACCCAATTGCAGCAATGGATAGATGCGGCTCCCGAAAACAGGGCTGTCTATCTTGACCTGGTTAAGATCTGGGAAAACAGCAACGCTTTGCTACAACAACCTGTTTTTGACAGTCACGCAGCCTGGAATAAGCTGGATGCTATTATTCAGCGCCGCGAACAACAGGCAATAGTAGTCCCCGTAAGATCACTGAACTACAAAAAATGGCTGGCTGTAGCCGCTGCTATCCTTGTAATAGCCACGGCAGGCTGGTTTGGCTGGAATAATTTTCATGCCCGTTCACAGAAAGTGACCGCTTCAGTGAATAATGAAATGGTAGAGTTGCCCGACGGCTCTTCTGTATTGCTTCGCAAAGGCAGTACTATCCGCTATCCGGCCACTTTTAAGCGTAATGAAAGAAATGTGGAGTTGACAGGTGAAGCTTTTTTCCAGGTACAACACAACGATCAGAAGCCCTTTAATATCACAACCGATCATTCAAAAGTTACTGTACTGGGAACTTCCTTCCTGGTTGATGCCAGCAAAACCGCCGATAAAGTAGTAGTGGTAACCGGAAAAGTTAAAGTAGCTGCTACCAGCAGCCAGCATCAGGAAGTGGTACTGACCGCCGGACAGGAAGTGCTGGTGGAAGCTGACCTGATGCAGCAGAGCGAAGTAACCGATTCCAATTTCCTGTCATGGAAAACAGGCGTACTGGATTTCAAAGACGCATCACTATCTAAAGTGTTGAAAGACATAGAACACTACTATAATACACCTATTTTACTGGAAGGAGAAAACCAGGATTCAGCTCCTTCAAAGCTCCGCCTGAATGTTCAGTTTAAAAACCAGTCGCTGGAACAGGTGACTGAGGAAATCAGACTTCTGACAGGTTTGTATGTAAAAAAAGCAAAGGATTCCCTTATCTTTTACAAAAAATAGTCACAATTCTCGCAATTAATCGTCAAATTGCTGTTCACATCTAACTAAACCCCTCCCAGATGTGGACGGAATGATGGGAAGGCTGCTGATTATGCTGGTTATTGTGTGTGTATGCACGCAACCACTCATTGCTCAAAAGCAAACTTTATTTGCACGTCCCTACCATCCGCCTGCAGTAAAAGCATCTATCCGCACATTCCTGGACGATATTGGTTACAACACAGGTATCGTCATTGAATATTCCACCAACAATATTGATACAGGCAAGCTCATTACTCTTTCCGGTAAACAAGGCACTATTGGCCAGGTATTACAACAGGTATTAAAAGGACAACTGATCAATGTTGTTGAAAAAAACAATAAGATCATACTGGTACCCTCGCCTACCCCGCTACCGGAAAATGCGTTTTCAACTTATTACTCAGTATACGGCATCATTAAAGAAAAAAGCAGCGAAGAACCGTTGATCGAAGCCAGTATCTGGGACATATCCACCGGCCGGGGAACCATATCCAACGCCCAGGGATATTTTACATTGCAATTACCCGAAGGCAAGCACACGCTTCGCATTTCATACGTAGGTCACATCGCACGCACTGTAGATCTTCAACTGGATAACGATACCAGAACCGATATACAATTGGAACTGCAGAATACCATTGAAGAGATCATTGTAACTTCTGATAAAAAAGAAGATGCATTGCTGCAAGGACAGGAAACCCTGACGGAAAATATGCAAACGGCAACAGATGCGCTCAGCTCTATGTACATGTTGCCCGGTGTTCAGAATACGCCTGAAATTACCAACGGAACGCTGGTGAGAGGCGGCAGCCCCGACCAGAATGTATTTTTAATGGATGGCAACACCATTTTCAATCCCACGCACCTGCTGGGTACCATTTCCATTGTCAATAAAACATCACTGAAGTACATGCACCTGTACAAAAGCAATTTCCCGGCAAGATATGGTGGCAGGCTTTCATCTGTAATGGATGTGGTAACGCGCGAGGGCAATATGAAAAGGTGGACAGGCGAGGCTAACATAGGCCTGATGGCCGGTTCATTTACACTGGAAGGTCCCATTAAAAAAGATAAAGCTTCTGTTATGTTGTCTGCACGGCAAAGCTGGGTAAATCCAGTACTGCAATTGCTGAAAGCAGGTATGAATATCAATTTTTACGATGTACATCTGAAATACACCCAGGTACTGGGCAGCAGGGACAAAATACTGGTAAGTGGTTATGCAGGTCACGATAAACTGACCTTACTAAAAGACAATACCAACAACCAGCAGCAGTGGGGTAACAAAGCAGCTTCAGTTACCTGGAACCACCTGCTGGGTCCACGTGCTTTTATTACTTCCTCAGTACATGGCAGCAGTTATAACAACATCGCTGGTTTCCGGTACAACCTGTACGACAGTACCGGTATCAATATTCAGAAACGTGTGTACAATACGTTCTCTTCCATTGCTCAGTACAACGCACAAACCAATATTGAATTTTCACCCATCAACAATGTTCGTTTCCTGGCAGGTTTAAAAGCTGCCACCACGCGTATCAAGCCTTTTGATACCAATATTTCAGAAGACTTTGCCGACAGGCCAGAAGAGTTTAACTCTATTGCTCCATTGACATTTTATGAAATAGAAGGCTATTATGAAAATGAGATCAGGCTGGGCAAATTCTTTATCCGTCCTGGTTTGCATGTAACCGAATTCAAATACAAAAGCTTCAACTATCTTTCGTGGCAGCCACGTATTTATACTGTATTCAAGCTGAGCAGTACTCACCAGCTTAATTTTTCCTACAATCACATGACGCAGTTTATGCACCTGGTAACCAATCCTTACCTGGGCATTAACAGTGATGTATGGGTACCCAGCACCAGCATGCTGGCACCCGAAGAAAGCAACATGGTGAATGTGGGCTATACCTACAATGGTAAAAAAGGTTTGCAGTTTGGCGCAGAAGTGTATTACAAACAAATGCACAATGTGACCAATAATGCGGAAGGTAAAAACCTGTTCCTGAACACCGATAACTGGGAAGAAAACATCCAGTCCGGTAAAGGTTGGACGTATGGGCTGGAACTCAAAGCACGCAAACGTACTACCCACTGGGAAATGTACGTATCATACACACTTGCCTGGAACTGGCGACAATTTAAGGATATTAATGAAGGCAAAAAGTTCCCTTTCAAATACGACAGACGGCACGATGTGAACATATACACATCCTATATTCTTAGCCCACGATGGAGCCTTGCAGCAGGCTGGTCATTTGCCACTGGCGACGTGTTCACGCTTCCCAACCGGATCTATGCCGATTTTGATGATGCGCAACAGATTGCCGACCCGCTGGCACCCAGGGAGTACCGCCTGGTGTATCACTCATCTGCAGCCAACCAGTACCGCACCCTGCCTTATCACCGGTTAGACCTTTCTGCCACCTGGCATCATATACCAATGAAGAAATTACGTGGTATCTTTACTGCCGGTATTTACAACCTGTACGGATCGCCCAACCAATATGTGTACGACCTGGAAGGCACCCTGGGACAACGTTCACTGGTGGTAACCACCCGGTACGACTTTTTTAACGTAGTACCTTATATTTCATATTCCGTATCTTTTTAAATGGCAGCCACCTTCATACCATACCAGCTCCGACTGTCACCCGCCTTGTGCTGGATATTACCGGTATTGCTGACGGGTATTATTTCCTGTAAAAAGGATTTTACTTCCGGGCAGTTTATTGACGATAAACTGGTGGTACTGGCCGAAATAACAGCCGTTGATTCTGTGAAGGTTCCTATTGGCAAAACCATTAAAGTGGGCGGTGGCGGCATTATTCGTTTTGAAAAGGTGAACGATGCATCGGTAATATTAACAGAGGCCAACGCACGTAGCTGGATATTGCAGCCCAACTGGTCTCCCATATATGCCTCTAATCCTACTTCTGTATTTACCAACCGGCGCCGTCTAAAAGCTGCTACGGCTTATTCCATAGAGATCAAACACCTTACGCTGGGTACAGCAACAGCAACCACCACTATTCCGGCATTACCGCATGTCAGTATTATGGATACACTGGCTGTTGAACATCAGGGTAAGAATACACTGGCTGTTGATTTTAAGATACAGGATGATTCTGCTACAGCCAATTACTACATTATTGAAGCTGTTAAAGAAACTGTAAAACTGCTGCGCTATTTCTACTTCCGTAATGTGCGGTACGACTATGATACGCCCCAGGGAAAGGATGTATATGACCAGAATCATAATACGTATCATCTTACCATATTACGCGATACCATTCCTCTGGGAAAATTTACCCGGATATACATGTATACCAACGATGCCAATACCGATAATGCAGATATTGACAACCTGCAAAACCCCTTCAGGCGCATCTTTTTTGATGCCACCAGCATCAAAGGTCAAACCTATATTACCCGCGTGTTTGTAGACCGCCAGTACTTTACCACCACCGATCTTACCCAGAGAGGCAGGGTGCGTGTTCAGTTTAAAGCTGTCAGCAAAGAATTATATGATTACCTGCTGGCTTACGAAAAATATAAAACCGAATTCGGCAGTCTTCCTGCCGGCCAGTTGAACATCCCCAACGGTAACATTCATAATGGATTAGGCGTATTTGGCGGCTCTGCCAGGCGCGAACGTATCATGTATTTTGATGTGCTGAAATAGCAGTTCGGCTTCCTCTTTTATTCCTTTTTTGTCCTTTTTGTAACATCTCCATTTTTTTCTTCAAAAAAGATAGGGGTATTGTACGGAAAGTTGTTTTTAATACGACCATTCACCCATTACCTATTCCACAGGCAATTTTAAGGTTAAGGATCAGCCTGTTTACCTAATCCAATAGCTTTTTTAGTTGAACACACCCCGGGACTATCGGTAGTCAATATCGCCGGGGTTTTTAAAGGTGAAACCATCATGATGACAGCAACCGCAGCAATCAGCAAACGGATTGACAGAAAAGCATCACTCAAACCCATCATATCATCTTTTGTAAAGGTGAGTGCAGTGATCATTACCTACAACGAGGAAAAAGTATTACGCCGTACATTATCCCGCCTGTACTGGTGCAACGAAATCATTATCGTAGATAGTCATAGTACTGACAATACAGTAAGTATTGCCCGTGAATTTGGTTGCAAAGTATATACAAGAACATTTGACGGATATGGCTCACAGAAAAAATTTGCTGTAGCACAGGCCTCTAACGATTGGATTCTTTGTGTGGATGCCGATGAGGTATTATCTGCCGAGCTGGTACAGGAAATAAAAGATACACTGACAGAAGATACCCAGTATGCAGGTTTTTCCATACCAATGAACCTGGTTTTCCTGAACAAAGAATTTGTTCATGGTAAGGAAAGCGGCAGGCATTTTTTACGCCTTTTTAATAAACAAAAAGGTGGTTTTACAGATGCTAAAGTGCACGAAGGCATCGAGTTGCAGGGACCGGTAAAGAGGCTTCAGGGTTATATTAAACACTACAGCTACACCAGCCTGCACCAATACATGGAGAAATGCAATAAGTATTCTTCCTTTTCAGCAGACATGGCCTATAACAAAGGTAAAAACAAATCGTTGCTGGTTATTATAATGGCATTGCCCTTTAATTTCTTTAAATACTACATACTGGAGCGCAATTTCATGAATGGCAGCAAAGGTTTCTACTGGTCTGCACTTTCATCTTATTACCACTTTATGAAGTATCTGAAGCTGAAAGAACTGCAACAAATTTCCGTACAATAGAACAGACAGGCAGGCTATGGTGATCAAGAAACTTTTTTCTCCGTCTTCCCAACAGCAGTTACGTGTGCTGATGTACCATAAGATATCGGAAAGTGGTACAGGTGATTTTCTTACCGTGCCCGCTGCGCAACTGGAAGAACAATTCAGTTTCCTGAAAAAGCAGGGTTTTACACCGGTATTGCTGAGCGACCTGGTTGCTTTTACAGAACAACGGCAGCCTTTACCTTCCAAACCAGTACTAATCACTTTCGATGACGGCTATCGTAACAATTATACCGTTATGTACCCGCTGCTGGAAAAATATGGCATGAAGGCCAATATATTCCTGGTATCAGCTTTTCTGCAACATGATGGCATGAGCAATGATGTCCGCAACGATAATTACCTCTCTGTATACGATATAAAAGCTATGGATCCGCAATTGGTGGAGTACGGATTGCATTCACTGGATCACAAAAGCTATAAAGAGCTTACGCCACAGCAGATGGATGAGGACATTGTGAAAAGCAAGGCCATGCTGAAACGCCTGGGCATTACTTTTCAACCCTGCCTGGCATTTCCCTTCGGCGCATATCCTAAAAGAGATGTTGCCAAACAATACGAGTTTTTTGAAACATTACGGTTCAATAATATTTCCCTGGCATTCCGCATTGGCAACAGGCTGAATACGTTGCCGCTGCACAATCCGTTGCTGGTACAACGGCTTGACATCCGGGGGGACACATCGCTGGATAAATTTACACGATTACTGGCCAGAGGAAAGACATTATTTGCCTGAGTTGATTTGGATCAGAAATGAGAAGATATTGATGAACGCTTTTTTTTCTCGTGTAATTTAAGCTGAAGTAAACAGCTTCCCCTCCCCTGACCTCACTTGTTGTAAAACAGGTGGGGTTTTTTAAACAGCCAAGCCCGTTTTTTCAATACAATATTTTATGTCAAGCTATTCATGTACCGTGGATACAAAATAACAGGCGACATCTTTTAGTAAAGGATGCCGCCTGATTTTTCATGGCTAATGTAAAAAGAACAGGACTGCAAACAGTCCCGTTGATGTGAATATATCACATGAGAAAAATTCCTTTAATCAAAATGTCTGTAAGATTTACCGTCATTGATGTTTATCTGTAGCTGGCCATCTTTTTTAGAGATCGTTGTATTGTCTTTTTTGAAATAATTTTTATACTTATTCACTACAACGTCCGGTTGTTTTTTATCATTTACCGTAAGCGTTCCTGCTTTGTATTCGATGGTATAATCCTGCTTTGTATCCAGCAGGTCTTCTTTTTCCATACTGTAGATCATTTCCTGGTAGCCTTCCAGCTCTTTCTGCGCTTTGTCGATCTGCTCATTGGCTCTTTTTAACTGTTCGCCCATCCGTTCCATATGTTCCGACATATCTATTTTAGAACGTTCCAGCCGGCGGCTTACCTCTTCCATGGATCGGTTTATATCCCGGGCATCTACTTTAGCAATGGCATCCCAGTTTTGCCTGGCAATACTCTCTTTTGCTCGCTGCATGGCTTCATCTACTGCTCTCCGCACCTTCTTTTGTTCAACAGCATCAAAAGCGGCCAGTTTTGCCCGCTCAATGTCAGCCAGCATTTTCTGCCGGTTATGTTCGGAAAGTGATTCATTGATCTCTTTCTGCAACTGTTGCATATCAACCACCTTCAGTTGCTGTTCTCTTACTCTTTTCATGGCAATATCCATCTGTGCCTGCACCTTGCTCCAGTCCCTATCTTTCATTTTATCCAGTCGCTCCCTGGCTTCGTCCAGTTGTTGTAACTCTTTGTCAAGATCACGATCACCTGCCTCACGGGTAACCTTGTGTCTTGCAGGTACAGTATCTTCTTGTATAAAAATGTTCTTTGATTGATGCGGATGCTCTTTCCAGGAGATAACGGTAACACCTATAGCCAGTAATAATACGCCGGCAGGCATCCAGTGTTTAAATGAATTAATATTCATGGCATAAATGATTTGAGAAATTACAAATACGATTTCTTTCGTATAAATATACGATGGTTTTCGTAATATGTTGCATGAGATAAAATAAAAGTTCTCAGAAATTTTAATAACAGCCATACAACCGGCTATGAGTAAGCCATTTCAGTATACTTCAAAAACAATGGCCTGATTGTTTAATTCATTAACAATCAGGCCACCAGGCAATCAGTTTAATATCTTTATCTTCCCACGCCCGGTACCACGGGCAGGCTTTCATTGCCATCATCAGCTACAGACTGCACAGCAAAGAAATAGTTGTCTTTGGAATAAGGTAACTGCATGGAAAGATCAGTTGTAAAGAATTTCTTTTGCCAGTAAGGCCAGTTACTTTCACGCATTAATATATAGTAACCTTTGGGCTTTCCTGTTTTGGGTGCTTTCCAGTTCAGGATGGTATAATTGGTAAGCCTGCGCACCTCTATCTTCACTTCCTGTGGCATGCCTGCAGATTTTGCCAGGTTGGCCAGTGTACTCAGGTTCATGGCGGTGTTTTTACGCAGGTATTCAAAATCCATAAATTCTACCAGGTCGCCATACTGGATACCGTTCTCAACACGTACATCCTGGTGCTGGTGATAAAAGTTCTCATTCATTTCAGAAATGCGTACAGCAGCAAAACCCCGTTGTACAAAAGGTGTATGATCTCCGCCACGCAGAAAGCGATCATTACGATAGATCAGCACTACTTCCAGGTTGTCTACATAACGTTCGCTGGTTTCTTTAACATAACGTGCCAGTTGACGCGCCTTTCCATCATTTTCCAATCCCATGTTGCGGATAGCTGCAGCATTTTTATCCAGCTCAAATGCAGAAAGCCCTTCACTGAACACACGTATCCTGGTATTGTTGATAATATTGGTTTCACTGGAATTGTTGCTGCCCATAATATCGTTGTTCAGTACGCCTTCAATATTCCAGTTCTCTTTCTTCGCTTTTTCTGCCATATATGTTGAGCCCAGCAGTCCCTGCTCTTCACCACTTACTGTTACAAAAATGATAGTAGCCGGGAAAGAGCGTTTACTCATAATACGGGCGCATTCAATAACGGCAGCAGAGCCGCTGCCATCGTCATTGGCACCTGGTGCATCTTTTTCACGATCCATTACATTGGTACGCATGTTGTCCAGGTGACCACTGATAATGAAAATACGATCGTCATTGGGATCAGTGCCTTTCAGCGTAGCTACCACATTGCCCAATACCAACGGCACATCCACACGACGGCCATCAGGCTGCAATGTAGTGGTATCAATAAAGGCAGTAAGCCGGCCACCAGAACTTTTTGCAAATTCATTGAACTTGCTTAACACCCACAGACGTGCAGCACCAATTCCACGTTTGGGATCTGTTTGCGTACTGAGTGTATTACGTGTACCAAAACTTACCAGTTTGATGATATATGATTTAAGGCTATCTGCATTAACTTCCTGTACCATTTTTTCGATAACAGGATCTTTCTGTACAATGGTTTGAGAAAAGGCTGCACTGGTACAGAGACAGCATAGGCCTGCCAGCAGTTGTTTCATGTAGGTGGTTTTTGTGTTACTAAAGATAGCAGACCAATACATAAAAAAAACTGCCACTGTATGAGTGGCAGTTTTGTATGATTTCTGGTTTCTTTTTTCTGATTTTGCTTTGTGCAAAGACGACAAAGCATGTACTATTCCTGGCCAGACTTCTGACCTCAGACTTCATGCTATGCCTTAAAAGCCCATTTGGCCATTTCTTTCCAGGAAGCTTTTTTACCATATAACAGGATACCAGTACGGTAAATTTTACCAGCCATCCAGGTAGTACCTAGAAATCCTGCCACCAGCAATATCATTGACAACGCTACCTGCCAGAGAGGAGGATCGTAGGCAATGCGCCCCATCATTACAATGGGAGAAGTAAGCGGGAACAGGCTACCGAATATTGCAAGTGCACTATTGGGCTCTGCTACTGCCCTTGTAAGAATTACAAAAGAAAGGATAATAGGCATGGTGATGGGGAAGGTTAATTGCTGTGCTTCCTGCTGATCTTCGCTTACCACACTACCTACCGCAGCAAACAATGAAGCATACATAAAGTAACCGCCAATGAAATAGAACAGGAAACACAATACAATGCGTGCTACCGGCAGTCCGCTTAATCCACTCATGATTCCGGCAACACCACCTGCGCCTTGCGCTGCACCGCCTGCAGACGTATTCATAGCCGGGAAGATCATAGGCAGCAACAAACTTAAACCACCCATTAACACAATCCATATTACAAACTGTGTTAATCCTACGGCAGCAATGCCAACAATCTTACCCAGCAGCAGTTGAAAGGGTTTTACAGAACTGATGATCACTTCTGAAATGCGGTTGATCTTTTCTTCCATTACACCACGCATCACCATCATACCGTAAATGAGCATACAGATATAAATAAGGATACCTGCGACATAACCAATTACAAATGCGCCCTGCGTTGCTCCCTTACGACGGTCTTTTCCTTTACCAATCTCAGCTTCTACAGAAACATCAGCTTTGATGCTCTTCACAATGGCAGGATCAATATTCTCTGCAACCATGCGTTTGTTCTCTATTGCATTGTTGATCGCTTTTTCAATACTGCTTTTTGTGAAAAGACTTAATTCTGATTCACTGTATGCCTTAAAACCGGCAGGCTTACTGATATCAAAAGCGGGAATGTACAGCAGCGCAGTATATCCGTCTTTTTTATAACTGTCCTTATATACTTCAGGATCTTCCTGGTTTACAAAAGAGAATTTTATGCTTTTTACATCGATGTTCTTACCACCGAACAGGTTGGCTTTATCAATTACAGCCACTTTCTGTGATTCATCGCTGCCTTTTACGGCCATAGCAATGATGCCGGCATAAAAACCAAAAATGATAAGCGGAATTAATATGGTCATCAGCAGGAATGACTTTTTGGCCACCCTTGTCTGATATTCGCGTCGTATAATAAGTAATGTCTTATTCATGTTAATAATTTTAAGCAGTTACTTTTTCAAATTGCCTTGTCAGCGGTGTACCTTCTACCAGCTTAATAAAGATGTCGCTGAGTGAAGGCAGCATTTCCTGGAACCCTGTAACAACCGCATGCTGCTGAATGAAGTATTGCAATACATCATTGGTGCTGTAGCCATTGTTCACTTTGATCACCAACCTGTCTTTACCGGTATGCACTACTTCAAAAGCAGGAGAAGTTAATGAAGCGGGCAGTTTTTCAGCACCTATTACAAACAGGTTTTCTTTGAACTGCTGTTTTACACCATTTACAGTGCCATCTAAAATCTTTTGTCCTTTATTAACAAGAATAATATGATCGCATATTTCTTCTACCTGTTCCATACGGTGCGTACTGAAAATAATACTGCTGCCGTTTTTGGCCAGGTTGTAGATCTCATCTTTAATAAGATTGGAGTTTACCGGGTCAAGACCACTGAAAGGTTCATCCAGGATGATGAGTTTCGGTTCGTGCAGTACAGTAGTTACAAACTGCAGTTTTTGTCCCATCCCTTTACTCAGGTCTTCAATTTTTTTATTCCACCAGCTCTGCATTTCAAATTTCTCAAACCACATTTTTACTTTGCGCGTAGCATCTGCTTTACTCAGCCCTTTCAATTGTGCCAGGTAAAGCGCCTGTTCACCAATTTTCATTTTTTTGTACAGCCCTCTTTCTTCAGGCATATAACCGATAAGTCCCACATCGCTTACCGGATCAAATGGTTTACCATTCAGTAAGATCTCTCCTTCATCGGGAAAAAAGATACCGGTGATCATGCGTATAAGAGTGGTTTTACCGGCTCCGTTGGGGCCCAGTAGTCCAAAAATGCTGCCTGGTGCCAGCGTAAAGCTAATATCATCCACCGCACGTTGGGTGGCATAATACTTCTTCAGGTTTTTAACTTCAAGAATATTCATATCAGCGCTTTGATTGAGTTGTGAACAATGGCAGAAAGACATAAACCGGCACAGGTTGTTGTAATACGATGCCTTTTATAATCCTGCCCTTTTCTTAGTTGCAGAACATACCGGTTTGTTACAACAATGACAATTTTTTTTCGTGTATGCCTGTTTATGAGGCCAATATGGCGTTCAATACAGTTGCTACACGTTCGCCGTCCATCGCCGCACTTACAATTCCCCCTGCATACCCGGCGCCTTCTGCACAGGGATACAATCCCTTTACCTGCGGATGCTGCAATGTTTCTGCATGACGTGGAATGCGTACCGGCGATGATGTTCTGGACTCCGTTGCCACCAGCACCGCTTCGTTGGTATAATATCCACGCATTTTTTTACCAAATTCAATAAAGGCCTGCTGCAATGCGGTATGTATGAAAGGAGGCAATACTTCTTTTAATGAAACAGAGCGTATGCCGGGCACATACGAACAATCCGGCAATGAAGCTGAAACCTTTCCCTGCGAAAAATCTACCATGCGTTGTGCCGGAGCCACAAAATGTCCCCCACCGGCTGTAAAAGCTTTCCGTTCTACCATTTCCTGAAAATACATACCGGCCAGCGGTCCTGTCATTTTACCGGCATCAGTACCGGCAAACTGCTTCATGGCACGGGTATGAAAATCGGGCATATCAACAGATACTACCATACCAGAGTTGGCGTACGGATTATTGCGTTTGGAAGGCGACCAGCCGTTCACCACCAGTTCGCCCGGGTTAGTAGCTGCCGGGGCTATAATACCGCCGGGACACATACAAAACGAAAATACCCCTCTTCCATCTACCTGTTGTACCAGGCTGTAAGAGGCCGGCGGCAGGTGTTCATCGCGGATATCGCAATGATACTGCATTTGATCTACCAGTTGCTGGGGATGTTCCACGCGCACGCCCAATGCAAAGGGTTTAAATTCTATATTGATGTTCCTGCGGTGTAACAGTTCAAATATATCGCGTGCTGAATGACCGGTAGCTAATATTACGCCATCGGCTTTCCAGGTATCCCCATCGGCAGTTTGTACACCGGTAACGGTATCGCCGGTAATCAGCAGATCTGTTACTTTCTTTTCAAACAGGAAGATGCCGCCGCTGGCTATTATCTGCTGGCGCATGGCCGTAATGATATGCGGCAGTTTGTTGGTTCCTATATGCGGGTGGGCCTGGTACAGGATCTTTTCTTCGGCACCAAACTGTACCAGTATATTCAATATGCGGTTAATATCGCCGCGTTTATTGCTGCGGGTGTATAGTTTACCATCGCTGTAGGTACCGGCACCGCCTTCACCAAAGCAGTAATTGCTTTCGGGGTTTACAATACCCTCCTTGTTCAGTGCAGCCAGGTCACGCCGGCGCGAACGTACATCTTTACCTCTTTCCAGTATCACGGGCTGAATACCGCCTTCAATCAGCTTTAATGCGGCAAACAGGCCTGCAGGCCCTGCTCCTACAATCACAACCCGGTGCCTGGCAGCAGCTACATTGCCGGGTGGTAATAACTGAACAGGACGTTGCTGAAAAGGCTCGTTAACAAATGCCAGCAACGTAAGCTGTACCCAGGCTTGTTTGCCACGAGCATCGAGCGACTGCTTCAGCAACCGGTAACCGCTGACAGCAGCTAAAGGGACAGCCAGGTGTTTAGCAATGTATTGATGTATGATAACTTCAGAAGCTGCCTCAGCGGGCAACAACTTTAAAGAGATGGTCTGTTGCATATACGATGTCAGGTAGTTAGCCTAAAAATCTTTTTAATAATCAATATTGGGTATTGCAAACTGCAAAAAATAGTATCATCTTACTGCGGCAAAAGTAACACATTCATCAAAGTTATCACGTTCTATGTTCCGTTTGCCGGCATATATAATAAGGTAACAGGAACATAGCCATGATGATAAGAATGGAAGCCTGCTTTAATATGATGTATTACCAACATGCAACCGGCAGTAACGGGTAACAGATTACCCGAATACCCCTGCACCACTATCCTCAGCACAGTATACTGCTTTAACCGCTTAACAGGAAAAACCATATCATTATTTATATGCCGGATATTCAACCCGGTATGTAGAATAACAACAAAACTTAACTACTACTACTTACGTAGATATTTATCTACATGCAGTAATGGATTAGGCGTAAAGAGTTGTTGACATTATGCTATGTAAGGTATATACACCTATAGCATACAGGTGTTTTAACGGGCCACAGGTTGTGGCGTTTGTAAATGTAATGTATGTTATCATGCACGCAGAAAACAGCAAAAGAGGTATAATAAATTTCCTTAGATATAACCAGCAACCTGATAAAAAAAAATTTAAAGGATCATCTAAAAAAACAGCAACCTAAATGCATAGCATATCAAATAATTTGTACCTTCAATAGCATCTGAACGGTTACCTATGGATAAGGTTTTCTCATCACGATGGTTTTGTAATCTTCATCTGGGTTTTCAGCAATATTATTTTTTATCAGTGCGGTATCAGGTTTGTTGATAGTACATGCAGTAATATATTCTGAAGGCTGTATGTATGGTATTGTATAGTGCAATAAACAACAAGGGTACATCATTATATGCTGTACAGGCATTTTGTTGTGATGGTATTGTATAACTGGTAGCTTGTGTAAATGCGAGTGATTTTTTTTGAGTTTAACAATGTATTATTTAAACAAAAAAATACCCATAACCTTGATACAGCAAATGACAATTCAGGTTAATTTTTTCTATGCCGGGGCAGAAATAAAAGTCAATGTGTCATACATCAGGCAGAGGCAAAAAATGGAGTAATAAAAAATTTTTTATTCAATAAAAAATTTTGATATTCGCCGCCCTGCATAACTTTTTTTGGATATGAACACAATCCAACCATCCTGTGAAACATGATATAGAGGTGCAACGTAGAATTCACTTAACTCAACATAAAAACTGCTTATTCTATAATGGCTAAAACCTTTGATAAAGTTTGGAGTAATTGCTTGGAAGTAATCAAGGATATTGTAGAGTGGCAACATTTCAAAACCTGGTTTGAACCAATAAAGCCTGTAGAATTAAAAGGTAACATCCTTGTTATACAGGTACCCAGCCAGTTCTTTTATGAATACCTGGAAGAGCATTATGTAAATTTATTGGCAAAGACTTTGCGTAGGGTTTTAGGGAAAGATGCCCAGTTAGAGTATCGTATTATGGTTGACAGCGGAAATCACAGTAACAAACCGCTTACTGTTGATGTTCCGGCCCATGGGTACAAAACCTTTTCCAGTAATGAAATGGATTTTCCGCTGATTATACACAACCCCGTTAAAAACCCCTTTGTAATACCGGGGTTGAAAAAAATGCAGATTGATTCCCAGCTGAATCATATCTATACCTTCGACCATTTTGTGGAAGGTGACAGCAACAGGGTTGCACGTCGTGCAGGGAAAACCGTAGCTGAAAAGCCCGGGGCTAGTTCTTTCAATCCACTGGTGATATATGGAGCAGTAGGTTTAGGTAAAACCCACCTGGCTCAGGCCATTGGCAATGAAACCAAGCGCATTCACCCCAACAAGGTGGTATTGTACGTGAGTTCTGAAAAGTTCATCAACCAGTTTCAGGACCATAGCCGCAATAACGCCATCAACGACTTTATACATTTCTACCAGTTAATAGACGTATTGATCATTGACGACGTTCAGTTCTTCAACCGTGCTGAAAAGTCGCAGGATGCATTCTTTGCCATCTTCAACCATCTGCACCAGAGCGGTAAACAGCTTATCCTGACATCGGATAAGCCGCCTAAAGACCTGGAAGGCGTACAGGAAAGACTGTTAAGCCGTTTCCGCTGGGGTTTAAGCGCCGATCTGCAGGTGCCGGATTACGAAACCAGGATCGAGATCCTGGAGCGTAAAATGAAGAATGATGGTCTTGAAATGCCCCGTGAAGTAGTGAAGTATTTAGCCTATAATATTAACAGCAACGTTCGTGAACTGGAGGGTGCTTTGATCTCATTATTGGCACAATCTTCGCTTAATAAGCGGGAAATTGACCTTGATTTGGCTAAAAGAGTCCTCCGTAATTTTGTGAAAACCAGCAGCAAGGAAATTACTATCGAAACTATACAGAAAATGGTATGCGAGTATTTCGATGTTCCTTACGATAAACTGTTGCAAAAAACCCGTAAACGCGAGATTGTACAGGCCCGTCAGATCACCATGTATCTTGCGAAGGCCTTTACCAAAAACTCATTGAAAACAATCGGAGAGCATTTTGGTGGCCGCGACCACACTACGGTGATACACTCTTGTCAGACTGTAAAAGACCTGATGGATACAGATAGTACCTTCCGCGAAAGCGTGATGGAGCTGCAACAGAAAGTACAGTTGGCAGCCATGTAATGAAAAATAACCTATTTACCTGAGTTACATTATTATAAAAGATCCTGGTGTCTGAAAAAGAACCAGGATTTTTTTATGTTGTTTTTTAATTTTGAATTTGATATTTGCATTTTTCCGCTTATTTTTGCCGTCCCAAAAACACCCGGAGAGGTGCCTGAGTGGCCGAAAGGGCCGGTTTGCTAAACCGTTGTACGAGCTTAAACTTGTACCGAGGGTTCGAATCCCTCCCTCTCCGCCAAGCGGGATTTACATGATGAACCCCGCTACTTAATTGCCCCGCTGACGCGGGGCTTTTTGTTTGCTTTGCTTGCAAAGCCTTGTGTTTACAGGCAATGCCATAGGCGGGTAAAAATTCAAAAGCAATTTTTTTATCCAACAAAAGGCGTTTCGAGCCGATTTTTTCAAACAACGACTTAATTTCAGAAAAATCATCAGAAGAATTGGCAAGTTTTCCAGCGTGGTGAATGGTTTTGACCCAATCTTTCAGGGGTTCGACCCAATTCGGCTTTTTCCCAAAATCTGATTTCTGATTGTACAGGTCGGTTTTGGTTTTAATAAGTGCTTCTTTCCTTGTTAGGTAAATTCCTTTCTCAATATCTCCGTCAAGGTAAGCATTTACCAACCTGTTCAATTTGCTTTCAACTTCCGTTGCTTGTAATTCCAATTTTTGGGAAAAAGCCGAAGCATCCTGTTTATCCTCTCTTATCCACTGCTCAATTTGCGCCAACATTTTTTCTGCCCAATCATCAGAAATTGATACCTGTTCAAAATATCCCTTTATCTGTCCTGCAACTTTACTTTCCAATAAATAGCTTTGGCTGCATTTACCTTTCTTTTTTGAACAACGGTAATAGCGGTAAATTCCGCCATGCCTTCCCTTCGCAAATTGAGCAGTGATAGAGCAGCCACATTCGCCACAGGTTAGCGAACCCCTGAAAGGAAAATCGTGCAGCTTTTTTGTCTTTCTTGGCTTTGAACCTTCCCTTAAACGTTCCTGTACCATTTCAAAAACGCTTCTCTCAATAATCGGCTCAAAGCTGCCCGGATAACACTCCCCTTTACGCCTCAATACACCAATGTACACCACGTTCGTTAGCATCCTGTAAATCATGGTAGGCGTAAAGGGAGTTCCGTTACCATTCACCACGCCCAAAAAATTCAGGCGGTGCGCTGCCGAATGAAGATTTAATTTTCCTTCTGCATATTCATTGAAAAACTGTTGAACAATCCTTGCCTTTAGTGGGTCTGGCTCAATGTTCTTAGTTTTAAAATTATTTACATAACCCATAGGCGCAGGACCTGAATATTCGCCCCGCCTGATTTTTTGTCGGTTGCCCCGCTTCACATTTTCAGAAAGATTATCCGAATAATATTTTGATTGTCCGAAAGCCATTTGCAGCATATATAAACCTTGTGGCGTTGGTTCAAACCAAAAAGTAGGAAACTTGAGGGCACAAATTTTTTGAATATCTATTAAGTAAATAATTTGTCCGCCATCCACACTATTACGTGCCAAGCGGTCAGGATGCCATGCGAGTATTCCAATCGGTTCTTTGCTTGCATAAACCTTTTCAATCATTTTATTGAAAACCGCCCGTCCTGGACTTTTTGCGCTTTTACTTTCGGTAAAGGTTTCTACTATTTGCAGTTTTTCCCTGCCCGCAAATTCTGTCAATTCAAAAATTTGTGCCTCAATGGACATCGCTTGCCTTTCTTCGGGTTCAGAAGATTTTCGGGCATATAAAAAATATTTTGTCGGCTTCATATTTCCTGCTTTTTGGTTTTATACAAAAATAATAAATCGTGTACGGACATGCTTGTTTGTTGAAAATAAAAAAGAGTATGCCCGTACACTTTTTACTTATGCTGCAAATGGCTTAATAATATAAATTGTGAAGCGGGGCAACCGTAAAACTTGCCAATAATATCTACTAAGTTCAAAGCGAAATAAACATTACGGGAAACCTATTGCCAACGCACAGCATTTGTTTTTGTCATAGTTTTTGAAGCCATCCCTTCATTTGCTCTTACTATTTTTTGCACAAAATATTTTTCAATTAAGGAGTGCAAAAAAAGCAAGAGCAAACCCCAACCCACTATCAAAAACATACGCCAAAAACAAATGCCCCAAGTGGTCAAAGAGTAAGTAAAAGGCACTTGCTAAAGCAAACTAACCTTTTACTTACCCTTTGACCACCCCACACAAGCAAGCATAAAAGCAACTACACTTTTTAATTATTTTTCAAAGGCAGTATAGTTGCTTTTATCCTTGCTGCAAACCCACGATAAAGATTTTCATTTTCGCTTTGAACAACCCCCGCCCTTCGTTTTTATTTTTGTCACGGTTTTTGAGCCTAACGCTTCATTGGCTTTTTACTTTTTTTGCACGACTATTTATTTTAATGGAAGTGCAAAAAAGCAAAAGCCAATTCCTTCCCTCAATCAAAAACACGCGCCAAAAATAAAAACCCCACCCACGCAACAAAGAAGAACAGAGTAGTGAAACGCCTTTTGTTGGATAAAAAAATTGCTTTTGAATTTTTACCCGCCTATGGCATTGCCTGTAAACACAAGGCTTTGCAAGCAAAGCAAACAAAAAGCCCCGCGTCAGCGGGGCAATTAAGTAGCGGGGTTCATCATGTAAATCCCGCTTGGCGGGCAGCGTTGCTCGATGCT
>LGYU01000060.1 GCA_001302245.1 Chitinophagaceae bacterium PMP191F
CTTTGGGATGGAGCTGGCGTATGACAACACCACGTCTGCAGCCGGTACTACCAGTTACAGTGCAGCACAATACAACGGCAATATTACCGGTACTGTTTTGTATTCTTCCTGGTTAGTTTTTTTTTTTTTTGTTTTTTTTTTCTTTTTTTTTTTTTTCCTTGTCACCGGTGCTGCATTCAAACAAAATACCAGTGGCAGTACGTGGAACAACAGTACGGTGAACTTTACGGTAGACAACCTGGGCTATGATGCCAATGGCAATATCCTGGGCATGCGGCAGTATGGCTGGCAGCCGGGCAGCAGTAACCCGATCGATAACCTGAGCTATACGTATTACGATCATAGCAATAAGCTGAAAAACGTGATTGATGCCAACAATGACCCCAGTACCAAACTGGGCGATTTCCGCAGCTCTTCCGCCTATATGACCGCGTTGGGCAATAATAAAACAAACAGTGCCACGGATTATACCTACGACAACAATGGCAACCTGGTCAAAGACCTGAACAAGGACATTGACTACACTCCCCCGGTGGGAGATGGAGGGGGGATTGAATACAATCATCTCAATTTACCATCGGTGATCCATGTAAAGGACAAGGGCACGATCACGTATACCTATGATGCCGGGGGTAATAAGTTACAGAAAGTAGTGGCGGAAACAGGCAAACCCACCAAGACCACCCTGTACCTGGGTGGTGCGGTGTATGAAGACGACCAGTTGCAGTTTGTAGGACAGGAAGAGGGGCGTATCCGTTACGCCAAAAAATACTTTGTGAGTGGCGACAGTGCGTATCTGTTCTTCTATGATTACTTTATCAAAGATCATTTAGGCAACGTGCGGATGGTACTGACCACGCAGAAGGATACGGCGCAATACATGGCC
>LGYU01000061.1 GCA_001302245.1 Chitinophagaceae bacterium PMP191F
GCCAGTGCAGGATACTACTGCTTGTTCGGAATGACTGACCGCTGCGAGTGTAGCAGTGCTGAAAACCGGTTACGCCGTATTGTGCTTACAGGCAGCCTGCCTTTACTCCGGGACAGTCATCCCGACCAAGCCAGAAGGAAGACAATAGCATCAACAATTAATGGCGCGGGGAGGAATCTGAAGATTAGTATAGCCCGCATGCAGCAATGAACACGTCTTACATCATACGCAGTATCCGGATTCCTCACTGCGCGTTACTGCCTTGCCAGTGCAGGATACTACTGGTTGTTCGGAATGACTGACCGCTGCGAGTGTAGCAGTGCTGAAAACCGGTTACGCCGTATTGTGCTTACAGGCAGCCTGCCTTTACTCCGGGACAGTCATCCCGACCAAGCCAGCAGGAAGACAATAGCATCAACAATCAATGGCGCGGGGAGGAATCAGAACGGCAGTATAGGCTGCATGCAGCAATTAACACGTCTTACATCATACGCAGTATCCGGATTCCTCACTGCGCGTTACTGCCTTGCCAGTGCAGGATACTATTGCTTGTTCGGAATGACTGACC
>LGYU01000062.1 GCA_001302245.1 Chitinophagaceae bacterium PMP191F
GCCGTATCTATCTGTGGCTGAGCCATTAATACTGCCCCCGATATAACCAGGGCCGTGCTTAATAACAATAACCCCCTTCCCTGTCGTTGCATACTTCGTTGTATTTGTAATTTTGTATAGCAGGCTATCTTATGCCCCATATACTTAGAAAACAAAAACAACGCCCTATGACTAAAAAAATACCCCAATATTATTTCAGATCAAGGATTTTTACCCCTACTCCTTTACCCACTTTTCCTCCAAACTATTGAATTTTCCTCCGGATTGAATACCTCTTCGCCTAACACGGCACTGTACATTTGATAGACAGTAATGGTAAGAAGATCAGAGACTATCTTCTTTTTTCTGTCACCGGTATCTATTCAACTTTAAAACCTGCCTTATCAAATGAATATTCTGGCAAAACCTTTCACCTGGATACTGCGCAGAAACAACCAGGTCGAGATCATGGCCTCCCTATTAGTGATCCTGTTCATTTACACAGGACTCAATAAAATGCTCGACTATGAAACTTTTAAATTTCAGCTTGGGCGTTCTCCCTTTGTGCAGAACATGAATGGATTTATTGCAGCTACCCTACCCATCGGTGAACTGCTTATTGCCCTGGCACTCATCATCAAACGAACCAGGCTTATCGGTTTCTATGCTTCCTTTTTCCTGATGGTCCTTTTTACAGGCTATATCTATGCCATGCTACATTACAGCTATTATGTACCCTGTAGCTGCGGAGGCGTACTGGCAGCCCTGTCATGGGAACAGCACCTGGTATTCAACTGCTTTTTTATCGCCATTGCACTGGCTGGCATTCTGCTGCAGGCAGGCATTAACCAGCGTCTGCGATCTGTTCCGCGTAAAACAATTCATGCTTAAATACATAAACCTGAACACGTTTTTCTCATATTAATACCATTGAACAAACATTAAACAACATACAGAACAGCACATATCACCACCAATCATACCTTCTTCACAATCAGCAACGCGCGCGCTCTTTTGTGTCGTTTTTTAATCCGGACCAATACATGAAAACCTATTGTTCATTTTTTATTCACTTTAAAACTTATCACGTATGAAACGTATCGGTATCGGCTTCACTGCCATCATCGCCATCCTCGCTATGAGCTTCACCTTTGCTTCTAAATCAGGCAAAGTTGCTAAAGCGGATCTACTCGACGGTTGCTATACTTTTGTTAAAGTGCATGTAGGAAATCCGCTTCAAACAGTTACATTGGGAGCAGGAGCTGCACAGTATAATGATCAGGCTACTATTTTTACTAATACTAGTCTTGCTGAATT
>LGYU01000063.1 GCA_001302245.1 Chitinophagaceae bacterium PMP191F
ATATCCATGGTGTCCATGATCTTTGCTTTATAAGGCGTGTACATGTAACCATTAGACCCATCATCCGGGATGCCTCTTACTACACGGGTAAGACTTCCTCCCGTATTCAGGTTCCAGCCCAACCCTACCCAGGTAGCTGCTTCCTCTACCCTGATACCCGAAGCATTATAACTAAGCGACACAGGAACCGATAGATTACCCGCACTGGCAGTATAAAAAGGTACCGATATCATAGCAGCACCCGTAGCATGACCAACCGGTATATCCGAATATTTAGCTATGGCCGCAGCCTCTGGCGTAGGCGGAATCACCTGGAGCGGCTTCATATCCTGGCCATTTACCATTGCCAGGCTGCCTGATAACAACAGGAAGAAGAATAATTTTTTCAGGAGCATAACCAACTGATTGTACTTTTATAAATATTTAATTGCTTATTGAATACATAACAGGCGGGAAT
>LGYU01000064.1 GCA_001302245.1 Chitinophagaceae bacterium PMP191F
CAGTGGCAACTCGATTATAATACAGAGAGACCACATAAATCGTTAGGTTATCTGTCGCCCTTCAAATACACGGAAGAATGGAGCAAAAAACAGAAAAATATTATCTTAGAAAACTCTAACTAATTACGGCTCTAAAACACGGGGAGCCGACAACCCAACTTCGATATTGATGAATTTAGGAAGCAAAACGTTTTTTTTGATACTATATCTGGCTTGCATACAAAAATTACGATCCCAAGAAGATTAAAAAAAGGAGGCTTAACTGGTATATATATTGACAGTGTCAAAAGTGATGATGGAGGTCGATTAAAATTTAATTTTTATACGAAGAATTTAGACAGTGCTAAGCAAGAGCGTATGTTAAAAGCAATTCGTACAATAACGCTAAAAATAAAATAGTATTAATTAGAACCTCAACTGGCGCGGGTGTTCCTTCAGGGCACCCGTGTCTTTTTTATATGCATCCGGTCTCTGACCGGTATCATCAATGAAACGGAGCATAAGAATGCCTGTTCGGCTCTGCTTTGCAGAGACAGATGTTCTTTGATAACCTAACTCGAGCAAAAATGGCTATCCAGCACAATGGGACTCAAAAGATGATCAAGATTCTATTAAAAAGGGAGCCTATCATGCTTCGGAATACAAGTATCGAGCCACTTTGGAGTTAAAGCATAAAACTGAAGTGCAAAAGAAAAAAATGGAATTAGAAAACTTAAAAAAGTAAGTAAATGCGTTTTGAAATATTTATAGGTGTTATTGTTTCTCTTTGTTCCTGTTCCGGTAATAGTACTGCTATTACAACTAAGGAAATTGACATATTTATATCCAAATATGAAAATGTGAAGTTCGAGGAATTCAGAGATATTTCTATTATGCAAAGAAGTAGCAATTTGGGTAAAATTGTTTATGTTGTCGGAAAAAGTGGCGGCACTCTTCCTGTTTATTTTGTCACTTTTGATTTGCAAAGGGAGAAAATAGCAGATATTAACAAAACAAATTTGCAAAAAAGCAATATTGAAGACTATCTGACAATAAAGAAGAGCAAAGGGTAATCAACGGATCAGAAAGGGGAGCCGCCAGCAGGTTGCATGAACCAACACGAACGAACCATTCAGGCATACCTGTACGAACAGAAGGGCCTACATCGCAAAAGGCCATTGGCTACCCGCCGAAAATTCAACTGCAATTTGAAATAAAGAAAAGTATTCAAAAAGAAATCAAAGGCAAAAGGTAGCATTAATCAATCACTATGAATTACAAGTTTCTTACGATAGCTATTGTTATACTTTGTATAGCTTTTTCAAACAAATGTTCTTCGCAAGACTTTGATAGCACTCATGTATATGCCGTGTATATGAACTCCATGTACAACATCAAAATTGACAAAGACCTGATAAAAAATGAGGTTGATCCAATTGTATTGTCTGGCAATAAAAAGAGCAATGCAGTTTATACAACATTGACCAATACTATAAAAGGAAAAAAGCTGAAGAAGCTGAAAAGTAACCAGCTTGATATTAGGCTACTTTTTGAATTTTTTGAGAATGGAAAAGTAGGTCAAACGATCGGTGTCACCTCTTACAATACAATGTTTGTCAACTATACTCTTTATGCTTATGATAAACGAAAGTTGAAGGAACTGGATAAGTATATAGAAGGCTTAGCAAAAACATTAGGTATAAAATAAAGTAAGGGACTATCTCAGTAACTGTG
>LGYU01000065.1 GCA_001302245.1 Chitinophagaceae bacterium PMP191F
TTTTATCAAATGGAACGACATGTTCATCAATGTACCACGCCGTTATGATTTTGATGCGCTGAGCAAAGCTGATATTGAAGAACTGATTGAAGCTAAAATAGAAAAAGAAGGCAACCGTTTTATACAACAGTGGCCCGAAGAAAAGATATCATTGGAAAATGGTCGCTGGGGTCCCTTTATCCGCTTCAATAAAAAGATGCTGAAAATAGGACGCAAGGCAGACGATTCCAAATACACGCCGGAAGAAGCTGCAGCATTATCACTGGACGATGTGAAGAAGATGATTGAAGCACAGGTACCCAATGCCTTTGCTAAAAAAGCGGCTAAAAAAACGGCGGTAAAGAAAGCGGCAGCTAAAAAAGCAGCGCCCAAAAAGAAATCAGGTTGCATTTTACGATGAGAAACCCGTTACCAAGGGTAAAGGCCGCTTTGGCCCTTTTATCAAATGGAACGACATGTTCATCA
>LGYU01000066.1 GCA_001302245.1 Chitinophagaceae bacterium PMP191F
AACCCACGCCCGGAATAAGCAGTATTAAATGCAGCCTGCTGTTTTGATGTACCCTGTTATTCTATTACGGGCAGCCCTCGTCACCGGTTGGAAACATGTCTGCCACCACAGCGCCCCGTCATTTCGACCGAAGGGAGAAATCCGAAACCTACGCCCGGAATAAGCTGCATTAAATGCAGCCTGCTGTTTTGATAGTACCCTGTTATTCTAACACGGGCAGCCCTCGTCACCGGTTGGAAACATGCCTGCCACCACGGCGTCCCGTCATTTCGACCGAAGGGAGAAATCCGAAACCCACGCTTGGAATAAGCAGTATTAAATGCAGCCTGCTGTTTTGATAGTACCCTGTTATTCTAACACGGGCAGCCCTCGTCACCGGTTGGAAACATGCCTGCCACCACGGCGTCCCGTCATTTCGACCGAAGGGAAAATCCGAAACCTATGCCTGGAATAAGCAGTATTAAATGCAGCCTGCTGTTTTGATGTACCCTGTTATTCTATTACGGGCAGCCCTCGTCACCGGTTGGAAACATGCCTGCCACCACGGCGTCCCGTCATTTCGACCGAAGGGAAAATCCGAAACCTACGCCTGGAATAAGCAGCATTAAATGCAGCCTGCTGTTTTGATAGTACCCTGTTATTCTAACACGGGCAGCCCTCGTCACCGGT
>LGYU01000007.1 GCA_001302245.1 Chitinophagaceae bacterium PMP191F
GATGCCAATATTGGCATCCTGCTCTACCACACAGGGACTTTTACCGCCCAGTTCCAGTGTAACGGGTACCAGTTGTTCGGCGGCCAATTGATAGATCTTACGACCAACGGCTGTACTGCCGGTATAAAAAACATGGTCGAACCGGAACGTATTCATCATGGCCGGAATGATGGTAGCGCCATCACCACCGGCATACAGTATATATTCCGGCGGAAATGCCGTTTCGATAATGCGTTGTAATACTGCTGCAGTAGCAGGAGCAAACTCACTGGGTTTTACCGCTACACAATTGCCGGCGGCAATAGCTCCTGCAAGTGGCGCCAGTAATAGTTGCAGCGGGTAGTTCCACGGAGCAATGATCAGTACTACGCCCAGCGGCTCGTGCAGAATACGGCTGGAAGAAGGAAAATTGGCCAGGTTAGTGCGGGCAGCCTGCGGCCGCATATAACGTCGCAGGTTCTTAAGCAGTTTGTTGATAGTAGACAGCACAAAACCAGTTTCGGTGATCCAGCACTCCTCAGGATTTTTTTTCAGATCGGTATACAGAGCCTGCTGTATATCGGCTTCGTGTTGCAGTATAGCGTTTTTCAGATACTGCAATTGTTGTTTGCGAAAAGCATAGCTGCGGGTGGCTCCACTGTCAAAATAGCGCCGCAATGCTGCCAGTGGTTGTTCAACAGAAGCAGGACTTATCATAAAATCAGGATTTATAATTCAGCAACAGAATACAAAAGGTAAGCGTTTTATTGTTGTAGTAAAAAGGATGGGGACATAAAAAATGTGTTTACCGGTATACGCGGTGAATAAGCGGATAGCAGAAAACCGCTAAAGATTAATAAAAATTCTTTTCTTTGCACAGCTATCTAAACATCTAAAAACTGCTATTATCACATGTTACCAAAGTACAAACGTGTTCTGTTGAAATTGTCTGGCGAGTCGTTAATGGGTGATAAAAGTTTTGGATTAGACCCTGTGGTACTGGAGCAATACTCACGCGACATTAAGCAGATTGCCGATCTGGGAGTGCAGGTGGCTATTGTAATAGGAGGCGGTAACATTTACCGAGGAATGAACGAAGCGGAAACCGGCATTGAACGTGCACACGGCGACTATATGGGCATGCTGGCCACCGTGATCAATGGAATGGCATTGCAGGCCATGCTGGAAAAAACAGGCGTATATACACGTTTGCAGAGTGCCATTAAAATGGAGCAGATAGCCGAGCCGTACATCCGCAGACGCGCTATCCGTCATGTGGAAAAAGGTCGTGTTGTGATCTTCGGCGCCGGTACCGGAAATCCTTATTTTACTACTGATACTGCCGGTTCGCTGCGTGCTATAGAAATACAGGCAGACGTTATTCTGAAAGGTACCCGTGTTGACGGCATTTATACAGCCGATCCGGAGAAAGACCCCACAGCTAAAAAATACGATGTGATCACCTTCCAGGAATGTATCTCCAAAAACCTGCGGGTTATGGATATGACTGCATTTACCCTGTGTATGGAAAACAAGCTGCCTATTATCGTATTTGATATGAACAAGCCCGGTAACCTGATGAAAGTGATCCGCGGCGAGAAAGTAGGTACGCTGGTAACCTCCTGATAACCAGTTATAGAAAATATTGTTATGTATTTCCTTGTAAATCTTATCCAGTCGCACTATTTTTCTGTCCGGAATTATATGCGAAACGTACCGTTCTCTGCTTTGGTAACATTCATATCCGGTGAGAAACAGGAATCTGTTTTTTGTCAGGCCCATTAAAGGCGAAAAAACTCAGTTCCGAACCGTTATGAATTCATTACCCGTCATATTGAGCACTCAGATGATTGTAGGGCTGCCTGAAATTATCGTTTTCCTGCTGGGGGCAGCCGGTCTTGGATTTGCTATTCACTTCTTTATCTTCAGTCGTCGTTCCATGCAGATCTCTGCATCAGAGCCCTCTGTACTGGCCGAATCCGGTATCAGTGAACCTGAAGCCGATCAGTGGCGTATTAAATACTTTGAAACACGCGATGCCCATGAAGAGGTGGTAAAAGAACTGAACCGTGAGCTGGACGAATTGCGCGCCAATGAGGAAGTGCTGTTGCTGGAAATAGAAGAACAAAAAAGAGAAATAATCGATCTGCAGGGTGCGCTGGATGAAAGACCGCCGCTACCGGCAACTGATTATGACTATAATGAGGAAGAGGACGAACTTTCTGAAGAGGAACCTGCTGAGATCATTCCCCCGCAACAGGCAGGATATCTTTCACAACTACAGAATGTACAGGAAAGCCTGACGGAACACCATCACTATATTAACCGCCTGCTGGACCAGGTGAATATGCTGCGCGAATCAGAGCAGAAAAATGCAGAAGCATTGCTACTCAATGAATCTCTCCAGGTTGAATTACAGCACATACAGAATACGCTGACTGAGAAAGATGCTGAAATCAATCGTTTGCGTGCGCAACAATTGCTGGCCGGCGAAATGAAAGAACGGTTGGAGAAATCATACGAAGAATTTAATACATTGCGTGCAAAGCTGCAGAAAATGGAATCTTATTTCACGCATATGCGGCATAACAGCATGGAGTATGAAGAACTGCAGCAAAGTCATTTTAAACTGGCCAAGGATTTTGATGAACTGAAACAACGCCAGCTTGCACTAATTGAAGAGAACCAGCGCCTGAGCCGCGTATTGACCGATACAGAAGAAAAACTACGCGAATCAAATTTCCAGCGTCAGCAATTACTCAAAAAAATTACCTTTCTCGAAGAGCTGAGCAATGACTTGCAACAGATAGCACAGCACAACAAAAAGCTCGACAGCCAATTGAAACGTATGAGCGAAATTGAAGCCATGCTGAACAGGGTACAGAACAAGCCGGAACAACCCGAGTAAGTTGTACATTATAAGTTTTATGTGTAGGTAGGCTGAGCTTTCAGAAAGTACGAAATACGAAGTTAGAACTACGGATCGCCGCATCGACTATTCATCATTCACTATTGTCCACTCACAACTCACCATTCACGGCCAGACCTCTCATCTTTACGCCTGATAAAAATCATATCACATTATTGTGCTACTGTTTAATTTTACGGTCTCAATGTAAACGTTATGCTGCAAACCGTTGCTGATATCCGTAAAGATTATAAACTGCAATCATTGTCTGAACAGGATGCTGAAGCTACTGCCTGGGCACAGTTTGACAAATGGTGGAAAGAAGCGATACACAGTGCTATTGATGAGGTGAATGCTATGACACTGGCCACTGTAAACGCTGCAGGCATTCCTGCAGCGCGTATTGTATTGCTGAAGGGATATGATGAGCAGGGGTTTACTTTCTTTACCAATTACCAAAGCAATAAGGGACATGATCTTGATGTGCATCCCCATGCCAGCCTGGTGTTTTTCTGGAAAGAGCTGGAGCGACAGGTGCGTATTACAGGAATTGCAGAAAAAGTAAGTGCGGCAGAAAGCGATGAATATTTTAACAGTCGCCCGCAGGGAAGCCGTATCGGGGCGTGGACATCTCCGCAAAGCCAGGTGATAGAAAGCCGCCACTGGCTGGAAGAAAGGGAAAAACAGTTTACAGAAACATTCCGTAATCAACCGCTTACCCGGCCTGAGCACTGGGGCGGGTATAGGATAAAACCGTTATCTGTAGAATTCTGGCAAGGACGTCCCAGCCGTTTGCACGACAGGTTACTATATACTTTGCAGGGAAATGGTAGCTGGAAAATTGAGCGACTGGCGCCGTAGAAAGTTGAAGCGGAGCGAATGGAATGGTAATGGTTGACAGGTTGAAAGATTGACAATAACTGTATGTATATCAACTTTTCAACCTATCAACATATAAAGGAGTTAGCCTTTCTTTTTAGCCACTTTTTTTGTTTTGGCAGATCTTGTTTTGCCAAAAGAACCTTTGAATATTTTACCTTTTTTGGTTTTTTTATCACCTCTTCCCATAAAAAAATTTATTGAACGGTTATAAATGTTGACTGCAAAAATAAAAAAAGCTCCGATACTTTAACGTACTTATTTATTATACGTTCCGGTATCGGAGCCAGCATGCGGTAGATGCAGCAATTATAATTTAGCTTGCAGTTCTTTACCTGCTTTGAAACGGGCTACTTTTTTAGCCTTGATTTTGATCACAGCACCTGTCTGAGGGTTACGACCATTGCGTGCAGCTCTCTTAGATACTGAAAAAGTACCAAAGCCAACCAGAGTAACTTTACCACCACCTTTCAGTGTTTTGGTAACTGCTTCAATAAAAGAATCCAGAGCAGCGTTAGCCTGAGTTTTGGTAACGCCTGCATCGTCAGCAAGCTTTGCGATCAATTCAGCTTTGTTCATAGTGTAATGTTTTAAATATTTAAGGCAGAACAAATTTAGCCGCTTTTTGATTTCAACAAAATTTTTCTATCTGAAAATTAACATTTCCAAAAATGCTACAACCCGCTTGGGACAAGGTTTTTAACGTTTTCGGTTTTTAACAAGGTAGCATAGTGTTTTTACCTGGTACGCTGAAATCCGCTACAGCACTGTGTTTCACGCGATGAGGCTGAAATGCCTGCCTGTAGCGGGTTTGAGAGGAATATACAAACTATTTTCATATCGCCTAAACGAAAATAATCTTATCCACACTTAGTTCACAACCTGCATTACAGTGCGAAATGCAATGTACAGGTCACCCCATCTTTCCTGTGCCATTCGCTGCAATGCATCGGCATGTTGTGCATTATATTGTTCATACGTTTCCCATGTAGGACTGAAAAACTGTATTACGTAGGTAACACCATCGCTTTCGTCCTGCTCCAGCAAACGGAACATTTTATAGTCTGTAAACTTGCCGGTGGCCATTAAGGCCGGTATATGTACCTGCTGCTGCCACTGCACCCATGCTTTTTCAATAGCAGGATGAATTTTTACGGTAGTATTATATACAATCATCGGGTAACTGTTGTTTAATGGCAGTAAGGAAAAGATGTATATACTGGATAAGTATACAACACCACTGTTATTGGTACCACTTTATTTTTTCAGTTCCAGGTACACAGGGCAATGATCACTATGTTTTACATCGGGGAATATCTCAGCATCTTTCAATTGTGCTTTCAATGGATTGGTAACATTGATGTAGTCAATACGCCATCCTTTATTCTGTAGTCGCACACTTGGGAAACGCTGGCTCCACCAACTGTAACGATGGGGTTCATTGTGAAAAACACGGAATGAATCTATCCAGCCTGAATCCAGGAATTTATCCATCCATGCTTTTTCTTCGGGTAAGAAACCGGAAGAGTTCTTATTGCCTTTGGGATCATGAATATCGATATCCTTATGTGCAATATTATAATCACCACAAAGGATCAGTTTGGGGTGTTTTTGCTGTAATTCCTGCAGGTAAGTATGCAATTCATCCAGCCACTGGTATTTGAATGTCTGCCGTACATCACCCGTGGTACCGGAAGGAAAATAAGCATTGATCAGGCGGATATCGCCAAAATCAAGCTGTATTACCCTGCCTTCTTCATCGCTGGTGCTGTGCCCCGTGCCATATTCAACATGATCGGGCTGTATTTTGGTAAGTACCGCCACACCGCTATATCCTTTTTTAGCAGCAGAGAACCAGTAATCATGATATCCCAGTTCAGTGAATAACTGGTGATTTACATTGTCTTTATGAGCCTTGGTTTCCTGCAGGCAAATGATATCAGCGGGATCTGTTTTAAGCCAGTCAACGAAGCCCTTATTCATGGCCGCACGGATGCCGTTGACATTGTAACTGATGATGCGCATGCAATTATTATTTAATTTGCCCGGCAATTTACATTATTGATATGGAAGCAGCATCAGTAAAGGACAAGATCGATCCGATAATCCCCCCACGGGAACATATTTATCTCGATGGCCCGAAACCACGAACGTACGAGTTGAAATTTGCCTGGCAGGTATTCAGCCAGTTCATTAAAGGATTCCGTACACTGCATTTTGTGGGACCTTGTGTAACAGTTTTCGGTTCTGCGCGGTTTAAAGAAGAGCACAGGTATTACCAGGCGGCGCGTGAATTTGGTAAACGTATAGCAGATGCAGGTTTTACTACCATGACAGGTGGCGGACCAGGTATTATGGAAGCAGCCAACCGCGGCGCTTTTGAAAGCGGCGGTGAATCAGTAGGTTGTAATATCCGTTTGCCGTTTGAACAGCATCCCAACCCATACCTGCATAAGTCCATTACATTCGATTTTTTCTTTTTACGCAAAGTGATCCTGGTAAAATATTCCTATGCCTTTGTTATTTTGCCGGGCGGTTTTGGTACCATGGATGAGTTTTTTGAAACCCTTACATTGGTGCAGACCAAAACCATTACACAGTTTCCGGTAGTATTATTCGGGAAAGAGTATTATCAGAAATTGTGGGAAGCAATGGAAGATATGGCAGCACAGGGTACCATCAGCCCCGAAGATATGAAGCTGGTTTTGCTGACAGACAGTGTTGATGAAGCCATGCATCATATTCAAACATACATTAAACAGAACTACGTGGTAAAGCCACGCAAACGTTTGTGGTGGTTGTTTGAAAAACGGTAACAGAAGAGCTAGCTTCAGCATGAAACATATTCGATTTTTCACCTGTTTGAAAAGCAACAGAGAGTTGTTTATATTAGGAGCCTAAACCCCCTGATATGGAACAACAACCCTTAACCGAACCAGCAGAACAGGAAAGCGTTTTTTCTGAAGAAGACCTGCTGAACAATCATGAATATGACAAACATGTGCGGCAGGCCCGCAACGCTATCTGGGTAATAGCTGCTATCCAGTTTGTTGCAGCCTTCATCACTGCTTTTACAGGGCCTGAAGATATATTCTGGTACAACCTGGGTATTATGGGCGTTATTGCCCTGATCTTCCTGGCATTGGGCGTGTGGGCGCAGAGAAAGCCTTATCCGGCTATTTTATCAACCCTGGTATTGTATAGCCTGCTGGTGGTGGTAGATCTTATAGCTGACCCCACAAGCATTATAAAAGGTATTATCCTGAAAGTGGCAATTGTGATCTACCTGGTCAAAGGATTGAAAGATGCACAGGAAGCACAACGATTAAAAGAGATACTGAACAACCGATAAACGGTTAACAGCAATAAAAAACGGAGTATAGTCATTGCTATACTCCGTTTTTTATGTTTTGCCTTCCGGCAGGATTGTTATAAGGTTACACCCAGGTTCAGGATGATCTCTGCTGTACCAAAAGCCTGTCTTGCATGGCCTTTGTATATGCGCAAGCCTGAGTAACGTGCGTAGTCCAGTTTGCCGGCAAATTCAAGGTATACGTGTTTGAAGAAGGTAGAACGCAATGCACCTTCAATACCGGTATTCCATCCGCCGATCTGGAAATGCGGTTCATTTTTCTGGTTAAAGAAACTGTTCTCAACGTGCGGAATCACAGGACCTATACCGAACTTACCCAGCGCATCAATTTTAATGCTATTGCTTTGGTTGGCATACCAGTGCCAGCGTTTTACGATATTGATCAGCAGAAAATTAGCACCGTTGTTCAGGTAGTAAAAGAAGCCATTGCCCTCGGAAAAGTTTACAGTACTGTCAACAGAACGGCCATTCAACCTGCCTTTTACATTTACATCCTTGCCATCGGTAATGATGTATTTGGTATGGTCGAAGTTGATCTCAATACCCAGATCATGTTTATCATTAAAAAAATAGCCAATACGGTAATTGTACTGTGGAATGGTGATGGCCTTGCTCAGCAGTCCTTCATCCCAACCGGGGTGATCGTGTGCGGTTACACGGCGGAATGTATAGTCATTGCCTAATTCTGGCTGACTGATCTTTAAGTTACTGCGTGTGTACCACTCCTTGTTATAACCCCAGGAAAAATAAAACTCCCCTTTTTTGCGGGTAGTACGCGTGGTTTGGGCTTTCATTGCAAAAGGAGCCAATATTAATACCACCAGAACGATTTTTCTAACCTTGCTACTCAACATAATTCTACTGTTTAACGGATTGGGTCGGTCTTAGGTGGCGCAAAGATACTAATCAAAAGGTTCTCCGTCAACCGGCTTTCTGTCTGATTGTTTACCCCCTGATCACGATAAGCAACAGGCTGTATTAAGCATCATATTCCAGGATAGGGCGTAACCACTTTTCCACATCTTCAATACTCATGTCTTTGCGTGCGGCATAATCTTCCACCTGGTCTTTGTGGATCTTACCTATGCCAAAATACTGGCTTTGCGGATGTGAGAAATACCAACCGCAAACTGATGCTGCGGGATACATAGCCAATGATTCTGTCAGGTGTATACCAGTGGCTTCTTCACCGCCCAGCAGATCAAACAGTTTGTATTTTTCAGTATGGTCAGGACAGGCAGGATAGCCCGGTGCCGGACGGATACCTACATATTCTTCTTTGATCAGTTGTTCGTTGCTCAGCGCTTCCTGTTGCTGATAGCCCCATAGTTCTTTACGCGTTTTTTCATGCAATGCTTCTGCAAATGCTTCCGCCAAACGGTCTGTAAGAGCCTGCATCATGATCTTATTATAATCATCCAGTGCAGCTTCAAAACGTTTGATATGTGGTTCTATACCCTGCATGGTAACAGAAAATGCACCGATATAATCATTGCCAGGTGTTTCGCCGTTCTGCAAAGGTTTGATAAAGTCTGCCAGTGAAAGATTGGGTTGCCCTGCTGCTTTTTTGATCTGCTGGCGCAGGAATTCCAGTCGTAATGGCGCGCCTGTATTGTACAATTCCACGGTGTCGGGAGCTACGCGATTGGCTTTCCAGAAACCAACCGTTCCTTTGGCGGTAAGCCATTTTTCTGCAATGATCTTGTCCAGTAACAGGTTGGCGTCATTGTACAATTTAGTAGCCTCCTTTCCTATTATTTCATCACTCAGAATATGCGGAAACTTGCCATGCATTTCCCAGGAAATAAAGAAGGGCTGCCAGTCAATATAGTCTCTTAAGATTGCCAGGTCAAAATTGTCGAACACCCTGGTGCCTGTAAAAGAAGGCGCCGGTGCCGTATAATTATTCCATTCGATATTTACAGGATTGGCTTGCGCATCTGTAAAGGGAAGGTATTGTTTGGCTGTTTTTTTATTGGCAAAATCATCTTTCAGTTTAGTGTACTCTTTGTTGATGCCATCCAGAAAGCCGCCTTTCTGCTCGTTGCTCAGCAATGCACCGGCAACAGTTACACTACGGGAAGCATCCAGTACGTGCACCACGCCACGGTCGTACTGTGGAGCAATTTTTACTGCTGTGTGCATTCTTGAAGTAGTGGCACCACCTATCAGCAGTGGTTGATTCATTCCCCTTCTTTTCATTTCATGTGCTACATGCACCATTTCATCCAGTGAAGGGGTAATGAGACCACTGAGGCCAATAATGTCTACTTTTTCTTTTTCAGCAGTATCCAGTATCTTATCGGCAGGTACCATTACACCCAGGTCTACAATATCATAACCATTACAGCCCAGTACCACACCTACAATGTTTTTACCAATGTCATGCACATCGCCTTTTACAGTAGCCAGCAATATCTTGGCAGCACCAGACTCGTCTTCATGAGCGCTCCCGTTCTGCAGACTGGCCAGTCTGCGTTGTTCTTTTTCAGCCTCGATATATGGAGTAAGCACCGCCACGCTCTTTTTCATTACACGGGCACTTTTTACCACCTGCGGCAGGAACATTTTACCGGCACCAAACAGGTCACCTACCACGTTCATACCATCCATCAGCGGACCTTCAATTACATCCAGCGGCTTGGGATATTTCTGTCTTGCTTCTTCAGTATCTGCATCAATATATTCTGTAATACCATGTACCAATGAATGTTTCAGGCGTTCTTCCACGGATGTTTTACGCCATGCTTCATCTTTTACCGTTTCTTTTCCTTTTGCTTTTACGGTTTCTGCAAAAGCGATCAGTTTGTCGGTAGATTCATTGTTCTCATTGTTGCGGTTCAGCAATACATCCTCGCAAAGCTGGCGCAGTGTGGGTTCTATTTCATCATAGATAACCAACTGGCCGGCATTTACAATGCCCATATCCATACCCGCTTTGATGGCATAGTACAGGAATACGGAGTGCATGGCCTCACGCACGTGATCATTACCACGGAATGAGAATGAGATGTTGCTGACACCACCACTTACTTTGGTCAGTGGCATCAGGCGTTTGATCTCGCGGGTAGCTTCTATAAAGTCAACTGCATAATTGTTGTGTTCTTCAATACCGGTAGCTACGGCAAAAATGTTGGGGTCAAAGATGATATCCTGCGGATCATATCCTACTTTTTCTGTAAGGATCTTATAAGCCCGGTGACAGATCTCTATTTTGCGTTCTTTGGTATCAGCCTGCCCTACTTCGTCAAATGCCATTACGATCACCGCAGCTCCGTATGACTGGCAGATGATGGCCTGCTCAATGAACTTCTGTTCTCCTTCTTTCATGGAGATAGAGTTCACAATACATTTTCCCTGTACACATTTCAAACCGGCTTCAATGATCTCGAATTTGGAGCTGTCGAGCATGATGGGTATCTTGGCAATATCCGGTTCGCTTTGTACCAGGTTAATGAATTTGGTCATGGCCTGTACACCATCCAGCAATGCATCGTCCATGTTTACGTCCAATACCTGTGCGCCGCCTTCTACCTGCTGGCGGGCAACACTCAGTGCTTCCTCATAATGCTGTTCACGAATGAGGCGGGCAAATTTTTTAGAGCCGGTTACATTGGTACGTTCGCCCACGTTTACAAAATTCGTTTCAGGACGAACTACCAGCGGTTCAAGACCAGAGAGACGTAAATACGGTTTGATCACGTTTGACATATCTTCATTTTTGCCACCAAGACAGAAAGACTCAAAGCAATACAATGGTTTATAAAACCATTCTTCTGATTCCGTCTTTAATCAGTGGAACTGTAAAGTTTATAATGTATCCCAGATGTTTATTAATCAGTTTAAGATGGCTCAACAACTGAGCCTCCCATACCGGATGAAAATTTCCCTGCGTCTTTAGTTCAAGGATCAGCAGATCATCTACCAGTATATCAAGTCTTAACCCTTCTTCTGCCAAGAACCCTTCGTAACGAATGGGAACCAGTTGCTATTTCACAAAAGTGAATATTTCTCCTTTTCCAGCTCGTAACAGAAACATTTTGTATAAACATTTTCCAGCAGACCGGGGCCAAGCGCCTTATGCAACCTGAATGCAATGTCAATTGCCTCTCTGGCCAGTTGGTTTTCTTTATCAGAAAGGGGATTGAACTGTTGCTTTGTGCCGCCCTGTGTCATTGTGCCTCTGTGGTTTTATACACTACAAAACTGTTTCCACCACCGGTAACTGCCTGGGTTTGATCGTTTTCACATGTTCGGCAATATGGCGGATGTGGTCTGGCGTAGTACCACAGCAGCCGCCCACGATGTTCACAAAACCTTCTTTGGCCCAATCTTCCAGGAAGTGGGCTGTTTCGGAAGGCGTTTCATCATACTCGCCCATTGCATTGGGTAAACCCGCATTGGGATAGGCTGATACATAACAACCTGCCATCTGCGACAACTCTGCAATATGCGGGCGCATTTCTTGTGCACCCAACGCACAGTTCAATCCCACACTCAATGGTTTGGCATGCATTACAGAAGTATAGAAGGCTTCCAGCGTTTGTCCGCTCAGTGTTCTGCCCGATGCATCGGTAATGGTACCACTGATCATGACAGGTAATGACGGCTTTTGTATGTTGCGGAAAAACTTTTTAATAGCAAAAATGGCACCCTTGGCATTCAGGGTATCAAAGATGGTTTCTATCAGCAACACATCTACGCCACCATCTACCAGGCCTTTGATCTGTTCGTAATATGCATCTGCCACTTCATCAAACGTTACTGCACGGTAACCGGGGTTGTTTACATCCGGTGATAATGACAGTGTTTTATTCAACGGGCCAATGGCGCCGGCTACAAAACGGGGTGTAATAGCTTCAGGCGCTAAACCGGCATTGAATTCATCAATAGCCTGGCGGGCACACCTGGCAGAGGCTACATTGAGCTCGTATGCCAGCGCCTGCATATCATAATCAGCCTGTGCAATGCTGGTGCTGCTGAAGGTATTGGTTTCAATAATATCAGCACCCGCTTCCAGGTATTGTTTGTGGATAGCTTTGATCACTTCGGGTTGGGTAATGCTCAAAAGGTCGTTATTGCCTTTGAGGTCCGAATGCCAGTCCTTAAAACGCTCGCCACGGTAATCGTCTTCGGTTAGCTTATAGCGCTGGATCATTGTACCCATTGCGCCGTCTATCACAAGGATACGTTCCTGCAGACACTCCTGGATTGTTTTCATATTCAACTCCTTTTTTCTGCCACCGGCAGAAAGTTTTATAATGAATCAGGTTGCATTGACATATGTACATGCCAACAGTGACCCTAATGGCACTGGCAATACACAATATGTTAATGTGAACCAAACGGAATAAACGGGGAGAAACCTTGTGGCGGGTATTTCCTGGCGTTTATTAGTTCAGTTGACCGGGTTTACCGGCTTACAGGCCGAACAATAAACAAATCCGCCTGTAATGAAATGCAAAGTTACACCATGTAAGCATAATAACAAAGGGGTCAAAAAGCAGGGCTGAAAGGGGACGGTGGCGGGGAATATGAAATGAGAAATGTTGAATATCAAATGTTGAAGTAAGACAGGGGCAAGTTGAAAGGTTGATAAGGGGTGATCAATGTTCTTATCCCTTCGTGTTTCTTTGTGCCTTAGTGGCTTCGTGGCCAAGGGGCTATCACTGCATATACTTCTCTACCGGCAGGCGGTTGGTAATGCTGCGGGCAAGGGTCATTTCATCGGCATATTCCAGTTCACCGCCAAAAGCAATACCCCTGGCAATAGTAGTGATCCTGACCGGTGTTTGCTGTAGTTTTTTTTGAATATAGTAGATGGTAGTATCTCCCTGTATGTTAGGGTTCAGGGCAAAAATGAGTTCTTCGGTATTTTCTTTGGGTATCCTGGCTATCAGCGCTTCAATGGTAAGCTGGTCGGGACCAATACCATCCAGCGGAGAGATAATGCCGCCCAGTACATGATAGATGCCGTTGTACTGCTGGGTGCTTTCAATGGCAATGACATCACGAATGCTTTCTACCACGCAGATCAGTTCCTGGCGACGCATGGGATTGGCACAGATGGTACAGGTATCAGTATCCGCAACATTATAACAACGCTGGCAGAATTTAATTCCCTGTCGCATACGCATAATGGTTTCACCAAATGCATTCACCTTTTCCGGTTCCAGTTTCAACAGGTGTAAAACCAGCCGCAATGCCGTTTTTTTACCGATGCCCGGTAACTTGGCAAACTCATTCACCGCATTTTCCAATAAACCAGAAGAGAATTGCATGGTGCAAAGATAGGTTGAAAAGGAATCAGGAATTGTACGTTGTTGAATGGAATAATTCTGATTCCGGTTGTTAAGACATCAGCCGGAGAGAGTCCATGACTGGTGTCTCAACAGCCACCTGATTCAACAAGATTAATGAGAAATCGGGTTAAGTATAAAGAACAAATTACAACTGTAAACCTGACACTGTTTTCTATAATGTAATATCTATCTCGTTTTCCCAGTTCACTTTAATATTTACCTTTCTTGGAACAGGAATAACCCTTTCCGGTTGTATGCGCGGGTGGGCAAAGTATTCGCCGGTATCCCAGATGCCGTTCTTGTTTTTATCCAGCAAAATACGCAACTCGTACTCACCGGGTAAGAACAGTTTGGAAGAAAATTCCCTGCTGGTGAACACATACGACTTTACCACTTTATCGCTTTGTATAAATTGCAGAACAGGGTTTTCAGACAGGTCAAGATTCATAAAACGTAAACGAACCGATGCATAGTCACTTTCTTTTTTAGAGTGAATGGTTATTGTATCGGTACGCAGCAGGCGACGCCCTACGGTATCCTCTGCAAACGTAGAATCCAGGATCAGTTTGTAGTGTGTATCAGGCGTCCATTGGTATACCAGTGTAATCTTTTCATTGCTGGTATCTCTTACAAAGTGATATCCTTTTATTGGCTGGTACGCATCTGTTGTAAAGTGCACTTTGGTGGAATCGAAATATTTATAAGGACCTGTTTTGAACTCTATCTCAAGATTGGTCAACAGATCCTGCTCGCCGCCAGTAAGACTATTGGTAATACGTAATCTTCTGTCGTTGGCCGTGTTTTTGGAAGGCTGCGCTTTGGGAGCCGCAGGTTTGGGTTTGGATTGCGGACGCTCTTCTTCTTTGGCCACAAACGCATACAGGGTAACAGGCGTAGGCGTCAGCGATGACCTGACTGTTGAATCAGAAAAGGCAAAGAGCTGATTGCGGGAAATATATTTCTTGGAACTGCCTTCATCTTTCATGGCGAAAATGGCGTAGTTGTTAGCAGGCAGATTGTGAAAGGTAAAGGCTCCATCCCGGTTAACGCGGGTAATGTAGCGGGGTTTTTCTTTTACCACGGCCGAATCACCAAAGTTGGTATACAGACCAACAATAAGTGTGGAATCAGTTTTGCCCGTTTCAGCTACTATTACCTTACCGGATACCTGTAATGAATCAATAGTATTGCCGGTACTGAATACATATACAAAATTCTTCAGTACATTGTTTTCATTAATATCCTTAATGGCATTGCCAAAATTGATAGAATAGGTAGTGTTGGGTTGCAGGGTATCTTTAATACGTACTGTTACTGTACGCAGCTTCGATTCTATTTGTGGCGCCACCTTTGGGGTGGGAGAAACGATCAGGTTTTCTGTAGGGTTATCCAACTGCACATACTCATCAAAAGTCAGTACAATACGGTCGCCTGTAAACCTTCTGGTAGAGTCTGCCGGGCGGGCCTGTTGCAGTACCGGGGCCAGTGTATCCTTAGGACCACCGGAAGGAGGAATAATATTGGCACAGCCGGTATTGGTAGTAATGCTCACCGCACAACCCAGTATAATCAGCAGTAATATCAGTAAGTTGTTCTGTTTCATTGTATAAATTCACCTGAGAAGGTTGCAAACTTAATGGGTTTATTTTGTTTGCGTGTAAAGGGCTTCTTAATAATGTATCAAAATCCTGTTAATCCTGCACTTCGTCTTCTTCCTGTAAGGTATGCAGGGCTACAGCCATGTTGTTGGTTTTAACAAACCGGCACCAGTGACAGTCTTCCTTGCCACAACCGGTATAAAAATCATGAGCCTGTATTTTGCCCCATACCCGGGCTATCTGCTGGTTTACGGTAGTAATATCAGCAGGCGTGATCGTGATCTTTTCCCGGCGGTAATTTTTCTTTTTATCAGGCTCAATAAAATCAAATTCAGTACTGATCACCTGCCAGTCACGTTCATGATTATCAACCAGAATTTTATAGAACACAGCCTGTCGCCAGTAATCGCCGCCGTTGGGGTCTTTTTCGGAAGGCGGTCTTAATTTTTCACGTGCTTTATCGGGATCACCGGTTTTATAATCCACTACGTTCACCGCTTTGCCGTTAAATTCCAGTTTGTCCAGTTTGCCTTTCAGTGGTACACCATTCACTACTTGCTTAATGCTGCGTTCAATGGCTACTACTTTATTGAAAGAGTAGATATAGGTGTCATAATAGTTGCCCAGCACTTCATACCCATATTCCAGTCTGCGTGCAAACTGTTCGCGTGTAAAGCTTTCGCGGTGCCGGTGCATGAACCAGTTAAAATCATCGATCAACACTTCTTTGGCGGCAAACAGGTCTTTACCGCTTTCCTGCATACGGCGGAAAAGTTTTTCCAGTGCAAAGTGCACGGCAGAACCAAATTCTGTTGCTTCATTTTTAGGCGAAGGAATGCGTACCAGGTTTTTGAAATAGAACTCCAGCGGACACTTGAGATAATTGTTCAATGCTGTTACGTTCATTACAAATTTATCCAGCAAACGGCTTACAAATTCCTCTTCAATACGACTGATTTCCGGTGCTGCGGCTTCAGCAAATGCCAGTGACTGGAAATCGGCCTGAACAGTTTCTTCCAGTATTATTTTTTCAACCGGCAACGGATATTCATTGCGGATCTCTTCAATGAACATAGATGGCTCCTGCAACGATTTGCCGTCGTTTTTGAACTGGCTGTAAGAAATAAGCAGGTGTTGTTCTGCACGTGTAAGGGCTACGTAAAATAACCTGCGCAGTTCTTCTTCATCAGAACCTTCTTTACTGCTGGAAAACACCGTATCCGGCAGTTTGTAACCACCGCCGGGTTTGCGTTTCTTTTCCCATGAACCGGCATTACAGCCCGCAAAGAAAACATATAGAAATTCCAGTCCTTTTGAACCATGTGCCGTAAGCAGGTTCACGCCTTTTTCACTGCCGGTAACCTGTGTCAGCGGAAGGGTAAGTCCTTCTTTTTCCATCAGGTCAATGATATTTACCAATTGTGCAAGGTTCAGTAAAGGATTGCGGTGTGTTTCTTCTTTTACAAAATCAAACAGTGCGGTGATCACCTGCATCAGCCAGATACGTTCGGGGCTTTTCATTACAAAACTCAGTACACCTGCTTCGCGGATGATGTTTTCAAAAAGCTGTTGCAGGGTAACATTCACCGTATCGGCCATCAGTTTTTCCAGTGCTTTACCGGCTTTCTGCAAACCGGGATGAATACCCTGGCTGAACAGGTCGGCCGGTGGTTTGTTGATCTTATCATATAAAAGCTGGCGCAGTGTTGTTTTGTTGTTGCCAAACTGCCGATCGGCCACTTCAATGCTCAGGCGGGCTATCTCCATGGGAGGTGTGCCAAACCAGTCGAAGTGGAGGATCTCAAACAGCATTTCACCACCGCCATTGGGAATGTCGTGTTCAGCAGCCAGGTAGCGCAGTACCAGTATTATTTTCTGTGCCAGCGGTACATGCAGCAGGTTCATACTGCGTTTGCTGTAGGCAGGTATATTGCACAGTTTCAGGTATTGAGCCAGTTCTTCACCGTACTTATTCTCTTTGTAAATAATGCCGATCTTGCCCGGGGGCACACCTTGTTGCAGCAGTTGCTGCACCTGTAGCGTAATGCCTGCCATTTCCTGCCACGGTGTTTCATACTGCCGTATCAGCGGTTCATGTGTTAAGTGTACAAGATGGCTGTTGCTGGAACGCAGATCTTTTGACAGACCGTCGATCTGTTTCACCAGTCTTTCACTGTTGCGGTCAATCAGTGCTTTAGAGATGTCCAGGATAGGCTGTGTAGAACGATAGTTGTTGGTAAGTACCACCGTCATCAGGTCGCGCTGATAATTATTGGCAAATGCCAGCATGTTTTCTACGTTGGCACCTTGGAAACGATAGATACTCTGATCATCATCACCTACCACAAACACGTTGGGCTTATCCCAATAGCTGATCAGCAATTCCACCAGCCGGTTCTGCGTACCGCTGGTATCCTGGTATTCATCCACCAGCACATATAGAAACTGCTCCTGGTAACGGGCCAGCAGGTTGGCATTTTCTTCAAATGCCCTGATCACCCAGTTGATCATATCATCAAAATCGTACCGGTTGCGGCTGCGCATCAGTTGCTGAAAACGGTCAAATTCATTTACAGCAGCTTTCAGTTTTTCCATGCGTTCCGTTTCCTCGTAGTAGGCAGGTTTGTAGGTGCCTTTTTCCCATTTACCGGCACGGGAGGTCTGGTATTTAAAGGTTTCCTCGTCTTTAATGCGGGTAAGGTATTCGTCTATTTTCTGCAACAGGAACTCCGGCGACCACCCTTCGCGTTTCATGGTGCTGAAAAGCGACTGCAGGTTGTTGATCTCAAAATATACATCGCCCCGGTAGCGTTTCAGGGGGTGGTTTTTGGGAAAACCATCTATCAGTTGTTTGAACAGCTCAATCCTTTCCAGGTCCGACACCGGGTCGAGGGCTGTCTTTTCAAACAGCGACAGGTTTTCCTGGATAATATCGTTGCAGAATGCGTGGAAGGTATAAATGTTCACTTTGTAGGCATCCGGACCGATAAACGATATCAGCCTTTTACGCATGGCCACTACGCCGGCGTCGGTATAGGTAAGACAGAGAATGTTGTTGGGAAGGGTATCTGTGTCCAGCAGTATCTTACCAATACGGCTGGCAAGGATCTGTGTTTTACCGGTACCAGGGCCTGCAATCACCATTACTGGTCCTTCGAGGGTATCTACAGCTTTTTGCTGTTGCTCATTCAATCGCTCATATTCCTGTCTGAAATGCCGGTTAAGTTGTTCCCTGTTGATACTCATATTGCCAAAGGTAGCAAAATCACACCTCGCAGCAGGCATTCCCGGTAAGGGTTGCCCGGCCTGCTGCAGAGCGGCTTCTTGTCCGGAAACAAGTGTTGCAACAGTGTTTCAGCTGTTATAGTCAATAACTTTCTTTTATAGATAAAGAGTTGCTTTTGAATGAAAATGCCTTACTTTGTTGAAGCAATATCACTTTTTACGGTAAGTATATTTATTTATGACTGATACTGAATAACTTCTGCCGGGTAAAAACCTTTTGGCTTTAAACCGGGAAAAGTTCTTTATTTGGGAATAAATAACGTGAATTACCGTTATATAAGTAAGCGTCCATACAAATGAAAAACCTGAATACCCTTAAAATTTTCATCCTTGAAGATGATGCATGGTATGGCTCCATGCTGCAGCATTATCTTACGCTAAACCCTGATTACGAGGTAAGGCGGTTTGAAAGCTCCCGCGAATTTTTCAACAACCTGCACGAGCGTCCTGATGTGGTAACGCTGGACTATTCTATGCCCGACATGGATGGCAGTGAGGTATTGAAAAAAATACGTGAAGTAGATCCCGATATACGGGTCATCATCATTTCCGGTCAGGAGGATATTGGCACCGCGGTGGGACTGCTGAAAAGCGGTGCATCGGATTACATGGTGAAAAATGAAGAAACGAAGGACCTGTTGTGGAATGCACTGCTGCGTTTGAAAGAAATTGATGGTTTGTGCAAGGAAGTAGAGCACCTGAAAGAACAGGTGGGCAAGAAATATGATTTTTCAAAATTCCTGATAGGTAAAAGTGAGGCCATGCAGAAAGTATTTGCACTGGCCGAAAAAGCAACCAAAACCAACATCACAGTTTCTATTTCCGGCGAAACCGGTACGGGTAAGGAAATGGTGGCCAAAGCCATTCACTACAATTCAGACAAACATAAAAAGCCTTTTGTAGCAGTGAACGTAGCGGCTATTCCGCGCGACCTGATCGAGAGTGAATTGTTTGGTCATGAAAAAGGTGCTTTTACAGGTGCGGTAACACGCCGTATCGGTAAGTTTGAAGAAGCACACCAGGGCACCCTGTTCCTGGATGAAATTGGTGAACTGGACATTAACCTGCAGGCCAAGCTGCTGCGTGTATTGCAGGAACGTGAAATTACACGTATCGGTGGCAACGAAGTGGTGCCCATCAATGTGCGCATTATTGTAGCTACCCACCGCAACCTGTTGGAAGAAGTACAGGAAAAAAGATTCCGTGAGGATCTTTATTACAGGCTGATAGGTTTGCCCATTCAACTGCCACCGCTGCGCGAGCGTGGCAATGATATACTGGTACTGGCCAAACATTTTATGGACCAGTTCTGTAAGGAAAACAACTCCGGCAAAAAAGTATTATCTGCCGAAGCGCAGCAAAAACTACTGCAATATGCATTTCCCGGAAATGTGCGTGAAATCAAATCTGTAATGGAACTGGCCTGTGTGCTGGCAGATGAGGAAACGATACAGCCGGAAAATATCACTATCAATATTTCAGCTTCTATCAGTGACCTGATCGGAAAAGAACGAACCCTGAAAGAATACGAAACACAGATCATACAACACTATCTCGATAAGTATGATAAAGATGTGTTGCTAGTGGCCAAAAAACTGGACATTGGCAAATCCACCATCTATCGTATGATACAGGCTGGCGAACTGAAAACAAAATAGGCAGGCCATGATGGCATAGCTGAACAATATCCATGAATTACGAGCACCTGATAGAATCGCTTCGGGAAAGCCTGGAAAAAGAGCGGGCTGCACGCATTGCTGTAGAAACGACATTGGCCGAAAAAGAAGCTGCACTGGCAACCGCGCAACAGGAAATTATCCAGCTCACAACTCAATATGAGCAGGAAACAGGTAAGCCTGTGGACGATGCGCAACATTATAATGAAAAGCTGCGCATCATTTCCAACCGCCTCTCACTACTGGTACAGAACCTGCAGTATGGTATAGTACTGTCCGATGCTGACTGTAAGATATTTCTTGCCAACAACAAGGTGTGCGAAATATTCACCATCCTTACCGGACCTGCGCAACTGATAGGCATAGATTGCTATACTGCCAACAGCCAGCTAAAAGAATACTTCAAAGATCCTGACGCATTTGAAATGCGTGTAAAAAACCTGCTGCAGGAAAAGCAACAGGTAACCGGCGATCAACTGGAAATGAACAATGGCAAAATATTGCAACGCGACTATATTCCCATCTGGAACAAAGGATATTATGAAGGACACATGTGGGTGTTCAACGATATTACGGAAAAGGTGCAGGCCAATAAACTACTGTCCCGGCAACGCCAGTTTTACGAAGATGTGCTGAACCTGCTGCCTGGTGATGTAGCTGTAATGAATCCCGACAGGACCTTCCTTTTCCTGAACCCCAAAGCGGTAAGTGATAAATATGTACGGGAGTGGCTGATCGGTAAAAAAGATGAGGATTATTGCAGAATAAGACAACGCCCGATAGAATTTGCCTTGCGGCGCAAAGCCATTATTGAAGAAGTATTACGTACCAGGCAATTAAAAACATGGGAAGAGCAGTTTCTGAAGCCAGATGGCAAAACCGAATATTATCAGCGCAACATTCATCCTGTACTGGATGAGAACGGCGCTGTAAAAATGCTGATTGGCTATGGTACCAATATCACCGATCAGAAAAATATTGAAGAACAGATACAGCGTAGCGAAAAGCGTTATCACGACCTGTTTACCTACAGCCAGGCATTGATCTGCACACACGATGAAACTGGAACATTGCAAAGTGTAAATCCCGCGTTATATCAACTGCTGGGTTACCAGGTTGAAGAAATGGTCGGCAAAAAGATCTACGATTTTATTCCGGAAGAGGATAAGGTTGGTTTTATTAAACGCTACCTGCCCGATATTAACAGCAAAGGAAAAGATGAAGGGGTGTTCAGGGTACTGTGTAAAGATGGAACAATATTATTCCTGCTTTACCAGAATTATAAAATGCAAGAAGAAGGTATTGATACGTACATTATCGGATTTGCCCAGAACATTACCAATCGTGTAGAACAGGAACGTGAATTGCGTACGGCCAAACAACTGACCGAACAGGCAGCACAGGCCAAAGAAATATTCCTGGCCAATATGAGCCATGAGATCAGAACACCAATGAATGGTGTACTGGGCATGGCCGGACTGCTGGCCAAAACAAATCTTGACTGGCAGCAACAGAAATACCTGGGATTGATCCAGGAGTCTGCCAACAACCTGCTCAAGATCGTAAATGATGTACTGGACCTGGAAAAGATCATTATGGGAAAGCTTCAGTTTGAAGAAGTGCCTTTCTCATTACCAGAGCGGGTGGAGATGTGTATACAGTCTTTCACATTTAAAGCAGATGAAAAAGATGTAGTGTTGTCGTATAAGAATAATCTGCCACGTGATATTATTGTAACCGGCGATCCACACCGGTTGAACCAGGTATTGAACAATCTTATCAGTAACGCATTAAAATTTACAGACACGGGTACAGTAACGGTAGAAACCCGCGTTATTAAAGAGCAGGACAACAAAGTACTTGTTTATTTTTCTGTACAGGATACTGGCATAGGTATACCTGAAGACAAACTGCAATCAATATTTGAACCATTTATGCAGGCGCATTCCTCTGTATCGCGTAAATACGGGGGCACAGGTTTAGGGTTGAGTATCTGTCGTGAGCTGATACAGTTGCTGGGAGGGGAATTGAAGGCAGAGAGTAATGAAAATGCAGGTTCGGTATTCAGCTTTACGTTGCCATTTACCATCAGTACAGAAAAACCCAAACAAATGTCGTCCGTACAGGAATCCAACTATAAAAATTTAGGAAGACGTAAAATATTACTGGCAGAAGATGTGGAGCTCAATCAATATCTTGCCAGACATATCATGGAATCATGGGGCCTGGAGGTAACAGTGGCGGGTAATGGCCGCGATGCTGTAGAGATGGTAACGCAACATGATTTTGACCTGGTGCTGATGGATATACAGATGCCCGAAATGGATGGCATAGAGGCAACAAAACTGATACGCCGTATGCAGGACACACGCAAATCGGCCATTCCCATTGTAGCCCTTACTGCCAATGCGCTGAAAGGAGATAGTGAAAAGTATCTTGCAGCAGGTATGAACGGTTATGTATCCAAACCATTTGACGAGTCAAAACTATACTATATGATTTCCCGGAGTTTAAATGAGCCCGAAGTTCCTGTGGCATCCGGCGGTGTACAGGAAAAGATACAGGCGGCCCCACCTGCCCAGGAAAAATTGTATAACCTGAGTGCCATTCAGTCAATTTCCGGAGGTGATGAAGCATTTGTAAAACGCATGGTGGTATTGTTTACAGATATTATGCCCGTTTCACTGAAAGAAATGCAACAGCATGTTGAGCAGCAGAACTGGGAGGCAGTAAGCAAGCTGGCGCATAAACTAAAATCCACCATCGATTCCATGGGCATTGTATCACTAAAAGATGATATCCGTGTAATAGAGAACAATGGAAAGAAAAAGATACATACAGACGATATTCCTCCGCTGGTACAGAAAGTGACCGGCATTATACAGCAATGTGTAGAGCAACTGAAAAAAGATTTTTCACTGCAGTAGCAACTGCAACAACATTGTTGACAAATCAATTGTTACGAACATTATGGCTGTATACCGTATTAAGGCTGTCCAGAAAATACCGGGTGATATGGAAACCATCTGGCGTTTTTTTTCGCAACCGGAAAACCTGGCAACGATTACACCGGCACATTTCAACTTCCGGGTTACCTCACAATACCACGGTGATACCATTTATCCCGGGCAGATCATTGAGTATAAAGTAAGTCCTGTAGCCGGTATTCCTCTGTACTGGATGACAGAAATAACACAGGTAATACCGCAGCAGTTATTTGTAGATGAGCAGCGGTATGGTCCGTACAGCATGTGGCATCACCAGCACCATTTTGTACCGGTAACAGGTGGTGTGGAAATGACAGACATTGTACATTACAAAATTCCTTACTGGTTTATAGGAGATATTGCCAACAGCCTGCTGGTAAGTGCGCAACTGCGCAATGTGTTTACCTACCGTTACAAAAAAGTAGAAGAGCTGTTTGGTAAATGGGAAGGACAACAGATGCAACTGATGTTCAGTTGAAACAATACGAAATGATTAAAATACAAAGGGAGACAACATAGCTGTCTCCCTTTTACATTCTTCAGGAACGGTATTAACCGGGGATCCTGGAAATATATTTCTCGATCTCTTTGATCTGTTTTACAATATCAGGAGTTGTGGGTTTTAACGCTTTGGTTTTGCGGAAAAACTCTTTAGCAGCGCGGAACTCGCGTTTGTTCATCATGATATTACACATCTGCAGGTAGGCGGCAGCCTCATTCTCCTTATCGGGCAGTCCTTCACGGATAGCCTGGCGGATATAGCTTTCTCCCTGTTTGAAATTGTTTTTCTGCAAAGCGATCATGCCCATCTGCAACAGGCTGGCACCTTTTACTTCTTTCATGGGCGTGCCCAGGTCAAGCCCTTTCTTCATGTTCAGTTCAGCGCCATCAAAATCCTGTTTCATCATGGCCAGCTGACCTTTGAAAGTAAAAAAGGCAGAACGGATGGGTTTGTACAGCAGGTTGGGGTATTTGATAGAGTTCAGTACTTTTTCAGCACCTTCCAGGTCACCGGTTTCCATGTGGTCCTGTATCAGACGCAGCGGACCGACAAAAAAGTGACCAAAGATCATGATGGCACCTATAAAGTAAGCCGGGAAAGCCGGCCAGAAACCACTGAAAATGTTTGCCGCAACGCCTATTACAATTAAAGTAATACCCAGGTACAGGCGATAACGGATAATCCATGTATAAAACTTCATAAAAATCCCGCGATTTTGTGGGACAGCAAAGATAACGGATTTGCAGATGTTGTAATGTGTAAATGTGGAGCGGCCATATATGAAAAGCGGCCGGCAGGGGTAGAGATTTACCGGTAGGGTACTGCCTTACAGGTTTAAGGATTTGTGTTTCGGGTTCTGAAAATTGCAGGTTTCAAAGATTTTTTGTTGCTGATTTCAGACTGTAGCCCTCAGGCTTCTGATTTTCCGGCCTTTACCTGCTACTTTAAAACCTATAACTTAACACCTGGTAGCTGTACATTAGCGAATTTGCTTTATTTTCGCACCCCGGAAGAAGAAAAAGGCTTCTTTTCTGGCCCGGTAGTTCAATGGATAGAATAGGAGTTTCCTAAACTCTAGATACAAGTTCGATTCTTGTCCGGGCTACGAGCATGACAAACCCGCTGTAACTCAGCGGGTTTTATTTTGCATAACTTATCCCGGTTTGATTATACTAAGATTTTTAAATACACTATTTTTTAGTGCGCTATTCGGTTGCAATGACATGTTACACGCAGCACTGGATAGATAAATGGTTGTTGTAATCTGAATCTGCCAAATCGTGTAACATTTATTAAAGTTTTACGTCTCTCTTATAAGAGCTCAGGACCATTTTGAGTTGTAATATAATGATTGATAGTTTTTTCATAAAATCGAATATGTTTACCAAACGCTTATTAACCTTCTGCCTGCTATTTATCGGAGCAGGGCATGCCTATTGCCAGGACTGCAACTGTAGCACAACCTTCCAATGGTTGAAAAAGACTTTTGAAGAGAATGATGCGGGATTTAAATATATACTTTCAGTAAAAGGACAGGCTGCCTATGATTATCATAACCAGAACATCCAGGAAAAAATCAATGTGGCAAAAAACAGGGAAGAATGCCTGCCTGTACTACAGGAATGGTTACATTTTTTTAGAAAAGGGCATATTTACATCAAAGCGCTTGAAAGGGAAAATGGAAACGAAAGCCCGGCTCTTGCCAAACAATTAGATACGCTTTCAATTAAAAATCAATTTAAAGATTGGCCACGATTACAAATAGCTCTTCCTGAATTTGAAAAATACCTGGGCAATAAGCAAACTCAGGACTTTGAGGGCATTTGGAATTGCCCGCCTTATAAAATAGCCATTACAAAAACAGAAAATGGATACAAGGGCATCCTGGTAAATAATGTTTCTCCTTATTGGGAGTCAGGACAGTTAAAACTGGAAATAATCAAAGAGGGTAATGAGCTAAAGGGGATAGCTTACATGCGTGATCATTCCAAAGCTAAAAGCGACCATATAGAATGGATGGGTCAGAATTATTTACAGGTTGCCGGCCTTTGGTTGAAGCGGCTGGCGCCGGTTCTTCCTACGGAAACGGAAGTCCAGGACTATTTAACATTAGGGAATGCCAAAAATCCATGTATAAAACAGTTGGACAAAAATACACTGTATTTAAGAATCCCTTCATTTGATCCGAGCCAGAAAAAGGCAATTGACAGCGTACTGGACGCGAACGATGAAATGCTGTCAAAAACGCCAAACCTTATTATCGATATTCGGGGTAATGGAGGCGGTAGCGATTTTACCTTCAGTCATATCATCCCCTATTTAAAAACAAATCCAATATCAACTTTTGGAGTTGAATACCTGAGTACATCAATGAATAATAAAAGGATGTTGGATTATATTACTAAACCGGAATACAAAACCTTTTTTTCTGATGAACAAAAGGAATGGGCAAAGAAATCATACGATACCTTACAGAAGCATTTGGGAGAATTTGTCTATTTGAACGAGCCTTTAAAAGGAAAAGAAGCGGAAGACTCTGTTACAAAAAAAGTATACCCCAAACAAGTGGGTATTATAATAGATGGCGATGTAGCCAGCTCAGCCGAACAATTTGTGCTAGCGGCCAGGCAAAGTAAAAAAGTAAAATTTTTTGGAACGCCTACTTTTGGGGCATGTGATATTTCAAATATGTATTTTAAAAAAGATCCCTGCAACGAATATGAGTTAGGGTATTGTCTTTCCCGCAGCAAGCGAATCCCGCAATACATTATAGATGATCGCGGTTTGCAGCCGGATTATTTCATTAGCAATGAAATCCCTCAGTTTAAATGGTTGACATATGTGAAGCAAATTTTGGAACAGTAGCTCTATAAGATGAAATAGTCAAGATCTGACCGGACAGTTGGGATAACTTTAAGTAACCACACTTATTAATCAATCCCAAAAAGCCAGATTATGAAGACTGCATCTAAATCAATCAAAAGCAAATTAGGATTACAGCACTTAGCAGAGCATTTAGGCAATGTTTCCCAGGCATGCAAGGTAATAGGCTAGAGCGGCTAGCTTCTACTAAACAGGTGTCTTTATTTCTGCCGGCGGTATCCGGAGTGTTTGGCTGTGGCACAACCTGGAAGTTTTTGACAAACGCCTGAAGGCATTAGAGGCCCGTATAGCCCAGGAAGGCTCCAAGGCTCAGGTAATAGCTATGGAAAGTAAATAAGAGCGTCGGGAATCCCTGGAGATATAGAGACTGAACACCCCGGATATCTGGGTTCTCAGGATACTTATTACGTGTGCAACATCAAGGGTGTTGGACGGGTCTATCAGCAGACATTTATCGACACCTACAGCAGATTTCCCAGTGATTTATGAGATCTATTATTGCTGTATTCTTCAATCCGCTCGTTAGTTAACATCCAACTTTGCTAGTGGTGAAAGGCTCACCAATATCTTATCAAGTTCCTCCAGGCTTATGAAGCTTCTGACAGTAGAATGAATAGCAAACGCACCAATGGGAGAGTTTAAATTATTATCAATCCATTTTTTACTTAAAACTGATTTAACTGAATCGTTTGCCAGGTGTTCTTTGTAAGCTACCATCCCAAGTTCTCTATCATTATTCTTTTCAGCAAGGGCTGATTTGATGGCCACTGTTTCTTCTTTCTTAAAATGATTATTTTTTCGCAACCATGTATAATAACTATCCACCTGCTTTGCGAACGTACTGCCGGTAAATCGAAATTCACTAACATCAGGAGATTTGCTGGTAATATACATTATACCTTTGTCAAGGTATAAATCAATTCACTTGCCGGGCTTAAACGAAGGGGCATGCGCAGGCTATAGCTGTTTCCTTCTTCCAGTTTAATATTTAGACTAACCGGCCGAAAGCATATTGAAAATAAGTTGAACGAATTAAAGAGTGAACAATGAGCGGGCATATAACCCGGTTGAAAACAAGCGTCTGTTTTACAACAACTACTTTATAAATAAGACAACAGGTGCAACTTGCTTTTTGCTTTGTATTGTCCATACCAGTAGCAAGGGAAATAGAACAGACCAACCAGCAGCACCCAAACAATATAGGCACGCCATAAATCCGGTTGGTACCCGGATGGCCAGTCTTTAGATGGTGTAAAAGAAAGATTGACTGCTTTACCAAACGACAGATAGGTCCATAACCATGACGTGCAACTGATCACTGCAAGGTGCATGACAAAAAAGAACAGCGGTACCCGGCCGTATGTAACGAGGATTTTTTGCAGGGACGGTGAAGCCTTGTCCAGCAGCACCAGTAACAGGCATGCTATACCAAGCGTTATGGAAAGGAACAGCAACGATGGAGGCGACTTTGTTACATTCATAAACGAAAGCACGGTATAAATGCTTCCCCGGTCCTGCGTACTCCAGGGAAATGGGTCGCCGTATACGTTTGAATATCTCAGTACTGCAAAAAGGATAAGGGCAGAGAGCCCTGCACGCAAAAATAAAGCGTTGCGTTTCTCCCGTGGGTAGGTAAACCATGAACCGATACAGTATCCAAGCAGCATCACGCCCACCCATGGCACTATTGTATAGGCAACAAGCACAGGCGGCCTGGCTATAAAAAATGGAAAATTGTGCAGAAATGCGATCAGCATATTGCTGTCCGTTACCTGGCCAACAGGCGGAAGTGCATTGTGCCCGGCTATCATAGCCAGTGAAAGGAACAGTTGAAGCCACCGGGGTAACCAGATCAGGGCCGAAAGCAAGATCATAGAACACCCAATTGCCCAGATAACTTCCAGCAAGGTCATCTGGTATCCCTGTGTCAATATAAAACTGATGATAAAAATTTCAACAATGACCAGCCACAACCCACGTGTAAACAGGAACAAGCTGGTTTTTCTGAGATCTCCCACTTTTTTGGAATAGAGATATACACTGACACCGGAAAGAAAAACAAATGTTGGCGCACAAATATGCGTAACCCAGCGGGTTGCAAAGAATGCTACAGAAGTCTGCTGCACATCTGTAACACGAAAAGCCGTATAACTATAAAAATCACGAACATGGTCAAGGGCCATAATGATCATCACCAGGCCCCGCAATGCGTCAATGGTATTTAAACGATTGGTGTCTTTATGTATAGCAGTGGTTTGTTGCATATTGAAAGGCGGATAGATTTGTGCTTAACAGAAGTGGTTACTGGTTCAATACAATATAAATATAAGCTTTAGCCGCTAAAAGGAGAAGCGGACTTGTGATATGCCCCAAGACAGCCGAGATGCCAGGGACGCAATGCTGTTGAGTTCGATCCGGCACATGATTTTTGCAGTTGTTTAGCGATTTTCAATGAGTTGGTATACTTTGAGCATAAGCAGCGCTCAACTTTAAGAAAAATGTTCTTTTATGAAAAGCATTTCTCTTATTATAACCTGTATCATTATAACATGCTATTCATGTAATGATAAGTTGCAAGACATTCATAATACATTTGGAACAGATAAAAAATATTGACAGGAAAGACCTTTATCCTGTAACTGTAGATCCTGTTTTTCAACTGAATGAAGACCGGTTCAATAGATCGTGAATAAAGCAACTTATGAAAAACCTCTCCCGGGTATTTTCAGATCCTGGGCTGGTATCTCACCAGCCGGAATCAGCATTACTTAGTTCAATGATATTGATTGGTAACGGGGGATATCGGTATGTTAAGCCGGCTGTTTATTTCATATAAGCGTTAAGGGAAACAAGACCCGCGCAGATTGCCATTGATATTCCTAAAAATAATAATCCCACTTTTATTTTTCCGCTGTTTCTCTCTTTGATGCCTGATATTATTGTTTCCAGGTGGTTGCCCAGCGCCATAATAGCAATAGGAGCCAGTATGATATTTGAAGCTGACATAAAAGGTTTCCTCACTTCAAATATATGTACTGCAGGGCTCACCGGCAACAATATCTGGTATTTTCAACCATCTGTAACCGATATATTGTAAAATGTTTTTATCTGAATTACTCACTACGCAAACTTTTTACAGGGTTGGCTATGGCAGCTTTGATTGCCTGGAAACTTACTGTCACCAATGCCAGCAGAATAACCAGGGCTGCGGCAAATGAAAATATTCCCCAGCCGGGTGTAATGCGGTATGGATAATTCTGTAGCCATTTTTCAGTTGCCATCCATGCTATGGGAATGGCTATCAGTAACGCAATGATCACCAGTTTTAAGAAGTCTTTTGATAAAATAGTGACTACGCTGTTCACAGAAGCGCCTAACACTTTTCTTACACCAATTTCTTTAAAACGTTTTTCTGCTGTTAATACAGACAAACCAAACAGCCCTATGCAGGAAACAAAAATGGTAATTACTGCACCAAACAGTATGATCTGCTGCCACCGCGCTTCAGCTTCATAGCTCCGGGCATTCTGCCTGTCCTTAAAATCGTAGGCATAAGCATCTAATGGAAATAACGACTTAAATGTGCGTTCAATTGTTTGCAGGCTGGCCACCTCGCTACCGGCTTTTATTTTTATATAGTAAGTGCCGTAACTGTTGCGCGGGTCCATTGTAAACAACTGTGGTTCTATTTTGGACGTTACGGGCCGGAAATGATAATCACGTACCACCCCTACTACGGTGCGTTTTTCGTTGTTGTCATAGAACGTTACCTGTTGCCCGACAGGCTGTTTCCATCCTGCCTGTTTTACAAATGCTTCGTTTACCAGAACGGCATTGACAGAATCAGCCGAAAAATCTGCAGAAAAATTTCTTCCCTGTACAACGGGTATCTTCAGTGTCGGCAGAAACGAAGGATCAATTGTTTCCAGTGTAATGTTTATCGGTTGGTCATCGTTTATTTTAACCGTGTTACCCGCAAACCCGGTATTCTTCGGGGCTGCATCAATAATGTTGGGGTCTTTTAATAAAGATTGTTTCAGTAATGCCGCTTCATTGCGTGTCAGGTTCCATTTGTTCACAACCACAAGATCACTGTCGTTGTATCCCAATTGTTGTGTGGTCAGGAATTTTAGTTGCGAAAAAATAGTAAGTGTAGCAATGATCAGGAAAGAAGCCAGGGTAAACTGAAAAACCACCAGTGATTTCTGCAGGTAGTTTTTTCCTGCCAGCGTAAATCTTTTGTACAGGGTTTCAACAGGATGATAACCTGATAGTACAACGGCAGGATACACACCCGCCAGCAGACCTGTCAGCAAAAACAACGCAATATACCCGGCAACCAGTTGTATATCCAACAGGTAAGACAGTGACAGCATCTTATTGGAAAGCTGGTTGAATGTTGGCAGTATCATCTGTACCAGCAGTATGGCAGTGATGAATGCAATGAAACACAGCAGATAAGATTCACTCAGAAATTGCAGGATCAGTTGATTGCGACCACTGCCTACTACTTTGCGTATGCCGATCTCTTTACTGCGCTTTACAGAACGGGCTACAGAAAGCGTGATAAAATTGATACACGCAATGAGTAATATGAAAATGGCAATGCCTGAAAGAATAAAAGAGAAAACTGGATTGCTTGATCTGTATAATGGTGTTTCAGCAGGAGCATCTTTACTTAAATGAATGTCTGTAATCGGCTGCAGGTAAAAGGAAATTCCCAGGTCCTTTACACCAAATTTTTCCTGGATTGCTTTGATGGCGTCATCAGCTTCTGATAAATACACCCGCTGCATTTTACTATTCATCTCTTTTATATCTGTCTGTGGGTTTAATACAACAAACGTATTCAGAAATGAATTGAACCAGTTTTCGGTATTGGCCATATCTTTTTTAGAGGCCACAAAAGGAAGCAGTATGCTAAACTGTATAGAAGAGTTTTGCGGACAATTTTTTGTTACGGCAGTCACTTTATAGGGAAAGAAGGTATTGCCATCTTTCACTAACATTAATTTGCCCACAGCATCCTTTGTATGGAACTGCTTCATGGCCATATCTTCTGAAAGCACTATGGAATGCGGCTCCTGTAAGGCACTTCGTTCATCTCCTGCTATGAAGGGAAAACTGAATACAGAAAAGAAATTGGAGTCGGCGAAAAATACTTCCTGCGACCTGATATCAGTGCCGCTTTTGATGTCTTTCCATCCCATCTGGTAACGGACAAAGGTCTGGATCTCTGGAATATTGGCTGCAAATCGTGGCCCCTGCAAAAAACCGGTGTAACCACTTTTGCCAATATCGCCATTGGGACGTTTGATCTCCCTGTTGACACGATACAGTTGTGGTGTGTTTTTATGAAACTTATCATAACTCACCTCATCCTTTACGTATAACATGATCAGGATGGCGCAGGCAAGGCCAAGACTTAATCCTGCAATATTAATAAAGGAATAGATCCTGCTTCTCAGCAGGTTTCTCCAGGCTATCTTGAAGTAGTTTTTAAACATACAATAATGCATTTGCTGTTGAGGATATCCGTCAATTGCTTCCGGTTTTACACCCAATTAAATGCCATTGCTATAACATGCTTGCAATCAGTTATTTAATAAAACTGAAATCAAGTATTTTGTCCGTTTCTGATACAATAGATGTACGCTAACAGCGGATATTACCCATCAGAACCCGTAGGAAGGCTGGTCCTGGTATAAATCAACAGTTCATGACCATGTATAACAACAGGGTTGCTGCATATCTGAAGTTATATTACTGCTGCAGCTCCTTCATCTCCTGGTATTGATAAGTAGTGTCTTTAATAGCATCAGGAGGCTCCGGACCTGGGGCCGGTGACGTAAAAGATATTGTTCTTCCCGTGATCAACAGGCATACGATCAGTAATACAATCAATGACAGGGTAATAAAACGTTTGTTAACCTTGCGGTTTTTGGTCAATCCGGTATTCGTTGCTTTGGTGGAAGATACCGGCTCTTGCGGTATCGCATCGCCGGTGGTTACTGTAGCATTGAGCAGGTAGCCTTTGGTGGGAATAGTGCGGATACGGTTTTTGGGAGCATCGTCAAGAACTTTGCGGAGAAAGGAGATTGCCAGGTTTAATCCATCGTCGGCATTGCCATAATTATTCCAAACCTCGCGGATAATTTCATCGCGGGTAACCAGTTGACCGGGATGCGCAGCCAGTAACAACAACAGTTTCACCAGCCGGGGTTCCAGCCGCGTGGTAGTGCCGGTGGTAAGATCGGTTAATGTATGCATGACGGCATGTATACAAAACCGGCGATCTATTAAAAGTTCCTGCTTTTCCATGTAAACAAATCTACACAAATCGGCATGTTGCGCAACAGTAACGCACAATCTTAAGCTTTTCTATAGGTTATCTAAATCATTACTATACAGGCATACAGCAAAAAGTATCAGAATTTCATGCAAATAACAGCCATGAAAAAATTATTGGTGCTGCTTTGCTGTCTGCCGGTACATCCAGGTTTTGCACAATCCGGCATACAACGGTATGTTCGCCTCCACATGCAGTATTACCGGGAAAATGGAGAACGCTACCTGGGTGTCAGCCCGGAGCTTGTTACTACCGGCAATGATACTCTTGCCCGGGCTATGACAAAATATCCCCGCAGGTTCCGGTATATATTGATGAATAAAACACGGTTCCAGGGCATTTATGAAAAATATTACCCGGATACAACGAAGATCAATCGTCTTTTTACCGACAGTCTTTCCATGGATGGTTCATTTATGCGTGCATTTGATCTGTTGAGTGCTCCTTTTACAGGAGTGAAATTGCCCGTAGCCAGGTTCAGCCGCGAACAGTTGATACAGGTGGCTGCCAGGTTTTTCTATTGCCAGTCGGTTCGACCGGATTCCAGTATAGCGTCTGCTATCTGTATAGGCAGAAATGGCCTGGAGAGGTTGAACGTATCGCCGGATCAGGCGGTGCTGGAAGCATTTTGTTTTGAAGCCATTTTCGAAAAATACTATACAGCGCCTGGTATAAAACATCTGTTTGTTGCGCACTTTTTGTCTTCCGTTGAAGAAGGCAGCAGGCATTATCGTTACCTGTTTAAAGATAAAGAGCGCTACCTGCAAAGTGTCCGGGAATATTGTTTTAAAAAAATAGAACAGAGCAGCGAGCTGGCAAATGCTTTACTGGATTATTATCAGGCTAACCGTAACAGCTTTGCTTTTGTGATCGGGTAAGAACGATATATGCAGGAGACCTTGCCACACAAAGCCTGTTTTTACGTCTTTGTGTTTTTGCATGCCCACACACCTGCATGAAGCTGCTCGTTTTTACATTGCCAAAACGATACCATGATTCCGTAAATGATGGTGATTGAATGGGCATACTGCAGGATAGCTCCGGTGTGCCAGGAACCATGTCATGTTCCGCTGCTTTGAATCCAATAGCTGCCAGGTATTGCCACAATGCTGTTTCAATTTCTCTGGCAGATTGTTCACGCATTCTCAATAACCGAGCACCCAGTCCTGTCATTTTGCGGTACAGGTAAAGTAGTCTCCATCCATCAGGTAATTGACGATATACTTTAGAAGCGATTTTTGATGCACGTCCCAGGCGTTCAGCATACTGCATGGTGATCCGGAAGGCAGCAGCCTTTTTTACCCGCTTGCGGGATAAGGTACTTTTTGTCCGTACGCATGGTATACCCCGCCAGTAATAAAACGTCAGGTTATGGTAGGTGCCCAGCAGTACAAGCTTTCGCGCATTGAAGGAATTGTGTTTCATGATGGTAAGTTGTGAGATGTGAATTAATACTGTTGAATTAAGCAAGACCGCATCGTGGCCGCCTTTTAACAGATGTATGCGTATTCGTTTTTCCGGCTCCGGTAAACGCCTTCGGTGTTTTACAGGAAGCTTCTGCCGGAACTGAATGCCACAAATCAAATTGCTTTGCTATAAGCGGGCAGCTCCAAAACCCGGTTCAACGATATTGAATACCACAACAAATTTGTGTATTGGCGCAACACTTTCCAAACCAACACTACCATTAATGCCGTTAGTGCCGATTTTGCCGGAAAAGCCGCTTATGCCACTTTCTACCTTGTGACTTTGAATCTTGTATCTTTCTCTGGGTCTTCTTTTATCTTCCTTCGGGTTAAAAGCGTATGAAGTAGGGGTTTGAACGGAAGAATGTATAAGAGATACAGCAGGATGGTTGGTTTTTTTGTTTGATTTTGGTTTAATGATACCCGAAGCAAAATTAAATATATCACTGACGGAACTGTCACTGAAGGGAGCCGGGATCCTTACACAGCAATCAGAACCCCCCTTTGCCCAGGTTTTGAAACAAGTACAACGGTTAAAGAAGACTTCGAAGGTAAAGAAAAGCAGGTGGTTTCTAGAATCGTACTGTTCATGGGCATAATAAAAGAGCAAAATGTTCTTTTATCCGTTTTAAAACAGTCTTTTATTACTTCAGATGCACAAGTTGGGTTGAAAGATATTACCCGTTTTTTGACCTGCAATGGTTTTGAGAACTTCAGGCAGGATGACTACAAACACAAGCAATTGGGGCTAATTCTCGAAGACATGCATGAAGAGAATGTAATTGTGAATTCTGAACATTATTTTTCATTGATAGTTTAAATAATCGGGAATTTGCCAGAGTAGTAATCGAATTGAATGAAGACCGACCTTTTATCTTCGTATCCTCATGTATTACTACCACCTGAATGGGTATGCTCTACCCGTGTTATGAACTGTACGCTGGTGCCTGGCCTGGCCAGTGACACTTCATTATAGCCCATCCCTTTCAGATCGTTTGACCAGAGTATTTCTCCGTCTGTGGCCCTGAGTGCATAAATACGTCCGCTGCAACCGGCAAATACCTGGTTGTCCTCTATTAATACACTTACGTCGCTGCCACGCGAGCCGCCCAACATGCCATCACGCAGTTTGGTACGCCAGAGTTCTTGTCCGGTATTGGCATGAACAGCAGATACATAACCGTTGCAGCCAATAATGAGTATATCTTTTTGCATAATCGGGGGTTGATATTTTGCCGAATATAAACAAAAAGGAAATTGTTTTCAGTCGATATAACCAGGTATGCATGAACAATATTATCAGGCTACTTATCCATGTTTCTTTTTGTATTCACTAACCTGTCTGAATGCTGTTTTAAATTCCTGCGCTTCGTATCCCAATACCCTTACTTTGTCTGCAAACGACGATAATTGTTGCGGACTGGTATTGTTTTCGTCATACAATTTTGATGCAGCCAGGTATTCTGCCAGCGGATCAATATTGAAGCGGAGGTAAGAGCGGGCAAACGATTCTTTTCTTGTCAGGATGCCATTGTCTATAAAACGACGGATAGGATCGCAGGAGAGATGGCTGTATTCCTGCGCTATTGTTTTCCTGGCTATGGCTTCTTCAAAATCACGGGGTATAAAATTGTTACCCAGTGAAAGACGCCCCAGTATTTCGGCTATCTGCAGCATGGCTTGTTGTGGCAGATAGTCAGGCGTTGACGGATTGGATGGATTGACATGTACAAGATACCTGTAGTAAACATCCGGTATCGAGTCGGGCATGCGGCTTATGATGGTTTGAAAATCCCTTTCTTTATTATCTGTTGTTTTAAGAGCGATCTCAATGATCAGTTTTACCAGTATGGGTGTTACCGGTGTATTGTTATTACTGCTTTCTATAATGCCAAGAACTTTTTCAGCAAATGCCAGTTGTTCACGACTTCCTTTCAGGATATGACTGTCGTACATACTGAGATAAGTGGTGATGAAATGCAGCAGGTTGTTTGAGTTGAGTGGCGCAGGATATAAACAAACGCCTTCTTTTACCTGCAGGTCTACAGGATTGCGTGCTGTAATGATCAATGCATTGGCCGGAGTAGTACCATGTAACGTTTTGAAATAATCCTGCACAGAAGCAGGTTTTTCTGATAAAGCGTCTATGATAATAACAAGCCGCTGGTTTTTTAAAAGCATCTTTACAAAATCTTCATGTATGGAATAATCATTCTGCCATGAGCGGAGGATATGGGTAATATCTGTCAGCAGATCTTTACTATCTGTTTCCAGCAGTATGGGCAGCCTGGGTATTTGTTTGCGCTTCCTGTTCTTTGTTACATGTATTATCCACCTGCCCATGGTAACTGCCAGCGTGGTTTTGCCTGCTCCTCCCGGGCCAATGATCTGTACAATGGTGCGGTTGCTGCTAAAAAGCTGTTCCAGTATACTTTCATCAGGTTTTTCTATCAGTGGGCCGGTAACCGGTCGGTGCATACGAACAGGAAGTGGTATATAATACGGGCGCAGTGCCGTTGTTTCACTTTTTTCATATTTATCGGCTGCTGTAGCAGCAAAGTCCATTACCCAGGCATTCATTACATGCCTGGTATTGGCAAGTGTTTTTAATGGAAACAATACATTGACCACACCAACCAGGAAATGAAATGGGTATTTTAATAATAGCAGTTGTTGTAGTTTATCCGAGTGGTATATACGCAGGAATGTAAGCGGGAAGAAAAACCAGAGAAACAGCCAGAATAAATAATAGCATACCAGTATGCAGGACGGTATGATCCATGCTTTATTCTGGTTCCAGAAATTATTACTGAGCGTGAAAAAAGGACTCCCGTCACTATCTTTCAAAATGAAGCTTTCACGCGCACGTCCATCTTCGGTAATGACATCTATCCGGAAGCTGACCTTGTTGCTATTTTGTAAACCTGGTATTACCCGCAGGCTGTTGGTTAATTCAATATTCTGTGAAAAAAGGAAAATGTTGGCCTCTTTATTAGCTGTTACCTTAGCGGAATCACCCTTCACTTCTTCCCACTTATGGTTAGTATATTCTTCTGAATAAGGGCGGGCATAAATCTCAAGCCGGTACATATCGTTGGATTGAAGTTTTGGCGGACGTTGTAATGTAAAACGCAGGTTAATGGATGTGGGGTTGATAAATGGGGTTAATGTATAACTTACTTTGTCTATTACAGGATATTTTTCTTCTTCCGGGCTTATTTTAAAGATAGCGTCATTGCCAATACCAAACAGGTAGTTGTCCTGTGTTACAATATTTACGAGTTTGTTTGTTCTGTTGATACTGATAAAATTCTTTTCTTCATGCTCCCTGTATAAAAAGCCGTCTTCAGAAAGCGCTAATAACCCCTTGTAGAAAATAATCTGTTTCAGGTCGTCATTATCGTGCAAGGTTTCTTCTTTCTCCCAGTCATTATTGCCATACTTATGATATATATTGCCTGCATTGCCAACTGCATATACATCGTCTCCGGCTCCGTTAATGGCGTTGAAGTGAACACCGGGCAGATAGTTTACCTGTTTTTTCCATGGGTTATTGCCCTCCCGGCATATAATCATTCCTGCATAATTGTTTCCGGATTTATATTTCAGTCCCCAATACCCTGAAGCTCCGGCAGCCCATACTGTATCGTGGCGTCCATACAAAGCATGATAATGATCCAGGCTGACCGGAATATTTTCTTTTGTCCATTGATTGTTCCTGTTTTTATAGAAAATGATTCCCCGGCTGTCTTTTACACCCAGTAGCCAGATCTGCCCCTGCCAGCCATATACATCTATAAACTCCACTTCACTGGTGCCGATATTGATCTCCTGCCAATGATTATCTGTTTCTTTCTTGTGCAGAAGTGCAGAATGATTACCTGTTACCCAAATCTCATTGTCATAGCCATAGATCTTACTAAGATCTGCTGATGTTATCTTTTCAGTTTGCCAGGCAGTATCTGTTTTACGGCGCCATGCTATACGCCCATCATTGCCGGCCAGGTAAATATTGTTACGGCTTTCATACGCATCTGCAAAAACAGTATTGCCTGCATGGCTGTTTTCCTGCTGCCAGTAGCCATTTTTCAGCCGGTGATATACTGTTCCATTATTGCCGGTTACCAGGATCTCTTTTTCATATTTAAAAATGCCGGTAAATGGCGTATCAGGCATGAGTGTATTTTCTTTTATCCAGGATCTGTCTGCTGTTCTTGTCATCAGTGTGGCACGATCGCCTACTGCAAAAAGGGTATCGCCATGATGACCAAATGCGTTTATCTTAACACGCCGTACAGGGGTCGTTTCTTTTGTCCAGGCACCGTTGCCGCTTTTGTGAATAATAAAACCATCATGACCTGCTATCCAGATATGCTGATCCTGGCCGTACATGGAAGTAGCTGTAAAATCCTGGAATACATTTTCTTCTTTTTGCCATAAACCGGAAGGCAGGCGGTGCAGGATTAAACCGTTTAGACCTGCTGCATAGATGTCATAGGCGTTACCATAACTACAGGTAATAGCATCAGTAATATTGATTGTATTTTCTTTTGTCCACTTTTTACCGCCATTATTATAATAGATACCGGCATTGCTGCCCATTGCCCAGGCATGGTGACCGTATTGGTACAGTGTACGGAACTCTGTTTTTTTATCTATGTCCAGTTCCTGCTGCCAATCCGTACCAGGGTTTTTATGATATACAGCGCCTTTGCATAAAGCCCATAGTTCATCATTATTGCCATACAATGCAAAAATGTTATTGCCGTGTGTGGATAGTTCTTCTTTCCAGGCGCCATTGCTGTTGCGGTGCCATACAGAACCAGTTTGACCGCTTGCCAGCCACAGTTCATTTTTAAAAACATATATGGCTGTAAATGGAAGATCTTTTTTTATTGTTTCTTCCCGTATCCAATTGGCTGTACCGTGTTTATGAAATAATACGGCCTGTTCTCCGGTTATGTATACATCACTGCCGTAGCCACTAATGGCCGTAAACTTTGCATAGCCACAATCAATGTCTTCCCGTTTCCATGGCTGCGTTGCTGTACGTGAATAGATGATGCCGTAATTGCTGATAGCATAAGTAATGCCTGAAGAATCCGTATACATACCTACAAGATCTGCACCGGCTTCTACACTCATTCTCCAGTTTTTATTAAAGTAGTTTCCCTGGGCAATGCCTTTTCCGGTGTCTGAAGTTTGATCAGGAATTATTACCCTGCTGTAGTCGCGGTCATCCGGGTTGTCACAATCATTATTACAGGCGTAGAAAATACAGGTCAGCAAGAAAAAAAGCAATATAGATTGCTTACGGATGACGATGTTACGCATGGAGGTATTTTTAGTCAAAAAAAGGTAAGGCAGTCAGCAAATAACTGCATTGGTGGGATCTCTTAACTGTTGGATAGCCGGACTATTCCGGTTGTAAAGCTGGTAGCAATTTATGTAAACTGCCCGGAAAAACCTTGCTGGGCAAGCGGAGTGTTATTAAATGTCAAATGTGTATAACTCTTGATGCCCTTCAGGAAATGTATAAGCACAAACAATGGACGTGATCAATAACCGGCTATCAGTATCTGGCTTTTAATTTTTGAGAACGCAGCCGCTGTTTTTGTTTCCTATCTTCTGAAAAAATGACGGGCTAAGACCTGTTTGCTGTCTGAACTGTGCAGAGAGGTGTGTAACGCTGCAGAAGCTGAGGCTGAACGCAATACCTGTCAGTGGCTGGCAATGGCTAGCTGTGGAGTTTCAGAACCATGGAAGTGTTTCATGGAAAGGGCATTTATACTGCGTTGTTGAAGGCGCTGCTGCCATTTCTGACCAGCAAACCGCTTCCTGCTGGAACTGCAGTAGCCCTTATCTGAAAAAGCAACAGGCAAAAATGCTGTTGTACTGCATCCGGCAAAAATGTATTGTTAATAAATTGCCGGCGCTGGCAGGTTGATACGGCTCAGCCCTCCAGTATCAGCACCCAGTCATTTCCATTGGCAGGATTACCGGGCGGATCAAATGAAAGTTGTTGTGTTGTACGCCGGAAATCAGCAGCCTGCTTTTTGCCGGTAGCCGGACTGAACCACTGTGATCGTTTTACGGTAAAGCCCAGTTTGCCGGTATCAATGCTGAAGTTTTTCCCGGTATACGTATATACCAGTGCATAGCGTTTCCCCTTGGTAGCAACAATAAAGTTGTATTGTGGCTGCTGGTTACCGGCAATGATCTCCTGCGCGGGTTCCCTTTCAAAATAAGGATAGTACAACAGCAATTCTTTAAGATGGTGTAACTGTATGGCGCCCTTTGCATAAATAGTACTGGTCCAGTTGCCGGTAACACCATAATTGGCATCTGCATCACCTTTGCTGTGAAACTGCATCACGGCATTTTCTCCGTATGTAAAACCTGCACCCCCTGCAAATACACTCCAGTAGGCATATCTTCTGAGGTCAGCATCATTCCAGCGTGGTTGCAAACTGTCATGCAGTCCGTGCGGAATATTTTCATAAGAAGGTTCTCCGTCTAAAGTGGGCTTTCGGGGTTGCAATGTATAATCATGTTGTACATACTTCCAGTTGTCTTCTCCAAAATGATTTTTTTCACTGCGGGTGGTGTCCTGCGCATAGGTTCTGTGTCCGCTCTGGAACATATTGAAATCAAGCCACGACTGATTGTGAAACCACTCTGAAGATGAATACCTGCCACGCGGATGAAAAGTAACCAGGTGCCTGGTATCGTATTGCCGCAATGTATTGCCAATGGCCTGCCATACCGCCATACCATCAGTACCTTTCACATCACCACCATTTACCCAGAGGATGTTGTTGTACTGTCTGAAACGCTCTGCCAGGAACCGGGCGTATTGTGTGGCCTGCTCTACGCTGACCTTACCGCTTTTAACATTGCTGCCCCATACCGGTACCAATGCCATGTAGATATTTCTTTTTGCCGCTTCTTCAATTATAAAGCTGATATGATTCCAGTAGTTGGTAGTATCACCAGGTGTGGTTAATGGCCGGGATACGTCGTTGTTATCAAGTGCCTTGACGTCATACGCATTTTTAGCCTGTAAGCTGTGCAGCACCATTGCCTGTATCACTGTAAAGCCCTGCGCCTTTCTTACATCGAGATACTGAATAGCCTGTTGCCGGTTGGTTTTGGAAAACAGTAACCATCCGGTATCACCCAGCCAGAAAAAAGGTTGCCCGTTGCTGGTCTGAAAAAATCTTTTATTGGCAGATACCTGCAGCAGAGGCATTTCCTGTGCCTGTATGTTGCTGTACAAACAGGATAGAGAGATAACAAACAAAAAGCTGATCAGGATCAGGCGTATTGATTTCATGTGCGGCCGGTGGTTTGGCTGTAAAACTATGGTTTGTAAAATAATTAATCCGGCGCAAGTGTAGTGAGTTTACTTTTTTAAAAGGTTTCATTCAGGTTCAGGAAGAAACCTCTTTTACCAAATTTTCCGAATGCATAATCCAGTGCCAGGTTGGTACGGGTAGCTTTATTGAACAGGACCCTTAATCCGGCGCCATAGCCGGGTTGAAATACCTGGAATATTTTAGTACCATGTTCATCATTGCCGGTTTGCATGTTGCCGAATACTACGCCACTGATGAATTTATTGGCCATGATGGGGAAACGGAATTCCAGTTCTGTATCGTTGAACTGTGTGCCTTTAAAGTACTGGGCTGTGTATCCGCGACCGCTGCGAAATGAACCATCCCTTGCTGTACCGGGTAATTCAAGATAAGGTATAGAACCGTTGACAAGGTATGAACCCCAGTTCCAGAAAGCCAGCACTGTTTCAGGGTTGGATGCTGATAAACTGAAATATTTTCTGAAGTCTGACGTAAGCTGTATCGAATTTTTAGTGCTGCCTATCCAGGTCTGATTGACGCGGATACCAGCGTCGAAATACAGGCCACGGTAAGCACGGTTGGGATTATCGCGTGTAATGTATTGCACATTGAACAGGAAACCATTGGCAGAATAACGGTCTTGTGGAAATCCATGCCGGTTGTTGTATATGCCGGAAGGTGTGGTGTAACCCGTAGAGTCTTTATTGTTGATATTCCTTCTGATCTCGAAAGACATACCGGCTCCCAGGAAAAGATTTTTTGCTACGTTTTTATATACCTTCTCCCTGATATTAAAGTATAGTGAATTTATACCGTACCCTTTATGCGTTGGATTGGCTAGTATGGAATCTGCATGTGAACCTCCGCTGATGTTCCGCCCGATACCCAGTCCATAGTCTGGTGATACGGTTTTAGCCACAACAATATTACCCTGCAGGTTCCATTTGTTGCCGGGTGTAAATATGTTATGATTAATGTAGAAATAGATGATGCCTTTGGTGGTGATGGAAGCAGAGGTGGCAGCAACAGAAAAAAGTGTTTTGGGATCATTGCCCAGTCTTCTGCCTGCAACGGCTTTGATACCCCCCTGCAAACCGATAGTAGGATTGGCTGCAATGTTGGGTACTACAGTTATTCCTGATCGGTTGCGGTTGGGATCAGCTTCCTGGTGCGGATGCAGGATGCTGCGCAGCAGATCGCCGAAATCATATTGTTTGCTCAGATCCTCCTGTTGTTTATGGAACTGCAGCATACCGCTTTTTAAACGCAGGGAATCCACCTTCAGTGAATCTGCCGGTACCTGTACCTGTGCACAGGCAAATTGCACACCGGCTGCACACAATAGCAACAGCAGGTATTTTACAGGGTGCGATATGATCATGTACAATTGCCGTTTCATAATGAAGCAATGCAAGCCACAGCCCGATCTTTTTTCTGTTAACCAATGAATCTGCAGGATTGTTGCCGTTAAAAACGCTCTTTTCAGAAATCGATCCTTTAATGGCAATTTTTACCGGTTACGGGCAATGACCCGCCGGTTTGGCATTGTAATAATCAATAATAAGACCAGCCCCGGAAATGCCGGAATATTTCTGTATAGATAAAATATCCCGTGTTTGGGGGATCTCTTTCTGTAACTGTCTGCCCGACATTTGAGCCCCGTTAAACTATTTGTATCACATTCGTCATTACCGAAACCATGAAAAAATACCTGATCTTCTTAGGCCTGGCAGGTGTATCACTGTTGCAGTATTGTAAAAAGAACGGTGGCCATTCACTGGTTGAAATTCCTGATATTCCACCGGTACGCCAGACCTGGTACAACCCTGGTCTAATGCATACATACAACGTACCAAAACCGCTAATGACTGTAAGGCAGAACCACTTTGTGCTGAAACATTTTTCTGGCTAACCCAATATTCGTCACAGCCTGGTTCGGAAGTAACCGGAGAGCTTATTGGCTACCTGTACAAAGACCTGCCGGCTTTTCAAACTCATGTACAATACCTGAAAAGCACCGGAGATCCGGCGATTTCAGATTGGTTAAAGTGAATTAAAATAGATCTCCCTATTGCTAAGGCGATCCTTGTAAAAAAGGGCCGCCTCTTTTTTTTGGTAAATACAGTAAGTGTAACAATATATAGTGCGAAACGTATTACAGGTAAAAAAAATGCCTTCTAACCAACACTATCAGCGGGAAGACTTCCGGATCAATATCAAACTTAAACTCTCCGCCCTCTGGATATCTGCCATGTTCTGTTACGTGTACGGCGATTTCTTTTCACTGTTTGTTCCCGGCCGCATAGAGGATCTGATGAACGGAAAATCGGGTGTGGGCGCCACTACACCCTATTCAATACTGGCGTTTGCCCTGCTGATGACCATTCCCATCCTGATGATCGTATTGTCGCTGGTATTAAAACCTGCTGTGAATCGCTGGCTGAATATAGGTGCCGGTATTTTCTTTACGCTCATCATGACACTTATTCTTGTTACCTCGCTCAGCAAATGGATGCTTTTTTATGTATACCTGGCGTTTGTGGAAGTTATTTTGACCAGTACAATTGTATGGATATCATGGAAATGGCCGCGAGTAACAGAAGCATCTGCGAAATGATCGCATTATTGCGGAAAAATCGTAGATTCACGATATATTCGTAACGATGGAACGATTAACATTACAGGAAGAGGAAGCAATGCAGGCTGTGTGGCAGGTAGGTGCAGGCTTTGTAAAAGATTTTATGAGTGTAATGCCCGAGCCGCAGCCACCTTATTCCACCCTGGCATCTACTATTAAAAACCTGGAGCGTAAAGGGTTTATTAAAAGTGAACGTTTTGCCAATGCCAACCGCTATAGCGCCAAAGTAAAAGAAGCTGATTATAAAAAACGTTTTATCAATGGTTTTGTAACGAGTTATTTTAAAAGTTCCTTTAAGGACCTCGTAGCTTCTTTTGTAAAAGATAAGAAGATCAGTACGGAAGAACTTAAAGAAATTATTCACCTTATTGAGAATCCTGAAAAGTAATGATATGCCGCAATTCTTTATCATCCTGATCAAGATCAACCTGGTGCTGGCGCTCTTTTCAGTTACTTATTATCTTATTCTGCGCAGGCTTACCTTTTATACACTCAACCGTATTTTCCTGTTGACAGGAATGCTTTTTTCTACGGTGTATCCTTTTATTGACCTCACTGATTTTTTTCATAACAATCCTCAGATCGCTGCTTTTGTACCGGAAATCAATCAACGGGTAGCACCTGCAGATTTTATTACGCGCAACTGGCAGCTCATCTGTACATTATTCTATGCAGGCGTTGCGGTAATGGCGCTGCGGTTGTTGCTGCAATTTATTTCGCTGTACAGGTTGCATAGAAATTCTTTCCGCGGAACAGTGGAAGAGATGCCGGTACGGGTGCTGGAAGATGCTGTAAGTCCTTTTTCTTTCTGGCAAACGATCTATATCAATCCTGCACTGCACCATGAAAAAGATCTGCGTTCAATACTGGAACATGAACAGGTGCATGTAAAACAATGGCATACACTGGATATTCTGCTGGCAGAACTGAGCGTGGTGTTTTACTGGTTCAACCCTGGTATATGGCTGATGAGAAAGGCTGTAAAGGAGAACCTGGAATTTATTACAGATGAAAAAGTATTGAAAAAAGGCATTGATAAAAAAGCTTACCAGTATAGTTTACTGGAAGTAGGTCAGTTGGCATCTGTTTCCGCACTTGGTAATAGTTTTAATATTTCTGACCTGAAGAAACGCATTGTAATGATGAATACACGGCGTTCATCACGGTTAACACTGGGCAGGTATGTAATGGTATTGCCGGTGTTGCTGGTAGTGGCGTTGTTATTCGCAGTGTCCAAACGCGAAGTGCTGCAGTATTTTGAACCGGTTATTCCACAGTTGCTGTCTTCAGCAACAGAAAAACCTGTTGTGAATGAACAGGTACAGGTAAAGCATAACGCCGGTAATAAACAGGGTGCGCGTCGTAGCAGTGCTGTAACAGGCAGAAAGCCTGCAGATATAGCAATACAGGCAGTACCGGGTAATGAAGTAAGCTCTGTAAGCGAAAACAGCCGGTATACCACCATTAACCCGGGTGATGCGATCCAGAGGCTGACCAATGATGCCAACCGCAGTCCTTTAAAAGAAATAACTGTAGTAGGACATCGTTCTCCTGCTGCCGCTACGGATAAAAAAGTGACCGGGTTTCTATATTCCGATACAGCCAGGCAGGCGCCTGTAAGGGCCGTTAGAGGAGCAGAAGTACAGGTGGTTCAGGGATATAAGATGCCAGAACGGAATAGCGGTAATAAGGATTAACAGTCGCTTTGCTCGTTTACTCCTGTAAACACGGTTTTCTTGCTGTTACGGCTTCGGGATCTCTCCCTACGGTCGAGATGACCGCTCCGCTGGTCGGGATGACTGCTCACTGCGGAAGCGGGTGTAAGTAATGACTGCAAGCGGAATTTACTCCGGATGTCACTTCGACCGAAGGGAGAAGTCTGAATCCCCGCATGTAAAGAATGTAGTATTAAATGCAGTATGTAGCATGTGCAGCTTCGTCTCTCCCTCCGGTCGAGATGACTGCTCCCTCTGGTCGGGATGACTGCTCCCTGGGGAAGCGGGTGTAAGCAATGACTGCAAGCGGAATTTACTCCGGGTGTCACTTCGACCGGAGGGAGAAATCTGAATACCCGTATGTAAGAATGTAGTATTAAATGCAGTATGTAGCATGTGCAGCTTCGTCTCTCCCGCTGGTCGAGATGACCGCTCCGCTGGTCGGGATGACTGCTCACTGGGGAAGCGGGTGTAAGTAATGACTGCAAGCGGAATTTACTCCGGGTGTCACTTCGACCGGAGGGAGAAGTCTGAATACCCGTATGTAAAGAATGTAGTATTAAATGCAGTATGTAGCATGTGCAGCTTCGTCTCTCCCTCCGGTCGAGATGACCGTTCCCTCTGGTCGGGATGACCGCTCCCTGCGCTTTACTACAAATTAAACGTTGCGCGGGCAATGAGCATCCTGCCCCTGATGTTGTAACTGTTGACGGCAAACAGGTTGGAGGTAAGATGAAAGATCTCATAACGTTTTACATTGGCAATATTAGTTACATCCAGTTCCAGGTCCATACGCCATTTGACATATTTGTACCGTACATTGGCATCCATAAAAAAGTAACTGATGTCAGACACATTGGCCTGTGAGCTGTACATATAATTGGCTTTGGTGGTCAAAAAAAGATTCTTGGCTGGTGAATAGCCGAGTGAAATATTCTGATCAAACCGTTGCATTGTATTCCTGATCTCGTTTGATTTCGATTGCTGCCGGCTGTTTCTCCATATACCACTGCCATTGTAATTGAAACTGATCACCCGGAATAATTTATTGTCAATGCTTGCACTAAGCGTTAGCATATCGTTGATAAAGGGTAGTTTTTCATTGTTGATAAACTGATTGTAGTGCGCTCTGGTAAGCGCTGACTTCAATGATACAGTAGCTTTAAGCGCAAAAAGGTATTTGCTGAGGCCTGCATTGATATTCAGCGTGCTCTGATCATTTTCATAAGGCAGCAATATAGTACGCTGTACATTATTGGTAAGCTCGCTGGATAAGATGGAATTGGCCTTAATCCGGTTGTAATTGATGCCTGCATTGGCAAACAGCATAATCACTGATCGCTGGAAGTTATACCGGAACCCTACACCGGAAGTATTCTGTTCCTGCAACTCGGCGTTATTAGCAAATAGCGAACGATAACTGGTCAGTACAGCGCCCCTGTATACACCGGCAATATTACCTACGTTGTTGTTGTAGCGATAGTTCAGTGATAAATAATCTTCGGCATTGATATATAGTTTGAAATTGAACGATGGATTGATAAAGAACTGTTGTTGTTTTTTATCCAGGGAGTAAACATCCTGGTAATAACGTATGAATTGCCAGAACAATGGTACAGAAAGACCGGCTTCCCAGGATTTCTTTCTCAGGCCAAATGAGGCATTCAGATAGGCTCTGTCGCGCCGCCATTGCAGGGCGTTGCCTGCATCGCCGGTATAGTTGGTAATGGAGCCATCGGACTGTGTAAGCAGTAAGGTTGAATTGAGTTGCTGCCGTTCATTAAGAACCCCGATCTTGTAATCCTGGCTGATAAGATGTTGGGTAATGCGGTAGCCGATGGTAGCATTGCTGAAAAGTGTAGGTGTTGCAGCCTGCTGGGTAATGGCTTCGTACGGCAAACCATGATTCAGTATATCATTGTTGAGCCCTGCACCTACATACAGGCGCTGCGGATTTTTGTAGTAATTGATATACCATTGTATTTCCATAACACTTTTATTACCGAACGCGGGTATCCAGTTGAAGTTGTTAGACAGGTCATAGGTACGTTCGCGCAACCGCTGGTTAAAAGCAGTGTGATTAAAATCCATATAGCTGTTCTTGTTGTCGCCACTGGTATTGAAGCGCAGGCTGTTGCTGATATAATAACGATCTTTATTGGTAATAGCAGACAACGCAATGTTCAACAGGAAAGGGTTATTTACTGCGTTCTGTAATTCACTGTAATGGATGGTATCTGTTTCCAGGTAGTTGTCAACCCTGCTGCTGTAGTTGAGTGTGTTACGATCAATGAAGCCTTGTATGTTGGAGCGGAGCTGTAATTCATTTTTTGTTTTAATCAGTTTGTTGACATTGATCACTGCTGAATTGTTGAGATAATAGTTCCGCCTGGGAATATCCGGTTTGCCCACGGTACTTGCAGATAATAATGTGTTGGGCCTTGTGTTGCCTATGTCATTCAGAAAAGAAGTGGCGCCAAACTGGGCGAAATCATCTGTATAGTCAATGCCGCTGTTGTTAGCTTTTAGTGCATTGAGCATTTTAAATTTTTTGTTGAACATCATCGTATTCAGTGCTGCATCGTACTGATGGGGCAATCCGCCTCCCAGCATGGCCTGCCCCGACAGCTTCATACTGTTTTCATCTTTCAGTACCAGGTTGATCACTACATTGTCTGACGGTACTTTGTTTTTCAGTGCCTTGATCGGTTGATGGTTCCTGATCACCTCTACGCTTTTGATCAGGTCTTTACTGATGGTTTTCGGTGCCAGGGAATAGCGACCATCTAACAGATCATCTCCATGCATATACAGGTTGGCAATCGGTACGCCATTATAAAAGATCTGGCCATTCTCTCCAACATCCAGTCCGGGCATACGTTTGATCACATCGCCAACAGTACGGTCTTCCGGCCGCGAAAAGGAGGTTACATTATAAGAAAGTGTATCGCCGTTGTGTTCAATGACAGGCCTGCTTTTAACCTGTACTTCCGGCAGTTCCATCACTTTCTTCTCCATTACAAAATCATACACCGTTTTCCCTTCTGCAAGTGATTGCAGCATTTTTTTATATCCCAGGTGATTGACCTCTACCAGCAATGATGTCAGCTGGCTGGTATCGGGCAACGTCAGTACATATTTTCCGTTGTCATTACTGCTGCAGAAACTTATAATAAGTCCTGAGTTGTTTTTAAGCAGTACACTGGCGTTGGCAATGGCTTCACCGGATGTGCTTTTCAATTGACCGGTTACCTGGCGAAGTTGTGCATCGGCAGTTGCTGCTTTTATAAATAACAGAAGTGTAAAAAGTAGTTTTGTTGTCATGGTACATGGGCTATACTTAGTGGAAAATTGCATTCTTATACACATTGCTGCAGCAGGTTCAGACAATAGATACCCGGATACTTTTTACAGGTTCTTAACAGTTACTAAAGGCGCATAACTGTAACAGGTACTGTGGAACAACAGCTACTATCCGGGTACTATTGCCAGATGAATTGTGCTGTTATTTTTTGGTCAGTTCCAGCGGATTGTTATAGTTCTTGAGTGATTTCTGATAGTTTTCCAGCAAAGCCTGTGCTGCCTCTCCGGTGCTGGCTTTTCCTGTTGAATCTCTGTATAGTAAACGTGCAGATGTATTGGCGCCGGCCGGCAACTGCGATTGCATAACGCCTACCGGGTCATTGATCCATGCTTCTTTAACACGTTCAAAGGCTTTATCATTTACTGTAATAATTCTCCTGGTTTCAATACCGGTATCCCGGAAAGCAGTGTCTTTACTGATCTCTTTGAACAGAAAACTTACTTCATTCCTGGTATCTGTGGCTTCCAGGATCAGTCCGGGTAAACCGGAAAGTTTCCACGGACCATTCTGAAAAGGAAGTTCTGAAGTAAACCAGGCATTGTAAGTACGCCCCGCAAAATTGCCAACAGCTTTCTGACAGGTGTATCCGCCGATCTGCCGGGTTTCTTTGTTGATCTTCCAGTCAATTTTAGGTAAAGGCAATTCGATAAGATAATCGTTCATACCAAGCGGTGATATTTTATTCAGCTTGTTTTCTTTTGTATGCTGAAACAATGCTTCCAGCGTATATCCCGGACCATATACAACAGCCATGGGAATACCGCTTGCCGCTACTGTTTTGCCAGGTGATGTATTTATTGCCGCGGCAGCTTCTGCTGCTGCTTTGCGGGCCTGTTGCCGTTTGGTTTCCACCAGAAGGCTGGTATACTTGCTGCTGGTTGCCCCCAAACAAAGGATCATATTTTCCCGGATAGGGTTATCCTTATTATTAGTATCATTTACATAAATAAACTGGTAGGTAACGCTGGCAAGCACCGGTTCAGGGGTCTGAGCGGCTATGCGTGTAACAATTAATTGTGATAGAAAATAAAGCGAAATGAATTGTATCTTTTTCATTTTCAATTGATTTAATTACGAATATTTCGTGAATATACGATTAAATCGTTTTTAAACGAAATATTCGTAGAGTGGCTGAGATTTTTAATTTCTATGCCTGCATCACTCGTTTTACCGCCAGTTTACCATGCTGTAGGTGGCTGGTTGTTCACGGTAAGCCACAATGAATCTCTCCGGTATTTAAAAAAGGCCTTGTCAGAAAAAAAGGTATTGTCTGCATTACCGGCCACAGATGACAATGAGGAACTGGATGAAGCGCTGTATCAATCCAGGATAGAATTGCTGAACAAGGCAATCGACACTTTACCGCCTTTTAAAAAAGAGATTTTTCAACTCTGTAAACTACAGGGCAAAACCTACAACGAAGTAGCTGAACTTTTAGACACCTCGCCCGCTGTGATCAAAGAACGGCTCCGTTCTGCTTCCAGGCTGGTACGTACATACCTGGTAAGCAAGTATCCCGCCATGCAACTGACCACATCGCTGATCCTGCTGCTTTATTAAAGCCTCGTTTTGTTAACATTCACTTAATACAGCAAATGCCCCCATTTTTGCTGCCGGGTGTATTTATGTATATGGATCTTATTCAGCAATTGATTCAGAAATTCTGGTCAGGAGAAACTTCAGAAGAAGAAAACCAGCTTTTACTCAGGCTACTGGCAGAGCAGAAGCATGCATTGAGCGAGGCTGATAAAGCAGTTTTTTTCAAAATAAAAGAAAACGGGACTGTTTTTGTGGATGCGGAAAGATCGCGCAGTGTGCTTGAGCGTATGCATGCGCAGATGGTACCGGCCGTGCCGGCAAAGGTGGTATCAATAAAACGCAACAGAATATGGTGGGCGGCGGCTTCGGTAATTGCATTGCTGGGATTGGCTATTTACCTGTTTAATACCCCAGGCTCAGAAAAAAGTATCACAGTACAGGATAACAGCAGGCCGGCAAACAGGCAGTTGAAAACAATTACCAACCATACCGATACAGTGATGGTGGTTGCTTTGCAGGACGGATTTGTAGTAAATATAAACGGGCATAGCGCGGTTGCTTTTTATGAACCGTTTGATGATTCTGCAAGAAATATCAGTTTAACCGGAGAGGCAATGTTCAAAGTGGCTAAAGATGTCCAAAGACCTTTTACTGTTTATGCCAATGGAATTGCTACTACAGCATTGGGTACAGTGTTTACGGTCAGCACACAACAGCCCAATACAGTAAGTGTAAAATTGTTTGAAGGCAAGGTGGTAGTACGTTCTGCAGATACCAGCAACACATTTATGATGGAGCGTGTATATCTTGTTCCGGGGCAGGAAGTAACTATTAATAAGCTTACTAATAAATATCTCGTTAAAACAAATGATGCAGCGGATATGGCGTCGGGTAGTAGCGGAACAGAAAAACGCAAGGCAATAAATGTTACACTGTCATTTAACAATGAACCATTGGCCCGAGTATTTCATAAGCTGGAAGAACGGTATGGTGTAAAAATACAGTTCAATGAAAAGGATATATCCGGGCTGTATTTTTCTGGTAATGTACTTAAAGATGACTCATTAAAAATTGTATTATCTGCTATCTGTAATAGTAACCAGTTAAGTTTTTCCCGGGAACAGGATCATATACAGGTACATAATCAACAGTAAATAAATAATAGCTGCCTGTGGCAGTTCACCTGTAATGCAGGTGCATGACCCTTATTGTCTAAACTTTTTTAAATGAATGAACGCAATGGCAAACTGTTGTAAAAAACTCTTCTCCGTATTTTTTATGCTGTTCTTTATCGCCAGGGTAACAGCACAGGATATTACAGATCCTGTTGTTACCGGCACCGTAATGACCAGTAAGGGGGATTTTCTGGAAGATGTAACAGCGAAAGTAAAAGAGGTGAATGGTAAAGTTGCTGCATTTTTATAGAAAGTTTCTTTTGCTTCTCATGTAGTGCATGTTTGTTTGAAGACGATAACTGTGTAGTTTATTTGAAGTGATATATACAGCTAAATTATTATCTTAGTTCTACCAAATACCTTATCAATAACTGGTATGAACGAGAGCAATTACATTCTGTTTTTCTGGGGAGCGCTGGGTGCGTTTAATGGTCTGGTACTGGCTGTTTACCTGCTGTTCTTTTCGCGGAAAAAAAATCCGCCTAATCTTTTTTTGGGTTTTCTGCTGCTGATGCTGAGTGTGCATATCGGCAGATCCGTACTGCTTTACTTTGACCATGATTTGCCTGCCATTTATTTACAAATAGGCCTCTCAGCCTGTTTTCTGATCGGTCCCTGTCTTTTCTTTTTTGTTAAATCCACACTTGAGCAGCCGGCTACTATTCCGCGTGCCTGGCAATGGCATATGGGCGCACTGCTGGCAGGTGTTATCGTTGCCGTTGTACTGCTTGCAGATACAATTGGCCCCACTATGTGTAATAAATATGTTGCCAGAGGGGTATATACAGCATGGTCAATGTACATAATAGCCGCTGCGGTACAGTTAAAGGATGTATTTATAAAACTATTCACAGACAGGAAAAATCTGAAGCCTGTGGAAAAGTGGTTGCTCACGATCTTTTTTGCCAATGCCGTTATTTTCCTCGCTTTCCTGGGAGCGTTGCCGGTAGGCAGGCTTTTTAATATTTGCTTCAGCGGAGCATTGATCTTCTCCTTTGTGTTGTACAGTATCATTTTTGTATTACTGTATAAAAAGGATACAGCTTACCTGTTTGCTCCATCCCCGGTTAAGTACCAGCATAAAAAAGTAGATCATACCGAAGCTGCTGTTCTGTTGCAAAAACTTGAACAGGAGATCGTATCAAAAGCAATTTTTAAGAATACTGAACTTACTGTAAGCGAGCTGGCAAAAGCGATTAACTTATCAAGTCATCAGTTGTCGCAATTACTGAATGACAACCAGGGGCAGAACTTCACTTCCTATATCAATCAATACCGCATTCATGAAGCATGCAAAATGATCGCTGCCAATCATCCCTTCTCGCTGGAAGCCATCGGATACGAAGTAGGTTTCAACTCAAAGTCTACTTTTTATGCCGCTTTTAAAAAAATAACAGGCACTACGCCCTTTGCCTACAAGGAAAGCCTGGTGAAAGCATCTGTTTCATAAGTTGTTTATTATCAGTGGTTACACCGTGCTGATTTATAAATCCGTACAGCCGGAATCATAAGTCCGGACATGGCGTGCCGGCAGTCATTCTACATTTAGGTCCTTCTTCAAAAACCGGAAGACTAAAATGTTTATGACAAGGAGTTCGCTGATGTTTATGCTGCTGGTGCTGACCTCTTTTTCACTGAAAGCCCAGATCAATATTCACGGTAAGGTGGCAGAGCGTACCGGAAAAACCGGGATGGGGTATATAAATATATCCCTGCTTACTTATCATGATTCTGCACGGGTGAGAACAACTTTGACGGATTCGGTCGGCCTATTCCTGCTGACCGGTATAAAAAACGGCAGGTACATTTTGCAGGTATCGGCTATGGGGTACAAAACTGTTGCGCGTGAAGTGGTTCTTGAAGAGAAACAGGGTGATCTGGATGTGGGCGAATTATTGATGCTGCAGGACGGCACTTTGCTGAATGAAGTAGTGGTAAAAGGAGAAAAAGCAGCCATCCGGTACCAGTCGGAGAAGGTGATACTGAATGTATCCGGCAACAGTTTTTTCAAAACTGCTACCAATGCTATTGATATTATCCGCAAAGCACCAGGTATTACTGAAACTGCTGATGGTAACCTGCTGATGTCAGGGCAGAATACACCGGTTGTTTTTGTAGATGGAAAACCTGTTAACATGAGTGCCGAGGAGCTGCGCGCATATTTAAGCGGTTTGCCACAGGAGTCTATAGAATCCATTGAACTGATCAGCAATCCTTCTTCCAGGTACGATGCGCAATACAAGGGCATCATTGATATTAAGCTGAAGAAAGACCAGCAGCCGGGCTGGCGTGGAAATCTCAGCTCCGGTTTCCGGCAGAACGATTACGGATATATTGACAATAATCTTAACCTCACGTTCAAAACACGCAGGGTGGGCTATTCTGTGCGGCTGGGATATGTACGGGGTACTGATCTGCATCTGTACCAGGCACTGCAGCACCAGGCCAATACCAATATCATGGCTACCAGGACCAGAACTGCCACTTTCAATAATAACTTTAATATCCAGGCAGGGGCAGATTTCAGCATTGCCGGCAATCAGAATATAGAGATCTCCGTAAAAAGCTTTTTGGCAAACCGTGACCTGAATGCTTACAACACGCTTACATTTACCGATTCATCTGATACAAAATTGCTGGGCATCAATGGCAACAACACCATTGCAGCTCCTTCCATACGCAATAATACCCTGAGTGTGGGGTATGATATCAGGTTTGGTAATAACCGGTTGAATGTGCTGGGCAATATTACACAGGCCCGTAACAAACGGAAAGAAGATATCCAGAACCGTGATCGTATTACTAATGACCTGATCAGTTACTGGAAAACGGCGCTGGACAATGATGTGCGTATCCGTAATATACAGGCTGATCTTACACATAACATGTCTGCCGGTACGTTGGAGGCCGGGGCTAAATTTGCAATGGTGTCAACTGATAATGATCTGAAGTATGATACGTTGTCAAAAGACAACCAGTTTGTACCGGATGCAGGACGTACCAACAGGTTCGTATATAATGAATACGTGGCTGCAGGCTATATTTCGTACGACAGGAAATTTAAAAAGTTCAATGTAAAGCTGAGCCTGCGTACGGAATATACCCATACAGTAGCCGATGCCATTACAACGGGCGAGATCCGTAAAAGAGATTATGTAACCTGGCTGCCGGGTGCTGCGGTATACTACAATGTGAATACCAACGAACGCATCAGTTTTTCTTTTACCCGCCGGATGACGCGTCCCAATTTTGACCAGCTCAATCCTTTCCGTTTTTATTTAAGTCCGCTGAATTACTGGGTGGGTAATCCGTACCTGCGTCCTTCGTTAACCAGCGTTATTAACCTGGCCTATAGTTATAAGGATTTCAATATTGCATTGAATGTGGGTCGTGAAAATGATTACATGACACGTTATCCTGAATACAATCGTGTTACCAACGAGCTGTTGTACCTGGGTACCAATCTGCCATATAATAATTTTGCCTACCTGGAAGCCGGCTATACACTTCCTGTTAAACAATGGTGGAAAACGGTGCACAATGCTTCTGTGAATTACAACAAGCAACTGATGCCTTATTTCGATAAAACCTTTGAGATCGGTGTGGTGGATTTTTCAGTAAATGGCAGCCAGGTATTTACATTACCCAAAGGTCTTTTGCTTGATCTGTCGTATAGGTATAAATCAAAAAGTGGCAACAGTCTTTATTACATAAAACCAGCCTGGTCTGTTGACATGGGATTACAGAAAAGCTGGTTACAGGGCAAGCTGAATACCAAACTGAATTTTTACGACATGTTTGCTTCGTATGCGGTACAACTTACTTTCCGTGAAAAAAGCATTATTGACAACCAGCTTTCTCACAGGTTTGGTACGCAGCGTGGCGTCATTACCGTTAACTGGAATTTTGGAAGATCAACTTACAAGGGAAAACAGCAGAAAAACAGTGAAGAGGAAAGCCGGCTGAATAATTAGTTACATCATTTACCGGCACCCGCAGGTTGACGCGTGTTATTATTGATGACGCTTTTGTACAGAAGTGTTTTAGCTGCTGTTACATATTTAAAATCACCATTCATTTGTCGATAAAAACTGTCTTCAAATATCGACGGATAAGGTGGTATTATTTTAAAGTCCCTAACTGTGTCTTTATTAACGATAATGCCCTGTAGTACTGCCGGTACATATTTTGTTGTTTGCCCACGACCGTAAAAAGGATAATTGATATACATGGTAATCGTATCCTGGTGCACGGTATAGCTGCCCGTTGATCTTTGCTTTTCAAAGTAAAACTTGTGGTTTCTTGTCAACTGGTCTTCGATCTGTTTCACACTGGTAAATCCAATTTGTGGAATAGCTACCACCACGCCATCATCATAAAGAATAAAAGGTCTGCCAACATATTGGCAGTCTGTTTTGCCTGCACATTCGCGCCTGTAAGCGGTGTCGGCAGGTATGTAAATGCCTGTAAGGCTATGATTTCCCTGTTGAGCACTGACCGTTAAAAGTGTTCCGAAACAACAGAATAGCAGGAGGGTTTTGTGCATAAAATGACTGGGTTCAGGATTTTAAACAGTAATTTAAAGAAAAATCCACTGTGTAACAACCCGCCTTCTTTGTTAAACCGGCGCTAAAAAAGCTCTACAGTATGGCCAGGAGTTATATTTCCATTTACAGTGCATTGGCTGCAAACCTGTTAATAGCAGTAACCAAGTTTATTGCAGGTGCTTTTACCAATAGTTCTGCCATGATTGCCGAAGGGGTACATTCGCTGGTAGATACCATCAACGAATTGTTACTGCTTTACGGGTTGAAACGCAGCAAAAAGCCTGCTGATAATATGCATCCCTTTGGTTATGGAAAAGAGCTGTACTTCTGGTCGTTCATTGTATCCATACTTATATTCGGATTGGGTGGCGGCATTTCTGTTTACCAGGGCATATTGCATATCCTTCATCCGCACCCATTGGAAAACGCAGGCTGGAACTATGCAGTACTGGCACTGTCTGTATTGTTTGAAGGTACATCTCTGATCATTGCTGCCCGTGCATTCAACCGGTTAAGAGGTGAACTGTCGTGGTGGCGTGCAGTGGTGAAAAGTAAAGACCCTTCCAGTTTCCTGGTATTGTTTGAAGATGGTGCAGCGGTGCTGGGATTGCTGATCGTTAGTATATTGATGGCACTTAACCAGCATTACAATTTACCGGTGCTGGATGGTGTTGCTTCTGTGCTGGTAGGCGTGGTACTGATACTGGTATCATTGATCCTTGCGCGTGAAAGCCGTAGCCTGCTGATGGGTGAAGGTATTTCACCGGAAACGGTACAGAAAATAAAAAAGCTTGTAGAGAAGGATCCCGGTATGGAAAAAGTGGTCAATGTAATGTCAACCTATCAGTCGCCGGAAGAAGTGATCCTGATGCTGATCGTTGTTTTTCGCGACGACCAGGATACAGAGGAGATCAACGCTTCTATTGAGCGTGTACGTACTGCTATTAAGAACGAATTCAAACTGGTGCATTTTGTATTTATTCAACCACATGCACAGTCATGATCATTCCGGAATATTATTACAGCAGAACCGGGCTGGCTGAATAGCTTTTTACCAGTGTTGTTAATTCCTGTTGCAGCATCTGTGTATTATCAGCATCGTACCATTGCTGCGTACGTGCAATGAGTTCTTTCAGCAACAATCCTTCTGCCTTCCATTCTTTATTCAGTTGATGCAATGCGGCTGGCTTAGGTCCCCAGGTGCCGAGCTTCTGCAAATCGTTATTCAATACTACCAGCTTAGGAATAGAACGTCCGCCATCAGTAAGATGTGCATCCATCAGGTCCAGGTGCTGATCGCGCAACAGCAGGCGCAATTTAATTTTACCGGGCAATGCTTTTTCTACTGCAGCCATCAGGGGAATGTTAAAGGCGGCATCTCCACACCAGCCTTCTGTAAGTACCAGCCAGGTAGTGGCAGGTGCAGCAGACAACGCTGTATGCAATGGAGCGCATACCCGGTAAATATGATCGTGATGCTGCATCAACTGCACATTTTTCTGTATATAAGGTTTCATTTTTTCAGCAGCCTCGTCCTGAGCAGGTTGTGCCATTTGCTGATCGATGTACTGCCTGTAGGTAGTATAGGTAAATGCGTTGTCGATAAGGGTGTGGGTGTACGGAAAATTCATCATCATTTGTTGTGGGTGATACAATAGTGAACTGTTTTGTAACAACAGTTTTTAACCCCGATGGTTCAACATGAATGGTAAATATGTATGTATCATGATATTTTTTTATAAGAGGTAAATGAGCTGTTGCATTACCGCAGTTGTATATTGTATCGGTAAAATAGCCCGGAATTCATAAATTGCAGCAGGCCATAGTAGTATGAACGGGAAACACCTCCATGTAAAAGCATTATCCGCTGCTGATGAAAATGTGCTGTTGCAAAAACTGCCCGAGGGTGATATGATGGCCTTTACCCAACTGTACAGGAAGTATCAGCCCAAGCTGCACATTTTTTTATCTCCCTTCAAAACCATTGAAGATCCTGAAGAAGTGATCCAGGACATTTTTCTGAAGATCTGGCTGAAAAGAGAAACGCTTGTGGGCTTACAGTCCTTTGAACAATACCTGTATCGCATGGCGAAGAACAGGATACTGGACAAATTAAAAACCAACCAGGCACGTCGTCGTCGTGAAATACAGTGGCAGCAGCAAAGCAATAAAACAGTGGCCGATGGTTTTTATATCCAGGAGTATAAAGAGTTTCACCACTTTGCACTGGAAGCCATCCGCAAACTTCCGGTACGGCAACAACAGATCTATACCATGCGTGTATTCGATGATCTTTCACTGGATGAGATCGGAAATATTATGAATATATCAAAAGCGGTGGTAACCAAACAGCTTTACCTGGCAACACGTACGGTACGTAAAGAAGTGTCTGCCTTTCCGCTGGACAGCGATTTCATTATCTCCTCCCTTTTACCGCTGATGGTGATGTTTGGCAAAGCTGTACAGTGATCTTAAAAAAATCTGCAAAAAACGAAATATTACCGTCCACGAACTGTTTCCTGTGTCGTCTTACCTGTAACCCGATACTATGAACTATTTCCATTTGTTAGAAAAATTTGCCACTGGCAGCGCTACTGAGACGGAAAAGGACGGCTTTAACCAATGGCTGGAAACCCTTTCTGAAGAAGAATGCCGGCAGGTACTGGATGCTTATGCCGCCATGCTTTCTGCAAAGGAAACCGATGTTCCGTACAATGGTGTAGAACTGGAAAAATTGCTGGAAAAAATAAAAGATACAACAGCTCCTGTAAAACATTTGTCTTTTGGGAGAAGAACCATTGCGTGGGCTGCGGCAATATTGCTGCTATTGGCAGCAGGCGGTTTTTTCCTGTTCAGCCGTTCCGGTAAAACATCGCCGGAGAAAACAGTATCGGTACAACCGGAAAAACAAAACGACGTATTACCCGGTAAGGAGGGCGCCATACTGACGCTGGCCGACGGCAGTAAAATGATACTGGACAGTATGGGAAATGGCGTTGTTACAACACAGGCTGGTGTTGCGGTGACATTGCAGAACGGTCAGCTTATTTATGCGCAGGATAGTTTACATCATGCAGGAGAGGTGCTGTATAATACCATGACTACGCCTAAAGGCAGACAATATCAACTGGTGTTACCGGATGGCAGCAAGGTATGGCTCAATGCAGCCTCCAGTATTACTTACCCTATAGTGTTTACGGCACGTGAAAGACAAGTGAAAATAACTGGTGAAGCTTATTTTGAAGTAGCCCATGTTGCAGCAGACAAAAGAAATATTCCGTTTGTAGTAACGATCGACGAGCGTGCAACGGTGGAAGTACTGGGAACACATTTTAATATCAATGCCTATGCAGATGAAAATTTTATACATGCCACCTTGCTGCAGGGAAGCGTGAAAGTAAATACAGACTGGGCTGTTGCCAATGCGCAACCCGTGATACTGAAGCCTGGACAGCAGGCACAAATGACAACCGGTAAAGCCATTAAAGTAGTAAGTGATGCAGACATTGAAGAGGTGATGGCATGGAAGAACGGTCTTTTTCATTTTGAAGATGCGGACATCAAAACGGTAATGCGGCAACTGGCACGATGGTACAACCTGAATGTGGTGTATGAAGGTGGATTACCCAAAGGAAGTTTTACGGGTGAGCTGGAACGCAATCTTACCTTAACGCAATTATTGAAAATATTATCAGGAACGAGGGTAAAATACAGGATAGAAGAAGGTAACAGGATTGTGATACTTGGGTGATGCTAAACGGGTGAAGTTTTTTTACAATCATTAAACTATATCAATGGTGCTTGCCGGCTTGTCTTAAAAAATAAAAGACATGTTGGCTGGGAAGATATTGTCTGAAACAAAAAGCCGTTCCGGGGTAGGAGCCGGAACGGCAGCGGAATAGTTTCAGCAATAAATAAGACTGCGCGTATTTATTATTTAATTCTAAACCAAAACGAAGTTATGTATTTAACTGCCAATTCCACATGCCCTGTGTTTAACAGGCCGGGTAACTGGTACTGTAGGGTACGGGCAAATCGGGAACTGCTGACCAAAACACTGCGTATTATGAAGTTAAGTGCTCTTATGATGTTCATTTTTTGCATGCATGTCAATGCAAAGAGTGTTGCACAAACTGTTACTTACTCCGGTGAGGATATTCCGCTGGCCAGGATCTTTAAGGCTATTAAAAAACAAACCGGGTATGTATTCTTTTATCGTACAGAAGATCTTGAAGGAGCTATACCGGTTTCTGTTAACCTTAACAAAACGCCGCTTACAGAGGCTTTGCAGATCATACTGAAAAGTCAGCCTGTAGATTACGACATACAGGGCAATACCATTGTGATTGTAAAAAAGAAGCCTGTTGTATTGTCAAAGGCCGATGCATTACTGCCACCGGTTGATGTAAAAGGGAAAATTGTGGATGATAAGGGTGATCCGGTGATTGTTACTGTTACTGTAAAAGGCACCACCATTGCTACCAGTACTGATAGAAATGGCGACTTCGTTTTGAAGAATGTAGATAACAACAGCACACTGATCATTACCGCCACCAATATTGAAACACTGGAAGTGCCATTAAAAGGCCGTTCGGAACTACCGGTATTAACAGTAACCATGAAGGTGAACCAGATGAACGATGTGGTGATCGTTGCATACGGAAGTACCAAAGCAAAAAATGTTACTACTTCTGTTACTACTATCAAAAGCCAGGAATTTGAACAACGTCCTGTTACCAATATCACTTCAGTACTGGCGGGTGCTTCTCCGGGCATTCAAACCAATGCGGGCAGCGGTCAGCCGGGTGAAGGCCCTGCTGTGCGCATACGTGGTTTCAGTTCTATTAACAGTGATAACAACCCGTTGTACATTCTTGACGGCGCTCCTTATGAAGGTGTACTGAGTAATATCAATATAGATGATATCGAAACGCTGACCGTTCTGAAAGACGCTTCTGCTACGGCCATTTATGGTGCACGTGGTGCCAATGGCGTAGTACTGATCACTACCAAAAGCGGTAAAAAGAATAAGAACAATGTAATGTTTACGCTCAAACAAGGCGTGAGCAGCCGCGCATTGCCAAATTATCAAAAGCTGAATGCGTATGAGTATATGCCTATGATGTGGGAATCCATGCGCAACGGCCTGGTGGATAATGGTACTCCGCTGACAGACGCCAATACACAGGCTTCGAACGAACTGATCAGTATGCTGGGTATTAATCCCTTTAATGTGCCGGATAGCGAAGTGGTGTTTACAGATGGTACTCTCAATCCCAATGCTGGTTTGAAATATGCGGAAGACCTTAGCTGGAGCAATGCATTGAAGCGTACCGGTAAACGTAGTGATTACAATCTTTCACTCAGTGGCGGTAATGCTAAAACAGATTACTATGTATCATTAGGCTATCTGGATGAAAATGGGTTTACTATTAAATCCGACTTCAGGCGTTACAGCGCGCGTTTGCGGGTGAATAGCCAGATCAACAAATGGTTTAAGGCCGGTGCGAACCTGGCTGCCAATTACAGCCAGTCAAACCAGGCCAATGAGAACAGTGGTATCAATGAGAACCCTTTTTATATTGACCTGATCCTGGCACCCATTTATCCTGTTCATAAACACAATGCAAACGGTGGGTATGTACTGAACAGCAAAGGAGAAAAGGTATATGATGCAGGTGACTATCGCCCGGTGTTTACCGGCCGTAACGTAGTTGCTGAAACCATACTGAATGATGTAGAGCAGCGCCGTAGTGCCGTGAATGGCAATACCAATATTGAAATAAAGTTCCTGCGCAATTTTCGTCTTACTGCCAATGCCAGCATTAACCTGAATAATTACCGTTCTATTTCCTTTGATAATCCACAGATCGGTGATGCCATTGGTGTAGGCCGTACTTACCGGGTAAATACTACCAGTCTTTATTACAACGTGAACCAGTTGCTGAACTACGACAGAACGTTTGGTGATCATGCAATAAGTTTCCTGGCTGGTCACGAAAACTATAACAACAGTTACGATTATTTTACAGGCCGTGCCAGCGGGCAGATCGCAGAAGGATCTACCGTGCTGGACAACTTCACTACTATTACACTGCTAAGTTCATACGACCGCGATTACAGAACTGAAGGCTATTTTTCAAGACTGGAATATGGTTATAAAGAGCGCTATATTGCTTCGGGGTCTTTCCGTCGTGACGCTTCTTCCAAGTTTCATCCTGATAACAAATGGGGATCATTCTGGTCGGCCAGTGCTGCATGGAATATCAGCAATGAAAAATTCTTCCATGTTAAAAACATCGACTACCTGCGTTTGCGCACCTCTTATGGTCAGGTGGGTAATGATAACCTGTCTGGTTATTTCCTGTACCAGGCATTGTATACGCTGGGGTACAACAACGGTACAGAGCCCGGTATTCTGCAAACCAGTGTGGCCAGTCCCAATCTGGTGTGGGAAACATCTGTCAGCTCTGATGTAGCAGTAGAGTTCAGTGTATTCAAGAACAGGTTAAGCGGTACGTTTGAGTTTTTCCACCGTCAGTCAGACAACCTGTTGTTTGACGAACCGTTGTCGCTTACCAGTGGTCTTACCAGGAGAAACGTGAACTATGGCAGTATGCGCAACAGGGGATATGAGTTCAGGTTGTCTGGCGATATTGTGCGCAACAAAAATGTAAAATGGAATCTGACCTTCAATGGAACTACGTTCAAGAACAAACTGATAGCCTTGCCTGAAGGTTATCGCGGTGCAATTAATGGTACCAAGAAATATGAAGTGGGCAAATCCATGTATGAGTTCTGGTTACGTGACTGGTATGGCGTAGATCCCAATACCGGGGCCAGCCTGTTTGCTGCAAAAGATGGTTCTGCCAGCAATACGTTTGTAAATGGAAAAGGTGATACGGTGACTTCCACTGCTTCCAATGCGCAATACCGCTATACAGGTAGTGCCATTCCTGATCTGTATGGAAGTGTTTCCAGTACTGTCAGCTATAAAGCATTTTCATTACAGTTGCTGCTGATGTACCAGTTGGGTGGTAAAGTATTCGACAACGATTATCAATCGCTGATGTACCGTGGTACCTATGGCCGTGCTATTCACCGCGATCAGTTAAAAAGATGGCAGAAAGCAGGTGATGTTACAGATGTACCCAGAAGAACTACCGGTACCAGTATGTACGATAGTGACCAATGGCTTACCGATGCCACTTACTTTAACCTGCGTAGTGTAACATTAACCTATACTGTTCCCCGCAAATTGCTAAACCAGGCAGGTATGCAGAGTGCAAGGATCTACCTGGCCGGAGAAAACCTGCTGATCACTTCCAAAAGAAAAGGTCTTGATCCTACACAAACCTATACAGGCGCTCCTTCTTACACCTATGCACCTGCACGTATTGTAACACTGGGTATTAATGTAACACTCTAAAAAAGAACATCATGAAGCAATTGAAATATAAATACCTTCTTGCATGTGTGTGCGCAGCACTCCTGCTTTTTTCCTGTAAAAAATCCTATATAGATACACAACCTTCTGACCAGATATCAGAAGAAGATGCATTCAGCACCGTAGCCAATGCTCAGACCGCACTGAACGGTATTTACAGGGCATTGTATATGCAATATGCCAGCCAGTCGGAAGATGGCCTGGCTGCCATGATGATCACTATGGATTTTATGGGTGAGGACATTGTGCACAGTGCATCCGGCACCAGTTATTTCAGAAATGATTATAAATGGGCGAATCACCGCAGTGTTTCCAGTGCACTGAACTATTTTTCTTACCGTTTCTTTTACAAGATCATTGCCAACGCCAATATGATCCTTGCCAATATTGATGGCATTGAAGGCGATGAAGGGGTTAAGAAGGTGATTAAAGGAGAGGCGCTTGCTTTGCGTGGATGGGCACATTCGTACCTGGTACAGTTGTTTGGCGTTCGTTATAACGCAGGACAGGAAAATACACAATTGGGAGTGCCTGTTGTTACAAGGGTTACTATCGACCCTTTGCCCAGGAATACGGTGGAGGAAGTATACACGCAGGTAGTAAAAGACCTGGATGCTGCTGCCGTGTTGTTACAGAATCCTGCTACCAATACCAAAAATACGCATCTGCGTTTATCGTCTGTATATGGTATCCGTGCACGTGTAGCGCTTACCATGCAGTCGTATGATACGGCTGCAAAATATGCTTCGCTGGCCCGGCAGGGATATGCACTAATGTCGAATGCGCAGTACCTGGAAGGATTCAATAATCTTGGTAATCCTGAATGGATGTGGGGTGCCAATCAGCTGGCCAGCCAGTTGCCTGCGTATGGTTCATTCTTTGCGTATATGTCGGCTAACTTTAATTCGGCACATACCAGGCCCAATCCTAAAAAGATCAATACAAAATTATATGTAGCACTGGCATCTACCGATATCCGTAAAAAACTCTGGTGGGATGGCACTACTGCCGATGAAGTAAATTTTCCCGGTGTGATCAACGCGGGAACAGGGCAACCGGAACCTACACAGGTAAAGAAAGCTTACCAGCATCGTAAATACCTGGTGAAAGATCCTACTGTAAGTGCAGGTGATATCCCTTTTATGCGCGTGGCAGAAATGTACCTGGTAGAAGCGGAAGCGCTGGCACGAGCCGGTAAATATACAGATGCAGCCAATGTATTATACACACTGGTAGTGAACCGCAATCCCGCTTATGTAAAATCCTCATTGACCGGTGATGCGCTGATTGAAGAGATCATGACACACAGAAGAGTAGAGCTATGGGGTGAAGGTTTCCGTTTCCTGGATCTGAAACGTACCAACAGTGCATTGAACAGAAGTGGTACAGGAGCCACCTCCACGCTGGCAACAGTAGGTGTTACCACACCCATTCCGGCAGGTGACGTACGCTGGCAGTTCCTGATACCGCAGGATGAGATGAATGTAAATCCTTATATGGTGCAGAATCCCTAGGTTAATGCAGTTGCACATGAAACGACAATTCACTGCTTAACAATTATCCGATGGAAAGTGAGGTTCCCGGCTATTATTGCCGGGAATCTTCTTAATTGCATAAGATTTTACCGAACTATGATGAAAAGCATTGTTTACTGGTTAGCTATAACAGCAGGTCTTCTGTATAGCAGTTGCTCCACTTCCAAACCCGTTGTTACAGAAACCGGCAGCAATAATAAGGCTGCCATTAAAATTGATTTACAACAACGCCGTATTTATTCATTCAACAATGGTACTGTACAGTTCAGCAACATGTTTGCCGGTGCCAGGGTGAATGATATACAGCAGCAGGATAAGGAACATTTTGTTATTACTGTTTCGCCGGAAAATAAACCTGTAAATCCAAGTCCGTGGTATGCATTTAAAGTGTGGGGCAGCAGGCAAACTGTATGGATGCAGATGCAATACACCGGTACCCGTCATCGCTACAACCCAAAAGTGAGTTATGACAGGGGCGCAAGCTGGAACGATATTCCTGTAAAAACCGGTAGAAAAGATAGTGCGGTCAGTTTTCAGTTGTCTGTAAACAGTGATACGTTGCTGGTGGCAGCACAGGAGTTAATACCTTCTTCCATGTCCTATCAATGGATGGATAGCCTGGCAACGTTGCCTTTTGTTCATCAACAGATAATAGGGTACAGTGTAATGGGTAAACCCATTGTTGCTTTGAGCACCACTGGTAGTAATGGTAAAAAACAGATCATTGTACTGAGCCGACAACATCCGCCGGAAGTAACAGGCTATATGGCCATGCAGGAATTTGTACGTTCAGTATTGGGCAATACACGGCTTGCAGTTGATTTCAGAAAAGAGTTTGAAATAATAATGGTACCCATGCTGAATCCAGACGGCGTGGATGAAGGTAACTGGCGACACAATGCAGGTGGTGTTGATCTGAACCGCGATTGGGATCTGTTTGTACAACCGGAAACAAAAGCAGTAAAAGAGTTTTTGCTCACCAGGCAAAAAGAGCAACAGTCTACTGTGTATTTTGCTATTGATTTTCACAGCACCTACAATGATGTGTTCTACACCAATGAAGACACGCTGACCAATATTCCCGGACTTACCAATGCATGGCTGAAACGTTTTGCTGGCAGCATTTCTGGTTTTAAACCCAATGTAAAACCATCGGGCAATGGTGGGAATGTTTCCAAAGCCTGGCTGATGCGTACATTTAAAACAGATGCGCTTACGTATGAAGTGGGAGATGATACGCCAAGACCTTTACTAAAGAAAAAAGGTCGTGTGGCTGCTGAAGCATTGATGCAATTGCTACTGGAACATAAATAATAATACAACGTTATTTGGAGAATCCCGGAGATGATATGCTTCATTGCCGGGATTTTTTTGTATCACGTTAATGATCTGTTTTGACAGGCTCTCCGGCACTTTTGCCGGTTAGTTTTTTTACCAGCCAGGGAAGTGTAAGTCCCTGTCCGATGAGTGTAAGCAATACTACCGCAATAGAAATGAATATAATAGGGGTGCGTTGAGGAAAGGGTTCTCCGTTTGCAAGCGTCAAAGGTAAACCAATTGCGATGGCTAGCGAAACAATGCCGCGCATGCCCGACCAACTGATGATAAGACTGGTGTTGAAATCAAGTAATGCCCCTTCGGCAATACGTCTTTTTTTAGATTGAAAAGCGCGTTGCAGGTTGGCCTGTTGCAGAAACACCCTTACCATACGCAATGCCAGTGCAACAATGGTAATTACCAATGCATAGCCAAGGTATGGCATCAGGCTGGTTTTGCTGATAGTGGCAATCACATACGGAAACTGTAATCCGATGAGGATAAAGATGAGGCCGTTCAGTAGAAAAATGATGGTATCCCAGAATGCTTTTGACTGGTGACGGATCGTTTCCGGAAATACTTTTCGACTGAATCGTGAAATGCTTAATCCTAATATCACCACTGCAATTACACCGGATACATGAATTTCTTCCGCTACCCTGTAGGCAATGAACGGCATCAGCAACATAAAGCTGGTAGCCACAATATGATTGTTCTTTACACGTATCAGTACAAATCCCAGTAGTTTCCCCATAACAGCCCCTACCAGGAAACCGCCTGCCATTAAGATCAGGAATTGCCACGATGCTTTCCATAGTACAAACGAGGTACCTGTTACTGCAGCTACAGCAAACCGGTAGGCTACCAGTGCTGAAGCATCGTTCACCAGGCTTTCTCCTTCCAGAATAGTGTTGGTTTTATGCGATAATCCCAATCCTTTGGTAATGCTCATGGCAGCAACAGCATCGGTGGCAGAAAGAATAGCGCCCAGTACAAATGATAAAGGCCAGGTCATACCGGGTATCAGGTAATGGGCAGTAACAGCAATGCCGGTGGCCGTAATGAATACCAGCGAAATGGACAATGTACTGATGGTGTTGATATTGGTCCTGAATTCGCGAAAGGAAATATTAAAAGCTGCATCATATAATAAAGGAGGAAGAAAGATCAGGAAGATCACTTCCGGGTCCAGCTCAACATGTGGAATAGAAGGAATGAACCCGATGCCGATACCGGCCACGATCAATAATACGGGATTGGGAATTCGGATCTTGTCGGCCAGTGCAGATAATGCCAGCATAACAGCCATAATAATGATAACGATGCTGTAGTTTTCCATAACCTTATTTAATGAGTGATGTAGTGCCTTGCGTGACAATGCAGCGTATAGTAATATACTTAAGGTTGTGTAGGTTCCTGTAAAAATAGGAGAAACTGTACATAATTAAAAAAGCCCGGCACAAAAATGGCCGGGCGTTGGTATAAGAAACAATTTCCTGTTAATAGAATTTTGGCGGAGGATTCAGTGTCAGGTTCTGGCGTTGGTGCCAGTATGGATAAATAGTAGGCACTTCACTGGCGGCATCCAGTTTTTTTAACTGATCGGTAGTAAGGCTCCAGCCTACAGCACCCAGGTTTTGTTTTAACTGTTCTTCATTACGTGCACCGATAATGATACTGGATACAGTGGGTCTTTGCAGCAGCCAGTTGATAGCTACCTGTGCAATGGTTTTGCCGGTTTCCGCAGCTACCGCATCCAGTGCATCAATAGTGTTATAGAAAATATTTTCCTGTAACGCAGTTTCAGGAACGGGGCTACCACCCTGTGCCACACGGCTGTCTTTCGGAACAGGCTGGTTACGGCGGTATTTGCCTCCCAGTCTGCCTGCTGCCAATGGCGACCACACAATAGCGCCAACTTTTTGATCAATGCCCAATGGCATCAGCTCCCATTCATATTCACGGTTGGCCAGTGAATAATATACCTGGTGTGCCACATAGCGGTTCCATCCATATTTATCTGCAACGCCCAGTGATTTCATCAGGTGCCATCCGGAGAAATTGGATGCTGCGATATAACGTACTTTACCACTCTGAATAAGATCGTCCAGTGTGCGCATGGTTTCTTCTACAGGCGTGTTGCCGTCAAAACCATGCATGTGGTAAACGTCAATATAATCTGTATTCAGGCGTTTCAGGCTGCCTTCGATCTGTTTCAGCAAATGAAAACGTGATGATCCCTGGTTGTTGGGGGCTTTACCAAATGTAAAGGTTGCCTTGGTAGAAATGATCAGTTTATCTCGTTTACCGGCAATGGCTTTGCCCAGTATCTCTTCTGCAAGGCCATCAGAATAAATATCTGCTGTATCGAAAAAATTAACACCTGCATCCAGGCAAAGATCTACCAGTCGTGTAGCTTCAGCAGCTTGTGTGCTGCCCCATGCTTTGAAAAAATCATTGCTGCCGCCAAAGGTTGCGGTACCAAAGCTTAATACAGGTACCTGTAACCCCGATGCTCCGAGTTGTCTGTATTCCATGTTTTTTATATGTTGAGTTTAATAAAATGTTTACGGATGCATATGTATAAGATGCGGGATGTGAAATGCCGGATACAGCATGCTATATAACATAATATGTGCTTCACACTTCGTATTTCACCGCGTTGCTATTTCCATATAGTCCGCAAGCCATCGTTTTTGCCATACAAAGGGTCAGTGTCTGGCATTTTTACTGCAGCAATATTGTTGTCTGTACCGGGGCGTTCACCTTTTTCGCCCTTATTAAGATCGGGCTGCAATCCATTGGAATAAGCGCCTGCTACGGTGAAGTCATCACTGTGTTCAAGACATTTATGTCCTACGCCGGCGGGAATAATGATCACATCACCTGCCTGCACTGTTATCTTTTTACCTTTTTCACCACCAAGATGTAATAAAGCAGAACCACTGAAAATACCCAGTACTTCATGGGTATTGCTATGGTAGTGATGAAAGGGATATACACCCCATCGCCAGCTATTGGTCCAGTGATTACCTGCAAATACTTTTTCAAGCCAGGCTGCACCAGCAGTGCCCCGTTCATTGAAGGCATTATGGTACAACAACAGCGGCAGTTTATTGTTGGGTATTATACCATCATCTTTAAAATACAATTGTTCGGGAGCAATGTGTTGCATAGCCATTGTTTTATCAGGATGAATAAGGATACCCGCGACTGATAATCCTATCAACTGCATAAATATTTTTCTGTTCATGTGGCTGCTTTAAAAGTTAAGCTATAAACTGTGTTATGGTGCCAAAGGTCCTTTGCTGATCTGTTTGCCTGTCTTGTACATGGCTTCTATGCTGCGTGTGTTCCCGATGTTATCAGCCTGGTTGCAGGATGCCGGTATAACCACCGACAGGAATAATGCTGTACTATGACGGATGGTATTTTTGCTCATACTATTATTTTTTATTTGAAACAGGAGCTGTATTCAGTCGCTGCAAAGATTGTACCCTGTAGCCGTACAGTACCACTGCCAGGGCTGCTACACTCCATGCCAGCAACTGCCAGGTAACCAGCGGCCATCCGCCTATCCGCCAGCATTGTACGCCCGCCAATGTACCCGTAGCCCCGCCCAGGAAATAAGAGGTCATGTAAACGGTATTGATGCGGCTATGTGCGGCTTCATCCAGTGAATAGATGGTGGCAATATTGGTGATCTGCGTGGCCTGTACACCAATATCCAGTAACAATACTGCAATTATAAATGACAGGATATTGTAAGGAAATAATTTGATCATCACCACACTTATGATCAGCACGGTTACTGAAATGAACTGTGAGCGCAGCGGGTTGCCTTTATCTGCCAGCTTGCCAAATACCGGTGCCAGCAATGCACCGCCAATGGCCAGTATACCAAACAAGCCGATCGTACTGGTTTGATAATTGAACGGGGTACTGCTTAAATGAAATGTAAGCGTTGTCCAGAAAGAACAGAATGCACCGAATATCAGTGCCCCCAGTAATGCTGTTCTTCTCAGCAAGGCAAAACGGCCTATCTGTTGTAATGTGGATTGAAGTAATTGTTTGTAGTTGCCAGAGAAACGTGCGGGAACATTGGGTAACGATGTCTGGATCATCAACGCAGAAATGAATACCATGCCTGCCGAAATACCGTATACATACCGCCAGCTTAACACAGAGGCAATATAGCCGCTGAATACACGTGCTGCCAGTATGCCCACCAGTATGCCTGTAAAAACGATCCCTACATTACGGCCTTTATTATTACCGGAAAGACTGGCTGCCATTGGTAAGATAACCTGGGCCGCTACTGCCAGCAAACCGGTTAACAGGCTCACGCCATATACACCCGACAGTACAGGTGTATAACACATACCCAGTAAGACCACAATCAATATGGCCTGTAAAATCAATATGAGTTTTTTGCGGTCAGTTTTATCGCCCAGCGGAGTAAGAAAAAACAATCCCAGTCCATAACCTGCCTGCGCCAGTACGGAAATAACACCTACCTCTCCTTCTGTAGCATGAAAAGTTGCTGCAATTTCATGCAGGATAGGCTGATTATAATAGATGTTGGCCACACAAACACCTGCCGCAATGGCCATGATAATAAGCTGCTTGCCTGATAACCCTTCTGTATTCATACCTGCAAATATCCTGTAAAACAAAAGTTAATAGCTTGTATATTTAAAACATATACTTGTAACTTTATGACATGAACAGGTTGAAACAATACGAAACGCTGGTGATAACCGAGTTTGAGGAAGAAACCTTTCACCTGCCCGCTCACCGGCATACCTATTACGAGATCATTTACATTTTTAAAGGTTGTGGTGTTCATTTGCTGAACAATAATCGTATTCCTTATAAAGGTGGTGATCTGTTTGTGATCTCACCAGATGATGAGCACTATTTTGATATTAAGAAGAGCACACATTTTGCATTGATCAAGTTTACCGATAATTATTTCAGTAGTAAAAATCACCTGGCACCGGATGAGTTTCTTGTAAGCAAACCGGAAGTGATCATGCGTCACAAACTGCTGAAAGAAATGAAGCTGGTACTGGATGAACCCTGTAAAACCATCCTGCGCAATACGTTCGAGAATATACTTGCTTATAATTGTCGTAAGGACGTGGCCACGTCGCCATTGGTGTATTACCAGGTACTGTCCATTTTTGGTTTGATAAAAGAAGCGATCACCAAACTGGATGTGCGTATTGACAATGGACTTCCTGATAAAGAAGCAATGATCTCCTTTATTCATCAGCATATTTATGAACCGGAAAAGATACAGGTAAAGAATATTGCTACCCACTTCAGTATTGCCAGCAATTATTTCAGTGCTTATTTCAAAAGAAATTTTTCTATCAGCTATCGCGAGTACGTAAATACATACCGTACCAGACTGATTGAGAAACGGATCGTATCCGGCGGGTTAACATTGAAACAGATAGCTGATGAATTTGGATTTACCGATGAAAGTCATCTGTCAAACTATTTTAAAAAACGCAGCAATGCCAGCCCGGCTTCTTATCGAAGGCTCGTATCTGCTTGAGTAGTTTTGACAAGGGAACAGTTACAGGTTCTGCGGTTTGAATTTTTGAGAAAACGCAATGTTTTTCCGGAGATCATAAAAATTTTCTCTCACTGATAGTCATTTCCTGATCTGCCATACCGGGAGGTGTTCCTTTCTGTAATTCCTTTTCATACAGGTATGCAAGCAAACGTTCTGCCAGTATTTGCCGGCAGAACGTTTGCGTAAGTGTGCAGGTATAATTATTCGGCAAAAGCCGTAGCTGTGGCCAGGTGTTGTACCTGTGCCATATCCTGTTTTACAGCTTGTATTTTGACTTCTGCCAGATTGTATGCGTCCTGGCCCAGGAAAAGATGCAGGGGTGGTTGCTGCTGGTGTGTTACTTCGATCAGTACGTCTGCTGCTTTATCCGGATCACCTGGCTGGCGGCCATTAATATTGTGCTGGTGAGCAGATTGCACTTCACGTACATTCTGGTAGGCTGCAATTTCAGTAGCTGGTGTGTTCAGGGAAACACTGTCCAGGAAACTGGTTCTGAAATATCCTGGCGATACAACGGTAACGTGGATACCAAAAGGTTTTACTTCTGCTGCCAGTGATTCGGAAAAACCATGTACCGCAAACTTGGTAGCACAGTAAATACCAAACCCCGGAAAATTGCCTGTAAAACCGCCAATAGAGGCAATGTTGAAAATATGCCCGGATTGCTGTTGACGCAGGAATGGCATTGCTTTGCGGATCACATTGAGCGTGCCAAAAACGTTGATGTCGAAGTTTTGTTTTGATTCAGCATCGGTCAGCTCTTCCAGTGCGCCTGCAAGTCCGTAACCCGCATTGTTTACAATTACATCAATACTGCCAAAATGATCTACAGTATGCTGAATGGCTTGTGCCACACTGTTTTCATCACTTACATTTACTGTTAAAGGAAGAAATGTTTTTTTATCTGCCGATACGGCTTTTCCCAGTTCTGCAATATTGCGTGAGGTAGCAGCTACCGGGAAACCTGCCTGCAGCAGTTTTTTTACCAATGAAAGGCCTAGTCCCCGGGATGCACCGGTTACAAACCATACTCTATTTTTCATATTGATTTTTTAAAAAAGCGTAGTTGTGAAAATGGATGTTTAGCTGTTCATGAACATTGCCATACAAAGGTATTACTGCAGACAGGGCGGGTTGTTACAGCTTTGAAACAGATACTTGCATAATTCAAACAGGAAAAAATATTGTTTAAGAAATGTGTGATCTCAGGAGAAGAAAGCCGCATATTCTTTTGCAAAACTGCTGAAACTGCGTGGTGCTTGTCCTGTTATCTCCTGTACAGCAGTGGTTACAGCGGCAGCTTCGCCCCGTGCATAGTGATCATAATCTTCAATCAGTCCTTCAGCCTGCCATTCAGGAAAGCCTGCTGCCAGCAGCGCATGACGCATGGCATCCTGTGGTATATTCACATACTGTACAGAACGTGCAAGGGCTTCTGATAACTGTTCGGCTATCTGCATATGTGTCAGTGCTTCCGGACCGGTAAGGGTATAGGTCTTCCCTTCATGACCATTGGTGGTTAATACTGTTGCTGCTACAGCGGCAATATCGCGTACGTCTATGGCACTGATAGCTGCCGTTCCTGCTGTTGCAAAGAATTTTCCCTGGCTGATAATGGAATCACGAAAAGATAATAGTCCCTGCATAAAAAGGTTAGGACGTAAAAAAGTATATGTCATACCCGATGTACTGATCTTTTTTTCTACTGCTGCATGGTAACGGAGAAAACGTACGGGTGAGTGTATATCTGCTGCCAGTTGAGAGAGCTTTACAATGTGTTGTACACCTTCGGCATGGGCAATATCTGTGAAATTGCATTGCAATGTTTCTGCGTGTTCTGATGAATTGGTTAGCAGAAATGCACGTTCAATGCCTTGCAGGGCTTTACGTATACCTGGGGCGTCATTAAAATCTCCTGTAACAATTTCTGCATGTTGCAGGGAAGCGAATTTCTCAGCATCCTTTACCGTGCGTACCATTATACGGAATGGTATGCCGCGGGCTGATAACTGGTTGACCAATGTTGTGCCTACATTGCCTGTAGCGCCTGTAATAAGAATGGAAGCATTGTGTTGCATAGTAGTAAAGTTTTATGACACAAATTTCCACTGCTTCTGTGGCGAAGAATTGTAAGAAAACGAAAAAGCTGTTTAATTGTGGCAATAGTCTTTGCATGGATGGCTTTCCTGGTACACTTTCATAATAAAGTGCAGTAGTTCAACCAGGTAAATGCGTTGCAGGTCTTCAGAAAAAATATAGTCAGAATCTTTTTCCGAATGGATCTTTCTGAATATTTCCGTTGCGGTAATTTCCTGTTTATCGGTCAGCACATACGCATTGTTATGCTGCGAAGTAAAGGCGGGTAAAGTACGCAGGTATTGTATAGTACGTTGAGGTAAAAAGTCGTCCCTGAATGTGTACAGAAAATTTCTGGCGTCGTGGCTGCGTATGTAAACAATGAGATAAAAGTTCCTTATGGTCGTGATCCTTAACATACAATATCAGCAATGAATATTGTTGCTGCAACCGGAAGGGGTGGTATGGGGTAATTGCGTTTCATAATGCTGGTACAAATGTACGGTGGGTATGGAGGGTGTTATTTGTATGTTTCAAACCATTCGTTATGAAATTCAAATATTAAGCAAAAGAAAAGGGTCAGCCAGGTGTTGCTATACATATATCTTGCTGAAACTGTACAAAGCGTGTGGGCGAAAGATGCAGGTAGTGTTTGAAATCGTGTATCAACTGGCTCTGGTCATAATAACCACAGTCGTGAATGATCTCAAACCAGTCAATTTTTTGTCCCTGTACCAGTTGCTGTTGTACAAGATGGATAGCCTTTAAAAAACGCTGGTACCGGGTGATCTCTTTTACACTATAACCAAACTGCGCTTTCTGTTTCATTTGCACAGCGCGTTCACTTTGCTGTGTTTCCCGGGCAATGATCTTTACAGGATTCAGCAGATCATTGTTGCCGGTGAGGGCAGCCAGCCGTTCTGACAACAGGTTGCGTTCTTTTATATATGGTTCACAGAACTGTAGTATGTATTGTATGCGGGAAGCAGTATCTGGTATGTTTTTCAGCGTTTGCCACAACTCCGTAAAGCAATTCTCTTTCAGCAATTCATCGGGGTGTACGGCTAAAACAATTGCCTGTCCGAAAAAGCGATAGAAAGCATCTTCTTTAAAATTAGCTACCAGTATATCGGCGCCCGGAGGCAGTGTATAGAAAAAAGATTGCTTTACAGGACCGATCACCATACAGGTATTGCATGTAAGCGTGTTTTGCTGAGCGGTGGTCAATGAAACGGTAGTGCCGAAACTGAATACCAGGATGGTTTGAAAACTGGGGACAAAAGTTTTCTCTATGGGTTCTGGGCCGGCATTGGCTGCGTGATATAAATAGGTAAATAGCTCTTCAAATGCAGGGGGTACAGTTATCCTTTCACTGGTATATTGTTCATCCATTGCTGTTGCAACTGTTTAATTCCTGAATGAAGAAGGTGTAAGATTTGTTTGTTTTTTGAAAAAGTGATTGAAGTGTGCTGGTTCTTCAAACCCCAGGCAATAACTGATCTCTGCAATATTCCAGTTGGTATGTTTCAGTAATGCTTTGGCTTCGCTGGTAAGTCTTTCAAAAATATGTTCGGTAGTGGTTTTGCCGGTAGTAAGCCGGATAGCACGGTTCAGGTGATTGACATGTACAGCAAGCTGGTTGGCAAAATCGCGTGCTGAACGCAATTCAAACCGCTGTGAAGTAGATTCAATCGGGAACTGGCGCTCCAGCAATTCTGTGAACACGGCAGTGATGCGTGTATTGGCATCAGCATGTTGATATAGTGTTTCGGTAGGCTGGATCTTCATGGCATAGTGAATGATCTCCATGATATAGTTCCTGATCAGATCGTACTTGTATGTATAATCAGAACCGATCTCTTCCAGCATTTTTTCAAAGATCAGGCTTACATATTTGTCCTGTGCTTTGTCCAGTGCGTAAGTTGGTTTATTGCCGGGAGTGAACATGGGCATTTCACGTATGCCGCCACGAAAACGTTCTGTAAAGAATGCTTCCTTAAAAATGCAGAAGAAGCCTGATGGATTTTCTGACTGGTTCTGGTAGATGTATGGAACGCTGGGGTTGAAGAAAATAAGCGTAGAGCCGGAGATCTCCAGGCTTTTATCCGCATAGTGATAAAGGTGCTTGCCCCGCGTCAGGGAGATCTTGTAAAAATCCCTGCGGGTATATTGTGGAGGTTGTTTGTTGGCGCCCACACAATCTTCTGTTCTGAACACGTTGAAATGCCCGATATCTTTTTTCAGGTTGTCGGGCAACCAGTTCATCTTTTTCAGATAAAAATCTTCCAGCGTTTCTGTTTTCGGCATACTATAAATTTAAAACAAATAGTGGGTGTTTGCTGAGGAGGCCCATAAAATTAACGTTACCCCAAAGTTAAGCCGGGTCGGGGCGTACCTGTTTACAGGATTCAAACGGATACTTGCAAAATTCAAACAATCCTAAAGCTGAAAAGGTTCAAGCCTGGCTGACAGCTAAACCGGAAACCTAAAAAATTTAATTCCGGCTGGATGTCTCACCAGCGGGGGAAGTTGAAATGAATAAAAATGGCTGGTGTCTTCCACCAGCCATTAGGGGCAAATCAATAATCCTGAATGGAATGTAGCGGGGAATTACAAGCTGGTTTAATGGTTAAATGGTTTGATTATCATGGCTGTTATAGTGCTAACAGCTAAAACGTAGCTCCCGGCACCTGATTTTCCACTACCCTGAAATATTCTTTATTGAAAATGCGGAAATACACCCACCACGGATACCAGTTGTAGAAAGGAGAGATCTTGCCAATATTCTTGCGGTCGTGGGGTGAAAAGCTATTCATGTATTGCTTTTTCTGCCGGGCATAGGAATAAATGTTGACCTGCACATCGGGCAACGGCATGCCTGAACAATGATATTGTTGCTGTCCCATTTTGTACAGGTTGATATCGCTGGTAGAATTTCTGACCAGTATTTTTTCTGCCATGGAAGGCGGAAATACTGCCTGGTAAACTTTCTGCACAGAAAAACCCGGGCGTGTTTGGTTGTTATTGCAATAGGCTATTACCTGTTTGCTGATGAATACATGATCCGGATGACCATAACCGCCGATGCTGTCGTCCAGGGAAAAAATAATGGAAGGTTGCAGGCTGTCGATCAATGCCGCAAGTGCATGGTATATTGTATCAACATTAAAAACATCAGGAAAACGTTCAACAGGAAAAGGCAGCCATGTATTGCGGGAGGTGTCTTTGCGATACGGAAGTTTTAACAGGTAAACATTGGATAAGCCTTGTGTTTTAGCAAGGCTGTAAAACAATTGATTTTTTTCTTCGTCAGCTCTGCCGAAACTTACCTGGCTGATATCCCAGCCTTGCGCTACCAGTCCCAGGATGGTGCCGGCAAATGAATAGGCATCGTCGTCATGTGCAGTAACGATCAGCGCTTTCTTTTTGGTTACAGTGGATAGGAATGTATCCTGCGGATAGGTTTCTGACGCTTTCATGGATTGCAGGTATAAAAGATGAGCAGTAACCAGTATTATTACACTACCAGCTACTGCTACTGCCACCCGTATGATCCTCCTTGACATGTGCATGACTATCTTAAAGTAAAAATATCCACCTGGTTTGGAGTAGAACCCATAAGGTTCGAACCGCCTGCAAATACTATTTTGTTACCGGCGCCCGCACCAGCCAGGTAGGCGCGTGCTTCTTTCAACTGCGTTACACTCCATTGGCCAGTATTGATATCAAATATATCAACTGTATTGGATGCCTTCAGTGTGGCACTTTCATACCCACCTGCAAACAATACTTTATTACCTACAGCGGCGGCGGCAAGAAAAAAACGTGCCTGGCTGAGCGAAGCGGTACTCCAGGTATTGGTCTTTGTATCGTAAATATCTACTACTTTAGAATCACCATCGTTACTGGTACCTCCTGCAAAGAATACTTTTCCGCCCGCGGCTGTTGCTGCCAGTAATTGTCTGCCTGTACTCAATTGCGCCGTGCTCCATTTGTTGGTACGGCTGTCATAAATGTCTACCGCTTTGGATACATTGGAACCATTGGTGGACCCGCCTGCAAAAAATGCCTTACCGTCTGCTGAAGCTGCTGCCATATATGCTCTTGCTTCGCTCAGCATAGTGGTGTTCCATGTGGCGGTATTGGTGTTGTACATGTCAACAGAAATAGAAGCCCCGTTCAGCGTTACACCGCCTGCCACCAGTATCATGTTGTCCAGCGCTGTTACTGCCGGTGATTTACGTGCTTCGGTTAGCTGTGTGGTACTCCATGCTCCCGATGCGATGTTGAATATATCCACAGTTTTTGAAACGTTGCCGGTAATTAATCCACCACAGAAAAGGATCACCTTACTATTGCCTCCTGCACTCAGTTCTGCTCTGGCTTCGCTTAGCGAGGTGGTTGTCCAGCTTTCTTTATTTACATCATAAATGTCTACTACTTTGGAAAAATTTCCGGCAATAGAAGTACCTCCTCCAAAAAAAAGACGTTGACCATCAGTTGCTGCTGCAATTCCCGAACGTTCCTGCGACAAGATGCCGCCACCGGAATTGGTTACAGAAGTAAAACCTGCAGGAGTGTCGGTGCCATGCTTTTTACAGGCCGTTTGCAGAAATAATACGATCATGAATATCACGGGTAGAAGACCCGGTAAAATTTTGTTTTTCATTGTTAGCAATTAAAGGCTACAAAACTATAAGCCGCATGCCGATGCAATGGGGTACGCATCGGACATTCATTCCCGGCGTCGTAAACTCCCCGGAAACCCTATGCCCGGTTTGTGGTATTTCTGGCAGAATGGGTTTGTTTTTTGCCGGGAAGCCGGCGGCTGTGCGGGTTTTATTATTATTTTTAGCAGACCAAATTCTGCCATTGGCCAGCATTCACTATATATATCAACCTTCACCTGCATTACAACCTTTTGTAAAATGCTATCTTGAAATACACATGGGTTCTGCCGGTGAAATGCTGGGATGCGCATTACCTGCCAAACTGGAACAATGTATTTTTTTCTCTACCGGACCGGTACCATTGATTGAGTCACCCGGCAATGGAAACTCCAATATTTTATCTGAAGAGCGCTGTTGTTATATTCGTGGAAGTGTGAACAACGCACGGTTGCAATTACACATACACGGTGTACTGGCCATGTTTGTCGTTATCTTCCATCCTACCGGTTTTTTTCGTTTGTTTGGTATTCCTGCTTCGCACTTTACAGATACATTTACGCATGGCGATCTTTCACTGGGCAAGGATTGGGAAATACTGGGCACTGATATCAGGAATACAGCCACTATGCAGGAAAAAGTATTGCTGGCAGATTCTTACCTGTTGCACCAGTTAAGCAGGAAGGCTGTTACGCCCGATGCTGTTGACATAATTACAGAACAATTGTTACGTGATCCTGATATGCCTGTATACCGCATGGCAAAAGAAAGTTACCTGAGCGAACGCCAGTTCCGCCGGAAGTTTACAGAAAGGACCGGTATCTCACCACAAACCTTTTCCCGTATCAGCAGGGGCAACAATGCGCTGAAGATGAAACAACTTTTCCCGCAACGTTCATGGCGTTCTATTCTGCTGGAAACCGGCTATAGCGATGCTTCGCATTTTCGTCGTGAAATGAAAGTGCTGATGGGCATTGAGCAGCCCGGTCTTCAGGGCAACGATCGTTTTATAAATGTGAAAGACACGCACTTTAAGCTACTGGAAAAAAGAAGGCTGCAGGAAGAATTATAATTCGCGTAACAAATAATAGTGATTTAAAAAAGAAGTGTACGCAACTGCGTACACTTCATGGTTATAATGATCTCATAAGAGGCTTAGTCTGCCCGTAAACTGTTTACCGGGTTTAACAACGCTGCTTTTACAGATTGCAGGCTGATGGCAATAAAGGCAATAAGAATGGTTGCCAATCCTGTTATAACAAATACCCATGCACTGATATCTATGCGATAGGCAAAATTCTGTAACCATCTGGTCATGGCAAACCAGCAAAGCGGCACGGCAATGATCACAGCAATGATCACCAGTTTCAGAAAATCTTTTGATAGCAATGATACAATACCGGCAGCGGATGCACCCAGTACCTTGCGTATACCGATTTCTTTGGTGCGTTTGGATACGTTATAGGCGGTAAGTCCCAGTAATCCCAGACAGGTAATGAAAAGCGTAAATATAGAGAACAGGTTTACGATCTTACCAAATTGTACATCACCCTTGTATTGCTGGTTGAACATTTCATCCATGAAGAAGTAATCAAATACATGTCCTGAAAAACTGGACTGCCATTGTTTTTCTATAGCTGCCAGTGTTTTCTGCATATCTGTTGTATGCACTTTCAGGGCATAATAATTGGTGCCGTCCTCTTCAAACCAGTGAATCATAGGCAACTGCGCTTCCTTTAATGATTGCTGGTGATAGTTCTTAATTACTCCGGCAACAATATGGTAATTATCCGGGCCTGATTCTCCACCGATTCTTATCTTCTGGCCTACCGCAGCAGCCGGAGATACAAAACCCAGTATGCGTGCTGCTTCTTCATTGATCAGCAGTTTTTTGTTATTCGACTTCGGCGTGGAGCTGAAATTCTCTCCTGCTACTAATTGCATCCCCATCATAGGAACAAAATTGGCATCTATTCCGTAGAGATAATAATTATAGCCGCTATAGGCTGTTTGTTCATACCGTCTTACATCGGTATTGGTGTTTAATGAGTTCAGTCCCATTCCCGGCAAACATGCGGTTAATGATACCTGCTGTACACCGGGTACCTGCAGTAGCTCATTCTTAAATGAACCTACATTTTTGAACTTGGGGTCACTGCCGTCTACATGCGGACCTCTTACTACCAGCACCTGGTCTATGTTCATGCCCAGGTTCTGGTGTTGTACAAAATAAAGCTGCTGGTAAATGATCACGGCAGCGGAAAGTACTATCAGTGCTACAGTAAATTGTCCTACTACCAGTACCCTGCGCAACAATGTGCCTTTTAATGAGCCTGTAAAATTGCGGCTGGTTACCACCGCTGCCTTTACAGAAGATAATACAAATGCGGGGTAGATACCGGATAACAATGTATTCAATATGAATAACGAAGCGGTGAGTATCCAGAAAGAAGCAGTGGTGAACACTGTACTGCCGATGGACTCACCTACAATGCTTGTATACACAGGCATGGATAGTTTAACCAGTAATAGTGAACACAACAGGGAAAGTATATTGATGATGAATGATTCTGTAAAGAATAGTTTTACCAGTGCAACTCTTGAAGAACCTAATACTTTTCTCAGGCTGGCCTCTTTTGTTTTTTCAACCGAACGTGCTGTGGTAAGATTTACATAATTGGCAGAGCCGATCAGGATCACCAGGAATGAAATGATCAGCAGGAAGTTCACCGTTTTGATATTGCCGTTCACATCCGGTTCAAAGGTTTTGTGAGAATAGAGGTGGATATTCTTTATCGGTTCGGCAGTTACTATTTCTTTGCGCAACCGTTTTTTTGAAAATGCTTTCAGTTTTTCGTTAAATGCCGCCAGGTCGGTGCCTGGTGCCATCTGCAGATAGGTGTAGTTATTATTGCCACTCCAGCTCTGAATATTAAAGCCAAAGTGCTCAATGGTTTTAAAAGGAAGCAGCATATCAAATTTCAGATGGGTGTTTGACGGTACATCTTTTACAACACCTGTTACGATCAGTTGCAGGTCTTTAAACCTAAATGTTTTGCCTATTGCATCTGTACTGCCGAAAAGTTTATTGGCAATAGTTTCGGTAATTACAGTCTGTTGCGGAGCAGACAGTGCGGTTTTGCTGTCTCCTTTTATGAATTCAAAATTGAATACACTAAATGCGGAAGCGTCTACAGCATACACTTTATCTGTCAGTATGGACTTATCTTCATTTCTGAGTTCGGATTCACTCATGTCCTGCCAGCGCACATAATCTTTTACTTCGGGGTACTTGTCTTTAAATTCCGGCCCCATAGGCGGATAAGTTTCACAATCTGTTACTACATATTCACTACCCCTGTACAGATCAAGGGTCAGACGATAAATATTATCAGCATTGGTATGGAAATTCTCATAACTACGTTCAAACCTTACATAGTTGATGAGTAATAAAAAAGCGGTAGTGGCCAGCGAAAGGCCCAGCAGGTTGATAACAGTATAGAACTTATTTTTCCATAAACTGCGCCAGGCTGTTTTAAAATACATGTACTGCATAATGAAGGTGGTTTTGAACAGAATAGACAGTATCCGTACATACTTTAACCACAAATATGCCATTTAGGCAATCGGTTAACTATCAGCCCGTTGACAGCAATCTGTACATATAGAAATGTCCGGTTACGATACAGCAATTGTCCGGTTTGCACAACTACGTTTGGACGCAGAATTTGTTACTGGCACTTACCGGTTTATTATGAGGTTATCATGATGTTGCTCTCTTCTCAACAGAGCGGTTACTGAAATTCAAGTGCGGGAAGGCCTTCATATATGTGCGGTAATGTAGGATCCGGTGCAGAGCGAAAATCTTTTTCAACAGGGCAGGCTTCCATATCTGCTGATGGATATTGTGTTGTGGCAATGGCTGTTATTCTTTCCTCACTCAGGTTGCCAAACATCCACTCATAGGCAAGGTCTTCATTCAGAATGGCAGGCATTCTCTTTTTAGTATTGTGTATCTGTTCCATCAGGCTGTTGGCTGCTGTAGTAACAATGGAAAAGGTTTCCACATGCTCACCAGTTTCACGGTCCGTCCAGGGTTGCCAGATGCCTGCCATAAAAAAATACTCCCTGTTCTTTAATGTGATGTAGTAGGGGTATTTGATAGCTGTTTTAACCGGCTGACCGGTTCTTTTATTCAGGGGGAAAATATGACGCCATTCAAAAAAACCGCTTGACAGCACCAGGCAACGTCTTTGTAGTGCAGCATTCCTGTATATTTTTCGGGGTAGCAATAGTTCTTCCGAAACTGCATTGAGTGTAAGTATGGGCGGGTGAAATTGTCCTTTTTCATCTTTATAACCCAACCGGAAACGTTGTACTTCTGCACGGGTATTCAGGTAAGACGGAATAAATCCCCATTCCATTTGTACAATATCAAAGTCTTCTTTTCCGGCAATGGGCCTTAATACCACATTATTACCATAATCAAATCCGGATTTTAATGGTGTTGCCAGGAAATCATAACCGGCAATTAGTTTTTCCAGTTGCTTCAACCTGATATATTCAACGCGGGTAACTCTTTGCCCGTTGTAATAACACATAACTTAAATATTGATGTGGAAGTGTTCGTCAATCAACTGGCCGATTGCTTCGGCAAGCTTCTGTTTGCCTTCGGGAATAGATGTCCAGAACAGTTGTCCTTCAAAGTTAGTAGCCCTGTGAATACAAACGGTAGGAATATTTTCTCCGGAAGCCATGTACAATGGACCGCTTGAATGCGGCACTATTTTGACCTGTACTGGCTTTTCATTGTAAACAATACTGAAGGGAGTATTTGATGGCAACATAGAAGGAACTTTTGCAGTAAAAAATACTAAAAATATTAGCAATTAAAAAAACTTGTTTTAAATGCTGATCCTGAAATATTTACACGAAAAACGTCTTTTCTTAAAGGATGTTTTTCCGTCGTTATCAGGCGATCAGCTTATAGCCTATTCCCCTTATGTTCATGATCTTAACCGAAGGATCGTGTTGCAGGTATTTGCGCAGGCGGGTAATGAACACATCCAGGCTGCGGCCGGTAAAAAAATCATCATTGCCCCAGATATGCAGCAGGATAGATTTTCTGTCCATCACCTGGTTTTTATTCAACAGGAATAGTTTCAGTAGTTCTGCTTCGCGTGCAGTAAGTGCAATATTGTTATTGCCATGTTTCAGCACTGCATACTGGTAATGAAAATGATATTGCGTGCCAATAGCAGCCAGTTCTTCAATGTTACTGGTTCCACCAAACAGTGTGCGGTTACGACTGGTCAGTACTTTAATGCGCACTACAAGTTCTTCCATGCTGAAAGGTTTTTTCAGGTAGTCATTACCCCCACTTTCAAAACCGGTCACTACATCCTGTGGTAATGATTTGGAGGTGAGAAAAAGTACCGGCGTATCCATATCGGTATTCCTGATCTGTCGTGCCACTGCAAAACCATCCGCGTCCGGCAGCATAACGTCCAGCAGAATAATATCCGGTTTCATGGCGTAATATGATTCCAGTGCTGCTGTAGCGGTAATATGATGTGTTACGGCAAACCCACGGCTTTCAAGGCTTTCTTTTACGATCTCCGCCAGGTATAGCTCGTCTTCAACAAATAATATGGTAATTGCTTTATTGATCATACCAGGAATGCCAGTTTAAAGGTACTTCCATTACCGGTTTTGCTTTCTGCTGTACACCAGCCCCCGTGTTTTTCCATAATAAGTTTTACATAACTCAATCCCAACCCATAACCTTTTACTTTATGAATATTTCCCGATGGAACACGATAGAACCTGTCAAAAATAAAAGGCAGGTCATTGCGGGAAATACCGATACCATTATCCTGCACGGCAATTACAAAATGATCCTTTTCACGGAAGAAATATATATTAATGGTAACCTCATCGCCTGAATATTTTACTGCATTGTCAATAAGATTGTTCAGCATATTATAGAGATGAAGTTTGTCGGCTTTGATTGTATCTGTCCCCGCATCATTGGTAAAATTGAAATGGATCTTTTTGCTGCCGGATAGTAAATGACTGCCGGTTATTTCATCTACTATGGTTACAATATTTACCAGTTCCGGTTTGAGTTCAAAATCCTGTCGTTCGTACAAAGAAAGATTCAGAATCTTATTGACCATATCTGACAGTCGTTGCAACTCATTTCTTGAGATATCAAGATAGCGTTTTGTTCTGGCAGGATTATCTAATGCACCAAACCCCTCCATGGCATCTACAGCAGCATGTACAGTAGCAATAGGAGTTTTCAGTTCATGCGAAATATTGCTGATAAAATCATTCTTAATGGCAGATAGTTTCTTCTCCCGTTTTATGATCCGCAGCAGGTAAAATAAAGCAAATGCTACAATGCCCAGCAATACGGCAGATGCAATGACCATTCCAGTCATTTTGCCCAGTAAATAATTCACCGGTGAACGGAACATCGCACGGACAAAGTTTTTGCCAGGTTCTACTTTATAGGTGGGAAATGATTTTGTAATGACAGGGTACAGTTTTGTAAGACTGTCTGAGAAACTGCTTTTATTGGTAGTACTGTCCTGATCACGCAGATAAAAAGTAAAAGGTTCTTTTATTCCGTATGCAGCCAGCGCCTTCTGATATACCGGTCGTAGCCGGGCTGTATCAAAACTATATTCCTCTGCTTTTTTGCCGATGTATTCACCCAGATTTTGCGTTCTGTAAAAAACATAATGATTATCAAGATCTTCTTCGCGAAGTGATTGCGCGTAATGTAGTGCTACAGTTTTTTTTGAGGAGTCCTGTTGTGAAAGAATGGGCTGTTTATAGTTTTTTATAGAGAAGGTGTGTTTGTCGTTTACCCGCGTTCTGTTGCTGATGGTATATACATAAGTTTTAGCAGTATCATGCCACCGGCTGGTAATATAGATCTGGGAGGTATCCATTAAAAAACCGGTTACCAGTTGCTCTATGGTATCGCATCTTAACCTGAATTCCGTTTTGATGGCATCTTCAAAGGCAAGATTAATTTCTTTTTCAAAACGTTCCTCATTTACATGGTAATAGTTTTTGACCCATAATGACTGTAGCAGCATTACACCGCATACTGCGACAATACAAACGGTCATAATTAGTCTTGTACTTCTGCTCATTGGCTCCAAATGTAGAGTGTAAGCTGTATGATGTGTTTTTCTATTAACATAAATTAACAAACACTAACAGAGTGCCTAACTCAATTCCTCTGGCAGGTTTTACAGCTTTGCAGTAAATATAAATTTTATGCGCATCATTTTATTCGTGCTGCTGATTGCAGCCGGCAGTATAGCCAAAGCCCAGCCCCTGTTAAAAGCTGGTGACCTGTTTCCTGACTATGTGATCAGGAATATCATTAATGCCCCGGTAAAACAACTGGATGTGATAAGCGAGAACAAAAAAGTGTTGATCCTGAACTTCTGGGGGACCTGGTGTGCCCCCTGTTTACCTGAAATGGATAGTCTTGCAAAATTGCAGGCAAAGAACAAAGGCATACAGATAATTGGTATTTCCAATGAAGATACAGACAGGTTAAAAAAATATCTGAAACGAAAACCTTCTTTCCTGTGGCTGGCATCGGATACCGGGTATCATCTCTATAAAACGTTTGCGTTTAATTATGTGGGCCAGTCGGCTATTATTAATACCCAGGGAAGAATAGTGGCATTGGTACGTACAGACTCGATTAACCAGCAATTGATTAGTAAATTATTGCGCAATGAAAATATTGCTTCTTCTGCTGAAACTGGCAACAAAAGGGATCTTGATGAGGTAGATCCGTTTGCTGTTGACAGCACTGTGCAGTTCCAGGTAACCTGGAGCGGGTATAAAAAAGGGATAGGAAGTATGAACAAATCTTACTGGAAAACTCCTTTGGATGGCAGGCGCAAAACTTTTTTTAATGTATGTATCACCAACTTGTTCCGTGAGGCTTATAATGTTTCTTATAAACAGGTGATCTATGAAATGCCTGAAAAGGCTGTTTGTGACTTCAATGATAAAAACACGTTGTATTGTTTTGACCTGATAGTAAAACCTTCGCAGAAAGACAGCTTCTTTATCATCATGCGTGATTTGCTCAGCCGTCTTTCTCCGGTAAAAGCAAGACTGGAGAAAAGAAAAGTACCGGTATATGTATTGTCCAGGGAAGATAGTGCTGCAGACTGGAAGGTTTCGGAAGCTAAAGAAACAACCTATGGATTCAGTGGACAGGGTTTTAAAGGAACTGCTATAAAACTTACACCGTTTGTTGACTATGTTTCCAATGAGCTGGGTTTGCCTGTTGTTGATGAAACCGGTCTTACCGGTCAGTATGATATCGTTACTGAAAATGTATTGCGTACGGCAGAAGATGTGAAGGCGGCTCTTAAAAAAATAGGATTGAAAGTGGAAAAGACTGAAAGAGAGATGGATGTTGTGGTCGTATACAAGTGATGGGTTGGTGAAGTTGAAATGTTGATAGGTTGATAAGTGGTGAGGAAGCTCGATATAGTATAATCAAGTAGTTAATGAAACATCAGCCGGAATCATAATGCAGGCCTGTTGTTTTATAGCAACAGGCTTTTTATTAGCTATGTCAGAAAAAGAATAACTTAACAATAATTTCGATGTGAGGACAATCACCCAATCTCTATATATCAAGATCATCAATCACTTTCCGTTTTCAAATTGATGAATTAATAAATTTTCTCCTACCTTCGTTCTGAACTTTAGGGGTGCCCCATGTACAGCGGGGCTGAGATTACACCCTTGGAACCTGATCCGGGTAATACCGGCGAAGGGAAAAGTAAGGACTTTTCTTATCCATCTGCGCGTCCCTGCGCGGCACCTTCATGTTCATTAAATCTGTTCCTGCAATGGAGGTGATTATCAATCAGCAATGTTATCAGTTACCAGATGCCGGCACACTGGCCGATGCATTAACTGTTTTTGGTCTTAAGCAAACAGCAGGCATTGCCGTAGCTGTAAATAGCAATATTGTTCCCAAAAACGAATGGGCTACATTCCTGTTGCGTCCTTCCGATGCAGTGTTTGTTATCCGTGCTACACAGGGCGGTTAATTTTTAACACATTCAAATCATTTGCAATGAAGAAAGATCATGTTCCGGCGCAACATGTTATCAGCCGCACGCCATTTCCTGATTCGCGTAAAGTATATGTGCAGGGACAACTGCACAACATACAGGTGCCCATGCGTGAGATCACGCTACACGATACGCACGACCGGTTTAACAACACAGTAGAAAAAAATAGTCCCGTAACGGTGTATGATACCAGTGGTCCTTATACTGACCCCGCAGTGGATATTGATGTGCAGAAAGGATTGCCACGTTTGCGTGAAAGCTGGATTGCTGAAAGAAATGATACAGAACAGTTAACCGGTGTTTCTTCAGAATACGGACGTGCGCGTTTGCACGATGCATCGCTGCACAGTTTGCGTTTTGAACATATTCAGCCACCGCGCAGGGCCATAGCAGGAAACAATGTAACACAGTTGCATTATGCACGTAAAGGCATCATTACGCCGGAGATGGAATATATTGCCATCCGTGAAAACCAGCGTGCCGAAGAATGGAAAAATCTGCAACAACACGCAGGACATAGTTTTGGTGCCAGAACCGGAACCCTCATTACGCCTGAGTTTGTACGTGAAGAAGTAGCCTCAGGCCGCGCTATCATTCCTGCCAATATCAACCACCCCGAAACAGAGCCGATGATCATCGGGCGTAATTTCCTGGTGAAGATCAACGCCAATATCGGTAACTCTGCTGTAGGTTCTTCTATTGAAGAAGAAGTAGAAAAAGCAGTGTGGGCCTGCAGATGGGGTGCTGATACCATCATGGACCTGTCTACCGGAAAAAATATTCATGAAACACGCGAGTGGATCATCCGCAATGCACCGGTGCCGGTAGGAACTGTACCTATTTACCAGGCACTGGAAAAAGTGAATGGCAAAGCAGAAGAACTGACCTGGAATATTTTTCGTGATACATTGATTGAACAGGCTGAGCAGGGAGTAGATTATTTTACCATCCATGCCGGTGTGTTGCTGCGTTATATTCCGCTTACTGCCAAACGTGTTACAGGTATTGTATCGCGTGGTGGTTCCATTATGGCCAAATGGTGTCTGGCGCATCACAAAGAAAGTTTCCTGTATACTCACTTTGAAGAGATCTGCGAGATCATGAAAGCCTATGATGTAAGCTTTTCACTGGGTGATGGATTGCGTCCCGGTTCTATTGCAGATGCCAATGATGCTGCACAGTTTGCTGAATTGGAAACGCTGGGTGAACTGACAAAGATTGCCTGGAAACATGATTGCCAGGTAATGATCGAAGGGCCGGGTCATGTGCCCATGCAACTGATCAAAGAGAATATGGATAAGCAGTTGAAAGAATGTCACGAAGCACCTTTCTATACACTGGGACCTTTGACCACAGATATTGCACCGGGCTATGACCATATTACTTCTGCTATTGGGGCTGCTATGATCGGCTGGTTTGGAACAGCCATGTTGTGTTATGTTACTCCTAAAGAACATCTGGGGTTACCCAATAAAAAAGATGTAAAAGATGGAGTGATCGCCTATAAGATCGCAGCGCATGCCGCTGATCTTGCCAAAGGACATCCCGGTGCACAGCATCGTGACAATGCATTGAGCAAGGCCCGTTTTGAATTCCGCTGGCAGGACCAGTTCAATCTTTCGCTGGATCCGGATACTGCACGTGAATTTCATGATGAAACACTGCCTGCAGAAGGAGCAAAGCTGGCGCATTTCTGTTCCATGTGCGGGCCACATTTCTGTTCCATGAAGATCACACAAGAGGTGAGAAAGTTTGCAGAGGATAACAATGTGGCAGTTGATAATGCTATTGAAGAAGGCATGGCAGAAAAATCAGCACATTTTAAACAGGCAGGAGCAGAACTCTATCTGTAATGCAGGACGTGATTACCATATCATTTGAATTGTTTATTATAACAGCACCTGAATTGTTGCACAATGAAGCAGCGGTTATCTGCGCATTATTACAGGCAGGAAATGCCACTGTGCATATCCGGAAACCGGGTTGCAGTATGCAGCAGGTAGCGGCATTGATAACGCAGATCCCTGCACAATGGCATAGCCGACTGGTAGTACACCAACATGCGGAATTGCAGCAACAGTTTCAGTTGAAGGGTGTGCATGGTGTTGCTGATAAAACGGGTACAGGAAACTTTTCATTATCGCGGCATCATTGGAGTGAACTCACAACTGTTCCTACCGGTACCGATTATGTGTTTATGAGTCCGGTGTTCAATAGTATTTCCAAACAGGGGTACAGGGCTAACCCGGCATTGCTGCAAAAACAGGTTGTAACTTTTCCTTTCCGGCTGATCGCTTTGGGAGGAATAGAACCCCGCAACATTCAGCAGGTGATCCATACTGGTTGGAATGGTGCCGCAATACTGGGCTGGTTATGGTATGGCACTGGTGATCCTGTACAAAAATACCAGCAGTTACAACAGGCTGTAACAACATTGACCTATGCAAGATGAAAGACCATCCATACTGATCATTGCTGGCTTTGATCAAAGTGCCGGAGCAGGTATACTGGCCGATGTAAAAACCATGGAGGCCCATAATGTATATGCTTATGCTGCCTGCACCGGCTTCACTTTTCAGAATGAACAAACCATTACCGGTATTCACTGGTTTTCTGTAAAAGAGATACAGCAGCAAATCGATCTGTGTTTTGCATCTGCATTTTTTCAATGGGTAAAGATCGGTATTGCCCGTTCTCCGGAAATATTGTTGCAGATCATCCGGCATTTGCAACAGCATAATCCTGCTATACAGGTAGTGCTGGACCCGGTGATACGTTCTACCAGTGGCGTTAATTTCTGGGATGGTATTGACCGAACGGCATTTGAAAGTGTACTGCAACAGGTGTATGTGGTTACGCCCAACTGGAACGAGATGGAGTACCTGTATCCTGGTGATGATGTAATGGAGCAATGTGGTGCGCTGTCAGCGTCCGGTAATATTTATCTTAAAGGCGGTCATCATCTGCAATACCCCGGGCGTGATTACCTGTGGTACAACGAAACGCCACATATACTGGATGCATCAGTGCAACATGTTTTTCCCAAACATGGTTCCGGTTGTGTATTTGCTTCTGCGTTGACGGCAAACCTTGCTAAGGGATATGAATTGCCGGAAGCTGCTGTCCGGTCAAAAAAATACATAGAACAATTTTTAAACAGCAATCAATCTTTATTAGGATGGCATCAATATCTGTAAAATATATCAGTCCGCTTCAATTCATTACAATGGACGATGCACCGTATACACACCTGCAACAGGTGGCAATGGCGTGTGAAGCTGGCGCCGACTGGATCCAGTTGCGTATGAAACATGCAGCTGATGATGATTATCTGCGGGTGGCAACAGAAGCAAAAAAGATCTGTGATGCACACAATAGTAAGCTGATCATCAACGACAGGGTACATATTGCCGCAGCCATCGGTGCTGCAGGAGTACATATAGGCACAGAAGACATACCGGTAAATGAAGCACGTGCCATACTGGGTGCTTCAATGATTATAGGCGGTACTGCCAATACTATTGAGGATATACAACATCATTACTGGAATGGTGCCGACTACATCGGTCTTGGGCCTTACCGGTTCACCAGCACCAAGAAAAAACTAAGCCCGGTATTGGGATTGGAGGGGTATGCTGCTGTGATGGAATTGCTGAAAATAAAACACATCGATATCCCTGTAGTAGCAATAGGAGGTATACTGTTGCCGGATATTGGTGCATTGATACAAGCAGGTTTACATGGTATTGCTTTTTCAGGATTGCTGGTGCATGCAGAAAATAAAAGAGATATGTATAGTGTCCTGCAGGAAAAAATATTAAACGTTTCGGAGACCGAATGATGATCAGTGCCGGGAAATGTTTGCGGCCTCTAATACATCTTAACTATTTCAACTATCAAATATGCTTACAATAGCAGGTAAAACTTTTCAATCGCGGTTGTTTACCGGAACCGGAAAATTCAGTTCACCGGTAATGATGGAAGAAGCCTTACTGGCAAGTGGTTCAGAACTGGTCACGGTAGCATTGAAACGTGTGGATACAAACAGTAAGCAGGATGATCTGCTGCATCATCTGAAACATCCGCACTTGAATTTATTGCCTAATACATCAGGTGTACGAACGGCGCAGGAAGCCATTTTTGCTGCAGAGCTGGCACGTGAAGCACTGGAGACGAACTGGCTGAAACTGGAAATTCATCCTGATCCTCGTTACCTGTTGCCCGATGCTACAGAAACACTGCTGGCTGCTGCTGCATTGGTAAAACGTGGTTTTATTGTATTGCCCTACATACATGCTGATCCTGTGTTGTGTAAAAGACTGGAAGATGCTGGCGTGGCAGCGGTAATGCCACTGGGCTCACCTATTGGCAGTAACAAAGGATTAAAAACAATTGATTTCCTGGAGATCATCATTGAGCAGAGCAATGTGCCCGTGGTGATAGATGCCGGTATCGGTGCGCCCTCAGATGCGGCCAAAGCTATGGAAATAGGTGCAGATGCCGTGCTGGTAAATACCGCGATTGCTGTTGCCGGCAACCCGGTAGCAATGGCCAATGCTTTCAGAATGGCCGTGGCGTGTGGACGTATGGCTTACGAAGCAAAACTGGCCGGAGTCAGTGATCATGCAGTGGCTAGCAGTCCGCTTACGTCGTTTCTGGAATTTGAAAATTCATCTAGTTGAAAATTCAGAATGAACCTGGACCGTTTTCAAATTCACATACTTCTAAATTTTCAGATCAGCTATGTCCTTTACCACAATATTCGATACCTATAACTGGAGCCAGCTTACAGAAAGCATCTACGACAAAAATGAAACAGACGTAGAACAGGCTTTGCATCGTAGTAAAAGAACACTGGAAGATTTTAAGGCACTGGTTTCACCTGCCGCTGCTACCTACCTGGAACCGATGGCACAGATCAGTCGGCAGCTTACACGTCGTCGGTTTGGCAATGTGATGCAGTTGTATATACCATTGTATGTTTCAAACGAATGTCAGAATATTTGTACCTATTGCGGCTTTAGTTACGATAACAAAATAACACGCACCACGCTTACAGATGACCAGATATTGCAGGAAGCCCTGTATATAAAACGAATGGGTTACGATCATGTATTGTTAGTAAGCGGTGAGGCCAATCAAATAGTAGGAACGGATTATTTTATTAACACATTGAAAATATTACGGCCGCATTTTTCACACTTGTCTATGGAAGTGCAGCCGCTGGAACAACAGGATTATGAGCGTTTGATACAGCATGGACTGAATACTGTGCTGGTATACCAGGAAACCTATCACCAGGAAGATTATAAAAAACACCATCCCAAAGGAAAGAAATCCAATTTCTATTACCGGCTGCAAACACCAGACAGACTGGGCAGGGCAGGGATTCATAAAATAGGATTGGGTGTGTTGATTGGATTGGAAGACTGGCGTACAGACAGTTTTTTTACAGCCCTGCACCTGCAATATCTTGAACGTATGTATTGGCAAACGAGATATGCCATTTCTTTTCCGCGTTTACGACCCTGTTCCGGGGGATTGCCACCCAAAGTAATAATGACGGATAAAGAACTGGTACAACTGATTTGTGCTTATCGTTTGCTGGATGAAGAGGTGGAGTTGTCATTGTCAACACGCGAAAGCCCGATGTTCCGTGATCATGTTATTCAGTTGGGAATTACTTCGATCAGCGCAGGTTCACGAACCAATCCCGGTGGCTATGTAGTAGCGCCGCAATCGCTGGAGCAGTTTGAAATACACGATGACCGTTCTCCGGCTGCCATTGCTGCTATGGTACAGTCAAAAGGATATGAAGCAGTGTGGAAGGATTGGGACCGGGGACTATCCTGGGTGTAAAGATCTTGAGATTGTGTGATGTTGTGATTTACATATTCAGATAAACATATCCAATAGTTGCCGTGATTCAGACCTTCAGGTTCGTGAGGTGCTGTTTTACCGGTAACGAAATGATGAATGTAGAACCTTCGCCGGGCTGACTGAGTGCAGAGATATACCCATTGTGTTTTTCTACTATTTTTTTGCAAAGCGCCAGGCCAATACCTGTGCCTTCAAATTCTGATGCCTGGTGCAAACGCCGGAACATCTCAAATATCTGTTCTGCATACTGCTGTTCAAAGCCGATACCGTTATCTTCCACAAAGATCTTGCAAAAGGCAGGCTCTGCTTTTCGGGAAATAGTATTGAGCGGATTACTATCCGTATATTCTGAGCGGATAATGATGACGGGATCAATATTGTTACGTGAATATTTCAATGCGTTGCTGATAAGGTTGGAAAACAACGGACGCATCAGGCCGGGATTTACTTCCAGTGCTGGCAATTCATTCAGTACCAGCCGGGCATTCTTTTCACGGATAGTGCTTTCCATTTCCTCTGCAATTTCATTGATCATGGTATTCAGATCGGTTCTTTCAAACACTTCCTTTTCGTCAGATATCTTGGAAAAAGTAAGAATGTCTTTGATCAACGCCTGCATACGAGCCGCAGCATTCTGTATACGTTTTATATGAAAACCTCCTTCCTCATCTATTACACCCTGGTATTTGGTATACAGCAGATCACTGAATGTCCGGATCTTTCTCAATGGTTCCTGCAGGTCATGTGAGGCCATGAATGCAAAACGGTCCAGGTCTTTGTTGGCCGATTCAAGCCGCGCAATATTTTCCAGCAGCTGGTGATTCAGTTGTTTGATCTTTTTTTCGGAAGCCTTACGCTCATAGACTTCGTTCTCCAGATTCTGGTTAATGGCTTTCAGCTTTTGTTCCTGCATCATCAGCCGTGCATTTTTCCTGTACAGGTCTACAAACACGGCCACTTTAGCTCTTAACACATCGGGGTTGATAGGTTTATAGATATAATCAACAGCACCGGTGCGGTAGCCTTTGAAAATATTCTCCTCTCCGTCTTTATAAGCTGTAATAAAAATGATGGGAATGTTCCTGAGTTTTTCTCGCTCATAAATAAGTGCTGCTGTTTCAAAGCCATTCAGGTTAGGCATCTTTACATCCATTAGTATCAGCGCAAAATCTGTTTCGGCCAGTAAAATCTTCAGTACCTGGCGCCCGGAAGATGCTTTTACAAAGGTGTAGCCATCCGGTTCCAGGATGGTTTCCATGGAAAGCAGGTTATCTTCCCGGTCGTCTACCAATAAGATTTTTTGTTGCATTCCGGTGTGTTTCATTTGTAAAACCAGATGCGCATCAGGGAAAGCAGCTGATCTATTTTCAATGGTTTTGTAATGTAATCAGATGCACCGGCTTCAATACACTTCTGCCTGTCACCTTTCATGGCCTTGGCAGTTACTGCAATGATCGGCAGGGTGTTGTTCTTGTGTTCCCTGCGGATACGCTGGGTGGTTTCATAGCCATCCATTTCCGGCATCATAATATCCATTAATACCATATCAATTTTAACCTGGCTGTCGCTGATGAGCGATATGGCCTCTCTGCCGCTTTCGGCAGTAAGCACGTTGATATTATAACGTTCAAATACAGTGGTGAGTGCAAATAAATTACGCACATCATCATCTACCACTAATATATTCTTTCCTGTCAGAATATCTTCTTTCCTGCGCACATTTTCTATCAGTTTTCTTTTTTCATTGGGCAGCTCACGGTGTTGTACATGCAGGTGCATCACCGTTTCTTCCAACAGGTTTTCCAAGGAATTAACGCCTTTGGTGAGATGCTTATGCAATGAGCGGCCAAAATGCTGCAATTCGTGTTTGCTGAAATCGCGTGCGGAATATACAATAAGCGGCGTAAGCTTGCTTTTCAGCTGGTTCACTTTGTCTACCAACTCAGTACCGGAAATATCAGGTAGTGTGTAGTCCAGTACAATACAGTCAAAATGCTTTTTTTCAAGTTCTTCAAATGCAGCGCCGCCACTGGCCGCCAGTGTGATGGCCATTTTTTCGTTTTGCAGCATTTTAATAATCTGTGAAGAATCGTTTTCATTGTCTTCTACCACCAGGATGTCTTTGATCTCCTTACGGTACAAGGACAATACATCGCTGAACATATCATCCAGTGCCGCATCGGTGATCGGTTTCAACAGAAAATCGCGTGCCCCTCTTTTCATAGCCAGGGTGCGGTTCTCTTCACCGGAAATGAGGTAAATGGGAATATGCCGGTAGTTGAGATCATTCTGTAGCAGTTCCAGTACTTTCCAGCCACTGGTATCGGGCAGTTTTACATCCAGTGTAATGGCCACGGGCAGATAACGATCAATGAAATCAAAAATCTCTATATAATTACCTGCTACCACCGCTTTTACCCCAAAAGAATGTGCTTTTTCAATCAGTATCCTGGCAAAACGCAGATCGTCTTCTACAATCAGTAATGTTTTTTCACCGGGTTGCAGGTTGCTTCTGTCATCGCCCGTGTCGTTGATGAACTCATTTACCATGTACAGGTTGTCAGATTCCACACCGTCGCTGCCGGTAACACGGATAGCATTCAGCAGGGCATCAATTTCCTTTTCACCCGATCCGATATGATAAGACTGGTAAGTGGTAGCAGTGAGTGTTTCAGAAGGGGTATTGAGATGGTGATTGTCCAGCGGCAGGAACAATGTGAAGGTACTGCCAAAGGAGGGTTCACTTCTTAATTCAATAGTTCCCCCCAGCAGTTCGGCCAATCCGCGACTGATAGAAAGTCCCAGACCGGTACCGCCATATTTACGACTGGTAGAACCTTCTGCCTGCTGAAATGCTTCAAAGATGATGTTTTGTTTTTCCAGTGGAATACCAATGCCCGTATCGCTGATGGCAAAGGCTACCACATCTTTCGCATTATCAAGATTGGGATTGCCGGGTTTCCAGTTTTTATTGGCCTTGTATACTTTCAGTTTTACTTCACCACGTTCTGTGAATTTGAATGAATTGGACAACAGGTTTTTGAGGATCTGGTTCAGTCGCTGTACGTCGGTTTCCAGTGCATCGGGCAGGTTGTGATCCATGTCGATGGTAAAGCGCAGGTGTTTTGCTTCCGATATCGGCTTGAATGTTGTTTCTGTAAATGCAGCGATCTCTGAAAAACGCACGGGTGAAATATTTGCCGAGATAAACCCAGATTCAATTTTTGACAGATCCAGGATATCGTTGATCAGTTGAATAAGGTCATCACCGCAGGAGTGAATGGTTTTGGCATACCTGATCTGCTTTTCGGACAGGTTGCCTTCCACATTCTCGTACAACTGTTGTGCAAGGATCAGCAGGCTGTTCAATGGCGTACGCAGCTCATGCGACATGTTGGCGAGGAACTCCGATTTGTATTTGGAAGTAAGCGTTAACTGTTCTGCTTTTTCTTCCAGCGATTTCCTGGCCTCTTCCACCTCGCGGTTTTTGGCTTCCACTTCATTTTTCTGTTTTACCAGCAACAGCGCTTTTTCCTGCAACTCATCATTGGTTCTTCTTAATTCTCCCTGCTGTACTTTCAACTCACCTGCCAGCGATTGCGATTGTGTCAGCAGTTCTTCCGTTCTTGAGTTAGCCTCAATAGTATTGATCACGATACCGATACTTTCAGTAAGCTGTGTAAGGAAGTCAATATGTGTTTCACTGAAAATATCCAGTGACGCCAGTTCGATCACCGCCTTTACATTGTTCTCGAACAATACCGGCAGAATGATCAGGTTGGAAGGTTTGGCTTTGCCCAAACCGGAATTGATCTTGATATAATTGCCCGGTACATTGGAAAGAAATATTCTTTCTTTTTCCAGTGCCACCTGGCCTACCAGTCCTTCACCCAGTGCAAAACCGGTAGGGATATTTTTTTCACGTTTATAACCATATGCGGCATACAGGCTTAGCATTACCTTGTTGCCTTCTTCGTTTTGTTTGGGAATATAGAATGCTCCGTAGTGTACGTTTACCAGTTGCGCCAGCTCTGACAGGATACGTTGTGCCACTGTTTTCAGATCGCGCTGTCCTTGCAGCATCTGGCCGAATTTGGCAAGGTTGGATTTCAGCCAGTCCTGTTCCTGGTTGCGTAAAGTGGTTTCGCGCAGGTTGGTGATCATCTGGTTGATGGTGTCTTTCAACGCTTCCACTTCTCCTTTTGCTTCTACGCGGATGGTACGGCTAAGGTCACCTTTGGTTACCGCCGACGCCACTTCAGAAATAGAACGTACCTGCGTAGTAAGATTCTGTGCCAGTTGGTTTACGTTCTCGGTAAGGTTTTTCCAGATACCGGATGCACCCGGTACACCTGCCTGTCCACCCAAACGTCCATCTACACCTACCTCACGCGCCACGGTGGTTACCTGGTCTGCAAACAAGGCCAGTGTATCGATCATGTCGTTGATGGTTTCTGTCAGTTGCGCTACCTCACCACGTGAAATGATATTCAGTTTTTGCCGCAGGTTACCTTGCGCTACGGCGGTCACCACTTTGGCAATACCGCGTACCTGGTCGGTAAGGTTACTGGCCATCATGTTCACACTATCTGTCAGGTCTTTCCAGGTGCCGGCAACACCTTTTACAGTAGCCTGTCCGCCCAGTTTACCTTCGGTACCTACTTCCAGTGCCACACGTGTCACTTCCGATGAGAAAGAGTTGAGCTGGTCCACCATGGTATTGATAGTGTTCTTCAGATCAAGAATCTCACCCTTTACATCAATGGCCACAGTTTTAGTAAGATCGCCACTGGCCACAGCCTTGGTTACTTCAGCAATATTACGTACCTGTGCTGTCAGGTTACCTGTCATCTGGTTTACAGAGTCTGTCAAATCTTTCCACGTACCAGCCACGCCTGGTACAAAGGCTTGTCCGCCCAGCTTACCGTCGGTACCTACCTCACGTGCCACACGCGTTACTTCCGACGCGAAGGCGCGCAACTGGTCTACCATGGTATTCAATGTTTCTTTCAACTGCAGGATCTCGCCGCGTACATCCACTGTAATTTTTTTCGACATGTCACCATTCGCCACCGCAATTGCCACTTCGGCAATGTTACGTACCTGTGCCGTAAGGTTACCTGCCATCTGGTTTACAGAATCTGTTAAGTCTTTCCATGTACCGGCTACTCCGGGCACATTGGCCTGCCCACCCAGCTTACCATCGGTACCCACCTCACGTGCCACACGTGTTACTTCCGATGCAAAACCGCGCAACTGATCCACCATGGTATTGATGGTATTCTTCAATTCGAGGATCTCACCTTTTACATCCACTTCAATTTTGCGGCTAAGGTCACCTTTAGCCACGGCTGTGGTTACCTCTGCAATGTTACGTACCTGTGAGGTGAGGTTACCTGCCATTTTATTTACGTTATCTGTCAGGTCTTTCCAGGTACCTCCTACACCCGGCACGTCTGCCTGCCCACCCAGTTTCCCTTCGGAACCTACTTCACGTGCTACACGTGTTACTTCCGAACCAAACGAGTTGAGCTGGTCCACCATGGTATTGATAGTGTTTTTCAATTCGAGGATCTCACCACGTACATCCACGGTGATCTTACGGCTAAGGTCACCCTTCGCCACAGCGGTGGTTACTTCGGCAATGTTACGTACCTGTGCCGTCAGGTTACTGGCCATCTGGTTCACTGATTCTGTCAGGTCTTTCCATACACCACCTACTCCTTTTACAGTAGCCTGTCCGCCCAGCTTACCTTCAGAGCCTACTTCACGTGCCACACGTGTTACCTCCGAACCAAACGAGTTGAGCTGGTCCACCATGGTATTGATGGTGTTCTTCAATTCGAGGATCTCACCCTTTACATCTACGGTGATCTTACGGCTCAGGTCACCATTGGCCACAGCGGTGGTTACCTCGGCAATGTTCCGCACCTGAGAGGTGAGGTTGCCCGCCATTTTATTTACGTTATCTGTCAGGTCTTTCCAGGTACCACCTACACCCGGTACATCCGCTTGTCCGCCCAGTTTGCCTTCGGAACCCACTTCACGTGCCACACGCGTTACTTCCGAACCAAACGAGTTGAGCTGGTCCACCATGGTATTGATGGTATTCTTCAATTCGAGGATCTCACCACGCACATCCACGGTGATCTTACGGCTCAGGTCACCCTTTGCCACGGCCGTTGTTACCTCGGCAATGTTCCGCACCTGTCCGGTCAGGTTACTGGCCATCTGGTTTACAGAATCTGTCAGGTCTTTCCATGTACCCGCCACTCCTTTTACATGCGCCTGTCCACCCAGTTTCCCTTCGGTACCTACTTCAAGGGCCACGCGCGTTACTTCTGATGAAAATGAGTTGAGCTGGTCCACCATGGTATTGATGGTGTTTTTCAATTCGAGGATCTCGCCTTTTACATCCACCGCAATTTTTTTCGACAGATCGCCTTTGGCCACAGCGGTGGTCACCTCGGCAATGTTCCGCACCTGCGAGGTCAGGTTACTGGCCATCTGGTTTACGGAGTCTGTCAGGTCTTTCCATACGCCCGCTACTCCTTTTACTTTGGCCTGTCCGCCCAGCTTACCTTCCGAACCCACTTCACGTGCTACACGCGTTACTTCGGAGCCGAATGAGTTGAGCTGGTCCACCATGGTATTGATGGTATTCTTCAATTCGAGGATCTCGCCTTTTACATCCACGGTGATCTTACGGCTCAGGTCACCTTTTGCCACGGCTGTTGTTACCTCGGCAATGTTCCGCACCTGTCCGGTCAGGTTACTGGCCATCTGGTTTACGGAGTCTGTCAGGTCTTTCCACGTTCCTGCCACCCCTTTTACCTGCGCCTGTCCGCCCAGTTTACCTTCAGTACCTACTTCCAGTGCCACACGTGTTACTTCCGATGAGAAAGAGTTGAGCTGGTCCACCATGGTATTGATGGTATTCTTCAATTCGAGTATCTCACCTTTTACATCCACGGTGATTTTTTTCGACAGATCGCCTTTTGCCACAGCGGTGGTCACCTCGGCAATATTGCGCACCTGTGCTGTAAGGTTACTACCCATCTGGTTTACGGAATCTGTCAGGTCTTTCCACACACCTGCCACCCCTTTCACCTTGGCCTGTCCACCCAGTTTCCCTTCGGAACCTACTTCACGAGCCACACGCGTTACCTCACGGGAGAACAGGTTCAGTTGTTTCACCATGCCGTTCACCTCGTTGGCAATTTTGGAAAACTCTCCGCGTAGTGTATGTCCGCGTATTTCCAGCGGCATTTCAACAGACAGGTTTCCTTTTGCCACCGAACCAATTACGTGTGCTATTTCAATAGTGGGATATACCAGGTCTGATATGAGGGAGTTGAGCGATTCTATACCTGTTTTCCAGGTGCCTTTGGCATTAGGCACTTCAATACGCTGTGTTAGTTCGCCCTGTCGCCCGATGGTATTGCCTGCTTTGGTAAACTCAAGATTTGTTTTTTCATTCAGCGCTATGATCTCGTTCAGTGTGTCACAGATCTTGCCACTTAAACCAACCTGGTCTACCGGCATGCGTACGTTGAAGTTGCCATTCTTTACTGCTGTTAATACTTTCAGTAACTGACGGGCGTCCAGTTGGTCAGCATTTTTCTGTTTTTTTTCAGAAGACGTCTTCCTGTTACTTGCAGATGCGCGTTTTGCTTTCTTTACAGCAATAGCCGTTCTTATATTCTGTTTTGCAGAACTATTGGTTTTGGCTTTAGGCATACTCATAGTAAGGATTATTATTAAGGCGTATAAAGTAATGATTAAGATTGCCGTAATGTGTGCAGGCACATCTGTTCACAGCACGTAAACCGGCAGGCATGGAGGTTGGTAATTCAGCACATTGCGTTTTTCCACAATACCTTGCGGGCTGCACTGTAAGATGTATCTGGGATGCTTTTGTTATTCTACGTAATTCCCGCTATTATGAATATCAATCACCTGACTGACCAGGACAGGTTGTTTGAAGCACTGCAATTTCAATTGTCAGGATAACAAATGAGCCTATTGTAACGCTTAAATTTCATGCCAAATAAAATGTAGTTTTTCCCACAAATAAGGACAATATTAGGGCGCTTGTGTGGCGATATTTGCACAAAACGTAAGCCGGTTTCTACATGTGACTTTTTTTCTACATTTTTAAGAACTGCCTTTCGTAAAAAGCCTGGGTGTAAGCATGTAGAAAACCCTATATAAAATACCGGGGGAGCTCGGTTGCAGGATTATTCAGACCTTTATGTAAAACTATGATTGCATGAAGACCATTAAAGGCAGGTACAAAGCTGTTTATGAGCCCATAGCCGACCTGGTTACGTACAGGGCCATGCCAACAGCAATGCTTCCGATGAATCGTCTTGATCCGTTCATCTTTCTGAATCATCACGGACCGCAGGTATATCCGCCACACAATACCGGTTTGCCCTTTGGTCCGCATCCTCACCGTGGATTTGAAACCGTTACATTTATACTGGAAGGCGACCTGGTACATAAAGACAACAGCAGCGGCTCCAGCGTTATCAATGCTGGTGGTGTACAGTGGATGACGGCAGGCAAAGGCATTGTGCATGCTGAAGTTTCTTCTGACGAATTTAAAAAAGAAGGTGGTCCTGTTGAGATACTGCAATTGTGGGTAAACCTTCCGGCAAAACACAAAATGGTACAACCGGGTTATACAGGATTGCAGGCTGCAGACATTCCTGTTGTTAGCAGTAGTGATGGCAAGGTAAACATGCACATTGTATCAGGCACCTGGGAAGGTGTAACAGGACCTGTAAAACCGCTCACAGATATTCATCTTGCTTCGATTGATTTTAAGGAAGGCGGCAAAAAGAATTTTGGTATACCGGCAGATCAGACCGTATTTCTGTATGTAGTACGCGGACATGTACGTGTGAATGGTGAAGATGTAACTGAACATTATATTGTTGAATTCAGTCATGATGGAAATATTATAGAGCTGAAGGCATTGAGCAACTCATTGATCCTGTTTGGATATGCCACGCCATTCCATGAACCATTTGTAGCCTATGGACCTTTCGTGATGAATACCCATGATGAAATTCAGCAGGCTTACAAAGATTATCACGAAGGAAAATTTGGCAACGGGCATTTATAGCTTTCTTTCCCGGTTGGTATTTCATCAGCCAAGGTCAGTAGTGATGAGAGGTTTATCCCGTATCAATGTCGTTAAAATAAGCCAGGCCACATGTGGCCGCCTGTTAATAGGTGTACGCATGTTGATGTTTCCTGGCTCCGTCAGGAGCCTCCTGTGCCTTTCAGGATGCTCCTGGCGAAACTGAATGCCGTTTCAAATTTGTTTTACCATAGGGATAGCTTCTCCGGAGCTTATTTAACGACATTGAATCCGGTATCCTGATTTTTTTCGCCCCGCCTGTGATTTTCTTTCCCCTGCCGCGAATCATATAGAAAGACTATTTTTCACCAGATGAACCCCTCGCCGGATAAAGAAGCTTTTCTGCAACTGATACAGGAAAACAAAGCGATCCTGTTCAAGATCAGCAACTCCTATTGTCATAATACCCAGGACCGGGAAGACCTGATACAGGAGATCATTTTCCAGCTATGGAAATCGGGCAACAGTTTTCAGGCAGAATGCAGGTTCTCTACCTGGATGTACCGTATTGCCCTGAATGTAGCGATCTCTTTTTACCGTAAAAAAAGCAGGACCACGCCTACCATTTCATTAACAGAGCATGTAATGGAACTGGAAGATGCTGCATCCGGCAGTGATATTACTGAAGAAGATATACGCTTGTTGCAACAGTTCATACATGAGCTGCCGGAGCTGGACCGTGCATTGATGCTGTTGTACCTGGAAGAAAAAAGCTATAGTGAAATAGCAGATATATTAGGTATTACAGAAACCAATGTGGCTACAAAGATCAGCCGTATCAAAACTCGTTTAAAACAACGTTTTCTATTATAAATCAGTAACAATGGAACCAATTGAATCAATAAAAATACAGCATCTGTGGCAGTTATATAATGCCAGGCTGGAAAGATCATTACACCTGAATATGCGTTTGCTGGAAACAATAGAGGGTGATAAAGTGAAGGCTTCCTTTGCCGCTGTGGTACGATATAAAATATTTGCAGTAGTGCTGGGAGTATGCTGGAATATTTTCCTGGGCAATTTGTTGTACGTGTATCATACCGAACCATTCTTTGTTGTGTCTGTAGTACTGATCATGCTGTTCGGAATAGTAGCCATAACATCTTACATCTACCAGATCATATTGATACGCAAACTGGACCTCAGTGATCCTGTGATCGAAACACAGCGAAAACTGGCTACATTACAGGCTTCCATTATCCGCACCTTACGCGTACAGTTTTTACAGGCACCATTGTATTGTGTTTTCTTTATTACAGTACGCATGATAAAAAATGCCGGTCCGCTTTTCTGGACAATTGAGATCATTGTTACCGGTATATTTGTATGGTTCAGCATCTGGCTGTTCAGAAATGTTTCAACACTCAATAAAGACAAACGCTGGGTGAAAACATTGATAAAAGGAGAAGGTGGCGCTTCTATTGCGAAAGCAGTACAGTTTATCAGGGAAATAGATGTATTCAAAAATGAATGGAGCGAAGAGGATATGAAGTATTAAAAATAATAAGGATGACATCTTTTAAAGATGTCATCCTCACCTAATCACTTAAAACCTACAACTTACTTGGGTCTTTTCCCGCTCATATAAAACGTCAGCTTACCGCCGCTCATGATCTCCTGGTGCGTGATGTAAGTACGGTTTAATGGTTGTCCGTTCAGCAATACTTTTTGCACAAATACATTGGTGGTACTTTGATTCACTGCTTCTATTTCAAATGTTTTTCCATTTTCCAGTTGCAGCACTGCTCCATCCACAGCAGGACTTCCCAGTGAATACTGATCTGAGCCTGGCGCTACAGGATAAAAGCCCAGCGTAGTAAATATATACCAGGCACTCATTTGTCCGCAATCATCATTGCCTCCCAATCCATCCGGCCGCGCAGCATACATTTTTTTCAGGATCATTCTTACCCTTTCCTGTGTTTTCCAGGATTGGTCGGTCCAGTTGTACAGGTATGCCACATGGTGCGAAGGTTCATTGCCATGCACATAGTTGCCGATGATGCCATCGCGGGTAATGTCTTCTGTTTCAGCAAAGAATTTATCGGGCAATTCCATCGTGAACAAAGAATCCAAGTGTTGTACAAAACGTTTTTTGCCTCCCATCATGTTGATCATGGTAACAGGATCATGTGGTACAAACAGGCTGAAGTTCCAAGCATTGCCTTCAATAAAGCCCTGGTTATGGGTGCTGAGCAGATCAAAATCTTTGCGGAAAGTGCCATCCGCCAGTTTAGGACGCATATAGCCAATGGAAGGATCAAATACGTTCTTGTAATTTTCAGAACGTTTAATGTATTCATTGTACACATCAGTTCTGCCCAGTTTTTTAGCTGCCTGTGCTATACACCAGTCGTCGTATGCATATTCAAGTGTGGTAGATACAGAAGAACCATTTTTTTCTGCAGGTACATAACCCATGTCTATATAATAACCTAAGCCGTCAAAATTCCGGTGACGTGATGTTTCAATACAGGCGTCAAGTGCTTTGTTGGCATCAAACGGTGCATTGCCTTTAATGATGGCGTCTGCTATTACCGATACACTATGGTAACCAGACATACACCAGTTCTCATTAGCATAGTGCGACCATACTGGCAACATATGCTGCGCGCTCTGATCGTAATGCGCCAGCATTGACCGTATCATATCTGCATTGCGTGCAGGTTGTACCAGGTTAAAGAAAGGATGCAATGCCCGATAGGTATCCCACAATGAAAAAATGGTGTAATTAGTAAAGCCGTTTGCTACATGTATATTCTGATCAAGACCGCGATAAGCACCATCTACATCCTGGTAAGTGACAGGATTGATGAATGCGTGGTACATAGAAGTATAAAAGCTCTGTTTATCTTCTATGCTGCCGGTGCGGATGGCGATGCGTGATAATTCTTTCTGCCAGGCATTTTGTGCATCCTGTTTTACTTTTTCAAAATCCCAGCCCGGCGTTTCTGTACGCAGGTTCTGCAATGCCCCGGCAGTACTAACCGGCGACAATGCAAACTTGACCATGATCTTTTCTCCGGCAGTGGTTTTGAAATCAAAAAAGGCACGCAGTTGTTTACCGGCCATTTCGGGGAAATTATTGTTCTGGTCAAACTTGCCCCAGAAACCGCGATACACCTGGCGTTTACTGAAATTGCGGTTGCCGTAACGGTAAAATGGTTTGGAAAAGCTCATGGCAAAATACACCGTGCGTGTTCTACCCCATCCGTTGGTCTGGCGATAACCGGTTACCAGTGTATCGTTCTCCACACGTACAAACGTCCATACGTTTTTGTCGTCATAATTATAGATACCTGCCATCAGGTCCAGAATAATGTGTGCATGATCGCTCTGCGGAAAAGTATACTGGTGAAAACCAACGCGGGTAGTGGCGGTAAGTTCTGCCGTAATATCATATTTATCCAGCTTCACTTTATAGTAACCAGCCTCAGCTACTTCATTGTTGTGTGAAAAACCAGAGCGGAAACCGCTGGCGGGATCACTGGCTATACCAGGATTGAGCTTTAGTTCACCCACAGAAGGCATTACCAGAAAATCACCCAGGTCTGAATGACCGGTGCCGCTGAAATGAGTATGACTGAAGCCAACAATGGTCTTATCGTCGTACTGGTATCCTGCGCAGTATTTATATACATCAGGGTTGTATTTGCCATTCATTTCATAAGGAATGGTGTCTGTATCAGGACTCAACTGCACCATACCAAAAGGAACAGTGGCGCCGGGATAGGTATGTCCCATGCGCTGGGTGCCGATAATGGGTTTTACATACTGCACCAGGTTACCCGGCTGTTGTGCAATTGTTTGTTTTACAACAAACAATAATATCAAACAAAGCTGTTTTTTCATCATAAATGCAATAAAAAGAAAAGTAATACGACGAAGATAAAACGTTTTAGCAAAATGTAATAGCCAAAAAGAGAGCGATTAAAAAGCGGTTAACAAAAGACAATAAGCAGGTAAGATAATGACGGTCGGTTGGGTGCAGGATTATAATTTTGTGCCCGGTATTAATCATTTAATAATACATTTTCAACGTGTTGTGCGGGCGTGATGGTATTTTTGCCTGCCGGGCTGTAACAAACAAGTAGTATTTTTGTGCCGGCTATAGAACTTTAAAACCTTACACTATGATTTTCAATGTACTTCAGGCAGTGGTCAAAAAGAAAAAAGCCTCCTGTAGAAACAGTAGGCCTCTAACGATTGCTTGCCATATGAAAAAAGTTCGAAGTAGTTTTTGTGCTGGGTATTACAGCTTACCGCTTTTTGAGTGTTAACTTTTGACTTTCGCCGTTGTTATTCTCAATTGCTATACAAATATAATATGAGATTTCAGGCGTTTCTAATCAACTTTTGCGGCATTTAATTATGCCAAACACCCGATTGCGGCCGTAAAACCCTTTGTAGTATTGAATTTCATGATTTTTTTTCATTATGTCCAACCGTATTTCAGACACATTATTTCAACTTATACAATCTCTCGAGAAATCAGAGAAAAGGCATTTTAAGCTTTATATCAAACGTAGTTCAGCTAAAGAAGACCTTAAAATTATCCAGTTGTTCGATGCACTGGATAAACTGAAGGAGTATGACGAAAAGCAATTGCTGAAAAAACTGCCGGGTATTGAAAAACCGCAGTTATCCAATCTTAAAACACACCTGTATAAAGAGGTGCTGGCCAGCCTGCGTTTGTTAAAAAGTGCAGACAGTATTGACCTGCAGTTGAATGAGCAGTTTGACTATGCCCACATCCTGTATAAGAAAGGGTTATTTATGCAGAGCATGAAGATCCTGGAGCGGGCCAAAGAAACAGCCAAGGCCAATCAGAAGTTCAACTTCCTCACGATGGTCATTGCGCTGGAAAAGCGTATTGAAACCCTGCATATTACCGGCAATATGCAGAACAAGGCAGAACAGATATCCAATGAAGCGATAGAGATCAGTACACGTATTTATATGACAGCCCGCCTGTCGAACCTGGCCATGCAACTGTATAGCTGGTTTATCAGGCATGGACATGCGCGTAATGAGAAAGATGAGCTGGAAGTAAAAAAATACCTGGAAGAAAATCTTCCGGATAAAGCTTTTGAACAAACCGGTTTTTATGAAAGACTTTACCTGTACCAGAGCTATTGCTGGTTTGCATTTACCTGCCAGGACTTTTTGAAATATTACCGTTATGCGCAGAAATGGGTTGACCTTTTTGATGAGCAGCCTATTATGCGTCGTGTGGAAACCGGTCATTATATCAAGGGGTTGCATAGTTTGCTGAATGCCCATTTTGATTTACGCAACTATGCAAAGTTTGATATTGACCTGAAACGTTTTGAAGATTTTGCCGCCACCGCTCGTGTACAGGACCATGACAACTTCCGTACACAGGCGTTTATCTATATTTCCAGTGCCAAGATCAATCATCACTTTATACTGGGTACTTTTAAAGAAGGACTTTCACTGGTACCTGAAATAGAAGAGAAGCTGAATGAATATGCCATGTTCATTGACAGGCATCGCATCATGGTGGTAAATTATAAAATAGCCACTTTGTATTTTGGCAGCGAAGATTACGAAACCTGTATTGATTACCTGCATCGTATTATACACGATAGTACAGAATTGCGTATTGACCTGCAGTGCTATGCCCGACTGGTGCACCTGCTGGCACATTACGAGTTGGGTAATTTTGACCTGATGGAATCACTGACCAAATCGGTATACCGTTTTATGGCCAAAATGGAAAACCTGACCGTGGTAGAAGAAGAAATATTTAAATTTTTGCGCAACTCATTCCATGTATCACGTCATAGTGTAAAAGCAGAGCTGGAAAAGTTTTTGCAGAAGACCAAAAAGCTGGAGAAAAATCGTTTTGAAACGCGTGCATTTGCCTACCTGGATATTATTTCATGGGTGGAAAGCAAAGTGTACAATAAACCGATGAGTGCTATTATTCACCAAAAATACCTGGAAAGCAAAAAACGTCATTACGCAAAAAAAGAGTAATGACCATCCCGGTTAACGTTGAGTAAAACCTACAGCATAAACAGCAGCTACAGGAGTTAATTTCCAACTACATTGTTAAAATGCAGCAACACATGTAGCGGTTGTTGTAATACAGTAATTTACTGTTTCTTCATGTCATTTTAATATTTGCCCTGTTCATATTGCTGTATTTTGCACATTCCATTGATGCATGCCAGCTGGTAAAGCTGTTGCAGGAAGTGGTGTATTTTTTGTATCCCCATACTAAACATAATTGTCACCTATGTGGAATCAACTGGAAGATTTTTTTACCAAATTACCTGCACCCGCCTGGAACCTGTTGTTGCTTGGACTGGCAGTATTGAGCGGTTTTATATTCAAATGGATATTGAAGTGGTTGCTGGGTTTGTATGCAAAAAAGCAGGAAACTGATTTTTCGCTGTTCCGTTCTATTATTACACGTATAGGTCAGGCAGCCAATTATTTTTTACCATTACTGGTTATCAACTGGATGCTTCCTTTAATGGAGCTGAAACCCAGAACCAGCTATTTTGTTGATAAAACCACCGGCATTCTGCTTATTATATCATTTGCAGCCGTATTGATCGGTCTTATTAAAGTGGGGCAGGATTTTGTTACGCACAAATACGATATATCTGTACAGGACAACCTGCGTGTACGGAAAGTAAGAACGCAGTTGTTATTCATACGCAATATTGCTATCACCATTGTAGTGGTACTGGCTTTCTGCGCTATACTGCTAAGTTTTGATAGTCTGCGCCGCCTGGGCAGCGGTTTACTGGCAGGTGTTGGTGTGGGCGGTATCATTATAGGTTTTGCTGCACAACGCTCATTGAGCAACCTGCTGGCCGGTTTTCAGATCGCTTTTACACAACCTATACGCATAGACGATGCTGTTCTGGTGGAAGGCGAATGGGGCAGGGTGGAAGAAATTACGCTCACCTATGTGGTGGTAAGAATATGGGATCAGCGCAGGCTGATTTTACCCATCAATTACTTTATCGAAAAACCTTTTCAGAACTGGACACGTACCGGTGCCGAAATTATCGGTACTGTATTCCTGTATCTGGATTATACCATACCGCTGGAAGCAGTACGGAAAGAGTTTGACCGCCTGCTTACTACTACAGAGTTGTGGAATAAAAAAGTAAGTGTGGTACAGGTTACCAATGCCAGTGAACGCACACTGGAGGTTCGTTTCCTGGTAAGCGCCTGGGATTCCGGGAAAGCTTTTGACCTGCGTTGTTACCTGCGCGAGAACCTGGTAACATTTATTCAGAAAAATTATCCGCAATGTTTGCCGCAGACAAGAGTGATGCTGGATGCAGATAAACTATCGGCTGCTGCTTCAATACCTGCTATATAAATTGGCCTGCACCAGAATTGGCGAAGCTTGCTGATGTGTTACATGACGCCGGGAAGAGCCCGCTTGCATGTAAGAATGATCTAATGACCACTGCTTCAACATGCTTTGATGAAGTATGCTGGCAAAGCATACGTTTTACATACAGGCTTTCTCTAATATCAAAACTTGATAAGCGGCCCGGCGCGGTACTGAAAATTCGGTAGATTGCTATTGCTAACCGGGGATATCGCTCACCCAATAATCAATGATGTATAGATGCCATGAAGTGAAAGCGCAAGGATGTTTGTGCCGTAACTGTATTTATACACGCTTATTTGCAACGTATTCCCGGCATTCTTCACCAACCGTAAGGAGGAAACTATCTTGAAAAGAAAAGACTTTTTACAGCTTTCTGCTATGAGTGTGGGTTCGCTGATGATACCCAGGATGGCTTTGCTGGGCAATTCCATTGACCCGCTGGAAGCCCTGCAGGAAAAAATGGATGTTAAACTTAAAAAGGAACTGGCCGATGTAGCACTCACTGCAGCCCGCGCCAAAGGTGCCAGCTATGCTGATGTGCGTATTGGCAGATACCTGAACCAGGTAGTAGCTACCCGCGAAAAAAGAGTACAGGGCGTCAGTAACACCGAATCGTATGGCGTAGGTATCCGCGTACTGGTCAATGGTTGCTGGGGATTTGCAGCTACCAACAGGGTAACCAAAGAAGACATTGCCCGTACAGCTGAAGATGCTGTAGCGGTGGCCAGGGCCAATGCTAAAATACAAGGCGCACCTGTACAACTGGCTCCGCAGAAAGGATATGGTGAAGTAAGCTGGAAAGCACCCATCGAGATCAATGCATTTGAAGTGCCCATCAAAGAAAAAATTGATCTGCTGATGCAGGTAAATGATGTGGCAATACTGGGTGGTGCCAGCTTTGTGAACTCTTCTATTTTCGCCACCAACGAACAGAAATATTTTGCTTCTACTGACGGCTCCTATATTGACCAGGATATCCATCGCATTTACCCCAACTTCTCTGTAACAAAAATTGATCGTGCATCAGGAAAGTTTGTATCACGCAATGGCCTCAGTGCACCAATGGGTATGGGCTATGAATACCTGAAGGCAAGACCAGAAGATACCGTGCCAGGCATTGTACCACGCTATAAAAAGCGTTACAATATGCTGGAAGATATTAAAGCCGCTACAGCCTGCCTGAATGAAAAGCTGACGGCCAAATCGGTAGAGCCCGGTAAATACGACCTGGTGCTGGATCCTACACACCTGTGGCTCACCATTCATGAATCTGTTGGTCACCCTACAGAGCTGGATCGTGTATTGGGATATGAAGCCAATTATGCCGGTACCAGTTTCCTGACGCTTGACAAATGGGAAAGCAGGAAATTCAATTTTGGTAGCAAGCAGGTGAATATCGTTGCCGATAAAACACAGGAAGGTTCACTGGGGGCAGTAGGATATGATGATGAAGGCGTCAAGTGTAAAAAGTGGGATCTGATCAAAGACGGTGTGCTGGTAAATTACCAGGCTATCCGCGATCAGGCGCATATTATCGGCCTGAAAGAATCACATGGTTGTTGCTATGCGCAAAGCTGGGAAGATGTACAGTTTCAGCGTATGCCCAATGTATCATTACAACCGGGTAAAGCAAAACTGAGCGTAGACGACATGATCAAAAATGTTGAGAAAGGTATTTTCATTGTTGGTAATGGTTCTTACTCCATCGATCAGCAGCGTTATAATTTCCAGTTCGGCGGACAGGCATTTTATGAGATCAGCAAAGGTAAAATTACCGGTATGCTGAACGATGTTGCCTACCAGGCCAATACACAGGAGTTCTGGAACTCATGCACGGCGGTATGCGATGAGAGTGACTACCGTTTAGGTGGTTCATTCAACGATGGCAAGGGCCAGCCCGGACAAAGCAGTGCCGTTTCACACGGAAGTTCCACTGCCAGGTTCAATGGAGTAAATGTGATCAATACAGCAAGAAAAATCTAACATAATTATGGCTATCCTATCTAAAGAAGAAGCTAAAACTATACTGGAAAAGGTACTGAGCTTTTCCAAAGCCGATGAATGCCAGGTTTCACTGAATGGTGAATATGGCGGTAACATCCGTTATGCACGCAATGCCGTATCAACAGCGGGACAAAGCAATACTATGGGACTTGCGGTCAATGCATCTTTTGGTAAAAAAACAGGTTCTGCCACCATCAATGAGTTTGATGATGCCTCACTGCAGAAGGTGGTAAAACGTGCTGAAGAACTGGCACAGCTGGCACCGGAAAACCCGGAGCATATGCCTTTACTGGGACCACAGCAATATGCCGATGCTATTGGTTATGCGCCATCAACCGCTGCTATTACTCCCGAAACACGGGCAGAAGTAGTGGCACAGAGCCTGAGTGTGGCAAAAAGCAATAACCTGGAAGCTGCGGGTTTTATTGAGAACAGCGCACGCTTCAGGGCAATGATGAATTCCAAAGGATTGTTCGCTTACGGAAAAGATACTGATGTGTCATTTTCAGTTACCGTACGTACGCAGGATGGTACCGGTTCCGGTTATGTGAACGAACGTTTTAATGATGTATCAAAACTCGATTCGCTGGGTTTGAGTAGGAAGGCAGCAGCAAAAGCCACTGGTTCTGTAGGGGCAAAAGCAATAGAACCAGGAAAATACACCGTGATACTTGAACCGCTGGCTGCTAATGATTTCCTGGGTGGGTTTATCCGCAGCTTTGATGCAAGACAGGCAGACGAGGGGCGTAGTTTCCTGACCAAAAAAGGCGGTGGTACACGTGTAGGTGAACAATTGTTTGATGAAAAAGTAACCATCTATACAGATCCTTTAAATGCTGAATTACCAACCTCTACCTGGGGCGGAGACGGCACTCCACTTGAAAAAACGATGTGGGTAGAAAATGGCGTGGTGAAAAACCTTGCTTATTCCCGTTACTGGGCTGAGAAAAAAGGAGTGAAACCATTAGGCGGTGGCTTTGGCATGATCTTCAAAGGTGGAGATAAGTCTATCGACGAATTGATTGCCGGTACTGAAAAAGGAATACTGGTAACCCGTTTCTGGTATATCCGCTCTGTAGATCAGCAAACACTGTTACAAACCGGTCTTACCCGCGACGGAACCTTTTACATTGAGAACGGAAAGATCAAATTCCCAATCAAGAATTTCCGTTTCAATGAGAGTCCTGTGATCATGCTGAATAATGTGGAAGAGTTTGGCAAGGCTGTACGCAGCGGCAACTCTATTATTCCTCCCATGAAGATCAGGGACTTTACATTTACTTCATTGTCTGATGCTGTGTAAATGCAGCAGGATAAATATTATTAATAGAAAACCCCGTCATTGGCGGGGTTTTGTTTATTATGATTCAAACAGTTTGAGATAAGGTGTAAAAAGAAATCTTCTGTATCTCTCAGTTACACTTATTTTTTGTAACCATTTTTGTTCTTCGAAAATATTTATCAATTCGTTGGCCGATTTTTTACTAAGTCCGCATAACTCCTCAACATTTTTGACATTAACCACCGGGTTTTTGAATAAATGAGCAAGAAGTTTAAGACCACTATGGCTTCGGCAACCTGGTTTTAAAGGGATATCACGTTCCATCTGTGTTTTCAGATGTATTATTTGCGATAGAGTTTCCACTGCTTTAGTTGCAGTCTCTTCTATACCTACCAGAAAATACTTTAACCATTGTAACAGGTCATTTTTTTCTCTGACTCTTGTCAGATTATCGTAATAGAGTGATTTATTTTTTTCAAAAAAACACTTAGGTATAATAATGGCTCTTTGATGATAGCTTCGCTGACAAGATATAACGTTATCAACAACCGGCCGATCCGACCATTACCATCGAGAAAAGGGTGAATTGTTTCAAATTGATAAGCTTAATGAAATTTAAGATTACTTTATCTCAATCCAAAGGATGTTTCTTAATAGTTTAATTGTCAGTATGTTACCGTTTAAAATTGTAACCCAAAGCCAAGGCTGGCGTCTCACCAGCCGTTTTGCTTTTCTCTGGCATAGCAAGACGTATTGAGCTGCTATCCGGCACCTGCGGCACGGATCCTGTTGCTGTTTATCTGTTACCATGATTTGACCTCTCCGGGGCTGACTTCAGGCAGCAGGGTACCTGATCCGAACCAACCAGCATACTGCTTGTGGACTTTTATCCTTACCCAAAGACTGAAACCCTTAGTTTGTACGCTTTAAACCGCAGGAAGGATGCAGGAAGATGGGAAGAAAGATATACGAGGAAAGGTGCAAGGCACAAGATTTAGGGTACAAAAAACGGCATAAATGGCAAAAACGGCATTAACGGCATAAATGCTTCCAGATCTTTTACAATAAAGGCTTTGATCTTAATTCTCTATATCCGACCAGTCAAAGGCGGGGTTTTCGGAGGGCGTTTTAGCTTTGAGCATTTGGTCACGTAATGTTTTTACTTTTTCCGGGTAAGTGGCAGCCAGGTTATTGCGTTCACCGGTATCGGTTGTCAGGTTGTACAGCTCCAGTATTTCCGGTTTGCCTTTTGACTTAAAGCGGATCAGTTTCCAGTCGCCGGCAATGAGGGCTTCCCTGAGCTCTGTTTCATTGAACTGCCAGTATAGCCAGGGATGTAATTCTTTCTGTACTTTTCCATGTACTGCGGCTGCAAAAGATAATCCGTCTGTTTTGACAGGTTCAGGAGTATTGGTCAACCGGCATAGTGTGTTGGGTACATCCCAGAATGCCCATTCAATATTGCTGGTTTTTCCGGCAGGCACCTTGCCCGGTGCACGTACAATTAATGGTACGCGGATACCACCTTCATACAGATCGCGTTTGATACCACGGAATGGGCCGCTGCTGTTGAAATATTCAGGGTCTGCGCCGCCTTCTTTATGCGGACCATTATCGCTGGTAAAGAAAATATAGGTGTTATTGTCAAGGCCCAGTTGTTGTACCAGTTGCACCACACGCCCCACATCAGAGTCCAGCCTGGTGATCATGGCTGCAAAGGCTGCATGCGGCATTGGCTGACTGCTGTAAGTACCTCCCTTGTTGATAAAAGGTGTTTCGGGTTGAAACTTACTGCTACCGTCTGCATTCAGGAAAGGTTTCATCAGGCTGTCCGGCACTTTCAGTTCTGCATGTGGTAATGTAAGCGGCAGGTATAAGAAGAAAGGCTTGTTCCTGTTGTTACGGAGAAATGATAACGCATGATCCATGATGAGATCTTCCGCGTATTGGGTAGTGTCAACTTTTACATTTTTTACTTCGCCTTTACTGATCTCAACAAGATGATCTGTAAAATAATCGTGCGCGTGTGTCTGGTTGAGATAGCCAAAGAAAGCATCAAACCCTTTCAGTTGCGGAGAACCGGTTTGTCCGGCTTCGCCCAGTCCCCATTTACCGAACATACCTGTTGCATATCCGTTTGCCTGCAAACGTTCGGCAATAGTAGTATCCTGTGCACGCAAGGGAACAGCCTTGTTACCTCTTACATAAGCATGTCCCATATTTTTGCCGGTCATTAATGCACAACGGGAAGGAGCGCATACTGTATTGCCTGCATAGAATTTTGTAAACCTGGTACCCTGCCGGGCCAGTTCATCGATCTGTGGAGTAGGTATTTTACTGTTGGGATTAAAACAACTGACGTTGCCATACCCAAGATCATCAGCTACAATAAAAATAATATTGGGAGCCTGTTTTCTGGCGGGAGATTGCGCATACAGGTACACATGTGCGCTAAGCAGACCTATACTGAACAAAATGATCTTTCTCATAGAAGGCAAATGACCGGGTGGTGTTTATCCAACCGCAGAGAACATAAGCAGCCGGTGTTTTTGCAGGGAATCCCTGCATAGCTTCCTGTTGTTTTTCTCTGCAATTGGTTTACAGGTTAGTCTGCCTTAAAGATAGTAATTCCGGAAAAGATAAACGACTACATCTTTCAGAAAGGATGTAGTCGTTTGTATGTTAACCGATCTTTACGGAAGTCATCGTCAGCGAACCACCAACTGCTTTGTCATTGAAAAATGAAACGGGGTCTTTGTCAAGTTTTAATCCAAGTGTGTACAGCAAGGGCAGGTAGTGCTCTGGAGTGGGGATAGCCAGTGCTGCTGCTTTGCCAAGCGCACCGTAGTTGATCAGTGCGGCATGGTCGTTGGCTGTTATCAGTTCCTTGAATTTATCATTCATGGTTAAAGCCCAGTCGTATCCACCTCCATTGATCATGGGCCATGATATCATACGCAGGTTGTGTACCATATTGCCACTGCCAATGATCAGCACACCTTTTCTGCGCAGACCCAGTATTTCCCTGGCCAGCTCATAATGATACTTCGGTGGCTTTGTATAATCAATGCTCAGTTGCAATACCGGTATATCAGCTTTGGGATACATGTGTCGTATTACGGTCCATGCACCATGGTCCAGACCCCAGTCGTGCGACAACCCAACCTGTGCGGAATGTACCAGTGAGGCTGTTTCTTTTGCCAGCAGGGGATTGCCGGGTGCGGGATATTGCACATCAAACAACTCCTGCGGAAAACCTCCGAAATCGTGAATGGTTTCCGGAAAATCCATTGCAGTGATATGTGTACCGCTGGTAAACCAGTGTGCAGATACTACTAATACTGCTTTTGGCACGGGTATCTCTGTGGCAATTTTTTTCCACCGCAGACTGAATTCATTGTCCTCAATGCCATTCATGGGCGATCCATGCCCTACAAAAAGTACCGGCATCAATTGTTCCTGTTCTTTCAGTTCACTGGTGAATTTATTAAAAGCAGACAAACTTGTCATAGCTCCTCCTGTTATTAATCGAATGAATTGTTTACGCCGCAAAGGTATTGGTATTGTGTGTGTGCGATTTTTGCTGTATCACAGCCTGCTGTTAATAGGCAGCCGTAAAACGCTGACGGACATGTTTTGCATGTTCTGCTTCGTCCAGGATGGCTACTGCCAGGTCTTCAACAGAAAGAATGCTTCTGCCGTTTTCATCAAACACAGGATTGTCAAGACCTGTACGGTAAGTGCCTTTGCGTACACCGGATGTACCGTGGTGCATTTCAATGGCCGGACTGATCAGTGTCCATTCCAATTCCTTTTCTTTTTTAACTATGTTCAGGTAATCCCTGGCACCTGATGCGCCTGCTTTAAATGCAGCAGGAAATTCGGGTGTGTCGATCAGTTGTACGCCGGGTGCCACTTCCAGGCTGCCTGCTCCACCCACCACGATCAGGCGTTTGGTACCGGATTTTTTTACTGCATCCTGTATAGTTTGCGCTCCTTTCAGAAATTCATTATAGATATCCGGGTTGGTCCAGCCGGGATTATAAGCGCTGATCACAACATCCTGTCCTTTGGCAAGCGCAATCACTTTATCTTCGTTAAACACATTTCCTTGTACTACATGCAGCAGCGGATTGCTGATGGTCAGTCTGGATGGATTGCGTACCAGTGCCGTTACTTCATGACCACGGTCCAGTGCTTCTTTTAATATGGCTGCACCTACAAAGCCTGTAGCGCCTATCAATGCTATTTTCATAATTGTGAGGGTGTTTTTTATACTGTAGTAAAAATTATTACAGTTATAGTGAAAAAAAATTAACTGAACTGCTTTACAAAATCTGCTATAGATGTTCTGGACAGTCTTTTTAACATGGCATGTTCCGCATCTTCATACAGATGATCGATATGTTTGTTGATCTGTTTACCTACTTTGCATTTAGGATTGGGATCATTGGAACGGCCCAGTATGGCAGATTGTCTTACCAGCAGAAAAACATCAGACAACATGATTGCACGTGCAGGTACTGCCAGTGTGTTTCCTCCGCCTTTCCCTTCCTTACTGTCTATCCATCCTTTTTTGCGCAGGTGTACAATTTCCTTGCGTACCAGTACGGGGTTGATATTGATACTGCCTGCTATATATTCTGATGACAATAACTCGTCCGGGTACATGGCCAGCAATGTAAGTATGTGAATAGATGTGGCAAACCGGGTATTATTCATACTGTAACTATAATTATTACAGTACAAAGATAGGGTAAATTCTATATACACGCCAAACGGGGGTATATTTTACCAGTTCCTTTACAATGGGCTGTAAAACAACAACGGCACTTGCTGTGCTGCAAGTGCCGTTGTATCAATATCTCAAAAAAGGCTGTCTTAATATCAGCCAAATATCTCGTTCAGTAAACCAGCCAGGTGTACACCACCTTTCAGCAACTGGTCGTTGAGTGTTTGAACATGATCAAAATTGTACCTGTAGCTCAGTTTCTGATCCGGTTCCCTGATCTCGCTATACAATTGCTGTGCAATCTGGTAAGAATCAATGACCCATTGGCTTACAGGTTGTTTCTGCCAGTCCAGCCTTTGAGATTTGGTGGTATGGTTGATGGCTGTAACATATTCAGTATAGCTAAGTTGCTGGTAATCTATCAGTTTTTCATCCCATACGCTGTGCAGGTTAGCCGGTTCATTGAACCACAATACCTTGATCTTGTTACCACCCAGGTCTTCAAACCTGCCCACATGCATAGGCTGATGAATATCGCCTACAATGTGAATGAGCAAGCGCAGGTACATCAGTTTTTTGCTTTGTTCCAGCTCTTTATTTTTTAACTGGCTTACCAGGAAATTGATCTTTGTATACGCATCGGTAGCAGTATCCTGTTGCAGATAGGTCTGTATGTCAGATTCTGACAAGCCTGCTTTCAGGTTAATATAATGCCAGTTGCTGAGATAGTTGTAAGAAGGGTCAGATTTGATAAAGTCGGGCCAGTTGCTGGTCATGGCCATCGATTCATTGCCAAGGATCATAGCAATCTGTTTGCGTGCCTTATTGGTCAGGTAAGAGTCTGCAATCTGCGCTACTATACGATGTCCCAGCATGCCCCAGGCCATTGAGTGAAGGGGAAGGTAAAACAATGCACCGGCCAGCAATAGCTTTCTGAAAACTTTCATTGTTGTAATAGTTGTTTATGAGATAATTAAAATGGTTACAAGCCCGGTAACCGGCGCCAAATATATCATTTTTGGCAGTAGACCATTCAGTAATTCCTGACAGATAACATCTATTTAATTATCAGCGGTCAATTTCATTATAAGAAATGGCTTGAAGTGTATCTTCCTCATGCCAGTATTCTCATTTAATAGTATAGCGCGGAAAACCGTATCAGCTTGTATTCAGGAACATATTTTGCTTACTGTTAGTTCATCTTGCTATTTAGCCGCCTGCCAAAAAACTTATACGTTGCCGCTATTTATTCAATATCTTGAGGCCGGATACTGCGACTATGCACAAACTAATTTTGCTTATGATTGGCTGTGGTGTACTTTACGTAGCACCCGCCCAACAACCCATTTCTATTGTTACCGTACCCGTGAGGACTACGCAACAAGTACCTGCCGCAAATGCAACTGTAGAGTTACTACGTTTGAAAGATTCTGTGCTGGTAAAATCTGGTATTACTGATTCTTCCGGTATTGCTGTATTGCAAAACGTAACAGGGGGGCACTATATCTGCCGCGTGACCCTTATCAATTACGCAACCTTTTATACTGCTTCATTCCAGGTTACTTCCGGTACATCTGCTGTAAAGGTTCCGGAAGTCATTTTAGAACCAGCCAATACTTTGCTGAAGGCAGTAACGGTGTCGGCACATAAGCCTTTTGTACAGTTGCTACCCGACAAAACCATTGTAAATGTAGAATCGGGGATTACCAATACAGGGGCTACAGCATTGGAAATACTGGAAAAATCACCAGGTGTATCTGTAGACCGAGATGGCAATATCAGTCTTAAAGGCAAACAGAATGTGCTGGTAATGATCGATGGAAAGCCTACTTATCTTTCCGGAAGCAACCTGGCAACCTACCTGTCAGGTATGAGTGCTTCGCAACTGGAACAGATTGAAATTATGACCAATCCTCCTTCTAAATATGATGCTGCGGGTAATGCGGGTATCATCAATATCAAAATAAAAAAGAACAGGCAGCAGGGGTTCAATGGCGTTTTCAGTGCTTCTTACGGTCAGGGTAAATACTGGAAAAACAATAACAGCCTGCAACTGAACTATCGTACCGGCAAGGTAAACCTGTTTGTGAATTATAGCTTTAATGGTAGTAAGGTATTTACTGATCTCTATGCATTGCGTAAATATTATGATACTGATAATAAAACCATTACGGCAAAACTGGAGCAGCCTACCATGATCGTCAGTCCCGGTTATACGCAAACGCTGAAAGCCGGGGTAGACTATTTTATGAATAAAAAGACCACGCTGGGTATGACCATTACCGGCATGGATCTGAAACGCACCAGTTACAGCAACAGCATCGCCCGATGGCTAAATACTGATAACGTTGCTGATTCTGTAGTGCAAAGCAGCAGCGATAGCAGAACTATCTGGGGTAATATCGGCGCCAATGTAAACCTGCGTCATGTATTCAACCCTACCAGCGAGTTGACCGCCGATGTGGATTTCCTGGGTTATCGTGTAACCAGCTACCAGCATTTTATAAATGCACTGGATGCACCGGGTGGTTATACAGAAGAGTTGCAGGGTGATCTTCCGGCAGATATTTATATCTATTCTGCCAAAGCCGATTATGCCAAACGGATCGGTAAACACATAAAACTGGATGCAGGCTGGAAAACATCGCATGTAAATACGGATAACAATGCGGCCTATTTTTATCGTGATGGTAATGACTGGAAAGAAGATTGGGATAAAACAAATCATTTCAAATATCGTGAAACGATCCATGCAGTATACGGTCAGTTGCAGAAAGAAGCTGGTCGCTGGACCCTGCAGGGCGGTTTGCGTTATGAAATGACCAGTTATAATGCTAACCAGTTGGGCAACATTACGCGACAGGATTCTGCTTTTTCCCGCAACTACAACAGCCTGTTCCCTACTGTGTATGTAAGCTATAAGGCAGACTCACTCAATAGTTTTACCATCAGCGCAGGGCGCCGTATTGACAGGCCGGCTTTTCAGAAACTGAATCCGTTTATATTCATTATCAACAAATACACCTATCAGCAGGGGAATCCCTTTTACCGGCCGCAGTACACCTGGAATATAGAAGCAAGCCATCTGTTTAGAGATAAATTGATCACTACCGCAAGTTACAGTGTTACCACTGATTATTTTTCACAGATCTTCCTGGCAGATACCACCAATGGTACCATTACCTATACAGAGGGCAACCAGGGCATAATGGAGAACCTGGGATTGTCTGTAAGTACACAGCTGGCAGTTTGTAAATGGTGGTCACTGTCAGCACAGGTAGGTGTAAATAATAAAAGGATCAGGGGGGCAGTATGGGCTGCACGGAGTGCTTCCCTGGTACAGGGTAACATAAACATTAATAACCAGTTTCGTTTTTCCAAAGGCTGGTCTGCAGAGCTTTCGGCTTTAGGTTATACCAGTCAGCTGGAGTTGCAGGAAACCATTCGGCCGCTGGGGCAGATATCGGCAGGTTTTTCAAAGTTGGTACTTAATAATAAGGGTACAATAAAATTCACGGTGCGGGATATTTTTTACACGCAAACCGTAAAAGGCCTCACCTCTTTTCAGCGTGCAGATGAATACTTTAAACTTACGCGCGATACCCGCGTAGCTACCCTGTCATTTACTTATCGTTTCGGAAAAGCCACTAAAAGCGCCCGTAGTTCAAGCGGGGGCGCCAGCGATGAGATCAGGCGTGTAGGTGCCGGTTGATCAATGACTGCAGCGGTTTTTCTTTTGTAAAGAATATGTTGTTTATGCAAAAGTTTGCAATAATGCGTTATTGCTTTATTATTTTGCATTTCTTTACCCGATCCTTATAACCGAAGGGTCCGACTTTTGATGAGAATCAACTAATGAGAACAACCAGCCATTTTATCGCATTGATGCGTCTTTTTTTGCTATGCCTTACGGTGATGATGCTTTGTGGACATGCTGGTTACGCGCAAACCGATACCAGTGCCCGGTTTGATAAAAGATATTACGAATCATATCCCGATCATATTACCACCCGTTTATTTTTATCCCGTAAATATTCCTCTCCCACTATTATCAACAATTCCGGTAAAGATGTGCGATATATGCCCAATACCAAGCTGAACCTGGGTGTAGGTGCTACTTACGGATGGTTTACACTGAACCTGGCCTACGGATTCGACTTTATGAACAAAGGCGAAGACGTACGTGGCAAAACAAAGTATCTCGACCTGCAATCGCATGTATATGCACGCAAATGGAATTTTGATCTGCTGGGACAATTCTACACCGGGTTTTACCTGTATCCCAAAGGAACGGCATCTTCCAGTGAAGACTGGTATACAAGACCTGATCTGAAAGTAGCTCACATGGGTTTTGCTGCTTACCACATTGTGAACTGGCAACGTTTTTCATACCGTGCTGCCATGCTGCAGAATGAGTGGCAGCGCAAATCGGCCGGAAGCCTGTTGCTGGGCGCTGAAGTGTATTACGGAAACATTCACGCAGACAGTTCTTTTATTCCTTCTTCTGTTTCGGCCGATGAAAAACTAAAAGGTGTTGAGCGGATCCGTTATGCTACCATTGGCCCAGGTATCGGGTATGCTTATACGGTAGTGGTGGGTGAGCACTTTTATGCTACAGGTTCTGTAACAGGAACCCTTTCTCTGAACATTGCCCGGCAGTGGAATGATGAACGGCATTCCATTTCCAAAGGTACCCTGCAGGGCGGTTGGTTTTACCGTTTGGGTATAGGCTACAACAGTTCACGTACCAATATCAGTGTTTCCTGGGTAAATAATGATTTTCACACGCGCTTTGATGGAGGACGTTACCTGCTGCGTACCGGCAATGTGCGTTTCAATATGGCCTACCGGATAAAAGCCGGCCCCAAACTATTACACCGGCTTCGTTTTTTAAGTATGAATAAATAACACTACGGCTTTTGGGCTGTAAGATTGTAGGGAATGTAATTTTCCCAATACCAGGGCGTATACGTGTCGCCAATGGCTGTTGCCAGCAATTCCTTAAAAATACTATCTCCCTGATCGCTATTGGTCATAATGATCACAGCAATGCCTTTTGAAGGAAAAGCAATGGAATGGTGTTGCCAGCCTTCGCTATGACCCTCTTTAAAAAAGGCGTTGCCATAAGGTGTGCGAAGCAGCCCAAAACCTAATCCATAATACAATGGAGTAGTAGCGATGGTTTTATCGTTTACCAATGCATTGGGACCAAATTGCTGTTTGGATAAGATAGCAATGCCCGGATGAAATAACGTCTGGAAACCCTTTTCGGAAAGCCCTTGTTGTTGCAGCAGCGCAGTGTAGAATTTTGAGAAATCTGTAATGGTAGTGTACATAGAGCCTGCTGCATGTGGCAATGTTCGTTCATCAAATTCATATACATGTTGTGCTGAATCGTGCCCTGTTGCATGGTTGTTATCAAATGCCTTTTGCCATACATAGCTGCTGCTGGTCATCCCCAGTGGCTTAAAAACCTCTTCCTGTGCCAGCGTTTCATAACTTTTACCGGTTATTTGTTCCAGTACAAATTGTAACAGGAAAATACCTTCACCGGAGTAGCTGTAGGTGGTGCCGGGATTGTATCTGATCGACAGTTTGCCATCAGGTTCAAAACCACGGTAATTAGGAAAGCCTGTGGTATGCTCCAGGCACATTTTTGCGGTGATCTGTTCATATCGTTTATCGTTTCTGAGATCGTGATAGCCACGTGTTTTTTTAGTGAAAGTATAATCAGGAAGTGGCTTGCTTAAATAATGTATCAGCGGTGTATCCAGGCTGATCACATTTTTTTCAACCAGCCTCATTACACAATAACCAAATACTGCTTTGCTGAATGAGCATGACCAGAATTCAGTAGCGGTGTCCATTTTCTGCTGTGTAGCAACATTGGCATAGCCAAATGCTTTTGTGTACACCGGCTTATTATTATTGAAAATAGCTATTGTAAGACCGGTAACCCTCGCTGTATCCATCAGTTGCCGGATACGCGTGGTTAAAGTGGCTGCATTGATAGTGGAATTATCAATGCGTTTAATTTTTTGAGCATGTAAATGACTGAAGACGCATGCAGAAACGATTGACAGGAATAACAACTTCTTCATAACGGGTGATTTGAATAGTTGCTGTTATGAGAGAAGTGTGCCGGAAAATACGGGCGCTGTAAATCAGTCAATTATGGTGAAATGTAGTTGTCATGTGTACGGTTTTGAAACTGTTTTTGTGCGATTTTGCAACAACTGCATCTTATCGGGCAGTGTATCTTAAATCAACTGTATTGCTGTTGTAATAATAAAGGCACCGGGTTAAAGCTGCTGTCCGGCAACAACAGGTCGCTGGTATCGCCCAATACTTCATCTACCAGTCCAAAATCTTTTGCCTGTACAGCATTCATAAAACGATCTCTTCTGAATGCATCTTCAATTTCCTGGCGCGTGTGATTGGAGTGCCGGCCTATCAGGTGGAATACCTGGTTTTGCAATCTTTCCTGTTCACGGTAAGCGATGCCTACATCTTCTGTATATCCTTTGGCACCTCCGCCGGTTGGGTGCATATGAATGGTGCTGTGTGCCAGTGCATACCTTTTACCGGCAGCGCCTGCTGTAAGTATTACAGTGCCCATGCTCATAGTAGCGCCCATTGCTACGGTAGAGACCGGCGATTTCAGCATTTTCATAGTATCATAAATGGCAAGCCCGGCATATACCTGGCCGCCGGGACTGTTGATGTACATGCTGATGGTGCTATGATTCTCATTGTCAAGGTACAATAGTTGTGCTACTACCAGGTTAGCTATCTGGTCGTCAATACCCGTTCCCAGGAAAATGATCCTTTCTTTCAGCAGCAGGCTATAAATATCAAATGCACCCCGGGTGGAGTTATCAATAACGGTGGGAATAAGTGCCATGTTATTTAAAAATATTATGGATGCAGGTTGAAAAATCTTTGTTGTTCATCAGTTGCCGGTGCAGGTTTTCCAGTTTTCTCTTCCGGGCCCACCAGCGTATCAGTAGATGTGCTTTGCGCTGGTGACGTACTTTTTCTTCCAGCACAGGATCAATGATTATGCGTGCCTGGAAAACCAGCTTGTCTGCGATGCTCATTTTATTAAAAAGGAAGCGATCGGTTTCCTGTACCTCAAGCAGCGATGTTCTCATAAGCTTCTGATTTTTTAATGTGTTCACGTACTTTCTCAAGACACTTGTATTTCTGCACGGTAGCAGAATGTTCAGTTTTGTAATTGAATGCGTTTGCTATCCGCTGCATTGACCATCGTTGATAATAAAAAGCCTGGAGCAATTCCATGCACCTGTTGCCTGCTTTTTGCAGGCTTTGCACTACTGCATTTCTTTGTTCATTACGAGATGGAAAGAATTCTTCCGGTATATCAATCACATCATTCATGGTATCCAGTGACACAACATGATGATCACCTTTTATTTTTTTGATCCAGAGAATACGGGCAATGCCTGCAATGTATGCCTGTGGGGTAGTACGGATGTTTAACGTATTGTCTGCCTGCTTCTCCATATAGATAAGCAGGGCATCGTGGAAAATATCTTTGGCAGCATTCAGATCACCTCCTGCACGCTGTATCCATGCGGCAAAAATGGGGAAAGTTTGCCGGTAAATGATTTCCAGCCATTTATCGTCATCATGTATTGTCATACCTGAACGTTTTAATAGTAAGTGTCAGAAACAACCTGTATATCACCCGGTTGTTGAAATAAAATCTGTCTTTGCAAAAGGTACCACTTTTTTCAGCAGCGGTATTTACAGCTACTCACCCGGAACCGCTAATGGCGGGCGGAAACCGCCAACCAATCATTCACCGGATATTTAATATATAAGTGCCTAACTTTAAAATGCGGAAATACCTATCACCGCCTAATCAGTATAGCATGCGTATAGCCAGTATAATAACCGGAATGCTGTTGATGTGGAATATCTGTGCGCAGGCACAGGATCCGCATTATATGGATTCTTTAAAAAGGCAACTGCCGTTGTTAAAAGATTCAGCCAAGGCATATTGTCTTAACAGAATAGCTGCCGGTTATGTGGAAGCCTGGCAGGTACATGCTGATTCGGGTCTGGTCTATGCAGAAGCAGCTTATAAATATGCAAAAGAGAATGGATACAAACAGCCTTTGCGCAGAGCTGCTTTTCTCTGTGCAAAAGTATCATTACAGCTTTCAAGGGTTAATGACGGGCTGAAGTATCACAAGGAGGTAGTACAGCTTGCTGAAGAAGCTGGTAATAAACAGATAATAGCAGTGGGTATGCGTGGTATCGGGGAAGCGTTATGGTATCGTGCAGATTTTGACGATGCTATTGAAATGATTAAACAAGCCATTGCTCTTTTTGAACAATTTGGCTGGAAGCGCGAAATATCACAGTCGCAGCTGGCTATCAGCAATATCTATGGCGATCAGGGTAATTATGAAAAGGCTTTTGAATGGAGCCGCAAGGCGATGGAATATAGTTCCAGTCTTCGTGATACGCCTATCATTACACTGGTGCTGGTTGAAATGGGCAAGCTCTACCGGAATATTGGTGATTATGAAACGGCGATGGACTATTACCGGAGAAGCTATGCCATGAAACCACCGGAAGGTATCTGGGCATACAGGTATCTGCAAGCCAATATGGGTGATCTGTATTGCGATCTGAAAAAATATGACTCTGCATACAATTTTCTTGAACAGGCTTTTGCCGGACATGCACAGGGAAAAACAGCGCGCATGAAGATGGGACGATATTTCCTGGAACAGAAAAAGTATGATTCTGCACTGACTTATTATACAGGGCTATATCGCGATCTGAAGGGCACCGGTGAGAATAATATCTATATCATTTCAATGCTGGGGTTGTGCAATATATACATGGAAACAGGTAAGCTGCCCCAGGCGTTGCAGTATGGAAAGGATGCATTACAGTTGGCTCAGCAGAAAAACGCTAAGATCCTCGTTTGTGATGCCAGTAAGCTGCTGTACATGATATATGAAAAAATGCAGCAGCCCGGTTCTGCTTTTCTGTATTATAAACAGTATGTAAATACCAAAGATTCTCTTATCACTGATCAGTTCAAAGGCAAGCTATATGAGTTCCGGCGTATTGCAGATGATGAAAAGAAACAGGCGCAGATAGAATTGTTAAAAAAAGAAAGCCTGATCACTGCACAAAAACTGAAAGGCAACAGGTTTCAGCGCAACCTGCTGGTAGGTAGTATCCTGCTGCTGGTGCTGATCAGTTCTTTCCTGGTATGGAATATTTCACTGAAACGTAAAAATGAAAAACTGCGCAACGAGCGGATCACCGCTGCACTGGAGCATAAGGCTACAGAACTGGAAATGCAGGCATTGAGGGCACAGATGAATCCGCATTTTATTTTTAACTGTTTAAGCTCCATCAACCGGTTTATTTTAAAAAATGAATCCGAAAAAGCCTCAGACTACCTGACCCGTTTTTCACGGCTTATCCGGTTAGTACTGATCAATTCGCAGAAACCATTGATTGCGCTGGAGGATGAGATTGAAATGTTACGATTGTATGTGGAAATGGAACAGCTACGGTTTAAGAGCAGTTTTGATTACAGCATTACCTACAATAACAGCATACAACCCGGGAACATTGTAGTACCTCCGTTGCTGTTACAACCGTTCTGTGAAAATGCTATCTGGCACGGGCTGATGCATAAAGAAGGACATGGCGAACTGCGTATCACCTTCACCATGCAGAAAGAAACATTGATCTGCGTCATTACCGACAACGGTGTAGGCCGTGCCCGGGCAGCCCAGATCAGAAACCATTCTACCGAAAAAGTAAAGTCGTTGGGATTAAAGCTTACTACTGAACGGCTTGCGATTTTTAATGAGAGCAGGGAAGTAGAAACTTTTTATGATATTGAGGATATTAATGACGAGGGAGGCAACATTTCCGGAACCCGCGTGACTCTTAGAATAAAGTATAAGGAAAGTATTGAAGAACCCGTTTGAAAAACCAGCCATGATCAACGCTGTTATTATTGATGATGAACCTCATTGCTGTGAGGTGCTGGCATTGCTGCTGGAAAAGTATTGTCCTGATGTGCGTGTGGAAGCGATCTGCTATTCGGCGCAGGAGGCATTGAGGGTACTTACCTCCGGCAATCCGCAACTGGTGTTTATGGATATTGAAATGCCGCATATGAATGGCTTCCAGTTGCTGGAACAATTGCCGCGTGTCAATTTCGGACTGATCTTTACTACCAGCTATGATCAGTATGCTATAAAAGCCATCCGCTTCAGTGCGCTGGATTACTTATTGAAGCCTATTGACCGGGAAGAGTTGCAGATGGCTGTACGAAAAGCCATACAGCGATTGCAATCGCCCCTGCCCCAGCAACTGGAAATATTATTACAGAAGTTTCACCAGGCTACGGGGCAGATACAGCGTATTGCATTGCCCACAATGGAAGGGCTGCAGCTGATCTCGCTGGATTCTATTATCAGTTGTACATCCAGCAGTAACTATACCATTATTGCATTGAAAGATACTTCTAAACTGGTGGTATCCCGCACACTGAAAGAAATAGAAGAGATGCTGGAAGAGCATACCTTTCTGCGGGTACATCATTCACATATTGTAAACCTGAATGAAATAAGACGATACATCAGGGGAGAAGGTGGTAATCTGGTAATGAGTGACGGATCTTCCATAGATGTTTCGCGCAGCAGAAAAGATGCATTATTGAAAAGACTGTTGCCAAAATAGTGATACACTATAGCCTTTGCAGACTACTCATTCACACCTGCAAACTGCTCATTCCTCATTGATATTTACATGCCGGCCAAATAGTTTTATCTTAAATATAGTCAGCCATGAAAAATGTCATCTTATTAGCCACGGCTCTTGTCGTGGGCCTGCTCTCTTATGGGCAGTCAGCAAACCGTTTGTTCAAAAAAGGTGTGAAAGCAGCCGCGCAGGGACATTACGAACAGGCAATAACCATCTTCACACAGGTTATTCAACAGCATCCCGATTTGGCAGAAGTATGGTACAACCGGGCGTTGTCAGCATCAAAGCTGAAACAGTATCGCGCAGCTATTGAAGATTACAGCAAAGCCATTGAATTGAAGCCTGCTTTTCCCACAGCTTATCTTAACCGAGGTGCAGACAAAAATGAAACCGGCGATCGTGAGGGCGCTGTTGCTGATTATACCAAAGCAATAGCGCTGAGACCTGCTTATGGATTTGCTTACTACAACAGGGGTATTATCTTTTTCCAGGCAAAGGAGTATGAAAAGGCAATGAATGATTTCAGCAAAGCCATTGAGATGGAACCTGCGCAGGCAGAAGCATGGTATAATCGTGGAATGACAAAATGTAAGCAGGAAGATTATGCCGGTGCTATTATCGATTTTGACAGAACGCTGCAGTTAAATCCTGCTTATCAGAAAGCTTATAAGAACAGAGGGATAGCAAAGTCAAACCTGAGGCAATATGCAGAAGCTATACAGGATTATCGCAAAAGTCTGTTGTTGAACCCGGATGATTGCCAGGCGCTGAACCTGCTGGCAATAGCGGGCGCTCATGCCACAGCCGGGAAAGATGTACTGAATGATGTTGGGCGTGCGAAAGAACTGGGTTGCCCGGTTCCTGCATTACTGCCCGGCGAAAGTTATGCCAGGCTTCATGAACAGGAGAAGCAACACAAAGATACCCTGCGGCGGTAAATAGAAAGCGGCGCCGGAATAACCGGCGCCGCTTTTATTATCAGGCTTCTGCCAGTTTTTTAATTTCATTCAGTATGGGCATCCAGCCGCCTCCGGCAATGGTTTCGTGATATCTTTTTTCACCGTCGCCTACGGTGGAGTAATCTCCCTGTGTAACGGTTAATTCAGTTGCTCCGCTATCACCAGGTTCCAGCGTATAAGTTACGGTAAGATAATTCTCCGGAATATCAGCAATGCCTGAATTGGGATCAATGGTGGTATAGGCCAGAAAACTACCGGGTTTGATATCTGTAATGGTACCTTTTACAAATACCATCTCTTTGCCTTCGTACATCCCTTTCCATAACAGCGCACTGCCGGTTTTCCAGTCAGAAACAGTTTCACAGCCAAACATATATTTCTTTGTTTGCTGTGGATTGGTCAATAAATCCCACACCTTTTCAGTGGATGCATTGATGGTAATACTACTGCTAACAATTAATGAAGTACTCATACGGGTTCGTTTTTTCAGTTAAATAGTACAATACTATCCGGTAACAACCGGTATGCAATAGTAAACAGCCGGGAAAAAAGGCGATTGCATTTTACGGATTATTTCTTGCGGCAGCAGGTGTAATGCCGAATTTCTTTTTAAAAGCATTGTTGAAATGCTGTGGTGTGGCATAACCCAGCTCCAGTGAAATTTCTGCGGCTGTTTTACCGGTATCGCGTAAAAAACGATGTGCCAGGTGTAATCTTTGTTCGGCCAGGTAACCAAAAACAGTGGTCTGGAAGGTTTCTTTAAAACCCCGTTTCAGTTTGTACTCATTCAATCCTACAATACGCGCTATCTGTGAAAGATTGGGCGGGCTTTGTACCTGTTCGTTAATAAGGTCTCTTACCGCGATGATCTTTTCTTTATCGGTCCTGGTCTTGATAAAAGCTTCCGTTCTGTTGGTGGCAACTGTACAGGCATCGGCACACAATACCAGCAGCTCTACACTTTTTGACAGCAGGAAGATCTTTTGCAGATCACCGGTATACCTGCTGTGTATAATCTGGTCTATGGCCTGCTGGATAGGCGGCTCAATGGCGCCCCATTGATCAGACAGTAATATACTTCTGCCGCTGATGATAGCTTCTGCAAAACGTTTCAACGCATCGTTGCCATTCACGGTAAATTGGATAAACAGTTCTTTGGGAAACTGTACGCCAAAAGTTTCAATGTTGTATGTTTTGTTCTCTATTACAATATCAAATTCCGGAGAATACATTATGTTGTGATGGCCGCCCAACAGATCAAATGAGCGTTCGAGTTGTTTGTAATAAAAACGGTAATCGCCCTTTAGTCCGAAGTGCATACGTACTGCATCATTACGATTGCCTGCAGCATGGCTTAGCAGTTTGCTGAATGAAGAAACAGCATGTCCCAGCCTGATGCCATCACATTGCCAGGTAACAGAACTTACCGTACCATGTTCGTAGGTGGTTACTTTTCTTTCTTCCATATTGCCTGCATGCGGGTAGAATGATACTGCAAGATATTCCCTTTCCTGCGTATTGGCATACTGGTAGAAAACAAGCGTAAGTTTTGTACAGATGGCAGCAGGGCAAGCACTTTCTATTGTATCTTTAGTTTTATCAACCTTAAGTTTTACAAACCAGCCCGTATGTACAGATACGTATTGTTTGCAATAGTCATTGCTATAACAGGTCTTGCAGCCTGCAGTTCTTCCCGGAAAACAAATATCCAGCCGGTAACCACGGTAAATAATCCTGCGCATGCCAGTGCGGCGAGGGAGTTCAGGGCTGCATGGGTAGCCACAGTAGCCAATATTGACTGGCCTTCTCAAAAAGGACTCAGTACTGCCGAACAGCAGAAAGAAGCAATTGCGCTGCTTGATTTTTTACAGGCAAAGAATTTTAATGCAGTTGTGTTCCAGGTGCGTCCGCAGGCAGATGCTTTGTACCAGAGCAGCCTTGAACCCTGGTCATATTATCTTACCGGTGTACAGGGAAAAGCCCCTGAGCCTTTTTATGACCCACTGCAGTTCTGGGTAGAAGCAGCACACAAGCGCGGACTGGAACTGCATGTATGGCTCAACCCATATCGTGCGCATCACACCGTGGGTGGCCCTGTCACCGAAACCTCCATTGTAAAAAGAAAGCCGGAACTGGTAGTGCCGCTGAAAGATGGTTACTGGTGGTTTGATCCTTCACTGAAAGGCACGCGTGATCATGCTACAGCAGTGGTAATGGATATTGTAAAACGCTATGATATTGATGGAGTGCATTTCGATGATTATTTCTATCCTTATCCTGAATACAACAAAGGTGCAGATTTCCCGGATAGTGCATCGTATGCTGCTTATGTTGGTAGTGGTGGTAAGCTAACAAGAGGTGACTGGCGCAGGGAAAGTGTGAATGTTTTTATTGAAAACCTGTATAAGGAGATTAAGAAAGAAAAACAACATGTAAAATTCGGCCTCAGTCCATTTGGTATCTGGCGTCCCGGCTATCCGGAGTCTATTGGAGGATTTGATCAGTACAGTGTATTGTATGCAGATGCAAAGCTGTGGCTGAACAAAGGATGGATAGATTATTTTGCCCCGCAACTCTACTGGCCTATCAATCGTATTTCCACCAGCTTCCCGGTATTGCTGGGATGGTGGAAAGGTGAGAATACCATGCAGCGGCATTTATGGCCCGGCATCAGCGTAGGAAGTGATACCAGTGCAAAGAACGTAACAGAAGTATTGAGCCAGATCATGATCTCGCGTGGTATGCTGCCTGAAAGCAGTGGCGTAATACACTGGAATCTTTCTTCAGTGGTGAAAAATCCTAACCTGGCAAAAGCATTGACAGACGGGCCTTATAAAAAACAGGCATTGGTACCTGCCAGTGCATGGCTGGATACTAAAGTTCCGTCAACTCCCGCAGTACAGACTGTACAGAAAAATGATTCACTACAGCTTGGCTGGACACCGATGCAGGATGCATTTCATTATGTAGTGTACTATCGTTATGGAACTAACTGGAACTACAGGATCGTTAACCGTGATGATCGCTCTGTGACCATACCACTTACCGAAGCAAAAAATAACCTGCAACAGTTTGCTGTAACAGCAGTAAGCCGTTCGGGCAATGAAAGCGAATTTAAAGCAATACAGAACCCGGTAGTATTGCCGGATGTTTCTATTGTACCCCGTTCGGGCTGGAACGCCAATGCACCTAAACCTTTCAAACAGCAAGTGCCTGTAAAGATCACCATTCATCATGAAGGCACTAAATTCGATTCAACAGGTGATGCCCCCAAACATATAAAAAACGTGCAGGTATGGGGTATGGGGCCCGACAGGAACTGGGCAGATATTCCCTACCATTTTTTAATTGCTCCAAACGGTACTATTTATGAAGGACGCAATGTTTATACCACCGGAGAAACTGCTACTGAATATGATCCCACAGGACATTTGCTGATCACTTGCCTGGGCAACCTGGAAGAACAACAGGTGCCTGCTGCGCAATTGGAAGCCCTGGTAAAACTGGTTGCATATGTTGCTAAGAAATATAACATACCGTATGAAACCATTGCTTCGCATAAAGATTATGCAGCAGCAACAGACTGTCCGGGTAAAAACCTGTACCAGTACCTGCAGAACGGGTATATCAAAAAAAAAGTGAAGGAATTGCTGAAATAATATTGCGGTATCATTGAAAAGGGGCGTGCAGTGATTATCACCAGGATGATCATGTACGCCCCTGGTCTTTCGCAGCAATGTGTGCATCTTATTGTGGTGCTACCGTTGAGCTTTTGTTTACTATTGGCCATACACCAGGTGATGGTACACTAACCCCTTTTGTGTTGCCGCGTACGCTACTGTCTTTGCCATAGTAATACAATGGCCAGCCTTTGTAGGTGATCTGTATTTTTCCATAAACCATCACGGTGTCAAAATCTGTTTTAATCAATATGGATGGTATATTGCTTACAGCGGTAATAGTGTCAATGGGCCATACAGGATTGTTACTGAAATCAGTTTTGGTAAAAGTGTTTTTCTTAAACTTATCAGGACTGAAGCTGTACAAGGTATGTCCGCGGTCGTCAGTAATATACTGGGTAACACCTTGTCCGGGTTGAAGCTGGCTGTTGTATTGAACACCATTCTGACCAACCAGTTGTATATTGGCCAGCATTACGGTGTAATCAGGTTTTGCCACAAACCATACATTGTTAATGGCTTCACCATTAATATCTCCTGTTTTGGCATCGCTTTGATAGTAATACAATGGCCAGCCTTTATAAGAGGTTTGAGAAGAGCCGTCGGGTCTTGTAATAACACCAAAATCTGCAGCATTTAATCCTGCTGATAAACGGGGATCAGGTTTGTAAAATACAGGCCATACTGTAAGGCAACCGCCGGTACAACCTGAGCTTCCATTGGCATCCAGAGAAAAGAAATACAGGGTACGTCCGGCGCTGTCTGTAAGGATCTTTCCAAACTTTACGTTGGTTTGTATCTGGATATCTGTTACCGGTTCCTGCTTGTCGGCAGATTTGCTGCAGGCACTGTAGCCAGCCATAATGGCAATAAGGATCCCTGCAGCCATGAAGGCCTGCTTGTACTGTTTCATAATCTCAATATGTTAGTGGATTGAATACATTTGAATACGGCACGGAAAATAACAGGGTTGCCTGCTATGTGAAATTTCCCTGTTCAGCGATATCTGTATGATTGTTATGTGCAATACAGGGAAGGCCCGGTTTTTGTTATATTTGTATTCAATAACCTCATCTATGAGCACTATTATTACCAGGCCGAAGATCGGTTTCCATTCTCTGTTAGTATTACTGCTTGTTGCTGTTTTTTGCAGTTGTCAGAAAGAAATGTCTTTTGAAACAAGTAACAGCGGTGGCGGTGTTTCCGGCGGCAGCGCAGTGTTTGCATTAGTGCCGTCCGGCGCTTCCTGTTCTGATGCTGTTGTGTCCGGCGCATACCAGGCAGGAACTGCGCTGGGAACGGATGCGCAGATTGTGCTTACTGTAAATGTTACCAAAGCCGGCGACTGGACCTATACTACAGGTACAGTGAACGGATATTCTTTTACCGGTGCAGGTTCATTTGCAGCAACCGGCACACAGTCCATTACACTGTATGGAACAGGTACGCCTGCTGCAGCCGGAACCAACGAGTTTCCTTTAAATATTGGCGGTGCTGCCTGTAAAGCCTCTGTAACGGTTGTGCCGGCAAGTACACCTGTTACCGGTTCAGATTTTTATTATAAAGCAACCATCGGCGGTGTTAATTACTCGCAGGTGGTAACGGCTACCAATGATTTTGAAGCCGGTTCAGGTTTGAACGGTGTGGACGATGTATCTTTTGTAGCCGGGATTGATTATGGCGGTACTGGTCAGCCACCTGCCGGTTCTACCAGCATGGGAGTGGAAAAAGGATTGATGCATGGTTATCTTTCTGCAACCAATGCAGCTTTTAAAGCATTCTTCCCTATTGGTGATGTCCCTTATGCAAAACCCGGTGTGGGCAGCTTTAGCAATGGTGACGGCGTAATTCTGGGCTGGTCTGACCCTTCCGGTGATAGCTGGGATACACAAAGCGGCACCGGCGACCAGACAGGAAGTACTTTCAAAATTGTGAGTATAACAGAAAAAACAGACATTACCGGTACATACTACCTGGTGGTGAAAATGCAGTTCAGTTGTAAATTGTACAACCACACTACCGGTACCATGAAACAACTGACCAATGGGGAAATGGTATCTATTTTTGCAAAGATCTGATCCAAACACTGCAGATAATATATTGTGGCTGATATCTTTCAACAGGTATCAGCCATTTTACTTGAATACCTTTTCCGCGTTTGTCCCCGCTTCACCGCACCGGTGTACTTTTCTTTTCTGCTTCTGCTGATATTTTGTTGTTTTGTTACTGTATTGGAGAAACAACCCGCAATATCACTTTATTGGAAATGCCAGCTTGCCGGATGGTCGGTGGCAGCCTTGTATTGGGGATATACAGGGTATATAGCACCGGGATTTAACCTGTGGCTGGCCATTCTTTACTTTGTTTCAGATGTGGTATTGTACATTGGTATTACACACCTGTACCGCACGGTTGCATTGCGTTACCAATGGCATTTATTACCGGCAGGCAAACTGGTTTGGATATTGCTGCCTGCAGTACTGTTGCTGGCGCTGCTTTCTACAGTGCTTACCATACTGAAGATCTATTATTTCAGAAGATGGTTGTCACCGGGGTTTGATGTTTCGTTTTACAACTTCTTTATACAGAACCGGTTGAGTGTTTTTGTAGCAGGTATAAGACTGATGTCTATCTGGTTACTGGCTTATCATTTGTATCATTATGCACGGCGTGACATTATTAGTACAAAAGAAAATGCAAGACTGGCAATCATCAACAGAGATATACAACTGAACAACTTATCGTCGCAGCTTAACCCGCATTTCCTGTTCAACTCACTGAACAATATAAAATGGCTGGTAGCAGAAAATCCTGTTGCGGCAAGACGTGCTATTGATCTGCTGGCCGACCTGTTACGCACTTCGCTGAACAACAGGGATACGGTACTGGTACCGCTGCACGAAGAAATGGATATGGTAAAGGACTATCTAGAGCTGGAACAGTTCAGGCTGGAAGAAAGATTGCAGGTAAAGATCAATATCAATGAATTGCTGCTGACGATCCCGGTTCCGCGACTGTGTATACAAACGCTGGCGGAGAATGCTATTAAGCATGGTATTGAAAAACAAAAGGCCGGTGGTCTGCTGTATATAACAGTTGAAAGCAATGAGCACGCACTGGTGATCATTGTACGGAATACCGGGCTGTTGCAAAATGTATTGTCACCAACAGGTGTAGGGTTAAGTAACCTGCAAGAGCGCCTGCAATTGCAGTATAAAGGAAAAGCTGGTTTTTCTATTGCGGATAATGCTGATCATACCGTAGAAGCCATAATTACAATTCCGCTGACATGAAGAAAATAAGGGTATTGATAGCAGATGATGAACGGGCAGCGCGGCAGGAGTTAAAAAGACTGTTGCAGCCATATCCTGATTTTGAAGTGGTGGCAGAAGCAGGCAATACAGATGATGCTGCCATGCAAATTGCAGCATTACACCCCGATCTGCTTTTCCTGGATATACAAATGCCTGAAGGATCGGGCTTTGATCTGCTGCAATCATTGGAAGAGGTCCCGGAAGTGATCTTTGTTACTGCATTTGATCAGTATGCTGTGCAGGCTTTTGAAACCAATGCGTTGGATTACCTGCTAAAACCGATTCGTGATGAAAGATTTGCAAAGACAATTGAGAAATTCAGAAAGCAGTTTGCTGCAAAAAGTATAAACACTTCATTGCAGAAGCCCCAACAGGTTTTTATAAAAGACGGGCAGCATTATTATTTTGTACCATGGAATGATGTTTACCTGATTGAATCTTTGGATAACTATGCGCGGCTGCATTTTCATAATAAAAAAGCGCTGATCAAAAGTTCGCTGAATCAGTTGGAGCAAAAACTAAGTGAACACGATTTCTTTCGTGTTAACAGGGCGCAACTCATCAATACGCGTTTTATACAGCATATACATGCCATGACTGATGGTAAGATTGAAGTGACACTGCAAAACGGCGAACGCGTAAAACTTTCAGAAAGACAGTCTGCCAGGTTTCGTAGTCAGCGCAGCTAATCAATTGTTTTATTAAAAGAGATAACTATGAATCGCAAAATTATTTTTTGCATAGCAATGCTATGGGTATACCTGTACAGTCCATTGTATGCACAGCAATACAAGATCCCTGCAATAAAAGACAGTGGCGTATGGCAAAGCAATATGCAGGAGCTGGCAGGTTCGTTGTTAAACACATCAGCCGGTGTGTCATTGAACGATCTGTTCCGGTTACAATTACTTGCCGGCAATATGCAGGAAGCAAAACAAACGATCAACCGGTTGAGAAATATTGCAACACAGGAGCATCAGCCCTTTGCCGGCGTACAGTATATAGCATTTGAGCTGTATGCCGAAACATGTATACAGCAACGCAACACCGGTAAACCGTTCAGTGGGTTGTTTGCCTCATTACTGAGCAGGAGATTACGATCACTGGATGACAGTACTGCATTACAGGTTTCTACTGCGTTTACAACATTAAATGGCATTGCAGAGCTGGAAAATGGATTCAGGAAGTTGTTGAATGATGTGCATCGAAAAGATAGCATTACGCAGCAGGATGTAATTGGGCTTTGTAAAAACTATCAGCTATGGCAGCAATTCCGGCAGATCGAAACACCTGCTGTTCCTGTTTTGCAAAAAGACGACGAACGGCGTTATGTTATTAATGACAGTGTATTGATCAGAACAAAAGATGGCGCTACAATGTCTGCCATTGTTGCCCGGAAAAGGAACCTGGTATTGCCACAGCCTGCGGTATTGTTCTTTTTTATTTACACCAACACACAAAGGTGTTTGTATGAGGCCAAACAGATAGCGCTGCATGGTTATGTAGGTGTAGTGGCCGATACCCGTGGTAAGAGATTAAGCACAGACAGCATCAGGCCATATGAGTGTGAGGTAGATGATGTAAACGGAGTGATAGACTGGATCAGTCATCAATCGTGGAACAATGGTAAGGTAGGGATGTATGGTGGCAGCTATTCCGGTTTTGCACAATGGGCAGCATTAAAACATCCGCACCCTGCATTGAAAACCATTGTGCCATATGTAGCAGCCATTCCCGGCATGGGGTTGCCGATGGAGAATAATATTTTTCTCAATGCCAATTACGGCTGGGCTTTTTATGTTGGTAACAACAGGTACCTGGATAATAAGGTGTATGCAGACCGGCAACGCTGGCGCAATATGGAGCGGAGATGGTTTGCCTCAGGTGTTGCCTACAGAAGTATTGACAGCGTAGATGGAACACCCAACCCATGGTTGCAGCAGTGGCTGAAACACCCAGATTACGACAGTTACTGGCAAGGGATGGTGCCTTATAAGGAAGAGTTTGCAAACATCCATATCCCTGTTTTGTCCATTACGGGTTATTATGATGACGGGCAACTGTCTGCCCTGCATTACCTGCGCCAGCATGTGAAGTACAATAAGAATGCAGAACATTACCTGGTTATAGGCCCTTATGATCACTTTGGTGCACAGCGTGGTGGTACGCCCTGGTTACGCGAATACCAGGTAGATACTGTAGCACTGATCAATACACCTGCTATCACATTTGCATGGCTGGACTATATTTTACGCAACGGTAAAAAGCCTGCTATTCTGAAAGACAGGATCAATTACGAAGTAATGGGTGCCAATACATGGCTGCATGCCCCTTCACTGGAAAAAATGGCTGCAACGTCTGAGCGGTTGTACCTGTCGGACAAGCATTCCGGTAATTACTATTTGCTGACAGGAACAAAGCCCGCACATACCGGCTATCTGCAGCAAACAGTTGACTTTGCAGACAGGAATGCCTGGAACAATGATTATTACCCGGATCCCATTGTGCGGAATGAGCCCGATACCGCCAGTGGTTTTCTTTTTATCAGTGATCCTTTTGATAAACCGGTTGTATTCAATGGGTCGTTCAGTGGTGCGCTGAAGATAGGCATCAATAAAAAAGATGCAGATATTGGTGTTACACTGTATGAAGTATTACCGGATGGCCGTTTGTTTCATCTTTCTTATTTTCTGGGCCGGGCCAGTTATGCGCAGGATCCGGCAGAGAGACATCTGTTACAACCTGGTATAATAACTACCGTTCCTTTTTCCAATACAAGATTGTGCAGCAGGCAACTGCAAAAAGGAAGCCGTTTGCTGGTGATGGTGAATATTAATAAAAACCCTTTTGCACAGGTGAACTACGGAACAGGCAAAGATGTAAGTGACGAAACAATTGCGGATGCAAAAGAACCCTTGCAGATAAAATGGTATAATGATAGTTATATCAATATTCCATTGCTGCAGTAAAACCGTTAATACGGGCAAATGCAGGATTCATACAGGGTTTTGTCGTGATCATTTCACATAGACTTGTTTCAGGCTGCCGCTGTAAGCATTTTTGAATAAAAAAGATGAAGGGACGTGTATTTGAAAACCCGCGTATAAAGGATAAGGTAACAGTGTTAGAGTCTCATGAAGATACCGCCGGTGAACACCTGTTGGTAGAGGTAGAAATGCTTGCGGGTGGTGGCAACGCCTGGCATTATCATACTTCGTTCGATGAAGAATTTACGGCTATAGAGGGTGTGCTGGGTATTGGGCTGAACAGAACAAACCTGCATCTGCAACCCGGTGAAAAGGCTGTGGCAAAGAAAGGTGAGTTGCACCGCTTTTTTAATCCGGGTAATTCAACCGTACGTTTCCGGGTAAAGATAATGCCGGCAAGACCCAGTTTCTTACAAAGTCTTTGTATTGGGTATGGCCTGGCTTCAGACGGATTGACCAATAAAAAAGGGATACCTAAAAAACTGGATCACCTGGCTTGTTTGCTGGATATTTCAGATACCCGGTTACCGGGCTTTCTTTCATTGATTACACCTTACCTGTTGCGCAGGGCCGCAAGGGCCAGGAAAAGAGGAGTAGAAAAGAAACTGCTGGAAAAATACTGGGCATAAAAAACAGGAAACCTGTTTGAGTAACATCTGCAGATTTCCTGTTCTGTGATCTCTATCGGTTACATAGCAACCCGTGTAACAGGCGCTGTTCTTTGTATCTTATGATAATAGATGTAAGAAACAACCAGTATAGCCAGTATCACCAGTGGCAGAAATGTTTGCCCATTGAGACCATCTATCACACAATGGCCGATGAATGCAGAGATAAAAGAAATACCAAAACCTGCATAAGCCCATTCTTTAACACGTGCAGGTACAAAGGGAAGTACCAGCGCAAGACCACCCAGTATTTTAAAAATGGTCAGTTCAACCCTGAAGTAATCAGGATAGCCAAGATGACGGATGCCTTCTTTGGCCAGCTCAGTATGCGAAGTAAGTGCCGGCATCACTGTGTCGAACAGGAAAATGATACCTGTTGCGATCCAATATATGATCTTATCTTTTTTCATAACAACATCTTTATTATTGTTTGTTTTTATCAAAGTTTAGCATCCATACCATGCCGAACCTGTCTTCTACCACCCCAAACAGCGCTCCCCAGAATGAAATTTCCAGTTTGGTAAGAACCCTGCCGCCGGCTACCAGTTTTGCATAACACGCATTGATCTCTTCTTCTGCACTGAAGTTGAGCGACATGGACATGGTGGCATTTTTTGTTTGCATGTCCGGATGACTCATATCTGTGGCCATCAGTATAAAAGGTCCGTTGATGAGCGTGGAGTGCATGATCTGGTCCTGCATCCCCGCCGGGCATTGCGCTGCTGCGGGTGTTTCAGCTACAGTAAGAAGGGTTAATTCTCCGCCAAAACATTCTTTATAAAAACTCATGGCTTCACGGCATTTTCCATTAAGCCCCAGGTAGGGTGCAATTTCAATTGGCATATAGGTTATTATTAATGGTGATTGATTATTGTTGTGGCATTGCAGCAGGGTCCATCCAGATGATCTCCCATACATGACCATCTAGGTCGTTAAAGCTTCTGCCAAACATAAAACCATAGTCCTGTGGTTCGCGTGCTTCTGTAGCGCCCATTGATAAGGCAATATTCATCATTTCATGTACACGGTCTTTGCTGTTGGCAGACAAAGCAATCATTACTTCAGTACTGCGGTTTGCATCTGCCACTTCTTTTTGTTTGGGTGTAAAACTTTTGAAGAAAGGGCCGGACAGTAACATCACAGCTGCATCGTCATTAATGATCATACAGGCCGCTTTTTCGTCGGTAAATTGCTTATTGAAGGTAAAACCCAGTTTGTCGAAAAAGTTCTTTGTTTTTTCAAGGTCCTTTACAGCCAGGTTTACAAAGATTTTGGTTGGCATATCGTTGTGTTTTGTGAGAACAAATATCCTGCGGTTATTATTTCCAGGCGCTGTGCCGTTGTGACAATTTAGGGGGGTATTTACGACATCATGTAAGGTTGGATACCAATGAGTACATATAACACATTGGTTGTTATAAATGTTAAGAGCAGGTTTAAATCAAAAAAATATCGCCGTCATAAACTTTCCTTATCTGATATTTGCACTTTCTTAAAAAGATAGCCAGCGTATGCGTATTGCGATTAACGGCATGGGCCGCATCGGTCGTTTGTTATTCAGACGACTGGTAAACCACCCCGATATTGAAGTGGTGGCAATCAACGATATCATGGACAAGGATAATCTTGTCTACCTGCTGAAATATGATTCTGTATATGGAACCTTCGGCAGCGAACTATTGTATAGTAACGATGTATTGACTGTAAATAACCGGCAGGTTAAAGTTTGCCAGGAATCCTCACCCGCTGCATTGCCATGGAAAGCATTGCAGGTAGATGTAGTGCTGGAATGTTCAGGACATTTTTCCGGCAGAGAAGGAGCTTCACTGCATTTACAGGCGGGAGCCCGGAAAGTGCTGTTATCCACTACAGGGCCATCTGATATTCCCCTGTTGATCTATGGATTTAACCAGCATGCATTAACACCGGATGCTGATATTATCAGTCCGGGTGGTTGTATGACCAACTGTTCTACCCATGTGTTGTATATCTTAAATGCTATTGGTGTTGAATCTGCACAACTCAATATTTTGCATTCATACACTTCACGGCAGGAACTGGTAGATGCCCCGCATAAACATTTCAGGCGGGGAAGAGCGGCAGCAGAATCTATTATACCAGTGGAAATTGACCTGCAGCATTCGCTGGAGAGGTTGATGCCGCTGATGCAGGATAAAATAGCCTGTCTATCTACACGTATACCGGTAGCCAATGGTGCTATGGCCGATTTTACTGTACAGTTGAGCGAAAAAACATCCAAAGCTGCTATCAATAAGCTGTTTCAGACAGCTTCACAAACGGAATACAAAGGCATTATTGAGTATACTGAAGATCCGCTGGTATCACTTGACATCAAAGGGAATCCGCATTCCTGCATTATAGATGGTTCGCTTACCTCTGTTGTAGGAAACCAATGCAAACTCATTGCATGGTTCGATAACGAATACGGATTTACCACCAGGATGATCGACTGGCTGATCTGCTGGAAAAAACTGATCGCCTGATGACAGGCATACGTTATAAATAAAAGACCGGTGTTTTTTCACCGGTCTTTTTAATGTTATCGCTGTAACAGATACGGGCTGTACATTAACTGTTCACATCTATATATCCCACCCATATTGCTTTGCGATCAAATTGTTCGCGGAAATTCTGCAGCATAAACGTTTTGTTGTATTGTACTTTTTTGTCAAATACCTTTTTGCCATTGATCCATACTGCAACGGGTTTTGAAAAGTCAATCATTTGTGGCGAAAGAAAAATGCGGAGACTTTGTACACAGGACGACTCAATGCGGAATACATTCGCTGCGTAAGTAGCTTGCACAGCCCCAGATTGGCGCGGATACCTGAAGCCGGCAGAACTGCTGTCAATGATCTTGTCGGGATTCATATTGTCGATCCAGTATGGAATGGTAAAGTTGTATTGCAGATGCCATTTCGCGCGCTGTTGCAGAGTATCAAGTCTGGTGATGGACAGCCAGTCGCACCGGCCATACTGTATATTGTCACATTCCCAGTACAGGGTGTTCTGAAAAGGATTGCGTTGATAGGACAACATAGACGCAAACATTTTCTTTACGGGTATGTCTGCTGTGTCAAACTGCGGGAACCAGTGCGGGAAACCTTTTTGCATATCCACGGTCCAGTTGATATTTAACTGGTGTGCCAGCTTGCTGATGCTGTCGTTTGCCGCAGGCGGATAATAATAATCTTTATCAGTAGCAATATTGTAAAAATTCCTGTTACGCGCATTGAGCAGGAAAGTACCGCCTGTGCGTATTATTGGCTGTGTGTTCATGCCGGAGAAACCTGCAAACAGGGATGGCTGTTTTAACAGGTAACCAAAAGAACCGGTAGCGCCGTTGGAATGGCCGGTAATATACACTGCATTATCATCAATATTTATAAACTGTTTCAGGTAATGGATAATGTCCGGTGTAACACGAAAGCCGGAATCTGGATAGACCCAGTTGTATTTGCGACTGGCATTCGGGTATACCACGATCATATTGGCCTGGCTGGCATATTTGGTAAAATGCCGGTGATAATACCGGGTAGCAGATGAGTCGGCGTATGGCTGCAGGTCATCCTGCATAAACACTGCGCCGTGCAACACTACCAGCAATGGATATGCTTTTTGGGGGTTGTAGTTGTTGGGTAGCAATACCGTGTAGGGTGCTTTTTTACTGTTGTTGATAGGTTGATATAAAAAAAGATAGTTGTTGATGCTGCTGATAGGTTGATATGGGTTCCAGTGCTGCAGCCGCTGGTATACCTGCCGGGCAGAGCCCGCAGTATCTGCATTCTGTAATGCGATACGGTATTGTTTTTCCCAATTATGCTGCCAGTTGGTATAGCGTGTGTTCAGCTCCTTGTTCCGTTTTGCCCTTTTCTCCATGGCAATAGCATAATTATCGGCAGAAAGTTTTTGCAGGGCAGGCCATTCCGGTAACCCGTGCAGACTTTTCAGATCATCATCCTGCTCAAGGTACCTGGCTGCATAACCCAGTTTGAACGAACGTCTGAGATAGAGGATTGCCTTTTCCTTATTGCCTGCCAATGCATTGTAACAGGCTGCATTGTAGGTACAGCCGTCGCAGGTTGAATCTAAAGCAATGAACTGATCCATATAGCTTGCAGCTTCTGTATAATTCTTTGCTGCATAGCAGGAGTCTGCTTTTTCCATGATGGTGCGTGCCTCCTGCGCATGTGCCAGTACAGGCAATAGCAATAGTGATAGTATTAGTCTTTTCATGGTCATACTTTGTAATTTTTAAGGATTGTGCTGGCTATAGCGTGTATGCAACATTGTGAAGATCAACGGAAATACTTCTTCAAAACTGTTGACTTTTTTTTCGTGAATGAATTGTGTATAGATCAGGTCAGATACATCTTTTGCATGAATAAAACCACGACCGGTTTCAAACTGTAATAGTTTTTCGTAATCAGCATTGCTGCAATATTCTTTATGCAATGCAATAGACACACTACGGGCAACCAGCTCATCAAAGTAGCGCGCCCAGTCGTTGATGTTTTGTTTTTTAAGTGCAGCATCATCTTTCAGCAGAAAAGACAGTGAGTCAATTTGTGTACGGTATTGTTTCAGTATGGCATCGGTAATGGCATGTGCGCCTTCGTGCCAGGTAAAATCGTATACGTTCATTTTAAACACCATGTTGTCTGCAGAATCTTTATCGCCAAAATAACCTACCTGGTATACTACATAATTCTCTTTGCCTGGTTCCAGTTTTTGGGGTACAATGGTGTGCGCTCCCCAATCATTCAGCGGGTCCAGGTAAACCTGCCAGTGTAAGGGCTTGCGGCCGGTAAATACCTGTGAGAATATCTTAACCGGTGTTTCCATTTTGGTTTGCAGTGCATTGCCCCATAGTGTATACTGTTGCTGATGGCTGGTGTAGAACTTGTGAAACCTGCTGTCCTTGTAGAATTGCATACATTGACGGAAATAATTTTCCAGCACCTGTTTAGGAAAATGTTTGTACCAGCTTGAGTTGTCGGGCATGGAACGCATACGGATATCCGGGAAGTTATAAAACAATAAACCCATCTCTGTCAGGTCCGGATAGATGGTTTTATCAAACATGAACATAGTAGTTACTGCTGCGTGTGTTCTGTAAGGCAGGAAGTATTTTTTTAATTCCTGTTTGTAAGTTGAGGGGGTAGAGTTGCCGAGCTGACAACCCAGGTACTGTATTACAGAAAGTAGTTCAATGCCTTCCTGAACATTGATAGATAAAGCTGGCTCTGCGCCTGGTGAAGTGGATTGTGCACTTCCGGCTTGCAGCAGGTAACAACAACCGAGTGTAATGAGGAGTTTTTCCATGGCGATGTCATTTTTGTAAAGGTGTTGTGTAACAGGTTGTTTGCCGGCCGGGATTGATAAACAGGCTCAGGATGTTGACGTACGCCTTTTTTTCAGAAACCAGTATTTGCACCCCGGAAAGTGCCTGTTTATGTAGTTTTTTAGCCGGTTGATGTATTGCCCCGTTTCAAATGGCACAAACCAGTATATTTAGCCCTGTGAAGAAAAATGTTTATATTCTTTTACACATACTTGGCTGGCTGATATTGCTTTCGGGTAATGTGTTTGATGAGGCACATAACCCCGGCAAAGATGTTGTAAAAGGCATTGCCGATTCTGGTATACCCAAACCGGTATATTATGTCATTTTTGAGTTGTGCTACCTGTCTGTAATGCTGACCGGTTTTTATGGTTTTTATTTCCTGGTGGGGCCTGCTGTGTTTGTACTCCGGAAACCGGTTATGGCAATACTACGTATTGTTGTTGTGTTGATGGCAATGGTATTGGTGCGTTATGTAGCAGAATTTCATATACTGCTGCCGCTTCTGAAAGTGCACAATTACTTTGGCAGAACACCGGAGGTATGGTGGTACATTCAAAACTGCATTGGTTACTCCTATATATCCTGTTTGTTTGGTTTACTGGTGTATTTTATCATGGCATCACAAAAAGCAGAACGGAAACGCAAAGAAACAGAAAGAGAAAAAGTGCAGGCCGAGTTGTCATTCCTGCGTTCGCAGGTGAATCCGCATTTTCTGTTCAATACCATCAATGATATCTATGCGCTGACGTACCAGAAAAATGACCTGGCGCCGGAAGCTCTGCTCAAATTGTCGGGTATTCTCCGGTACATGTTGTACGAAGGCAACAGGGATACAGTATCGCTGAAAAAAGAGCTGGAATACATGGATGACTATATAGCCCTGCAACGTATAGGGCTGAAAGACCAGTTGCAGCTACAGGTACAGGTAGATGGTGATGCCGGCGAACAGCAGATCCCTCCATTATTACTGATCCCGTTTGTTGAAAATATATTTAAACACGGTGTGCTGAATGATGCGGAACACCCGGCACGTTTGCACATTGGCATTACTGACCGTCAACTTACGCTGGAGTGCAGTAACCTGGTAAAAAAACAACAGAAAGATGCTGTTTCAGGTATAGGAATTTCGAATGTAGAAAGAAGATTGCAGCTATTGTATCCTGGTAAACATACCTTTGTAGTACGGCAGGAAGCCAGTGTTTTTCATTGTTCATTATTGCTGCAAACAGGCAGGTGATCTAAACAGCCATCTATGATCCGTTGTATTATTGTGGACGACAAGCCGCTGGCTATTGATATCTTAAAAGAATATGCTTCTAAAATATCGTTTTTAGAACTGGTACATGTTACGCAAAACCCGTTGAACGCACTGGAATATATACGCAGTCACCCGGTTGATCTTGTTTTTCTTGATATACAGATGCCTGAGCTGAATGGCATCCAGTTCATGAAAATACTCAATGGTGCCTGTAAGGTTATACTAACTACTGCCTATAGTGAATATGCGCTGGAAGGGTATGAGCATGATGTAACAGATTATCTGTTGAAACCAGTTTCTTTTGAACGTTTTTACAGGGCTGCTGAAAAAGCCAGGAAGGTCATTGATGCAGCAACTGTTGCCACTGTCCCTGAAAATGCAGCTATTGAAAATCATGGTCTGTTTGTAAAAACAGAGTATAAGATCCAGCGTATTGAATTTGCATCTATATTGTATGTGGAAGCACGACAGAATTATGTAGTGATCGTAACCACCGGTGGGCAGGTGATGAGCCTGCAAAGTATCAAAAGCATTGAAGAAAAGCTGCCGGGCAACACTTTCATGCGTGTTCACAAATCATATATCATATCCCTGCACAAAATAGACACCATTGAACGCAGCAGGATCTTTATTGGTGAGGCGGTGATACCAGTTGGTGACAGTTACCGGGAGGCCTTCTTTAGCCGGCTGAATACCTGAATCAGCGTCAGATATAGCTTTCTGCATTATTATTGGCCGGATTTTAATTTTTTTTTAATCTTGTGGTAGTTATCTTCCTCAGTGTTAACACCATATATTCCAGAATTTTGTGAAATAAGCATGAAGCATATGGAAGAGATAAAAATTTTACTGGTTGAAGATGAAAAGAAGATTGCTGAGGCATTGAAAAAAGGGTTGATAGAACAGCAATATCATGTAGAAACTGCTTTCGATGGCCTGATAGGCAAGAAGCTGTTTGAAACATATTCATTCGACCTGGTGATATTGGATATTAATTTGCCCGGAATGAATGGATATGAACTGTGTAAAGAGATACGAAAGCGCGATGAACGTGTACCCATTGTAATGCTGACCGCACTCAATGCTACCGAAGACAAGATTGAAGGTTTTGATGCAGGTGCAGATGATTACATTGTAAAACCATTCGATTTTAAAGAATTGCTGGTACGTATACGTGCGTTGCTGAAAAGGATCTATCAGTCTGGCCCTACCGGCAATATGCTGAAGGTGGCAGACCTGGTGATGAACCTTGACAGTAAGGAAGTGACCCGCTCTGAAAAACCGATCTCACTGACGGCCAAAGAATTTCAGTTGCTGGAATACCTGGTACGTAACAAGAACAGGGTCGTATCGCGCGCAGACATAGCATTGAACGTATGGGATATTGACTTTGATACAAAGACTAATGTAATCGACGTGTACGTGAATTTTCTGCGTAAAAAACTCGATAAGGAATTTGATTCAAAGCTGATTCATACACAGGTAGGCATGGGCTATATATTAAAAGAAAACTGACAGGTTGAAGATCAAATTTAAAATTACAACCCTTTTTACGCTATTGGTAACGGCTATCCTGTTGCTGCTTAGCGGATCTATTTACTATTTTACTTCTCTTCAGCGCAAAGATGCTTTCAACAAACGGTTGCTGGGCCGTGCCAACAACAATGCACAGATGTTGTCTGTGCTCAGCAACAATGCACATGCGCTGGAAATACTCCGGAATCTCGATTCGGCTTCTACCACTACACTTACCCATAAAAGTGTGTACATCTACAATTATCTTGATGAGCCGATCTATAAGTTCAATGCGCGGCCAGAGGATTCCCTGACCATTGATAAGGAAATTCTGCGTGACGCACGGTTGAATCACGTAGTATATTTCGATGTTACAGGACGCGATGCACTGGCCTTTCATTTTACGGATGCCAATACCCGCATTGTTATTGTGGTGGCAGCTTATGATGATGACGGATGGAACAGGTTGAAACAATTGTGGAGCATATTGCTGCTAAGTTTGCTGATAGGTATTTTTATTACCCTTATTGTGGGTTATGTATTCTCTCGTCAGCTGGTACAACCCATCATGCAGATCATTACAGAGGTAAATGATATTTCCTCGCAAAACCTGTCGCAGCGCCTGCAGGCAGGCAGCAGTCGTGATGAGCTGAACCATCTTGCCAACACCTTCAACCAGTTACTGAACCGTTTGCAGGAATCATTCAATACCCAGCGCCGTTTTATTTCCAACGCCTCGCATGAACTGTCTACGCCGCTTACCTCCATATCCAGCCAACTGGAAGTGATACTGAACAAGGAACGAAGCACGGAAGAATACAAACAGGTATTACTGTCTGTGTGGGAAGATGTACAGGAAATGCAGCATCTTACCAAAGGACTGCTGGAACTGGCACGTGCCGGATCACAGGGCAGTATCTCACTGACAGAAGTACGTATTGATGAAGTGCTGTTCAAGGTTACCAGCAGCGTGCAGAAGATACATGAAACCTACGAGGTGGAGCTGCATTTTGGCGATTTTCCCGAAGATGAGAAATGCTTCCTGGTGTTTGGTAACAATGACCTGTTGTACAGTTCATTAAAGAATGTGGTGGAAAACGGCTGTAAATACTCGTACAACCACCTGGCATCTGTAGAGCTGTCATTTGCCGATGACGATGTAATTGTAAAAGTACATAACAGGGGTGCTGTGATCCCGGCCGAAGAGATTGAGCACATCTTTCATACGTTCTACCGTACCGCCGATGCCTCACAGGCAAAAGGTTTCGGGCTTGGACTGGCTTTGGCCAGACGTATTATCAGTATACATAAAGGAACCATCTCCGTACAATCTGATGCTGTCAATGGAACAGTGTTTACCATTATCCTGCCTTCTGTGAAAGTTTTTACAGAACGATAGGGCGAAATAGCCCCTGTTTTAGCCGGAACAGGTAGCCAGATAGTGATTTAATTCGCTTTTAATTCCCCTTTAATCAACATTTAACTGCTTAAATTCATATTTGGGTTACAGGTAAATTCTCTATGAATAGAAATGCATTATTGCAATGGATCCCGGTTTTACTGGTATTAATGCTGATCACGGCCGGGATAGGGTTAAAACAAAGAAATGCCTATCTGCATAAACTGAACAATGAACTGTTGTTGCGGAACGATTCTATATTATCTGTAAACCTGCAACTGGAAAAAGAAATGGCAGATGTAAAGCGTAAGCTGGACAGTGTGAACAAACAACGCCGTACGGCAAAATTCCAGGTATCAGCAGTGTCTTACAGCAGGCGATAAATAACTTTTAAAAGAAATAAACAGGGCAGCTCCGGAAGCCCTGAAGTTTTTGCAAGGTCAATGGTGATTATTACTGTTTATTGCTCTCCGTCAAATGGCGGGGAGCTTTTTTTATGCCTTCTTTAAGCAAGGTCAAAACAGTTTGCCTGCCACTGTCATTCCCGGAAATATTTAAGTTAAAATCTTTGGAAGGTTGGGGTAAAATGTCGTAACTTATCAGTTGTAAAAGACAGTGTACTTTAGCCTTTTTTAACTCCTGATAAACACGCCCCTTCATCTTTTTTAACCGTTGTTTTTTGCCACGACACCCTTGTGGAAACAGACACCCTTACGCCACCCCGGAGAAACGCCATACAGGTACGTCTAAAAACAAGGAGGTCTTATGAAAGCGCATCAATCACCCTACGTGAATAAGCGGAAGAAGACGATTGAGTTCCATATTCACAACAGTTGTGCCCGTATTATTACGCTGGCAGGTACATTCAATCATTGGGCACATGATCAATTGATGTTAAAGCCTGCTGAAGATGGAGATTGGATAATTGAAATTCCGATGTTACCACATGGGCGCTATCACTACAAGTTTTTTATTGACGACAAAATGTGGGCAGAAGATATTGAGAACCCACTACGTGAGCCCGATGGAGTAACAGGGTGGAACAGTGTGCTGACTATCTAAAAAATTGGCTGTCGGAGGCCTGTTGATAGAAGAAACCTCCTGTCCCGTTTTTATCCGTATCCTGTTGCAACCCTTCAATCATATATACCCAACCGGGTGTTGTGTACAGGGAATGATAGTTGTACGAAGCGGGAAGCTCCTTCTTTATACCACTGTTGTTACCTGCATTTTTGAGGATGTATGAACCCGGTTGGTTTTGGTTATGCGTTGTTATATACTTTGTAAATGGGTTCACGCAATGAAGAACCTTTTTCTGAACAGATAAATTCCAGCACTTCTGCAATCTGTTCCGGTTTTACCCAGCTATTAATAGCTGCATCCGGCATGCTTTCACGGTTTGCAGCAGTATCTATGGTACTGGGCACAATAACAGAAGTAACCACATTGGTACCTTTGGCCGTAGCATTGAACATTTCAGCCAGTTTAAATAACAGTGATTTACTAAGCGCATACGCCATCATATCTTTTCCGGCAGAGGCCAGCAATGCTGGTCTTGCGCCCACCAGTACAATACGGCCATAACCCTTTTGCAGCATGTGTTGAAACAATGGCCGTGCCATGTGGTAGGCCGTTTCAAAATTGATTGCAAACATTTTTTTGATGGCTGCATCATCAGTAGTGTCAACACCTCCCATGGCAAAGCCACCAGCCAGCAACAATGCTCCGTCAATATTTACATGCAGTGCCGCTGCTTCCTGTACAAATGTTTCACAGGCCGCTTCATTGGTAAGATCTACCGCATGCAGTTCAAACAACGTGTTGCCTTCTGCAAATCCCAGGTGGCTGCCCGAACGGTCTACGGCCAGTACTTTATAATTTTCTGCTAAAAACTTTTTTACTACTGCTGAACCCAGGCCGCCGTTAGCACCTGTAATGATAATGTTTCTGGACATATTGTACCGGTTATTCAGCAAAGGTAAAATTTGTACTGTTACATAGTGTACACCGCAACGATAACATAACAGATAACACCGGTTTATCAGCGCTGTTCCGGTTGCAGCACCAGTTCCATTTTTATATCAGAGCGTTTGTACACATGGCCGGGTATCAGCGGAACTTCCTGGAAGCCCAGCTTCCGGTACAGCGTTACGGCGGGTTGTAAAATAGTTTGTGAATACAGGATGATACTGGTGGCCTGAAGGGTAACGGCTTTGTGTATGGCAGCCCGGCTCAATGCTTCAGCCACACCTTTGCGGCGGAAACGTTCATCAACGGCCATCTTGGTAAATTCATAGGTGGTATCATTTACTTTGCGCAAAGCTACTACACCGGCCACTGCATTGTTCAGCAATGCTACCAGTATGGCACCGCCCGGTTCAATAATGGCTTTTTCAGGTTGCGTCAGTACAAACCTGTCTACTTCTTCCAGCCAGAAATAATGTTCAATCCAGTTCCTGTTGAACTGCTCAAAATAAGGCTGGTGTTCGGGACGATAATCAATAACACTGATGTTTTCCATACAAGATCATTTTAAACAGCAACAGGTTTTGATGAATGTGCAGACCGGTTGGGTCTGTTGCTGTGCTATTGCAAAGCTCCTGTAAAGCATTCTTTTAAAACAGATTCAGTTTTGTTATTTTTGGCTGTATCAGATTTGTTGTAGTATGCAAAAAACAGTCAATACCGGTACAGAACATCTTTATCTGCAGATTGCTGACAGGCTGGAGAAAATGATCCATGATGAAACGTTCCGCATTGGCGACAAACTTCCTTCCGTAAGGTTGTTGAGCACAGAATACGGCATCAGTATGGGTACTGCATTCCAGTCGTATTATCACCTGGAAGCAAAAGGATTGATAGAGGCAAGACCAAAGTCGGGATACTATGTACGGTTTAATCAAAAACGTTTTCCGCAACTGCCGGCTGTAAAAACAGCTGTGATGGAAGAGCCGCAGCATGTAAGCGTGGCAGATATGATATCGGCAGTGTTTAAGAATATCACTTCCACTGACCTGGTAAATTTTTCCATTGCAGCGCCTCCTGTAGAGTTATTACCGGTAGCACGTTTAAGCAAATCTGTCATGCACGCTTTGCGTAGTTCCGGCAATGGTTGTATTGTGTATGAGCATATTCAGGGTAACCGCGAATTGCGTACACAGGTAGCACGACTCGCTTTTAACTGGGCTGGAAAAATTTCAGCAGATGATGTGGTGATCACTGCGGGATGTATGGAAGCACTGGTAATGTGTCTGAAAGCGGTAACCCAACCGGGCGATACTGTAGCAATTGAAAACCCCACCTACTTTGGTATTTTCCAGGCAATAGAAAGCCTGGGATTGAAGGTGGTGGAGATACCGGCCGACCCGGTATCGGGTATTGACCTGGTATATCTTGAGCAGGTATTTAAAAAGATACCGGTAAAAGCCTGTGTATTTGTTCCCAATTTTAATAATCCGCTGGGTTGTTGTATGCCGGATAGTAATAAGAAAGCACTGGTACAACTGATCACTGCTTACCGCATTCCGCTGATAGAAGATGATATTTACGGCGAACTGTATTTTGGTAAACAACGGCCCAAAACCTGTAAAACCTTTGATAAGGAAGGCTGGGTATTGCAATGTGCCAGTGTATCAAAATCAGTGGCGCCGGGCTATCGCATTGGCTGGGCCATACCGGGACGGTTTACTGCACAGGTAACGCGGATTAAACTGATGCATACCGTAACGGGCAATACGCTTACACAGGCAGCTATGGCACACTTTCTCAGCATAGGCCGGTACGAATATCACCTGAAAAATTTGCGGAAAGTATTGCATACACAATGTCTGCGCTATATGCAGGGTATCATCGATCATTTTCCGGTCAATACGCGTGTATCACGTCCGCAGGGAGGTTTTGTGCTGTGGGTACAACTGGATAAAAAAGTGAACAGCTACCTGTTGTATCAACAGGCCATGAAACACAATATTGCTATTTCTCCGGGCCAGATCTTTTCAGTGCAGGGAACCTACAGCAATTGTCTGCGCATCAGCTACAGTAATCCGTGGAATGAAAAAACAGAAGAAGGGGTCAGAACATTGGGCAACCTGGTAAAGAAGATGCTCAGTAGTTAATAATGGTGCAGTCGTTGCTGGTAACTTCAATATAATTGGTGCGGCTGACAACCGAATGCCGGTTGGGACGATCCTGTTGCTTTACGGGCGGCTGGTAACCGGCCGGTATGCTGGTAAAGCCCAGTGATGCCATAATACAGGTAACTAATAATAGCTTTTTCATTTTACAAGGTTTCTGGTCAGTGGTTACTGAAATGTTCTGCAAATATGACTATCGTAGCGGGCTGCTGCAACGGAAAAGCGACCGAATTGCGGCTTTGGGCGGGTGAAATGCAGAAAAGCTGGCATAAAAGCAATGGTCTTCCAGTACTGTATAGGCATGAAAAAAGCCCTTGCGCAAGGGCTGTATAGTAAAGCAGTCAATCCTGTTGTTATCCGATAGCAGAGAACAGTCTTTCGCGGTAGTTGTCGCTTACCGGCAGCGTTTTGTTGCCAATGGTAACCGATTTACGCGAAACAGTAGTGATCATCCGTATGGGCGCAATGTACGAGCGGTGGATACGGATAAACTCATTGCCCTGTAAAATATCCTCAAAATGCTTCAGGTTGTGCAGTATCACCAGTGGCGAAGGTGTGCTGGCAAGGTAGATCTTGGTGTAATCTTTAAAACCTTCCAGGTACAGGATATCTGTATAGAAGATCTTATACAGCTTGTGCGAGGCATTGATAAAAAAGTAATCGCGGGCTTTACTGGTTTTATTGTTCTTATATTCCAGGTAATCTTTGAAGCGGTTCACCGAACTCATAAATACTTCGAAAGAGATAGGCTTTACCAGGTAGTCCAGTGCTTTCAGCTCAAAGCCATTCAGTGCAAACTCTGTATATGCAGTAGTGAAGATCACCTCAGGTTTATGATGCAGTGACTTAAAGAAATCAATACCGTTGATATCAGGCATATTAATATCCAGGAACATCAGATCAACTTTGCCACTCTCCAGCAATGGCAATGCCTGCATCGGTTCTTCAAACTTTCCTGCAAGTTTCAGGTAGGGGATCTTGCTGATAAAATTCTCCAGCAGATCAAGAGCCAGGGGCTCATCGTCTATTAATAGGCAATTAATCACGTTTGAGGATGATTTTTAAGTTTACAATGTAGGACTGCTCATAATGTACGATATCAAGCGAATAAGTGTTGGGGTACAGCAGATCCAATCTTCTCCTGGCATTCTTTAACCCAATGCCGCCTTGTTCAAAATTATTATTTTCTGATATGGGATTACTGGTGACCATAGTTAATGTTTTTTCAAAAACATTAATGTCAATCGTAATGTGTGAGCCCTTTGTGTAACTTAATCCGTGTTTAAATGCGTTTTCTATAAACGTTATGAGTAATAGCGGTTCTATAAACAAACCCTGCGTATCGCCCTGCACACGGTAATCTATCTGCACTTTTTTTGACACACGCATCCGCTGCAGGTGGATATAGTTAGAGATATAGTCAATATCACGTGCAAGCTCAATCTTTTCGGCACTGCTGTCGTATAGCATGTACCGCAGCATTTCTGAAAGCTTCAGGATGGCTTTTTCAGTCTGGTCCGACCGGGCATGCGCCAGCGAATAAATACCGTTGAGGGTATTGAACAGAAAATGGGGATTGATCTGCGATTTTAAAAACTTCACTTCTGCATCCAGCTGGGCATTTTCAAATGCTCTTTTTTCATCCTGGTTCCTGATCAGCGAAAAGGCCAGGTAAATGAAACCGCTCATTAAAGTAAGCAGGAAGAAGGAGGATATAACATTACCCAGCGTCATCAGCACCAGCCTGTCCGGCAAACCCAGGGTATGTGGTTCATTGATGCGCATAAGCAGTTCCGGGCTGCTGATAGGCGCCCTGTCCGGAAAATCTTTTAGCAATTCAAAGGTGTCCTTCACCACGGGCGTACGCCTGTGAATGGGAACCAGTTGAAATGTTTCGCGGGGAATGCTGATAAACCTCCTGAAAAAGTGATTCTCAACAGAAAGTTGTTGTGAAAAAATGAACAGCAGGCAAACCAGCAACATCAGCAGGTAAGCCGTGATCTTCTTTTTTGCAAAAAAACGGGGGATCAGGAAATAATAGTGGAAGTAGAAATAAGCCACCAGCACCAGCTTATTGATCAGCTCTTTAAACAGGAACTGTTCATCTACTATCCTGATACGATAAATGAAAACCGGCAGCAGGAAGAAAAAGCACCAGGCTGTAATGTGAATGAGAATGATCAGCAGCAGGTCAAATTTGCCGGTATTTTTTTTGAACCCGAACAGGTAATGCAAAAAATTATGGGGTTTCTCCTGTGTGGGCATGCTGCAATCTGGTTCACTCTTTGCAAATCTGTTCCATCTCTGCTACGGAAATAAAAGGCAGCTTGCTTTTGTGCAGTTTTTTGATCATCAGTTTAGCTGCCTGTTCGGCCTGTTCTTTCTTTCTAAAACCACTATCGGTAGGCAAAACAGGGATGCGCTCCTGGTGGATATAAATGCTTGTATCCACCAGGATATTAAATCCCCATCCCTTATTACCTTGAAAAATCTCGTAGCTGTAGGTATGCCTGTTGGTATTTCTTGCAAATGCTAGTATTAATATAGTAACCGAAATAACAGCAGCTACGCAGATTACAATAGTATTATGTTTTTTATTGCTCTTACTAGTCATTATCAACTTTTGCATCGTTGGGGTGCCATTCCATACCATTGCCTAAAGGAGCGGTACCGCTTAAACCGGTCATTACAAAACCGCGATCGCTCAGTACAAAAGCAATAGCACTTGCACGTGAAGAACCTTCAAAGGCTGTTTTTTCCAGCCATGTATCAGCAGTAGCATCATATTCCCAGGTGCTGCTGATGTTAGAACCATTGGTACCAGTGGTCAGGTAACCTTTTCCACCCTGTGTGAAGGCTACACCATTATAACGTGGAATAGTAGTATAGTTATCATCGTATGACTCGCTGGAGAAGTTGAAGATCTTTCTCATTTCAGTCCATTGGTTGGTAGCGTCGTTGTACATCCAGAGGTCTTTCAATACCGTACCGCTGCTGTTACCAGAGATAACATAGGCTTTTCCGTTTATGATGAAGCATTGCGCTGAGTAGCGTTTTGCACCCAGAGAGGCTTTTTGGGTCCAGGTACCGTTTGCACCGCTGTTAGGGTTGAACTGCCACAGATCAAGTAATGCACTGCCGTTGTAACCGCAGGTAACATATCCCATATTGTTCAGTGAAAAGGCAGTAGCTTCCTGGCGACCGTCTTTTCCATTTACAGCAGGAATGTCTGCTTTCTGGGTCCATTTACCACCAGCAGCGCCGGCAGGATCAAATTCCCACAGATCTTTCAGGTAGTTAGCGCCATCATATCCGGTGCCTATATAGGCTTTTGTACCTACTACAAATGCTACAGCAGAATTCCTGTTGCCGGCGGCAGCAGGCATGGAAGTCATTGATTCCCAGTATTTAGTAGCAAGGCTGAATCTCCACAGATCGTTGTATTTATCTTTGTTGTTGGATGTTCCGGTGCCGATGTATGCGTAATCTCCTATTACAAAACTTACTGCCTCACCCCGGTCATCACCTCCAAAATCAGGAGCAGTAGTCCAGTTGCCAAGAAGTTCAGTTGTGGTTGATTTAGAGCAGCTTTCGGTAAGCAAAACAGAGGTCCCAATCATGGCAATACCCAATAAATACGCATTTGCTTTTCTCATAAAAAAAGAATGATTTTTGATAAAAGTATTTTCAAACTATCAGAAAGGTATCCTAAAATAGATTAACGACGCAAATTTGAAGATAAATACGCTTTCTAAAACTATTATTGACAAGTTTAATTTTTTTTTGACAAAAAGAGTTTCTTTGCAGTCATTTGTATCCTTAAAATTGCATTTCGCAGATTATTTGGGCTTATATATAGACTATAACAACTTGTCAACCAGTAGCCGGAATATATTGCGCTATTATAATTCATTACTTGCAAACAAATTTACATGTTTCACAAACAAGCTGTGGCTTACCTGCTTTTGATGTGTGCACTGCCTTTGTTCTTTGTTTCTTGCTACAGGAAAACGATAGATTTTCAGGGAGATACTCCCAATACCTATACAGGCGTAATCCGTATTGACACTGTTGAACCGATCCTTTCCACCATCTTACTGGACTCATTTGCCACCAATAGTAACTCCAAGTTCTTTGTTGGCCGCTATAAAGATCCCTACCTGGGGGTGATCACTGCAAAACCCTTTTTCCAGGTGAACATGCCTACTACTATTCCCGATATTCCTGATGGAGCCCTGTACGACTCTCTGGTTTTTGTATTGAAACTCAGCAGGTATTCTTACGGAGACACTACCATCAGCCAGACTATCTCGGTAAACGAAATGGCCGAAGATTTTGGTTTCAGCTACAATAATCAATTATATAATACCAGCAATTTTGCAATAAAACCCACCCCGCTGGGTACCAAAACCCTGCGTATCCGCCCTACTGTGGATGATACGGTGGTAGTACGTCTCAGCGACAGCAAAGGACAGGAGCTGTTTGGCAAACTGAGAGACAAAAGCGGTGAATTTGATAACAGCGACAGGTTTTACCAGTACTTTAAAGGTATTCGCCTGTCTTTTGGCGATAATGACAATAGTGGCATATATGGTATCAACGACTCGGCCAATATTGTAACGATGCGTTTGTATTACCACACCACTTTCCCGGTATTAAACCAGCAACATGTTGATTTTCCCCGTGTAACCAATAGTTATGCCTTTACCCAGATCTTGTCAGACCGTACGGGAACATTGTTGCCCACAGGTCCATCCGGATCTCTGTACGGAATACAGGAAGTCCGCTCTGAAGCTACCGGAAATATGGCGTTTACACAGGTAGGAACAGGGGTAATGCTAAAAGCAATATTCCCCAGTTTGCGAAACATTCTGCAGCGTGATGGGGTAACTACCTTATTAAAGGCTGAGTTTTTATTGCGGCCGGTTTCCCAAACCTATGGCACCTACGCACTGCCTTCCAAACTGTACCTGGCCCAAACATCTTCTACCAATATTATAGGAGGTAGTCTGTACGATTCAACAGGCAGCTCCATTATGTATGCTACCCCCGTAATAGATTTTATTTACGGACGCGATACCTACTACCGTTTCAATGTAAGTGCCTATATGAGCTCGTTGCTGTCAACAGGCGGAGTAGCCGATCACGGCTTTTTTGTATTGCAGGAACCACCTACCAGTGTTACAGAAGTAGACCGGGGTGTTTTCGGAAATGGAAAATTCAATACAGCCGCCAACCGCGCGCAACTGGTATTATATGTTCTAACTGTTAATAAATAATTCATGACTGCTTATAAAAAGCCTTTTTGTTTACTGGTAGCTACCGTTGTTGGATTAGGAACCACCGGGCTGTATGCACAGAATATGACCAGCCCTTATTCCGTATACGGTATTGGCGATATTGATCACAGGGCTTATAACCGCACCAGTGGTATGGCCTCTACAGGCCTGGCAATAAAATCAGCCGCTTACATTATTAATAATAACCCGGCAGCTATTGGCAGCCTTGAACGTAGTTTCTATGTAATAGACGCCGGCGCGGTAGGAAAATTCTCCACTTATAAAGGAGACAGAATAACGGATGACAGCCGCAGCAGCAAGGATTTTGTTATTAAAAGACTGTCGCTGGCAGTAAAGATCAATAAATTCTGGGCTTCCAATGTTGGCTTCAGACAATTCAGCTCTGTAAACTACCAGTTTACAGGCAGCAAGTTTGTGGAAGGTTCTGCCGCCAGCTACCCAACTGTATACCAGGGCGACGGTGGTTTGAATGATTTTTACTGGACCAATGCCATTGCCATCAATAAACATATCAACGTTGGTGTAAAAGCATCGTTCCTGACAGGTTCTATTAACCAGACAGAAACGTTTATTGACGCTTCATCCAATGCTGCCATTGCCAGTGTGCAGAGTGATTATTATCACCGTATACGCCTGGAATATGGTGCGCAGTATTTTACACAGATCGGTAAAAAGTATGAGTTTGCATTAGGTGGTAAGTTCACACCAAAGGCCACTTTCTCGCCAGAACGCTCACTGCAGGTAACGCAGAACGGAAGCACTATTTTCAGTGAAAATTTTACCAAAACAGGTAATTTCAAAACGCCTGATACCTATGGTGTAGGTTTTTCACTGTCTAAAAATAATAAGGTCACTTTTGCGGCTGACTATACTTATGAAAAATGGTCGGGCCTGGAACAGGGCGGTACCAACTGGAAAATGCAGGATGGTCACCGTATTTCAGCCGGTCTTGAGTTCTCAAAACAGGTAGTGATTTGGAACCAGCCTATTGAAAGACGTTTCTTCCAGATCGGTGGTTTTTTTGATAACTCCGGTTTGTATGTAAAAGGCACCCAGGTCAATGATATGGGTGTTACCATTGGTACCGGCGGATCTTACCGCAATATGATGTACAACCTGGTACTGGAAGGTGGTGTGCGTGGTACCAAAAGTAATGGTCTGATTAAAGAGAACTATGTACAGTTGACCATTGGTATTTCATACAGAGACTTCCTGGCAAGTAAAGGCCGTAAGTACAACTAGCAGTATACAACCTGATTATAATAAAAAAGGATTCAGCTTGCTGAATCCTTTTTTATTGCGTGTCAATCAACTGTTGTATGCTATGCGTAGATGCGCTCAATGGCATCATTGTATTTTTCCAGTACTATCTTTCTGCGCAAACTCAGCTTGGGCGTCATTTCACCGGTTTCAATACCCCACTCATCAGAAAGCAGTTCGAATTTTTTGATCTGCTCTACATGGTTAAAGAACTTGTTATAGCTCTCCACCGTTTCCTGATACAGTTTCTTAACCTGCTCGTTTTGTATCAGGGCTTTGGAAGATGTTTCCGTAATACCATTTTTGCGTGCCCATTCCTTCAGGTTGTTGAAAGACGGAACGATCAGGGCCCCCACAAATTTTCTGCCTGCACCCACTATCATGATCTGTTCTATCAGGTTTGATTCTTTCAGCTTATTTTCAATGGGAAGCGGCGCTACATATTTACCACCACTGGTTTTGAACATCTCCTTTTTACGATCAGTGATCTTGAGATATTTGTCTTCTACTATTTGTCCTATATCTCCGGTATGATACCAGCCATCCGTCATTACTTCGGCGGTAAGATCGGGACGTTTATAATAACCCATCATAATGTTGGGTCCTTTGCAAAGAATTTCACCGTCTTCTGCAAGACGTACTTCCACTCCCTCAATCAATGGACCTACAGTACCCAGTCTTCTTTCAGCTTCATCGTACCTGTTTACGCTGATCACCGGTGATGTTTCGGTAAGACCATATCCTTCCATAATAGGAATACCTGCTGCTGTAAAAATGCGGATCAGTCGTATCTGGCAGGCAGCACCCCCGGAAACAATGCACAACAGTTCATTACCCAGTGCTTCGCGCCATTTGCTGAAGATCAGTTTATCTGCCAGTGCCATCTGCATATTGTACCAAACGCCCTGGTTGGTATTCAGTTCATAACGTGCAGCCAGGCCATGCGCCCAGAAGAACAGTTTCTTTTTAATGCCGGTAAGTTCAGCACCTTTGCTCATAATACGTTCGTATACTTTTTCCAGCAAACGTGGTACCGTAGTGAACATGGTGGGTTTTACCTCTTTCAGATTCTCACCAATGGTGTCCATGCTTTCGGCATAATAAATAGAAGTGCCTTTGAACATGTACAGGTAGGTCAGCATTCTTTCAAAAATGTGATTGAGCGGTAAAAAGCTCAATGCACGCATTTTGTTGCCTGGAGGAAAACAGGGGATACAGGCCAGTACATTGCTGAGAATATTGTTGTGTGACAACATTACGCCTTTGGGCGTACCGGTAGTGCCGGATGTGTAAATAATAGTGGCCAGGTGTGCAGGCAGAATGGTGGCAGCAATAGCATGTGCCTGTTTGATAGATTCCTCATCTGCCATGTCTGTGATCTCTTTCCAGTATCGTGCATTGGTAACATGCTCAAACGTAAATATCTCCCCCAATGTAGGTACTTCATCTTTTATGCTCAGTACTTTATGAAACAGCTCTTCGTCGTTTACAAAGATCATTTTTACGGATGCATCAGACAGTACAAACTGCAGCTCGTGTACATGTATGGTGGGATATACGGGAACCAATATGGCACCGATCTGTTGTAATGCCATATCCAGTATTACCCATTCGGGCCTGTTCTTACAAATAATGGCTACTTTATCGCGCTTTTCATCGGTCATGTCGCCACAACTGATGCCACATTTCAGTAATCCTGCGCTGAGTTTATCTACCGTACTTCTTATTTCCTGTGTGCTATAGGCTTTCCATTGACCGCTTTCTTTGGCAGCCAGCATGTCCGGCAACGGATTTTTTTCAAGATGGTAGTCAATGCAATCAAATAATCTTCTGGGTTCGGTCATGGCAATCAATGTTAACGGTTTACAAATCAGCACGGGGCTGTAATTCCTGTCATCCGGGCGGTGACCCGACAGCGTCAATTACTTCTCAAATTAGCAAATTATGATGGCCAAAAAAAGCCGGCAGAATTGCCGGCCTGAACTATTTTGATGCGGTCTGATAATATTGTCCTGTTGGTTGTTTGAATACACGATTGTGTTGAAAATAATCAAACTGTTTGTATTCATCCTGGTGTGCCTTGGTCCAGTTTTCATAAGCCGGTAAACTGGCGGCCATACCAAATATCCATTGATTATAAGCATCGAACATGCCCGATTTCAGCAACTGTTGCTGATACTCGAACAGGCGGAAAGGAAATGCCGGTGAATATTTCTGAAACCAGTCCAGCACAAATTTGGTGCGGATGGCCGAAAGGCTTTCAGGTGTAATACCATTTGCCGCAATGTAACCGGATTGTGATTTCATGACTTCTATGTAAGCGCGTACAAAATCATTTTTACTGTCCTGGTTCCTGGCCATATCCGATTCGGTGAAAAGCTTTTTATATCCTTCCAGCAACATGTTCTTCATTTCTGCGGTACGTGCTGAATAGCTTTCAAGATTTACAAAAACCTCACCATAGATTAGGCCCCATACTTTATTGGGCGAAAAGAAGTAGAATTTGGCTGCATTGTAATAGTTGCCGGAATAACCGGGATCAGATTCAATACCCTTTTCCCATAGCTGCACAGCAGGGTTGTATTCATTTTTACTCCACAGCATTTCACCATATTCGCTGTACAATACACCACTGTTAGGAAATTTTTTAACGGCTGCTTTGTACATTTTTTCGCAATCCTTTTTCTCCTCAATAGCTTTATAGATCATACCCAGTATCTGGTAGCTCTGCACATCCACATCCTTACGATCCTGGAATGGTTTGGCTACGCCCAACGCATGTACATAGTCGCGGTGCAGGTAGTAAGCGAAAGCAAGATCTTTCTGTAATTCAAGATTATTGGGATCTGTTTGCAGGCCCCTGTTCAGCAACAGGATGGCATTGGTATAATCACCCTGACGAACAAAGCCTTTGGCTTTTTCCTGGATGGCTTTGTAATCCTGCTCCTGTGCAAGTGCCACATAAGCGGATAACAGTAAAATGCCTGCGAATAGTAATTTTTTCATATCCGTAAAGATAAGAGTTTACCTGTTTGGGTACATATCGGCCTTGTTAAAGTTGAGTGATGCGCCCGAAGCACTTATATAGCAAACGGCCTTTTGTGTACATAGTATTGCTCACAAAAGACCGTTGTAGTATATCGGAACCGGTATCAGTTATTCGTAGATCAGGTGCGTCAGCAGCCCGTCGCGTAGCTTGGGTTCAAACCAGGTGCTTTTCGGGGGCATTACGTTACCGCTGTCGGCAATGTCAAACAATTGCTGAATGGTAACAGGGTGCAGGCTGAAAGCCACTTTCATTTCACCGCTGTTTACACGTTTTTCCAGTTCGCCCAGGCCACGGATGCCGCCTACAAAATCAACACGTTTGTCGGTACGTTGATCTTTAATACCCAGTAACGGGTCCAGCACAAGATTGCTGAGAATGGTTACATCCAGTACACCGATAGGATCACTGCTGAAAGTACCGGGTTTGCTGGTAAGCGTATACCATTGACCGGAAAGGTACATGCCAAACTGGTGCAGTTGTACGGGCGATACTGCTGTAGAAGCTTTTTCAATAGTAAAATGTTCCTGGAGTTTTTCCAGCAATGCAGCTTCCGTTAAACCATTCAGATCTTTTACCACGCGGTTATAATCCATAATGTGTAACTGATCAGAAGGGAACAGTGTAGTGAGGAAATAACCAGCATTAGGATGAGCACCATTGCCCAGTGTTTTACGGACTTTGGCAGCGGAGGCAGCGCGGTGATGCCCGTCTGCAATATAAGTGCATGGTACCTGTGTACTGAACAACTGGCTGATAGACTGGATCACATTGTCGTCGTTCACCACCCATACCGTGTGACTGATATTGTCTTCAGCAATAAAATCATACACAGGTTTGTGTGTATTTTTCCATTGCTCTACAATTCTGTCAATGGCTGAAAGGCTTTTGTAAGCCAGGAATACATTGCCGGTCTGCGCACCGGTGGTAGTAATATGATTGATGCGGTCCTGCTCTTTTTCAGGGCGGGTGAATTCGTGTTTTTTGATAATGTCCTTTTCGTAATCATCTACTGAGCTTACACATACCAATCCTGTCTGGCTGCGACCATTCATGATCAACTGGTAAATATAATAGCAGGCTTTATCTTCCCTGAATAGCACATTGCGTTGTACAAATGCGTTCAGATTTTCTTTGGCTTTATCATACACCGGCTGACTGTGAATATCAGTACCAGCGGGAAGATCAATTTCTGATTTGGTAATGTGCAGGAATGAATCAGGGTTACCGGCGGCTTCTTCCCTGGCTTCTGCAGAATTCAGTACATCATACGGACGTGATGCTACCTGTTTTGCCCGGGCAGCTTCGGGACGTAATGCTTTAAATGGTTTAATAGTGGTCATGGCGAAATTTTTCCGGTTGGTTAATCTTACTTACTGTATGATGTGTGTTATCCTTTGCGTTGGGCAAAATCTTTCATCAGGTCTGTCAATATCTGCACACTGCTGAGTGGCATGGCGTTGTACATAGATACACGGAACCCGCCTACACTGCGGTGCCCTTTTACACCAACCATATTATTTTCTTTACACAAAGCCTGGAATTCTTTTTCCAGTTCTACATTGTCTATTACAAAACAGGCATTCATTTTACTACGGTCTTCTTTCGCTACAGTACCTCTGAACAGCGGATTGCTGTCAATAGTACCATACAGTAGGCTGGCTTTTTCATCGTTGGCTTTTTCAATAACACTTACACCACCCTGCGCTTTCAGCCAGCGTAACGTGAGCATACAAACATAAATGGCAAATACCGGCGGCGTGTTCAGCATAGAACCGTTTTCTATATGAACGTGGTAATCCATCATGGTAGGCAGCTTACGGGTTACTTTACCAAGTATGTTTTTATTAACCACTACCAGGTTTACTCCTGCCGCACCTACATTTTTCTGTGCCCCTGCGTAGATAAGATCAAACTTGTTGAAGTCGATATCACGGCTCAGTATATCACTGCTCATATCCGATACCAGCGGCACGCCTGTTTCATAGAACAGAGAGAGGTCCTGCCACTGTGTACCGTAAATGGTATTGTTGGTAGTCAGGTGCAGGTATTTGGCGGTTTTGGGAACTGTGAATTGTTTGGGCAGATAGTTATAATTAGCCTCTTTGGAACTGCATACCACTTCTACATGTCCGTATAGCTTTGCTTCTTTAATAGCTTTGGCACCCCATACACCGGTGTCGGTATAAGCGGCAATTTCATTATCATCCAGCAGGTTCATGGGCACCTGAAAAAACTGGGTAGAACCACCCCCGTGCAGAAACAATACTTCATGATCACTGTCCAGTTGCATCAGTTCTTTGGTCAGAGCAACAGCCTCGTCCAGTACAGCCTGGAACAGGTCGGTACGGTGGCCGATTTCCAGGATGGACAAGCCTGTGTTGTTATAATTTAATACTGCCTGGCTGGCCTGCTCAAAAACTGTGGCCGGTAAAATGCTGGGACCTGAATTAAAATTGTGGATCGATGATTTCATTATTTCCGGGATATGATGTTAGAAAGAGGCTGCAAAAGTATTCAATTCGCAGCTTAAAGAAGCCTGAAATCTGGCCGGAAATGATGAATGATTTCTAAAAATAAATGCCCGGTATTAGAATTTAACCAATTATTGGCCGAAAAACTGTATGGTATTCAAGAAAAAGAGCAAGATTTTATATAATAGTAAGCCTTTAGTCGCATATTTTACCTTTTACAGACCCGTTTCTCCATTGTTGCTCCAGCGCCTGGAAAGCAGTTGAGTCACCAAGGGAAAATTGAACAGGTAATAATTGTTTCAGGTCCGGCTGCCCGGCATTGACCCAGGCTGTATACCAGAAAGAAGCAACTGCATATATTGATTGCCGCATCCTTCTTTCTACCATATCATTCAGTAACTGGTTGTAGGTACGGGTATAGGCGGTGGAATATTGTTTTACCAATACTCCATTGTGTTCTTCAAACGCAAAACGCCGGTCCGGAGAGAACTGTCTGCTCAACTGTTTTTCATATTTCAATACCGTATCTGCTGCAATGGCACTTTCCAGTACACGTTGCCATGTAAATGACAATGGCTGATCAATGTAAGCCGCTTTGCCAATGAAGAAGTCCCATTCTGTTGCTGCCAGCAGTTCCGGTATGCGCGATTCCCAGAAACCGTGAATACCGCGCTGATCAGTAAACTGGCCATTGTGATTACTGCAGGCATGCAGGGGCACATGGGCATCTGCAATGTAATGGCCTATCTCCGCCGATAGTTTTAGTATGGCGGTAGCATTGTGTGTTTCAAATGCATGAGTAAGCCGTTGTTGCATGGTTTGGATCCACCAGGGAACAATGCCATAGGCCATCAGGGTATCTGCTGTATATTTTTCAACAGCCGCAAACCACGTACGGGGCAGTGAATCGTAAGGATAGTTACCGTAGCGATCAATATCAATGTAATGACGTGGTCCTTCCGCTGCTATCATATAGCGGCGTTTATCAGGGTCCACAGCATGTTCACTTATAAAAGGCAGGTTGGGCTTGTAAAAAGCCAGCATTTCGGGTGGTAAAAGAAATACGGCGTAGTAATTGATCTGGCGGTGCGCATAAAAGCCCCAGCCAAATGCAAACTGATAAATAGTCAGTAATAACAGCAGCAGACATACTTTCATAGATATTGGCAATGGTATTGCCGTTAAATACGAAATATGCAGTCATTATGGTTTTAACGGAAATGATTACGGTTGTACTTCACTGTGCCTGGCTTCGTCTTCATCAATTTCACTCACACCTCCGGAGATAGCAAATTTCATAGCATCAGCAGAACTGATGTCGGTGAGCAAACGAACGCGTTCACGTTTTACAAAATACAAACGCCCGGTAAAGGCATACGACTGTGGTACATACACGGCCACATGTTCCTGCAATCCAAATTCGGTCAGTTCCTGCTGGGTAATAAAGCCGATCTGCCACACGTCCGGAGATTCCACACTTACCAGCACTGATTTATCAAACTTTCTTTTATTACCGGCAAAAGCTTCAAAGAAATCTTTAATGGTAGAATAGATCAGTTTGATGCCAGGTGTACGTTCCAGGATCTTGTCAAAAAGTTCTACCAGTTTGCTCACTACAAACGAGGGTGATATATAGCCCACAAGGATTACTATCAGTATCACCAGTATAAAACCTAACCCGGGATAGCGTTCGGGATTACCTTCTTTATCGGTAAGCAGGTGAGGAAAGATATTGCCGATAAGGCCTGGCAGAATGCCGTCAATAAAATTGAACAACGCACTTACCGCGTAGATGGTAATAGCAATGGGGGCAAGGATGATGAGTCCCTGCAGGAAATATTGAAAAATTTTCTTAAGTATCTGTTGCATCTTCATAGGCCTGTAGTTGGAAGCCCAAAATTACATACCTGCAATGGCCTGCCGAAATATGTGGTGGAAAATTAATGTAAACCTTTGTGGTACAATGTAAAACAAAAGCCTTGGTAACACAGTTGTTTAATCTGCCGGCAGTAATATATAGCAATACTACATCATTTGTCCGGCTAAGGCCGGCAACTTTAAATAAGGCCGATTTAAGGGCAATGTTTTTCCGGTTCCATGCAAATATCGGCTGTTTCACCCCGTGTTTTCGGGGAAAATGGGTAAAAATCCGGTAGGAAACTTTCGTTACGAAAAAAGTTTCCATAGTTTTGTGCCCGCATATGAGCACGAATGAAACATTACCAAAGGACCGTATAAGGCAGAAAGCTGACGAGTTGTTTATGCGTTACGGCATCCGGTCGGTGTCTATGGACGATATCGCCTCACAATTGGGCATGTCCAAAAAAACTATTTACCAATTCTATTCAGATAAGGACGAACTGGTGGATGCGGTGGTAGATACGCACCTGGGAATGATGGAAGGTGATTGTACCCGTTGTCATGAAAATGCGGCCAATGCTGTTGAAGAGATTATGCTGACGATGGATTACCTGGCAGACATGGGAAACAATATTAACCCCATGGTGCTTCATGACCTGGAAAAATTCCATTTCCGTGCATTCGACAAATTTCAAAAACATAAAAACCAATACCTGTACCAGGTAATGCGGGATAATATCGAGTGGGGCATCAATGAGGGGCTGTACCGTGCGGATATCAATACCGATATATTGGCAAAATTCAGATTGGAAACCGCGCTACTTGCTTTTAACGTAGATGTGTATCCTCCTTCCAAATATCACTTTTCTGATGTGTGCCAGGCTATACTGGAACATTTTTTATACGGATTAGTATCGCAGAAAGGATATACGCTTGTTTTACAGTATCAGGATAACCGAACCAATAAATTAATAAAAGATGCAAAGACTAAGTAAGCTTATGGGCTGGGCGTTGTTGACTGTGCTTGCCTTACCGGCAGCCGCGCAGGAAATTCACCAGTTTTCTGTAAGGGAATGTATAGAGTATGCCAGGAAAAACAACCTGCAGGTAAAAAATGCCCTGTTGGATATCCGTATTCAGGAGCAAAGCAACAGGGCAACTACCTCTGCAGCACTTCCTTCAGTAAATGCTTCAGGCTCACTGACAGACTATTTTAAAGTACCCATTATGCTGGTACCCGGCGAGTTTGTTAACCGGCCCGGTGAAAGAATACCGGTAAGTTTTCAAACTAAGTACAATGCTACCGGCAGTATCAATCTGCAGCAGGTGTTGTTCGACGGACAGGTGTTTGTTGGTCTGCAGGCCCGTAAAACATCTATGGATTACAGGCAGAAGAATTATGAAGTGACAGATGAGGCCATTGCCGCCAACATTTATAAAGTGTATTACCAGTTGTCTGCCAGTAAAACACAGGTAGCATTGCTGGATGCGAACATAGAGCGTGCTTCCAAACTGGAACATGATGTAACGGTGATGCACCAGAATGGTTTTTCTGAGCAGCTGGATGTAGACCGTGCCAATGTACAACTGGCTAACCTGCAGACAGAAAAAGAAAAACTGTTCAATACCATTGCCAACGGTTACCTGGGTTTGAAACTCCTGATCGGTATGCCGGCCAAAGACTCACTGGTGCTGACAGAAGCTGTTACAGAAAATGAGATCAAAACAGGTTTAATGGACAGTGCCTACAGCTACAATGACAGGCTCGATTTCCAATCTGTACAACTGGCCCGCAAACTGAATGAGTTCAATGTAAAACGTTATAAACTCAGTTACTGGCCTACCGTAAGCCTGAATAGTGCTTTCTCAAAAAACTGGTTCAATGATAAGTTCAACATGTTCGGTAAAAGCGATTGGTATACCACATTGTATGTAGGACTGAACGTTTCATTTTCCATATTTGACGGTTTTGCAAAAGATGCAAATATTAAACAGGCTAAATATCAGTTGCAGCAAACCGAAAACCAGATCGAAGATCTGAAGAAGACAATTGATAATGATGTATCAACTGCTTTCAATACTTATCGCTCAGCTATTGTAACACTGGATCTTCAGAAAAAGAACAGAACACTGGCAGAGAATGTCTATACACAGACCAAAAAGAAATATGAATCGGGTCTGGCATCCAATACAGATATCACCAATACACAAACCGATCTGCGTACTGCTGAAACCAATTACATCAGCGCTATGTATGATGCCATCGTTGCCAAAATCGATTATTTAAAAGCCATTGGAAAACTGCCTAAATAACCACAACCAATCATTATAAAAAATCTTTTATGCAAAAGTCAATACAGATAATGTTTGTTGCTTCCACTGTTGCGTTGCTCGCGGCTTGCGGAGCGTCAGACAAACCGGATTCGCTTGCTGCTAAAAAAGCGAAACTGGAATCACTGAAAAAACAACAGACGGCTTTGAGCGATGAGGCAACCAAACTGGAAGCTGAAATTGCCAAACTGGATACTTCTTTTGTAAAAGCTGAAAAAGCGAAACTGGTGACAGTAAGTGCAGCAACACCTGCACCCTTTACACACTACATAGACCTGCAGGGAAAAATTGAAGCAGAGAATATTGCTTATGTTACTCCGCGTGGTCAAGGTGGCCAGGTAAAAGCCATCTATGTAAAACAGGGAGATATTGTAAGCAAAGGAAAACTGTTGCTGAAGCTGGATGATATTACCATTCGCCAGCAGATTGAGCAACTGAATGTACAGTTGAGTCTTGCAAAAACTTTATATGAGCGCCGCAAGAACCTGTGGGATCAGAAAATCGGCACTGAGGTAGATCTGCTGCAGGCAAAAACCAATATGGATAATGTGAACAAACAGATTGACCAAGCTAAAGAACAACTGGAAATGACCAATGTGTATGCTGAAATGAGTGGTGTAGCTGATATGGTAAATATTAAAGTAGGAGAGTTCTTTACACCAGCTTCTGCCGGTTCACTGGGTATTACTATCGTTAATACATCTGATCTGAAAGTGACAGCCAACGTTCCTGAGAATTATGTCGGCAATGTGAAAGAAGGTTCATTACTGCAGATCACCTTCCCGGATATGAATAATAAAACGCTTGCTGCAAAGGTAAATACGGTGGGTAGAACCATCAGTGTGGATGGCCGTTCATTTTATATCCAGGCACATCTGCCACATGATAAAGACCTGAAACCCGGGCAGATTGCACTGACTCGTATACAGGACTATCATGCTGCCTCTACCCTTACGGTGCCCGTAAATACTCTGCAGACAGATGATAAAGGAAAATTTGTGCTGATAGCTGTTAAAGAAAATAACCGCCTGGTAGCCCGCAAAAAATATGTACAGCAAGGCTTGATGTACGGTGATAAAATTGAAATAAAAGGCGGTTTGGAAGCAGGTGATGCTGTTATTACGGAAGGATTCCAGGGGCTGTATGAAGGTCAGTTGATCACCACTGCTTAAAAGCTGTTGCTTTTGAAAACAGTTGCAATGCACTGTGCATTGTACACAGGTATCGCATGAACTGCTGTATGAAGCAGGGACCGGTTACTGAATATTCAAAACTATTTTATGAGTGCATTAGAAAATTTTACAGGTAAGTTTAAGCAGTTTAAACCCACTACCTGGAGTATCAATAACAAAACTTCTGTTTACCTGCTGATGCTGATTGTCAGTATCTGGGGTATTAAAGAGTTTATCACTACTCCCAAAGAGCAGTTTCCGGATGTGGTGATCCCTACAATTTATGTACAGACCATTTATGTAGGGAACTCGCCAAAGGACATTGAAAACCTGGTTACCAGGCCCATTGAAAAACAGATCAAGGGTATTACGGGTGCCAAGATCAAAAAATTTACTAGTACTTCACAACAGGATTATTCTGCTATTGTGGTGGAGTTTGATACAGAGGTAAAAACAGATATAGCGTTACAGAAAGTAAAAGATGCGGTAGATAAGGCGAAACAGGATCTGCCGAACGACCTGACACAGGAGCCTACTGTATTGGAAGTGAGCTTGTCCGATATGCCGGTGATGTATGTAAATATCAGTGGTAATTATGATCAGCAGCGGTTGAAAAAATTTGCTGATGATATGAAGGATAGGCTGGAAGATCTGAAACAGATCAATCGTGTGGATATTGTGGGTGCGCCGGAGAGAGAGTTCCAGATCAACGTTGATAATTATCGTATGCAGAGCGCGGGTATTACGTTTGACGATATTGCCAACGCAGTGTCACGTGAAAACATGGATGTTTCCGGTGGTCTGCTGGATGTAGGCAATATGAAACGCAGCTTGCAACTGAAAGGACAGTTCAAAACAGCATTCGATATTCAGCAGGTAATTATCCGCAATGGCCGCGGTGCACCTGTTTATTTGAAAGATATTGCTGTTATTAAAGATACTATTAAAGAACGCGAAAGCTATGCACGCCTGGATGGTAAGAACGTGGTTACACTAAACATTATTAAACGCTCCGGTGAAAACCTCATTGAAACCAGTGATGATGTGAAGACTGCCGTGAAAGAAATGAGAGATCAGTTCCCGAAAGATCTGGATATGGTGATCACCGGTGATATGAGTGCTAAAACAAGAACTTCGTTCAACGATCTGGTAAACTCTATCGTAATCGGGTTTATACTGGTATTGATCATCCTGATGTTCTTTATGGGAGTGGTCAACGCCTTCTTCGTGGCCTTGTCGGTACCGCTCAGTATGTTTGTAGCGTTTGTGTTTCTGCCGTCGGCCGATCTCATCATCGGTGGCAACGTGACACTGAACTTCATTGTGTTGTTTGCATTGCTGTTCGGTCTGGGTATCATTGTGGATGATGCAATTGTGGTGATAGAAAATACGCACCGCATCTTTGTGGAAGGTCGTGGAAAGCTGAATGCGCCCACCTCCGCTAAGATGGCTGCAGGTGAGGTATTCATTCCGGTACTTGCAGGTACATTAACCACGCTGGCGCCATTCTTCCCGCTGTTGTTCTGGCCCGGTATCATTGGTAAGTTCATGATCTACCTTCCGGCGATGCTTATTTTTACGCTTACAGCATCACTGATCGTAGCGTTTATTATGAACCCGGTATTCGCGGTAGACTTTATGTCGCACGAAGAAGGACACAACACGCCTAAGTCAGCCATGTTCCGTAAGCCAGGTTTCTGGATTGCATTGGGAATTGCTCTGTTGATGATCATGACAGGATTCTCTGTAAAGAATCAGTATCTCACTGAAGAGGCTGGTCACAATATGTATTTCTTCTGGGGTAACCTGTTATTGTGTATACTGGTGCTGATTGTGTTCAATAAATTTGTACTGGATGGTGTTATACACAGGTTCCAGAACAGGGTACTGCCATGGATCATGGGACACTATGAAAGCCTGCTACGCTGGGCATTGAAAGGCTGGCGTCCGGCCTGGTTGCTGGTAGGTACTATCGGGTTGCTGATCTTCTCGTTTCTAATATTTTCTGCATCCGTTTCAACCGGTCGTACGCAGGTGGTATTTTTCCCGAAAGGTGATCCTAACCAGGTATATGTATACCTGAAATTACCAGTAGGTACTTCTGTTGGATACACCGATTCAGTAACACGTACACTGGAAACAAAGGTGTTCCGTATACTGGATATGGAAAATGGCAAAAAGAACCCGTTGGTGGAAAGTGTGATCGCAAACGTGGCGGTAGGGGCTGCCGATCCCAACAGCGGTGACAGAAGTACACGCAGTGAACTGGGACGTATACAGGTATCTTTTGTGGAGTTTGAAAAACGCGATAGTAAAAGCACCCGCCCTTATCTTGACTCTATTCGTGCTGCATTAAAAGGTATTCCCGGTGCAGAGATATCTGTAGACCAGGAACAAAGCGGTCCTCCTACTGATCCTCCGATCAATATTGAAATTGCCAGTGAGGATTTTGACAACCTGATCAAAACAGCAGTATCACTTAAAAACTACCTGGACTCTTTACAGGTAGATGGCGTGGAAGAACTGAAGATGGATGTAGATCTGACCAATCCTGAGATCAGTTTGACAGTGAACAGGGAAAGAGCACAGATAGAAGGTGTGTCTTCCGCACAGATCGGTCAGCAGATCAGAACAGCGCTGTTTGGACGTGAGGTTTCTAAGATAAAAGAAGGTAAAGAAGAGTATAAGATACAGTTGCGCAATAGCGAAGTTCAACGTAAGAACCTGGTAGACCTGCTGAACATGAATGTTTATTTCAGAGATATGGCTTCCGGTGGTTTTAAAAGTATTCCTATCAGCAACCTGGTGAAAGTTGATCTTACCAGTACATTGGGTAGTGTAAAAAGAAAGAACCAGAAACGTTTGATCACTTTACGCTCTAACGTACTAACTGGCTATACACCTGCTGCTGTGAACCAGGTACTGACAAAGAAGATTGCTGATTTCAAAGGCAAAGCTGATGGTGTTACCATTAAGCAGACCGGTGAAGGCGAACAGATGGCTGAAACCATCACCTTCCTGGGTAATGCACTGTTGATGGCGTTGATGCTGATCCTGTTCATCCTGGTACTGCAGTTCAACTCTATCAGTAAAGCGGTGATCATTCTTACGGAGATCATATTCAGTATCATTGGTGTGTTGCTGGGCTTTGTGATCACAGGTATGACAGTGTCCGGTATCATGACCGGCCTGGGTATCGTAGGTCTGGCAGGTATTGTGGTGAAGAATGGTATCCTGGTGATTGAGTTTACTGATGAGTTGCGTTCACGCGGTGTAAAAACACGTGAAGCGATTGTACAGGCTGGTAAAACACGTATCATTCCTGTATTGCTTACAGCGGTGGCTGTAATACTGGGCCTGATTCCGCTGGCAGTTGGTTTCAATATCAACTTCATTACCATGTTCTCCGAACTGAATCCGCATATCTATTTCGGTGGTGATAATGCGGTGTTCTGGAAACCATTATCATGGACCATCATCTTCGGTGTAATGTTCGCGTTCTTTATGACACTGATCATTGTACCAAGTATGTATCTGATGGCAGAACGGTTACGCAGACCAATGCGTCGTCACTTCGGTGGCAAATGGGTATCCTTCATGGGTATTCCGCCATTAACCATCATCTTCCTGGTACTGATGTTGCCCATTACATTAATACGTCATGCATTTGAAAAAGCACGCAGAAGAAGAAAGCTGGCCGGTGCACGTGTTAATAAAGAATTTATAGGCAGTTGGTTTTAATAGATGATTTGTAAACTTAGGTTGGTTTAGGTTAAGCCGTCCTGCTGCATTTATTGCACGGGATGGCTTTTTTTATGGGCTGATGTGAAATTATTACGGTTACCTGTAGCAATAACCGCAGGCTTTTTTATGGCCTGATTCATAAGCCTGTTTAATGGTCACGGTATCAAACCTGTTTGTACAGTTTCGCAATCCCTGGCATACTTTGCTATGATAAGCGTAACTGGAGCCTGATTTACAGATAATTACCTTCTCTTGCCGGAGAGAGCATGAGCCTAGCAGAACGAGGAGTAGTAGTGTATTCATGGATAGTGGTTTAGAATACACTAACGATAGGGCATCATGTAATATTTAAAACATTGTGCAGGATTTACCAGATGTCAAAAAGTAAAAAGGACCACCATCATGGCGGTCCTTTTTACTTTGATATTGCATATTAATATCTTATATGCTAAAACCCTCTTTTCTGTGTAGGATTTCCTTCTGCATCCAGTTCTACAATTTCATAACCCAGTCTTTGCAGTTTGGGCAATATCAGGGCTTTGTCGCCAACCAGCAGAATGTTCATTTTGCCGGTGTCAATGTATTTTCTTGACAACGCGTCAATATCCTGCTTAGTGATATTGTCCAGAATGGTATTTTGTTTTTTTACATAATCAGCAGGCAGGTTGTATTGCAGCATACGGCCAATGAAAGCAGCTTTCTGAATGCTGGTTTCATAGTTGCGTGCATCACTCTGTCCGATAGAGTTTTTCATAAAGGCAACCTCTTCATTGGTAACGCCATCAGCGCTGTAATGTTTCATCTCTTTGATTACTTCATACAATGCACTATCGGTAGCGCCGGCTTTGATGCCGCTGCTGAAGGTGAATGTGCCGGTATATTTATTACCTGCAAAACCGCTGCGTGCGCCATAGGTCCAGCCTTTGTCTTCACGCAGGTTCAGGTTAATACGGCTGTTGAAGCTGCCACCCAGTGCATAGTTCATCAATACTGATTTGTAATATTCACCAGTAGGATCATAAGTAAGGCCGGTTACATAACCTACCCTGAATTCAGTTTGTGCTGCCTTGGGAACGTCCACTACATAGATCTTTGTTTTTTCTACTGCAACCGGTGCTGCAGGTTTGGGCAATGTGAATGAACGTACAGGCAATTTGTTCAGGAAGTTCAGTTTGGGCAGTATTTCAGATTGTTTTACATCCCCTACAATTACAACCTGTCCATCTTCAGAAGTGATGTATTTGTCGTAGTAGGCTTGTATATCATCCAGTGTAATGTTCTTAATGGTTTCAGTAGTACCTGATTCCGGAATACCCAGGATGTTATTGCTGCCATAGTTCAGTTTGTCATATACTGCAGTGGCAATAGCAGCAGGCTGCGTCTGGCTGTTTTTCAAGCGCTGCTCCAACTGACGTTTGATGCGGTCAAGATCATCCTGGTTGAATTTAGGATTGAACATCCTTTCTTCCAGCAGTTGCAGTGTTTTATCTACGTTCTTTTTTAAAGTCTGTACAGTAAATACTATTGCATCGTCTGTATTGTTGATACCAACTGAACTACCGATCTTCTCCAGCTCCAGTGACAATTGCTCGCTGGTGAAGTTTTTAGTGTCTTCGTTCATCATGCTGGCAAACAGGTTCACCCATCCGGCCTTGCTCAGGTCATTGCTTTCCAGTAAACGGCCACCTTTCAGTGAAATGCTGATGGTAACTGTAGGTGTTTCCGCATTCTCAGTACCAATCACTTTCATTTTGTTAGTCAACGCACTGGTCCAGAAATCAGGAACTTTTACTACTGGGTTAGGTCCGCTGGCAGGAACTTTATTGCGGTCAAAATTGTCTTTTGCTTTTGTGTATTTCAAACCGGCATAACCATAATCAGGTGCTTTGTAGTGCGACTGATCGATGATGTAATTGTCGGCTGCTGCTTTGGCATCTTCCTGCCCTTTGGGTACAATACTCAGAATAACGCGTGATTTGCCTTTGATGTATTTATTGTACACACGCATTACCTCTTCTTTGGTAACCCCCTGGTACATATTCATCAGTTTGGTGATCATGTTGGGATTGCCGGCAAAGGTCTGGAACGCTGCCAATTGGCTTACTTTACCGGATACACTTGCAAGACCATTTACCAGGCGGTTTTCATAACCACTTTTGAACTTCTGGATATCTTCATCATTTACGCCTCTTTTTTCAAATTCAGCCAATGCTTCAGCTACCAGTTTTTCCATTTCAGCCAGTGATTTGCCGGGATATGGTGTTACAGAAATAGAAAATTCACCCGCCAGTTCACTGGCACCATTGTTGGCACTGGCCTGTAATGCCTTTTGAGTTTTGATAAGCGTTTGATAGAAAACAGAGTTGCGGTTGCCACCGCCACCAAAACCACCGCGGCCACCACCGCCTCCGCCACCTAATACCTGTGCAAGACAAGCCAGGGCCGGAATATCAGCATCATACTCACGTACAGTAGGGTATACAATACGCAGTTGTGGTACGCGTGCATAGTTGTCAACGTAGCTTACATAACGATCTTTATTCAGTATTACCGGCTCCAGTTTTACAGGCGTTACCTGCGGACCGCGTGGAATGGGGCCAAAGTATTTCTCAGCCAGTTTCACTACATCAGCAGGTTTTACATCACCACCTACAGTAAGGGTAGCATTGTTGGGACCATACCAACGAAGGAAAAAGTTTTTCAGGTCGTTCAGACTTACACGGTTCAGTTCTTCCACATACCCAATGGTAAGCCACGAGTAAGGATGGCCATAAGGATACAGATTGCGTGCGCTCACTTCACCGGCCAGTCCGTAAGGCTGGTTATCGTAGTTCTGGCCTCTTTCATTTTTTACAGTAGCACGTTGTACTTCAAACTTCTGTTGGGTAACAGCATCCAGCAGAAAGCCCATGCGGTCAGCTTCCAGCCACAGCATTTTTTCCAATTGGTTGCTGGGAACAGTTTCGTAGTAGTTGGTACGGTCGCGGTTGGTAGAGCCATTCAGTGTACCACCTGCTTCAGTTACAATTTTGAAATGCTGCTCATCACCCACGTGATCACTTCCCTGGAACATCATGTGTTCAAAGAAGTGGGCAAAACCACTTTTGCCGATCTCTTCACGCGCAGAACCTACATGATACGTAACATCCACGTGTACAATAGGGTCACTATGATCTTCATGCACCACCACTGTAAGACCATTTGGCAGTACATACTTTTCGTAGGGAATAATCAACTCATCTCCACGCCGGGTGACCTTCTCTACCAGTTTTGCCTGCCCGGCCACATTGCCATAAAAGCAACAGAAAGCACCGGCAAGTACCAGTAAATGTTTTTTCATAACAGTTTTGTTTAGAATTAAGAAAGTTACAATGTTAACAGAATCTCCCCTGCAAGCCAAACCATTTGTCATTGCAGAATTGGTTTTAGACGTTGGGAACTATATAAACCTGTGATTACTTTTGTTAACAGGCTCAGCGGGGATAGCAGAAACTGTAATTTGTGTGGGCTTATAGCAACTATAGCCTGTAGAAGTATGAAAATCAATATCCGGTAAATAAGGTGGCCGTATTGCCGGGCCACTGTAACATTTGTGTTTGTTCTGCAACTAATGAAGTGTATATTCCGCATCAACACAAATAAAAACATACAAGTATACCATGCGTAGAAATCATGAAATAGACTACCGTATTGTAGGGGAAGAAATGCAATACGTGGAAATAGAACTGGACCCCTCAGAAACAGCTGTTGGTGAACCCGGCGCCTTTATGATGATGGACGACGGCATACAGATGCAAACTATTTTTGGTGATGGTTCACAGCAGCAACAGGGGCTTTTGGGCAAGCTGATGTCGGCCGGCAAACGCATGCTGGTAGGAGAAAATCTTTTTATGACAGCATTTACCAATGTAGGTGTAGGTAAAAAGAGAGTAAGCTTTGCTTCGCCCTATCCCGGTAAGATCATCCCGCTGGATCTGCAGCAACTGGGTGGCAAAATTGTAGCGCAGAAAGATGCGTTTCTGTGTGCTGCCAAAGGTGTAAGTGTGGGTATTGAGTTCCAGCGTAAGCTGGGCACGGGTCTTTTTGGTGGTGAAGGTTTTATTATGGAAAAGCTGGAAGGCGATGGAATGGCCTTTGTACACGCAGGCGGACACGTGTTTGAGCGTGTGTTACAACCCGGTGAATTGTTGAAAATAGATACCGGCTGTCTTGTTGCCTATACACAAAACATCAGCTACGATATTCAGTTTGTAGGTGGTATCCGTAATACCATATTTGGAGGTGAGGGGTTGTTCTTTGCCACACTGCGTGGACCCGGTTCTGTATGGATACAAACATTGCCCATCAGCCGTTTGGCAGGCAGGATCCTGACCTACGGTACCGTATCACGCAAAGAAGAAGGCAGCATATTAGGTGGCATTGGTAATATGCTGGATGGAGATGGTTGGTAATTGGCAAATGTGCAGATATGAACTGATATGCAAAATAAATGACGATATTGGTGATACCAGATAAAAAAGCCGCTGAACGTTCAGCGGCTTTTTTATTATTGAATGTTTTCGTTGTCTTATTTTCTGTCAGATAATTTTGCCAGCAGGCGCAAAATTTCAAGATATAACCAGATGATGGTAACCATCAGGCCAAAAGCTCCGTACCATTCCATGTACTTGGGAGCGCCACGCTTTACACCCTGCTCAATCATATCAAAATCCAGTATCAGGTTCAGTGCGGCAATAGCTACTACTATCAGAGAAAATACAATACCCATAGTAGTACTTTGGTGGATCAGCGGCATCGTTACTCCGAACATGCCCAGTATCCATGACAACAGATAGAACACAGCGATACCGGCAGTGGCAATAAAGATGATGGATTTGAACTTTTCAGTAGCCCTGATCACCTGAAATTTATACAGCAGGAACATGGCGATCACTACACCAAAAGTTAAACCTACTGCCTGCATTACAATGCCGGGAGCAGTTTTTGCAAAAGCTGCACTGTAGTAAGCAGAAATACCTCCTACAAAAACACCTTCAGCCAGTGCGTAAACAGGTGCCAGGAAAGCCGCCCATTGTTGTTTAAATATAATTGCAAAGGCAAGGATAAGACCAACAATTGCTGATCCCATTATCCACGGGCCTACGTTTACGTTTTCATAAAAAGCCTTCCATGTTAAAGATGCTGAAGCGATCAGCAACAACATCATCAGGCCAAATTTATTCAGGGTTCCTTTTTCGGTCATCGCATCAGCATTCTGCAACCCGATGCTTTTATCGAACATTTTTTCACTAAGGGTTGGATTTCCGGATTTAAAGAGGTCCATAATTGTTCAGTTTATTTAAAGTAATATACAACAATAAAAGTAAGCATGAAAAGGCAAACAGCCTCTATTACCATGCACATTTTAACGCCATTTTTAAAGAAGTATTACCCGTTTACTATCAATGCGCTGTATTGCTATCGGGATATAAAAAAAATAACCCGTTGAACAGGAAAAATTCAACGGGTTGTAATATGCTTGGCAACGTATTATTTTTTGGGAGGAGACGGTCTGCGGTCATCTTTTTTAGGCGGCTGTTGCTGCGGCCTTTTTTCCCGTGGTTCGTTGCGGTTGTTATTGTTCTGAGGATGCTGGTCTTTACGCTGCTCATTGCGTGGCGCATTACCACGATCACGCGGCTGTGAAGCACGCTGTTCATTGCTGCCGCGTTGTTCAGGTTTGTCCTGGCGACGCGGCTGTTGTTGCTGCGGGCGGCCTCCTCCGGAGGATGGTTGTTTCTGTTGTGGGGATGATTCTTTACCTCCGAAACGGCGTTTTTTATCAGCCTTATCCAGTGAACGCAGACTGATCTGACCCACCACATCCACAAATTCAGGTTCTACCTCTTTGGGCTTGGTACTGGTCACTTCCACTGCTTCCAGTTCTTCCGGGGTGATGCCCTGATAATTAAGTTGTTTTATTTTACGCACCCTTTCAATGGTAAGCGGGTATTGCTTGGAACTATCTGGTAAAATATACCACATCAGGTTTTTGAAAATATCTTTCTTGATCAGCGTGGCGGTACCTTTTGCTACCTGTATAGATTCTGCATTATCAGGAAAATGCTGCAGGGCGTCCAGGTATGTATCCAGTTCGTAGTTCAAACAACATTTTAAACGGCCGCACTGACCGCTCAATTTGCTCTGGTTGATGGAAAGGTTCTGGTAACGGGCGGCTGTAGTGTTAACCGATTTAAAATCAGTAAGCCAGGTACTGCAACACAGTTCACGGCCGCAACTGCCAATACCACCTACTTTCGCGGCTTCCTGGCGGGCACCGATCTGGCGCATTTCTACCTTTACCTTAAACTCGCGTGCGTATACTTTGATCAGTTCACGAAAGTCAACACGATCATCAGCTATATAAAAAAAAGTGGCTTTACGGCCGTCGGCCTGTATTTCCACTTCCGAGATCTTCATTTCCAGGTTCAGCTGACGGGCAATGGCGCGGGCACGTATCAGTGCTTCTTTTTCACGATCCTTATTCTGTTGCCATACCTCGATATCTTTATCAGTAGCGCGGCGCATTACTTTTTTGATCTCTGCGTCTGATTCGGGAATACCTTTTTTCTTCAACTGTAAACGGACAATTTCACCGGTCAGGGAAATTTCTCCCACGTCAAAACCGCTCACCCCTTCTACTGTAACCAGTTCTCCTTTCTCAAAAAGATGAACAGTGGTATTTCTGAAAAAATCTTTTCTGCTGCCGGTATTAAAACTTACCTCTACCACACGGCACATATCGCCCGTATCATTCAGCGGCAGATTGGAAAGCCAGTCGTAAGCATTCATCCTGTTACATCCGCCCGTGCTGCAACCGCCGTTGCTTTTACAACCAGCTACTTTGCCGCCCGTTGCTGTTCCACATGAACTACATCCCATTCGTATTGAAATTGACGATTGATTAAAAATTGTTTAACCAGGCAGATGAGAGGGAAAAGGTTATCAATTGTGTCATTCTTCAGCAGAAACCTTTATACAACGGGCTGTATTGTTACAACAACAGTAAACAACATGCCTCAGGCACATTTCCATTATGCTGTCTGATACCGTACAAATGGCAAGACAGGTATTAACCAAATACTATAATGAAGTAAGATGACTCAATTTTTCTTCCTCACAAATTCATCTGCTACCGGCTACCGGTTGTTCCGTTCAGAACAGGCCGATATACAAATATAAGTTATTCACACCAAAAGGGGGATGATTCCCGGGAACGCATCTCAACAAGTTTCTACAAACGGGAAACGGGACCTGTGGGAAGATGGCCATCAGCTAAATGCAGGTACCTGTTTTTTAGCTACAATATGGTATAGTTTGATGGTCAGGGCATGAAACAGCATTTTGGCGTTGGCATTGCGCTCAATATAGTAGGCAGCTTTGTCCAGCTCTTCAATAATGGCTTCCTGCTGTCCGAAATTAGCTATCTTATTCAGTCTCAATGCAAAATCACGTTCTGTATCCGGAATGGGAAAACTGTCGCCCATGGCCCGTACGCGGATGGCCTGCTCCAGCAGGTGGTTAAAATAGCGTAAAAACTGTTTTTGTTTTTCCCGGCCCAGCTTACTCACCTCGTCAATCCATTTCACCTGGGCTATCGGGCCATTTTTTAAAATGGCGTTCAGCCAGTCGCGCAGCAGCACCTGCCAGTCATCCCCGGCATGCTGTACCAGTTGCAGGGCTTCCCTGAAATTGCCCCCGGCAATAGAAGCTGCCTGGCGGGCCTGCTCGGGTGAGGCACCTTTCGCCACTAAAGCTTCTGTAAGATCGGCCGTTTCCAGCACGGGTATTTTCACCAACTGGGTTCTGGATAAGATGGTAGGTAATACCAGCGAGTCGTTTTCCGCTACCAGTATAAATAAAGTATCTGCAGGAGGTTCTTCAATCAGTTTCAGCAGTTTATTACCCTCATTGCCCAGGTATTCGGGCATCCAGAGTACCAGTATCTTAAAGCCGCTTTCAAAGCTTTTCAGGTTCAGTTTACGGATAATATCGTTACACTCCTGGGCGGTAATATTGCCTTGTTTGTTCTCAGCGCCGATAGATTGCAGCCAGTCGTACACATTACCATAAGACTGTTTGCTGATAAATGTTCGCCATTCAGTGATGTAGTCAGTACTTACCGGTTTGTCACCTGCCTTGCGGGGAATAACAGGATAAGCAAAATGAATATCCGGGTGTACCAGTTGCTGTGCTTTTACACAGGAGGCACACTGTCCGCAGGCGTCTGCCGGCAGGGAAGTGGGTGCTGAAGATGCCGGCTCATCTCCAAACAGGGAAGGACCGGATGGGGGAGCATTTCTGTTGGCTACTTTTTCACAAAGAATATATTGTGCAAATGCAATGGCCAGCGATAAACCACCGCTGCCTTCTTTACCCAGGAACAACAATGCATGACTGATACGATTCTGCTGTACCATACCGGTCAGTTGTTGTTTAATAAAAGCCTGTCCGATTACATCCCTGAATGCCATAGGGCGAAGATAAGTATGAAAACAGGAAGTCGAAGGCCGAAATCTGAAGTGTTATTATTAAAATGAAATACAGTAGTTAATGATCCCTGCAGTTACTTAAATATGAAAAGCCCCCGTAAAGAGGACCTTTCATAACTTCCGTTGCAGCATTTGCTGTGCGGATGTGGCGTTGGTCTGGAGTTGAGGGACTAACTCAAAAAAACTGGCTCCGGGTTCATGATGAACCAGAACACCCAAACGGAGCCAGGTAATGTCGGTATAGCATTTTTTGTGGTCAGCTATTCCGGTAAGCAGTACAAAGATTATAACTAACCGGTGGCGGGTTTAATTTTTTCGGTAAAATGTACCGATCAGGCGATTACCGGATATATTTCTGCGATTGAATACCAGTATCTAACGATAAAACCCGGTAGTACAATTACCGGGTTTTATAATGAGCTATAGGTATGTTCTTAGTTCAGATACTTGATAACTTCCTCGCTGGTAGGTTTTACCTTACTGGGGAACACTGCTACCAGTTTTCCCTTTTCATCTACCAGGAATTTGGTGAAGTTCCATTTAATAGGATCTTCAATGCCCATTTTACCGGCTTCAGCAACCAGGTATTTGAACAAAGGGTGAATATCATCACCTTTTACAGAAACTTTCTCCGCCATCGGGAAGGTTACGCCATAGTTCTTGGTACAGAATTCCTTGATCTCTGTATTGGTACCTGGCTCCTGCTCACGGAAATTGTTTGCCGGGAATCCTACAATCACCAGTTTGTTTTTGTATTGCTCATACAGTTTTTCCAGGTCAGCATACTGGGGCGTATAGCCGCATTTGGAAGCTGTATTAACAATCAGGATCTTTTTGCCTTTATATTGTGAAAAGTCGATAGAACCACCATCCAGTGAAGGCACTTTAAAATCGTACAGCGACATGGCAACTGATAACACACCTGCCATTAACAGTAAACGTATCATATGTATTGATTTTTTGCGTTAACAATCTACAGCAATTTAGCACGATTCAGTGAAAACATTGTTATCTGATCGTGAATCATAGAGCAGCGGCAAATTCCCTGCCATATAGTTACAGTGTTGCCTGGTATTTACTATTGTTTCTGATAACAGCCCAGGTCGGGTTTAAGAAGATTGCGTGGTTTGCCATCCAGGTCGGTTGCCAGTGTGGTAGCTGCACCCTGCTGCAGCGCAGGAGAGGTTGATTTTAAATGGAAATCGTAATAATGATGCTGCACATCAATACTATCGAACGCCGGGGCTGTATTGGCTATGATGTTGCTAAAGATACTGTTGGCAGGATTGTTTTTAACCTTCCACAGGCAATTCTGAAAACTGACGCTGAAATTGGTATTACCCTGTTTGCTGGTTACTACTTCATCATCTATGGTACCGTTTTCGCCCCAGAAAATACAGTTTACAAAAGAAGCCGACAGATCGGCGGTGAAATAAGTATTGTTCTGTTTGATATAGTCTGCAGCAAACAACACCGGGTCTTTGTGTGAAATATAAGAACTGGAATAAGTGGCGACAGTACAGTGTGCAAAATCATACTGACCACCATAAGTCAGCAATACGTTTTTACCACAGTTACTGATAAGACAGTTTTGCGCATGGATAGAAGAACGTATGCCCATAATACCGACATCATAACAATTGTCAATGATACATTCGTTCAGTGATAACTTCCTGGCTGCATTCACCGACGGCTGATCGGCTACAATACCCTGGTAAGCATTTTTGATAACAGCATAATGCAATACGTTGTTACTGCTCAATCCCCTGAAGTAAATGCCCGGCCAGGAAGCGGGGTAATTGCGATAGGGGGCATCCAGCCTGTCGCCCTGGAATACAACGCGTGTACTGTCATAGTGTTCACCATTTACCTGTAAAGTACCATCTACAATAAACGGTGCATCGGCATGGAGATAAATGCGGCTACCTTTTTCTATTGTCAGCGATGCATTGGTATCTACCTGTAGTCCGCCAATGATCACATAAGGTTTCTGATTGGTCCAGGTCTGGTTGCCTTTGATAACACCGGAGCGTATAAAATTGGCATTCTGTCCCCATGCGCTTAGTTTTACCCAGCGTCTGTTGCCATTGTAATCAATACTGATACTATCCTGCACAATAAAAGGAAGATTGGCACTGGTAGGATCTATTTTTACTGACAGGAAAACATATACACTGTCATTGGCATTAATCTCTACATCCTGTACTGAAGGACCTGGCGTACCATCTATATTGATCTTAAAATAAGAAGTATTGCCGCCTGCCAGTGATACATTGCTTAAACGCAACCGGCGGTTATTGGTATTATAAACAATGAAATACAGGGTTACTGATCCGGCAGTAGTGAACACGGTATCAAAATGCAGGCTGTCTTCGGACAGGCTCAGGGTAGCGTCACTGCCGGTAATGAACGAATCTTTTTTGCAGGCTGTTACACTGCAGCACACAATCAGTATTAAAACGACCAGTAATCTCATCTGTTGCCAAAAATAAGTGTTTAGATGCTTTTAAAACGGCGAAGCAAGTTTTAAATTGCTGTCACCTGGTGGCATAGGCCATGGTAAGAATGCTGAGTCGCACGTTACCTGCCGCCAATAGCTGCTGTCCGCAGGCTTCCAGGGTGGCGCCGGTGGTTACTACATCATCTACCAGCAATAAATGCTTTCCACTGATGGCTGCACCGGGTAACAGTTCAAAACGTCCTTCCATATTCTGCCAGCGCTCTATCCGGTTTTTACGGGTTTGTGAACTGCTCATGCTGCGCCGTATGATAACATTGTTCCATACCGGCAGTTGCAGCGCACCGGCCATCCCTTCGCAGAGTAGGGCAGATTGATTATATCCGCGTTTTTTTTCGCGGGCAGCAAACAACGGAAGGGGAATTAACGCATCGATATCACTGAAACGACTGGAATCATTAATAACTTCTGCAATCTTTTCTCCAAAATAAAGACCAATAGCTTTATTGCCTTTGTATTTCAGTTGGTACATAAGACGCTGCAACAACGAGTCTTTGGTAAAATACAGGTAACTGGTAGCGGCTACCAGCGGCAGCCGTCCGTGAAATATCTTTTCAACAGGGTTATCTGTATACCGGTGAAAGTTGGTAACAGGTAAATGATTGATACAATGCAGACATAACAACTGCTGTGTACTGATCATGTCATTACCACATCCTGCGCATACATGCGGAAAGAAGAGGTGTAATAGAGACTGGATATATGGATGGTTTTTCATACCGTATCATTACAATGCGGTTACCCAGTGTGAATTGAAAAATGATGTTTTCGATTTGATATTTCCTGACAAGTTATATGGCAGGTATCTTGCTCAACATTTTACTGAAACAGGAACTGGTAGATTTCTTCCACGCGACCTACACTTACCACATTAATATTGAAAGACTGTTTGGAAAGACCTTTCTGGTTGTATCGTGAAATGTATATTTTTTCAAATCCCAGTTTTTCGGCTTCTGCTATACGCTGTTCAATCCGGTTTACGGCACGTATCTCGCCGCTTAATCCTACTTCACCTGCAAAACAGGTAAGTGGTGGCAACGGAACATCCTCGTATGAGCTGAGCAATGAACAAAGTACTGCCAGGTCAATAGACGGATCTTCTACCTTCAAACCACCAGCTATATTCAGAAATACGTCTTTTACACCAAAATGAAAACCGCCGCGTTTTTCAAGTACTGCCAGTAATAGCTGCAACCTGCGCAGATCAAAACCGGACACTGTTCGTTGCGGAGTACCATACACTGATTGTGTAACCAGCGCCTGTACTTCTATCAGCAGGGGACGCATACCTTCAATTGTAGCTGCAATGGCAATACCACTCAGCCTGTCTTCTTTCTGCGTGATCAGGATCTCACTGGGATTGTTTACACCACGCATACCGCCACTGGTCATTTCATAGATGCCCAGTTCGGCAGTGCTGCCAAAACGGTTTTTAATGGTACGCAGAATGCGGTAAGCATAATGCCTGTCACCTTCAAACTGCAATACCGTATCTACCATATGCTCCAGCACTTTGGGACCGGCAATACTGCCATCTTTGGTAATATGACCTATCAGAAATACCGGTGTATTGGTTTCCTTGGCAAAGCGTTGCATTTCTGCCGCTGATTCACGTATCTGGGATATGCTGCCCGGTGAGGAGTCAATGTAGGGCGACTGTATGGTTTGAATAGAGTCTACAATCACCAGGTGTGGTTGCAGCTTCTTGATTTCCTTAAAAATGGTTTGGGTAGATGTTTCAGTAAGCAGGTAAAAGTTATCGTTCTGAATATTCAACCTGTCTGCACGCATCTTGATCTGCTGTTCGCTTTCTTCACCACTGATGTAAAGAACAGTGTGATCTTTCAGTAACAAACCGTTTTGCAGGAACAGTGTAGATTTACCAATACCGGGTTCACCTGCTATCAATACAATACTGCCAGGTATAATGCCACCACCCAATACACGGTTCAGTTCTGCATCGGCTGTAATGATACGTTTCTCTTCACTGCTGATAACATGATGTAAGGGAATAGTTTTAACAGATTTTCTGTCATCATCATCTTTCCATGTATTCTCTTTTTTGGAACCTTCTTTATGGATCACCTCCTCAATAAAAGTATTCCAGCTTCCGCACGAAGGACACTTACCTACCCATTTAGCACTTTCATAACCACAGTTTGTACAGAAGAATGCGGTTTTAACTTTACTCATCGGGTAAAGGTAAGTTGTATGTTGATTGATTAAGAGGGCTGGTGCAGGTAGTTGAAAAGTTGTTGCTATTAATGCAATACTTTTTTAATTAAGTATAACTGGTTAATCAAAACACGGCTTTATGTGATAACAAATGTTGAACTGATGTACATGTTTCAGGTGAATAAAATATCATGATGAGAATGATGAAGAAAGGAAATAAAAAAAGTGTCAGAAACTGAGAAAAAAGGTGGTTGATTTTTATAAAAGTAAAAGGGCCAACATTGCTGTTGACCCCTTACTTACTAACCCATTAAATTCTTGCACTAAATTACAAATTAGCGCCACATAACAAAATTATTTTTTGAGGGTGTGAATAAATTTCCAGCCTGCCTCGGTTATATTAAAGCGTGTTATAATAAGTGTTTACTGTATTGTAAATCAATTAATTATCGCTACCTCCTTAAATGCTCTCTCACATGCCGTGATAAAATGTCAGACGCTGTGTTCCATCAACTTATCAGGTGACAAAACGACTTCAGTTTTTCATAAAAAATGACAAAAAATGTTGCTTTTTTGAACTGGTCACGAATTTGATCACTATATATAATACCATCAAATTCTAAGAAAAATGACATCATCAATTTTTTTGGTTTCTCTGCTTTTTCTGGGGATCAGTATGCTGGTTTCGGGGGTACTGAAAAGCAAATTTTCAGCCTATGCGGGAGTGCCCCTGTCCAACGGGATGACCGGTAGCGAAATTGCCCGTAAAATGTTGCAGGATAATGGAATTTACGACGTTCAGATTACCTCAACAGACGGTTTTTTGAGTGACCACTATAATCCGCTGACCAAAACAGTGAACCTGAGTGCTGATGTTTACGAGGGCCGGTCAGTGGCCGCCGCCGCGGTTGCTGCGCACGAATGCGGTCACGCCGTGCAGCACGCCACCGGTTACAGGTGGCTTGCAATGCGTAGCAGGCTGGTTCCCATGGTACAATTCAGTTCCAATATTGTACAATGGGTGTTGCTGGCGGGTATCCTGGCTATCAAGGTTTTTCCGCAATTATTGCTGGCAGGCATCGTCCTTTTTGCCATAACTACCTTATTTTCAGTTATTACGCTTCCTGTTGAGTTTGATGCCAGCAACCGCGCCCTGGCCTGGCTGAATAAAAGCCGTGTTACCAATAATGATGAGTATCCCAAGGCCAAAGATGCCCTGAAATGGGCTGCGATGACCTATGTGGTGGCTGCTCTGGCTTCCATTGCCACGCTGGTACAATATATATTGCTCTTCATGGGTAATAATAGGAACAGGAATTAGGGTAAAACAGATCATGATTTTTTAAAATATCAGCCATGCAGCCTACTGCATGGCTTTTTTGTGATGTGTCTGAAATGCACAGAGTGCTACTAACTCGGAAATGATGCTGCACATAAAAAAAGCCCCGGAAACCCGGGGCTTTTTTAAAGAAGTTGTACAAAATAAAATGTGTTAAAGCTTATAGCTTGATCTCATCCTCGTGTTTGTCGAAGAAATGAAATTCAGTAAGATGATAATTGGTATTTTCTTTCATGCTCACCTTACGACCGTACTTCCAGCGCCATTTCCATTGTTTGGAGTTGAACCAGCGCCCTTTGGTAAGGTAGGCATACATAATGGGGTGTACCACCAGTGTAAGATCTTTGTGCTGGTGTGTAATGAGGTAACTTAAATTCTTTTCAATCTCATCTTCCAGTAAAAGGGTTGAAGTGATCTTACCGGTACCTGCACAGGTGGGGCAAACTTCCTGGGTATTGATGTTCACTTCCGGTTTCATACGTTGCCGGGTGATCTGCATCAGGCCAAATTTGGAAATGGGCAGCACCGCATGTTTGGCGCGGTCCGGCTTCATATACTCTTCCATGGCCTCCATCAGTTTGCGTTTGTTATCCGGCAGCTTCATATCAATAAAGTCTACCACGATAATACCACCAAGATCGCGCAAGCGTAACTGGCGTGCAATTTCAGCAGCGGCTTCAAGGTTTGTTTCCAGGGCATTTTGCTCCTGGTTGTTGCCTACACTTTTATAACCACTGTTTACATCAATAACGTGCAATGCTTCTGTATGCTCAATAATGAGGTAGGCGCCACTGGGCAGGTTAACTGTTTTGCCAAAAGCCGCTTTCACCTGTTTGGTAATGCCAAACTGGTCAAAGATGGGCATACCGTTATTGTAAAACGCAACGATGTCAGCTTTTTCAGGCGCAATGCGCTGAATATAGCTGCGGGTATCATTGAAGATATTCCGGTCGTTGATCACAATGCGGTTAAAATCCTCGTTCAGCAGATCACGCAGCATGCTGGTGGTCTTGGTCTGTTCACTGAGAATTTTTGCTGGCGCTACGGAACCTTTCAGGTTGTGCTGAATGGCCTTCCATGTTTCCATTAACATGGTCAGGTCTTCATGCAACTCTGCAGTGTTCTTACCTTCAGCAGCAGTACGAACTATTACACCAAAGTTTTTGGTTTTGATGGCTTCCACTATTTTCTGCAACCGCTTGCGTTCATCGGCAGAATGGATTTTGCGCGAAACAGCAACGATATCATTAAAAGGTGTGATAACCACAAAACGCCCGGGCAGTGAAATTTCACAGCTCAGGCGGGGACCTTTGGCGGCAATAGGTTCTTTCAGAATCTGAACCAGTATGTTGGGCTTTCCACTGAGAACTTCGTTGATCTTACCGGTTTTAATAATTTCCGGTTCAACCTGAAACTGGCCGAAGTCAAATCCTTTTTCACTCTGGTCATTAATTGACTGCTGGGTAAATTTCAATAACGAGCGCGCGTAGGGACTTAAATCGGTGTAATGCAAAAATGCATCCTTTTCAAATCCTACGTCTACAAAAGCTGCATTCAGCCCGGGGATGAGCTTTTTCACTTTGCCAAGATAAAGATCGCCCACGGCAAAACTTGCATCAGCTTTTTCATGATGCAGTTCTACCAGCTTCTTATCCTCCAATAGTGCTATCTCTACACCCTGGGGGGCAGCATTTATTATTAGTTCCTTATTCAAGCGTATCTACTTTATACCGTCTAACCATCATCACTACAAGGAAAGTCGCTGAAGAGGAATTATTTGCCAGGTATCAGCATGCAACTCTATCGGCCTGTAATAAATGGCAAATAATTGTGTTCAGCCAGCAGGAAGAAAAGGCCCAAGGGAAAGCCTTTGTCAGAAAAGAAAATTAACGGTTTTTCTTCTTATGACGGTTCTTTCTAAGTCTTTTTTTACGCTTATGCGTGGCAATCTTATGACGCTTTCTTTTTTTACCACAAGGCATGATTCACCGATGAATTTAGTTAAATAATAATTTTTATGTCCTGTTATACTTCCGCCGAAGCGTAATATTTACATTCAGGTGTTACTGTTGCAGCATTTTGATACGCTGGTCGATCTCTTTCACAATATCAGGGTTACCGCTCACTTTCTTTCTGCACTGCTGATACCATTTGATAGCATTGGGCTTATCTCCTTTCTGTTCATAAGCCTCTGCTATCATGAAAAACACTTCCAGTTTTTCCGGTTCCTTTTCTGCAACAAGGCTTAAACGTTCAATAGCCTTATCTACCTGCCCCGACATCATCGCGCCCAATCCCAGCATATATTGTGCATACATGTTATTAGAATCTTTCTCCGCTACCTGCCGGATCTTCAGAATTCCTTCCATCGGTTGGTCGCTGATGCCTCCAAAAAGATAGCAGCTACCGAGGCCAACAGTGAGGGAATCATTATCTGGACTAAGTACTAAAGCCTTCTCAAACAACTCTTTAGCCTGTAAAGCCATCCATTTCCTTAAAGCCTGGTTTTCCTGCTTGCGCACACCCTCTAAAAAGAATTGGGCAGCAAAGGTGAGACTTTTTTGAGAATTTTCCAATTTAGCAGCTTCCGCAGAATAATATCCGAAGGGTAACAGCAAATGGGCAGAGTCTTTCCAGAAGGCTGCCAGTTGCTGATATACCTTGATCTGCTGTTCTTTAACGTCGCCTCTTACTACCCCGGATTCCAGCTGCGTAATAAAAGCCTGCTGCCGTGGCGTAAGTTGCTGGCGTGAAGCTGCAAGGATAGCTTGTATGTCAACAGTTTCAGTGCCCTGTGCTGCTGCACGGGGCATAGTGGGGGTGTTTGACTTTGGAGGGACTGTATTTCCGAAAAAATAGACCAGGCAAAGGAGTACTACTCCAGCGCCCACAAGAATGAACTGCTGCTTTTTCACGTATGCATTTCAATTTAGGCAGCAAATTTACATCTCATCATCCGGGTTTGGCTGATCTTCTTTAACGGATTGTAATTTTTTAACTTCAGCTACAAACTCTTTTGCTGGTTTAAAAGCTGGAATGAAATGTTCAGGAATGTGTACTGCTACGTTCTTTTTAATGTTACGGCCAATTTTAGCAGCTCTTTTTTTAGTAATAAAACTGCCAAAGCCGCGGATGTAAATATTTTCTCCCTGCGACAAGGTGTCTTTTACTTCCTTGAACATGGTTTCCAACGTAACCAAAACATCAACCTTCGGAATACCTGTTTTTTCAGATATTTGGTTAACGAGGTCTGCCTTTCTCATGCCAATGAATTTTTAACGGGTTTGAAAAATTTTATAAGTGTCGCCAAATTGCACACAATCAATTCATTACCCAAATTAAATGATAATTCTCACATTTGCAAGAAAATTATAAACAATTGAAAATGAATTTTTAACTGAGTGGTAACGTTAACCTTAACAGATATGCTTCATTTTCAGTAAGTTATTACGTATAATTGTAATGTATGAATCCTGGATTTACGCCCAAACTTTTACAATGGAATGCGCATCAGAATACCCGTTCCATGCCCTGGAAGGGTGAAAAAGATCCTTACAGAATATGGCTCAGTGAAATTATGTTGCAGCAAACCCGTGTAGAACAGGGCTGGAAATACTATGAAAATTTTATTACAGAATTTCCTACTGTACATGATCTTGCCGCAGCAAAAGATGAAAAGGTTTTTAAAATGTGGGAAGGACTTGGTTATTATACACGTTGTAAAAATCTGCTGGCTACGGCACGCGTAATTTCTACTATACATAAAGGAAAGTTTCCAGATAATTATGAGGCCATTAAAAAATTGAAAGGCATTGGTCCGTATACAGCGGCGGCCATTGCTTCATTTGCTTTTAATGAAGCACAGGCAGTTGTTGATGGTAATGTACAGCGTGTAATAGCGCGTTACTTCGGCATCACCACACCGGTTGATACCACAGCCGGGAAAAAGCTGTACCAGGAACTGGCGCAGGCCCTGCTGGATAAAGCACAACCCGGTCTGTACAACCAGGCTATTATGGATTTTGGTGCAGTGATCTGCAAACCACAGAACCCGTTGTGTACTGAATGTATACAGCAGGAAGAGTGTGAAGCATTCAAACACAATCTTGTAAAACAGTTGCCGGTAAAAGAAAAAACACTGCAGAAAAAAGAAAGATGGTTGTATTACTTCCTGATACAGGTAAAAGATAAAATATATATCCGCAAAAGAACAGGTAAAGACATCTGGGAAAACCTGCATGAATTTGTACTGTTTGAACCAGACAGTGCATTGCAGGAAAATTTTGAGCAATTACCTTTTCTGAAAGAATTATTGGGCAGACAATCTTTTAAAGTGACCAGTATCAGCAAACTATTCCGGCAGCAGCTCACACACCAAACCATCCACGGGCAGTTCATTACCGTGCAGGTAAACAAACCGGTAGAAGCATTAACGCATTACATACTGGCTGAGCGCGCAGGGTTATCTGAGTACGCGTTTCCACGTTTTATCAATATGTTCCTGGAAGATACTTCCGGGCAGGCACAGTTGTTTTAGATACAGCAGTATAAGCAGGTACAACAGTATGATTTTATTGTACTGTGGTACCCGGGAATGAGGACTGAAGCTGTTGGCCCGGTATTCGCAGGTGTCGTAAATAGCCCAAAAAAACTCAGTATTTCTCCCAAAAAAATTTAACTTTAAGAGAGATTGACACCGTCAGACGATTGTTAAACTATCAAACCTACCATTTATGAGAGGGGTAAATAGGGTTATGCTTATTGGTAATTTGGGACGAGACCCGGATGTACAATATCTGGAAGGAAATATTGCAGTAGCTAAATTCCCGCTGGCCACTACAGAAACTTTTAAAGACAGGGCCGGCAAACTCATCTCACAAACAGAGTGGCATACTGTGGTATTATGGCGTGGATTGGCAGAACTGGCGCAAAAATACCTGCATAAAGGAAGTTTGGTATATATAGAAGGGCGCCTGCGTACGCGCAGTTGGGAAGATAAGGACGGTAATAAAAAATTCGCTACCGAAGTGGTGGGCGATAACCTGATTATGCTGGATAAGCGTACCGATACCATGAATCATGGCGGTCCGCATCATGGTCCTGCTGCAGCTTCCGGCGATAACCCGGAAGGATTTAATATTGATATACCTCCACCAATGAATGAACCATCGCAGGATTTGCCTTTTTGATACCAGTAAATATTATTTTTGCCGCATACAGGCAGGTGCTGGCCTGTATCCTGTTAAATGATAGTTGCACACAATAAAACACCCGGCATTGTAGTTGTTGACCGGTTATTGATTAACAAAAACCTGTTGCTTTGGATATTCACCCTGCTTACTTTTTTTCAGGTAAAATTGTGGCTTCTCTTTTAATGGTAACCAGTGTGCAGGCTACCACATTACTGGCTGCGGGTGTACTGGCGCTGTTGCTGCTTTCATTTTTTATATCAGGAGCAGAAGTGGCATTCTTTTCACTGACCTACCGCGATATCAATATGCTTAAAACCAAGCAGGATAGCGGTTGGAAGCGTATTGCCGTACTGCTGGAAGAACCACGTGTGCTGATGGCCTCGCTAATGATGGCCAATACACTGGTGAATATTGCCATTATTGTACTCTCTAATTTCCTGATAGACCAGATACTGGCTTTTAAACAGGAACAATACTGGACCATTGGTGCCCTGGGGTTTGTTATTAAAGTAGTTGTGATTGCATCACTGATCATCCTGTTTGGTGAAGTATTGCCCAAGGTAAGGGCCACACAGAACAATCTGCGTTCGGCATACGAAGCTTCTTTCCTGGTGGAAGTGATCTTTTACATGTTTAAACGCATCGGGGCCTCACTTATCAGTATGTCGGACCGGATTGAAAAAGCATTTGGTGGACAGGCTTCACGCGCTTATACCCAGCAACAACTGGAAGAAGCGATCAAATCTACCGTACACGAAGAAGAAGAACAGCGTATCCTGGCAGGTATATATAAGTTTGCCCATATTACCGTTAAACAGATCATGCGTACCAGGCTGGATGTAAATGGTGTGGAGCATGATATTTCCTTCGGTGCACTCAAGAAAAAAGTAGAAGAACTGCATTATTCACGGTTGCCGGTATATAAAGGTAACCTGGACAATATTGTAGGGATCATCAATACCAAAGACCTGATACCTTACCTGAATGAACCTGATACTTTTGACTGGCGTACATTGCTTCGCACTCCCTATTTTGTACACGAGCAGAAGTTTATTGAAGACCTGCTGAAAGAATTTCAGACACGTCATACCCATTTTGCCGTAGTGGTAGATGAATTTGGCGGTACCAGCGGTATTGTAACCATGGAAGACATCCTGGAAGAGATCATTGGCGAAATAAAGGATGAGTTTGATGATGAGGAAAGTGACAATAAAAAACTGGATGACTCCAATTATATTTTTGAAGGCAGTATCATGATACATGATGCCTGTGAACTGATGAACCTGCCTGCCGACACATTTGACGAAGTAAAAGGCGAAAGCGATTCGATGGCAGGATTGATACTGGAACTGGCCGGTGAAATTCCACGGGTCAATGATGTATTTTCAGCAGGCGATTTCCAGTTCACCATACTGGAAGTTGAACGCACACGCATACGTAAAGTGAAAGTTACCATTAATCACCACCAGCCGCAATAAACGAGGTATGACGATTTCCCGGGCAAGATTGGCCATCGCCATGGCAACCATCATTTTTCTGGCAGCCTGCAACAGCGATTACACTATTAAAAGAAATGGCTATTTCAAAATACATTTCCCTGAACACAAGTACCAGGTGTACGATCAGCCAGGCATGCCTTATACATTTGAATACCCGCAATATGCACGGATAGTGAAGGATACTTCTTTTTTTGAGCAGAAACCTGAAAATCCTTACTGGATCAATATCGAATTCCCTGATTTTAACGGAAAGATCTATATCAGCTATAAAAATGTGGGCAGTCATAGCCTGGATACGCTGGTGAATGATGCCTACAAAATGACCTACCAGCATACTTCACGTGCTACAGAAATACAGGATTCGCTGATGAAAACCCCGCAGGGCCTAACCGGTATTTTCTTTACCGTACACGGCAATGCTGCCACTGCCAAACAGTTTTTTGTAACGGATTCTGTAAAACACTTTCTGCGTGGCGCGCTTTATTTTGATGCTACGCCCAATGAGGATTCACTGGGTATAGTGAATGATTTTCTGCAGGAGGATATGAAGCACCTGATCAATACATTGCGCTGGAAATAATGTACCTTATGTTAAAACATGGTGAAGGCACGGTTTCTTTTCCCTCAGAGATCCTGCCCCTGATCTGGCATGTACAGCAAGAAAAATGTTCATCTCGCAGGTTATCTGTAATTTTATGTTCTAAAAAACTGATACGTGATAGCAGTAGACAATGTGCTAATAAGCGATGATGTGGTGAAGGACCAGTTTGTATGCGACCTGGCAAAGTGTAAGGGCGGTTGTTGTGAAGAAGGCGATGCCGGTGCTCCGCTTACAAAAGAGGAGCTGGATATTATAGTAGAAGAATATGAAAAGGTAAAACCTTACCTCACCGCTCCTTCTATTGCAGAAATAGAGCGTAAAGGAAAGTATGTGTACCATCGGGAGTTTGGCTGGGTTACACCCACGCTGGGCGATGATAAAGAGATCTGTGTGTATGGCATCCGCGATGAAAAAGGGATCATTAAATGCGCTTTTGAACAGGCTTATAATGATGGCGTGATCGGTTGGAAAAAACCTATCAGCTGTCATTTCTTCCCTATTATACAGGAAAATGGCCGTGATGGTGATTATGATCGTATGAACTACGAACCCCGTGAAATATTGTGCAAACCTGCCTGTTCCCTGGGTAAGAAACTGAAGGTGCCTGTATATCAGTTCCTGAAAGAGCCGATCATCCGCAAATACGGTATTGCATTTTATGAGGCGCTGGACAAAGCTGCCCGTGAATATATGAAGTGAGAAAAGGATAGGGTAACTATGGCCTGATAGTTGAATGGTGAGTATACATACAAGCCATGTATCATCAGTATAAGACAATGAGTGTAATAACAATTCCATTGATTATCCATGAGTGAAACTGCATCTTCTTTTATAGCCAAAAGCACCATCAGGGCTGCTGATCTGGAACACAGGCGTAAGATCAATTTCAATATCGGTCGCTACAATGCAGTTGTGCCCAAAGGCAAAGAGCAGTTTGCGGATGTGCACCTGGCGCGCGAAAGAGCCAAGAATGTGAAATGGCGTGCTATTGAAATGCTGGATCAGTACCTGGAGCAGTTTGAAGCCAATCTTACACAACGGGGCGGAAAAGTAATATGGGCCGAAGATGCCGAAGAAGCCCTGGCTGAGATACTGAAGATCTGTAAAGAAAAGAGCTGCAAAAGTATTGTCAAAAGCAAGAGCATGGTAACGGAAGAAATTCACTTGAATGACTTCCTGGAGGAAAACGGTATTGAAAGCGTTGAAACAGATCTGGGCGAATATATTCAGCAGTTGGATGGCGAACCTCCCTACCACATTGTTACGCCTGCCATGCACAAAAGCAAGGAAGATGTAGCCAAGCTGTTTTACGAAAAGTTACATACACCCGCCAATCTTACGCCTGAGCAATTAACACTGGTGGCGCGTGAAAAACTGCGTCAGAAATATGTGGAAGCAGAAATCGGTATTACCGGAGCCAATTTTATTATTGCAGATACCGGTGGTATTGCAGTAACAGAAAATGAAGGAAACGGTCGTCTGAGCGCTTCTTTTCCCAAAACACATATTGTAATAGTAGGTATTGAAAAAATGATCCCTTCGCTGACAGACCTGTCATTGTTCTGGCCCTTGCTGGCTACCTATGGAACAGGGCAGCAGGTAACAGTTTACAATACGGTCATCAGCGGTCCGCGGCAACCAGGCGAAACAGACGGACCGGAAGAAATGTATGTGATCCTGCTCGACAACGGGCGAACCAATATACTGGCCAACGAAAAAATGCGCGAAAGCCTGTATTGTATCCGTTGCGGTGCATGTTTAAATGCGTGTCCTGTATACAAGAACATCGGTGGGCATGCTTACGGAACGGCTTACAGTGGTCCAATTGGTGCTGTTATTACACCACAGTTGAAAGACCTTAAAGAATGGAAACATCTCAGTTATGCTTCATCGTTATGTGGCAACTGTACGGAAGTTTGTGCCGTTAAGATCAATCTGCATGAACTGTTGCTGGAAAACAGGTACGAGACTGTGGAAGATGGTAGTGTTTCCTGGAGCGAGAAAATAGCGTGGAAAGTGTGGAAAAAGGCCAGTCTGAACCGCAAGCTGATGAATATGGGCAATGAGAAGATCAAGAACTGGACGGTCAATAAAGTAGTAAAAGGCTGGGCAACCCATCGTGCGCCGATCCATTTTCCCGCTAAAACCTTTAACGAACTGTGGCAGGAAAAGTATAAAGATTAGCCGGAAATGCTGTTAAAAGATATTTTTCTTACTTAGCTTCTTTTTTACACTTACTTTTCTATTTTGTGCGACAATGCTGTTAATGTATTGTCATACAATTACGCCCCGACTACAATATATAGTCAGTTTCTTTAATGAAAAATTATTTGAAACAACCGCGCAATTAACAAATGATAAAACCACCTTCCTGGCAGCAGAAGGTCCACGGCTGAATTACTCCACAGAGCCGCTGGTTGCCGGAGAATTTTTTATCCGCAGCACAGGGCTGCTTTGTGAGAGCTCTATTCAGCAACAATCCATTTCCTGTTTTGAAGTCAACGGTCAGAAAGCATTCTTCCGTACCGATGGCAATTTTCCCTTTGATATTTTTGCAGCTACTTTTTACCTGCTGAGCAGGTATGAAGAATATCTGCCGCATGAAAAGGATATGTATGGACGTTATGCACATACCAATTCACTGGCTTTCCGTGAAAAATTCCTGGATCAGCCATTGATCAATCTGTGGATGGAGGAATTTAAAAAAGCATTGCTGCAACATTACCCTGAATTGCGTTTCAGGTTGCGCACCTTCAAGTGTATACTCAGCTATGATATTGATATTGCCTATTCGTACCTGCATAAAGGCTGGTACAGGACAGTGGGCGGTTTTGCCCGATCAATTATTAAAGGCCAGTGGCAGGATGTAGCTGCACGCTGGGAGGTGCTTCGCGGCAACCAGAAAGATCCGTTTGATTGTTTTGAATGGTTGGATGCCTGGCATTTGTATTGTCGCATTCGGCCTTATTATTTTTTCCTGGTAGCCAAAAAGCAAGTGGGGTATGATAAGAATACATCCACACAGAAAAAAGCATTTCGCGATCTGATCGAATATACCGCTGCCAGTTATAAAGTAGGCTTACATCCATCATGGCAAACCGGTGATGATACTACTTTGCTGGGTGAAGAACAGGAGTGGCTGGAAGTAGTGTCTGATAAAAAGATTACGCACAGTCGTCAGCACTATATACGTTTTACATTGCCAGGTACTTTCCGGGAATTATTGAAAGCTGGTATTGAAAAAGATTTTTCCATGGGATATGGAAGCATTAACGGTTTCAGAGCTTCTGTGTGTTCTTCTTTTTACTGGTACGACCTGGAGAATGAAACTACTACCCCGCTGAAATTATATCCGTTCTGTTTTATGGATGCCAATGCTTTTTATGAGCAGCGTTATACGCCCCAACAGGCTTATAACGAGCTGATGCATTACTATCAATGTACGCGCAAGATCAATGGCATGCTGATCACTGTATGGCACAATTCCATATTGGGCACAGACCCGCAGTTCAAAGGCTGGCGTGATATGTTTGAATTGTTTATGAAAGAAACCGTTTTCTGGGATGCTTATTATGATGGTCGTTGATATTACTGCTCAGAACCTTCTTCAAAATAAGTTTTGCGGAATACCTTGTTTACGAGATACACACCGTACAGGATCACTGCTCCCCCGATACCGATAAAGATGGTAAGTTTTTCGTTGAACAGCAATGCACCCACCAGCATAGCTACTATTGGGTTAATATAGGCATAGATAGAAGCCAGCTCTGTGCGCAGGTGTTGCAGGGCATACAGGTATGCAATGAATGAGATCACTGAACCGAATGTGGCAAGATACCCAATGGACAGCCATGATTGCCAGGGAATGTCTGCGACAGGAATGGCGTTGCCGGTTGATACAGCCACAATAGTGCTGGCAATACCAGACATCAGCATTTGTAGTCCAAGGCTGAAATAAGGATTAAAAGCAGTAGCTTGTTTCTTGGTATACAAAGTACCAAAGGCCCATGTCCATGAAGCTGCCAGTGAAATACAAATACCCAGCCGGAAACCGGCATTCAGAAAATCGTGCAGGTGTTCGTAAAAGATAATGCATACGCCACTGAAACCCAGTAACAGACCTGCTATCGCTAATAAAGGGATTTTTGTTTTAGAGGTGAACAGGTTAATGATCACAATCCACAAAGGAAAAGTAGCGGCTATAATAGCTCCTAAACCGGCAGAAATGTATTTAACGCCCCAGGTGGAAAGACCATTGGTGAGAAAGAAATTCAGCAGGCTGAGTACAACGATCGGCCCCCACGCCTTGCCCCTGGGGAAACGTTCGCCCTTACTGATAAAAAAGATAATGTATAACAATCCCCCAATGCTTTGCCGTATGCCTGCCAGTTGCCATGCAGGCATGTGCTGAACGCCCTGCCGGGAAGCGACCCATGTGGTGCCCCATAAAAAACAAACCATGCCCAAAGCAATCAGGGCTTTGGTGCGGGTGTTGTGCGATGCGGCGGCAACAAGGCGATTCATGATTTAAAGTAATGCAAGGTGCTAAAAAAACCGGTGATCATCACCGGCTTATCTGGATTATTAGTGTTTGAAATGTCGCATACCCGTCATAACCATTGCCAGTCCGTGTTGACGGCAATATTCCACAGAATCTTTATCTCTTACGGAGCCGCCGGGTTGTATAAAGGCTGTGATGCCGGCTGCATGTCCTAACTGCACACAATCATTGAAGGGGAAAAATGCATCGCTGGCCAGTACTGCACCATTCAGATCAAAATTGAACTGTCTGGCTTTTTCAACTGCCTGGCGTAAAGCATCAATACGGCTGGTTTGACCACATCCTTTACCGATCAGTTGTTTGTTCTTTACCAGTGCAATGGCGTTTGATTTAAGGTGTTTGCACACAATGTTGGCAAATACCAGGTCTTCTTTTTCTGTAGCGTTGGCTTCACGGCCGCCTGCTTCTTCCCATTTGCTGTAATTGCCTTCATCAACACCCTGCACCAGGGTTCCATTCAGCACGCTTTTATACATATTGGCGCCAATAGCAAACGAAGGATTAAGTTGTAGCAATATGCGGTTCTTTTTTGATTGTAATACCTGCATGGCTTCTTCTGTAAATGAAGGAGCGATCAGTACTTCAAAAAAGATCTCGTTGATAGCGTCGGCGGTAGTTTTATCAATAGCTGTATTGCAAACCAGTACACCACCAAATGCACTTTCGGGATCGGCGGCCAGTGCCGTATGCCATGCTGTTTCCGGTGTATTGCGGGTGGCAATGCCGCACACATTGGTATGTTTGATAATGGCAAATGTAGCATCTTGTGTATTGCCAAATTCTTTGATCAGTTGTATGGCTGCATCAATGTCTACCAGGTTGTTGTATGAGATCTCTTTTCCATGCAACTGTGTAAATACTTTTGACAGATCGCCAAAGAAAGTAGCCTGCTGGTGCGGGTTTTCACCGTAACGCAAACTTTGCTGTCCACCTTTGTTCAGTACTTTCCATTCATTTTCAGGGTGGAAATAGTTGTAGATGGCTATATCATAGTTAGCTACAATTTCAAAGGCCTTGGCTGCAAAAGCACGACGTTGTTCCAGCGTGGTAGTGCCCTGTTGTTCCTGCAGCAACTGGTTCAGTAAAGCGTAATCGTTTTTGGCTGCTACTACTACCAGGTCTTTAAAGTTTTTGGCAGCAGCACGGATCATAGACGGACCGCCGATATCAATTTTTTCAATGATGGATTTTTCGTCGGAGGTATTGGCAACTGTTTCTTCAAAAGGATACAGGTCTACAATCACCAGGTCCAGTTCAGGAATATTGTATTGTTTCATTTCCTGCACATCCGTTTCATTTTCCCTTCTGGCCAGGATACCGCCAAACACAGAAGGATGCAGGGTTTTAACACGGCCACCCAGAATAGAGGGATACGTGGTAAGTGATTCAACCGGTACTACCGGGATATCCAGCTTTTCAATAAACGACTGGGTGCCACCTGTTGAATAGATGGTGATCCCTAACTGATGTAATGATCTTACGATGGGTTCAAGCCCGTCCTTATAAAAAACGGAAATAAGTGCCGATTGAATTTTTTTGCTCATACATAATACGTTGTAAGTGAAAATACGTAACCCGGGAGGCGCAAAGGTAAATCAATACAGGTTTAAAACAAAAGCGCCTTGCTCAGCTACAATAAAACAGTCGATGGTCAGGCTGGCGCATTCCTGTATCCAACGGCTTGTTTTATAGGCACTGTTGGAGTTGTCGATGACCACTTTGCCGATACGGAAATATTTTACCAGCCGGGTAATATATACTGTGGGATTGCCTGAAAGAATAAGTACATCAACCGGTAAAGGGTTGTCCGGAAGCTCAGGAGAATTGACAAGAGGTTTGGTAACCAGTAGAATGTTCCGGTTACCAAAGCGATACAATGAGCCGTTTTGTGACAGGTTACGAAGGGTATCTGCAGCTGCGGTTCTGAAAAGTGTGCGGGACGGCGCCAGGTAAAACTGCTGCATCGTGTCATTATGGACAAGTGTACTGTCGCCGGTAAAAACATAACGATGACCGCTGATAAAATCAATTGCCCGGTGTCTGGGTATGTTGTATACGATCATTTTTTGTTGTTTGCCTGTTTGCAGTATTGACAAGCTACGGATAGTGCTGATATAGAGTAAACAGATCAATGCAAGCCCTATTCCCTTTTTATGCTTGTACAGCCACCACCATGCCAGGCCCGCAATGGTCATATACAAAAGACCCACCTGCACTGTATTGATCTGTAAGGCATGCAAAATGGTATAGGGCAGCTGATCAAAGAATGCTACGATGGCATTCATCAGCCGGATGAGCCAAGCAATGATGTAGCCTGTGAATGTAGCAATGCTAGTTAAAGGAGCGACAACACACAGAAGTATTTCCGCGATCAATATGCAACTGGATAATGGAACAGCCAGCAGGTTGGCAAACAGGAACAATAAAGGAAACTGGTGGAAATAGAAAATTATCAGTGGAGCAGTCAGCACCTGTGCCGCAATGGTCACAGAACATGCTTTCCAGATGTAATCAACCAGTTTATTGTTGCATGTAAAAAGGTTGTATACAGGTTTGTTGAAAAGTATAATGCTCAATAAAGCCGCATAAGATAATTGGAAGCCGGTATCTGCCAGCCAGTATGGATTATAGCATAGTAGCAGGAATGCCGACGCAGCCAGTGAATTGCCAGTTGGGATAGATCTTGATAAGCTACGGCCGGCTATAAGGCAGGTGAACATCACTGCAGCACGCACAACCGACGGTGATGAACCTGCCAGTAACGTGAAGATCCATAAGCCAGACAGCACAAACACGGGGTTAAGCCACCGTCCCCATTTCGTTTTTTCAACGGGTTTGCACAACCAGTATAATAGCAAGTAGATTAAACCCAGGTGCAATCCTGAAATGGCTATTACATGTACCACCCCGGTGTTGGAGTAGGTTTGTAAAAGATTTTTGTTTATATCTTCTTTATAGCCGATCAATAACGCTTCTGCCAATCCTGCCTCACTGTTGCCCGGTACAAATTTCCTGATCACCGAAAGCAAATGTTCCCGCAGTCGATAAAGCCATTGCCTTACTGTAGTTGTTTCATGACCGGCTGTAACATAGTCATGTGAAGTAAGATATACCTGGAAGTAAAGATTGTTCAGAGCGCAGTACCGGCGATAATTAAAGCTGCCGGGGTTGCCGGAATAGCTGATGGGTTGTAGTGGTTTATGGATCAGCAGCCGGCTACCATACTGCAATAAAGAAGTGGTGCTGTCTTTGGGCAGGTATACAATGATATAGCCCTGTAACCTGGTAAATACTGAATTGGTATACAGGCAGACAGAAGCGGTGGCTTTAAAAGAATTGTTCCGGGGAGCCGGTGGTTCCTGGAGAACAAGCAGCAACGTATCACCAGTATGATAACGTTGTACAATTGACTGTGGGTGGTGTAATGTACAGGTGTAAAAAACGGGTAACATACCTGCACCCAATAACGCAATGTGGAGTGGAATAATCTTCAGCCAGGGGCGGACAAACTGCTGCGCCGCAGACTGTAGCGTAAGCAACCAGGTAACAGCTATACCTGACAACAACAAAAGCCAGCCTGTTACAATGGGTGGGGCGATCAACCATTGTAACAGAATACCGGCAAAAAAAGGAAAAAGCAAACGAAGAAAGGGAGCTTTCTTCCAGACAGGTAAATGCGATGACATTCAGAAACACTTAAAAACACAATGGATTTTGTTAAGTGGCTGAAATGGTTGGGAGCATTACAAGGGAACCGGAAAAGAAAAAAGGATAAGGGTGGATAAGGTAATGGGTAATAGGTAATACTGTTTGGTTATGGACCAATGATTTTCTGCATGGCTGAAAAAAAATTTCCTCAAGAGAATTTGCTTTAAACAAAAACCTTGAGGAAATCTTGTCGGCGGGTTCTCACAGGAGTATTGGATCTTGAAAAACGGGATGATAGCAACTCTCCATGTCTAATTTCTGACAAAATATTTACCTGCACAAAAATGCCAGCTTAACTAACGACGGTTTTTTGTGTGAGTATTTTACGGTGCATTTGACCCCGTTATTTTACGGGGTAATTTTTTTGTTTTTTCAACGTTTTATAAACCGTAATGAAACGGTTTTTTTGCATTTTTTTACGCAGAATAATCTGACAACCTTCACTTTATAAATAAAATTAATTTATAATCCATTGAATAATATTCTCTTGTAGAGAAAATGGGCTTTGAGCTGCTATAGTTTTACATCGACAACAGCATTACTTCATCTCAAAGTCCACTAATTATGATCACTACAACTAAAAAATCCTTAAAGGTCGGTAAGTATGTAGGCACTGCCCATGTTGATACTGTAATCGGTAATTATAAAAAAGAAAGGTGGGTTCATAACTCAGAACGCATCGGTAAAGAAGATTCTTTGAGTGCATGGTACAGTGTGGAAGAACTGGAAGAGTTCATTGCAAAAATTAAAGATCACGGAGCTGATGGCATCAAGTTGTACTTTGCCGCTTACTCTGCTGATTATGCAGAAAAACCTGAATATGCAAATCGTCAGACAGTTGTACTGGTAGCTACCAAGCACAATGAAACACCCGCCGGTGCAGCTAACAGGGATATTTACATCCACACAGAAGAAGGCTCACAGATTCTTGCTTACAATGCAGGTTCTCTGTGCCCGCCCAATTGCGGTACACATTGGCCTCCTCCCACAGGAGAAGAAGGTGTTGGTGGTATTGGCATCACCATCGTTGATCGTGGTGAAAAAGGCATGACTATTATTTAATTCTGCGCTTTTTCATATTATAAAAGCACCGTATGTTGAATACGGTGCTTTTTTTATTATTATTGTTCAAAATAATAATAAAGATTACATTGTTGGTATGACACAGATGTCTCTGCACATAATTGTGATTTCTATCAGCATGCTGGCCTCGCTGACCCTGTATTTTCAAAAGAACACTCCTTTTTACCTGAAAACATTCCCGGTATTCCTGATAATAATGATTGGCGTGGAATTGACAGGTTTATGGCTCACCAAAAACCGTATAACAAATGCGTGGCTTTTCAATTGGTTTACCACAGTTGAATTTGTGTATTACCTGTATATCCTGCGGTGTATTATAGTAAGTGCAAAGGTCAAAAAGCTTATAGGTATCCTGATGGTACTTTATCCGGTCGTTGTTTTTTTTAATATTTACTTTGTATTGCGACACACGCAATTTCATACGGTTACTTATTCTATTGGCTGCCTGCTGGTTGCTGCAATATGTGTTTATTACTTTTTTGAATTATTCCAGTTATCAAAATCAACAACGCTTGTGCGTGAGCCCGCTTTCTGGATTTGTTCAGGGCTATTGTTTTTCTATTGTTGCAGTTTTCCCCTGTTTGGAATGTGGAACCTGCTTAACAGCGTGTCTAATGTTATCATAAGGAACATTGACTACATATTGAAGTTTTTAAATACACTTTTGTATTCCATGTTTACCATCGGTTTCCTGTGCAGATTACGGGTAAAGAAACCCGGATCATGACTATTTAGGACAGTTTACTGCCAGAATCCTTCTTTTTACAGGTGTTTACTTAAAAATTTATAGATTTACTTCCAACGGATGTAAGCCCGTTTTTTACACCTTATGCCAAACAGTAACCAGGGGCAGGAAATTTATATTATCATCCTTATGGGGGGTGCGCTGGCGCTTGTACTGGTAGGCTTTATTGTAACCATGCTCTTCAAATACCAGCAACGTCGCTACCGGCAGGAACAGGAGTTGCTACGTATGAAAGATCAGTATGAACGGGAAGCATTGCGCTCACAACTGGAGATACAGGAAAATACTTTTAAGAATATCGGCCAGGAACTACATGATAATATCGGGCAGATGCTATCAGTGGTTAAACTATCACTGGCCATTTTACCGGTGCCCAAAGATCATGCTGCTTATGAACCGATTGTAAGTGCACGCCAGATGCTGAACAAGGCCATGATGGACCTGGCAGATCTAACCAAAAGTTTGCATACCGAACGTATCGCGCATATTGGTTTACTGGAGGCACTGCGTTTTGAGCTGGAAACCCTTGCCAAAGCAGGTTTGCTGGAAGTTGAATTTCACCTGGAAGGAGCGGAAAGGCTTTTTGATGAACAGAAATCTATTTTCCTGTTCCGTATTTTCCAGGAAATACTTAACAACATTCTAAAACATTCAAGGGCTACACGCATTAATATGTTGCTGAAGTACGGTGATGATAATAGTTTTACAATGCAGATTGCTGACAATGGAGTTGGTTTTAATGTCAACGAAAAGAAAAACTCCGTATCATCTTCGTCTGGTGTTGGATTAAAGAGTATATTCAACAGGGCAAAACTGATTGGTGCTGAAATTGAAATGGTTAGCGAGGTAGGAAAGGGCACTACAGTTACCATTGAACTACCATTACTGGAAAAATAAACGGGAGATAAACTTACATGGCTGCAGGCAAAAAAATACAGGTGGCAGTAGCAGATGATCATAAGCTGTTGCGAAAGGCTTTGGCTCAACTGATCAACTCATTTGATGGATATGCTGTATTGTTTGAAGCAGATAATGGTCACGAGATCAAGAACCAGCTGACCAAACATGTTATTCCCGATATTATTCTGCTGGATGTGAACATGCCGGATATGGATGGGTATGAAACCGCCAAGTGGATCTATAAAAACTATCCGCAGGTAAAAGTACTGGCATTGTCTATGTTCAGTGATGAAAGCACTATTATACGTATGTTGCGGTTGGGTGCCAAAGGCTATATTATGAAAAATACAGAGCCCGAAGAGCTTAAGGAAGCACTGGATTCTGTAATGCAAAAAGACTTCTATCTTTCTGAATATATTTCCGGTAAGATCATCAGCGGATTGCACAGGGATATTGATATGCCCGAACAACCGGTATCGCTGAGCGAGAAGGAAACAGAATTCCTTAAATGGGTATGTTCTGAACTGACCTATAAGGATATAGCGGCCAAAATGTTTGTAAGCCCGCGTACAGTAGATGATTACCGTAATTCTTTGTTTGAAAAGCTGAAAGTGAAAACCCGTGTGGGACTTGTAATGTATGCAATCCGCAATGGCCTGGCAGATGCCTGACAAATGATCACTTCTTTACCGGAATTTCAGATAACAGTATAATTGCTTCATTGGACAGGGCTTCCAGTTCTGCCTTTTCCAGTTCCCATAATGCCAGCCCGTCTTTAGGGTGCAACAACCTGTATTGTACTTCAAACGCTCCCTGTATCACAAATACAAACAACGTATTGGAGGAGTCAGATAGACGATATTCTATCTCGGCCCTTCCATCGAAACAGCCGATGAAATGTTTTGGTGCAGACGTATGACCAATATGTGCCGGTAATTCAATCAATGTGTTTTTATGTAATTGAATTTCGAAAGTAAATAACTGTGGTGCTGTATGGGCTGTAGCATTACTGCGGAACCACCATTGTAAAAAATTCACCAGTTCATCTTCATACGGATTACTGATGGTGATGGTAGCGGTGGCCGGTAATGACAATTGAACACATTGTCCTGCCTCTGCTTCACCTGTATGTCCTTTACTGGTTTGCCAGGTAACAGTGCCCACTACAGGCAGCAATAATATATCTGAATCTTCCTCTGTAGTGATACTGACGCTTTTTTTACCAGCCAGTGTATCATCGTTCAGTAAATACAGCGGACCTACCGGTGTTTTATGTTCGTGCCGGTACTGTCCGAAGTTGAACGTATGATAACTTCTGAACCAATCCAGTTCAAGATGTCCCCGTTCTTCGGACAGGAATATTTTACTTTTGGATTGTGGTATCATTAACAGGTTGTTGAGCGGTTTTTAATGAATAGATACTTACAAAAGACGGCAGTGTAAAAAGCTCGGTCAGTATTTCATCGTTTTCCGTATTTCCGGGAACAGATAACAGCAGCTGGTTGCTGATGGTGCTATGCCATACCAGCGGATCACTGAAAAAATTAACAGCTACCTGGTGCCTGCTTTTATCTTTTATACTGGAATTGATGATCTCAAAACGGAAATTGCTGAATGGCAGAAATAACCGTCCAAGATTGTTGGTAAGATCGGGGATCTTGCTGCCCAGTTGCTGCAGGTAACCTACTACAGCAGCACTTACCTGGAAATGCAACTTTTCAGCAGCTGGCACCTGTGACAGTATTTCACTGAAGGTATTATACTTTTTCTCCTGGTTGTACAGTTGTGATTGTAACAGGAATTCAGTGTAAGAATCATCAAACACCATTTTATCCCAGGGCCTGCTAGCGCTGGCGTCAATTATTTTCCGGTAACACAACCTGATGGTGGTTTGCTGCATATCTGTAAGAATAAATAAGACATTGGGAGAGATACCCAATGCCTTACAGGAATGAAAAAGTTATTTTCAGGCAGATACGTTAATGGTATGTGTAAGGGTATAACCTGCGGAGATGCTGCCAGTTACAGTACCGATCTCTGCTCCTGTTGTATCATCACTGAATACATTGTCCGATGCATTGTAAGTATAACCTGTCATGCCTTTTGTATAGCCATACGGCTGACCCGCAGTACCATTTACAGTGGTTACTGCACTGCTGCTGCCTTCAGGAAATGCTATTTGTGTTACCAGCAAAGATGTGCCGGATGAGTTATAGATATGTACGTGTACGTGTGTTGCACGTCCGGAATACCAGCCGGGAAAAATTGATGTAAACTTTACCAGGCCATCGGCATCGGTGGTTTGTCTACCTCTTAAAAAATGCACGGCGGTATAGTTGGTAGATTGCATGCTGGTGCCGCCATATTCTGAATAATTGCCGTCTTTATCACAATGCCATACATCTACCAGCGCTCCTGACAATGGATTACAACTGTTGTTCTTGTTTTTGATGTAAATGCTCATGGCAAAAGCCACACCCGTACGATCGCTCGTAATGTCGCTTCTTACCAGTGATGAAGGTGTTTTGGTAGGAAATGGTCCTTCTGTTTCTGCAGGCGTTACAGTACAGGTACCAGAACTGCTGCCGGAACCACTTCCCGAACCGCTGCTGTTGTCAGAGCCAGAAGTCTCTTTTTTGCAGGCAAGTGGTACAATAGCTACCATTCCCAAAGCTGCCAGTCCGTTCTTTAAAAAATGTTTTCTTTCCATACGAAAAAAATTAAAGGTGGTTTATACATGTGGCACCTGATAATATTTCAACATAAAGGTTGGGAAATAAAAAATCCTGGCGATCAATATACCGGTGAAACCGATGTATGTGCCGGTAAAGCCTTGTGTGTGGATGTTTGCAGGGAATTAAGCGATGGTGAGTATACGCAATACAACACCATGCTATACTATAGGCATAGCATGGTGTCAAGTTCGTTAACAATTATACGATGAAATTTAAATAATCGTTGGGGAGAATCGTTTTGCTTACCAGGAACCTTCTATCAGTTTTTTAATATAGGTTATCTGTCCCAGGTGATAGATATGGTGTTCTATCAAACCATTGAGTAATACATTGAAGTTGTATTCCCTGAAATCTACTTGCTCGTTCAGCAGGCTGTCATCTTTGGTTTCCAGTATTTCAATAATACCATTGTTGGTCAGCCAGAAAGCTTTCATGCCGTTTTCCCAGGTATGTATTGCCGGATCAATAGCGCGCCAGTCCATCTGTTCAAAATGATGCAGGTCCATATTCTGATCTTTTTCCAGCCTTTTCAATGTAAACTCACTCCAGGTGATCATGTGATACAGTAACTCAATCAGTGAATGTGCATTGTCATTGTTTCCCGGTTTCTGATACGCAATAGCAGGATGTATTTCTTCCAGTATTGCAAACACGGATTTACCATACCATGGATTACCTTCCAGTACTTCCTGCAGATGTTGTATGATACTCTGTATTGCCTGATTCATATAGATCCGGTTTGTACGATGATAAAAATAATAATAAAAAAGCAGTGCCATCCAACGTAAATAATTATCTGCATTACATGACCTTACTGGTATAGCGCTGCATACTAAGTAATCCGCTTTATTAAAAAACAAAACCCTGCAGTGTCGGCTGCAGGGTTTGTGTATATTGTTACAATAACATATTACTTGCTCAGGTACATGCTTCTGTCTTTGTACAACTGACGGAAGTAAGGATCGCGCAGGTCTTTAATGAAACGGATCGCTTCTCCGGTTGATTTCATTTCAGGACCGAGCTCCTTGTTTACACCAGGGAATTTTTCAAAGCTGAACACGGGTTCTTTGATAGCATATCCTTTCAAACGTTTTACCACTTTCATGTCTTTCAGCTTCAGTTCACCCAGCATTACTTTGGTAGCAATGTTCAGGTAGGGGATCTGGTATGCTTTGGCAATGAAAGGTGTAGTACGTGATGCGCGTGGGTTGGCCTCAATTACATACACTTTACCATCTTTAATTGCAAACTGTATGTTGATAAGCCCGCGGATATTCAGTTTGAATGCAATTTTACGTGCATATTCTTCCATGGTCTCTACAACCAGTGGTGACAGGTTGAATTGTGGCAGTACCGCGTTGCTGTCTCCGCTATGGATACCCGCCGGTTCAATATGTTCCATCACACCCATTACGTGGAAGCTTTCACCATCACAGATACCGTCGATCTCTGCTTCCTGGCAGCGATCCAGGAAGTGGTCGATCAGGATCTTATTGCCGGGAATATGTTTCAGCAGGCTTACTACTGCTTTTTCTACTTCATCATCATTGATCACGATACGCATTCTTTGTCCGCCCAGTACATAGCTGGGGCGTACCAATACCGGGTAACCTACTTTGTTGGCTACTTCCAGTGCTTCGTCTACAGTGTAGGCCGTACCATAGTCAGGATAAGGAATACCCAGTTCTTTCAGCATGTCGCTGAAACGACCCCGGTCTTCTGCAATATCCATATTGTCGAAAGAGGTTCCGATGATCTTGATGCCTTTTTCGTTCAGGCGCTCAGCCAGTTTCAGGGCTGTTTGTCCACCCAGCTGTACAATTACACCATATGGTTTTTCCAGTTCAATGATCTCCCACAGGTGTTCCCAGAAAATGGGTTCAAAGTACAGTTTGTCGGCCATGTCGAAATCGGTAGAAACTGTTTCAGGGTTACAGTTCACCATGATGGCTTCGTAACCTTGCTCTTTCAGCGCCAGTAATCCGTGTACACAGCAATAGTCGAATTCAATACCCTGACCGATGCGGTTGGGACCTGAACCCAGTACGATCACTTTCTTTCTATCGCTTATCTTACTTTCATTGGTATTACCATTTTCAAAAGAAGAGTAGAAATAAGGTGTTTTTGCTTCAAATTCGGCACTACACGTGTCTACCATTTTATATACCCTGGTAATACCCGCTGCCTTACGCATTTCGTAGATCTTTTCGTCGGTGCCGTCCTGCATGATGAGAGAGAGCTGCTGGTCGCTGAAGCCCATGAATTTGGCTTCTTTCAGCAGGTCAACAGGTAGGGTGTTGAGCTTGTATTTTGACACCTCTTTTTCCATGTCAACGATCTTCCTGATCTCATTTACAAACCAACGGTCGATGCCGGTAGCTTTGGAAATAGTGCCTACAGAGATACCTAGTAACAGGGCATCTTTAATACGGAAAATGCGATCCCATTTCGGAATCTTAATGTACTCCAGTAATTCTTCAGCGTGCATCTGGCTTTTGCCATAATAGCCCAGTCCAACAGCGTTGTTCTCAAGGCTCTGACAGGCTTTCTGCAGTGCTTCGGTAAAGCTTCTGCCAATGGCCATCACCTCTCCTACACTTTTCATCTGTAAGCCCAGTGTGTCGTTGGCTCCTTTGAATTTATCGAAGTTCCAGCGCGGCATTTTTACAATTACGTAATCCAGCGCCGGTTCAAAATATGCGGAAGTTGTTTTGGTGATCTGGTTCTTCAGTTCATCCAGTGTATAACCGATAGCGAGTTTGGCAGCGATCTTTGCAATGGGGTAACCAGTTGCTTTGGACGCCAGCGCAGATGAACGGCTTACACGTGGATTAATTTCTACAGAAATCAATTCTTCAGTAGCGGGGTTCAGGGCAAACTGTACGTTACAACCCCCAGCAAAATTACCCAGGCTGCGCATCATCAGGATGGCTTTGTTACGCATTTCCTGGAAAGCGGTATCGCTCAGGGTCATGGCGGGAGCTACAGTAATAGAGTCGCCGGTATGTACACCCATCGGGTCCAGGTTTTCTACCGTACAGATGATGGCTACGTTGTCATTTTTATCGCGCAGCAGTTCCAGCTCGTATTCTTTCCAGCCCAGTACAGCTTTTTCAACCAGTACTTCATGAATAGGGGATGCTTTCAGACCTCTGTCCAGCGCGGCTTCCAGCTCGCTTTTGTCATGAACAAAGCCGCCGCCGGTTCCACCCAGGGTGAAAGAAGGACGGATTACCAGCGGGAAACCAATGGCCTGGGCAAATTCTTTTCCCTCCAGCAGCGAGTTGGCTACTCTGGAAGGTGCTACCGGCATGTTGATCTTTACCATCAACTGACGGAATTTTTCGCGGTCTTCAGCGGTATCAATAGCTTCCACGTCAACACCAATCATGCGCACGTTGTATTTTTCCCAAACACCCAGTTCGTTGGCTTCTTTTGCCAGGTTCAGGGCTGTCTGGCCTCCCATGGTAGGCAGCACTGCGTCAATCTGGTTCTCTTCCAGTATTTGTTCAATACTCTCTACTGTCAGTGGCAGTAAATACACCCTGTCAGCCATCATGGGGTCTGTCATAATGGTAGCAGGGTTGCTGTTAATAAGAATTACTTTGATACCTTCTTCCCGTAAACTGCGTGCAGCCTGTGAGCCGGAATAGTCAAATTCGCAGGCCTGTCCGATAATAATAGGGCCTGAACCGATAATCAGCACTGACTTGATAGAGGAGTCTTTTGGCATTTTTGTTTGAACAGTTTTTTTGTAAATAAAACCTGAAACCTTTATCCAGCCTGCGTCGGCAAGATTCACGAAACGTTTCCAGAAGCCGTTTCAGACGAGATAAATTGCGCAAAAGTAAGGCAGCAGCAGGAATTTTGAAGATTATTTTTCCGCTGCAGGAGATATCAGTCAAAAAAAGACCTGTCAGACATACTTGCCGGATCACATTGCATCATTGTACCGGAACATCTGACAGGTCGGAGTTTATGGAAACCTGTCAGAAGCATTATTGCATCTGGCAGGTTGCTGTAAAAATCTCCATTAATCCAGCACACCAAATTTTCCCAGGTTAAAATCCATGATGGCTTCTCTTATTTCAGCTTCAGTATTCATAACAAAGGGGCCGTAACTGGCAATGGCTTCGTGAATAGGTTCACCGCTGAGTAACAACACAACACTATCCGCCGTTGCTTTTAGTTCAATATCCTCACCGGTATTGGTAAACAGTACAAAGCTGTGTTCTGCAACCGATGAGCCATTTACTTCAATATTACCTTTTATTACCAGCAATGCTGTATTGTGCATCGCGGGGATGGAAGTATTGAAAACCCCGTCTTTGTTCAGCCGGATATCAAACAGATTTACCGGAGTGTAGGTGGCAGCAGCGCCTTTGGTGCCGTTTGCAATGCCTGCAATCACGTTTACGGTGCCTCCGTTGTTGTCAAGTTGCAGTTTTCCCATTTTATCTGCTGTAAGCGCCTGGTAATGCGGATTTACTCCTTTGTGCCTGGCAGGAAGATTTACCCAAAGCTGTACCATTTCAAAAGGGCCACCTTTTTTAGAGAAGGACTCTTCATGAAATTCTTTATGAAGAATGCCACTGCCGGCCGTCATCCACTGTACATCTCCCGGGTTGATGACTCCACTACTGCCGCTGCTGTCGTAATGGGCCACACTGCCTTTATAGGCAATGGTAACTGTTTCAAAACCTTTGTGTGGGTGTACATCTACACCACGGATGTGATCAGAAGGTCCGAAATCATATTCTGCATTGAAATCCAGTAACAGGAACGGACTGATCCTTTGTTGGGAAATGCCTGTGCGCGGAATATAGTTGAATACACGAAAGCCATCACCTACCATACCCGGTTGGGCAGGTTTGGTTACAATGCGTTCTATTGTCTTTTTCATATTAGTGCTCCTTTTGTTTTCACAAAGGTAGCATGGTGTATAACGGGTGTTCTTGATGTATGGTAAGATGAACGTCTGCAGATTATTGACCGGCGTTTTTCCGGGCCAGTTCTTTCTTTACCCTGCTGAGTGATTCGGGCGTAATGCCCAGGTAGGAGGCGATCATAAGCTGCGGAACCCGTAGTGTTACATTGGGATACAAGTCTATAAATGCCAGGTAACGGTCTTCGGCTGTAGCGCCCAGTAGCAGGCTGACCCGTTGCTGCATATGACGGATGGAGTTCTGCAACAGGTGAATATGAAAACGGGTAAACTCCGGGCATATTTCCTGGGCATGTTCCATAAAGCCCCTGTTGAGTACCACTACTTCCGCATCTTCCACCACATCAATAAAAAAAGCAGCGGTATCATTAAAATACATACTGCTTCTGTCGCCGATCCACCAGTTTTCAGGGGCAAACTGGATAATGTGCTCACGTCCTTTGTCGTCGGCAGTATAGCTTCTCAGAAGTCCCTGGTTTACAAAATAGCCAATACCGGTCTGGTCGCCGGGCATGGTCAGAATGCGCCCTTTGGGATAAGAGCGTACGGCCGCCTGCTGACTTAATTGTGTAAACTGTTCATCGCTGATGGGAGTATGTTGCTGCAGGTATTGTTGGAAAGTGTTCAGCATGCGCTAAAGTAACAAAGAAAGATGTAAGGTTCAGGAGGTAAGGTGCAAGGGTTAAGATAGAAAGGTTTAAGGTGAAAGGTATGCGATACGGGGTGCCGGGAAAGCATGGGGAAATGGTAGGGCTGTAATGCGGAGAGGAGGAGGTAAGGTGTTGCGGCGTATGTCTTTGTGCAGAACTGTTAAAAAAAGAAAAAACCTTCACCACCCGGCGAAGGTTTGAACCGCTGGTTAAAAGTATATAGAATCAGTTATTGTGAAATGCTGCCAACTCAATATCGTCCAGGCGCACACCCCCTTTACGTTGCAGTTTCTTTTGTTCTGCAAGCTGGCGCTTCTCCTCAAAGCGACTCTTAATTCTGAATACCAACTTCTGTTTTGCCTCGTTTCCTTTAAAGATTCCGACTACCGATCCTGCTGTGAAGGCCAATAGCAGGATGAATCTGCTGCTCATCTTTTTCATACTATCGGTTTGTACAGTTATACAATAAATTCCCGTCAATTAATAAGACAACTTTTATTAGTCAAAAGCTGTTCCACATTTATCCAAAATGCATACCACAAAGTGGGTATTTTTCTTAATAACATTTTAAAAACCGCGTGGTTCGTACATTATATTGATTCCTGAGCGAATTCATAAGTAACCCGCGTAATTGACATTTAATGTTGATTTAATGTATTTACGAAATAGTGGCAGTGACTGGTTTAATTTATGATGGATTTTTTGTGATATTATTTGCACAAACGGGTATTTACGAGAGCTGTAAACGGTAAATGCCTGCAGCTTTGTTTCCTGTTTTACGATAGGCGGTGTAGTTTTGTGGTTTTTCATCCGGCACTTACCGTTAAATTCAATAACTGATGCGATTATTTCCGGCACTGGTGATGTTGATGTATTGCCAGACACTACTGGCGCAGCTTTTTCCACAACCCGATTACCCGCAGGGGTATTTTCGCAATCCGCTTTCCATTCCACTGTTCCTGAGTGGCAATTTTGGTGAGTTACGCCCCGGACATTATCATATGGGACTTGATCTTAAAACCCAGGGACGTGAAAATCAGCATGTGTTTGCAGCAGCCGACGGATACATTGCCCGTATTAAGATTGAGCCCGGTGGTTTTGGTCGTGCTATTTATATTAATCATCCCAACGGTTATACTACTTTATATGCCCATCTGAATGATTTTAACCCGGCACTGGAAAACTGGGTCAAACAGCAGCAATACCAGCAGGAAAGCTGGAGCGTTTTCCTGGAACCCCCGGCAACTTTATTCCCGGTAAAAAAAGGTGATTTTATTGCCTATAGCGGCAATACCGGTGGTTCACAGGCGCCCCATGTACATTTTGAAGTGCGCCGTACCAATGACGATGTGAATGAGAACCCTTTTTTGTTCGGACTGCCATTGGAAGACAATGTGCCGCCGGTAATACAAAGACTGGCAGTGTACGACAGGACCAAAAGCACTTACGAGCAGGCACCCAGGATATTGCCTGTGAAAGCCGGTACTCCCTACACTACCATTCCGGCAATAATTACTGTAAACACTCCCAACGTAAGCCTGGCCATCGGTGCTTACGATACGCACAACGGTTCTGCCAATCACAACGGTATTTTTGAAGCCACGTTGTTTGTAGATGATAAACCGGTGAATGCCTTCAGGATGGATAATATCAGCTATAATGATACGCGCTATCTCAATGCGCACATTGATTATAAAACAAAATCGAGTAGCGGGCCTTACCTGCAGCATCTTTCGGAACTGCCAGGCTATATCAACTCCATTTATGCAAGGCATGGCCGCGACGGTATTATTGACCTGGGCGACCAGCAACCCCATGCCGTACGTGTGGAAGTAAAAGATGCCTATTTCAATAAAAGTGTTATTGCCTGCACCTTGCAATATAATGGTGCAACGTCGGCTGCGGCAACAGCAACGGGTAAAATGTTTTACCCCATGATGCTGGATGGCTATGAGAGCGAAGAGTGCGAGTTTTACCTGGGAGAGCGTTGCCTGTATGATTCGGTACGTATCCGCTATAGTAAGTCAACCGGTAACCCGGTGGCGGTATCTGCCCTGCACACTATTGGCGCTCCTTATATACCGCTACAGGAATCTTATCTTGTTCGTCTATTGCCTACGCGTGTCCTGAGCGCACAGGAACAACAGCGTACCATAATGCAATGGTATGCAGGCACTAAGAAGGATGTGCAGAAAGTGGAGTGGCAGGGAAAGTGGGCGGGTGCCCGTTTCCGTGAGTTTGGCAATTACCAGTTGGTGGTTGACGAGGAGCCACCGGTAATTGTTCCGTCTGGATTTACCGATGGAGCTGATCTCAGCAAGGCAGCACGTATTGTGTTTACAGTAAAAGACAATATGGGTAAATGCAGGAATGTGCGTACTGAACTGGACGGAAAATGGTTGCGTTTTACCAACGATAAAGGCGGTGCGTTTATTTATAAGGTTGATGAAAAATGCTCGGCCGGTGTACATGAGCTGAAAATATCAGTGTCTGATGAAGCAGGTAATGTAACTGTACGGACATTTAAGTTTACGAGATAATGAGAGATTATATTATTACAGGATTTCAAATTCAAATGATATGGTTGAATTAAAAGAAGGTGATAAGGCCCCGGCTTTCACAGCAAAGGACCAGGATGGTAATAAAGTTTCGCTGGCTGATCTTAAAGGGAAAAGAGTAGTGTTGTATTTCTATCCGCAGGATGATACACCTACCTGTACCGTACAGGCCTGTAACCTGCGCGATAATTACGCCTTGTTAAAAAAGGAAGGTTTTGTAGTATTGGGCGTAAGCCCGGATGATGAAGCAAAACACAAAAAGTTTGAGGCGAAGTTCCAGTTACCCTTTACCCTGGTAAGTGATCCGGAACATCGGGTAATAGAAAAGTATGGTGTATGGGGTGAGAAGCAATTGTATGGTCGTAAATATATGGGGCTGCACCGAACCACTTTTGTAATAGATGAAAAAGGAGTTATCCGGAAGATATTTCTGCGGCCTAAGAACAAACAGCATGCAGAAGAAATTATAGCGGCATGGAAAGCGCTGTAAGCTTAATGTTTTATATCGTTGAAAGGTTGCTTGTTCCAGGCAACCTTTTTTCATTCGTAGTAATACGTAATTGTAGCTATGTGGCTACCTTATAAGCTAGCTGTTTGTTGTCAAAAAAGACTTCTTTAGTAATTATTTACATCCAGTTGTTTTTATTTCTTTTTGATTGTGTTGAGGTTACAGTTTTACGTAGAACTACGTGGCTACATTATGACAAAACCTAAAACCTCGTGTTAACGTATATAACAGAGCGTTAGTGACACCACAATAAAGATGTTTATTTTTTACATGGGTTATTTTTAGTTTTAGGGTTTGGTTACCCTGTCCTTTCCAGGACAGGGATTTTTTTATCAGTAATTGCTCAAAGGGGAGATAAATATTCAATACTTATTGAAGGATCCATTCTACTTCACCTACTTCAAAAGACCGCTCGAGGGTATCGCGGGTTAAAAGTTGTCCGGAAGCTGATACTCCCCGGATGGTAGTCTCAAAAATGCTGTTGGCTTTTTTCAGTTTTACGATCTCCCCGGATTTATACAGTGCTTTATGATAATCGTTCAGCAGTACTTCGGCAGTGTTGTGCTGCAATTGCTGGTACCGGTTTTCCAGGGAAGTGCACAGGACTTTTACCAATGTTGTTACATCGAACTCCTTTCCAGTGATCTGTCGTAGTGAAACCGGGTTGCGAACTCCTGGATTGAATTGCACCTGGTTGATGTTGATGCCCATGCCTGCGATGGCAAATACCCACTCTTTTCCGCGAAAACTGTTCTCAATCAGGATGCCCCCTGCCTTTCTGTCACGCCAATACAGGTCATTGGGCCATTTAATGCGGGTTTCGTCACCTGCGTAAATGTTAAAAAAGTCATAACATGCTAAAGCAACGGTGGCCGATAGCAGGAAGGGATACCCCGTATGCCTGGCCGGCGGAGTCAGTACCACACTGAAAAGTATGTTTTCACCATAGGTGGTAACCCAGCTTTTGCCCCGCTGGCCCTTTCCGGAGGTCTGTTCCATAGCCAGCCAGGCCGCTCCGTGGCCCGCGGCGCGCGCCTGTACCTGCCCCATGGCATAGTTGTTGGTACTGTCAACAGACGGCAGTATTGTAAGAGGTTGACCAATAGGATTTGAGGTGGCAGGATATGACAAAAGATTATTATTTTTGAACAGGGCGAAATTAAGTAATATCGCAAAACAGTCGAAAAATGGGTGAACCGAAGAATGAACTCTGTTGTTACATTATAACCAGCGTGCATTCTACCAGGCTCTCCGCACAAAATTGAACACTAAAAAGTATTGATTATTGGAACAACTTTCAATGTTAGCTACCCGTCGTAAACGAAATAGTGTAGCGCGGTTAACACGAAACTCAAAATTATTTAAAGCCATTATACACGCTATCCAGGAGAAAAAAGGCGAGCATATTGTGTCGCTGGATCTGCGTAAAATTCCCGAAGCTGTTGCTGATTTCTTTGTTGTTTGTGAGGCTGGTAGCACCACCCAGTTAAGGGCTATTGCCGGCTTTATTGAAGAGCATGTGAAAGTAGCCACCAATGAAACTCCTTATCACCAGGATATACAGCAGGGCGCCCAATGGGTGATCATTGATTACGTGAATATTGTGGTACATATTATGCTTCCCGAAACCCGTAAGTTTTATAAACTGGAAGAAATGTGGAGCGATGCAGATGGTGAAGAGCATCGCTAAACAGGCATTTTAACAACCAATTATTTACCCTGAACTTTTTGCTTAACTAATTTTAAATACGAAAACAAGGAGAAGCAAGCATATATGTCACAAGACGAATCAAGACAAAACGAACGTAATTTTCCCCGGTTACGGCCAGGTAGCGACGGAAATGGTCAGCGCAAAGGTCCCAAGTTCAATATCTACTGGGTATGGGCTATCATTTTTGCAGTACTGGTAGGCTTTCAGTTATTAGGCTCTTTTGCTCCCGACGCCAAAGAAATTAATGAGCTGGACTTCTATTCCATGCTGGATAAAGGCGATGTAGAGAAGATCAATACCGTTACTAATAAAAATCTTATACGTGTATTTATCCGCAAAGAAAGGTTAGAACAGTATAAAGATAAACTGAATAAAAACTGGCCCGGTTCATCCGATAAAGGTCCTCACTTTCAGTTCCGTGTTATTAAAGCCGAAGACTTCAGTAAAGATCTGAACGCTTATTTTGATAAACACCCGGATATCACCCGCATTCCCAACAATCCCACACCCGAACCAGAATGGTTTGGTTCTGTACTGCAGTTCTTACTGCCGCTTGCTGTGATTGTATTGATATGGATTATGCTGATGCGTAAAATGGGTGGAGGAGCCGGTGGAGGAAGTGGTCCTGGTGGTATCTTCAACATTGGTAAATCAAGGGCAACCCTGTTTGACAAAGGCACTAAAGTGAATATCACATTTGCTGATGTAGCAGGACTTGACGAAGCTAAAGTGGAAGTAATGGAGATCGTTGATTTCCTGAAGAATCCTAAAAAATATACTTCACTGGGTGGTAAAATACCGAAAGGGGCATTGCTGGTAGGTCCTCCCGGAACAGGTAAAACCCTGCTGGCAAAAGCCATGGCAGGTGAAGCACAGGTTCCATTCTTCTCTATGAGCGGTTCTGACTTTGTGGAACTGTTTGTAGGTGTGGGTGCCAGCCGTGTTCGTGACTTGTTTAAACAGGCTCGTGAAAAAGCACCTTGTATCATATTCATTGATGAGATCGACGCTATTGGTCGTGCACGTGGTAAGAACGCTATTATGAGCAACGATGAAAGGGAAAGCACCCTGAACCAGTTGCTGGTAGAAATGGATGGTTTCAGTGGCGAAAGCGGTATCATTGTACTGGCTGCTACCAACCGTCCGGATGTATTGGATACAGCGTTGTTACGTCCCGGCCGTTTTGACCGTCAGATATCTATTGATAAACCCGATCTGAAAGGCCGTGAGCATATCTTCAAAGTGCATCTGAAACCTATCAAGATATCTGAAAGAGTAGATATTCATAAACTTGCTGAGCAAACACCTGGTTTTGCCGGAGCTGATATTGCCAACATCTGTAATGAAGCTGCGCTGATCGCTGCCCGCAAAGGCAAGCAGTCCGTTGAAATGGAAGATTTCCAGGATGCAGTAGATCGCGTTATTGGTGGTCTGGAAAAGAAAAACAAGATCATTTCTCCTGAAGAAAAAAGGATCATTGCTTATCACGAAGCTGGTCACGCTATCTGTGGATGGTACCTGGAGCATGCTTACCCGCTGCTGAAAGTAACCATCGTACCAAGAGGTGTGGCTGCATTGGGTTATGCTCAATACACACCGAAAGAACAATACCTGTACAATACAGATCAGTTGCTGGACCAGGTGAAAATGACACTGGGCGGTCGTGCAAGTGAAGAGATCTTCTTCCATAAAATTTCTACCGGTGCACAGAATGACCTGCAACAGGTAACACGTATCGCTTACTCTATGATCACCATTTATGGTATGAACGAGAAAGTAGGTAATGTAAGCTTCTATGATCCTGCACAGGAAAATTCATTTACCAAACCTTATTCTGAAGAAACATCCAAACTGATTGACGAAGAAGTTCGCAAGCTGATTGATGATGCTTATGAAGCAACCAAGCAGTTGCTTACACAAAAAAGAGAGCAGGTAGCAAAACTGGCCGAAGCATTGCTGGAAAAAGAAGTATTGTTCCAGAGTGATGTGGAAACCCTGATCGGTAAACGTCCCTATGGTGAAAAGAAAACACTGGATGTAGATGGCAGCCCTGTTTCTTCTCAATCTGAAACCGGTGCTATCAGCGAAGGTGTTCCTCCTTATGATCCCAACGTAACGAATCATCCTCCTGCCACTACTACTAATTAGTTATGAACGTATCTCCCTCAAAAGAGAATATTCTTAAAAAAATACGGAAGGCGTTGAGTAATTCAACGCCTCTTCCTTTTCCAAACAGTGAGGGCAACAGCCTTGTGTTTCAGCCATCACGCCAGGAACTGGAAGTGGAGTTTGCAGAACAGTTCACTAAGCTGCAGGGTAAGTTTGCTTTTTGTCTGAACTATAAAGAGCTGGCTGTACAGTTGAAAGCATTGGCTGCCCATGAAAAATGGGAGAAGCTATATTGTCGTGAAGAAAGCCTGGTAAAACAACTGCAGGATGCAGGTTTTAATGCATCGGGTTATCATGATCTTGCTACCTGCCATGCAAGCATCACCACCTGCGAATGCCTGGTGGCACGTACCGGCAGTATGATACTAAGTGCAGGGCAGCAAAGCGGGCGCACGGTCAGCGTATATGCCCCTGTTCATATCTGTATAGCTACCACCAGTCAGTTGGTATATGATATTAAGGATGCTATACAACTGGTAAAAGATAAATATGCCGGTAATCTTCCTTCACTGATCTCACTGGCTACTGGTCCCAGTCGTACAGCTGATATTGAAAAAACACTGGTAGTAGGCGTACATGGTCCTGGCCAGGTGTATGTTTTCCTGGTAGACGAATAGTATCAGGCTTTCCCTTTTCTGCTCCTGGTAATGATGTGTTATTCCGTGATTGCTGTTATCTTTACTATTGTCAATATAAAGATGCAAGATGGAGCGAACCTATGATGAGCTGTTTGTATATGACCCTCTGTATGCATTACCTGCAGATCATCTTCCGGTAGTAACATCCGGATACAGACTGCAACATCGCTTGAAAAATAGTACTTAATTATAGTAGGAATGGTGATAGCGCCCGATAAGAAAGTGTACTTTTTGTCCGATTTTCATCTCGGCACCCCTGATTATACTTCCAGCCTGGAACGTGAAAAACGTGTAGTGGCTTTCCTGGAAGAGGTACGTTTGCATGCTGCTGTTATTTTTATAGTGGGCGATATGTTTGATTTCTGGTATGAATACCGCAAGGTGGTTCCGAAAGGATATGTACGTTTACTGGGTAAACTGGCAGAAATAACAGACAGTGGTATTCCTGTTCATTTTTTTGTAGGTAATCATGATATGTGGATGACAGATTATTTTCAAAAAGAGCTGAACATTCCCATCTATTTTGAACCGCAGGAATTTACATTCAACGATAAAAAATTTCTTATAGGACATGGCGATGGCCTGGGGCCTGGCGATCATGGATATAAAATGCTGAAAAAGGTTTTCAGAAACCCCGTATGTCGCTGGTTATTTGGTGTGCTGCCTCCGTATGTTGGTATGGGACTGGCAGATTATCTCAGTGGCCGCAGCCGTGCTTCTACAGGACTGAATGATGCTAAGTTTTATGGTGAAGAAGGTGAATGGCTGATCACATATTGTAAAGATGTGCTGAAAACCACTTACTACGATTACCTGGTATTTGGTCACCGGCATCTGCCAATTGATTTTACATTAAAGAATGGCAGCCGGTATATCAACCTGGGCGACTGGCTGCGTTATTATACCTATGCAGTGTTTGATGGAAAAGATATGACACTGACGGCGCGTTATCCTGAGTTGGAAGAAAAGATTGTACGCGAACAGGCAATGCTGTAAACAATAACAGAAGCATGTACAGGAAACTGATCATATTGGTACTGGTTGCAACTGCGGCGCTGCAAGCGCTGGCGCAGGATTCTGTTTTTGTTTTTTCAAGAAGTATTCCGGGTGTCTTTACTGAGTTTGCGGTAGATAATCTGGGCTATATGTACGTGGTGAACTCCAGTGGTCAGCTGAAAAAGATGGGGCCGCGTGGAGATTCTGTTGCGGTGTTCAATGACCTGCGTACGTATGGCAAAACCTATTCAATAGATGTCAGTAATCCATTGAAGGTGCTGTTGTATTTCCGTGATTTTGGTACGGTGGTGGTATTGGATCGTTTGCTGAATGTGCGCAATGTAATTGACCTGCGTAAACAGCAGCTTTTTCAGGTAAAAACGATTGGTCAGAGCTATGATAATAATATATGGGTATACGATGAGCAGGAAAGTAAACTGAAGCGTGTAGGGGAAGATGGTAAAATACTGGATCAGTCAACCGATTTTCGGCTGATGTTTGATTCATTGCCTTCTTTTTCATTTATAGTAGATCAGAACAAACTGGTATACCTGTATGATCCCCTGCATGGTGTATATATGTTTGATTACTACGGAGCGTTTAAAAACCGTATCCGCTTTACAGGCTGGACTGATTTTACGGTGATCAATAATATGCTGTTCGGTCGCGATGAAAATATGCTGTACAGGTACGAGCCTGGTTCACTCAATCTGCAACAATATCCAATAACCGGCGCTATGCGTAATGCCCGCAGAATAAAGATCATGCAGAGTAATCTTTACCTGTTGCACGATAACCGGCTGGATGTGTATGAGTATAGGTGAATGTTGAATAGTGAGTGGCTGAAATGATCTGTTTTACCCGGATAGTTAAATTGTTCCGGGAACCGGAAAGCAGTAACCGGAAACCTGTCAGTAACCATTACCTTTGTGGCACTGAATCATTAATCTTGCTGTGATGAGTTTTTTAGACAGGATCTTTCTTGAAAATCCCCTTAGAAGTTATATAGCAGTAGCAGGATCCATACTGATGGCCCTGTTGCTGAAGCGTTATCTGTCGCGTTATATTGCTGGTTTACTGTTCAGGATAGTACATCGTATTGCCAAAGGAGTTGATAAGCGATCTTTTGTTGATCTGGTAGTGTCGCCGCTGGAAACCTTCCTGTTATTACTGGTTATAATTATTTCCTTCGATAAACTTGATTTCCCCAAACTGCTGGATGTTACTATTTACAAAGTAACCACACACCAGCTTATAGATGCAGTAGCTGTTATTGTACTCATTATTACTTTTATCTGGCTGCTATTGCGTATCATGGATTTTATTGCCATTATCCTGCATCAGAAAGCAGACCTTACAGAAAGCAATACTGATAACCAGCTTATCGTATTCTTTAAAGACTTTTTTAAAGTGGTGCTGGTGTGTTTCGGGTTTATCCTGATATTGAAATTTGCATTTCATTATCGTATCAGTAACCTGTTGACCGGTTTAAGTATTGCTACGGCAGCTATTGCTTTGTCAACCCGTGAAAGTCTTGAAAATCTTATCGCATCCTTCATCATCTTTTTTGATAAACCTTTTACTACCGGCGACCAGGTGAAAGTACAGGCATTTACCGGTACGGTAGAAAAGATCGGTTTACGCAGTACACGTATCCGCACAGATCAGAAAACATTTGTAACAGTACCCAATAAACAAATGGTGGACACCATACTGGACAACCTGAGCCTGCGTACACAGCGCAGGGCATTTGTGCAGCTTGAGCTGAGTGCGGGTACTTCGCAGGAAGCGCTGGACGATTTTATAAAGGCAATACAGCAATTGCTGGAAAGCAGAAAAGACAGGGTAGAGAACTATACCGTATTGCTGGCAGATATTGTAAAGGATACATTTGTTGTAACGGTGGAATTCTTTACTGCGCCTATTCCGATTGCTGATTTCAACGTATTTCGACAGGAGATGAACATGACAATAATTGCATTGATGCGCGACAGGAATATCAGGCTGGCAACTAAAGATGCGGAAATAAAAATTGTAAAGGAGTAGAAGCGTTTGAAATGGGAAATGACCTGATGCTATAGCCCCGAATGGTTTAATCATTCAAACAGGGATATAAGTACTTTAAACCCTACAGCTTCGCTTTTATCTCCAGCAGAAATCCCCTGATACTTTGTAATGACTGGATCAGTTCAAAGCGTTCACGCGCCATTTTATTCTGTTTCAGGAAGTCTTTAGCTCCCTCTATCGTGAGTTTACGGCGGCGCAACAGATCATAGATCAGTTCCAGGTTCTTAATGTCAACAGGGCGGAAATGCCGGTCGCCTTTGCGGTTTTTGCGTGGCTGCAGTATATCAAATTCGTTTTCCCAAAAACGTAGCAGAGATTGATTCACGCCAAACATATCAGCTACTTCTCCAATAGCATAATACTGGCGTTGAAACAATACCTCATCGGGCGGAATATTAACCAGGTCAACCGATGCTTCCATTTCTTTCAGCGACTTGCGTCCGCGACCGGATTTACGGGTAATGGCCCTGGCTGCACCAGTATGTGCATGTTGGGGAGGAGATAATAAAGCAGGCTGTTCCGGAGTTATTTCTTCCTCAATGGGAGCCTTTTCAATGTCTTCCATACTGTCTTCAGCTTCTGTTTGTTCCCATTCTTCCGGTTCAGGAACTGATTCCTGTTCTGGTGCTGTATCCATTACAGGTACTGTAACAGTTGCTTCAACTGTGGTTTCCTGAGGTGGTTCTGGCATTGGTATGGGTTCATCTGCAACAACCGGTTGCTTCAATGTTTTTATACGTATACCTATGGCAGGCTGCATATCCTGCGGAGGAATATTGTCATTAAAGTCAAACGGTATCTGCTCGTAGATTTTCATTTGTATGGAATATAGCTGAAAGGTGGAAAAACAGGTAACAGCTATCAAATATCGTGCGTAAAGATACGCCCCTGCCCGATCGTAATAAAGCTACAGGTTCATAAACTTATGCACGCATGGGGAATACTGTTTAATGACCTTAAAAACAGCCCGCTCAAGGTCCTGTTTTTTTACATTTTTTTATGCACGTTCAGTGTATAAAAAGTGCCTTTAAAAGCGGCTGAACCCCTTATTTTTCGTACTTTTGCGCGAATCGACATTTTTTAACTGCAGAAGAATTTCCACACGGATTTATGGCTACAGAAACAACAGAACAACTGACGCCTGCCAACAATGGTTACGGCGCAGATAGTATCCAGGTATTAGAAGGTTTAGAAGCAGTTCGCAAACGCCCGGCGATGTATATCGGCGATATTGGTGAGAAGGGTTTGCACCATCTTGTATATGAGGTGGTAGATAACTCTATTGACGAAGCGCTGGCCGGTTATTGTAAAAATATTGATGTTACCATTCATGAAGACAACTCAATTTCAGTTGTGGATGATGGTCGAGGCATCCCTACCGGTATCAATTCAAAAGAAAAGAAAAGTGCGCTTGAAATTGTAATGACCGTATTGCACGCCGGTGGTAAGTTCGATAAGAACACCTATAAGGTATCCGGTGGATTGCACGGTGTGGGTGTAAGTTGCGTGAATGCATTAAGTACAAAACTGCTTGTAACTGTACAACGCGAAGGAAAGATCTTTGAACAGGAATATCACATTGGTGTTCCGCAATATGATGTACGCGAAATAGGTGTCAGTGATGCAACCGGAACCAAAACGCATTTTTGGCCCGATGCGTCGATCTTTTCTACTACTGTTTACAAAAAAGATATCCTGGAAGGCCGTTTGCGTGAGCTGGCCTATCTGAATAAAGGTATCCGTATTACCCTTACTGATCTGCGTAAAGATGATGAGGGTAATATTTATTCCAAAGAGTTTTACAGCGAAGGCGGTATTGTTGAGTTTGTGGAAATGCTGGATAAAAATGCAGGCCGCAATCCCCTGATTCCCCGTGTTATTTATGTTGAAGGAAGAGATGAGAATTCATATGTAGCTGTAGAAGTAGCATTGAGCTACAATGATAGTTATAGCGAGCATATTTATTCGTACGTTAACAATATCAATACCGTTGAAGGCGGTACACACGTTACCGGCTTTCGCAGGGCGCTGACCCGTATGTTTAAAAGTTACGGTGATAAACAGAACCTGTTTGAAAAAGCTAAAGTGGAAATTGAAGGTGATGACTTCCGCGAAGGTTTGAGTGCCATTGTATCTGTGAAAGTACCTGAGCCCCAGTTTGAAGGCCAGACTAAAACCAAACTGGGTAACAGTGAAGTAAGTGGTGTGGTGGAATCTACCGTATCAAGAGTACTGGAAGCTTACCTGGAAGAAAATCCCAAAGAAGCAAAGAATATCATTGCCAAAGTGATCCTGGCCGCACAGGCCAGGGCTGCTGCAAGGAAAGCAAGAGAACTGGTACAACGCAAATCAGTATTGAGCGGTGGTGGTTTGCCGGGTAAACTGGCTGATTGCTCTGATCGTAATCCTGAGCGTTGTGAGCTGTTCCTTGTCGAAGGAGACTCGGCCGGTGGTACTGCCAAACAGGGCCGTGAACGTGCTTTCCAGGCAATTCTTCCTCTGCGAGGTAAGATTCTGAACGTAGAGAAAGCCATGGAGCATAAGATCTACGAGAATGAGGAGATCCGCAATATGTATACTGCATTAGGTGTAACTGTAGGTACACCTGATGATCCTAAAGCGCTGAACCTGCAAAAGCTCCGTTATCATAAGCTGATCATCATGACCGATGCCGACGTGGACGGAAGCCATATTGCTACTTTGATCCTTACTTTTATTTATCGTTACATGAAGGAAATGGTAGAACAAGGCTATGTATACCTTGCACAACCACCTTTATACCTGGTGAAGAAAGGAAAAGATGCGGCGTATGCGTGGAATGAAGAACAACGTAAAGGACTGGTGGAAAAATTCGGTGCAGGTAAAGAAGACAGTGTGAATGTACAACGATACAAAGGTTTGGGTGAGATGAATGCAGACCAGTTATGGGATACTACCATGAACCCCGACACACGTACATTGAAACAAGTAACTATTGAAAGTGCAGCAGAAGCTGATCGTGTATTCAGCATGCTGATGGGTGATGAAGTAGCTCCACGCCGTGAGTTTATTGAAAGCCACGCCAAGTATGCAAAGCTGGATGTGTAGATCTGTTTTTCCTAAATATTATCTAAAGGAAGCTACACAGCTTCCTTTTTTATTGGCACTATTGTACATTACTGCTATAAATTTTTATCAGGTTTAAAAGCATAGGATGATGAAACAATTACTTTTTATGGCCCTTGCCAGTGGCTGTTTGAGTGTGCACACCATGTATGCACAACAATCTTCAAAAAGAACAGTAAAATTGAGTAAACCGGATGTAACAACCGTGAACCGTGCATATGTAGCCGATGATAAAGGGATGCACCTGGATGCCCGTGATGGAGCCGGTATTGCATGGCTGAACAAAGTAGCTTTTACAACCGGCGAGATCGAACTGGATATACGGGGGAAAGATGCGTTTCAGCAGAGTTTTGTAGGCATTGCTTTTCATGGCGTGAATGATTCAACCTATGAATCGGTATATTTTCGTCCGTTTAATTTTAAAGCTACTGATTCCGTAAGAAGAGTACATGCAGTACAATACATAGCAATGCCTTTATATGACTGGCCAACATTGCGCAATGAACATCCCGGCAAATATGAAAAGCCACTGGAGCCGGCTCCTGATCCCAATGCATGGTTTCATGTGCGATTGATGATCAATGAAGATCGTATTAAAGTATATGTGAACGGAAGTTCCCAGCCATCATTGGAAGTTGTACCATTAACAAAGGAGAAAGGAAAAAAGATAGGTTTGTGGGCAGGTAGTGGTTCGGCCGGAAACTGGAAAAATCTTGCTATACATGACACGCCATAGTGTTTTTAGTTCATTTTATTGCGCCTATGTGCAGCAATTCTGTGTCTGATGTTATGCAAATTTGTCATATTGGTCGTTAAAAGATGATGATCAATAGTAAGAATACTGTTTTACAAAGTATTTATAGCATATTTAAGCACATTGTCACACGTTTGGCCCACGAATTGATTATTGAACCCCGATAACTGCTCTTTATAAAGCAGTACAAAAGGCTGGTATTAGTAAAATACTGTATATTTAGCCGCTCTTATGATATAATGCCACAATCCTTTGTGCATATTATTTTATTATTCATTCATAACCATTAAATGCTTTAATCATGGCAGATGTAACACTTACGGCGTATAACGTGAAAACCAAAGAAAAAAACGTACCTATACAGGAAGCAGTGATAACAAAAACCGCTAAAGGTGCTTACATGGCACAGGGGCATGATGGAAAAGGTAACAAGCTGACTACCCTCATGAACGAGGCGAAAGCCTTGGCTGCCATCCAGGCCGGCATTGCTAAACAAGGTTGGTAATTCCTGTTCACTTATACCGATTAATGAATTCAGACTGTCCGCTATGTTTTCCATAGCGGACAGTTTTTTTATGTAAAAAAATGTAATTGAAAAATAAGGATGACATCAGCAACCGTCATCCTTTTTGGGGTAAGCACAGATTAAAAAACGGGCTTCTATACTTTTTCTATAACGGGAAAGCCGCTTTTTTATTTAAACAAACGACAGATATTTGAATTGTTCTCCCAGTATTGCCTGATCATCAGCTCCTAACCATTTTTTTAACATGGTGGCATAAACGCTTCTGAAATCTACCTGGTACTGCAGGTCTCCATCTTTCAGATTATTCAGATCGGGCATGGCGTTCAGAACTCCTTTTTGCTGTAGCGCTCCGCTGATAAAGAACATGTTGTTTGCAGTACCATGATCGGTACCTCCGCTGGCATTTTGTGAAACGCGACGGCCAAATTCAGAGAATGTCATCAGCATCACATCCTGGAAACGGTTGTTGTCTTTGAGGTCTTTAACAAATGCAGCGATTGCATCATTCATTTCTGTAAAAAGCCTTTTCTGCTGTCCATCCTGCGCCACATGCGTATCGAAACTGCCCAACGACAGATAATATACTTTGGTATTGATGTCTGAAAAAATAAGTGACGCAATGGTTTTTAAACTCCGTGCAATGTCAGAGTTGGGATATTGTGTACCGGATGGATGTAAACGACTTTGATTGAAAATGTAATTAGCGCTGCTTAATGTTTCTGACATGGTTTTGTACAGGTAATCAACCGGCGCTTCCGCATGTGCATCACTGGTATGTGCAGCTGCCATTTCCCGGAAATACTTTTCGTTGGATGTATTGAACAATCTTCGTGGATCTTTCATGGCCAGTCCTTTGATGCGGTCACCTTTCATGGCAAGACTCAACACGTCATCCAGCTCCAATGCCTGTGTGGGTCTGTCGCAGCCATTGCATTGTGCATCCAGGTAACGGCCCAGCCAGCCGGTATACACATATTGATCACTACTGCTGGCACTTTGCCAGATGTCCATACTGCGAAAATGCGATCTGTCAGGATTGGGATAACCTACATTGTTGAGAATACCCAGGCTGCCATCATCATACAATGATTTAAAACCGGTTAATGCAGGATGCAGGCCGATTTCATCGGTCAGCAGCAATGCCTGGTCTTTTGGAATACCCAGCTTTGGCCGTACTTTATAATAGATGTCGTTCCGGACGGGGATCACAGTATTCAGTCCATCATTACCCCCGCTAAGTTGTAATACCACCAGTACTTTATTGCCGGGCGGTACCATCATAGGGCGTTCCATTGCCTTCAGAAACCTGGGTAGCATCAGTGATGCAGTAGCCAATGAACCGGTTTGTATAAACGTGCGACGTTTGATTAACATTGTAAAGAGGTTTTAGCTGTTAGCAACTGGATTTTATGCAATACCTAAAATCTGGCTGCTAATACCTGTATTAACATAATTGGTATTCCGGCGTACTCATTAATTGCACGGTAGTGGTCTTGATAAAACTTTCCCGTGATGTGTTATCGGTGAATTTTGCAAGTGCTGATGCATTCATGCCGGCATCTGTTTGCAATAAACTGCTGCTGATTGCTGTTACCAGTTTTTCCCTGGGAACCTGGCTTAAATGCTGCAGGTAATTGGTCCAGTCAATAGAGGCCGCAATGTTCTGGCCCCCACGACGGCCGCCTGCTGCCGGTTTATCTTTCATGCCCATCATCTGATCATCATCATCTTTGGGCTTCATGTTTAATTCTTCTGAAGCATAGAACATTTGTGGTATACGCATACGCAACATCAACGAGGAACTATCTATCCAGTTTTTACCACCGGGCCATCCTGCTACATTTGGAGGATAGAATAATATCTGCCCTAATAACCTTTGCAGTAACAATTGTGAATCTTCATTGGTGATGGTCATGGGTAATGCACGGCGGATGCCTGTTATTAACTCAACCGGCGATTTGATCTTACAGCCGATATTACGGGCATCATAAAACCAATCTGCCGAAAAGATAGCCGTCATCAGGTCTGTAATGTTGTAATTACTCTGATAAAAACGTTTGGCCAGTAAGGCCACCTGATTTTCATCCGGTATATCATTTACAAAATAGCGATAGATCTTTCGCGTAATATAAGTGGCGGTTTGTGTATGCGTAAGCAGGATGTTCAATACATCATCGCCATCAAAGTTGCCCGATTTGCCCAATACTTTTTTGGTGCCGGTATCATGTTGCTGCCTGCGGAAGGTAAATTCCCCATTGGGGGTAGCACCCCACCCTGTAAAGGCACGTGCAGCTTCTTTAATATCATCTTCGGTGTAATTACCCCTGCCCATGGTGAAAAGCTCCATCACTTCACGGGCAAAATTTTCATTGGGATGATCTTTGCGATTCTGGTTATTGTTCAGAAAGTTGAGCATGGCGGCGCTTTTGCTCACTTCGCGCAGCAAGTCACCAAAATTACCCAGTGCATTACGGCGGATCACATCCAGCAGTTGCTGCTGGTGAATGATCTGCTGCGTTCGGCAGGCAAAATGACCATGCCAGAACAGCGACATTTTTTCGCGCAACTGTTCATCGCTGTTGATCATTTGTTTCATCCAGGTAAGATTCAGGTTTCTCAGGTCCTGCTGCGATTGTTGTCGCAACATTCTTCTCTGGCTTTCGTCCAGTGCCTGTCTTCTACCGCCTTCCTGCATGTTCATCATGATAGCGTTCTTGACGCTATCGCTGGCTACGTCTATATATGCGGGTGTTTTGCCGGAACTGTTGAGTAGATTTTTGAGCAGTGTAGCTGCAGTAGAGTTCTGCAGGTTATCCATATCGCTTACAGCGGGACCAAAGCCTGCACGCCACAACAGGTGCTGGTTTTTTAACTGATTGGTAATGACCATCAGGACAAAATTTGGACTTTGACCGGTCTGTTGAAAGAAGGTTTAACGAAGTGTTGTGATTTTTCATAAAAAAACAAT
>LGYU01000008.1 GCA_001302245.1 Chitinophagaceae bacterium PMP191F
TAACCGGATGTTCCTGCATTATTACCAGGCATTAAGGCACCGGAAAATTTCAGATTGCCTGTTACATCCACTACTTCGGTTGGTGCTGTATTGCCGATACCCAGCTTTCCATCGTTGGTAATCCGCATCCTTTCTGTTCCATTGGTAATAAAAGGCAATGCATAATTATCCAGTGAGCCCAATCGTTTTACTGAGCCATTTGTATTACCGTTTACCGACCAGTAATTATTGCCCAGCGCAGCGGCAAACAATACCGGTTGCCAATATCCGTTCGACCTCACCAATAACTGTTTGGTGCCGGTAAAAAAGATCACCATTCCATCGGGAGGAATAAGTGCACTGATAGCAGTGGTATCTGCAATACGCGGGAACAACAATCCCTGGTTGTCTGACAATAACTCCAGTACGGCAGATTTCTCTACTGCGTACGGGTTTTTACCCAGCTTCAATTGTTGGGCACACAAAGTACTGCCATACAATACCGCTACCATTAATACAAGCAGGCACCTGGTCATTGGCGTAATGACTTGCGTTAAAAAATAAAACCTGTCTATTTCTTAATAACATACCAGTTGCTGCCGTCTGTTTGCAAGGCTACATAGGTCCAGTCATTGTAAATAACATAAGAGTTTCCGCCATCAATAGTGCCGGCAGAAGGAGAAATGGTAAGCTGGTTATCAATGCCACCTGTTCCTACTTTTTTGATGGTATAAATACGACCTGAAATGTTGGCTGGCGATGGGAGCGTAATGGTAATGGCTCCGGAGCTTGTATTGGCCAATATGGTATTATCTGCCGTGGAGGCCGTGTAATTGGAAGTTACAGATTTAATAGCCAGTGAAAGCGAACCCGACACCTGCACCGTTGAGTTGGAGCTACCTGTGCTACCTACCAATAATGCCTGTGAAGCATTTACGCTATCCTGGAAGGTTTTATTACCGGCAAAGGTTTGTGCGGCAGTATTCACCACACCACGTGCAGCAGCGGCAGCATCAGGTACGTTCAAAAAAATGCTGTCTGTGCCATTGGTAGATACCGTAAGATTGGTTCCGGTTGTTTTAAACGCAATACCCTGTGCGGTATCCCGGTTGCCATTGATGCTGCGGATCGCATTACCAAAAGCAGCGGCACTTACCTGTCTTTTCTGTACCACTCCATTGTTAAGTACCAGTACAGAATCTGCAGAACTGTTGTTGGTTACGTTGTTAAGGTTCAATGTTCCATTCACCGTAACATTGTTATTAAATGTTTTATCGCCTCCAAAAGTTTGTGTTCCGGCGGTTACAATACCAGGATTGGTTGCATCTGCAGGATGCAGTACGATCTGACGTGAAGTACTATCCACAACAATGGTTGCGCCATTGGCATCGGGTGTAGCGGCTACTGCACCAATGGTAATGGTTTGTACAGCACTTTGTATTTTCTGCCAGTCAGTGTATGTTAAAAATCCGTATGGTTTGGAAGCACCTGCTGTGCCATTCTGTACAGGCAGATACACTGCAATAGTACTATCCGTATCACGGTTCTGCACCAGTACATTGTTAGAAGTATCGCTGGCCTGCGCTGTAATTGAGAGCGCCTGCCGCTGAATACCATTGATCGCTTTGATAGCATTCTGAAATGCGGTAGATGACATCGTTCTTTTGTATACCGAACCATCAGCTGCCAGTACCAGTACGTCCAGCTCATTGGAGCCCGCTGCAATGGTTTCCAGTTTCACCGTACCATTTACATCTAATGTAGCAGTAGGTGTTGATGTGCCAATGCCAATGTTACCATTGGAGCTGATGCGCAAACGTTCTGCGTTACTGGTTTTCATCACCAATGGCTTACCGTCTACGTTTCCTAAAAAGTTTAACGTTGAATCGGTTCCCGTGTTTCCGGTAAGCGACCAGTTGGCCGTTGCATCAGAAAGGTTGGCTATCTTTTTCCAGAAGCCGTTGCTGCGCAAACGCAAGCTGTTATCGGCATTGAGATAAATGATCATTCCATCCGGCGGGTTCAGCAGATTGATGGCCGCTGTATCTGCCAGTCGTGGCAACAGCAAACCCTGCCGCGTGCTTTCCAGTTCAAGAATAGATGATTTCTGAATGCTGGTAGGATTGTCTCCTATTTTCAACTGGGCGTTTGCTGCCATGCCAATCAACAGAAGCAAAAGCAATGACATTAACTTGCCCTTAAGCGAAGAAGGTAAACGACGAATCATAATGCAGGTTTTTGATGAGTATTGAATCTGACTAGTGTGTAAAGGAACGAATGTATTTATAACAAAATTGTAACATATTTTAGCGGCTTCTTCTTTTAGATAGTTTTATTGCTCCTAATTACATGATTTCTATTACTAAACCTACCGAACACCCGAAAACAGTCATTTTTGAGCCCTTTTAGCATTACTGATAATCAATGCTTCATTTACTTAACTTTCATCAATAAACACCCGCATCAATCAATTAAAACACCCATAAAAGGCCATTTTGAATTTATTATTTATCAATATAACTATATTGTATATACGCTTTATTAAAACAAATATCAACGATTCATTATGCCGGTGTTTATTGATGGTGCCATGGTTTCAGACTGACATATGTCAACCCGCAAGTGAGCTGCTTGTTGTACATTCGCCCTATGAGCGTTACTATTTATTATTGTTATGATGCTTACTGTGGCTGGTGCTATGGTTTCAGCCCGGTAATCAAAAAGATAGCAGACAAATACCGGCAAAACATTCCTTTTGAAGTATTATCAGGTGGAATGATCATCAGCGAGCAAGCGCAGCCCATCAGCGTAACAGCCGGTTATATTAAAGAAGCCTGCAAAACAGTGGAAAAATATACAGGCATCCGGTTTGGAGAAGATTTTCTATGGCATATCAACAACCCCGATCTAAGTGACTGGTTTCCCAATTCTGAAAAGCCGGCCATTGCCATGTGTATTTTTAAAGAATACCATCCTGATGAACAGGTTGCCTTTGCCGCCGATCTGCAATATGCACTCAACTATGAAGGGCGGGACCTGGATGATGACGAAGCCTACCGGCATTTACTGGAAAAATGGAATATTCCTGCAACAGACTTTTATACTAAACTCCACCAGGAAGATTATAAAGAAAAGGCCTACTATGAATTTGGGTTGTGTAAACAATTACAGGTAACCGGTTTCCCTGCTGTATTCTTACAGGTCAATGAATCTAAATTCTATCTTTTGGCAAAAGGTTATACTGATTATGAGACGCTGCAGCAAAGAATTGACAACGTACTGAAAGAAGTCAAGCAAGCATAATTATCATTTCTTTAAATCCTTGTTAAGGTTGACGGGTGGTTTCCTGTTATTTTCGTCTGGCGATAGCTTTCCTGTACAAAATATCACCAGATGAAAAAAATTACCTTTTCCTTATTGTCCATCCTGGCCTTGCATTCAGCAAAAGCACAGACAATGGATTTTGAAAAATATGAACCTGTTTCTACCCTGGTAGTTCCGCAACATCCTGTTTCTCGCGCTAAATTCCCTTTTATTGATGTGCACAATCACCAGTCGCGCATGAGCCCCTCGGATATCAATGGCCTGGTGACCAATATGAACAAGCTGAATCTGCAGGTAATGGTGAACCTGAGCGGAGGTAATGGCAGCGGGCTTAAAACAATGCTGGGCAACATTCGAGAAACAGCGCCTAAACGTTTCATTGTTTTCGCCAATATCAGTTTTGGAGGCATCGGTGAACCCGGCTGGACGGAAAAAGCTGTGCAGCAACTGGCCGAAGATGTAAAAAATGGCGCCAACGGCTTGAAAATATTCAAGAACCTTGGTTTCTCCGTCAAAGACAATACCGGCAAACGAGTTACAGTAGATGACCCGCGACTGGATGCCATCTGGGACAAATGCGGCGAACTGAAAATTCCGGTCCTGATCCACACTGCCGATCCCAAATCATTCTGGGATCCTGAAGATGAACACAACGAACGCTGGCTGGAGATCAAAACACATCCCGAACGAAAAAGAGACGCCAATAACCCGGCACCCTGGGAAGTATTGATTGAAGAGCAACACCGCATGTTTAAAAAACATCCTAAAACAACTTTTATCGCAGCACATTTTGGCTGGTATCCGAACGATCTTGCCAAACTGGGTAAGCTGCTGGACGAGATGCCCAATGTGGTAGTAGAATTTGGTGCGGTGATTGCCGAACTGGGCAGACAACCGCGCGCAGCCAGACAATTCTTCGAAAAATACCAGGACCGTATTTTATTTGGTAAAGACAGTTGGGTACCTGAAGAATATGCCACTTACTTCCGCGTATTGGAAACCAACGATGAATATTTTCCCTATCACAAAAAATACCACGCATTCTGGCGTATGTATGGCATAGGGCTGCCAGATGCTATTCTAAAAAAAGTATATTATAAAAACGCTTTGCGTATCATTCCTAACATTGATAAAACACAATTCCCGGAATAGTGAAAATATGAAACATCAATGTGAAAAAGCGGGAAGACAAAATTGCAAGGGATGACATCCTTATAAGCATGTTACTTAGTTTGTAACATGCATCAACTGGAAGTCATTCCTTTATAGTTTTATAAAACGGACAACAGCATAAAACTGTGCTGCACGCCTTTGTAGTTGTTGTAGAGTAAAATATTCCGGTAACCGGACTGAACAGCAATGCGCTTGATCATATGTGCAGGTAGCTGTTGCTGTTGCAATACCTGGCACGCCAGCCAGCACCCGATGGCTACAGCAGTAGGATATTCACCGCTCATGTGTTTAAACCGCGCAATAGTGGTTAGATCACCGGCAATGGATTCAGCCGCATCATAAAAAGCATTCAGGCGATTGTCCCCGTTCTGCCCATGTAACAGTATATTAATACTTTCACCCGCGGGCAGGTACTGATCTGCAAATTGTCTTAACTGCTGTTGTACCTGCTGTACATCTTGTGTATGCAGTGTATGTATGCCAAGCAACTTTGCCAGTGCGCCGGTGCTGCTTCCATTTACCAGGAACATTGCAGCACCTTCCCCGGCCAGGCTTGCCGGCGAATCGGTTTTGTATAAATGTAAACTGCTGGCCGGCTCTTTTTTATACCATCCGGCTAAAAAGTCAATATTAAAATTGTAGGCAGATATTTCGTCTACAGCACCCAGCAGATAATTGTGTGAAGGATGATCTTTCAGGTGCATGATAGCATCTATCACAGCCATTTCAAAAGAAAGGCCACGATGCACATGTGTAATATTATATGCCTTGTTACGGCTGACCATACTTACCTGTCCGGCAATGGCATTGGGTGTACTCTGTACAAAATTGCCCGGCGCCAACAGCCCCTCTTCGTAATCAATGATCTGGTTCAGGAATTTAATACAATCTTCCATGCCGCCATTGGCCGTTCCGATAATAATTCCGTTGAGGGTTTCAGCTTTTTGTACCAATGGCAATGCCGCACCCAGGCCGAACCTTACGGCCTTTCCCATGCGCCGCAGCATTCCCGGTGGAATACCTTCATAGGCCGGCTCACGTACACGTAGCTGATTGTTCACTGATTCATACAACAGCTCCAGGTCAACAGCAGGAAATGTCTGCTGCGGAGAGATACAGGTTGTATGATGTATATAAAACATGTGTATTGTATCAGGCTTTTGAGAAAATAAGAGAGGTACAGTTACCGCCAAAACCAAATGAGTTGGACATTACATGTTGCAGTGGTTGCTGTACATAACCTGCAGCAGGACGTAATCCTGTTGCAGCAATAGGTTCTTCAAACTGCAATGCCGGGTAAATTTCCTGGTGCTGCAGGTTCAGAATGCTGTATACCGCTTCAATAGCGCCTGCGGCACCCAGTGTATGCCCCGTGTTTCCCTTGGAAGAAGCGAATGCCGGTGGTGTGGTAAACAACCGTACCATGGCAGCACTTTCTACTTCATCATTGTTTTCGGTACCGGTACCATGTGCATTGATAAAATCAATGTCCTGTATAGTTAGTCCTGCAGTGGTCAGCGCTTCCTGCATAGACAGAAAGGGACCATCACCTTCGGGTGAAAGGGAAGACGGATGGTAGGCATCATTGGAATTGCCATACCCTGTAAGAGTAGCATAGATCTTTTTGCCTGCAGCATCTTCTTCTTTTTCCAGTACCAGGAATGCCGCACCTTCTCCCAGGTTCAGTCCTTTCCTGTTGCGGTCAAAGGGTTTGCAAATTTCCGGTGAAAGGATATGCAATGCATTAAATCCGTTGATGGTAAATTTTGCCAGGCTGTCTGCACCACCTACAATAGCTCTTTTTGCCAGGCCGCTTTTAATCAGCCGTGCGCCATAGGCAATAGCATTGGCCGAAGAAGAACAGGCCGTATTGATGGTATTCAGCGGGCCTCCGACATGATAACGCTGTTGCAAATACAGTGTAACCGACGCACAATCGTAAGACGAGAGGTATTCAGACCCGCCATCCTGTTTATTGGCATCATGGTATAGTTCATCTGTAAGGCACATACCGCCTACTGTACTGGCGCCGATCAATGCAGTATCGGGCGAAGCCAGTTCTGCAGCAGTAAGCCCGCTGTGCTGAATGGTTTCCTGCAGGGCATGCAGGGCCAGCAGCATGGTACGGGTGATACCGTGCTCTTTTGCATTTAATTTTTCCTGCAGGGCTGATGTGCTGATCTTCACTTCACCAAAAGGCATTTTATCAGCATATTTCGACTCAAACATTTCAAGCCGCTGTATGCCGCATATGCCTTGCTGTAAAGCTGTACGATTTAACGCTACAGAGTCTCCTATAGCACTAATCACGCCCATACCTGTAACGACAATCCTGCTCACGTACAAGCGATTTACTTCGTTCTGTTCTTTTCAATATAATCTACCATGGTGTTGATGTTCACCAGTACTTTACGGCCTTCCTTGGGATCCTGAATAGAAATGCCATACTCGCGGGAGAGTAATACGATCAGCTCGATGGAGTCAATGGAATCCAGACCAAGCCCCTCACCAAATAAAGGTTCTTCGTCTTTAATATCTTCAGGCTTTACGGGCAAGTTCAAAAACTCAACGATCTGTTTTTTCAGTTGCTCTTTTAACTGTACTGTTTCCATTGTTATGTGATCAGATTAATTTTTTCTTTTTTAACCCTCCAAACGTTATTAACTGGATAAGGAGTGTAATAGCGAGTAAAGGTAAAATATTCAAGAATATATCTTTCAGTTTTCCTCCTTCCAGGAATAAGCCGTAATAAGCCTCCAGGCACCAGTGCAGGGGTGAAAGCATTATTATCGTTTTGAAAGAGTCGGGCATGGCAAAGGACGGGACCAGCAAACCACCAATAGCTGCCAGTATTACTATAGATACGGCACCAAAACCATTGGCCTGCTCCTGCGTTTGTGCAAACACACCTATACAGATAGCAAAACTGGTAGCGCACCATCCGCAGATCAGGGTTACCAGCAACAGTCCGCCAATATCGGCCGGCAGATTCAGGGCCGGTAAGCCTATTACAGGGAAGAACCACACACCCAGCGAAAAGATCACCATTGCCTGCAACAAGGTAACACAGATATAGGTCAGTTGTTTCGACAACAGGGCTATCGCATAGCTGGTCGGTAATGTCTTTAACCGTATAAAACTACCGTTCAGTTTTTCACGCACCACTGCACTACCCAACGATATCACCACAAAGAACATGGCAAAAATAGTCCAGGCAGGTACATTGTGCTGGCTGGCATTGGGCAAATGGCGGCTTCCGTTGCGTGAAACAGGTTCTTCACGTATGGGTACCTGATTGCTCACAATAGCAGTTTCCAGCGAATCCGGAATAGGTTTTTCATTGATGGAGAAATACAGGTGTCTTACCACTTCCTTACTTTCTACCAGTTGTAGCACGCTTTGTAATGCGCCCTGTATAGATTGCCGGAACGACTGTTGTAATACCGGGTGATAATACAAGGTGATGGGCTGCATAGAATCAGCAGCTTTATCTACATTTTCACGCACACCAAAATCTTTCAGTGCTTTTTCTGCTACATCTCTGGCGCGGGCATTTATTTTGGCCGAGAAATCGGCGGGTATTACGATGGCAACCAATGCATCTTTGGCATGCATGCGCGTTTTTATCTGCTCGTCTGTTTCCTGTTTGTCGGCCAGCACCACTTCAAACATACCAACCTTGCCGATAGCCGCCTGTAGTTCCTTTGCTGCCTGGCCGGAATCTTTATTGCACAGCAGCAGCGGTACTTTATTGTCGTTTACCAGTTCAAACGTACTGTTCTGTACACTGGTGATCACCATTACCAACAATACAGGCATTGCAAACATGAGCGTTAAGCCCACCTTGTCGCGGGTAAGAATGCGTAAGTCTTTCCGTATGGTAGCCCAGAGTTTGTACATATTGTAGTCGGGAAGTCCTAAAGAAAAAGCTGTTTTGACTTTCGGATTAATCCCGGTATGCTTTACCGGTTAAGTTTAAAAACAATCCTTCCAACCCGTCCTGCCGGTGTTGTTTCAACAGGTTGCTAAGCTGGTCGCATGCAATAATTTTTCCTTCATCTATCAATGCAATCCTTTCACACAGATCTTCCGCTTCATTCAGCTGATGCGATGTATAAATAAGGGTAGTACCCTCGTTGTTCAGTTTTTTCAGATAGTCAATAATAGCGTGCCTGCTCTGCACATCCACACCTACAGTTGGTTCATCCAGAAATAATACCTGCGGATGATGAATAACACCAATAGCAAGGTTTACCCTGCGTTTCATTCCACCTGAAAATTTGTGTACGGGTTTATTCTTCACATCTTCCAGGCCCAACGCCTGCAGCAGTTCATCGGTCCGCTGCCTGATGGCTTTGCTATGTAAACCAGCCCAGGCACCAAAAAATGCCAGGTTTTCTACCGGGCTTAATTCCTGGTAAAAGGAAAAATCCTGAGGCACCAGGCCAAACAGTTTATTGATACTTTTCTGTTGTTCTTTGATAGAATATTCCAGCAACCAGATCTCACCCTGCTTACAAGGTAGCACTCCTGTCATCAGGCTCATGAGCGTAGTTTTACCAGCGCCGTTGGGGCCAAACAGGCCAAACCGCGTACCTGCAGGTATTTCCAGATTTAAGCGTGTAAAGTGACTGGACTGCCCGGGGTACCCAAAACTAAGGTCCTGTATACGTACTGCCGGGGTGCTCATGAATGCCATTTTATGTGAGAAAGTGCCTGAAATGCCTGTTTTTCAAGGTCTGCCACTTCCAGCAGGTAATCGCCCATCAGGTTATAGTCTTCCTGTTTACCCAGGCGACCTTTATAAATACCCGAAGCCTGTACTGCGGCAGTGCGCCACAGATCGCCGGCTTTGGTAAATTGTTTGGCAATATCCAGCAATTTATCATCCGGGTGATAAGCATGTGCCTGTTGTAAAAATGCCCCGTAAATAAAACGGAATCCGCCGCCACCAGTGCCGATCTCTTCCTGCATACGTACCAGTTGTGCCAGGTACAACCCTGCTTTCTGCGGCCCCAGCTTATCACGCCAGTTCTTGATCTTTTTACCGGTATAACGTATACCGCTTACACCTGCAATGTTGCCGGGAATATGCAGCATGTCGCGCACATTTCTTTTAATGCCGGTTTTAATGGCTTTGCGCATCTGTTCTTCTGTTACCGGTTTTGATTCTTTGGGATAATACAACTGGCCACGTGGAGCCAGTGCGCCTTTGGCAAAACGCACACGTTGTAATTCATAACTGGTAAGAGCAGTTACTGTTTCCATCACCGGATCGCTGATCAGGTAATTGTCTGCTTCCTTTCCGTACACAATGAGGTTGTGTGCATTGAAATGGAAACGATATTCTTTGGGAAAATAGGTCAGGTAATAAACACCTACCTGGCAGCCTACGGGCTGACCGGCGGCAAGACAGTCCTGCAATACTTTTTCGGCTTCCTGTGGTGAAGAAAATTTTTTTCTTACCACCGGTATACCCAGCGATTTACAGGTTCTTTTAAAGATCATACCCGGCATGGTGCGAAATGCAAAGGCCGGCCCGTTGTTGATCTTCAGCAGAGGAATGTAAATGAAGAACAGCCCAGAGCCAATGCCGAAGGCCAGGGGTTCTGTAAGCTGCTGAACACCTACAGATTTTAATAAATTAGTGGTTACGCCATTTTCGCAATGCGCAGCCTGAAGGTGTTCAAAATTACTCTTCATGCACCTGTAATGTTTTAAGCTCCTGCACAGTTATATTGAATGCTTCGGCGTATTTCTGTAGTTTTTTATCGGAAAGTTTTTCAAACACGACTGGTTTCATATGGCGTTTTACCTGCCATTTCCAGAAACCGGTGTAAGCAGCCACCATAGCTATATCCATCAACCGCCATTCCATAAAGAACAATACCGGGCTGGCCTCATTGTTCAGCACCTTTTGCTTCGCATCTTCAATCCGGTGTTTGATATCTTCCCAGGCGGCACCCAATGCAGAAGCCTTTATTTCCCATCCGCGGCTCAGTTCAGTAACATAGTTGCCGGAACTGTCCACAGCATAGCAAACCTCGCGGGTAAATTTATCCAGCGCGCTGGGATCCTGCGGTATTTCTTCTTTTTTCATGATTGGGATATGATTGTTCTATAGTTAAATGGTCTGATGGTTATTGTTTATTGATGACAGTACTTACGCCATGGAATTGTAGCCATCAATCCATGTAACAATCAAACCATCATCACTTTAGCATACCGTCATCAAACAATACACATAAGAAAAACGGGAACTTTCCGGTACCAGCAACAGTATCTTTTGTCCTTTCTGTAGTTTACCGCTATGGAACAATTCATCAATCATTAAATAAATAGAACCGGCGCCCACATTGCCTAGTGTAGTAAGGTTGGTAAACCATTTTTCGTAAGGAATGCCCATACCCAGCTCCTGCAGTTGATCGTATATTTTGCTTTTGAAGAAGGAGCTTGACATATGTGGTAAAAAGTAATCGATCTCGTCTGCTTTTAATCCTTTCTGATCAAACAAAGCCTTTAAACGAATACCACCCAGTGGTACAATATATTCACTCAGCAGTTTTACATCCTGCTTGATACTTAAAATAGACTGTGTCATGATCTCTTCCGGCGAATAGTCCATGTAGCTTTTCAATGTACCGTCACTATTCTTATCGCTGGCCATGTACATACAGGCTTCCATTTCGTGTGCATACGAAACGCCTTCCAGCCACTCTATGCGCAGGTTAAGACCATTTTCATTTTTTTTGCTGGACACTTCAAAAGCAGCCGCACCGTCAGACAACATCCAGCGTAAAAATTCTTTTTCAAAACCGATATAAGGATTCTCTTCCAGCTGTGTAAGGCGTTGTACTTCGTCTTCAAACACATCAGAACGCAGTACACGTGAAAGGCGTTCAGAACCGGTTGACACAGCTGTTTCCACATCGCCTGTTTTTACCGCCAGGTATGCATATTTAAAAGCGTGCATACCGGAGCAGCATACACCGGCAGGAGATACAACTTCTATAGCGCCTGTTTCAGGCAGGTATCCATGTACCATTACACCATGTGAGGGCATCATCTGGTCGGGTGAGGAAGTACCGCATGAAAGCAGTTGAAATGACTTCAGCTTTGCAGGATCGTTACCATACAGCGACCTTACTGCCAATGCTGTCATCTGTGCATTGGTATGAGTAGCCTTGCCTTCTTTATTGATAGCATAAAAACGGCGGGTAATACCGTTGTTGCGCAAAACGATCCTTTTGGATTTGGATGGTTTATCATTAATATAACCTAAATACGACTCCATTTCGTCATTGGAAACGGGTTCGTTCGGAAGAAAATGGGCGGTATTTGTAATGTAAACCTGCTTGAAAGACATCTCTGATAAGGGGTTAATTCAATTCTAAATAATATTGTTTCTTTCTGCGTATCCTTTTCAACAGAAAAGGTTTAAAAAAAATGGTGTTAATGATCAGCACAATGGGTGCAACAATGAATAGCGCAATCAGCAGGTAATATTTGAATACCGTAAGCCAGGCTGTTCTGTTCTTTTTTTTGATGATCAGGTTGCCCCAGATAGAAAAAAGGCGTCCTGCTCTTTGTTCAATAAACATCAGATCCGACTTCACCTCCAGTGCCTTTGCCTGTATCAATTTTGTTTGCAATCCCTCCCATGTATTGCTTTGCAGGTGTGGTATTACCAGTTCCCCGAAAGCTTTTGTTTGTGCAATATCTTCATCTGACACACCGGGTTTGGGGAAAATACCGAGGTATTTGTCTCTTTTACCCGTCATCATCCAGTATAAAATTGTCACTACACTCACCAGGTTGTTATGCTTATCAACCAATGCAATGTTCCCGCTTAACCGTGCCCCGGCGTCGCGCAACAGCTTTTTTACTTTTTCCTGAGCATTCAGCCACATGTTACGTGCCCCGATAATGGTTATTACCGGAATGTTTTTAGCAACTGCCTTAAAAGCCGGGTGTGTTAGCAATGCCGTAGCTGGTATACTAGGGGATAAGTACCAGGGTTGATAGCCTACAACTATTAGATCGTATGTTGATTCCTTTGGTTGAAAATCTTCCAGTGGTGCGGGAACACCCAGCACCGATTCGGGCATGGCATCAAAAAAACGTTTTGATGTCCATGGAAACGCAAACTCTTTTTGCGTACGGATACGGATTTTTTCTACTGTCATGCCCTGTTGAACGAACGGAGCAGTAAAATTATCAATAATATCCTCTAACTGACCTGATTGTGTATAATATATGGCTAAAACTTTTTTGCTCATTCTTTAGGCCCCGTTGAGTTCAGTTGACTGTAATATTTTTGATTTTTTACTATAATTTAAAACTGCCTGCTGTACTACAGAAGACAAGCTTTTAAAATGTGTGCGAATATACTGCTTGTCTTTTTCCAAATCGTTTTTATACCCCAATATTCCGGGTGCGTTCTCTTGTATCATCAGGCGCAAAAACCGGTATTCGGCATTGGCACTGTCTTTTTCCAGCGCAGCTTCCAGTTTTTTGTGTCCTGATTTGAAAAGATTCAACTTTTTGCCGGGTCCACCCACCAGGCCTGCTTTTTTCATCAGCAGGGTACCTTCATAGGCGTCTTTGTCATTTCCTTCAGCATTTTGCACTACTTTCAGTTGGTTATCTATTCCCTTTACATCTTCGCCCGCCAACACACCATAGAACACAGAACGGTCAAATTTATCCTGGCTATACCCAGTAACCACTATACCCAGAAAGCCCAGCAATAAAACGGCAATTTTAAAATTTTTCATAGACTAATAAAATTTTCAAGTGTAAAAAGTATTCCCTCGTTGCACGCCGCCGTTAAAAAGCTGCTGGTATTCCAGGCAAAAAACACGTTACGATATTATCTCATGTATTCTTAAAGCTGTTAGTAACGGCCGGTAGTGCAATACGGGTTACCGGTACTCTCTAAAAAGCTATGCCATTTCCCTATTACTGCAATCCCCACCGGATTCTATACGCGCAGCCAGTTTTTGCGCAGGCGTAAGGGCCTGTTGCCACGAATTATTGTACTGCTTGCAGGCTCCGTGAAACGATAGTTGCTGCAGATCGATAGTAGCATCCATATAAGCCGCCAGCCGCTGGAAAAGTACAGGATTTTCTTTCTGCAGTACCAGCAGGGTAGCATTGGCACCCGCTTTTACTGCAATGGGAACACCCCCACCCAGCTCAGCCCAATGACCGCCCAGCAGCAGGTTCTTTACCGGGGTACGGTAATGTGCAATTTTGCTTTGCATATTTTCTTTGCCCGGCTTAGCCCCCATCATGGTTCCGTTCTTGTTGCCGGTATACCGCCAGTGTGTTACCGGTGTAGCCACATCATAAAACATAATATGAGAGCGCAATCCCGGTGCAACGGTTGCATCCACCCGTGCAATGATCACTTCTGCAATATCATTTTTCAGTTTTTTATATTCTTCACCCCTGATATAATTGCCATTTTCATCCCGGCCGGTAAACCAGTTATTCTCGTACTCCATAAAGGCGGGCATAAACAGGGTTAAAGTACCCATGCCGTGCGGCGCCAGCGACTTATCGCGTACAGAAGGTGCCAGGATGCTGATCTCTGAAGTAGCAGGATCGCCGTTGTGGTGTTCATCATAGGTCACCTGTTCGCTGGCAATATGTACCAGTTCTTCATTAAATCCCAGTTCTTCCGCAGGACAGTCCAATGCAATGGAAATGGTAACAGATGAACTGTAGAGTTCGGCCTTACGAAGTTTTTTCTTCAGCTTATCGGGCACAGCAGCAGCTGGCAGCATTTTCTCGTACAAGGTTTCCACATCACATGCAGCAATAACATATTTACAATTTACCGTATGTATATTTCCGCGGTGTTCAAATTCTACACCCTGGCAGGTATTATTTTCTACCAGCACCTTATTCACCTTACATTTAAAATATACGGGGTTGTCATAATATTCCACTATGTGCTGCAGCCATTCCGGTATTACCTGGCCACCTCCTTTGGGGGGACTCTGGAAATCACCATAATAAGCCCAGCCTATCGGCACCAGACACGATAGCAGTTCTGTTTCGGAAGTAAAGATCCTGTGCAGGGCCTCATTTTTGAAAAACCGTTTCAACCCTTTTTTCAATCCTTTTTCGCCGGAATAACGGATAAAAGGGATAAAAGGGAGGGCAAAATCCAGCAAACGGAACTTATTTTTCAATCGTTCATAGGCCGTCATCGTCTCTTCAGAGCGAAATACGCTGCTGAAGTTCTTAAAGGACCGGCCCAGCCTTTTAGCGGCCTTAAAAAACTGCTCTATGCCTTTTTTGTCTTCAGGAAATTCTGCGATCAGTTGATCGCGCCATTCATCGGGATTATTGGTAAGCAGGTAATCAAAGCTGTCGCCTACATACCTGCGGATGCGCTGTTGCGGAACAGCTACCGGGTAATCGTTGCCTAGCACGTCAAACAGACGGCACACCATTCCATCGGGGGCATATTGATTCAACCAGTGTATAGCAGTGTCAAACCGGAAATCTTTTCTGCGAAAACCAGCCAGGTACCCCCCCGCGTGCGGTTCCTTTTCCAGCACACAAACCGAAAGCCCTGCTTTACTGAGTAAAGCAGCTGCCGTTAACCCACCTACTCCGGCACCGATAATAACGATATCATAATAAGGTTTAATGTCCAGCTTCTGCATAAGGGTTGCATTCTGTCGTGGCAATTTATCAAATATAAATGTAGTGGCGAACTAATTGACCGGCAAGTGGTAAAAGACGCGTTTGGGCTGTTGTTAATTATTCACGCCTTAGTACAAAATACTTACCCGGTGAGTGGTATACCGGCGCAACCTGCTTCGTTTGGTCTTTATTTTACCCTAATTTTGTACGTTGCAACCGGCCGGAGATGATTTCAATATCATGTGGTTAGGCTTTTATGTTGCATTACGGGAAAACACCGGATAATTACCGGCAAAATACTGCCCACAGAAAAATTTTCTGTCTGTAGCATGGCGCTGCGTGATAGTTACTAGCCGGTAAGTGCAGCATATTGTTCATACAGACAATATTGAAAACATTTGTGTGCTTTTCATTCGGCCAATGAAAAACAACATAACCTGATGATTCAACCAGATCTGTACAGGCAAAAGTTTGACGAACTTAAAACCTGTGTTTTAATACCTACCTACAATAATGCCGCCACGCTGGCCGGAGTTATTACCGATGTGCTTGCCTATACCAACAATGTCATTGTTGTGAACGACGGCTCTACTGATAATACACCCGATATACTGGCTGCTTTCACCGGTATTCAGCAGGTTAGTTATTCCCCCAACAAGGGCAAAGGATGGGCTTTACGCAAAGGAATTGCCCGTGCCATTGAACTGGGATATCATTATACTATTTCCATTGATTCGGACGGTCAGCATTTTGCCAAAGATCTGCCGGTGTTCCTGGAAAAACTGGAGCAGGAACGCAATGCCGTGATCATTGGCGCACGTAATATGGACCAGGCATCTGTGCCCGGTAAAAGCAGTTTTGGTAATAAATTCTCCAATTTCTGGTTCAAAGTGGAAACGGGTATTACTTCACCCGACACACAATCGGGTTACCGCCTGTACCCGTTGCTGCTACTGAAAGGTATGCGATTCATTACCCGCAAATATGAATTTGAAATAGAAGTGCTGGTACGTGCTGCCTGGAAAGGCGCCGCCATTGTATCCGTTCCAGTTACGGTATACTACGCACCCAAAGAAACGCGCGTATCGCATTTCCGTCCGTTTAAAGATTTTACACGCATCAGCATTCTTAATACCATACTGGTACTGATTACCTTCCTGTACATTAAGCCCCGCAATTTTTTTCGCAGTCTTTTTCAAAAAAAAACATGGAAAAACCTGGTGAATGATCAGTTGCTGCACACCGGGCAGTCTGATACACTGAAAGCTGTTTCGATAGGCTTTGGTGTATTCATGGGGATTATTCCGATATGGGGTTTTCAACTGGCGGCTGCAATATTTCTGGCCGTGATATTACGGTTGAATAAAGCACTGGTGATCATTTCGGCCAATATCAGTATTCCACCTATGATTCCGCTGATCATTTTTCTAAGCTATAAAATGGGTACCTTCTGGATGCATGGCAATGCAGTTAATATGCCCTTTACCCGGCATATTACACTGGAAATGGTAAAACAAAACCTGCAGCAATATATTTATGGCAGTATTACACTGGCTGTAACGGCAGGGGTGACAATTGGCCTGCTGACTTTTATCGTACTTAAACTTTTTAAAAGAAAAACTCTTCTGGCCGCATAAGCTGCAGTACAATGGAAAAACTTTTTACCGGGATATATTTATTTTTTCAGCAACGCAGATGGCTGCTGTTTGTATGTTTTGCCGGAACCTTATTACTGGCCGCCAATTTTGCCCGGCTGGTAACCTTTGAAGAAGATATTTCCAAAATACTGCCTCATGATAAAAAAATAGAAAAACTGAACCAGGTTTTTCAGAACTCCAAGTTTATTGATAAACTGGTGATCACAGTTTCGCTTAAAAACTCCAACGCAGTACAGCCCGACAGCCTGGTAACCTATGCAGATTCACTGGTAAGCGGCTTACAAAGCAGGTGGACCTCACACATTGCAAAGCTTAGTTACAAGGTAGATGATGAAATGACCCTGCGCCTGTTCCAGAATATACAGGAGCACTTGCCTATATACCTGTCAGAAAAAGATTACACTGCCATCGACAGCCTGATTGCTCCTGCACAGGTGCATCACACACTGGAGCAGAATGTACGCACGCTGAGTTCTCCGGCTGGCTTTGCATTGAAAAATATGATCAGCAACGACCCGGTAGGCATCAGTTTTATCGGGTTGAAAAAACTGCAGCAGCTACAGTATGATGAGAATTTTGAACTGTACGACAGCTATATTCTTACGAAAGACCAAAAACACCTGCTGATACTGGTTACCCCGGCTTTTGCATCTAACAACACCGGTAAAAACACGGAACTGCTGCAAGGTATTGACAGCATCACCAACCATTTATCTGTACAGGGTCTGGGCAATATTACGGCTTCTTATTTTGGTGCTGCCGCTGTAGCCGCAGGCAACGCACGCCAGTTGCGACAGGATACTCTTTTAACCCAGGGTATTACGGTACTGTTCCTGGTAGTGTTTATTGGTCTGTATTTTCGAAAAAAACGTGCGCCACTTTTGATACTGATCCCAGTAGTATATGGGGCATTGTTTTCGCTTGCCTGTATTTATTTCATTAAAGGTTCCATTTCAGTCATCGCATTGGGAACCGGCTCTGTGATATTGGGTATAGCGGTGAATTATTCACTGCATGTGTTCAATCATTACCGGCACACCGGCAGTGCACTGGCTGTTATTAAAGACCTTTCTTTCCCGCTTACTATTGGCGGCTTTACTACCATTGGCGGTTTTTTGTGCCTGGAATTTGTAAAACTGGGACTGCTGCAGGACCTCGGTTTATTTGCAGCATTCAGCCTGATAGGAGCTGCATTGTGTTCCCTTATTTTTCTGCCACATTTTATTACTTCTAAAAAAGACCAGCATACGGCTACACATGTGTCGCATTCCTGGATCGACAGACTGGCCGACTATCGCTTTGAATCCAACAAAGCGTTGATTCTGATCATTGTATTGCTTACTGTTGGTCTGGCATTTACCGTGAACAGGGTAGGTTTCCAGGCAGATATGACGCAGATGAACTTCATGTCGCCGGAACTGAAAGAGGCAGAGGCCAGGTTAAATGCCATTAACCAGTTTTCGCTGCGATCGGTATACATTGTTACCGAAGGCAAAGACCTTAACGAAGCACTGACCAACAATGAAAAACTGGCCGCCACCATTGACTCTCTGAAGGAACAACATGTCATCAATAAATACTCAGGTGTAGGCTCACTGATCATTTCCGATTCCTTACAGCAGGCAAGAATCGCACGCTGGAATAATTACTGGACTTCTGGAAAAAAACAGCAGCTATTTAACATGCTGGCAACAGAAGGTGCTCCGCTGAAATACAGTGCTACAGCCTTTGATCATTTTAAGGAAATGCTGAACAAGCCTTATGCAGTGGTAAGTGCTAAAGAAATGGCAGCCATCCGCACTTCATTTCTGGACGATTACATTACCGAAAAAAACGGCATCGCTACCGTTGCCACACTGGTAAAAGTATCGCCTGAAAACAAAGCACAGGTATATAAAGCATTCGATAACCAACCGCATATTACTGTTATTGACAAACAATATTTAACCGGCAAACTGGTAGAGATCATCAATACCGATTTCAATAAAATTGCTTTGATGTCATCCATCCTGGTATTTGTGGTATTGCTGATCACCTTTGGCCGTATTGAGCTGGCGTTGGTATCGTTCATTCCCATGCTCATTGCCTGGATCTGGATCCTGGGCATTATGGGACTGCTGGGCATACAGTTCAACATCGTTAACATCATTGTATCGGCACTTATTTTCGGTCTGGGCGATGATTATAGTCTTTTCATCATTGAAGGGCTGCTGCAGGAATATAAAACCGGCAATAAGAATCTGTCTTCTTTCAAATCATCCATCATCCTGTCAGCCATTACCACAGTAGCAGGCCTGGGTGTACTGATCTTTGCCAAACATCCGGCCTTACGTTCCATTGCACTGATCTCTATCATCGGTATTCTGTGTGTGGTAATAGTAGCACAGGTACTGATCCCCTTCCTGTTCCGCCTGCTGATCACCAACCGTGTTAAAAAACAGCACTATCCCTGGACCCTTTCAGGTTTCTGCATCTCTATTTTTGCATTTGCCTATTTTGTAACAGGCAGCCTGATCCTGACATTGCTGGGCTTTTTAATGGTGAAGATCAACCCGTTCAAACGCCAGGGAAAGTACCTGTACCATGTATGCATTTCAAAATTTGTATGGTCGCTGGTATACGTTATGGGCAATCTTCGCAAACGGATCGATAACCCGCTGAAAGAAAATTTTTCCAAACCGGCGGTAGTGATCTGCAACCATCAGTCCTTCCTCGACATTCTTGTTACTGTAATGCTGCATCCCAAACTGATATTGCTGACCAATAACTGGGTGTGGAAATCACCGGTTTTCGGCGCTGTAGTGCGCATGGCAGACTATTATCCCGTAGCAGAAGGCGCAGAAACCAGTATTGATGAAATGGCCGCACGGGTAAAAGAAGGCTATTCCATTGTTGTGTTTCCGGAAGGCACCCGCACAGTGGATGGCACCATGAAGCGTTTCCACAAAGGCGCATTTTATATTGCCGAAAAACTGCAACTTGATATTCTGCCGATCGTTATACACGGCACGGGTTACAATATGACCAAAGGTGATTTCCTATTGAAAAACGGAACACTTTCCGTGAAGTTCCTGCCCAGGATCACGCCGGAAGATGAGCGTTTTGGCAAAACCTATTCAGAACGCGCCAAACAGGTTGGCCGTTATTTTAGGGAGCAGTTTGTGCAGCGCAGACGTGAAATGGAACAACCGGATTATTTCAGGGAAAAACTGGTGTACAATTACATTTATAAAGGCCCGGTGCAGGAATGGTACATGCGCATTAAAACCCGCATGGAAAAAAATTACCGCCTTTTTCACGACCTGTTGCCCGCTTCCGGAAACATACTGGATATCGGTTGCGGATACGGTTTTCTTTCCTACATGCTGCGTTTTACAGCACCGGAACGGAATGTTACAGGCATAGACTATGACGAAGAGAAGATTGCAGTAGCAGCCAGGTGTTTCAGTAAAGATGAACACATCAATTTTTTTCATGCAGATGCGACCAGTTTTTCATTTGAACAATACAATGGTATTGTCATTGCCGATGTACTGCACTATTTACAACCAGAACAACAACGTGTGGTGATTGAAAAGTGTATCCGCCATCTGCAACCTGGCGGAACATTCATTATCCGAGACGGGAACAAGGATCTTGCAGACAGGCACAAAGGCACGCGTATTACAGAATATTTTTCTACCCGATTGCTCGGTTTCAATAAAACAACCTCCAACGGTTTGTCCTTTCTTTCTGCATCACTTATCCGCGAGATCACGGGCCGTTACAATATGGAGTGTACAGAAATTGACAATACACGCTACACTTCCAATATGATGTTTGTTATCCGTCACGCTCAAAACCACGCACATGCAGCAGTATGATGTGGTGATAATAGGCAGTGGCATGGGAGGGCTGGTATGTGGCAACATACTCGGCCGTGAAGGCTACAGTGTATGTGTGCTGGAAAAGAACAAACAGATTGGCGGTTGCTTACAAACCTTTGTACGTGATAAAGTGATCTTCGATTCGGGTGTTCATTACATTGGCGGACTTGGTAAAGGCCAAAACCTGTACCAGGTGTTCAAGTACCTGGGACTTACAGAAAAACTGAAGTTGCAGCAGATGAAAGAAGCTGCTTTTGATAAGATCATTATCGGCAATGACCCGCATGAATATGTATATGCACAGGGATACGAACGGTTCATTGCATCGCTGGTGACCGATTTTCCGGATGAAGAGCAGGCCATCAGAACTTATTGCGAAAAGATACGTGAGGTGTGCAGCAAGTTCCCTATGTACAACCTGCAATACAACCTGGATGCAGAAGCTAAAGCCAGTGTGCAGGAAATAGATGCGCAAGCCTATATCGAGTCGCTTACCAATAACAGAAAATTACAGGCTGTACTGGCAGGCAACAATATTCTGTATGCCGGTAAAGGCCATCAAACGCCATTCTATATTCACGCACTGATATTGAACAGCTATATTGAAAGCTCCTGGAAATGTATTGACGGCGGTTCACAGATTGCCAAATACCTGGCAAAAAATATCCGCGAACTGGGTGGAGAAGTGCTGCGCCACAGTGAAGTGAAAAAAATTGTGGTGGAAGATGGTATAGCCACCTGTGTGGAACTGGCCGATGGCAAACACATCTATGCCAAACATTTTATTTCCAACCTGCACCCGGTACAAACGCTGGAGCTGACTGATACCGACCTGATCAGGAAAGCTTACCGTAACCGGATGAAACAGTTGGAAAACACCATCTCTTCCTTTACACTCAATATTGTGCTAAAAAAAGGGTCATTTCCCTATCTGTCGCACAACTATTACTATCACAAGGAAGGACATGTGTGGTCCATGACTGATTACACCGAAGAGAATTGGCCGCTGGGTTACGCATTGTTCTTGTCCGCTTCTTCCAGGTCACCGGAAAATGCTGAATCCATGACCATTTTCACCTACATGCGGTATGATGAAATGACACCCTGGGCGCACACGTTCAATACTGTTTCTGCAGAAGAGGATAGAGGGGAGAGCTATGAAGCATTTAAAGCACGAAAAGCAGCAATATTACTGGATTGCGTAGAACAGCGTTTTCCCGGATTGCGCAATTGTATACAATCTTATTATACATCTACCCCGTTATCGTACCGCGACTATATCGGCAGCGATGATGGCTCCATGTATGGTATTGCCAAAGATTACAGAGACCCGGTTAAAACCTACATCGCACCGCGCACCAAAGTACCTAACCTGTACCAGACAGGACAAAACCTGAACCTGCACGGCATTTTAGGTACTACCATCAGCGCATTGATAACGAGTGTAACTTTAACGGGTAATGAACGTATTGTAGAAAAAATAAGAAATGCATAATATACGGATGGTTATCCGTATTCAGTTCAAAATATAAATGATGCTGAAAAGAAAGAAATTCTGGAGAAGGGTCTTGTATGTGCTGGGCACCTTTGTGCTGTTGCTGGTAGCTGGTTTTATTTACCTGGTGATCGTGTCTAAAGTTGATCCGCCCAAAATACAGGACACCAGTACAGAAAAACTACAACGCGCAGAACCCAGTCCCGGCCTGTATACTATCAACAATAACTGGTTCCGTAAAAGCAACAGCGGCCTGTACGAGTTGTATGTGGAAGGCAATGCTTTTGAACGCGGCGTTATCAATGGCAAGCTGGCCAAAGAACTAATTGTACGGCAGGAAGATAATTTTACAGAACAGATCGCCAGGATGATCCCCTCACGCGCTTACCTGCATACACTTAAGTATTTCATCGGCTGGTTCAACCGCCATCTTACCTCCAATGTAACGGAAGAATACAAAGAAGAGATCTACGGCATTTCTGAATCTGCTTCCAACCAATACGATTATATCGGCACCAATTACCAACGCATTCTCAACTATCACGCGGCACATGATATTGGTCATGCATTGCAGAACATGATGCTGGTAGGTTGTACCTCTTTCGCTACCTGGAACGGTCATTCTGCTGACAGCAATCTGATCGTAGGGCGCAATTTTGATTTCTATGTAGGCGACAAATTTGCAGAAGATAAAATTGTCATGTTTGTAAACCCTAAAGAGGGGCACAAGTTCATGTCTGTAACCTGGGGCGGATTTATCGGTGTTGTGTCCGGTATGAATGATCAGGGATTGACTGTTACCATCAATGCTGCCAAATCCAGCATTCCATCCGGCTCTGCCACACCGGTATCGCTGGTAGCACGTGAAGTATTGCAATATGCCGGTAATATACAGGAAGCCATTGCCATTGCCCGCAGAAGAAAAATGTTTGTATCAGAATCCTTCCTGGTGGCTTCTGCAGCAGATAATAAAGCCATAGTCATTGAAAAAACACCCGATTCGCTGGATATATACGATCCCAACAAAGACTATATCCTTTGCGCCAACCATTTCCAGAGTAAAGGACTTGGTCAATCGGAATCTAACAAAGAACAGATGCAGGAAAGCGCATCACCTTACCGCTATGAACGTTTAACTGAATTGCTGAACGCCAACGGCAAGAACACGCCGGAAAAAACAGTCCGCATTTTAAGGGACCGTGAAGGTTTGCACAATGCCAATATTGGTATGGGCAATGAAAAAGCCATCAACCAGCTGATTGCCCACCACTCCATAGTTTTTGAACCTAAAAAAAGACTGGTTTGGGTTTCTACTGCTCCCTGGCAACTGGGCAAATTTGTTGCATACGATCTGAACAAAATCTTTGCACTTCACGGCATGCAGCAGAACCGGGAAGTAAGTGATACTTCACTGACTATTGCTGCTGATACTTTTTTGCAGACAAAAGCATTTCATGATTTTGAATTGTTCCGCCAGTTTAAACAGCGGATCGCCGATAAACAAACTGTAGACATAGACAGCATGGTAGCTACCAACCCGGAGTATTACCATGCTTATGAACTGGCAGGCGACTACCTGTTTAAACAAAAACAATACGCTAAAGCCATCCCTTACTATGAAAAAGCGCTGACCAAAGTGATCGCCACCAAAAAGGAAGAGGATCACGTTCGCACACAGTTGACCAAGTGTAAGGAAAAACAGAACTAGCATATTACAGATAACATGATAACAGGTCTCGGCACAGACATTATTGAAGTGGAGCGCATTGCTGCCAAAATCGGAAAGGAATCCGGTTTCCGGGAACTTGTTTTTTCTGCCCATGAAATAGCCTACTGTGAAGCCAAAGCTCATAAATACGAACATTATGCCGCGCGGTTTGCAGCCAAGGAGGCTTTTTTCAAGGCACTGGGTACCGGCTGGGCCAACGACACAGCATTCAATGAAGTAGAGATCCGCAATGATGCCAGTGGCCAACCGCATGTGGTATTGCTGGGCCAGACAGCTTATACACTTTCTCACATAGATGTACAGAAAATCCATGTTTCTTTGTCGCACATAAAAACCATGGCAACGGCCACTATAATTATAGAGCAATAATGAATCACTCCTTCACCAAAACATCTTATCCTACACCGGAAGCCATCCGGGCCATGCAGCAGCAAAAACTGCAGGAGCTGCTGGCGTATATCGGGCAACATTCTCCTTTTTACCGGGAGCTGTTTACCACCCGTCATATTAATATTGCAGCTATACAAACTCCGGAAGACCTGGTACACCTGCCGGTAACCGGTAAAGAAGACCTTCAGCAACGCAACAGTGACTTTCTGTGTGTTAGCCGTGATAAAATCATCGAGTACACCGCTACATCCGGTACTGTGGGCAGCCCGGTTACCATTGCACTTACAGACAATGATCTGAACAGACTGGCCTACAACGAATATTCCTCTTTCAGTTGCGCGGATGGCAGCAGTACCGATGTGTACCAGTTGATGCTTACGCTTGACAGGCAGTTTATGGCCGGTATGGCCTATTATTCCGGTATCCGCAAACTGGGCGCCGGCATTATCCGTGTAGGTCCCGGTGTACCATCGTTGCAGTGGGAAACTATTGCCCGTCTGCAGCCAACCGCTATCGTAGCAGTGCCCTCCTTCATTGTTAAACTCATTCAATACGCACAGGAACACAAGATAGATATCAATAGCTCTTCTGTTAAAAAGGCGGTCTGCATTGGCGAGAATATCCGCAATACAGACTTTTCGATGAATGTGCTTGGGCAAAAGATCACCAACTCGTGGAACATTCAATTGTACTCCACCTACGCCTCTACCGAAATGCAGACCGCCTTTACGGAGTGCGGCGCAGGAAAAGGCGGACATCACCAGCCTGAACTGGTGATCGTTGAACTCCTGGACGACAACCATCAGCCCGTAGCACCCGGCCAGCCCGGTGAGGTTACCATTACCACCCTGGGCGTGGAAGGAATGCCTTTGCTGCGTTACCAGACCGGCGATATCTGTATCGGCCATTATGAGCCCTGTAGTTGCGGACGACATTCACTGCGCCTGTCGCCGGTAATAGGCCGCAAAAAACAGATGATCAAATTTAAAGGCACCACCCTGTTCCTGCCCGCACTGTCTGATATCCTGAACGGCATGGAAGACATCCGCGACTTTACGGTGGAGGTTTATGCCAACGATATTGGAACAGATGAAATTCTGCTGCACCTGCTACCTACCCACTACAGTGAGGAAACAGACAGGCAGATCCGAGCCTATCTACAGGCCAAACTGCGCGTAAGCCCGCACATAAAGTATCTGACACAGGAAGAAATGCAGCGCATGCAGTTTCCGGAAGGGGGTAGAAAGCCCATAAAGTTTGTTGATAAAAGGGCCCGGCAGAACGTATAACCAGGTAGCGGTTAATGGGTAAAATCCATTACGGAAAACCACATATACGGTACATCCTGAAATACATAAAATAAACAACCATACAAATCGTTTAAAAAACCGCTTACAGCATTGAAAAACAAATATCTGGTAGGTAAAAACCATTAACGAATTAAATTTGACACCTTGCTTATATTTCGTTTTTTTTGCGGCAAACGGGTTTTCTTAAAATCTAATTAATTTTCAATCAATGATAGTAGCTGGGGGACGAATGTTTTCGTTGGAAGATTTTGCTGAGCTTCTTTTTAATGGAAAATCGCTGACACTTGATACAACAGCGGTTGAAAAAGTAGAAGCCAGTTATCGTTTTCTGCAACATTTCTCAAAAGAAAAACTCATTTACGGTATCAACACTGGTTTTGGCCCGATGGCTCAATACAAGATCAGTGAAGACAGGATCCTTGAACTTCAGTACAACCTTATCAGAAGTCATAGTTCCGGCAGCGGCGCCGTATTACCCGCATTGTTGGGTAAAGCTGTAATGATAGCCCGTTTAAACAGCCTGATGCAGGGGCACTCCGGCGTACATCCGGAGTTGGTAGAACTGCTGAAGGAAATGATCAACAATGATATTACTCCCTGTATATATGAACATGGTGGTGTAGGTGCCAGCGGCGACCTGGTTCAACTGGCTCACCTGGCATTATCACTGATTGGTGAAGGTGAAGTATTGCATGAAGGAAAAATGTATCCCACTGCAGAGATCTTTAAAAAATTTAATCTGAAACCCGCCAGCATTCACATTCGCGAAGGCCTGGCTGTTCTGAATGGTACTTCTGCCATGACCGGTATTGGCATGCTGAATGTACTGGGTGCCAAAAAATTACTGAACTGGTCCATCATGCTTTCTGCCATGACCAATGAAATAGTGGAAGCATACGATGACCATTTTTCACACGAACTGAATATTGTAAAACACCACAAAGGTCAGAACCGTGTAGCTGCCATGATGCGTGATGTACTGAAAGGCAGCAAAATGATCCGCAGCCGTTCTGAACATCTGTACAGAGCCGACAATATTCAGCAGGAAGTATTTGAAGATAAAGTACAGGAATATTACTCCCTCCGCTGCATTACGCAGGTACTGGGTCCCGTTTACGATACAATTGTACATGCAGAAAGAATAGTGGTAGACGAGTTTAACTCTGTTAATGATAACCCGGTAGTAGATCACGAAAATCACAACATTTTCCACGGCGGCAATTTCCACGGCGATTACATTTCGCTGGAAATGGACAAACTGAAGACCACTATTACCAAATTGTCCATGCTGTCTGAACGCCAATTGAACTACCTGCTCAATAATAAGCTCAACCAGAAGTTCCCACCGTTTGTAAACCTGGGTGTTCTGGGGCTGAACTTCGGCATGCAGGGTATGCAGTTCACAGCCACCTCTACCGTGGCAGAGAACCAGACCCTTTCATTCCCTATGTCTGTACACAGCATTCCCAATAATAATGATAACCAGGATATTGTAAGCATGGGTTGCAATGGCGCCCTGATGACGAGAAAGGTTATCAACAATTCATTTGAAGTACTGGCCATTCAGCTGATGACGATAGTTCAGGCTATCGATTACCTGCAATGCGTGCCGCGTTTATCACCCGCCACAAAGGCTGTTTACCAGTCTGTACGGCAGGTGTTCCCGAAATTTGTAGAAGATTCCCCACGGTATAAAGAGCTGGAAAAAGTAGTAACTTACCTTCAGAAAACTGATACCACTGCACTTTCCGGTACTACGTTACAAGAATCCAAAACAACGGCAGTCCATTAATATCAACAAGGCATTACAAGTGCTGCAAAACCTATAGTACCAGACCAATGAAATGTGCATTAGTAACCGGCGGATCACGGGGTATCGGCAGAGCCGTCTGCCTGAAAATGGCAGATATGGGCTACTACGTACTTGTGAACTATAAGGGAAATGAAACAGAAGCCAACAACACGCTGGCCCTTGTACGTGAAAAGGGCGGTGATGGAGAACTGCTGAAATTCGACGTTGCCTCCAAAGAACAGATCCAGGAAATTCTGGGCGGATGGATGGAAAAGAACACAGACAAAATCATTGAGGTACTGGTAAACAATGCAGGCATTAAAGATGATGTGCTGATGGTGTTTATGAAAGATGAACAGTGGGAAAATGTATTGCAGACCAGTCTGGATGGTTTCTTCTATGTTACGCGCCTCGTTCTGAACAACATGGTGCTGAAACGTTATGGAAGGATCATCAATATGGTATCTGTTTCCGGGTTGAAAGGAACTCCGGGACAGGTAAACTATTCTGCTGCCAAAGGCGGCATCATTGCTGCTACCAAAGCATTGGCGCAGGAGGTTGGTAAAAGAAATATTACTGTCAATGCAGTGGCTCCTGGTTTTATCAAAACAGATATGACCGAGGGCATAGATGAAAAAGAAATGAAAGGGATGATCCCGGTAAACCGTTTCGGATTGCCGGAAGAAGTGGCCTATGCAGTGGGATTTCTTGCTGCCCGTGAAGCTGCCTACATTACCGGCGAGGTAATTTCGGTGAATGGCGGGCTATATTCTTAATCTCATTGAGTATTGAAAGTTGGATATTAAAATGCTCAATTTTTCAATGTTCAAAAGCAAAATAACACAGTTGGCAACTACATGAACAGAGTAGTCATAACGGGGTTAGGTATTTATTCCTGTCTGGGCAACAACCTGCAGCAGGTGCGTGATTCCCTGTACGCAGGCAGATCGGGTATTGTACTGGATGCTGAGCGTAAAGCATTCGGATACCGCTCCGGTTTAACCGGTTTTGTAGAGCGCCCCAATCTGAAGGGAATGCTCGACAGGCGTTCGCGTATTATGCTGCCCGAACAGGGTGAATACGCCTACCTGGCAACCGTGGAAGCATTAAAAAATGCGGGTCTCGACGAAGATTATCTTATCCGGCACGAAGCCGGTATTTTATATGGCAACGATAGCTCGGCCAAACCGGTTATTGAAGCCAATGATACAATAAGAGAAAAAAAGGATACTACCTTAGTGGGTTCTGCGGCAGTCTTTCAGACAATGAATTCTACCGTAACCATGAACCTGGCAACCATTTTCAAGTTGCGTGGGGTTAATTTTACCATCAGTGCTGCCTGTGCCAGCGGATCGCACGCCATCGGCCTGGGTTATATGTTTATTCGCAGCGGTATGCAGGATTGTGTTATTACCGGTGGCGCACAGGAGGTAAATACCTATTCCATGGGCACATTTGATGCCCTTTCGGCATTTTCTGTGCGCGAAGGTGATCCTACCCGCGCTTCCCGTCCGTTCGACCGTGACCGCGACGGACTGGTACCCAGCGGCGGCGCAGCCACTGTGGTGCTTGAAAGCCTGGAATCTGCCAAAAAACGTGGCGCTCCCATCCTGGCTGAAATTGTAGGGTACGGTTTTTCGTCCAATGGTGAGCATATCTCTAATCCTACTGTAGACGGACCCCGGCGTTCGCTGGAAATGGCCCTGCGCGATGCAGGTTTAACCCAGCACGAAGTGGATTATATCAATGCCCATGCAACTTCTACCCCCGCCGGCGATGCCAGCGAGGCAAAAGCCATTCATGAGGTATTTGGCGCTAAAAAACCTTATATTAGTTCAACCAAATCTATGACCGGGCACGAGTGCTGGATGGCCGGTGCCAGTGAAATTGTGTACTCCATGCTGATGATGCAGAACGATTTCATTGCACCCAACATCAACTTTGAAAACCCGGACGAAGATTCGGCCAAACTGAACATTGTTACAGGCACCGTAGAAAAGAACATCAATATTTTTTTATCAAACTCCTTTGGGTTTGGCGGAACCAATTCGTCGCTCATTGTGAAAAAAAGCGTGTAATTTTTGTGCTATGAAAAAAGAAGAAATCATTGAGAAAATCAATGGATTCCTGGTGGATGAGTTTGAAGTAGACGCCTCAAAAATCAACCCCGAAGCAAACCTGAAAGAAGTACTTGAACTGGACAGTCTTGATTACATCGACCTGGTAGTTGTTATTGAAAGTAATTTTTCATTTAAAGTAAAACCGGAAGATTTTGCAGGAATTGCTACTTTCCAGGATTTCTATGATTACATCCTTTCGCGTGTTCCGGTAAAAGAATTTGCATAATGCCGTCGTGGCAGGGCAGGTCGCAGACAACTCCGTTAGGCTATCGCATATTTGTTGGCATTTTAAAAAGTTTCGGAGTACTGCCGGCTTACGTGTTGCTACGGTTTGTGGCATTGTACTATTTCTTTTTTTCACGCAAATCGTCCCGAGCCATATTGACCTACTTTCGTCAACGGCTGGGTTACGGTGCTATTCCCTCCCTGATCAGGCTGTATAAAAATTATTACCTGTTCGGTCAGACATTGATTGACAAGGTTGTTGTAATGTCCGGTATCCGTAACAGGTTTACATTCGATTTTGACGGAGAAGAGCACCTGCACGCCATGGCAAAGCTGCAAAAAGGCGGTCTGCTGTTAAGCGCACACATTGGCAACTGGGAAATTGCAGGACACCTGCTGAAAAGACTTGACACCCGCATCAATATTGTGATGTATGACGGTGAACACCAGCAGATCAAAGAGTACCTGGAAAAAGTTACCGGCAAAAGAAACGCACGTATCATTATCATAAAGGACGATCTTTCACATATCTATGCCATCAGTGAAGCATTTAAGAACAATGAGCTGGTGTGTATGCATGCAGACAGGTTCCTGGAAGGCAATAAAACAGTTACCACCGACTTCCTGGGCAAAAAAGCATTGTTACCCGCAGGTCCCTTCCTGCTGGCAGCCACTTTTAAAGCACCGGTATCCTTTGTATTTGCCATGAAAGAAACCAGCCTGCATTATCACTTCTTTGCAAGCACGCCGAAAGAGTATGGCGGCAAACCCAAAGAAGAGATCATACAACAGATAGCAGACAATTTTGCTGCAGCAATGGAAGAAAAAGTGAAAGGCTATCCCGAACAGTGGTTTAATTATTATGATTTCTGGAAACAGTAATCCATTATGAGCTACGCACAACATATTACTGATCTTATACCGCAGCGGCATCCGTTTGTAATGATCGGCAACCTGGTGCATTGCGATGATACGCTGGCACGCACCATTTTTACCATACAGGAAGAGAATATTTTTGTACAGAACGGTTTCCTGCAGGAGCCCGGCCTGGTAGAAAATATAGCGCAGACAGCCGCTGCACGCATGGGTTACCTGTGCAAAGCAGAAAACAAACCGGTGCCGGTCGGTTTTATCGGCGCCGTACAACAGCTTTCCATTACCGGCTTACCAGCCGTACAACAACAGATCACCACAGAGATCATTATCAAGAACCAGGTATTTGATGTAACCATCATTACCGGTAAAGTATCCTGCGGAGATCAGCTATTGGCCAGTTGCGAAATGAAAATTTTTATTTCTAATAAACCATAAAAATACCTTTTCAAGCTATGAAACTTGTAACTACAGCCCGGTATCTTACCAGCCTTATTATAGGCCTTGCCCTTACACAGGCTACTGTACAGGCACAAACACTGAAAGACGTTTTCTCTTCCAGCGAAAGCCCCATTTTTTACTACGGTATTGATTTTACAAAAGCCAAACTGATTGACGATGCTGCAGCCAATGCACTGGACATTAAAGACCGCCAGTTTGCAGGCATTAACGATGTGGTGGTAAATGAGCCTAAGAAATATGAACTGGCCAAAGCATTCCAGAAAAGCAATATCGATCACGATCTGGGTCCTATACACAAAAAGAACCAGACCGTAAATCCCGACAACATTAAATCAACCACCTCTGCCGATTACAATCGTCTTAAAGCTGCCGACATCAGCGGTGTTATCAAAGACCTTGAAACCGGCGATAAAAAAGGTGTAGGACTGGTGTTTGTAGTAGAAGCAATGAGCAAAACCCAGAAAGCTGCCGCCATCTGGGTTACCCTGTTCGACATCAAAACCAAAAAAGTATTATTAACAGAACGTATGGAAGGCACTGCCGGTGGTTTCGGATTCCGCAACTATTGGGCAGCCAGTATTAAAGACGTCATGAACGATATTGAGAAAAAGAAGTTCAAAGAGTGGAAAGCTGCCTACGGAGGTTAAGCAATTCCCCGGGCTACGCTATGTGAAATCCTCATATAGCGTAGCATTCCGCAAACAGCCCGCGGCCTGTACAAAACAGTTATTCATCCAATGAAGCAAAAAGAACTTAGCGATCGTACAGAAATATTGGTCCGGTTTAATGAAGCAGACCCTTTGGGTATTGTATGGCATGGGCATTATGTACGTTATTTTGAAGATGGCCGCGAGGCATTCGGTATCAAACACGGCATTGGTTATCTTGATTTTTACCGCAACAGCCTGGTAGTGCCTGTTGTAAGTATTCAGTGCGATTACAAGCGTTCCCTGCGCTATGGTGACAAAGTAATTATTGAAACAACTTATGTTCCCAGCGAAGCTGCCAAACTGATCTTTACCTACCGCTTATTCAAAGCAGGCACCAATGAACTGGTGGCTACAGGTACTTCTGTACAGGTTTTCCTGGACAGAGACAGTTCTGTGCTGCAACTGACCAACCCTCCTTTTTTTGAAGACTGGAAAAGAAAACAGGCGTTGATTTAACATTAAACAATGAAAGACGTTTTTGTAGTTGCCGATAACATTGTATCACCGCTTGGTTTTTCTTCTGCAGATAATTTCAGGCAGTTAACCGAAGGCATTTCCGGTATTCAGCAACACAACAATATCGCCATTGCACCCGAACCCTTCTATGCTTCTTTGTTTGCACCACAAACAACTTTTATAGAAGCCCCTGCTTCCTATACAAAATTTGAGCAATTACTGATCGCGTCCATTGCCGGCGCATTACAGCACTGCCCGGTTGATATAAAAAGTCCTTCCACGGCACTGATCATTTCCACCACCAAAGGCAATATCAGTTTAATAGAAACTGAACCCGTTACCCCTGCTCTGAAAGAGCGGGTAGCTTTGTATACTTCAGCACAGCTGGTAGCCGGTCACTTCGGTTTTACCACACAACCATTAATTGTATCACACGCCTGTATTTCCGGCGTACTGGCCATTACCACCGGTATGCGCCTGTTGCGCAGCGGGCAGTACCGGCATGTAGTGATAGCGGGAGCAGATGTGATCACCCGGTTTGTATTATCGGGCTTTCAATCATTCCAGGCTGTCAGCGCAGCGCCCTGCAAGCCCTTCGATGCCGCACGCAATGGCGTAACATTGGGTGAAGGAGCCGCCACCATCGTCCTTTCCGTTGATCCTCCCGCCAATGCCACAGCACACATCCGGGTTACCGGTGGTGCAGTGAGCAACGACGCCAATCATATTTCAGGCCCTTCCCGCACAGGACAGGAGCTTTTCCAGGCCATGCAGTGCACCATGCACGAGGCAGGGGTTGCTGCCACCGATATTGATTTCATTTCAGCACACGGAACAGCCACGTTGTACAATGATGAAATGGAGTCAAAAGCTATTACACTGGCCGGTTTACAGGACGTTCCAGTAAACAGCCTGAAAGGATATTATGGTCATACATTGGGTGCCGCAGGGCTGATTGAATCAGTTATTTCCATACATTCCCTGCTACAGAACCTGGTGATCCCCACAAAGGGATTTAGTGAACCCGGTACCACCAAAAGCTTGAATGTTTGCAGTATTTTGCAACCTGGCTTTTTAAAAACCTGCCTTAAAACGGCTTCCGGTTTTGGTGGATGTAATGCCGCAGTACTATTCAACAAACAACTTATCTAGTCATTCATCAAATATTCACATATCATCTCAATGAACTTTTACAGTAAGGATACCAAAACAGCATTAGAAGCCCAGAGACTGGCGCAGTTTATTGCATTCGGCCCCGTTGTATTCCAGGTTGCCAAAGTATTACGTGACAGTGGCATTCTGAAAGCTATTGAAGACAGCGGCACCAAAGGTTTAACCATTGAAGAAGTGATTGAAAAAGTACAATTGTCACGCTACGGTGTTCGCATACTACTGGAATCCGGCCTGGGAATAGGTCTGGTGGTTATCAACGATAACAGGTATACCATTACTAAAACAGGTTACTTCCTGCTGCATGATGCACTGACCAAAGTAAATATGGACTTTGTACATGATGTGTGTTACAAAGGTTTGTTTGCGCTGGATAAAAGTATTGAGAGTGGCAAACCCGAAGGTTTGAAAGAGCTTGGCAACTGGCCTACTATTTACGAAGGTCTTTCCCAACTGCCTCCGCATATCCAGAAAAGCTGGTTTGCATTTGACCATTATTTTTCCGACGGAGCATTTCCCGCTGTATTGAAACATGTATACAAAGACGGTATTAAAAATATTCTTGATATTGGCGGCAACACCGGCAAATGGACCATTGCCAGCACCGGTTATTCTCCCGATATTAAAGTGACCATTATGGACCTGCCTGGTCAGCTGAACATGGCCAAGGCTAAAATGGAACAATTGGGTCTTACTGATCGCGTATCCTTTATACAGGCCAACATCCTGGATGAAAATCAGCAATTCCCCAAAGGGTTTGATGCCATCTGGATGAGCCAGTTCCTGGATTGTTTTTCTGAAGAAGAGATCACCTCCATTCTGAAGAGATGTTATGAAGCGCTGGATGAAAATGGTTTTGTATTTATCCTTGAGGCATTCTGGGATACACAACGTTTTGAAACAGCCGCATTCTGTTTACAGCAAACCTCCGTTTACTTCACTGCACTGGCCAACGGCAACAGCCAGATGTACGATTCACGCGTATTCATTCCATGTGTGGAAGCAGCAGGTTTTGAAATTGTTGAACAGACAGACGGTATCGGTTTAAGTCACACGCTGCTGAAATGCAGAAAGAAAAGATAACACAGCAATTAATTGCTGATTTTGGGATTTGGGGATATTGTGATGTAATCTCAATCACGAAATTTCACAATTCCGAAATCAAAGATTCTCTATTACGGGTAAACCTTAAACCTCTACATGAAAGGTATGAAAAAAGAAAAAGTTGATGTACTGGTCATTGGCGCCGGACCGTCGGGTACCGTTGCAGCCTCCATTGTACACAAAGCCGGTTATTCAGTAAAGATTGTTGAAAAACTGAAATTTCCGCGTTTTGTAATTGGCGAAAGCCTGTTGCCCCGCTGTATGGAAGCGCTGGAAGAAGCCGGCTTCCTGGATGCGGTAAAAGCAAAAGGATTCCAGGAAAAATTCGGCGCCAAGTTTGTCAAAAATGGCAAAATATGCGACTATTCCTTTGCCGACCAGTTCACCAACGGATGGAGCTGGACCTGGCAGGTACCCCGTGCAGACTTTGACAAAACACTGGCCGATACCTGCGAGCAATATGGCATTCCCGTTTCATACGAAACCACCGTTACAGATATTAAATTCAACGGCTCTGATTCCGTTACCACTATTGAAGATATCAATGGTAATAAGTCAGAGATCGAAGCCCGTTTCATTATAGATGGCAGCGGTTATGGCAGGGTAATTCCCAAGCTGTTCAACATGGAAAAACCTTCCAATCTTGATCCGCGCAAAGCCGTGTTTGCTCATACTGTAGATATAAAACGCTCCATGGCCGATGAGCCCAACCGCATTACCATTGTAGTGCACAAACCCGGCGTATGGGTTTGGGTGATTCCGTTCTCTACCGGTATCACATCCGTTGGTTTTGTAGGTCATCCGGAGTTTTTTGAAAAATATACAGGCACTCCTGAAGAACAGTTCCGTACGCTGGTAGCCGACGAACCTTACCTGGCCGAACGCCTGAAAGATGTAGAGCTGATATTTGAACCACGTACATTACAGTCATGGTCTGCTACCACCGACAGGTTCTACGGCGAAGGTTTTGTATTGACCGGCAACGTAACAGAGTTTCTGGATCCTATTTTCTCATCCGGCGTTACGCTGGCCACCGTTAGCAGCCAGACAGCAGCCAAGCTGGTGATCCGCAAGCTGAAAGGCGAAAATATAGACTGGGAAAAAGAATATATGGAACCTACCATGCAGGGCGTAAATGCATTCCGCTCTTACGTAATGGCGTGGTATGAAGGCACATTGGATACCATCTTTTTTGCTGACAACCAGGACCCGGAGATCAAAAGAAAGATCTGTTCTGTATTGGCCGGTTATGTGTGGGATCTTGGTAATGCATATGTACGTGATCATAAAACAGCCTTACAAAAACTGGCGCGTATCATTACCCTGCGCGATAGTCTGTAAATGAAATTTCATTGAACCTTTTATCTGAATAGTGGCAACAGAAGCAGCATATATTACGGGCAGTTGTGTTATCGGCAACAGAATAGTATATCACAATGGCAACGCCGTGTTCACTGGTGAGGCAACTCCATTGCCCGATTTTTTACTGGCAGGCTACAAACATTTTGCTGTTGAGTATCCTAAATTTTACAAAATGGATACGCTAAGCAAACTGGGTTTGCTGGCAACAGAGGTTTTGCTGAAAGACGCTGATCTGCAACGGTATGCGCCCGAAGAAAAAGGCATTGTACTAACCAATGCCAATGCCAGCCTGGACACAGATATCCGGTATTTTGCCACGGTTCATGAAATTGCCAGCCCCGCGTTGTTTGTATACACATTACCCAATATTGTAATTGGTGAAATCTGCATCCGGAATAACTTTAAGGGCGAAAACGGCTTCTTTGTATTTAAACAGTTCGATGGTACTTTTATACACCAGTATATCAGTAACCTGCTGGCAACGGGTGGTTTGAATGCCTGCATCGGCGGCTGGACAGAAGTGCTGGATGAAACCTATAAAACAGTTTTGTTCCTGGTAGAAAAAGAAGCCGGAGAACAGGTTATCCCTTTTACCATAGAAAACATCAATCACATTTATCAATTATAACATGGAGAAGTTACTCTACGATCTGAAAACGCAGATCATTGCGCAGTTGAACCTGAAAGACCTGAAACCTGAAGATATCGGGGATGATCAACCCCTGTTCGTAGAAGGACTGGGATTGGATTCGATTGATGCACTGGAGCTGATCGTATTGCTGCAACAGGAATACGGCATTAAACTGTCAAATGCTGAAGAAGGTCCCAAAGTGTTCCGTTCAGTAAGAACTATGGCAGATTATATTATTGCACACCAAGGTCAGAAAGCATAGATGAGTCAGAAGGTTTGTATTGCAGGTATCGGTGTTATTTCGGCCATTGGTAACAATGCGGCCGAATGCCTGGCATCACTGGAAAACAGTGCAGCAGGCATGGGCACTATGCAGTACCTGCAATCTGTACACCGCGATAAACTGCCGGTGGCAGAAGTAAAATACAGCAATGAACAACTGGCAGCCATTACCGGCATGCCCGCGCATACTACCCGTACTGCGCTGCTAAGCATGATGGCAGCAAAGGAAGCATTGAACGATGCACATATTCCGGATCTCAGCACCCTGCGAACCGGTTTTATCTCTGCCAATACAGTAGGCGGCATGGATAAAAGCGAAGACTTCTATCCTGCATTCCTGGCCAATGCACAAAAAGGAAGATTGCGCAATGTGATCAACCACGAGTGCGGCACAGCCACTGAACTGGTAGCCGATAAACTGGGCATCCGGAATTTCATTACCACTATCAGTACGGCCTGTTCTTCCTCTGCCAACGCTATTTTCCTGGGAGCGCGTCTTATCAGGCAAAATAAACTGGATGTGGTGATTGCCGGTGGAACTGATTCACTCGCAAAGTTTACCGTAAATGGTTTCAACAGCCTGATGATCCTGGACCAGGAGTTCTGTAAACCTTTTGATGAAAATCGTAAAGGACTGAATCTTGGCGAAGGCGCTGGCTATGTAGTGCTGGTATCCGAAAAAGTGGCGGCCCGATTGCCCCGGTTGTACTGCAGCCTGAGCGGTTATTGCAATGCCAATGATGCCTATCATCAAACAGCTTCTTCTCCGGAAGGTACCGGCTCATTCCTGGCAATGAAAGGCGCGCTGGAAAAAAGCGGCTTACATCCTGCTGACATCGGCTATATCAACCTGCATGGCACCGGTACGCAAAACAATGATATTGCAGAAGGAACAGCCATCAAATTATTATTTGCACCGCATTTTCCGCCCATGAGTTCCACCAAATCGTTCACCGGTCATACACTGGGAGCCAGCGGAGGAATAGAAGCAGTGTTTTCATCATTGTCAGTACAGCAGGGATTGATCTATCCCAACCTGCGTTTGCAAACACCCATGAAAGATCTACCGTTTGTTCCGGCCGCAGCTTTTTCAAAAGGGCAGCCGGTCAATCATGTAGTATCAAATTCTTTTGGGTTTGGCGGCAACTGTTCATCATTGGTATTTTCAAAGTTGTAGGGAGCTCTTCGCGTTCAGCCCAAAACCTACAACTTACAATTTATAACCTAATGAGTTTATACATCCGGGCAACCGGCAACATATCACCTCAGCATACATTTGGTAAGTCATCGCTTACTGAACAAACTGCCTATACCGGTAACCGGCTCAACACCATCGATCCGGATTATAGCAAATTGTTCGACCCTAAAATGATCCGCCGTATGAGCCGCATTATCAAAATGGGTGTGGGCGCGGCCATGGATTGCTTACAGGACGCAGGCATTCAGCAGCCGGATGCTATTATTACCGGCACGGCTTATGGCTGTTTGCAGGATACTGAAGTGTTTCTGAAAAGACTGGTGGAATTCAAAGAAGAAATGCTGACGCCTACAGCATTCATACAATCTACACACAATACGGTTGGCGGACAGATTGCGCTGATGCTGCAATGCCACAATTACAACAACACATTTGTTCATCGTGGTTTTTCTTTTGAAAGTGCCCTGCTGGATGGCATGATGATGATTGAAGAAGGTGATGCAAAAAGTGTACTGGTAGGCGGCCTGGATGAAATAACAGATACCAGCCATGCTATTTTAAGCAGGATTGGGCTGTATAAACAACAATCTACTTCCAACACAGATTTACTGACTGACACCTCAAAAGGAACGATAGCAGGCGAAGGTGCTGCATTTTTCCTGATCAGTAACGATGCCGCTGCCGATAATTACGCGCAGCTAAATGGTCTGCATACATTTTACAAACCTGCTTCTGTTGCTGATATTGAAAAAGAGATCTCTTCATTCCTGACCGCACAGAGTATTTCTATTAACGATATTGATATTGTCATTACCGGTCGTAATGGCGATACAAAAGGTGATGCAGTATATAATGCACTGGAACAATCGCTGTTCAGTACAACACGCAATATCACCTTCAAACAACTGTGCGGTGAATATCCTACAGCAACTGCATTTGCCCTGTGGCTGGCAGCCGGCATTGTAAAACAACAAAACATTCCGGCAGCTATTGCCGGCCAGGAAATAGCCGGTCCCATAAAAAGCGTACTGATCTACAATCACAGTAATCGCATCCATCACTCATTGATGTTGCTCTCTGTATGTTGAATTTTCGCAATACAGGCATTGTAGTAATACTGCTGCTGGCAGCATTGATAGCCTGTGATGTACAATATGATATTTCTGCCTGGTGGTATGTGTTGCTGGCATTCATGTATTCGCTGATCCTTTTCTACGGCAGTTACTATGTTGGTTCCAATTTTTATATTCCTGTTATCTGCTCTGCTGACATTACTGTTAAACAGATCGCCATCAGCTTTGATGATGGACCAATGGAGCAGTACACACCGGAAATTCTGAACATCCTGAAAGAGTTTAAAGTACCTGCTGCTTTTTTCTGTATTGGCAGCCGTATTCCGGGTCGTGAGAAGTTGTTGCAGCAGCTACATACAGAAGGACACCTGATCGGCAATCATAGTTATTCACACCACGCCCTGTTCGACCTGTTTTCTGCTACTAAAATGCAGCAGGATCTGCAACAAATGGATGCAACCATGCAGTCGGTCACAGGTTTAAAGCCGCTACTGCTCCGCCCGCCCTATGGGGTAACCAACCCCAACCTGGCAAAAGCCATCCGAAAAGGCGGTTATACGCCTGTTGGCTGGAATATCCGTTCGCTGGATACAGTGATCAAAAATGAAGAACAACTATTGCAAAAAGTTACAAAATCCATAAAACCCGGCTCAATTGTACTTTTTCACGATACCAGTAAAACCACATTGGCTATCTTACCGTCTTTTATCCGGCACGTCACTGCACAGGGCTACAGCATTGTGCGGCTGGATAAAATGCTTAACTTAATTCCCTATGCGTAATATACTCGCGGCTATTGCATGTGTTATCATCAGCTTCATAGCACAGGCACAACCTGCCGGATATAAACAACTGACTGACCTTGCCGCTTTCAAGGAAAAATTTGCCGCGGCTACACAAAAAACCATGTCTATCAAAAGCGATTTTCAGCAGGAAAAAAATCTCAGCATGCTGTCTGAAAAGATCGTTTCCAAAGGAAAATTCTGGTTCAAAAAAGAAAACCTGGTACGCATGGAATATATCACACCATTCCAGTACCTGATGATCCTGAACAAAGACAAGGTGTATACCAAGGACGGACAAAAAGAAAACAAAGTCTCTACCAGCTCCAATAAAATATTCCGCCAGATCAATGATATCATGATCGACTGTGTGAAAGGTACAGTACTCAATAACAACAGCTTTAGTGTGAAGGTCTTTGAAGGAGGTCAGCTTTACCTGCTGGAGTTAACACCCGTTGACAAAACACTAAAAGGTTTTTTTAAGGCTATTCATCTTTTTGTTGACAAAAAGGAATATGGTGTATCAAAAATTGAAATGCAGGAATTATCCGGCGACAATACTGTAATTACTTTTGTTAATAAAGAAGTGAATGTATCCATTGCCGATGCGTTATTTAGTATTCATTAGTAGCTGTTTCCTGTTATCCTGTTCGTCTGTATATAAAAAACTACAGCGAACAACCGGAGATGTTGCCTGTGTACAGCAGTTCAAACCCGCATTTGCTACAGCATTTTATACCACACAGGTAGATGTAGTGGGTAAACACCTCAGTGGCATCCTGGTTTTTAAACAGATGCCTGACAGTAGCACACGCATTGTTTTTACCAGTGAAACAGGACCTACTTTTTTCGATTTTGAATTTACGGCCAATGGCAACTTCACCGTGCATTACATATTGGATCAGATGAATAAAAAAGCGGTGATCAAAACGCTGCGTAAAGATTTTGAACTGGTGCTGTTACACAATACCAGTCCGGCCAATGGTTACCTGCTTACAGATACCACACAGCATTTGCATTATTATGCTTTTCCACAGGAAAAAGGCACCAATTACTATATAACGAACGAATCGTGCACAGAACTGTTCCGTGCTGAAAAGTCATCCAAGCGTAAACCTGTGGTAGTAGCACAAATACTGAACTATCAGAATGGCTTACCGGATACGATTGGCATTACACATAAAAAATTTAATTTTACCATCGCGCTAAAAAGACTGGAAAGAAATGTTGCAAGGTGATTTTTTTACTATCAGTTCTATGACCGTTGAAGGCAATTCGCTAAATGCCGCACTGGACATTAATGTCAATCATTCTATATTTGAAGGACACTTTCCAGGTCAACCGGTAGTGCCCGGCGTATGCATGATGCAGATGGTGAAAGAGTTGGTGGAAAGTGCTATCAATCAGGCTACCCGTTTGGTACAGGCCGATCACCTGAAATTTTTATCCGTTATTGATCCTCGTATACATCCTGCTATTGACGCCACAATAAGTTATACCACCGATGAATCCGGAACACTGCAAGTTACCGGCAGCCTCACCAAAGGAGAGATCATATTTCTGAAACTTCGCGCCCGCCTGGAGAAGCAATGAATGATCATTGAAGATTGATAGTTGTGTATTCTATGTACTTGAATCAGGTCGGAAGAACTTTCTGCTTATAGCAAAGCAATGCCACGATGCGGCCTGGCTTAATTCAACAACACAGAGCATTTAACTACCCGATTTTCGGTAGTTTATAGCCATTGTGGTATTCTTTCATCCAGTATTGCTTATTGATCTTTTCATCGGCAAACCTGTCTTTCCGTGCATCCCAATTCAATTTCTGACCACTGCGGAAAGCAATATTGCCCAACTGTGCAATGGTGGCAATATGCGCACCATCCTGTATAGAACAATGCAGGTCGTCCTGTTTTCCTGATCTGATCACGCTTACAAAATTCTCAAAATGCTTATCCAGTCCATTGTCAACAGATTTCTCCAATGGTTTGCTCACCTTTTTATCACTTCTTCGCTCTTCTAACACTTCCCATCCGCCACGATTTAATACCAGGGTACCATTGTTGCCAATGAACGCAATGCCATGATCGCGATTATAAGAACCATTATCAATCCCCATGGCAGAATCCCAAACCAGGTTAAACTCATCAAATTCATACAGGGTAGTCAAAGTATCAGGAGTTTCTTCGTACAGATCGGGATAGGCAAACCGGCCTCCCAATGCAGATACCGATTTTGGCATACCGGCTTTCATACCGATCATGGCATAATCCAGCAGGTGTACACCCCAGTCGGTCATTAAGCCACCTGCATAGTCCCAGAACCAGCGGAAATTGAAGTGAAACCGGCTGGAATTGAACGAGCGCATCGGCGCTGGTCCCAGCCATTGTGCAAAATCAACACCGGCAGGCGCACTACTATCCGGTACCATGGCGCCGGGTTTCATCCACCCCTGGTAACACCACACTTTTACCGTGCGGATATTGCCCAGTTGCCCGTTATGCACAAAATCTACCGCATCGCGAAAATGCTGCTGGCTGCGTTGCCACTGCCCGGCCTGCACCACTTTTTTGTAATACCGCTGTGCAGCCACCATACTGTTGCATTCCCCAATAGAGTTACCTACCGGCTTTTCCACATATACATGTTTACCTGCCTGGCAGGCATGGATCATTTGCAGGGCATGCCAGTGATCGGGAGTACCGATGATTACGGCATCAATATCTTTTTGTTCCAGCAGTTGCCGGTAATCACTGTATTTTTTTATGGCTGGTGCCGAAGGGTTCCATTTGCTAGCTTCATCGGCACGTTTGTCCAGCACATTCTTATCTACATCACACAGTGCCACCAGGTTTACACCGGGTACTTTCAATGCTGCCTTTACATTTGACCAGCCCATACCATTGATACCAATAGCAGCAATGTTCAGCTGATCGCTGGCAGCCAGGCGACGTTGAAAAGCAGCAAAGGTTTTATTACCAGAAGAGGAGAGAACCAATCCTCCGGCAAACAGGGAGGAATGTTTTAAAAAAGTGCGGCGGTTTGTCATGGTCAATCATTTTTTACCCGGGAAAGTAAAATACGAAAATTTATAACACACCTCTAGTATTTACTGATAAAGGAATTGAGAGATTCGGAGATCTAAGTAAAGGAGTATTTAATTCGCACCGAAAATGGTAACCGGCAACCTGTAACCAATCCTTACATTAACCATCATGTTCCATTTCACGAACCAGCGATTTCAGTTTTTCTATATGCTGACCGTATAGTTTGTGCACATACCAGATATTTAGAAAATAGGAAAGTACCGAAATAACAATCCCTGCAATGATAAAGATAGAAATTCCCTTGGTGGCCTGAATATGCTCCAGAAGACCGGTACCAGACAGATCGGGGTCTTTGGCAATAATGATCAGTCCTGATACATAATAAGCCACGGGAGTTAATACCGTACCGGAAAGAAAGTAAAAGCGTACATATTTTTCCAGCGTAATCAGTTGCTGTTTCAGATTAATGCTGACTTCCGAAGAAACGCCATGCTGCATCTTATTCAGCAGGTTGTTCTTTACCAGGTAGTAGCCCACAAACAACAGGCCTACCAATAGCAGCACAATCGCCAGTTCCCAGTACTGGCCTTTCCAGCCGGTAATGTAGTAATAGATTGTAAAGGAATACAATAACAGTACAACAACCAGTTCCCAGCCTAAGTTACGCCTCATTTTAGCGATCGGGCTTTGCGATTTTTTGCGCAAAATGGCCAGCAACTGTTCATTCTCTTTTTCCAGAACAGGTTGTTCTCCGAAATCGTTCCAAATAGCTTTCAGGCTATCCAACTCCATGTTCAACGGCTTTTGTGAGTTTTCGTAATTTTTCTTTGATACGGTTCATTTTAACACGCAGGTTATTCTGATTAATACCAAGAATATCCTCCATTTCATCATAGCTCTTGTCTTCCAGGTATAGCATTACAATGGCTTTTTCAACTTCGGTCAGTTCGTTGATCGCTTTGTACAATGCCTGTAGTTGTTCCTCTCGTTCGGTGTTGTATTGAATATCCTGTATTTCCGTAGGCAGCCTTTCAGGCTCCATGCTCCGTATATGGTTCTTTTGCTTGCGCAGATCCGAAATAGCTGTGTTCAGCGCAATCCTGTACAGCCAGGTACTGAACTTTGAATCACCACGAAACCGCGGGTATGCTTTCCACAGTTGTATGACGATTTCCTGAAACAAATCCTGTTTGCTGAACTCTGTATCGCAATACATATTGCATACTTTGTACAGCATTGCTTTGTGTTGGTTCACCAAGGCAATAAACTCATCCTGGTCAGGTCTTGGCTGCAAACTCCGCTGGTTTTATTTAGTTTAAAATATCAGTCGCCGACAAATATAAAATATTACAACGGGGTTACATTTTAATGCCCCAACACAGACCAGAAATCATTCTGTAATAGTCTAAACAACTGACCGGCAACGCTATACAACCAAATAATGTCGTCTTTAACAACCTCATTACCGGCACATTGCCATTAAAATCACACAGGATTCTGTTTATTTGCATCCCGTATCAACAAGTTATTATGAAGCAGAAAATGTATCACCTTGCTACCTGTACTACCTGTCAGGGCATTATTAAAGAAACCGGTATTGATAAAAAAGGATTTGAGCTGCAGGATATTAAAACGGAAAAAATAACGCCTGCTCAATTGGACGAGATGAAAACGCTGGCTGGTAGCTATGAGGCCCTGTTCAGCAGACGTGCCCTGAAATACAAGGAGCTGGGATTAAAAGATAAAAATCTTACAGAAACAGATTACCGCAACCTGATACTGGAAGAATATACCTTTCTGAAAAGACCGGTCACCATCAGCGGCTCCACCATTTTTGTTGGCAATGATAAAAAAACAGTACAGGCTTTAAAAGATCATCTTGGCTGATTTCCTCAAAACCGGGAAAAAATACCCCGCTGCATTTTTATAATCATTTCGGAAATATCACTCAGGACAGTAGTTACAGGCTTTGCAGCAAATGGCAGCAAAATTGTACTATCTGTTACGGAGGTTCATTGCACATCAGGCGTTTATACAAATAAAACCCCGGGCAGATAGGAAGCTGATGGTTTTTGTGCGTCCGGGGATTTTTTTCATTTGGTTCATCAAAAACAACCACCGGTATGAAACAGGAACAATTACAACTGGCAACGTCCTGGGAAACGGTAAAAGAAAAGATCAAAGAGCGAAATCCTTTTCTGGCCGATGAAGACCTGGTGTATGAACCGGGCAAAGAAGATGCATTGTTAAGCAGACTGGCCGCCAAAATGAATCGTACTAAAGAAGAAGTAAAACAGTTTATTGAAAGCATCTCGCACAACCATGACATTGCATCCTGATCATTCTGCAACTTTACTTTCCTGTTGCAGCCATTCCCTGTAATGCAGTACCGCCCTGATATCACCAAAAGAAACATCTTCCCCCAGCTTGTTCTTTACCGGCGTAATGGATTTTTCTCCGGGTGAAAGTTCATCCAGTGCTTTCATGATTATATCTATTTTCTCTTCTGATACAATTTCTTTAACATCAATATCACCGGTAGTGATGAATCCGGCAAGATGTCCTTCAATGGTAGAGATTGCCATTCCACGTAATTCCGCAATGACTGCTGCAGTATTTCCTTCGCGGAAAAGCTGTAAACTGATGCGGCGGGTTTCGCCTTTGGGAGCTTTTGCCGGTGCTGCTTCCTGCTCCACAACTGCCTTTACCAGTAGCTGCTTTCTTTGTTCTTCCACCTGTTGTAACAATTCGGTGGCAGGTGTTCCCTTCATCAATCCTTCAGTGATACGCACAGCTTGTACCAGCAACTGTTTTTTTCTTTCTATGGTCAGTAACAGGTCTTGCAATGAAAGCTGGTATTTTTTGATCCGCTGTTTTACTTTTATCTGCGCTATATGTTCCTTAATATTATCAATGGCAGTAATGATCCTGTCTCCAAAGTAATTGCTGCCTGCTGTTACGCGCTCATGCAGGAAAGCATAATTGTCCTGTGGCGCAGCAGGGATCAGATGCTCTAAATGCCGGGTAAATTTTCCGGCCATCTCTTCCATCTCCACAATACTTTCCAGCAGTTTTTTTGCCCAGGTAACGGACTCATTTTTATCAGGGATCTGCCGGTGTTCATATTCATCATAAAACTCCTGCAGACTTTCTGAAAGTCTGGTCCATTCAAAACATTGTATCAGCGATTGAGAAATAAATTGCTGCTGTTCTGCCAGCAGATGTGCCTGCAACATATCTTCTGCCTGCTCCGAACGTGTAAACGCCAGTACGCGCTCATCTGTATGTATGCTTTGTTGCTGCACGCGTGAATATAAGACCAATCCTTCCAGCGATGTAAGCCGGCTCAGTGCCACATACACCTGTCCCGGCGCAAACGCAGCACCTGCATCAATGATGGCTTTGTCAAAAGTTAAGCCCTGGCTTTTGTGAATGGTGATGGCCCATGCCAGCCGCACCGGGTATTGCGTAAACCGTCCTATTTCCTCTTCCTCTACCTCGTCTGTATCCTTGTTGTACCGGTAACGGATATTGCGCCAGATCTCTTTTTCCAGCTCCAGTTCAGTTTCATCATCCAGCGTCACCACTATGGTATCGTTTTGAATACGAGTTACCATAGCAATTTTTCCATTGTAATAACGGCGTGATTCGCCTTTATCGTTTTTAATGAACATTACCTGCGCGCCTTCTTTCAGTTGTAGCACCATATCGGCCGGTAATGCTTTATCATTAAAATCTTTCGTGATCTCTGCCCTGAACTCATACAACTTTCCCGGCAGCTTATCCAGCCTGTTCTGGTTAATGGTATCGGCTTTGGCATTATGTGTAGTGAGCGTAATGAACTTTTCGCCTTCTGGCTGTTCAAAACCCGGCAGGTAATGCCGTTGCAGCAACTGCAGGTCGGTTTCTGTTACAACATTATTATTGCGCACATTATTCAGCAGGCTGATAAATGTTGCTTCATGCTGACGATAGATTTTTTTCAACTCCAGGTATAGCGGTGGTGCCTGTTGCAACACATGCGCATCAAAAAAGAAAGGACTTTTATAATACTCCTTCATAATGTCCCAGTCCTCGTTGTTCACCACTGGAGGCAATTGAAACAGATCGCCGATGTACAACATCTGTACACCGCCAAAAGGCACATGATGTCTTTTACGTACATGACGCAGTATCACATCAATCTCATCCAACAGATCGGCACGCAGCATACTTACCTCATCAATCACCAGCAGTTCCAGTTCACGGATCAGTTGCCGCCGGTCATTGCTTAAGCGCAGGTTTTTTAATAAAGTATGGGCATTGTTGATATTTCGCTGACTGTTCCAGCCACCGGCAGACAAGGAAGGTATAAATGTTCCGAAAGGCAGTTGTAAAAATGAGTGCATGGTAACACCGCCTGCATTGATAGCCGCTACACCGGTGGGCGCTATCACTGCCATTTTCTTGAATCCCTGCTCGCGGATGCTGCGCAGAAAGGTGGTCTTGCCCGTTCCCGCCCTTCCGGTAAGAAAAACGTGGCGATTGGTCTGGTGCACAAACCGGGTTGCCAGTTCAAACAGGTGATTCGATGTATCCGGCGAAGACATAACAACTAAAAATTTTAGGAAAGTTAGGAATTAGAGCGGAAGTGGCCAGCCGCGATAACGCCCGTTTGAGCAAATGCCCTGTGACATACCATAAAAACACGCAATCATTTATTTACAGACCTGGACGATAATAACCCGCAGGATCGCTCAGCACCTTGTCCCATTGCCGGCGGTGACTGTTTTGCCAGCGCGGATCGGGGTGAATATTCCAGTTCACGGATTGAAGTTGTTGCATGATAAAAGTCCGCTGTTCAGGATGAACATACAAGGGATGCAGATAGAACCATTCCGCATTAGCTGTCAGTACTTTCCAGAAATCAGCAAACGAGGCATAAGAGGTTTTAAATACCTCTACCAGGTCTGCATCATCATTGTAAGTACTGTGATCGTACAGGAAAGATACCTGTCCGCCGGCTTCAGTTATTCTGTATAAACTGCCACCACTCTGTTCGGAACTGATATCGAAATAAAGTTCTTTTGACATACCGCAAAAACGGAAAGATACGTCCTATTACAGATACATTTCTGGTGCAAAATGAGGTAAAGGACAATAATGGCTGTTTTTACAGGAAGCCTCATTTTGCAGTATTTTTGGTGAAACCTTTGTATGAAAAGCAGGTTCATGCTCGCCATTTTACTGACATGCACGCTGGCCGCACATGCCGGTGATACACTTACCTTCCGCATTACAGCTCCCTGGAACTCCGTACGCAATGAACAGGGAAAATATACACGCAAATTGTTTTATACCAGGGATAGCGCCTGGATTGCGCTTGATTATAACCAGTCAAAAATGCTGATAGCCAGAAGTTATTACAGCGATACCAGCGTAAATGGCACGTTTGAATTCTGCCATTACTATTATGATGAACAAAAAGGCTACCTGAAAGAGATCCGCCATTATAAAAAATCACGGCTGAACGGTATCCGCGCTGCATTCAATGAAAAAGGAGACACCCTCCGCAGAGAAAACTATGTAGAGGGCGAGCTGAAAGACTCCAAAAACTTTCCAGAATACGTTTCCGATAAGCAAAGCTTTGCACTGGTAGAAATTCCTGCTGAATTTCCGGGCGGAGCACGTGCCTGGATCAACTACCTTTCCCAGAACCTGCAATATCCCAGACAGGCCATGCGAAAAAATATCACGGGCAGGGTCATTGTGGTGTTTTTAATTTCCCGTGAAGGCAAGGTTGAAAAAACAGAAGTGATACAGTCAGTAGATAAACTGCTGGACGAAGAAGCCCTGAGACTGATAAAAGGATCGCCCGAATGGAAACCAGCCACACAGAATGGAGTTAAAATAGCCAGTTACATGAAACAGCCTATTGATTTCAAGCTGGAAGACGAAACGCCCAAAAAGAAAGAAAAAAGCTGATTTACCATCAGCCAGGAACGAACTTCCTGTTTTCGGCCCGGAAAGAACATCTGCCTGTCGGAAGCAGCTTTCTGCCGGAAAAATGCCCCCAACAACCCGATACCGGTAATTTCGTACAGATTACAGGCATATTTATGATGCTGTAATATGCGGCAAACGCTGAAAAACAGGCTTTAACACCTGTTTTAGCTAATGTTTTGCAAAAGCTTTTGCCTCCATATAACTTTCGCACAATTATGGCCGTCTAACAGTTATTAAAAAGCAATAACAATTTGCTTTTGTTTGAAAAATTAAATTGCCCGGTATGAAAATCCTTTACACCTTTTTGAGCGCCCTTTTTGGCATTTTCCTGGTTACGCCAGCCAGTGCCCAAAACGGATGGCCCAAAACATTTACCACCAACGATGGTTCTACCGTTAAGATCTATCAGTGGCAGCCAGAATCTTTTTCCAATAATACACTAAAGGCCAATGCTGCTATTTCAGTGCTGGAAAAGGGAAATTCTGATCCTGTTTTTGGTATGACGTGGCTGACTGCCCAAACCAGCAGCAACGGCGACCAGGTAAGCATCCGTTCGGTAAACGTAGACAATATCAAAGTGCCCGGTATCACTAACAATGATGATCTGAACGATCTGGCAGGCACCATTGAAAGTCGTGTCAATTCCATGGGCCTCTCTTTTGCTTCCAGTGAGCTGCAATCCAATGTTTCGATGAACCAGCAGCAAACCCAATTGTCAAAAGAGATCAGCAATACGCCTCCCAAAGTTATTTACAGCAATGCACCCGCTATCCTTGTATTAATGGATGGCGCACCGCGTTTACAGCAGAATAAAGACTGGGGAATGGAAGCGGTGGTGAATTCGCCATTTACCATTGTAAAAAATAATGGAAGCTTTTTCCTGTATGGCGGCAAACACTGGTACAATGCGCCTACTGCTACCGGTCCTTACAGTTTAACTACTTCCACACCCGCTGCTCTTTCCAAAGTACAGCAGGCAATTGATGAAGCCGCCCGGAACAATGCCAGCAACAACAAGGGCAATAATGGTTCCAACCCGCAACAGGAAAGCGATGACAATACTATCTATAAAGTAATTGTGAGTACAGAGCCGGCAGAGCTGGTACAATCCAGCGGTGAAGCCAATTTTGCTTCTGTGGAAGGCACCAACCTGTTGTATGTTTCCAACTCTCAGAATGATATTTTTATGGATATCTCTTCACAGCAGTATTATGTATTGCTGTCTGGAAGATGGTTTCGTTCCAAAACATTGAGTGGTCAGTGGCAATATGTGCCTGCCGACCAGCTACCCGGCGAATTTGCCAAAATACCTGCCGGTTCACCCAAAGACAATGTACTGGCCAGTGTGGCAGGTACTACTGCGGCAAAAGATGCGCTGCTGGATGCACAGGTACCTCAAACTGCTAAAGTAGACAGGAACCAGGCACATGCTGATGTACAGTATGATGGCGATCCTGAGTTTGAAAATATTGATGGCACCGATATGGCTTATGCCGTAAATACATCTGCATCTGTTGTAAGATGGAACGGTATGTATTACTCTGTAGACAACGGGGTGTGGTTTGAATCACGCAGTGCGGCAGGTCCCTGGGCAGTGGCTGTTATCCGTCCTTACCCTGTAGCCCTGATCCCTCCGCGCTACCCGGTGTACTACATGAAGTATGTATATATTTACGATGTAACGCCTGATTATGTGTACATGGGTTACACACCCGGCTATCTGAATTCATACATTTATGGTCCTACCATTGTATACGGAACCGGTTTCTATTATCGTCCGTGGTACAGAAACTATTATTACCCACGTCCATATACCTGGGGGTTTGGGGTAACCTATAATCCGTGGGTTGGCTGGGGAATGAGTTATGGTTTCAGTACCGGTTGGTTCAATATGAGTTTCGGCTTCGGTTCTTCCTATTATGGCTGGGGCGGTGGCTGGTGGGGACCAAGAATGTACCGTCCTCCGTATTGCTGGTCTCCTTACCGCTTCAATGGTGGTTATTATGGCCGCAATGCCTACGTGTACAACCGCAATACATACATTCAGTACAATAACAATATTTACCGCAATCGTGTAGGTGTGGTAACCAGGGATAATCCCCGTTATGTAACTCCCCCCAACGGAAGACCCGGCTGGGGCAGACCAACAGCGTCCGATCGTAATCCCGGTTATGGCACACGTCCTAACAATGCCCGACCCGGTATGGGACAAGGCAGTGTAAGACCAGATGGCGGGCGTTTTGGTGGTGGACAGAACAACGGCGGTACTTCTCCGGACAGAACACGTCCTTATAACCCCGGTAATACCAATCCCGGCAACGCACGTCCCGGTTCTGAAACACCTGGCGGTCGTCCGGGTTCAGTATATCCCGGTGGACGTCCCTCCAACCCTAACCCGGGCAGTTCATATCCCGGCGGCGGTCGTGAAACCAGACCTTCCGGTCCCGGCAGCGTACGCCCTGGAAATGCTTACCCCGGCGGAAGACCTTCACAGCCACAGCAGCAGATGCCCTCCAGACCTCAGCCACAAAGTCGCCCCGGCGGTTTTGAAAGAGGTGGCGGCGGCAATGGCGGCGGAAGACCAGCCGAATCACGCCCGGCACGTGGTAATGGTGGTGGTGAACGGGTAAGAAGAGGATAAAATAAAAATGTTCCATAATATATCCCCCGCACCTATCTGCGGGGATTTTTTTACAACAGCATCTGTTAACCAACCCCGGCAATACGGTTTTGCAGGATTAAAAAAAGGTTACAAGAAATATTGTTGTTACCCGATACTGCCAGTGTTGTTTTTACAATTAATTGTCTGTTATTTCTCTTATAAAAACAATGGTTTAACCACAATGATAACCCCGCAAAAAGCGGTGACAGCCGGTTTTTATTTTTTCAGGCTTTGTTGTATTTTAGTAATGCAGTGATTGCATCTTTATCAGTACTCTAAAATTGACTTCCGGAATGATGGGTTTAGGGATTATCAGTATTTTATTAATTTTACTGAACTGCCTGGTTTCCTACAGGGGCTTTAAAGATCCGTTGTTTTACAACAAGTATTATTTTGAAGTAGAGAAAGTAACGTTGTATAAAGATTATAAGCGGTTACTGACCTCGGGTTTTTTGCATACCAACTGGATGCACCTGATCATGAACATGCTGGCCCTGTTCTTTTTTGGCGCACAGTTGGAAAGTGCTACACATCCATTATTGTTCTTACTGATCTACCTGGCAAGTCTGACTGGCGGCAATTATTTTTCACTGCTGGTACACAAACGCCAGGGCGATTACAGCGCAGTTGGTGCCTCCGGTGCTATCAGCGGGGTTGTTTTTGCCTCCATTGCGCTGGTACCCGGCATGAAGATCAGCCTTTTCTTTCTGCCTGCCATACCTGCATGGATATACGGACTGGCTTATGTGTTGTATGCTATTTACGGCGTGCATTCCCGCAAAGACAATGTTGGGCATGACGCACATCTTGCAGGTGGCTTGGTAGGCATGCTAATGATCATTGCCTGTTACCCCTCTGTACTTGTTACCAACTATTTTGCCATTGCTGTTATAGCAGTTCCCGCTATTGCGTTCATTGTGGTTATGCTCAAATATCCACACATCCTGCTCGTAAATACCCTGTTTAAAAAACAATCGCATAATCAAACCATTGATGACCGTTACAACATGAGCAAAAAAAGCAGGGAAGAGGAGATCGACCGTATACTGGAAAAGATCCATAAAAAAGGAATGAAAAGCCTTACCTCCGAAGAAAAATCCATGCTGGAAGAGTTTTCAAACAGCCAGTAACATTTTTATTTCCCCCACCAACAAGCTATGGACCTGTATTTCCCCAATGGGAAAAATTAACTACAGCAATCCTTTATTCTAAATATACAGCAATAGTACAAGGCAGTGCAGTGCTGCCTGGTAAAATAACAGTTACAATGCAATTATAAACTACTTAAGAGAACACTATAAAAAAGGTATTTATTGCCGCAGTCATTGTACTAATGCTGTTGTTGCCTGTGAAGATTCTGATAAGCGAGCTACTGACACCATCAATACAGGTACCTATACACCTGGTTCCACACATATCCCTCCCCATATCTCCCGAATGCGCAATATGGATATCATCAACCGTATGCAAGATACCATGCAACGTTAATCATATCAGTTAGCAAATTGTGTAAGAATACGCTGCAAATCCTGTTGCTTGCCCAGTATTTTTTTGAATGTGTTGTAGTACGATCCTTTAATGCGGATATAATGTGTAGCCTGCTTAGCTTCACTCCATCCTGCTTTTAATGATTCCAATGCAGTAGCATTATCCTGGTGTATATGCAGTAATGCAGCAACAATTTGTTGCTGTACACTGCGAGACAATTGTGTATGGATCAAAACGGGTCCCAAAGGAATTTCCGGTGACAGCCAAACCAGGCGAAGCAGTCTTTGCGCTGTAGTATCTTTTTGTAGTTTCATGTATTCTGTATACCCCATTGCCGCCAGGTCTGCATCGCCTTTCAATAAGCCCTGCAGCGCGCCAATATGTGTTTTACCATATTCCATGGAAGCAAATTGTTTGTCGGCATCTGGTATTCCTGCGCTGCTCAGTGCCAGCCTTGGTACCAGGTTGCCTGAGGTAGAACCAGGCGCTACCAGCATCATACGCGTAGAAGATGCATACTGTTGTATTTGTTGCAATGTTGTTATGGGCGAAGTAGCAACAGCCACCAGGCAGGTTTTATAATTATCTCTTGCATCTTCCTGCACCGAAAGCGTTAATGCCGGATACATAGAATATTTTTTATCTGATGCTTCCAGTAACAGGTAACCAAATGTATTGATCAGTGCAATGTCAGTTTCATTGTTCCTGATGGCTTCAATAAATGCGTGTACAGTAGGATAACTTTTTACAGTTACAGTGTATCCACATTGCTGCTGTAAGTAACCGGCCAACGGTGTGATGTTTTTTATACGATCGTTATCTGCGTATTGGTAAGTAGCCAATCGTAATGCTTGCTGGCCTTGCAGCATACTGGTAACACAAACCAGGAAAAAGGTAAAGAGCTGTTTTAACATGTATGCAAATTACCCGTAACATGCGTGAACACTTATCACATAACCATGTGATTTTTTATGTGGAAGAATCAGGCCGTACAATAGATCTGCGGAGATCTTCAAAATTGATCACATGCACTTTTACAGGCCCTTTGCGTGTGCCTGCATAATCACCGGCAGAGCTGTAAAGATAATCCTGCGGTATATAGGTTAATTTATCACGCACAGGATTTTCATGTATATATAGCAATCGTTCCTGTAGTTTAAAAACCTGTTTGAAGTCAATAAATACAGGGTTGCTGCAGCTTTGCCATAACTGGAAACGTTCAATCTTTTTCAGATTATGACTGAATTGCTCAAAACGTTGTAACATCCAGCCGCGCCGCAATTCCGGCTCCTGGTCTATTGCTTCCAGTATACGTTGAGTTGTGACCTTTTTAAACTCCTTTTCCACCTGTGCCAGCCCTGAGCCATCTTTTGCCTGTGCCAGCAGGTGCAGATGATTGCTCATAAGGCACCATGCAAATACAGTAAAGCCGCATTTTTCTACAAAATAATTCAGCGTATCGGCAATTACCTCCTTATAGGCCGGGCGTATAAATACATCCACCCAATCTACTGTATTGAATGTGAGATAGTGACATGCCTTGTGATACTGTAGGCTATTTTCCTGCTTGTCTTTGCTCATACTACACCATTTTAACTAACAATCACTTAAAGCATTTGCATCAACAATAAACCATATGGCCATGTATTGCAAATACTATTCCTTTTCGCAGAAAGATTTACTTAAAAATTGCCCCTGTCCACTGTTTAGAAGAAGTAATACAATTTACAAAAACTTCTGCCACAGCAATGTTATTATTGAGTCACTGTAGTGTTAAGAAAAAACCAAGTTTTTTTATCGTCGATAAAGTGCTTTTTGTCGCCTTGTCTTTCAAATGCTACGTTCTGTAGTTATTTAGTTTCACCTTATCCATTTTACAAGAACCTCCCTTGTTTACGATAGTATATTCACAGTGTTATCAAGTATTTCTCTAAGTAATTAAAAAAGTAAGCCATGAAGTATTTATCAGTAACAGCACTAATACTGGTGCTCAGCATTTCTTTTGCAAAAGCACAGGAAACTCCCACACAACGCTGCATACCTGCCTGGGTTTCAGAAAAAGGGTATTGGGTTGTGGAAAGTAATATTAAAACACCCAGGCAACACATCATCTTTTTTTACAATCAGCACAATGTGCTGGTATATCAGGAAACGCTGAAAGATGTAAAACTGAACCTGAACAGAAAAAAAGTGAAAGTAAAACTATCCAAAGCAGTTGATGAAGCAGTGGTAGCATGGGAAAATCAACATGCATGCAGACAGAATGAATCGGTAGTTATGAATTTACTGACCAAATAATGCCGGGGTTCAGGCGGCATCTTTGCAAGACGCCGTCTCTTACCCGCGGTTTTTGCCGGCACGTAACCGACATATACACATTTGGTTTAAAGCCTTGCCTCCGGGCGAGGCTTTTTTGCTGCCCGATGTATTTTGTCGCCGGAAAACTCATTTTAAGCGAAAAACATTGCCCGAAAGCTGCTAAAGCAGGCGGTATTTGTAATTTTAAGTAATGAGTATGCAGAATCACCCTTTCATTTTTTCCAATGAGCGCAAGTACCGCATCCGGCGTCACTTGGTGTTCTGGATCTTCTGGTGGTTATTCCAGGGATTTCTGTATTCATTTATAGCCGTTAACATGAACCGTACGTATTGGTTACGGCTTCCTTCTTCCATTTTGGAATCGCTGGTGTTCATTATAGCCCATATGTTTCTTGCTTATTCATTAATGTATTTTATAATTCCCCGCTTTCTTTTAAAACAACGTTACAGGCTCACTGCTTTTTGGGTGGTGGTATGTTTTTTAATCACTGCGGGGTTGTCTACAATCTTCTCTGCCACGATCATTAAAGATATCCGGATATGGATCATGAAGGACACCTATGATGGCGGGCGTACCTACGGCATCAACATCTTTTTAGGACTGATGGCCGGTTTGCGTGGCGGTATCACCATTGGTGGTATAGCCGCTGCCATTAAGCTGATGAAATACTGGTACGTAAAAGAACAACGTAACCTCCAGTTACAGAAAGAGAACGTGGAAGCGCAGCTACAGCTGCTAAAAGCACAGGTTCACCCGCATTTTTTGTTCAATACGCTCAATAATATTTATTCTTACACTCAGAATACCGCACCGGTGGCTGCACAACTGGTAACGGGCTTATCCGGCATGTTGCGTTTTATTTTGTATGAATGTAACCAACCGTTGGTGCCGCTGGATAAAGAGCTGAAAATGATTGAAGATTATGTAAATCTGGAGAAGATCCGTTATGGAAATACACTGGATTATCATATTGACGTGCCGGCCGAAACCAATGAATACATGATCGCTCCGCTGCTATTGCTGCCATTGGTTGAAAACTGTTTTAAACACGGTACCAGTAATATGCTGGACCAACCCTGGCTGAGCCTGCAGATGAGCATTGACAACGAATGGATATACGTTAAGCTGATGAATGGAAAAGAACCTGTTAAAAAAAATGGGCCCGGGGGTATTGGTATTGAAAATGTACGCAAACGGCTCGATTTTCTGTACGAAGGCAAACATGAGCTGGTTATAGTAGATCAGGAAGAAGTTTTTATTGTTCGCCTGAAGCTGAAACTGGAAAAAAAGAAAACACATTTGCAACTAAACGCCCTGTTACAACAAACTGAACATGCCTGAATGGAATCCGATACAATGCCTGATCATAGATGACGAACCGCCTGCGCGCGAGATCATTCGTCGTTATATAGAACAGGTACCCTCCCTACAGCTGGCAGGTGAATGTGGTAATGCCGTGCAGGCACTGATGGTATTGCAGCAGCAACCTGTTGACCTGTTGTTCCTTGACATTCGCATGCCGCAACTGAATGGTACCGATTTTCTGAAAACATTAAAAAATCCACCCAAAGTCATTTTTACCACAGCCTACCAGGAATATGCCCTGGAAGGTTACGAACTGGATGTGGTTGATTACCTGCTGAAGCCTATTCCGTTTGAACGTTTTTTAAAAGCAGTGAACAAGGCGTTACAGGGCAACGGATTTGTGCGTAGCATTGCTGCGCCAGCTGTTGAAACGGAACAGCCACATGATGATGCCAGGAATGGCTCATTTGTGTATTTCAGGGCCGATCGTAAAATGGTGAAAGTAATGTTGCATGACATTCTCTACATCGAAAGCATGAAGGATTACATTAAGGTAGTTACTACTTCTGGAGTGGTGATCACCAAACAATCCATCAGCTCTGTAGAGGCCATGCTGCCAGAAAAACAATTTGTACGTGCACATCGTTCGTTCATTGTATCTGTGTCACAGATACGTTCATATACCAGCGAGCTGATAGAGATTGATAAAACAGAAATCCCCATCGGGAAACTTTATCGCAATGAAGTGTTGAAAATGTTATCGTGATCGTTTTACTATTTCGCATCCCCACAAGACCATACATTGCATTCCTGTGTACTATTTTCCATGATCGTTGCAAACAATGGTTCAAAACTACTCGCCAGCAGATCGCCCTTTTCATCATAAAGCGTAGAGAATGTAGAGCAATTGGGACCAAGATAATACAGGCTGTAAATGTTTTTGGATTGATAAGTGCGCATATCCAGCCTGGGTAAACAAGTGCAGTTTTTTACGCTTTCATTAATCAGCTTTTCCCGAACCTCGCCGGGAATATCGCAGCTTTTATTGTTCTTTTTAGTACAGGCTGTAGTAAACAGGATCAGCAGCAGTAAGGCAACCGGTTTCATATAATGGTTTTACTTCTGACACCGGTTAGCGAAGTAACGTTGTACAGTTATAGAATATTATATTTCCGGAATGAAAGAGGAGGAAAAAAAGAACCCGGAAGATCTCCTGTAAAAAGAAGTCTCCCGGTTGAAAGCTTATTGAATAATACGCAGCTTCGCGTAGTTCAGCATGATCTTTTTTTCGCCATTCAGTTCAAATTTCACTGTAGCGATGGGATTGTGGGCACTGCCCTCCATTTTTATTACTTCTCCAAAACCAAATTTCTGGTGTTCTACCCGTTGACCTACCTGCAGGTTGCTGGTATCGCTGGCCTCAAAATTAGCGCTTGGAACATGGTCAACTGTTTTAAGCTGCTGCGGTTTAGGACCAACATACGGCGGCGGCGTATCTTTCTTTTTTGCCGGCGGTGGACCATAGCGTTTTTCAGCATCCTGCGCACTACCCCGACCGCCACCATGCATACGGTCATAGGCACTGCCGCCACCCCATTGTGATGCCTGGTTGCGCATGCCGCCTCCGGCATAACTGCGGTCCAGATGATCAGGGGGAATTTCGTCTATAAAACGGCTGGGCTCATTCTGTACCAGGTTACCGAAACGGTAACGTGTATTGGCATACGTGATCCACAGCTTTTGTTTGGCGCGGGTGATCACCACATAAAACAAACGGCGTTCTTCTTCCAGCTCTTCGCGGCTGTTAATGGCCAGCGCATTGGGAAAAAGGCTTTCTTCCAGCCCGGCGGCAAACACACAACCAAACTCCAGCCCTTTTGCCGCATGGATGGTCATCAGTTTTACCGTATCAGCATCGGGATCTTTCTGGTCTGCATCTGTCATCAGCGTTACCTGTTGCAGATAGGCCGTAAGGCTTTTATCTGTTACTTCACCTTCTTCTGTGTCCGGACTTTCAGTCCATTCTTTAATACTGTTCAGTAACTCCTGTATGTTCTCATAGCGTTGTACCCCTTCTGTACTTTTATCGTTGAACAGCTCTTTTACAATATTGGTTTGCTTGCCCACATGAAATGCCACATCATAGGCATTTTTGGTTTCCAGCATGCTGGCAAAGCTCTTGATCATCACTACAAAATTATCTATCGCCTCCAGTGTACCCCCTTTAAAGCCAAACTGTGGCGCGCGCTCCAGCACTTCCCACATGGAAATATTCTGTTCGTTGGCAGCCAGTACAGCTCTGTCGATAGTTGTTTTACCAATACCACGTGCCGGGTAATTGATAATACGCTTCAGCGCTTCTTCATCTTTGGGATTGGTCATTACACGCAGGTACGCCACATAATCCTTGATCTCCTTACGCTGATAGAAACTGATACCACCATACATGGTATACGGAATGCTCAGTCTACGCAGGCTTTCCTCAAATGCACGGCTCTGAGCATTGGTACGGTACAGGATAGCAAAATCGCGGTTGTGATAATGATTCCTGAGTTTTTGTTCCTGTATGGTATCCGCAACGTATTTTCCTTCGTCGTTATCACTGTTGGTACGTACCAGCCTGATCTTTTCTCCCTGTCCGTTATCGGTGAACAGGTTCTTTTCAATCTGGCCTTTGTTATTTTTGATCACCTCGTTGGCAACGTGCAGAATGCTTTTGGTACTGCGGTAGTTTTGCTCCAGTTTCACCACGGTTACATCATCATAATCTTTCTGAAACTGTAAAATGTTTTCGATGGTGGCACCACGAAAACTATAGATACTCTGGGCATCATCACCCACCACACACACATTTTCATTGGCAGCACCCAGCAATTTAATGATCTCGTACTGTGCAGGATTGGTATCCTGGTACTCATCGATCATGATGTATTTAAACTTATGCTGGTATTTGTGCAGTGCCTCCGGGAAATGCTTCAGCAGTTCGTACATTTTGATCAGCAGATCGTCAAAGTCCATTGCGCCGTTCTTAAAACAGCGTTTGGCATAGGCATCATAGATCTGAGCAATGGCCGGACGGTTGGCGCGCAGATCTTCCTGCTGAAGATGGTAGTCGTTAGCATATTCTGCCGGACCCACCAGAGCGTTTTTGGCGGAAGAAATGCGGTTGTACACTACATTGGGTTTGTAGAGCTTATCATCCAGGTTCATTTCATTGATAACGGTCTTTACCACGTTCTTGGCGTCGTCCGTATCATAAATGGTAAAGTTATTGGGATAACCCAGCCGGTGTGCTTCGCTGCGCATAATACGGGCAAACACACTGTGGAAGGTTCCGATATACAGGTTGCGGGCACTGCTGTTGCCCAGAATTTTTTCAATACGCTCTTTCATCTCTTTGGCCGCCTTGTTAGTAAAGGTCAGCGCCAGGATATTAAAGGCATCTACACCAATGGCCATCAGGTGGGCAATGCGGGTGGTAAGCACTTTTGTCTTTCCGCTGCCGGCGCCGGCCACAATCATAATCGGTCCTTTTACATGCAGTACAGCTTCGCGCTGCCGCTCATTCAATCCCTGTAAATAATCTTGCATGGCGCGAATTTACGAATAGGGCGCATTATTCCTGATGTGGGGGATAACTTGAAATGCAGATTTATGGATTTTATGTGATTGTGCCGATTTACATATAAAATTTTAAACCAAAGCATTTCCCGGTTATAATAAACTATATGCAATTCAGGGTAATTTGGCTTTCAGCCAAATGGGCTTTAAACATGCAAGGAAAATAAAGGTTTTTGTAGAGTCCTATGGCTATGATTAAGAAAGACTATTGGATTTTTTCTGTACTATATGAAAAGTTGCATCTCTTTTGCCGCCTGAATCCAGCCTGTGCAAAAAACCTTATCCAACTGGAAGCGCTGAAATTGCTGGATACAACAAGTCAGAGCATATTATTCCCGGAAACGATAGTCCTTATTATTTCCATGACCAGAAAACACGAACACTATAATGCAGGTAAATTCACCGCACTTTATATTCCAACATTTTCCTGAAATTGCAGGTATGAAATGGCTTTTTGTTTTCGTGGTTGGTTTTGCAGGGCTGTATCAAAACAATCCCTTGCAGAATACACGCTGGCAAACACTGAACCCGGTAATTGAAAAACTTACATTTCAGTTCACGGCTTCAGATACTGCCTATATTTTTTCAAAGGACTCCCTGATCGGAACTGCACTTTATACTGTACGCAGTCGTACGTTGAACTGGAAGGACATCAATGGCGATATGGCTTGCGGCAATAACAGCGCTGGTAAATATTTTTATATTATCAATAATGACACCCTGCGTTTTTACATGAACCAGGATAGCTGCGAACAACGGGCTGCAATATTCCCCAACCTGGTGCTGAAAAGGGTAGCACGCTAAATATTTCACACAATGAAAATTCTCGCAAAGGCACGGAGACGCAGGGTAGGAGCAGGTTGAAAAGTTGACAAGGGAATAGCTAAAAGGTAAAGACTAATACCTAAAAGCCAACTCCTTTCTTCGTGTCCCTCTGTGTGGTTCAAAAAAAGACCCTGACTGAAAGCCAGGGTCCAATATCAATCGTCTACGTTCAGCATCAATGCGCTTCAAGCCAGTTCTCACCCGCACCGATCTCTGCTTCCACCGGCACCTCATTGGGTAAGGGCAATGCGCTGCGCATACAATCCAATATAATAGGCTTGATGGTTTCCACTTCTTCTTTCACCGCATCAAACACCAACTCGTCATGCACCTGCAGGATCATACGCGATGTGAATTTGTGTTCTTTAAACGCTTCATGCACTTTTACCATCGCCAGTTTGATCATATCTGCTGCAGTGCCCTGTATAGGCGAGTTGATGGCGTTGCGCTCTGCAAAACCACGTACCGTAAAGTTGGCGCTGTTGATATCACGCAGCCAGCGTTTGCGTCCCATCAGGGTTTGTACATAGCCGTGTTCGCGGGCAAAGTTGATCATATCATCCATGTATTTCTGGATGTTGGCAAACTGTTTTTTATAGTTGTCTATGATCTCTTTGGCTTCTGTACGACTAATACCCAGGTTATCGGCCAGACCAAAAGCACCCTGTCCGTAAATGATACCAAAGTTGACACTTTTGGCTTTGTAACGCATCTCTTTGGTTACATCCGCTTCTTCCACACCATACACTTTTGCAGCAGTGGCCGTGTGAATGTCTTTGCCCAGTTTAAATGCTTCACACATAGCAGGGTCGCCACTAATGGCAGCCACAATGCGCAATTCAATCTGCGAATAGTCGGCCGAAAGCAAAATGCGACTGCTATCCCGTGGCACAAAAGCTTTGCGAATCTCACGACCACGCTCAGTACGTACAGGAATATTCTGCAGGTTGGGATTATTGCTTGCCAAACGTCCGGTTACCGCCACAGCCTGTGCATAACTGGTATGCACCCTGCCGGTTTTACGGTTGATCATCTGCGGCAAGGCATCTACATACGTTGATTTAAGCTTGGTCAATTCGCGGAAAGCAAGTATATCATCTACAATTTTATTCTGACTGGCCAGCTTCATCAACACATCTTCACCAGTTGCATATTGACCAGTCTTTGTTTTTTTAGCCTTGGGATCCAGTTGCAATTTTTCAAACAGTACTTCACCCAGTTGTTTGGGTGAGGCCAGGTTGAACTTAATACCTGCCTGCTGGTATACATTGTCTTCTGCCAGTCGTGCTTCTTTTTCCAGTTGTGCGGAATATTCTTTCAAAAAGCTCTCATCTACTTTTACACCTTCGTACTCCATGTCAGTAAGTACTTTGGCCAATGGATTTTCCACTTCGCCAAACACCTTTTCCACTGCTTTATCTTTCAGTAAAGGCATAAATACCTGCTTCAATTGTAAAGTCACATCAGCATCTTCTGCGGCATAGTCGGTCACTTTATCTACCGGCACATCACGCATATTCAGTTGGTTCTTTCCTTTTTTGCCGATCAATTCTTCAATATGCACCGGCTCATAACCCAGGTATTTTACACTCAACTCATCCATACTGCGTTTACCATCCGGATCAATAACATAGTGAGCCAGCATGGTATCAAATGTTTCACCCTTCAATTCATATCCATACCATTTCAACACCAGCATATCATATTTCAGGTTTTGCCCTATCCACAAGATGTCTTTCTTTTCAAATACAGGAGCAAATTGCTGTAATATCTGCCGGGTTTGATCCTGGTCGGCAGGGCAGGGTACATAATAACCTTCGCCGGGTTTAAAGGAAAAGCTCATCCCTACTATTTCCACATCATTGGCATCTATGCCTGTGGTTTCTGTATCAAAACAAACTTCTTTTTGATCCAGCAGTTCTTTTATCAGTGTTTCAATACCCACATCTCCTTCAATGGTACGGTACTGATGCGCTGTGTTGTTGATGTTTTTACCGGCGTGTGTTATTTCTCCATCCTGCGCACGATCTTCATCCGATGCACGCTCTTCGCTTTCCTTCTTCGCTTTCAGCTCTTTGCTTTCCACCACATTGCCAAAAAGATCAGTCTGCACACCCTGCGGAACAGCGCCGGGCGTGATCACCAGTTCTTCGCCCAGTACACGTTTAGCAACAGTCCTGAATTCCAGGTCTGTAAATACTTCGCGCAACAGGTCTTTGTTCCAGTCTTTTAGTTTAAAATCTTCTTCGTGAAATTCCACCGGCACTGTAGTAATAATGGTAGCCAGTTTCTTGGAAAGGATGGCGGCATTTCTACCATCACGCACTTTCTGACCCAGCGCACCTTTAATGGAATCGGCATTCTCTAGTACATTTTCCAGCGTACCATATTCAGCCAATAGTTTGGCGGCTGTTTTTTCACCTACACCGGCAATACCGGGAATGTTGTCCACGGCATCACCCATCAGTCCCAGGATGTCAATTACCTGGCTTACTTCTTTAATATTCCATTTGGCACACACCTCTTCAGCACCCAGAATTTCCGCATCGCCACCCTGGTAACCGGGTTTGTATATTTTGATATTACCATCTACCAATTGACCGTAGTCTTTATCGGGTGTTACCATGAATACTTCATAACCGGCTTTGGCAGCCTGTTTACTAAGGGTTCCGATAACATCGTCGGCCTCAAATCCGTCTACTTCCATGACAGGAATGTTAAACCCGCGGATAATCCTTTTGATATCGGGAATGGCTGCCAGCAGGTCTTCCGGAGCTTCCTGGCGGTTGGCTTTATAGTCACTGAATTCGGTATGACGTTCTGTAGGCGCATGGGTGTCAAAACACACCGCCATATGGGTAGGCTTCTGATTGTTAATGAGGTCCAGCAACGTGTTGGTAAAACCAAATTGTGCATTGGTATTGTGCCCCTTAGAGGTTATCCGCGGGTTGCGGATCAGCGCATAATAAGCGCGGAACACCAACGCCATGGCATCGAGAAGAAATAGTTTTTTACTCATACTGCTAAGGTAATAAGTATGGCAGTACCGGAATACATCAAAATGTAGTTAAAACGTCCTGCGTGGGTCCTTTCAACTCAATCCTGTTTATGAGCATTTAACCAAATGATAATAACAGTTTATTCCCGTTCGGGATTACCCATTTAGGGTATTTCTTTTCTTTACAAAAAACTATACATTTACCTCCATATTTGTATTCATTAAACAGTTTATCACCATGAAAATCTTTCAACCACTTGTGGTATTTACGGCCACAGCCTTGCTTACGCTGAGCGCCTACTCGCAAAAAATTAAAATTACAGAAGGCAGTCTGGACGTTTTGAAGAATGAAAAAGACATCAACATTGAGTACACCTACAACAACCTGGCGGTAGGTAAATTTGACAAGGAAGCAGATTATGTAAAAAACAAAACAGAAGAACTGAACAAAAAAGAAGCCGGTAAAGGCGATAAGTGGGCTGAAGCATGGGCTGCAGACCGTAAAAACCGTTTTGAACCCAAATTCAATGAACTGTTTACCAAAACCGGTGGGCTGAACTTTGATTACAAAGCCAAATACACACTTATTTTCCATACTTCATTTATGGAGCCTGGTTTCAATATTGGTATCGCCAGCAAAAGCGCTTCCATCAATGGCGATTTTACCCTGGTGGAAACAGCTAACAGAAATAAAGTAATTGCCAAAGGCACTATTGACAAAGCACCCGGCAGAAGCTTCTGGGGCAGTGATTTTGATACCGGCGAAAGGATTTCTGAGTGCTATGCAGCAGCTGGGAAATACCTTGCTAAAAAGATCAAATAAGTTTTTTATACATATTTAGTAAAACCCCGGAATATCCGGGGTTTCTTGTTTTTAGTACCGGCTCAATTCAAGCTTTGATATCTTGCATCTGCTATGAGAAAAAAAACCAGTTCCTTTTTTTATGTATTAATGATCGCCCTTTTTGGTACAGGCATATATTATATTCTGCAACTGGGCAAAAGTCTGCAGAATAAATCGGTCAGAGAATTACCAGCAGAAAATGCATCCAGCCTCAGTATGTTCCAGGATGCCCTGCACCACAACATGACAGCCGCATTATCGGTATTGTTGTTACAGATAGTGGTCATTGTAATTATAGTGCGCATTTTTGGTTACCTGTTTAGTAAAATAAAACAGCCGGCAGTTATTGGTGAAATGGTTGCAGGCATTGTACTGGGACCTTCTGTTTTGGGTTTATTCTTTCCATCCGTTTCACACTTTATCTTTCCTGCATCTTCGCTGGGCAACCTGCAGTTCTTAAGCCAGGTGGGCCTGATCCTGTTCATGTTTGTGATCGGTATGGAACTGGACATTAACGTGATCCGCAAACAGGCGCGCGAAGCTGTAATCATCAGTCACGCCAGCATTATTATTCCCTATACATTGGGCATGGGTCTGGCGCTATACTTATATCAGCAGTTTGCCCCTGGCAATACATCTTTTCTTGCTTTTGCATTGTTTATGGGCATTGCCATGAGCATTACGGCTTTTCCGGTGCTGGCACGCATTATACAGGAACGCGGCATTACCCGTACGCCCCTGGGCGTAATGGCCCTTACCTGTGCGGCTGCAGATGATGTTACTGCCTGGTGTATACTGGCCGTATTGATCGCGATTATCAAAGCCGGTTCTTCTGTCAGTGCACTTTTTACCATTGCACTGGTGGTATCATACGTATTACTGATGTTGCTGGTTGTTCGTCCGCTGGTAAAAAAATTATACAATGCGTATACACGCAAAGGTGTTATCAGTAAAACCATGATGGCCATTGTGTTCATGGTGCTATTACTTTCAGCCTATGTTACCGAGATCATCGGTATCCATGCATTGTTCGGCGCTTTTATGGCCGGTGTGATTATGCCTCCTGAAATGAACTTCCGCCAGCTCATTATTGATAAAATTGAAGATGTAAGTATGGTGCTGCTGTTGCCGCTATTTTTTGTATTCACAGGTTTACGTACACAGATCGGGTTGCTGAACTCCGGCACACTATGGCTTACCTGCGGCCTCATTATACTGGTAGCTATAGCCGGTAAACTGGGGGGTAGTACAATGGCTGCAAAAGTGGTTGGGCAAAACTGGAAAGACAGCCTCTCTATCGGTGCATTGATGAATACCCGCGGATTGATGGAACTGGTAGTGTTGAACATTGGCTATGACCTGGGTATTCTTTCTGCAGAGATCTTTGCCATGATGGTGCTGATGGCATTGTTCACCACTTTTATGACCAACCCTGTTTTGAACATCATCAATAAATTCAGTAAAAGCTGATGTGCTGATATAAAGTGCAGACGGCCTGCGGTAGGAAGTCTGAAAACGCAGATGACTTTTTGCAACCTGCTTTTTTACATTTCACCTTCGACATTTCACAAAAAACAACCAATGCATTTTGTATTAAGCATTTGTATATTGGTAAGGCAGCACACTTGCTAATTGATCAGTATTTGTTTGAATTCCGTAGAGTCGCCATTGAAAACATTAAAGTCAACCTTGCTGAAAATTCCATTCACATGGCCTTGCTCATTGTGTTGCCAGAAATGCCAGTTGCGGTAAATGCGCGGTTTTTCTTTCTGCAGGTAGTGCGCTACCCATAAAGGATAGTCGTCAAATTCATCTTTCAGGATGTTCTCGTAAAAGTCCACATTGGTATACAGCATGGGTTTTACGCCGTAATAGTTTTCAACAGTAGTAAGCCATTCCTTTACGCGCTGCCGTACCTTGGTGGCCGGCACGCCATAGGTTTGTTCCACATCCAGTACCGGGGGCATATCGCCGGGCTGTAGCTCAACTGTACTGATAAAATTTTCTGCCTGCGATTTCCCGTTTTTAGTAGCCAGGAAAAAATGATAGGCACCACGTGCAATACCTGCATCCTTTGATTTTGCCCAGTTGCGTTTAAAATAGCGGTCCTCATTACCATTACCCTCAGTGGCCTTGATAAAGGCAAAACGGATCCTGATGCCTTCCACATCCATATCACGTACGCTCTGCCAGTCAATAATGTCCTGGTATTTGGAAACATCAATGCCATGAACGTTGTACCGGATGGGTATTTCAATACCAAAAGCCTCGTACCGTACAAAATGTGCTTTGCGCTCCATCCACCATTCATAGCCTCTGAAGCCCATCATTACCAGTAAACCGGCAAGGATACATCCTACAGTTATTTTCCAGCCTGTATTTCGTTTTTTTGTTGCTGCCATAGCACTGGGTACAAATATATTGGATGGGGTAGTATACAACCTATTTAATTTATACCACACATGTTCATTTAACGAACCATTTGTAGTATATGTTTGTTAGTGATAATCAATTCGTGGCATTCATTACATGCCCTGCGTCTGCCCCAACCTTACACCCCGTACATGTTTGTATACCGGTAAAAAACGCAGGTATTTTAAAACATTGCCTTTTTACCGGTTAGTATTAATTTTATACTTCCATGCCGGCATTTAATTTTAACGATAGTCTGAATTTACTCTCCAAGCTTACCCTGCGGCGCACCTGGAATGCAGGTAAGGTACTGAGCAGCTACTATGTAAGCAAGCTGAGTCGTAAACCTGTACAATGGGGTTACCCCATTTCCATTTCGTTTGAGCCTACCACATCGTGTAACCTGCGTTGCCCGGAATGCCCCAGTGGCTTGCGCGCTTTTACAAGGCCCACAGGAATGTTGCAGCAAAATTTTTTTAAGGATACCATCGATCAGCTATCGAAAGACCTGTTGTACCTGGTATTCTATTTCCAGGGAGAGCCGTATCTGAACCCCGGGTTTCTTGAAATGGTAAAATATGCCGGCTCTAAAGGAATTTATACTGCCACCTCTACCAACGCACATTACCTGAACGATAAGAATGCGCGCAGCACTGTGGAAAGCGGTCTTGACAGGTTGATCATTTCCATTGACGGTACCACGCAGGATGTGTACCAGCAATACCGCGTAGGCGGCAAACTAGAAAAGGTGCTGGAGGGAGCCCGCAATATTGTAAAATGGAAAAAGGAGCTGAACAGCAAAAAGCCGTTCGTATTCTTCCAGTTCCTGGTAGTAAAACCCAATGAACACCAGATTGAGGATATTAAAAAACTGGCCGCAGAAATAGGAGTGGATGAGGTGCGGTTTAAAACGGCCCAGATATACGATTATGAAAATGATCCCAACAACCTGATTCCCGTCAACGAAAAATACAGCCGCTACCGCAAAAACAGCAAGGGTGAATTTGTTTTCAAGAACAAGCTGCAGAACCATTGCTGGCGCCTGTGGCATGCTACAGTTATCAGTTGGGACGGACTGGTGGTACCTTGTTGTTTTGATAAAGACGCACAACACACGCTGGGCGATCTGAAAGGAAAAAGTTTTAAAGAGGTGTGGCACAATGATACATATCGCCGGTTCCGGCGACAAATATTGCAAAGCCGTAAAAACATTGATATCTGCGCCAACTGTAGCGAGGGAACCAGGGTGTGGGAAAGCGAGTGAGCGCCTAAAACTCCAGGATATGCTATTATCAGCCGCCGTTACCAGCCGACTGCAGCATCAGCATGAATCACTGCAGGACCTGCTGAAAGGATACAACGAAAACCAGTTGCGGCAACGTCCGCCTTCCGGCAAATGGAGCCCTTTTGAACAGGTGGCCCACCTGGCAGCATATCAATTGGTATTTCTGCAGCGGATGAAACAGGTAGAGCAGGGTAACAACCCCCTTTTTGAAAGATATATAGGCGATGACGATCCCGTATTCCTCGAATACCGCGAACTGCCTTTACAACAGTTGTTGGAAAACCTGTACATACAACGATTCATTATAATTAACTACCTTACTGCTTTACCGGAAGCAGCATTGCGCAACACCGGCCGTCACCCTAAGTACGGAGAATTCACACTGGCCGAATGGACCGAATTCTTCCTGTTGCACGAAGGTCATCACCTGTTCCATCTTTTTTTACTGACAAGAGAATTGACCATTGCAGCACAATAGCAATAAAAATTATTATTTTTGATTATGTAACACCTGGGTATGAGCATTGAAAAAGATATACAATCGAAGTTCAGGAACGAATACCAGAAAACCGTAGTCAACATCATTTACACCTATAACTGGGTGATGGAGCAAAACAAAAGATTTTTTGATAAAGGTGACATCACACCCCAGCAGTTTAATATTCTGCGCATTCTGCGTGGTGCCGGCAAACCCTTATCTACTTTGCAGATACGACAACGGATGCTGGATAAAATGAGCGATACCAGCCGCATTGTAGACCGGCTGGTGAAAAAGAACCTTGTATCAAAAGTTACCTGCGAAACTGATCGCAGGCTGGTAGATGTTACCATTTCTGAAAGCGGACTGTCTTTGCTGGAAAAGATGGACAGCTATAATGATGAGATGGACAAACAATTTGCCGGGCTGAGCGAGGAAGAAGCCACAACACTCAATTTACTGCTTGATAAACTGCGTAACTCACACTAAAATTTTCTTAAATACAAGATTCCGGGTACAAGGCAGATAATAAAATCTGCCACAGTTTGTTTTACATAACAGAATAAATCAGCTTTCTTAACACTATAAAAAACTTACCGGCAACCCAGGTTGAACCACTTGTACTACCTGCGGTTGATCTTTTGAAACATGAAAAAGCTTTTTGTTGCAACGATTGTTTATTGTCTGCTTTTTGTTGCGGGTGCCATTGCTCAGCCCCGATATGAATTCCGTGCTGCCTGGATCGCCACTGTTGATAATATTGACTGGCCCAGCCGGGGCAATTTCAATCCTGAAAGCCAGCGTGCCGAATTTATCAGCCAGCTGGATATGCACCAGCGTAATGGTCTCAACGCAGTAGTAGTACAGATCCGCCCGTGTACCGACGCTTTTTATCCCTCCCAATATGAACCCTGGAGCCAGTGGCTTACCGGTAAACAAGGCAAAGCACCCGAACCTTATTATGATCCTTTACAATTCATGATCGAGGAAACACACAAACGCGGCATGGAGTTCCACGCCTGGTGCAACCCCTATCGCGCCGAGTTCAGCATTGGAAAAGTTCCCCTGGCATCCAATCATATCACCAAAGTGCATCCTGAATGGTTTGTTACCTACGGCAACACACGATACTTTGATCCCGGTAATAAAGAAGGTCAGCAGTTTGTTGTAAAAGTGATCCGTGATATTGTAAGCCGCTATGATATTGACGCCGTTCATTTCGACGACTATTTTTATCCTTACCGTATTCCCGGCAAAGAATTTCCTGATGAACAGTCGTACAAAAAAAATGGCAACGGACTGACACGCGACGACTGGCGCCGCAGCAATGTTGATTCTATTATCGTTGCTTTAAGTCGCGCTATCAAAGAAGAAAAAGAATTCTGCAAATTTGGTATCAGCCCCTTTGGTGTATGGCGCAATAGTGATAAAGATCCCGAAGGCAGTGCCACCAAAGCCGGTCCTACTAACTATGATGAACTGTATGCTGATATTCTTTTATGGTTGCGCAATGGCTGGATTGATTATGTAGCTCCGCAGTTGTACTGGGAGTTTGGCCATAAAGTAGTGCCGTATGATGTGCTTCTCGACTGGTGGAGCAAACACGCCTACGGCCGCCATTGTTACATTGGATTAGGCGTATACCGCGCCGGCAGCAACCAGGCCTGGAAAGATAAGACCATGCTGCCCCGCCAGGTGGACGCTTTACAGAAAAATCCGCTGGTACAGGGTGCCATTTATTTCAGCAGCACTTCGTTCGTACGCAATCCTATGGGCTGGAGCGATAGCCTGCGACTCAACTATTACAAAACACCGGCATTGATCCCGCCCATGCCCTGGATTGATTCTTTACGTCCTTCCAGTCCCGATATCAAATCGGTGAATGTAACCGATTCTTCCCTGCAGATCGTAGTAGTGAAATCACCGCTGGAAAAAAAGATCATCAAAGCATTCAGGTTGTACGCCTGCTACGATGATATACTTCGTTTCAATAACTTTTACACCGCTGAATGGATAGGGTCAGTTTTCAATGCTGATACCTGTATTTTTAATGGACCTCTGCCGCTTAATAAAAAATTTGCCCGTTTTTATATTACCAGCGTAGATGAGAACAATGTGGAAAGCAAGCCCTATATCAACTGGCCGGTAAAAATTGAAGCAGTCAAAACAGGAAAAGATTGGAAACTGAATTAAAAACAGGCAATTGAAGAATTACATTGCTAATGGCTAACGGAAGCCTAAACTTTTCAGGTTCCTGCCAATCAACCAATCCGGTAAACAGGCATTACATTCTCTTTTTTTACCTTTGTTTATCTGAAACCAGATACCAAACTTATAAATAATACATTATGCCAGGTTATGAATTATTCGGCCCCGAAGAGCGCAAACACGTCAATGATGTGCTGGAAACAGGTATTATGATGCGCTATGGCTTCGACGGCCCCCGTAAAGGAGTATGGAAGGCAAAAGAGCTGGAAGCAGCGATCAATAAAACCTTTGGCAGCAAATATTCACAACTGGTGTCCAGCGGTACAGCAGCATTAACCACTGCTATGAGCGCATTGGGCATTGGCTATGGTGATGAAGTGATCATGCCCTCTTTCACTTTTGTGGCCAGCTTTGAAGCGGTACTGAGTGTAGGCGCTACTCCCATACTGGTGGATATTGACGATACACTGACCCTGGATCCCGAAGCAGTTCGCAAAGCCATTACGCCCCAAACAAAATGCGTAATGCCCGTACACATGTGCGGCAGCATGGCCGATATTGATGCCCTGCACCAGATCTGTAAAGAACACAACCTTATTTTCCTGGAAGATGCCTGCCAGAGCATTGGCGCTACTTACAAAGGCAAATGTGTAGGTACCATTGGTGATGCCGGCACTTTTTCTTTCGACTTTGTAAAAACCATGACCTGTGCTGAAGGCGGGGTGGTAATGACCAACCGTGAAGATGTATACATCAACAGCGATGGTTTCAGTGATCATGGTCACGACCACAAAGGAGTTGACCGCGGTGCGGATCTGCATCCTTTCATTGGCTACAACTACCGTATTTCCGAACTGCATGCAGCAGTAGGCCTGGCACAAATACAGAAACTGGACAAATTCCTGGCTATTCAACGCCGTACACATAGTATGCTGAAAGCTACTCTGCAACAGGTTCCGGAGATCTCTTTCCGTCGTATTCCCGATCCTGTAGGCGATAGCTGCACATTCATCAGCTGGTTTTTACCCACTGAAGAAATCACCCGTGCAGTAGTAGCTGAGTTGAAAGCCCAGGGTATATTGCCCGGCAACTTTTACTGGTTCGATAATAACTGGCATTATATCCGCAAATGGGAGCACCTGAAAACTGCTGCTACCCTCAATGCGCTGCATCCGGAGCTGAAAGCGGCTGTTATACAGCAGGCCACTAAAGATTTTCCTGCCAGCGACGCGATTATGAGCCGTTGCATCTGCACCTCTATCAGCCTTACCTGGACCGATGAGCAGATCAAAGAGAAAGGCGACAAAATAGTGGCTGCAGTTAAAAAGGTCTTGTCCAAACAACAGGTTTCGGCCTGATAGAACGTCTTATATATTGTAAGTCATTGAAAGTCTGCTAAAAGCAGACTTTTTTATTCCGGTTGTTTCAAGGGCGTTAAACACCCGTATATTTACATTAAGGGCAATTTTATTTGTTTTTCGCCCTCGAAATATTATCAAGGGCAAAAAACGCCCTTGTGTATACAACGAGGGCGAAATTTGCGTATATTTACTCTCGTTTAATTATCAGGGGTAAAATCCGCCCGCGTTTAAAATCTGTTCCATGGCTTATCATCCGGACATTCCATATAATGACCTGCCCCTGTTGCCACCGGCAAAGGATATAGAAAGTGCTGTGATCCTGAAAAAGACCATTACGGCCAGCCGTGCATTGTCTGAACTAAAAGGAGCTATTACCAATCTTCCCAATCCTACATTGTTTGTAGATACCATTAACCTGCAGGAAGCACAGGCCAGTTCTGCCATTGAAAATATAATCACCACACAGGATGAACTGTTCAAAGCCTCTGTTTCAGACAAAGGCACCGATAATCCGGCAACCAAAGAGGTGATGTATTATAAAGATGCTTTGTGGTTTGGGTTTGAACAGATCAATCAAAAACCATTGCTGACCACCAATCTTTTTATTTCCATTATGCAGGTAATAAAAGAGAACCGGTCGGGTATACGCAATGCGCCAGGTACACAACTAAAAAATCCGGCAACCGGCCAGGTGGTATACACGCCGCCCGAAGGGGAAGCCGTGATCAGGGAAAAATTAAAAAACCTGGAAGATTTTATCCATGCAGAAGACGGTATTGATCCGCTGGTAAAAATGGCGGTGATCCATTACCAGTTTGAAGCCATTCACCCGTTTTTTGATGGCAATGGCCGTACCGGCAGGATCATCCTTTTATTGTACCTGAAGCAAACCGGTTTGCTGGATCTGCCGGCATTGTACATGAGTGATTATATCATTCGTCACAAAAGCGATTACTATACACACCTGCGCCAGGTAACAGAAGCAGGTAAATGGCAGGAGTGGATATTGTTTATGCTGGATATGGTAGAACAAACAGCCCTGAAAGGTCGCAGGCAAATAGCCGATATTGAAAACCTGGTACAGCAGATGAGCAGTGAGGTACAACAAAAGCTGCCCAAGATATACTCAAAAGACCTGGTTGAAGTATTGTTCAAACTACCTTATACCAAAAGGCTGCAACTGGAACGTGCGGGGCTTGGTAATCTTAAAACAGTGGGCAACTATCTGAAAGAGTTAGAAGAAGCAGGCTTTTTAAAAAGCGAACAGGTTGGTAAGGAAAAGCTCTATCTCAATTACAAACTGCTGGATGTACTGCAACGAAAAGATTACACCAGTTAAAATACAAATGCGAATAGAACCCGGTTGATCTCTGTACGCATTTGCTTTTATTATAGTTATTACATTCCTATTTTTGCACCTGCTCTTCCGTTTTCTTTATCGACAACAGGCGCAACTTATCACCCACGATCCACAATGTGTCTCCGGGTTGGATAATATAATTAGACTCCGGGTTGATAATACGTTTTCCTGCAGATTCAACACCTACCACAATACCTCTTGTTCTTTCGCGGATGGCTGATACACGGATAGATTTATTAACCAGTTCAGAATCGAGGTGTACCACAAAATGCTCCAGTACCACTTCGCTTTTCTTTTTCTCTTTTCCTGCATTGTTGGGAATATCCAGTTCTTTTCTGAACAGGTCAATCTGTTCATCAGTCCCGATCACAGCGATCACATCGTGCGGAAAAAGTTGTTCTGTTCTGGTAGGCGTATTAATGGTACGGTTGCCTCGTTCAATCATCGCCACGTTCACGCCATATTTTTCACGCCAGGCCAGTTCTTTCAATGGCACACCTATTTTATCCCAGTCGGGCATTATTTCAAAAGTAGCCATGTGGGCGTCCCAGGGTGCCAGGGCATTGTTGGCATTTTTTTCCAACTCACGCTCATTATAATTATCCAGGAATCTTTTCTGGATCCGGAAATAGAATTCCTGCATTTTTCGTGAAAAAGCAATCAATATTGCAATAATCATTACGGACACGATCATAGCTACCTGTGGCGAGAAGAACCTGTCCAGCAAAAAGCCTATTAAAAATACAGCCAATAAAATGCGGAAACCTACAAACAAGGTCAGCAAACCACGTGATTTATTTTGTTTCCAGAACTCCTGTATCTCATCACGCTGGTGTTGCCTGATGGCGAGTGCCCATAAAAACGGCGCCATCAGCAACATGGTTACCACGGCACCCGTAATAGTAGTAGTTACATCATTGTGCAGGCGGGTGCGGATAAAAGGCAACAGGTATCCAGACGACAGCAATACAATTGCTGCAGTAATAGTTGTCAGTAAAAGGGTGTTTAAAAAATACGATCGTACATACAATTGCCATTCAGTAGAATTGCCATTGTTCTGTGCCCGGTTGCTGTACCGGTTAATGGCACTTTGCCAGGAGGCAGGTAAAATAGTGGTGGCTTTTTTATACAAAGGCTCTGCCAGCCGGATCATATAGGGCGTGGTAAACGTGGTAATGGCCGATACAGCTACAGCTATCGGGTATAGAAAATCACTGGTCACCTTCAGTGTTACCCCCAAAGTAGCAATGATAAAAGAAAACTCACCGATCTGCGAAAGACTCATACCTGATTGGATAGACGATTTAAGTGTTTGTCCGGACACCAGCGCGCCTACAGAAGTAGAGAATGCCTTGCCAAATAAGGTTACGAAAGTGATCACTACTACCGGCATCCAGTGTGCCACCAGCATTGCAGGATCGAACAACATACCTACAGATACAAAGAACACGGCACCAAAAAGATCTTTCACACCCTTTACCAGGTGCTCTATTTTTTCAGCATAGATCGTTTCTGCAAGTATAGACCCCATAATAAACGCGCCCAGCGCCGGAGAAAAACCTACTGCTGTTGCCAGCCACACCATCATAATACACAAAGCCAGTGAGGTGATCAGCAGCGTTTCGTCGTTCATGAATTTGCGCGCACGACGCAGCAATGTGGGCAGGAAAAAGATGCCGGAAAAAAACCATAAAACCAGGAATAATACCAGTTTGGCCACTGACATGATCATATCCAGACCAGCAAACTGTTTACTTACAGCAAGGGTTGATAATAATACCAGCAATACAATAGCTACAAGGTCTTCAACTATCAATATTCCAAATACCAGTCCGGCAAACTTATGTCCCTTTACGCCCAGCTCTTCAAACGCGCGGATGATGATGGTAGTGGAAGAGATACTCAACACACCACCCAGGAAAATACTGTCCATAGACGACCAGCCCATCAGCCGGCCGGTAACATAACCTATCAGCAACATACCAGCCACTTCCACTATAGCGGTTACCGATGCTGATGCTCCTACCTTCAGTAATTTTTTAAAACTGAATTCAAGACCCAGGCTGAACAACAGGAAAATAACCCCGATCTCTGCCCACACCTGTATGTTGGCTGCCTCTGCTACAGTAGGAAACAACGTAAAGTGCGGACCAACCAAAAAGCCGGCAATCAGGTACCCCAGTACCAGCGGCTGCTTCAGCCACTTGAACAGGATGGTAACGATGGCTGCCGCCCCAAGGATCAGCCCAAGGTCAGTAATAAGGTGTGGCAGATGCAGTTGTTGCATAATATGGTATTAAAATATAATCAAAAATTTCCATGTACTGCTGAGAACGATACAAACAATTATCCTGGCAGGAAAAGCACACTAACTCCTGATCAGCAATACACATCAGCCGGCAGAAATAATGATCTTTCTGAATGAGCCGGTTCGGATAGTATCCAGGTTATCTCTTCTATGTTGGTCAACGCCGTTTGTGGCATTGTTACCATCAGAATTTTTACCAGAAATGATGAAAAGGGTAAATATGCAATAAACGATTATCTAACCTTGTTGGTTCATAATCATTGCATACTGAAAATGCAGTGGCGGGAAAATACATTGAAATGCCGGTCAGCTGGCCAGTAAAAACAGACAGCAGATTGCTGACATCCTGAACATGGTAAATATCCCTGTGACCGGGGGCAGCCAGTTGCCTGGCAGTATCATAACCACATTGTTTACAGGAAATGTATGACCGGGTAATGGTGACATGGTTTCCGTGTGCTGTTTTTTTACCGGCAATTGCAGCCTTCAATGTACAAGGCAGCACCGCCAGTAAGTTTACCAGCACAAAAAGGTATGTACATACAGCTTTTGTCACATGGTAAAGGTACTTTAAAAAAGGAGACAGGTAGATGAAGAATTTGCTAAAACAGCTTTGAAAGAAGCGTAATTAGCTGTGATATACAATATTTTATGTTTGCCGTGAAATAGTGAAGCTCACTCCCGAAAACTCCTGCCGGTTCAAAAGGAAACCGGGAGTGGCCTCTGTTGCGATGCAATGTTTTTAAAACGGGATTTTCCTATAAAGAGCTACCGGAGTTTTGCCTTTGTTAAAAGCCATACGAATGTATTATCACCATCCGGCATTTAATATCAAAATCAGGAAAACCATTTACGAAAAAAGAAACACACTGTTACACAGCATAAAGCCTTGCTATTATGGCAAGGCCTTTTTATCTCAAACCGAATTACCGAACATTAGTTATCAGACACGCCTCCACGAAGCGGTAAAAATCAAAGGTAAGGTACCGGCCACCCTCCGCCGATACCATTACCTGTTCACACAAATCATATCCACACTTTCTTTAACCCTCCGTATAGTTCGCTTTCAGGTTTAATGATGAATGTTATCTGATTAAACTGGTTCCCGATAGATGGACTGCAGCGCAGATAAGGTTTAATGTGCCCGGATAAGGTTTGGCTGCACCATCATCATCACAAACACAATACAAATGTCTGCAATACCCGTGCACAGCACAATAGCATGAAAATGTGAAATAAACGGTCCTGGCTGCCACCTGCCTTAACACTAATTAACTTTTGGTACTGTTCCTTGCGGTTTTTGTCCGTTTATCCCGTTTTTATGCATCTTTACTACTAAGTGGTATCACATATTGGTGTGGTTTTGCAGGGCTGGTGCCCAAAATGCAGTGGCTGCTTTTTACTTTTATAAGGCTTTCCGGTATCTTCCTGTACGTAAGAGTCCGTTACTTTTACATTATCTAACACCCTTGTTCCTTTGTACAGCAAACATTCATATTCCTTATTCATATTGCTGGTATTACTGCCAGCTTTTATTGTTGCGCAAAACAGTAAATATGTTTTTACACGCCTGTCGGTAAAAGACGGGCTGGCCTCCAATCATGTATACAGCATATTGCAGGATGCCAAAGGCTTTATGTGGTTTGGTACAGCCGGAGGATTGCAACGCTACGACGGAAAAAAAGTGATTATGTTCCGGTCGCACGCAGGCGCGGGTGAATACCTGCCATCCAGCGCTATACCCCAGATATTCCAGGATGTACATCACAACTTCTGGGTACGCTATGGTTCTGAAGTAGGCATTTTCGATCCTGCCACCTACCGGTTTAAAAAAGCCATTATAAAACCAGCACAACCAATGCCACCACGGGCAGAATATGAGTTGTGGTCAGATAGCCGTGGAAATGTTTTTCTTATTATTACCCGTTGCACAGTATTATGGTACAATGCAGCTACCAATACTTTCAGCGAAGACAGTACCAAACTGAAAATTCCACCGGATACCAGGGTATACCGGATGATGGAAGATCCGCGCAATGGTAACTACTGGCTGGCAACCGAAGCAGGTCCTGCTTTATATGATGTACATAATGGTCAGCTTCACTACCGTGGTCATACAACCGAACATCTGCCATTATTTGAAATCAAAGGTTTGCTCAACTACGTTACCTCCATGTTCATTGACCGCAACAACAGGTTTTGGCTGGCGGCATGGAGTGGCGAAAAAAGAAATTTCACCGAACGTTTTTTCTGCTACGATCTTTCTACCGACCGCATGTTGCCGGATACAATGGGTTTAACTGCGCACCCGGAGTATTATAAAGAACTCCACGCCATGAAAGAATTTTCCAATGGCAGCCTCTGGGCTTTCGGTCGTATGAAGCTGCAGGAATATTTACCCAAACAGCGGCGGTTCCAATACATCCGCAATGAACATTTTGATGAAAATGGAATTAAGTATGACGAGATTTACTGCATGTACGAAGACCGGGAAAAAAATATATGGATCGGTACCGACGAGGGCATCTACATCCTGAATACTTCGCAGCAGTTATTCAACAATATTGTGTTGCCATACGTGGGCGATCTGAAACATACGCCACCGGCAACGGCATTCCTGGAAACCCGGCAGAAAAAATTGATCGTGGCAAGCTGGGGGTTTGGTGCTTTTGTATACGACAGTGCTTTTAACCTGCTGCCCGATGATATCAGCCGGGGCTATCCTAATAATGATTCATTCAAACAGCTCTGGGATCTGCATGAAGAAAAAAGAACCGGTCTTATCTGGATAGCCTGTCAAACCGGTCGACTGATCGTGTACAACCCGCAAACCAGAAAATCGCAGTTCTATACCATTCCCCAAACAGACGAAAGAACCATACGCCAGGTTACGGAAGATACAGCAGGCAATATCTGGATGGCCACGCAATACGGCGCTATTATAAAATGGGACGCACATACACGACGTGATAAAGATTTTCTGAATGGCTTCCGTACCATGCAAAACCTGGGAACTATTATTTACAAACTGAAATTTGACAAACAGGGATATCTGTGGGTATGCACACACATGAAAGGTTTGTACAAACTGGATCCGTTCAACGGTAATATAATAGCACACTATACTGCAGAGGCAGGACCAGGCCGCTCTCTGCAAAGCGATTATGTACTGGACATTATTTTATACAATGACAGCCTGGCTTATGTTTCAACAGAAGGACTTGATTTGCTCAATACGCGTACAGGAGCGGTACAAGCATTTACTACTGATGATGGCCTGCCTTCTTTCAATCTTCGTACACTGGAATGTGATAACGAAAATAATATCTGGATTGGCTTGCAGAACGGGCTTTGCCGTTACAACCCGCGCAAAAACACTTTTACACAATATTCACTGAAAGATGGACTGACAGAAGCCGATTTTACGCAAAATGCCAGTGCCCGCATGTCTGACGGCAGGTTACTGTTTGGCAACCCGCACAATTTTATCTGTTTTCAGCCAAGGGATTTTTACAATTCCACGGTGCCGCCGGATGTTACCATTACCGATTTTAAATTATTCAATACTTACCTGCCGCCAGACTCTATTATAAGACAGGGAAAGATAGAACTGAACCCTACGCAAAACTCCATTACCATTGAATTTGCCGCATTGAGTTTTTTGCAGCGCGATAAGATCAGTTACTATTATAAGCTGGAAAATATGGATAAGGAGTGGGTGCGTGCGGAACATGGATTGTTTGCTACTTACAATATGCTGCCACCCGGCCGTTATATATTTAAGGTAGCCAGTGAAAATGCAGATGGTATCGGTTCGGAAAATATTACCACGCTTCCTATTTATGTTAAACCCCCTTTCTGGCGTACGTGGTGGTTTATATCGCTGGTATTCATTGCCATTTCTACCCTCATTTACTACATCCACCGTATGCGGGTGAACAGGCTGCTGGGTATGGAAAAAGTAAGAAGCCGCATTGCACGTGATCTGCACGATGATATGGGCTCCACGCTCAGCACCATCAATATTCTGAGTGTAATGGCTAAAATGAAAGTGAACAGTGATACAGGTAAAACCAGCGAATATCTGCAGAAGATCAGTGACAACAGCAACCGCATGATGGAAGCCATGGACGATATTGTATGGAGTATCAACCCTATGAACGACAATATGCAAAAGATCGCCGCGCGCATGCGTGAATTTGCTACCGGTGTGCTGGAGGCCAAAAACATTGATTTTACCTTCAGGGTGGATGAACACGTGAAAGACCTGAAACTGGACATGGAAGCACGCCGGGACATCTTTCTGCTGTTCAAAGAAGCGGTGAACAACCTGGCCAAATATTCACAATGCAAACATGCCGATATTGAGATCTGCATCCAACGCAATTCCATGCTGATGAAAATACAGGATAATGGAATTGGTTTTGACCTGAACAATGCAGACAGCGGTAACGGCCTGACCAATATGCGCAAAAGAGCTCAGTCACTACGCGCCGGTCTGACTATACAGTCGCAACCCGGCGTGGGAACCCAGGTTTCGCTGGTGGTCCCCCTGACATAATTATGTGATTGGGCCCTGGTAAATAAAATTTTAGTTTTGTAATAAACCTCGTGTCAATGATCAGGATTGTATTATATGAGGATAACCCGCAGTTGAGGGAAGGACTGAGCCTGTTGCTGAACGGTTCAGATGGTTTTGAAGTGATCGGTGCTTTCAAAAACTGCAATAATGTGCGTGAAGAAACGGCAGTACTGGCCCCTGATGTGGTACTGATGGATATTGACATGCCCGGTACCAATGGTATTGAAGGCTTAAAACTGATACGCCAGCAGAACAATACTACAAAAGTGCTGATGCTGACGGTTTTTGACGATAACAAAAATGTTTTTGAGGCTATCAAGAACGGCGCCAACGGATACCTGCTTAAAAAAACCCCGCCGGCCAAACTACTGGAATATATACAGGAAGCTCATACCGGCGGTGCGCCCATGAGCAGTTCCATTGCCACCCAAGTTTTAAAAATGTTTTCGCAGCTTCACAACCAGGCAGGTTCAGATTATCATTTGTCCGAACGCGAAAAACAGGTATTACAATTACTGGTGAACGGCTATAGCTACAAAATGATAGCTGCTGAAATTTTCATTTCTATTGATACTGTTCGTTCGCATATTAAAAAGATATACGAAAAATTGCACGTCAACTCCAAAAGCGAAGCAGTGGCAAAAGCTTTTAAAGACAGGATTGTATAGCCAGTGACACATCATTACTACCGGTATTATCTATACGCAATAATTAATACAGAAAAATCTATCCTTTCTTTTGAACAGGCTTTCCTACAGCCGCTGCAATAAGATCGTACAACTTGCGACTGTCAACATCTATAAGCTGTGAAATGATGATAATATCTTTTACGGTGAATTTATCCGGGTGTGTAATTTTATTGGTGAGTCTTACATAATTGATCCCGGAATCTTTTACAATAGTACTCTTGGGAATAATGTCAAAAATTTCGGTAAAGCTTTTAATAGCTCCCGATTCAATATAGCTTTTCAGTGCATTATATCTCCTGTCTTTCACTTTGATTGAAATTCACCAAAAAGATAGAGGGAAAATACATTTCTTGACTACAATCAATCCTAAATAGACTGATAATCATACTGAAATATTATATTTTTAAGACCTAATACGTCTTTTTTTAATACGGTTAAGTCTGGTTGGTATGCACACCAATAGAAACCCATGTTTTTTATCATCTTAAACCGGCCAGACTGTGTTTGAAGAAGTAATCATTATTCCCCGTAAGCATTTTACTGAGATCAGTATTACAGTAAAATCAAATGTCCGTTGCAATATCATTGTATTGATCTACAATGACGACCAAAAAATATTGCAGATCTTTTCGTGGGATCTGATCAAAGGGCAGAACATGACCAATACACTGGTGGACCATACCTGGAGTGATGGTATTTATTGGATAAATTTTTTTGACCAGGAGGGCAGGTCGGTGTATAAAACCTCATTGAGAAAATAAACAGTTGCTTTTCGTGTACGCTTTAAAAAAGCCAGCCCAGCAACAGGCAGATCAATACAATAAGGGGAGAAGGTAGTTTTGAAAAGGTAAGTACCAGGCAGGTACCGATAATAACTCCGATATTCAGAAAACTGACCGTTCGGAAACTGGTGATGGAAATATCTTTCATCATGTACAAAGTACCTGCTACCATAATACCTACCACTACGGCATTAATACCCTCCAGTGCACGGAATACTACAGCATAGCGCTGCAGGTTATACCAGATAGGAAAAAAGAATAATACCAGTAATGCGCTGGGTAAAAAGATTGCAATGGAGCCAATGATACAGCCGAGTATCTGCCAGCCAGTGCCTTTATCTTTCATTGCCATGCCACCCATAAAAGAGGCTACTGAAAATACAGGTCCGGGAATGGCACGTACCACACCGGCGCCGGTATAAAAATCATTTCGCTCAATGGAGATCACACCCTCACGGCGATGCTGGTTTTTACGGATCACCATTTCTGATTTGGGCCTTTCCACAAACTGTTCGTACATCATAGGGATCAGTACCTGGCCACCACCAAATACCAGGCTGCCAAAACGGTACATATTCTCAAACAGGTTCAATGGCCGGCGGTTGGGCCAGCTATTATTTTTTGCAAGCTCACTCAATGTACCGGCCATAATAAACAAAATGGCAAACAGCCAGATATTTCCCCATTTGATCTTTTTGGGTGGAGTACCTTTTTGCGGAATGCGTTTATCGCTGAGATTGGTTACAAATCCACCAGCTATAATGAGCAATGGAAATATCCAGGGGCTTTTGAACAACAGGTAAGTAACTATAATGCTGACGCCAAAGATGGCCCGGGTGATATTGTTGTGTATAGCCACCCGAAATGATTTTAAAGCAGCGAAGGCCAAAAAACCCACAGCCATTGGCTGTATGTATTTAAACGTTTTTGCGTTCTGCCCGGTGGTATCAAAGTATTGTAACAGGAATGAAAAAGCCCCCATCAGGAAACAGGCTGGTAGTATCCAGATAAAAAGTGTAATAATGGCCAGCGGAATGCCACCCCGTTTATACCCGATAAGCGTTAATACCTGTGTGGAAGAAGCGCCCGGTAATAATTGGCAGAAAGCATTGTATTCAAATACTTCTTTTTCGGTAACATCATGCCGCTGGTGTACAAATGTGCGCATCACCATTCCGAAATGACCTTGCGGGCCACCAAACGCGGTAACACTATGTAAAAAAACGGCCTTAAGAAAAGATATATGGCGTAGCAACACCATCGGCCACAAAGTTCTTTTAGGTGTAGAAAATGTAAATGTCGCTTATTCCTGTGGTTTCCAATCAGAATGCGGTTCAAAATAATCCCATATTAATGCAGATAATGTGCGCTCCAGTGTCCACGCTTCATTGCCGGAGCTCCAGCTTTGGTCTGACAGATTCTTGGTACATACAGAAAAAATATAGTGTCCATGTGGCGCTGCTACCAGCAATGTTTCACTGCGCGACTGGTTTATTGCACCATTTTTAGAAGCTACAAATACATCAGGAGGTACTTGTGAAATAGCTACTTCATCCCAGTAATTTCTTCCCAGCAGGCGGATCATTTTCTGCCCCGCTTTTTTACTGATTACTTCTCCTTTATAAATCTTTTCAAACAGGGTTGCCATTTCCCGGGGAGTGGTTTGTCCCCATCCGAACTGTATACGGTTTTCTTCACGACCCGGTGTACGGGAATTGACCCTGGTAAATTGCATACCCAATGAATCCATCAATTCATTGATGCGGGTTCCTGTTCCCGCCAGGCTTTGTAACCACAGGCTGGCTGTATTGTCACTCATGGTCAGCATCAACATCATAACCTTGCCCAGCTCAATCTTTTCTCCTGATTTAAATGAACCCAATATATCTGAACCTGCGTACAGCAATGAGTCTTTATACTCCAGTTCCTGGTGGTATTGCAGACTACCTTTTTCTATTTTGTCCATAATGCCGATCAGTATCGGGATCTTGACCATACTGGCAGTAGGAAAAACAGTATCTGCATTTACCATTACTACTTTTCCTGTGCGCAGGTTTTTAATGTATACTCCGATCTGTCCGTCTTTGAAATCTTTCAGCAATGCTTCTACCTTCTGTTGAAGTTTACGTTCTGTACGCTGTGCCATCGCAATAGTGCAGGACAATAAAGTACAGACAATCCATAAAGCCTTTTTCATAGCGGAACATTTGATGTGGGAATACAAAGCAGGATACGAATAATTATTTCTACCTGTAGTAGTGGATTATCTCAGTAGTACAAGCTACGATATTAGCGGTAATAACCATTGCGCAAAATCTCTTCTGCTACCTTATCGGGTACCAAGTAACGGATGGAATTACCAGCCTTGATCGTATTGCGGATATGCGTGGCAGATATTTCCAGCAGAGGGGCCTTTAATACAGTAACTGAAGCAGGAGCATATAATTCTGAAACCTCATGTTCCGGGCGTTTGTACACATACACCGGGTAGTGTTGCAGAATGAAAGTATAGTTTTTCCAGCGGGCAATGTTTTGAAAACTATCACTACCCATGATGATGGCAAACTGGTTCTGCGGATATTTTTCAGCCAGGTAAGTGAGGGTATCAACGGTATAAGAGGGGCGTGGAAGTTTAAATTCTATATCACTTGCTTTCAGCCTGCTTTCACCTTCAATAGCCAGTTGTACCAGAAAAAGCCGGTTGTATTCATTCAACAGACCGGCAGAAGGCTTCAGCGGGTTTTGCGGAGAAACCACAAACCATACCTGTTCAAGATCTGTTTGCTGTAACAGATAATTAGCAATGATAAGATGTCCGTGATGAATGGGGTTGAAAGACCCGAAGTAAAGACCAATCTTCATGTACCGGTGCTGTTATTAAATGAGACATTTAATTGATCACTTCCACGAAAATATTGTCTGCCTCATTTAACCGCAAACTTAAATTATAACCTGCAACTGTTATAGAAATAGGATCACCCAAGGGAGCCACCTGTTCTACACGTACCAACTCACCGGGAACACAACCCATCTCCATCAGTTTAAGAAAGAGATCATTGTTTTCAAAAGAAAGGATCTTTGCTGTACTCCCTGCTGCTATTTCTGATAAACGTTTCATGTATTCTGAATGGGTAACAAATGTAGCTTTGTATTCATTATCAAAGCTTACGATTTTCGAAAATGATCAATACTTCATCTCTACAGGTTTCTTTTCATTTTGCCGACCAGCAATGCACACTTGCGCAACGTACAGTACTTAAACAGTTCCTGGCCTCCCTGTTTAAAAAGGAAAAGATCCCGCTGGAAAGTCTTACCTATATTTTCTGTTCGGACAACTACCTGCTGGAGATCAACCGTCAGTATCTTCAGCACGACTATTTCACTGATATTATTACGTTTAACATGGCTAATAAGTTTCAGCCTGTTATAGGAGAGATCTATATCAGCATAGACCGGGTAAAGGACAATGCACGCTCTTTCGGAGTATCCTTTAAACAGGAACTACACCGGGTAATTTTTCATGGTTCCCTTCATTTGTGTGGATATAAGGATAAAACCAAAGAACAGCAAACCCTGATGCGAGCCATGGAGGATAAATATCTGAAATGGTATTTTAAATGATAATTATAAAAACTTCACGTTGGAGGGAATGCATCGCCCTTTTATTTATTTTAATTAAATATCCTTTTTCTTTTCCTCAAAAACATAGACAGATTGTGTTCCACGTGGAACATTGATAAATAGGTTAAAACAAAAGGTACATTGCCCTTATAACCTCTTCACCGGATTGGTAGCAGCCCCACAAATGGTCTCAAAACTGATAAAGTAATGCAATCACCGACCATAATACCAACCAGTACAAAGAGCCGCCATGTCATTAACACGATAGGCGAAATTCAGTATCATTTGAGCTATACTCAATATGTAAAAGGAGCAGAGAATAGTTAAAAACACTATCAAAAAGAAGAATTCACCTGAAAGCAGGGGGCTTCAGTTGCGGAAAACCAGCACCCAGTATTTTGCGGATACCTTTTCACGCACACGTTATTAATATTAAAACCTGAATTTTCCTCTGTGCAGTACCAGGCAGGAAGCAATTCCTTCCTATTTTCCTTCCTATTACCAGCATGGCCAGTATCCTATCTGATTACCCTCATGCAAGTATAATATCCCGAAAGTAAAACCAAGGACATAGATCATATTGTCACTTTATGACAACCTGGGCGAAGCATGGCAAAAGCAATGGTGCTTTATCATAAATGCAGTAGGTATTAAGGCGTCATTTAAAAAACTGATAATACTTTATTCCAAACACTTAGGTTCCACGTGGAACATCAGAATAAGATCAAACATTATAGACACCTACATTGTAATTTTGCATACTTATGTTTAAAGAATACGATGTAATAGTAGCCGGAGCAGGACATGCCGGTTGTGAAGCCGCCGCTGCCGCTGCCAATCTGGGTTCAAAGGTGTTACTCATCACTATGAATATGCAGACCATTGCACAGATGAGTTGCAACCCTGCCATGGGAGGTATAGCCAAAGGGCAGATTGTTAGGGAGATTGATGCCATGGGCGGATACTCAGGTATTGTTAGCGACCTTAGTATGATCCAGTTCCGTATGCTGAACAGGTCAAAAGGTCCTGCAATGTGGAGCCCACGTACCCAAAACGATAGAATGTTGTTTGCCCAGAAGTGGAGAGAGATGCTGGAGCAAACGCCCAATGTGGATTTCTACCAGGATATGGTTAAGTCTATACTGATAAAACATGGTCGTGCCTGTGGAGTAGTGACAGGTTTAGGTCATGAAATAAAATCCAAAGCTGTAGTAGTTACCAGTGGAACCTTCTTAAACGGAGTGATCCATATTGGTGAAAAACAGTTTGGTGGAGGAAGAGTAGCAGAAAAAGCGGCTACTGGTATTACTGAACAATTAGTTGAGCTAGGCTTTGAAAGCGATCGTCTTAAAACCGGTACCCCTCCAAGGGTAGATAGCAGAAGCCTGGATTACTCTAAAATGGACGAGCAGAAGGGAGATGAAGATGTTGTAGGCTTTTCTTATACCAATACTCCAAAGCCTCCGGTACAAAGAAGTTGCTGGATTACCTATACCAACCAGACTGTGCATGATCTTTTAAAGACAGGCTTTGACAGAAGTCCTATGTTTGCCGGCAGAATAGAAGGGGTGGGACCTCGTTACTGTCCCAGTATTGAAGACAAGATTAATCGTTTTGCTGAGCGCGATCGCCACCAGTTATTTATAGAACCGGAAGGATGGAATACAGTAGAGATCTATGTAAATGGCTTTTCTACTTCTCTTCCAGAAGATGTACAATACAAAGCCATTCAAAGTGTGCCAGGTTTTGAAAACGTACGTTTCTTCCGCCCTGGTTATGCTATTGAATATGATTACTTCCCGCCTACACAGTTAAAGTATTCACTGGAAACCAAACTGATCAATAATCTCTTTTTTGCAGGCCAGATCAATGGAACTACAGGTTATGAAGAAGCAGCCTGCCAGGGATTGATGGCAGGGATCAATGCTCACCAGAAAGTAAAAGAGCTGGACCCTATTATTTTGAAAAGAAGTGATGCCTATATCGGTGTGTTGATTGACGACCTGATCAGCAAGGGTACTGAAGAACCTTATCGCATGTTTACTTCCCGGGCAGAATTCAGAACTTTACTCCGCCAGGATAATGCTGATCTCCGCCTTACTGAATTAAGCTATCGCCTGGGCCTGGCCAAACAGGATAGAATGGATGCAATGAACAACAAAAAAGAAGGAGTAGAAAAAATAAAGAATATACTCGCTACACTTTCACTGGATCCTGTTGAAACCAGTGCTTACCTGGAAAGCATACAATCTGCGCAGCTTACACAAAAACAAAAAGCTGGTCAGTTATTACTACGACCAGATATTACACTCAATGCTATGGCTGATGCAGTGCCTTCGTTAAAAGAAGCGCTGAAAGATTTTTCGAGAGAAGCTATTGAACAGGCAGAGATACAATTGAAGTATGATGTGTATATAGAAAAGGAGAAAGATCTTGTAAAACGAATGAGTCAATTGGAAGACCTGATCATTCCAGACAATTTCAATTATGACCGGATCAACTCTTTGTCTAACGAAGCATTACAGAAATTCAAAAAGATAAAACCACAAACACTTGGTCAGGCAAGTCGTATCAGTGGTGTAAATCCAAGCGACGTGCAAATACTAATGGTGTATATGGGCAGATAGCTGATTTACAAATTTTGAGATTTAGAAATTTCGCAATCTCTAAATCTCAAAATTCTTTAAATACTTATTCCACTCACAATCTGCTCCAGGTATTTTTTATCTGTTTCATCAAACTGGTCCAGTTCTTCGCTATCTACATCTAATACTCCCACCACTTCTCCATTCCTGATAATAGGAACTACAATTTCAGATTTTGATAAACTGCTACAGGCTATATGTCCCGGAAATTTCTCTACGTCCTGAACTATCAATGTAGTGGCCTGTTGCCAACTACTTCCACAAACACCTCTTCCCTTAGCAATACGTGTGCATGCTACTGGTCCCTGAAATGGGCCTAATACCAGTTCATTATTTTTTACCAGGTAAAAACCTACCCAGAACCAACCAAATTGCTCCTTCAGTGCTGCACCAACATTTGCCAGATTTGCAACGAGGTCTGTTTCGCCTTCTATCAATGCATTGATCTGCGGGATCAAAGATTCATACTGTTCTGCCTTAGTGCCCTGTGCAATGCTTAAATCTTCTGCCATAAATATTTTCAATGTTATAATTATAAACCATACTGTGCGCTGATCTCCAACATGCGATCAATTGGCTTTTTAGCAGCCAGACGAAGTTGTTCATCCATTATTATCTCAGGAGTTTCATACTCCATACATAGATATAATTTTTCTAATGTGTTTAACTTCATATGCGGGCAATCATTGCACGCACAACTATTATCAGGCGGGGCAGGAATAAATGTTTTATGTGGTGATTCCTTCTGCATCTGGTGAAGGATACCTGTTTCAGTGGCCACAATATATTCGATCGCATCGTCCTTCTGTGTATATTTCAGCAACCCTGTAGTAGATCCGATATAATCTGACTGGCGTAAAATGGGTTCTTCACATTCGGGGTGTGCAATCAGTTTTGCTTTCGGGTGACGTGCTTTCAGCTTCATGATCTTTTCAAGGCTGAAAATTTCGTGCACCATGCAGGCACCATTCCACAGTACCATGTTGCGTCCTGTTTTCTTCACCAGGTATGCGCCTAAATTCTTATCAGGTGCAAAAATGATTGGCTGGTCAGCCGGCACACTTTCTACTATCTTTTCGGCATTACTGGATGTGCAGATGATATCGCTCAAAGCCTTAATGTCTGCAGTACAGTTGATGTAGGAGATAACCAGGTGATCGGGATGTTTTTCTTTGAAGCGACGGAACAGATCTGCCGGGGCACTATCTGCCAGTGAGCAGCCAGCCTTGAGATCGGGGAGCAATACTTTTTTGTGAGGATTGAGAATTTTGGCAGTTTCGGCCATGAAATGCACACCTGCAAAAACGATGATGTCCGCAGTTGTTTTTGCAGCTTGCTGGGCAAGTCCAAGACTATCGCCAATGTAATCAGCAACGTCTTGTATGTCAGGCTCCTGGTAGTAGTGTGCAAGAATGATGGCATTTTTTTCTTTTTTCAATCTTTCAATTTCCGCAAACAGATCCAGCGTGGGATCAATTTCGAGGTCCAAATATCCGGATTTCAAAATATTCTCTTTGGCTGCTGCGATGTGGACATCTTCCATAGTATTCTATATTAATTAATATATTTTTATAAAAACAACTATTACTATTACGGCTGTGGATTCGGGGATAACTCACCTCATCACTTATTTGGTAAAATTACAATAATGTGTTTATCCACGGTTTTCCACAAATCACTAACAATTAAGAAACTGCGCTGGTTCTCACTTTTAGTGTGTTTTCCACGTTGGTGAATATAAAAACAGGGAGTAAAAAAAATGACTGTTGTGAACAAGGTGACACTGTGAATGGAGCTGGGATAATTGGTGGGTTTTGTACAGATTTCGGCAGTCGGGTTCCCGGAGCCGAAATTATTAGCCAACTATCCACTGCCGGCAATGTGAATGAACCGGGGTTATCCACAGTATTATTTTTTTATGCCCAGTTTCTGTGGATTTCGTTTTTTGACGTCCGGAAGCGGTTTTGTGGTCTCAAAAAAGAATAAATAAAAATGCTTTCCGAAACCAGGTTTATCCACCGGAATCGGTTTTACAGAAAGCTTGATTGATACCGTTTTTGAACTGTTTTCCACAATTTGTTCATAACCTTTTTTCTCCTATTTTTGCCATCCTTTTAAACACGTACGGTAATATATTATTATGTCTATTCTTCAAAGTATTCGTGACAGAGCTGCCTGGATCATCATTGCAGCGATTGCTCTCGCCTTGATCGCTTTTATTGTTCAGGACGCCCTGCAAGGTGGCAGAGGCGGAGGATTGTTTGGTAAGTCCTCTACTACTATGGGTAAGATTAATGGTACCAAAGTAGATTACTTGGAATTTGAACAGAAAGCCAAAGTAGCGGAAGAAAATTACCGTAACAGCGGTCAGCAGGTAGATGAGCAGCTGCGTCGCAGAATCCGCGAAAGCTTATGGAACCAGTATGTGGAAGATGCCGTGTTTGATAAAGAGCTGGATAAGCTGGGTGTTGAAGTTGGCGACAACAAAGAAATGGGTGATATATTATATGGTGCAAACCCACCCGAGCAACTGAAACAGGCCTTCACCGATCCTAAAACCGGTGTATATGATGGCCAGGCTGCTTACCAGGCTATCAAGTCACTGAAAAAAGGAAGCGCACAATACAATAGCTTCCATGGTGAGTTTATTCCTGCCATAAAAAAATTACGCCAGAAAGAAAAGTTCGTAGAGTTGTTGTCAAAAAGCTACTATGTTCCCAAATGGCTGGTTGAAAAAGTAAATGCTGAAAACAGTCAGCGTTCCACCATCTCTTATGTAGCTATCCCTTACAGCACCATTTCTGATTCTACTGTAAAAGTTACAGACGATGAGATCCAGAAATATGTGGATGCACACAAAGCTGCTTTCAAACAGGAAACTTCCAGAACTATACAATATGTAATGTTCAACGCTGGTCCAAATGGTGGTGACAGTGCCCTGGTATATGATCAGCTTGCCAAGATCAAAGACAGCTTTGCGCGCGTACCGGCTTCCGGCATCAGTGCATTTTTGTTGTCTGAGAACAGCCAGTCTCCTTTCTATGAAAGTAACATCAGCCGCAAGGAGATCAGAATTCCCAATATTGATTCTATCATCAGCGTACCTCCTGGCGTAGTGCATGGTCCGTATACGGATGTTAACTCCTATGTACTTTCACGCGTAGTGGATGTAAAACAATGGCCCGACACTGTAAAAGTGCGTCATATATTAATAGCTACTCACCAGCGTAATGAGAATGGACAGATGATCCCCGTTCGTGAAGATGGTGACGCTAAAAAACTGGCCGATAGTATTGCTACTGTTATCAGAGGCGGATCTAATTTCGATACACTGTGTGTAAAATTCTCTGATGATCCCGGCAGCAAAGAAAAAGGTGGTGTATATGAAAATATCACTACCGGCAAAATGGTGGCTTCGTTCAACGATTTCATTTTTGGTAATGGTACCGGTGCCAAAGGCGTGGTAAAAACTGAATTTGGATACCATTATATAGAAGTACTCTCTCAGAAAGGTTCTTCACCGGCATACAAAATTGCATACCTGTCCAAACCTATTTATGCCAGTGATCAGACGGTGAACGCTGCAAACGGACTGGCATCGCAGTTTGCCGCTGAAAGCCGTTCTTTTAAAGAGTTTGAGGCAAACGCCAAAAAACAGAATGTTAATATTTTCACCGCTCCGGATGTAAAACCCAATGATGAAAATATTATGGGCCTCGGTAGCAGCCGCGAACTGGTTCGCTGGGCATACAATGATGCCAAAGAAGGCAAAGTTGCTGACCATAGTTTCCTGGTGGGTGATAAATATGTAGTACCTGTTGTAGTGTCTATCAACGAAAAAGGAACCATGTCTGCTGCAAAGGCACGTCCCATGGTTGAATATAAAATACGCAACCGCAAAAAAGCAGAACTGATTGCACAAAAAGTAGGTAGTTCTTCCGCTTCACTTGAAGCCATCAGCAAAGCTGTTAATCAACCTGTATTAACTGCAGATAGCCTGTCTTTTGCCAATGGCTTTATTCCCAATGTTGGTAATGAACTGAAAGTGATTGGTGCTGCTTTCAATAAAGCAAACCAAACCAAAGTTTCTGATCCTATCAGCGGTGAAATGGGTGTGTTCTATATTAAAATAAACAATATTGTGGCGGTGCCCAGTGTTGCATTTGATGCTAAACAGCAACAGACCATCCAGCAACAGCAGCAACAGAGTATGATCGGCTACAGAATTATGGATATTATTAAGAAAGCGGCCGATATCCAGGATAATCGCGTTAGATTCTATTAATAGGTGGAATATATTTTTAGGAAGCCCCCGTTTACGGGGGCTTTTTTATTATATGGTGTTTTTTGATGCTTTCCTGCTTTTACAGGAACCATTTCCATTGTAACTTTGTTAATGATACTGCAAACGGGCGTATATGAGTGATGAGATAATTAATAAAGTAGCCGCCAGCGGATTGATTTCGCTAAACCTGGAGGATTATTATCCCCGGCAGGAAATTGCAGTGTTTGATCTGAAGCCACATCTGTTCAGAGAACTGATACTGAAAGAAAAAGAATTTCGTGTTGCATTGCAGCAAACAGACTGGTTGCAATACCAGCATAAAGTGGTGGCAGTAACCTGCACAGCAGATGCCATTATACCGATGTGGGCATATATGCTGGTAGCGGTGTATCTTGAACCAGTAGCAAAGGATATCATTTTTGGTGATGAAGCTGCTGCGCGCAAACAATTGTTCCTGAAAAATATTGATGCCATTGATGTGCAGGAATATGCTGACAAAAGGTTGGTGATAAAAGGTTGTGGTGATCTGCCGGTAGGTGAATTTGCATATATGGAGATCACAAAAAAACTGCGGTCGGTTGCCAAAAGCATTATGTATGGTGAACCCTGCAGCACAGTGCCTATTTATAAAAAGAAATGATATTGTAATAGCCGTTGTGTCCGCAACGGTTTTTTTATGCCTGGTATGGTAATGATGATGATGGTGTATTTTTTGTTCAATGTGCAATTGAGCCCCACGTTTGTCGCGCCATAATGAAGTTGACTTTTCATTTGCACATTTTGCAGGATCAATGAATTTTCAAATTATGTCATTATGGACGTAGAAATATTAGCCCGCATCCAGTTTGCCTTTACCATTGCTTTTCATTACATCTATCCTCCGCTTAGCATTGGCCTTGGATTGATACTGGTCATTTTTGAAGGCATGTATCTGAAAACCGGTAACAAGCTGTATGAACAGGCAGCTCGTTTCTGGATAAAAATATTTGCGCTGATCTTTGGTATTGGCGTAGCTACTGGTATCATTATGGAATTTGAATTTGGTACCAACTGGGCTACCTATTCCAAATATGTAGGAGATATTTTTGGCAGTGCGCTGGCTGCCGAAGGTATTTTTGCTTTTGCACTGGAATCGGGTTTCCTGGGCATACTTATTTTCGGATGGAATCGTGTAAGTCCGCGTGTACACTTCTTTTCAACACTCATGGTATTTCTGGGTTCGCTCTTCTCAGCTGTCTGGATCGTAGTAGCCAACTCCTGGCAGCAAACACCGGCGGGATTTCATATTGTAGGACAGGGAATGGAAGCCAGGGCAGAGATCACCGATTTCTGGGCAATGGTGTTCAATCCATCCAGTGTAGAACGAATGATCCATGTATGGATAGGCGCCATACTTTCCGGGGCTTTCCTGGTGCTGAGTGTAAGCGCGTGGTACATTGTGAAAAAACGTCATCTCGAAATTTCCAAACGTTCCTTTAAAATAGCGCTGACCGTTGCAGTCATCTTTTCAGTATTACAACTGGTGGCTGGTCATAAAAGTGCAGATGGAGTAGCACGCAATCAACCCGCAAAACTGGCTGCACTGGAAGGACATTATGATTCTTCTTCCAGGGCCGATATGTACCTGATGGGATATGTGGACAATAAGAACGGACGAACCTATGGTATAAAAATACCCGGAGGGTTATCGTTTTTGGTGGAAGGTAATTTCAATGCGCCGGTACAGGGATTGAATGCTTTCAAAAAAGAGGACAGACCCGGCCAGGTAAATGCAGTATTCCAATTCTATCATATAATGGTAGCCATTGGAATGATACTGATAGTACTATCACTGTATGCAGCATGGCTCAGTTACAAAGGCAAATTGTTTGACAAGCGCTGGCTGATGCAGGTCTTTGTATTGTCAGTATTACTTCCACAAATTGCCAACCAGGCAGGATGGTTTGCTGCTGAAATGGGCCGTCAACCCTGGGTAGTATATGGTTTGCTGCGCACATCAGATGCATTATCGCGTGCAGTGAGTGCCAACCAGGTATTGTTTTCACTAATCATGTTCCTGGTAGTATACCTGCTGTTGTTTGTATTGTTCCTATACCTGTTGAATAAAAAGATCAAACACGGGCCTGTTGATTATGGTACCAAAGAAGATATTGAAGAAGGCAGCAAACGTGATAATCCTATACTGGCACATTAACAGGTGAATAATATTACTAACAACAAAAACAGAACTACGCTCATTCATTTAATAAAGAAATTATGGAAACTTTTTTAGGGTTGGATTATAACCTGTGGTGGTTTCTTGTATTTGGTGGCGTTATCAGCGGGTATGCTATACTGGATGGTTTTGACCTGGGTGCAGGCGCATTGCACCTGTTGCTGAATAAAGAACAAAGCCGCCGTATTGCATTGAATGCTATTGGACCTGTATGGGATGGAAATGAAGTGTGGCTGGTGATTGGCGGTGGTGCTTTGTTTGCAGGGTTTCCGGTTGCCTATGCAGCCATCTTTTCTGCATTCTATGTTCCCTTTATGGTATTTATGGTAGGACTGATCTTCCGTGCTGTTGCCATTGAATTCAGAAGTAAAGAAACCATGCTGTGGTGGAGAAAAACGTGGGACATTGTATACTGTATTGCGTGTATCATAATTTCATTGTCACTGGGCCTGATGCTGGGCAATGTGGCTTTTGGTATTCCCCTGAATGAACACCTGGAGTTTTCCGGCAACTGGCTTTCTTTTTTTAATCCTTTCTCTATACTGGTAGCCATTACCACGCTGGCATTGTTTATGATGCATGGTGCTATTTATCTCACTATGAAAACGGAGAACAGACTGTATGCAAAACTGCATATCCTGTCCAAGAACTTCGTTATCTTCTTTGTACTAAGTTTTGTGATTACCACGTTGTATACTTTACTGTATGTGCCACACCTGAGTGATTTTTTTCGCAGTCATCCCGTAGGATTTATTATACCCGTGTTGATGGTGCTTGCTATTGCCAATATTCCGCGACAATTGAAGAAAGGAAAATTCCGCTATGCATTTCTCAGCTCGGCAGTTACTATTTCATTACTGCTGATCATGGTAGCGCTGGAAGTATTTCCATTCCTGTTATTTTCCAGCGGCAACCCGGCTAATAGTATAACTATTCACAATGCAGCAGCTTCTGCCACTACGATGCGCATCCTGCTGATCATTGCATTAATCGGAACGCCGCTGGTGGCTATCTATACTATATTTGTGTTCTGGACCTTTAAAGGAAAAGTGAAACTGGATGAAATGAGTTATTGATGTGCAAAACACAATTCAATTTGCTGGCAGATGGATGATGATAAAGACCTCTGGAAATTCCAGGTAAAAAAGAAACTATTACTTTTTGGGTTGCTTTTATTAGCAGGCGTGATCATTATTGTATGCGTGGCTACTTGTAACTGATGAATCATGAAAGCTGGAATGATCAGAACCAACCACGTTTTCTGAACATGCGTAGCATCCAGATAGGAATGATCAGCATTAAGCCTACTGCAATAAAAAATCCCCAGCGGTTGTGCAGGTAAGGGATCACTTCGAAGTTCATACCGAATATACCACCGATAACGGTGGCCGGTGCCAGTAAGCAGGTTACAATGGCCATTACCTTCATCACTTCGTTCATCCTCAGGTTTACATTGTTGATGTAGAGGTCCTGCATACTCATCATCATATCACGATAGTTCTCACTCAGATCAAATGCCTGTACAATGTGATCGTAAACGTCTTTGAAATATTTGGTGGTCCTGTCGTCCAGTAATTCGCTTTCGCTGCGCAGAATGCCATTAATCAGATCCCGAACCGGTGCAAAGTTTCTTTTTAATACGATCAGTTCTTTGCGTTGCATATTTATTTTAGCCAGCGAACGGGTATTACTATTGCGGATCACTTCTTCTTCCAACATTTCCATCTGTTCGCCCACTTTTTCCATCACCGTAAAATAGTTGTCCACGATCATATCCAGCAGTGAGTAACACAGATAGTCTGCAGAACGCTGGCGTATCTTGCTATTGGCGATCTTTAAGCGGTTGCGGATCGGATTGAACACATCCCTGCTGGCATCGTCCTGGAAGGAAATCACAAAATCTTTACCCAACGCAATACTGATCTGCTCTATCTCTACTGTTTTTTTCTGTTCATTGAAGTACAACATATTCAGCAGGCAGAATAAAACGCCTTCCACCTCATCCATTTTCGGACGTTGATTTACACTCAGGATATCTTCTATCAGCAACGGGTGTATTTCGTAATGATTGCAAACGGTTTCCACATCTGCTTTCCGCAAACCATCAATATTTATCCAGGTAATACGGTTGTTCGATTTGAACCGGAAACAATCTGTAATGGATTTGTACGAGTGCTCTTCCACAGTATTCACATCATAGTCATATACTGTGATGGTAACATCCTGAGCTTCTTCGCGCGTTGGAATCACTGTGGGATTGATATACAGTAGTTCTTTGGTACGTTGTGTACCAAACAAAGAAGGCAATGACAGGTATCGGAGATATTTCTGCGGGCTCATGTAGCTCTAAAATATGCTATAAGTTAAGCATTAATGTATAAAAGAACAATTGTATAAAAACAATGCCACTCCCGAAAGAATGGCATTTATTAATATTGTCGGCCTTGAGTAATACGCTTATAATTTTTCGTACAAAGCTCTCAACTTTTCGCGTGTCATGGTCTTTTCCCAGTCTTTACCCAGCGCATTTTCCCACAGCGGTTTCATGCCCAGAGAAACATTGATCATAATATCAAACTGTTCATCCGTAAGACCTTTACAGATACCTGTAGGGATATCAATCTTGTTTTTTTCAACCATGCGTTTGAACTCAGCAGCGCCTTCAGGATAGTATTCATCCAGGTGATTCATTACAATGCAGTTTCCGATACCGTGTTTGGTACCCAGCAGATAACTTAAGCCATAACTTACTGCATGTGCTACACCTACCTGTGAATAGGCGATGCTCATACCACCGGCATAGGAGGCCATCATCAGTTTATCGTCGGCATCATCATCCCAATGATCTTTTTCCAGGAAAATGTGCTGGCACAATTGCAATGCTTTTTCACCATACGATTTACTGAATTCATTCAGATAGGTACCCTGTAAACTTTCAATACAGTGAATGTAACAGTCCATGCCGGTATAAAAACGCTGGTTCGCCGGTGCATTGGCACATAATTCAGGATCCAGTACTATCTGGTCGAAAGGAGTAAAATCAGAGTTCATGCCCAGTTTTCGGGTAGGCCCGGTTAATACAGTGGTGCGGGAAACCTCTGCACCGGTACCACTCAGGGTAGGAATACCGGCTTTGTATACGCCGGGCACTTTCACCAGGTCCCAACCCTGGTAATCGGCAGAGGAGCCGGGATTGGTCATCATAAGTGATACAGCTTTGGCAAGATCCATGGCCGAACCACCGCCAATACCAATAATACCGCTTACAGTGCCAAATTCTTCTTTTAGCTGTGTAGCCAGTTTATCAACATAAGTGGTTTTGGGCTCGTATGTAACGTCTACAAAAACAATTTTGTCTTTACCACGCAGCGGAACACGGCTGGCCAGTGGTTTACCTTCAAAAAAATGATCTACCAGGAAAATTATGGGAGCATCACCTTTTCGCTGGGGAGCAAGTATTTCGTCGAGTTGGTTAAAACTGCCGCGGCCATACACCACGTAGCTTACCATTTTAAAGTTCCGGAAATTCATGGTTGTATTTTTTGCTAAAGTGGGCACAAAGGTATGGAAAACATAAGGTCTGCAACTGTCCGCGAAAAGATAGGTTTATTGTGGAAAAAGGAACATTTTTTACTCCGGCAAAGTACAATATTGAACAGGGCAGCCGGGAAAAGGGGAGTATGTTATCATGTTTGTACAAAATATCTCAATTTATAAATAGTACATATACCGATAGATAAAACCTATTAAATCATAGATCAAATCAATTAAAATCTATCGGTAAAAACAAGCATCTTTGCACCGCCATTACAAACCGGTTACCGGTAACGTTTGCCAGCCAACAAGTCGGAGAACGCATTTTAAACAAGTATTGAAAAAACAACACAATATGAGCAATCAGGTATTATCTATCGGAAGTCAGTTTCCTGCTTTCAAAAAGAAAGCTGTGGTTTCTATTGAGAAAGGCAAAGAGTTTATTGAGCTCACAAACGAGTATGCAACTGCCAAAGGCAAATGGACAGTAATGTTCTGGTGGCCTAAAGATTTTACATTTGTATGCCCTACTGAAATTGCTGAATTCAACAAAAAGAACAGTGAGTTTGCTGACCGTGATACAGTTTTGATCGGTGCTTCTACCGATTCTGAGTTTGTACACGCTGCATGGAGAAGAGATCACAAAGATCTGAACGATCTGAAATTCCCTATGCTGGCTGATACTTCCAAATCACTGGCTGAAGCACTGGGTATCCTGGATGCTGAAGAAAAAATTGCATACCGTGCAACATTCATTATTGATCCCCAGGGAATCATCCGTTGGGTAAGCGTATATGATCTGAATGTAGGTCGTAATGTACAGGAAGTGATCCGTGTACTGGATGCACTGCAGACAGATGAACTGTGCCCCTGTAACTGGAACAAAGGCGAAGAAACACTGACCACTCAGTTAAGCCTGAATTAATTGAAAGCCAGATTAACAGTAAGATATTTTTTACTGTTCTGAATCATACAAAGCGGCAGGCTTTTAAATTCCTGCCGCTTTTATAAAGAAAGGAGTATTATGAGCCAGGTGATTGTACAAAATGAAACTTTTACCAATCTGCTGGATGATCTGCAGATACCTGATTATACACCTTCGGCCAATGCACAGCAATTGTTGCAAACCGAAGGACGCTACATTAAAGACCTGAAAATTAATGTCAGCAATGTTCTGAACAACACTCAATACCTGAATAAAAAGGAAGCATTGCTGCTGGCCTATGCCGTGGCAGTGAATGAGTGTTTTGATCTGTTGAAAGATACTTTCAGCAAACAGGCGCAGCAAGCAGGTGCTACAGAAGCTGAGTTGTCCGAAATAGTGGCCTGTACTTCACTGATGAACACCAATAACATTTTTTACCGTTTCCGTCATTTTGTAAAAAAGGATTTTTACAGCAATCAGCCGGCCGGTATTAAAATGAGCATAATGATGAACCCTGTACTGGGTAAAGAGTTCTTTGAGCTGCTGAGCCTGGTGATCTCTTCCATCAATGGTTGCGAAATGTGTGTTACCTCGCACGAACAATCCGTATTGCAACACGGCAGTTCAGAAGCACGTGTACTGGAAAGTGTAAAACTGGGTGCTGTGCTGAAAGGACTGATCACTGTACTGTCGTAAGATATTATAACCGCAGATCAAACCCCGTCTGCACCAAATAAAAAAGCAATTCTGTATTTCAGAATTGCTTTTTTTTATATAAAAGGGGTTGGGATCTGTTAGCTGAAAGTAGATTTCTTTTCACCCATCAGGGTAATCCAGCAGGCAAACGATACAATACTGGTCATAGTAATCAGGGCCGACGCGTAATAAACACCATTCACATACAGCAAAGCACCGGTAACACTACCTAATGCAATCAAAATGGGCATCAGAATACTAAGAATCGTCTTCATAACAAACAATTTTGAGGGATGAAACATTCGGTTGTCTATAGCTATCTCCACCATTTGCTATAATAGATTGTGTAAAAGGCCGGCCGTTTACTAAAGAAATCTTAATGTCATCCTGATAGGCTGTTAATAAACTGATTATTAAGGGGAAATAATACGGGCTGACATCATTCAGAAGGATGTCAGCCCTAAAAAAAGTGATATGAAGAAGGAAATCTTCCTTAATGAATTTACGCTACCAGCGCAGCAGCGCCAAAAACGCCGGCACTATCGCCCAGCGCGGGTTTTAAAACAGGCACATCTACACGGTTGTTGAAAATAAAATGCTGTAGTGATTCAACACCTTTGGAATAGATGGCATCAATATTTCCAACACCACCACCCACTACGATCACATCCGGATCCAGCAGGTTCACCACTACAGAAACAGCTTTACCAAAGAAATGACATAAGCGTTCAATGGTCTGCGTGGCAGCATGATCGGTACCGGCCAGATGGAGTGCAATGATCTGTTTCAATGTGCACTCGCTGCCACCGATACTTTTGTAAAACCGTTGTAAGGCCGGGCCTGCAATAACTGTTTCCACGCAACCGGTTTTACCGCAATAACAGGGTCCGCCGGAATCATCCAGGTGATTGTGTCCCCATTCACCGGCAATACCGTGTTTACCATTCCATATCTGTCCGTTTATAACAATGCCACCGCCAACACCGGTGCCCATAATAATCCCAAAAACTACCTGTGCGCCGGGTGCCTGTTGTTTTACAACGCCCCAATGTGTTTCGGCCAGTGCAAAACAATTGGCATCATTGGCCAGTACTGCCGGCAATTGTAATTTTTCTTCCAGGTCTTTCTGCAATGGCATGCCATTGAGTGATGTGCTGTTGCTGTTTTTCATAGTCAGCAGTACAGGATCCAGCACACCGGGCGTACCAAAACCAACACGTGTTGGTGTTAAGCCCGATTGTTGCTGCATGGTTTGCAACAACCTATGGATCTGTTGCAATACGTGCTGATAACCTTTGTGACCTTCTGTATCAATTCTTGTACGTACAATAGGTTGCGGATTGTCCAGTGAAGGAAGAATAACGCCTTCAATTTTGGTACCTCCCAGGTCAATGCCCCATAATGGTTGCTGCATGGAGAAAAAATTTAATGATCCAGAAACAGTGATGTGCTATGAAATTATAAAAAACCCGCAGCTCTTTCCAGATCTTCCGGCGTATCAATTTCCACTCCCATATAATCAACCACCGCCATTTTTAATGGAATTCCGTATTCAAGATAACGGAGACACTCAATTTTTTCAGCGGTTTCCAATGGTGTCATCGGCCATGATGTAAAATCGAGCAGTGCCTGTTTGCGGAATGCATATACACCAATATGTTCATAGTAAGTAATAGCTGTTTCTTTATTGCGTGGATAAGGGACCACGCTGCGGCTGAAGAACAATGAGTTCATATTTCTGTCAACCGCTACTTTTACATAATTGGGATCTTCAATAAATTTTTGTTCGGTCAGTACCTGCATCAGTGATGCCACCTGCACCTGTTTGCCGGCTTCTCCTTCAAACAACTGCAATAATTTTTGCAGCGGTGCTTTTTTCACAAAGGGTTCATCGCCCTGTACGTTGATCACAATATCTACATCCATATCTGCGATGGCTTCAGCAATACGATCGCTGCCGCTTTCATGCTGTCGGATGCTTTTTATGGCTTTACCGCCGTGTGTGGTGATCTCATTGTAAATAATATCACTGTCGGTCACTACCCATACTTCATCAAAAAGTCCGGTAGCAACCGTATTATCGTATGTGTGACGGATAACGGGTTTTGATCCCAGTTGCTGCATCAGTTTGGCAGGGAAACGGGTGGCTGCATAGCGCGCCGGAATCATGGCAATGACTTTAGACATAATCACTTTTTTGGAGCCACAAAGGTAGGGTTGCTGTCTTTAATCAGCGGGTATAATAATCGCGCAATAGCCTTGCAAAGTTCAGTACTACGCTTCTGCCATTGGGCGGACCGCTGTTGCACAATACAAGAATGCCGATGTTCTTTTCTTTAATGATCTCTGCATAACAACTGAAAAAGGGATCTTTTCCAAATGCGTGACTGGTATGGAAATTTTTCCAGCGTTCGTTTTCCCATCCCATAGCATACCCGTTGAATCCAAAAAGCATTTTTTCAGCTGCTGCCTTTTGTGTCTGGAATGTTTTTAACAGGTCTTGCAGGTATACAACGTAATCATGCGCACTGATGTTTAGATTACCGGCGGGTGCCAGTGCTGCAATCATACGTTCAGGTGGATTACGGGTTTCGATAACCAGTGAACCGGCACTATAGGTATGTCCTGCAGGCAACAGAGAATCGTGTATACCTGCAGCGCCGGTTGCAGCGCGTATGTTCAATGGCTTATTGATATATTGCTCCACCAGATCTTCCCATGATCTGCCCGTTGCTTTTTCCAGCATGGCTGCTGCTACCACCGTGCCCGCTACTGAATAGGTGGCCATTGAACTGTCCAGTATCAGCAGCGGCTGACGTTTTAATGCCATTAACACAAAGTTCCGGCGTTGTTCTGCAGTGTTTTTACCGGTAAGCTGGAATGCCAGTTTATGATAGTCAGAATCGGCAGGATATTCAGGAATACCACCACGCTGTGTCAGTAACTGTTGCAGGGTAACGCGGTAATAGAACTTGGATATTTTACCACTCAGTTCCGGCATTACACCAATGATGGTGCTGTTCCATTGGAGTTTACCGCTTTCAACAATTTTTGTGGCAATGCCGGCTGTGATAGCAGTGGTATTGGAACCAATATAGAAATAGTCGGAGAACCGGATGTTTTCGCGTGAGCGGAAAACACGTACACCGGTAGTGCCGGAATCAATAATATGATCGGGGGTAAAAACAGCATATACCAGGCCTGGTATACTGCGGTACTTACGCACGCTATCGGCAATAAGGCTGAAGGTTTGGGCAAAACCATAAAATCCACTGCCCAGTAAAAGGGCAATGAACAAAAACTTTTTCATGATGATTATTTCAATGAAAAGGGACGGGGCTGTAATAATGCAGCCTAATAGTCGGTTTTTATGGAATTGTTAAAGGGAATCCGCAACTGGTAACCCACATTCTCGTCCGTAGCATCGTTTAATACATCCAGTCCGTAGTGCAGGCTTTTTGGGTCAGCGTACGCAAATGTACCGAACAAACGGTCCCACAAAGAAAAAATGTTAGAATAATTTGTGTCTGTATAAGGACGCTTATAATGGTGATGTACTTTATGCATATTGGGAGATACCAGTATCCAGCTGATGGGTTTATCAAGCCATTCCGGCACATGTATATTGGCATGATTGAAGTGGGTAAAAACAGCCGCCACACTGCGATACAGGAAGTACATGCCGATAGGCAGACCTATCAGGAAAACACCAATGATGGTAGAGGTTTCACGGAATAGCCATTCACCAGGATGATGCCGTGTGCCGGTGGTTACATCAACCTTGGTATCGCTGTGATGGATCATATGAAACTTCCACATCCACTTTACCTTGTGCATAGCATAATGTGGTGCATACTGACCAAAGAAGTCCATAAAGAAAAGTCCCAGCAGAATAAACAACCATAAAGGCAAATGCACCATATTCAGTAATCCAAACTTGTGTTTGGTAACCCATGCGCAGGCCTGTATAGTGATGGTGCCCAACAATAAATTGAGAATAACAGTAGTGAGCAGGAACAACAGGTTTACCCCGGCGTGTTTATAACGCTTCCATGAAAAGGAAAACAAAGGATAATAGCCTTCCAGCAACCAGAAAAAGATCATACCGCCCAGCAGGATGACCATGCGTTGCCAGCTTTGAATATTTTCCCAGAAGTGCATGAACTGTTCCATACGCAATAGCAGATCGTTACCGGTAAGTTACGTAAAAAAGTACGGAACAGGTAGTGCTGTTGCGCGAAAAGTCAGCAGCAACGGGCTATTGATTGATTTGCAGGCGATCAGGAAATATCTTCAAATTCGTGGTCACAATCGTAGCAGTGATAGACCTTTTTTACTGCAATGGCGTAACTGCCAAATAACCAGGTGACAATGGCAGAAAACCAGTTGGCCGGATTACTGTTCTGTGGAATGAATTGTACGTTCACCGAACCGCATTGCGGACATACAACAGCATTTTTATAGGCCTCTTCAAACGCTGCCAGCAATTCTGCTGCACGTTCCACCTGTGATTCGTATACCATTAGTTTAATACCGCCGATGGCATTACTGAGAATGGGATCAATAGTAACGGTATTTTCATCCTGCAGGTAAGCCTGGATGCCTTCTGCTTCCAGTTTTTGCAGAACAATGTTGGCAGAAATATAATTGTCGTATGAACGGATGGGCCTGAACAATCGGAAGATTTGCAGTAAGGTATGAAAAAATCACTGCTTGTAAAAACGGCTGCTGTATACTATACATACAATAAAAAGACCGTCTTTTTTGAAGACGATCTTTTCTGAATATGATTATAAGTGTTTATTAGCTGTTCAGCATCAGCGGCATTACCAGCATCAGCATTTCTTCGTTTTCGTCCTGCTCTGTTGGTTTAATAATACCTGCTTTGGTAGAAGTAGAAAGATCAACGGTTACATCGTCGCTTTCTGCTGCATTCAGCATTTCGATCAGGAATTTGGCGTTGAATGCGATCTGCAGGTCTTCACCATTGTACTGACATTTCATACGCTCGTTACCTTCAAATGAAAAGTCGATGTCCTGTGCTGTCAGTTGCAGTTCGCTGCCGCTGATGCTCAGTACCACTTGGTTGGTGCTTTTGTTACTAAATACACCCACGCGACGCAATGCACCCTGGAAATCATTTTTGTTCACCACCAGTTTATAAGGATTATCTACAGGAATAACCACTTTATAATCCGGGAAACGGGCGTCGATCAGGCGACAGCTCATTTGTGTAGTACCGTGTTTTACAAACAAGTGATTGGTATTGTAACTGATGGTCAGTTCATCTTCATTACCGGGCAAAGCGCCTTTCAGCAGGTTCAGCGGTTTGCGCGGAACGATCATAGAATCGTTTTTAGGGCAGCTTACTTCTTTGCGTTTGTAACGAACCAGGCGGTGTGCGTCGGTGGCCACAAACTGCAACCCCTTTTTATCCATTTCAAAAAATACACCGGTCATAGCTGGACGCAGATCATCGTTGCTTACTGCAAACAATGTTTTGCTGATGGCTGTAACCAGGGCTGAAGATGTCATGGTGAAAGAAGTTGTATCATCTGATACAGGTTCTTTCGGAAAGTTATCAGGGTTTTCGCCCATTACTTTATACTTACCATTGTCGCTGGTAATTTCAACACCGTAATTTTTATCAATGTTGAAGGTCAGCGGCTGGTCGGGGATATTTTTCAGTGAATCGATCAGGATCTTTGCCGGGATGCAAACGCGACCGGTATCTTTCGCCTCCACATCCAGTTGCACTTTCATTACGGTTTCCAGGTCGGTGGCAACAATCGTCAGCTTGTTTTTCTCTACTTCAAATAGAAAATCTTCCAATATGGGCAATACAGTGTTGGCATTGATAACGCCACTGATCTGCTGCAGTTGCTTCAACAAGGCCGACGAAGAAACGATGAACTTCATATAGTTATTCAAGATTTGAGCAAATATAAAGTTCTGCGGGATACAAATAACCTGTTTTTTTAAACAGTAGAATCCACAAATGGCCGCCGGTAGTTATCTGGCTGGTGGTGGCCGGTTGCCGGCGGCGGGCGAGGGAATACCCGTGTTTACCCTTATACCATGCCGTGCACCGGGGCTATTGGGGGGATTGTATTATCTTTCGGCTATATTGATCCTGTACTGCAATGATGGAAAATGATATCAGGGGTTTTCTGAAACGTATTGTCTGGTCGCTGGCACTGGGACTGTTCTGGCTGTTTATTGCCCTCAGTATCGGTCTTTATACCGGTTTGCTGGTGCCGGAACATGGTGTACATACGCCCCAGATCATATTTTATATTTTCCTGGCGGTCACCTTTGCCTGGGTAGCTTTTACCATTTACCGGATGTGGAAAGGCAAAACGCCGCCGAAGGATTAAGCTGGTTACTCCGTCTATAGGGGTATGCATGCAGATATTTTCATTTTTTCTTTAATAACAGGTTCTCTACCATTACACTACCACACTTACCCACGTCCGTAGCTGATTTATCAACACCAGCCTGGCTGCAATTCTTTTCTGCAAAAGCTGATATTATATTTGAGTTGCCTTATTCACCAAACCTCCTTAAAACGTACCGGTGTGATTATTAGCGGTAAAGCCAAACTAGCGGATGCGGGAAAAAATCACCTGCCAGATCTTTCTAACATCATTGTAAAAGATTTACGTGGCTATGGTGTGGAGCAGGCTGGTATTTATAAAGGAGGTATTGAAGCATACAAAGGCATGCTGCATAAAATACGCAGTGGTTCCATTCTTACCGAGCAGGACGCCGTTCGGCTGGTTCCCAAAACAGAAGAGACCAAAAGACGTATCCAGAAACAAATTGAGGCCCTGCTGGAAAAATTTCACGAACAAAGAAGTAAGGCAGACGAAATTCACAACAGTAAGGATATTACCAAAGGACTGGTACCTATTAAACAGACCGAGATCAACCTGCTGAAAAACCAGTTGGATGAGATTGAAGGCAGTCGCAGTGCATTGAGCACCGAGAACAAATTCAACACGTTTAGCTGGGGTACTTATTGCTTCCTGTTTTTTTTGCTGATTGCGCTGTCATTTTACCTTTTGTACTTCTACATGAGCGTGGCCGATTTTGCCCTGAATGGCATTGATCCCTTTGTATTGTTCCAGGAAGGAAGGCTGAATATACAGTTGCTGCCCAACCTGCGCAGGCTGGTATACCTGATCATCAACTATCCGCCCCTGATCGTTTTTCCAACCATCTTTTTTGCATTGGGTACTTCCATTCACCTGTTTTCAGAACGGGGCGAACGATACCGCAAAGTAGTGATCGGTTTACTGGCATTGGTACTGGTGGGTGATGTGCTGCTGGCTTTCCAGGTGCATACTGCCGTAAATGAAATATTGATCAAGGCTAATCGCGAAGAATTCAAATCACTGATAGTACCCGTATTTGCCGATTCAAGATTTTACCTGGTACTGTTCCTGGGATTTGGTGTATTTGCCATCTGGAGTGCTGTATATTATTTATTACAGATGGAATGGGCCAAACGCAACCAGATAAAAATGCGCTATACGCGCATAGCACGGTTGCAGGACGAGATACTGCAACTGGAAGAAAAAAGAATGCTGTATGAAACAGAATTGAACCATATTGCACGACGTGTGGAAAGCCTGGGTAAGGAAAAAGACAGGATGGTGCTGCCGGTTGATACTATTGAAAAGAATATTAATTATTTCCGCGACGGATGGAACGGATACCTCTCAACCCTGTACGGTCGTGATAAAGGAGAAGAACAGATCAAGCTGATCAATGAGGCTACAGAAAGTTATGTGGGAGAGCTGAAAGAATTCCAGGAATCGTACTTTAAATAAACTCACATGCTGCGCTACACGATATCAATATTTTTACTGGCCGCTTTATCGTTTACTGCATGTAATGAATTTCAGCAGGCAGTGCAGGATGCAAAAAAACCGGTTACTGCTCCGCCGAAGGACAATTACATTGTTTTACTGGATCTAAGTGATCGCATTTTACAGAACAACCAGCAACAGGTAGCTAAGGATCTTACCATCATCAATTCTATTTATACGGGGTTCAAACTGAAACTTGCCGAAAAAGATCCTACCCGCCTGTATTATACAGTGACGGACAAACTGAAGATATTGATCGCTCCGCAGAAAAGCACGCCCAAAAACCTGTATGATGAGGTTGGTACCCTGCGTGTGGAACTGGCTTCAGAACAACCTGAAAAAAGAGCAGCAGCCATTGACGGTGGTGAAAAAACAATTGCCGGAACCCTGCCGGATATTTACAAACAGGCTGTGATCAGTAATAACAGCAAGGCCTATTCGGGAGCAGACATCTGGAAATATTTTAATGAAGACCTGCAGGATGACCTGGATAAAGCAGCACACAATACTTTGTTTATTGTTACCGACGGGTACATGAATTTTGAAAGCGCGTCAGATAAAACTGTACAGAACAACCGGTTCACCTCCTGTGCACAGATCATTGCCAAACTGAAAAAGAGCGCAGACTGGAACCAGAAATTTGATTCGGGTGATTTTGGCTTGCTACCCACCGGGAAAAAATTCAGCAATCTGCAGGTGGTATTGCTGGAAGTAGAACCCAAACAGGACTGGAATGAAGAATACAGCCTGCTGCAGAAAATATGGGGCAAATGGTTTACAGAAATGGGTATTACCAATTACCATTTTGTGAAGAACGATAACATCAATGAAATAAAGGAATCGCTGGAAAAGATCATGCAGGTAAAACTGGCTGGCACGCTGAGGCCTGTACAATGGCAACCTGTTATGGACATTGACAGCAATCTGGCTGCCGCTGCAAGCGGAGATGTTGCAATGACCGACAATACGGGGTCAAAAAAAAAAGATGCTGCAATAATTACTGATACATCCGATATCCACCGGAAAACGACCAAAAAGAATCCGCCGGCAAAAACAATTACCAAACCAAAACAAGAGGTCCATTTTGGGCCTGTTTACTAAAATGCTTTTTATGCAACGCAATCTTTTCTGGTGCGGAAGTCTGTGTATCATATTGCTGTTTGCTTCCTGCGCCAGCAGCCGTAAGGTAGAAAGTTTAACCAAGGCTACACAGGAAGCGCTGGAATTGGTAAAGCGCGAAGCACAACGTGCTATAGAACTAACCAACCAGCAGATCCGCAATCACCAGGTAGATCCTGATATTGGTAAGGAAGTGATAGAAAATCTGCAGGTAACGGAAAAGAAAGTAAATGCACAACTGGCACAGGCTGCCGAGGTGGAGAAAAGCGGCAGTAAAGATGCACAATTGAAATTTGCTGAAAGAAGCAATGTGATTATACAAAGCGCACTGACAGACCTGAAATCGCTGAACGACCTGTATGACGTGGCTACTTTTTCACAGTTTGAAACGGCTACTTTCTTCCCTTCAGGCGGCTATAATATACCGGCCGAAAAGATGGATGAAGCAAAGGCATCCATTGAGCCCATTGCACAGCGTATTATTAAATTTATTGGTGAGCACCCGTCACAACGGTTTGTAGCAGTAGTGGTATTATACGGATTTTCTGATGAAACACCGGTAAGCAAAGAGACCGGCCTGTACCAGACCATTCTGGATAAGATGGATATTGCCAACCCTACGCGTCAGCAAATGAATATTAAATTATCAGAACTGCGTGCCAAAACCATTGCCAAACTGCTGGTAGATGTTATTAAGGTAAATGAAGGATTAATTCCCGACCCCCATCTGATCAACTATGATATTAAATGGTTGGGTAAGGGGGAAGAATTACCCTATCCCGACAGGATCAAGAACTATGCAGCCAGTGATAAAAGAAGAAGACTGGTGTCGCTGATCTGGAACGTATTGCCCGGGTCATTGTATATTAAAAATATTGACGATCAAACCGGTATTAAGTAGCAGACTAACCTTCCATTCATAGTGCTTATGCGCACATACAGTTGTCTTGTGTATACAGGACAACTGTTTTATTGTACAGAGGAATTAGCTGCTGTGGTCGGTAATGATCACCCACTGTCCGTTGATCTTCCGGAACAACAGGTTGTAATGACCACTTATATTGCCTACAGAACGTGTTAAAGCCCATTTGCCTACTACAAAAAAATATTCAGGAGAAAGTCGTTGTACTTTGATGAGTGTAAATTCCAGTTGCCCCATCTGTTCGGGAGAACTATATCCTTTTTTATAGTTGTTCAGGGTATTCTGATAACCATAGGTAACACCGCTTTTGCCAATGAACATCAGTGAATCGCTTTGCCAGTAACCTTTCATAAAATCATCCAGGTTGCCACGGTTCCACGCTGCCGTTTGTTCGCTTAAGATCTGTCGTATAGTGGTTTCATCCTTATCGGTTTTCTGGGCACTAACCCAAACCGGCAACAGGAAAAAAAGCGCCCATATTGTGTTGGCTATTTTCATATACGTTTTATTGATCTTTTGAAGATAGCACGAACACCGCAAACCTGTTATAACAGGCATAAAAAAAGCTGCCCTAAAGCAGCTGACCGATCAGATTTCAGTGTTAACAGTTAAAACTTGAATTTTTTCATATAAGCAGCACCTGCTTCTGCGCTTTTCAGCGGCGTGGTATTATCATAGCGTTCCTGTTCTACGATATAATACTGCATACCCTGCTTTTTAGCTTCGTTCAGTATTTTTTTGAAATCAATAGCACCCGTGCCCAGATCAACAGAGGCATTGGTTTCTGTAACTGCAACCCCTTTAGCGCGATCTTTCACATGACAGAGACGGAAACGATTCGGATATTTTTTCAACCAGGAAATAGGATCTGCACCTGCTGTTACCACCCAGTAAATATCCATTTCAAAATCTACCAGCGCGGCATCTGTTTTCTGCATAAAGATGTCCTGCGGCATATGACCATCCAGTGCTGTGAAAGAATAACCGTGGTTGTGATAGGCAAAACGGATCCCGTTCTTTTTACAGATCTCACCGCGTTTGTTAAATTCATCAGCAAAGCGTTTGTAATCATCCAGCGATTTCTGTGCGCCGAGATACGGACAGATCAGGTATTTCATACCGATCTCTGCTGCTTCAGCTGCCTTTTTCTCAAAATCTTTATTGATGTCGCAGTGTGTAGACACAAAGTTTAAACCAATATCATCCAGGTATTTTTTGAACTCAGTGTTTTTCATGCCCCAGAAAATACCCTGCGGACCTTCGTATCCTTCAACCTGTTTGTAACCAAAAGAGGCTACCTGTTTCAATACACCTTTGGGATCTTTGGGCAGATCTGTACGGAGCGTATATAACTGTAATCCGAAATTTTTGATAGCACCATTGGTTTCAAACAAGCTCTCGCCCAGGTTACCCATTGCATTGGCATAAGAACCGATGGCCAGCCCCGACGCCACCATGCTGCCTGTTTTCAAAAAATTTCTGCGACTGTATGTCATAGTATAAAATAGTTAATGATGGAAAAGAAATTTTTCTGCACCTATATTGCCCAGGCCTTGTCACCTTTTTTGTAGGGAATGCAACCTTCGTACCGGCCGGGTATCGCTACATAGCGCAATGCTTTGGTAGCACCCACTTCCGAACTGAAATAACCCAGCAATGTCAACTGTTTTATCAGGGTAAAATAATGGGTGGGATCCTCTGATTTTTTCTTGCTGGTGTATTCTTTCCGTTCTTTATCCAGTTCTGTCAGCAATTCTTTACGCTGTTCGGGCGATAGGCTCATGAAGTTTTCCTTATACTTCTGTTTGCTGATCTCGTTGATCTTTTTCATACCCTCCAGGAAGATCTGCTGGTTTTTCTGATCGTAGCAGTCATTCACAAATACGTTCATGAACTCACCTACTTTTGCTTCTTTGGCACCGGGCGTATCTGTAGCCGGAATGATGGTTTCTGCTACCTCATTAAGGAAGTCAATATCGTACTGTGAAAACTTCAGTGTTGTACCCAGTTCTTTGTCGCTGGGTTTGCAACCGGTCAGAAAAAACTCGGCACCCACAATGGTACCACCCAGTATCAATGCTACACGAGACAATGCGGTTCTTCTATCCATGAGTATAATTATTTAATTAGTTGATTTACCAAAGTGCGCATGCTTCCTATTGTATGTTACTGTATTGCATCTGCGCATGAGGTAATTAGCACATTATAAATTACCTTTCTTCAGCTCACTTACTGCAAAGTCACAAGCTCTTGCTGTAAGTGCCATATATGTCAACGATGGGTTTTGACAGGCAGATGAAGCCATACAAGAACCATCGGTGATAAATACATTTTTTACTTCGTGCATCTGGTTCCATTTGTTCAGTACCGAAGTTTTTGGGTCGCGGCCCATACGTGCAGTACCCATTTCGTGAATACAGAAACCGGGTGCCGGACTTTTGTCGTACGATGTAACATTTTTAATACCCGCAGCCTCCAGCATTTCAACAGCACTTTCGCGCATGTCTTTCCGCATAGCCTTTTCGTTTTCCTTGAACTCGCATTCAATGGAAAGCGTAGGCAGTCCCCATTTATCTTTCTGCTCTTTGTTCAGTGTTGCCTTGTTTTCATAATACGGCAGGTGTTCACCCCATGAACCAATGCCCATGTGCCAGTTGCCTGGTTCCAGCATGTGTTCTTTCAATTCAACACCAATGCTATCATTAGCGCCGGTTCTTCCACGTCCACCACCGCCCTGGTAGCCAAACCCACGCACATAATCTGTACGGCGCGTTTTGTCGTTGATGTTCCTGAAACGGGGAATGTAAATACCATTGGGTCTGCGGCCATAATAATACTGATCCAGGAAGCCATCAAATTCACCACTGGCGCCTACACCGTAGTGATGATCCATCAGGTTGTGGCCTACCTGCAGGCTGCTGTTGCCCAATCCTTCCGGAAAAGCATCCGACACCGAATTCAATAATATGTGTGTAGTGCCCAGCGTAGAAGCGTTCAGGAAAATAATGGGTGCGTAATATTCTTCTGTTTGCAGGGTTTCCGAATCAAGAATGCGCACTCCGGTGGCTTTTTTCTTATCCTTATCATACAACACTTCCAGTACAATGGAGTAGGGACGCAAGGTAAGATTGCCGGTTGCCTTTGCTGCCGGCAGAGTGGCACTGTTACTGCTGAAATAACCGCCAAACGGACAACCCTCATGGCAACGGTTCCTGAACTGGCAGGGACCACGATTGCCCACACGTTGTGTATGATTCGCAGAGCGACCGATGATCATCACCCTGTCTGAGAATTTTTCTTTAATACGTGCTGCCACATGTTTTTCAATACAGTTCATTTCCATGGCAGGCAGAAAATCGCTGTCCGGCAACTGTGGCAGCCCTTCGCGGGAGCCGCTGATACCAACAAATTTTTCCACGTAGCTGTACCAGGGTTCAACGTCTTTATAGCGGATGGGCCAATCTGTACCGTGACCATCTTTCAGGTTGGCTTCAAAATCAACATCACTCCACCGGTAACACTGGCGGCCCCACATCAGTGAGCGGCCTCCTACATGGTTCCCACGGATCCAGTCGAATGGTTTTACCTGTGTGTAAGGATTCTCAATATCGTTTACAAAGAATTTGCCCGATACTTCATTGAAGGCGTAGCATTTACTCTGGATGGGACTTTGTTTTTTTATTTCCTGTGGTACACTGTTGTGGTGTGTCAGTTCCCACGGATTTTTTTCAGTACCGGTATAATCTTTTACATGTTCCACATTTCGACCTCTTTCCAGTACAAGGGTTTTCAGTCCTTTTTCGCACAGCTCTTTAGCTGCCCAACCGCCACTGATACCGCTACCTACCACAATAGCATCATAGGTATTCTGGATCGTAGCTTTGTTATTAATGTTTGCGGTGCTATCCCCGGGCATAGATTCAATTTGACAATTAGGGTAATTTAAAAATGTTGGTATGCTTTCAGGATGAAACCTGGAATCTTTGTATTTTCATTAGCATATTTTCACATTTGTTTTATAAGTTTCCTTTTTTTAATTCTTCCACCGCATGATTGGCGGCACGTGCAGTGAGTGCCATGTATGTAAGCGACGGGTTTACACAGGATGCTGATGTCATACAGGCGCCATCGGTAACAAATACGTTTTTGGCATCCCATACCTGGTTCCACTGGTTCAGTACCGATGTTTTAGGATCGCGACCCATACGGGCGGTACCCATTTCGTGAATGCCACGACCCAGGATGGCATTGCTATCCCAGCCACGTACATTTTTAACACCGGCAGCTTCCAGCATCTCTACGGCATCCTGCTGCATATCCTTGCGCATTTTGATCTCGTTGTCTTTCAACTCTGCATCGATGGCAAGAACATTCAGGCCCCATTTATCTTTTTTGGTTTTATCCAGTGTTACTTTATTGGAAGGATCGGGCAATACTTCACCAAAACCACCCATGCCCATTGTCCATGCACCGGGTTCGGTCAGCGCTTCTTTCAGTTCTACACCAATGGTAAGCTCAGGAATTTCGCGTTTCCAGTCCTGGCGACTGGCACCTCCCTGGTAACCAAATCCGCGCAGGTAATCTCTTTTTTCATTGCGGATATTCCTGAAACGTGGAATATAAATACCGTTGGCTCTGCGACCATAATAGTATTTGTCTTCATAGCCTTCTACCATACCCGAAGCGCCCACTCCCAGGTGATGGTCCATCAGGTTTTGACCTAGTGAATTGCCGCTGCTGCCCAGCCCACCGGGCCAGATATCGTTGGCAGAGTTCATCAGTATCCAGGTAGAGTTCAGTGTAGAAGCATTCAGGAAAATAATTTTTGCCTTGTACACATAGGTCTTGTTGGTTTCGGCATCCAGCACTTCCACGCCGGTAGCTTTTTTAGAATCCTTATCGTACAACACCTGTGTTACAATGGAGAAAGGACGCAGTGTAAGATTGCCGGTAGCCATTGCTGCAGGCAGCGTAGATGATTGCGTGCTGAAGTAGGCGCCAAACGGGCAACCCAGCCAGCATTTGTTGCGGAACTGGCATTTGGTGCGGCCGGCAACAGGCGCGGTAAGATTGGCCGTACGGCCAATGATCATCAACCGGTCACCTTTGTAATGATCTTTGATACGCGCTGCCACATCTTTTTCCACGCAGTTCATTTCCATGGGAGGAAGGAACTGCCCATCCGGTAAATGCGGTATACCTTCTTTTGAACCACTGATACCGGCAAATGTTTCCACATAGTCGTACCAGGCAGCAATATCTTTATAGCGAATGGGCCAGTCAACCCCAATACCATCTTTGGCATTGGCTTCAAAATCAAGATCGCTCCAGCGGTAACTCTGGCGTCCCCACATTAAGGAGCGACCGCCCACATGATAACCGCGGAACCAATCGAAACGTTTTACTTCGGTATAAGGGCATTCCTCATCCTTGGCCCAGTAATCGAGATTTACTTCGTTGAGTGTATACTCCCTGCTGAGTACGGGATACTCTGAGATCATTTTCTGTGTACGTCCACCACCCGGGGCCATGCTGCCACGATGGGGGAAATCCCAGGATTCTTTATTGGCATTCACATAGTCCTTGATGTGTTCAATATTGCGTCCACGTTCCAGCAATAATACTTTTAGTCCTTTTTCGGTAAGCTCTTTGGCGGCCCAGCCTCCACTGATTCCGCTTCCTACTACAATGGCATCGTATACATTTTCCGGCATGCAATCAACATTTTAGCACAGGTGAGTTGAAAATAAATTACCCGATCAACAACTGCAAGCAGGCTGATCAATTATATTCTGGTCAGTTATCTTTTATACGTCACAGATCTTAATGGCTTTTTCCAGCGAAACCAGTTTTTCTTCATTGGTTTTGCGGTCGGGAATAAACTCCTGCGCCACATATCCCTTGAAACCGGTTTTTACAATGGCGTTCATGATGGCAGGATAATACAGCTCCTGTGTTTCATCAATTTCATGTCTGCCCGGAACACCACCGGTATGATAATGTGCAATGTACTGGTGATTGTCCTGGATGGTATGGATCACATCACCTTCATCTATCTGCATGTGATAGATGTCGTACAGCAGTTTAAAGTTGTCTGAGCCTACTCTTTTTACCAGCTCCACCCCCCACGGCGTTCTATCGCACTGGTAGTCTTTATGATTAATTTTACTGTTCAGTAGTTCCATCACCAGCACTACACCATGTTTTTCTGCCAGCCCTGTTAATTGTTTCAAGCCTTCTGTGCAGTTTTTCCAACCGGTTTCGTCATCAATACCGCGACGGTTGCCACTAAAACAGATCAGGTTTTTATAACCGGCCTTGGCAACCAGCGGAATCATTTCTGTATAGCGTTTGATCAGCTCCGGATGAAATTTTTTATCGTTGAAACCATCTACCAGGTTAATTTCTGCACCATTGCACATGGAAGAATAAATACCATGTTTCTGCAATACAGGCCAATCGGCAGGCCCCACCAGGTCAATAGCAGTAATGCCCATTTTTTTTGCAGCCACGCAAAATTCTTCCAGCTGGATAGAACCATAGCACCAGCGGCAAACTGAATGATTGATATTTCCTTTCAAAGCAGTGGAATTATTATCTGTATGGTCGCCCGCAGTAAAAGAGGAAAGCAATGCTCCTGCACCCATGGTAGCAGTACCTGCAACCATATTTTTGATGGCGTTGCGACGTGATTGTTGGTTGGACATTCGATCGGAAAATTGAACAGAAATATACAAAAAATAATTACTTGTACGTGTTAAAAAGACACTTAATAATTTCTTAAAGCAGTTATACTTAACTCACAATACTTAAAGCAGCCAGAGAGTCTGATTTCTTTTTGTTGCGCATGTATAACGCAAGCACACTGAAAGCAAAAACCAGTACTATAGGTATAATTAATGTAAAGTTTAAAATTTCGGGTCCCACTGCTTTTTTTGCTTCGGCAAGTGCGTTAGCCATTTCTGAATTTCCCGGTGCTGCATTGTACGTCTTCAGATCTGCGTTAGCCGGCAGTCTTTTTAAAAGCATTTTATCATAGTAGCCGCTGATAATTACGCCATATAAAGCAACAGCTAACATACCGGCGCCCCCCATCAGGTTCAAACCTACGGCACCAGTCTTAGGCAGGTTTTCAGAAACAAAGCCAATCATTGTGGGCCAGAAATAACAAACCCCCATGCCAAAAACTATGGCTCCAACAAAGATCATATTTCCGGTAGTGTGTCCTAACATATAAATGCCAACAGCAGCTAGTATGGCAGATATTACCAATACCCCCTGGGGAGAGAAACGATGCACTACGGGTTCTGCAAAACCCCGTCCAATAACCATTACGCCAGTTTCTAATGTCAGGATGAGCAACGCGTTTTCTGTTACGTTTTTCAGCAATACATCAATCCACTGACCAGTAAATAATTCTGTAACTGCTGTACCTAACATCAGCACCAGCATTATTAAAAACAATGGGTTTAGTAACGAAGCATACATTTCGCCGGTTGATACACCACTGGATACACGCTCTGTAACAGGGAAAGAAAGTTTATTAAACAAAAACCAGTAGATTACTGTAGGTATCAGCATCAGTCCAACCAAAACCTGCCAGTTGCTAAGGAAACCTGTTCCCGGAATATTTACACCAAAGAAATGGACGATCAGCGTTCCTATTACAATACCACCAGGAAACCAGAGATGGAAGTGATTGAGCTTGGTTGTTTTTTTATCGGGATACAATGTTGCTACCAGCGGGTTACAAACAGCTTCTACTGTTCCGTTGCCTAAACCAATTAGCAATGTTGATATAAATAAAGACCAAAAGCCTGATGCAAAAATGGTCAAAATAATACCAGAAAGATGAAAAACTGCAGCTGCAAACATTAATCTTTTCATGCCAATGAGGTCTACTAATACCCCACCGATAATAACAGCCAGCGGAAAGCCCCAGAATGCAGTACCTGTAATAATAGCAATCTCTTCCTGGGTTAAGCCATATTCGTGGCTCCATGTGTTTAGTAAACCTGCGCGAATACCAAACGATAAAGAAGTTACCAGCAAGGCTAAACAGCTTGCTACAAAAAGTTTGTTGCGGTGGATGACTGGCTGCATGGCAAGATGTGTTCTTTTGTGTATATAAACGAATCGTTAGCTATTGATAAATATTCAATATATGCATGGATGCATTGTAACTTTATCAAATAAAGCGCTAATCCCCTATAGAAATATGTGCTTGTAAATGTAATTTTTTATTTTTAAAAAGAAATCCTTTTTCATTTTTCTTCTATTTTGCTGTATGAAAAGAAAATTACGCATGGGAATGGTAGGTGGAGGTAAAGATGCTTTCATCGGAGCCGTACACCGTATTGCCGCCAATATGGATGGTCTTATTGAACTGGTGTGCGGAGCATTCAGTAGCCAGGCCAACAAATCAATTGCTTCAGGTCGCAGTTTATTTTTACCAGACAACAGGATATATGCCTCGTTTGAGGAAATGATAGTGAAGGAAAGTCAGTTGTCTGCAGATGTACGAATGGATTTTGTAAGTATCGTTACACCCAACCACGTACACTTTGCTCCTGCCATGCTGGCATTGGAACATGGCTTTCATGTGGTGCTGGACAAACCAATGACCTTTACCTTGGACGAAGCCAAAGCACTGCAAAAAAAGGCAGAAGAAAAAGGATTGCTCATTTGTCTTACGCATACCTATTCGGGTTATCCTATGGTAAAACAGGCAAGGCAAATGGTACAACAGGGTGTATTTGGAAAAATACGGAAAGTGTATGTGGAATATCCGCAGGGATGGTTAAGCAACCTGTCAGAAAAAGAGGGGAATAAACAGGCCTCCTGGCGCACTGACCCTGCACGCAGCGGCAAAAGCGGTTGCATGGGCGATATTGGCACACATGCAGCGCACCTGGCTGAATATATTTCCGGGTTACACATCACGGAACTTTGTGCTGATCTGCACATTATGGTAGAAGGTCGTGCGCTGGATGATGATGGAAATGTATTGCTGCGTTTTAACAATGGGGCAAATGGTGTACTGACAGCTACGCAGGTTGCAGCCGGGGAAGAAAATCCGCTGAAGATCCGTGTATATGGCGAAAAAGGCGGATTGGAATGGGCACAGCAGGAACCCAATACATTGTTTGTAAAGTGGCTGGACCAGCCTATGCAGGTATATCGTACAGGCGTTGGTTATAAAGACCCTTTGTCATCTTTTGCCTCACACAATACACGCACACCCGGTGGACATCCGGAGGGTTACTTGGAAGCATTTGCCAACCTGTACCGCAATTTTGCACTAACCCTGTCTGCAAAAATTGAAGGAACAATACCTTCACCGGAAATGCTGGATTTTCCTACTGCAGCAGATGGCGTACGCGGTATGGCATTTATTGACAACGTAGTAAAAAGCAGCGCAGGTAAAGAGAAATGGACACCGTTCGTGGTGTAACAGTTCAGCTAACATCAAAAAAACAGTAAGGAGGGGAGATATGAAAACGATAAAAGGACCCGGTATTTTCTTAGCACAGTTTTTAGGCGATACAACGCCATTCAATTCGCTGCCTGCTATTTGCAAATGGGCAAAAGGGCTGGGTTTTGCAGGTGTTCAGATCCCTACGTGGGACAGTCGCTGTATTGATCTGCAGAAAGCAGCAGAAAGTAAAACGTATGCAGATGAAATAAAAGGCGTTGTACAGGAGGCCGGTCTGGAAATTACCGAACTGTCCACGCATTTGCAGGGACAACTGGTAGCAGTGCATCCTGCGTATGATGCATTGTTCGATGGATTTGCTCCCGCAGCCTATCACCACAATCCCAAAGCCAGAACAGCGTGGGCGGTACAGCAACTGAAATATGCAGCCAAAGCATCACAAAATCTTGGCTTGACTGCACATGCCACTTTCAGTGGCGCTTTACTGTGGCCTACAGTATACCCATGGCCACAACGACCTGCCGGGCTGGTAGAAACGGGATTTAAAGAACTGGCCAACCGCTGGCTGCCGATATTGAACGTGTTTGATGAGCATGGGGTAGACCTGTGTTATGAAATACATCCCGGTGAAGATCTGCACGATGGTATTTCATACGAAATGTTCCTGGAGCATACCAACAATCACTCAAGAGCCTGTCTGTTGTACGATCCTTCGCATTTTGTATTGCAGTGCCTTGACTACCTGGAATACATTGATATTTACCATGAGCGTATCCGCATGTTCCATGTAAAGGATGCGGAGTTCAATCCTACCGGACGCCAAGGGGTGTACGGTGGTTATCAAAGCTGGATCAACCGCGCAGGACGCTTCCGTTCACTAGGCGATGGCCAGGTGGATTTTAAATCGGTATTCAGCAAAATGGCCGCCTACGATTTCCCCGGATGGGCGGTGATGGAATGGGAATGCTGTATTAAACATCCTGAAGATGGTGCTGCTGAAGGTGCTGTATTTATCAGGGATCATATTATCCGTGTTACCGATAAGGCATTTGATGATTTTGCCGGAACAGGAAGCGATGAAAAATTTAATCGTTCTGTATTGGGATTGCAGTAAATTGCCCGGCAGTAATTGATTTATTAAGACAAGCGCTATTCAGAATAATCATTTTTCCACATGAAAAAAGTATTTGTACCTGCGATACTTGCTATTGCTTTATTTGCCTGCAATGGCAGTGATAATAAACCTGCAACAGAAAAGAAACCAGCCACAGCAGCATTGAGTGCAGACGATGAAAAAGCGTTAACACTGATCAGCCAGTCTGGCTGCGCACCGACCTGCCATGCTATTGATAAAAAAGTAATAGGCCCGTCTTACATAGAAGTAGCGAAAAAATATGAAGCTACTGATGCCAATATTGACAAACTGGCCGATAAGATCATTAACGGAGGACAGGGCGTTTGGGGTGATGTACCAATGACTCCCAATCCTGCATTGAGTAAAGACGATGCAAAGCTGGTTGTGAAGTATATTCTTTCGCTGAAAGATCGCTAACGCTGTTGCAGATAATAGTTACAGGAAACCGGTGGTATGAAATCGTGCTGTGTATATGCATGTTTCACTGACGGGAACTGCATTGTATGGCCCATTTTTACGTGTGCGTATACATGTAGCAGCCATTCGTTTTGACCATTCACTAAACTGTATATCATGCAGAAAACATTTTTCCTGTTGTTGTCCGCAGCTGTAGTAGCTGCCTGTGGCGCCAGTCGTAATAGTAGTAATGGCGGCGATAAGCTGAATACTTTAACTGCAACTGAAAAGAAAGATGGCTGGCAATTGCTGTTTGACGGAACCACCAAACAGGGCTGGCATGTTTTCAATAATAAAACCGACGGTGCTGCCTGGAAAGTAGAAAACGGTGTGCTGTATATGGATCCCGAAGTCAAGGGTGCTAAAAATGAGCATGGCGGGGATATTATCACCGAACGGACCTTTGAAAATTTTCACTTTAAACTGGACTGGAAAATTGATACTGCAGGTAACAGCGGCATCATGTTCTTATCGCAGGAAGATCCTAAATACCGTTACAGTTTTGAAACGGGTCCTGAAATGCAGATCATTGATAATGCCAGGCATGCAGATGCAAAATTTGTTAAACACCGTGCTGCTGATCTGTACGACCTGATTGCCAGTGCGCCGGAAAATGTACATCCTGCGCTGGAGTGGAACCATGTTGAGATCATTGCCGATCATGGTAAACTGCAGCTGATACAGAATGGTGCCGTAGTGGTAAACACTACCATGTGGGATGATAACTGGAAAGCCCTGATAGCTGCCAGCAAGTTTAAGAACACACCGGGCTTTGGTATGTTTCGCCAGGGAAAGATAGCCCTGCAGGACCATGGCAACAAAGTGTGGTTCAGAAACATTAAGATCAAGCAACTCTGATATTCCCGGAAAACAGGTACCTGATTTATAATCTCCGCAATACATACTATGCGTTTACTTTTCTGTTCCTGTGTATTCTTATTTGCCATGGCGTGTCAGCCGGCAGCAAACAAAAACAATGCAGCTATGAACAATACTTTGAGTAAAGAAGAAGAAAAAGAAGGATGGAAATTGTTGTTTGATGGGAGAAGCAAAGAACAGTGGCATGTATTCAATAACAAAACTGATGGCGCAGCCTGGGTGATTGCAGACAGTGCGCTACACCTGGCACCGGCACAAAAAGATTCAACTGGTGCTACTATTGGCGGCGGTGATATTGTTACCAACGAAGAATATGAAAATTTTCACCTGAAGCTGGAATGGAAACTGGATTCTGCCGGCAACAGTGGCATTATGTTCAATGTGCAGGAAGGTCCCGGTTTTGAAAGAACCTATCATACCGGTCCTGAAATGCAGGTACTTGACAATGCAGCGCATCCCGATGCAAAGATCATCAGGCATCGTGCAGGTGATCTGTACGATTTGATCAGCAGTACACCGGAAACTGTAAAACCCGCTGGGCAATGGAATGCTGTGGAAATATATGTGAACCACGGTTATCTTGAATTCTATCTCAATGGCGACAAGGTTTTATACACCAACCTGTGGGATTCTGCCTGGAATAACCTGGTTGCAGGAAGTAAGTTTAAACAATGGCCGGGATTCGGAACCTACAAAAAAGGAAGAATAGCCTTACAGGATCATGGCGACCCGGTATGGTTCAGAAATATCAGGATTTTGAAACTGTAAAAGTGATCGGGAGAGAAGACAAAATCAGTCCCACCGGAAAAACAAAGCTTTACCGACGGGAATGATGTGTGATGTTCAGGAAAAGGAAAGGCTAATGGTTAATGGCCTTGAAAAAGGTAGAAGGCGTGATAACAAAGAACTGGCATAAAGTTCTGTTTATTTGAGTGTGAAAAGAAGCGATGAACTACCTGATTTGAAAACGTAGTTATACTTATTTGTGCTGCTAAAATTGATCATTTCCCATAAAACCAATAATTATTGAACCTACAATCAAAATGAGGGGATGTTTGCCCAATGTAGCTGTATTGTAAAAAAAATTGCATTACTATTTGTATCCTGTCATAAAAGCATTTTTCGCAATGTGATAGTTTAAAAAAGATCGATCATGACGGGTTGTTGAAATCATGATGATCAGCCCCTGAGCAAAAGACAGGAATACAACAATTTTTTAACCTATGCATTAACGTTATTTTTTCCCTTCCATTTTATTTACATACTCCAGTGAACCCAGTCGTACACGTAGCGGAACGCGGATGGCCTTTTCAACCTGCAGTTCTTTTACGCAGAAGAAACCAAGATGACGTACGTAGTAATCACTGCTGATGGCGGATAACGGGAAAAACGACAGGCTATCGTGTAAAGAAAATGACAGCGGTTTACCGGTGGTATTTTTTTGTAGTAAGGCAAAGGTCAGTTGCCCGGAGGGGGTAAAGAGCTTGCCGGCAGGCTTTCCGGCTGAAAAAAATTGAGCTTTTACCGGTTGGTAGCCAATTAACAAAGTAAAAACAACAATAATTTTATAAAATCGTTGCACCAGCTTAATTACATTTGTGCGTAAATTTACGGCCTGATTTTTGTGGAGCCGCAGATTTCTTGAGAAAAATTTTAGTGAAGATCGTGTAAAAATCCTTGACGTACATGGCATTAAGTCAGAGTTTACAACAAAAATTATTACAAAAGCTCTCACCGCAGCAGATTCAGCTTATGAAACTGCTGCAGGTGCCTACTGCCAACCTGGAAGAACGCATCAAGGAAGAGCTGGAGGAAAACCCTGCCCTGGAAGTATCGGAAGAAGATCATGATGACCAGTTTGAGAATGATATAAAAGACGAGTTTGACAGTGAGGGCGAAGAAGAGTATGAAATGGATGGTAGTGAGGATGAATATGAGAACATTGATATCAGTGAATATGTAGGTGACGAAGACGGGGAGATTGCGGATTATAAAATGCGCGATGACAACTATCCGGAAATGGACGATAATAAAGTAGTGCCATACCGGGTGGAAACCTCTTTTCATGAACATTTGCTGGATCAGCTGGGCATGCTGAAGCTGGATGATAAGCAACGGAAAATTGCTGAGCAGGTAGTGGGTAGTATTGATGATGATGGTTACCTGCGTCGTGATACATCGGCAATTGTAGATGATCTGGCTTTCCGGCAGAATGTTGAAACCTCTGAAAAAGAAGTGGAAAGTGTTATCAGGCTGGTACAACAGTTTGACCCGCCGGGTGTAGGCGCACGCGATCTGCAGGAATGCCTGCTGTTACAATTGCACCGTCAGAAACTGGATGGCAAAACAGTAGACAAAGCCATTGAAGTACTTACCTACTATTTTGATGAGTTTACCAAAAAGCACTACGACAAAATACAGCGTGGATTAAACCTGGATGATGACGGGTTGAGGGACGTTATTGGTCACATCATCCGTCTTACACCCAAACCGGGAGGTAACCATGGCGATATCAATAAAGCTGAAAGCTATGTAGTGCCGGACTTTTTTATCTTCAACAACGGCGGCAAACTGGAGCTGACACTCAACTCAAAAAATGCTCCTGACCTGCGCATCAGCGAAGGTTATCGGGATATGCTGCGCGAATACGACAAAGGCAGTAAAAAAGATAAACGCCAGAAAGAAGCGGTACTGTTCATCAAACAAAAGATAGATGCGGCCAAATGGTTCATCGATGCCATTAAACAGCGGCAACATACACTGACAAGTGTAATGGAAACCATCATGAATTACCAGCACGATTTCTTTCTTACTGGTGATGAGACTACATTGCGTCCCATGATACTGAAAGATATTGCAGAACGTACGGGGCTGGATATTTCTACGGTAAGCCGTGTGGCCAACAGCAAATTTGTACAAACAGAATTTGGTACTTACCGTCTTAAATTTTTCTTTAGCGAATCGCTGAGCACCGACAGTGGTGAGGAAGTATCCACCCGCGAGGTGAAAAAGATCCTGAGTGACCTGATAGAAGGAGAAAGCAAGAAAAAACCGCTGAGCGACGAAAAACTAACCGAGCTGTTGCAGGAAAAAGGCTATAATATTGCACGGCGAACGGTGGCTAAGTACCGCGAACAACTCAATATTCCCGTGGCTAGGCTGCGCAAGGAACTGTAATTTAAACGAAGACTATGCAAGAGCTTTCTATAACCGGCAGACCAATACAGCCGGCTCCCGTACGCATTGGAGCGCAGATCATTTCCTGGATCTTTCATCCGCTGTTTGTACCGGTATATGTAACTGCGTTTTTCGTATATGTGCATCCGTATGCATATGCAGGGTTTGATTCCAGGCGCAAAATCTTTACCGTATTGTCTGTTGCATTCAACATTGCATTTCTTTCAGGTTTTGCTGTGTTTCTGATGCGCCAGTTGGGGTTAATACAATCCATGTTCCTGCGTACGCAACGTGAACGGATCATTCCCTATTCGGTAGCCATTATTTTTTATTTCTGGACCTGGTACGTTTTCCACAACCAATCTGATAATTCTCCCCTCCTGACTAAATTTTTGCTGGGTGCTTTTCTGGCAGTATGTGGTGCATGGATGTTCAATATTCGTTTTAAGATCAGTATGCATACTACAGCAATGGGTGCCATGGTTGTTTTTTTCCTGCTGTTCGCTTTTGCAGACGCTTATCCCAGCGGTGCGTATATCGCTATTCCCCTGTTGGTTGCCGGATTGGTAACTACAGCACGTTTTATCGTTTCTGATCACCAGGATGCAGAAATATATACCGGCCTTATTATAGGCGCCATCTGCCAACTGGTAGCATGGTGGGTGTAAAGGCATGAAGCCGGAAGTATGGGCTCCGGAGTCTGAAGGTTGAGAAGATGTAATTGTTGAGTTTTTCCCGACATTTCCGGCTATATCATAGCACCTATTTTTCCAAAGATTCAAAAAAGTATATAAGACTGCTGTTTCATGAAACGCGTCTGGTGTTACACGTTTGGGATTGGGTATAAAAAAGAAAAGCCCAACCATAGGGTACGAACCTATATTGAGCCTTCTAACCTTCAAACCATCTGAAGTTTGATGTCCAATCTAGCCGTTCAATATCCTGGACTTCGTCAGATAGTATTTTGTAGGATGGTAAATGAAGAGGCATGAACCATCCTGTATCGTTTTAATTACTTTTTGTGTTTCTGTAGCCGGTATGGCAGGACATCCGAAACTGCGCCCGTTGAATTTATTGCTGCGCAGAAATCCCTGGCCAACATATTGTGAACCATGCACTACAATATTGCGTTCGCTGGCATTGTCATTGATCCCTTTCTCAACACCATCAATTTTCAGGGCAAGACCATGCTCACCATAATAAGTATGACGGGTAATATAAAAACCAAGACTGCTTTTGTGCGATTCGGGACTGTTGGAAAAGGATTGCGCATATTCTCCACCGGAATTACGGCCATGCGCAACATACGTATTCAACAATACTTTTTTCTGCTCCACATCTATTACATACAATCTTTTTCTGCGCGATGACTGACTGAAATCGCAGATGGAAAGGACTTCATCCCTGCCCAGCCTGCCTTTTTCCAGCAAAGCCTTATAGCCTTTCCAGGCGTATTCAAATGCTTTACGGGCAAGGCCCAAGCGCTTTAGTCGCATGCTGTCGTATAGTACATCTGCTTCTGATAAAACCAGTTCCGATGATGTTTTGGGAGCATTTGCAGCCATGGTAGATGATAATGCTGCAATAGCAACTGCCGGGTTATCAACAGTCTGCTGATGTGTGCCTGAAAGGGCTGGTAATACCAGGAACAGACACAACAGGCTTACAAAGACTACGGATTTAAACGGGCTGCTGAACATGGGCCTGCGTTTAAGGGTTTTTCAAATAGGGTATTGCGTTCTATCTCATTAATAACGCGATGGGAACGAAAATATTATTGAATTGCTGATTATGCAACAGAATTATGCATCTTTTTTTATTGTATATGAAGCTGAAAAAATCTGTACACTACATATTTTTCCCCGAACTGCTATTCAGGCATATTGGATGGTCCTTTGCGAACGCTGAACTCGTTAATATAGATCTTGATCAGCAGCAGGAACAACGAAATGAGGATGGGTCCGAAAATAAGGCCGATAAACCCAAACAGGTTCACGCCGATAATGACCCCGAACACCGTGATCATAGGATGTACATCTCCAATCTTTTTCTGCAGCCAGAAACGGAACACATTATCAACCGTACCAATTACACCAAATCCGTAAACCAGCATAATAATGCCTTTACCCGGCGATCCGTTGGCAAATAATAATAATCCCAGCGGTACGTATGCAAAAGCAGCTCCAATAACAGGCAGCATGGCTGTAATACAAGTGATCACAAACCAGAATACCGGCTCTTTAACACCCAGTATCAGATAGCCCACAAACCCCACTACGCCCTGCAGCAATGCTATCAACGGAATGCCGATGGCATTGGAAAACACCATCCCGTTCAGATCCTTCCGCAGCAGCAATGCATTTTCATCTTTCAGCGGCACCCATTCATAAAAGAAGGATTCCATTTTACGTCCATCCACCAGCATGAAGTATAATATAAAATACATCACCACTACGGTAGTGAGCGTATTAAAGGTAGCGCCGAGTATTTTTGGCAGTGTCTGCGCACCCCAGGCAGAGATCTTATTAATATTTTCAGGCGTAAGGATTTCCATTTTATATTTCTGCTCGTACTGGTGTACATACCCCTGTATGGTTTCCAGCACTTCCGACGAATGCTTGATGGCAAATGCAATACGCGACGACATCATGTTTACCAGTAAAATAATGGGCAGCAGTATGATCAGGAAAGAAAGCAGCATCAGCAGGGCTGCACAGAGATTCCGGTTCCATTTGTACTTGCTCTGCAGAACGAACATCCATTTGCGCAATAAAGCATACAATGTATAAGCACCCAGAAACGCGGGCAGGAAACTTTGCAGTTCCAGGAAAAGAACGGTGCCAAGCAATAAAACGATCAGTAAAATGAGTATCTGGCGGATAACATTATTAGATATCTGTTGCATACAGTGCAGTTATGGAAAATACTTATTTAAAAATACTCAATAAAAGCACATGCCACAGATAGCATCCTGAAAACAAAAGTGGTGACATGGTACCATGTCACCACTTTTGTGCAAACAGATCAGCACTATATTTTTACTTTTTTCCACCTGCCACGTCTGAAAAGAATAACACCGGCAATAGCAATCAGCGTTTCGGCGGTCACAATGGAAATAAAGCAACCGGTATAACCAAAGTTAAAAGTAATGGCCATCAGGTAGGCAAACGGTATCTGGAAAACCCAGAAGCCAAACAGGTTGATGATGGTGGGTGTTTTGGTATCGCCGGCGCCATTAAAGGCGTTGGTCACTACCATGCCTACGCCATAGAAAATATACCCCAGGCTTACAATACGCAATGCCTGTGTGGCAATTTCAACTACATCGGCGTCTTTGTTCATAAAATGAACGATCTGTTCAGAACCCACCAGGAAGATCAGCGACACAATACCCATAAAAATAGCATTGTATTTTGCTGTACGCCACACTGATTTTTCAGCCCTGTCCGGCTGTTGTGCACCCAGGTTCTGCCCCACCAGCGTAGCGGCAGCATTGCTCATGCCCCATGCTGGTAAAATAAAGAACATCAGGATGCGGATGGCCACACCATAGCCTGCAACAGCAGCATCGCCAAAATGTGTCATCAGGTTGGCCAGGAACATCCAACTGGCAGAACCGATCAGGAATTGCAGGAATACCACCCACGACAGACTAAAAAGCGTTTTGAAAATACTCCAGTCAACACGGAAGTGATGCCATTTTATATGCAATAGACCTTTGCCCCTGGCAAGATGGTACAACTGGTAACATACCCCGATACCTCTGCCAATGGTAGTGGCAATGGCAGCTCCGGGTAAGCCAAAGAAATGAATGAGAACCGGGCACAGGATAATATTACAACCATTGGCTATCCACAACGACCACATGGCGATAGAAGCATTGCCCGCACCGCGGAAAATGCCATTGATGAGAAACAGCAGGGTGATCACTGCCGAACCGCCAAACATAATACGCGTATACGTTGTGCCCATGACGATCACTTCCGCGGATCCACCCATTATTCGTAGTACATCCGGTGCAAAAAAAGAACCACTGATACTGATGATCACCGTGATCATCATGCCCAGGTTAATGGCCTGCGCTGCAGACTTTGCAGCAGCTTCATTGTTCTTTTCACCTACACGCCGTGCTACCACGGCAGTGGCGCCCATACTCAGCGCCATGGCAGCAGAATACAAAATGGTTAATACAGATTCCGTGAGCACCACGGTAGATACAGCCTGACGCCCATGCTCAATACGGCCTACGAAGAACATATCTACTACAGCAAAAACGCTTTCCATCATCATTTCCAGTATCATCGGTATGGCCAGCAACAATACAGCCTTGCGGATACTGATCTGTGTAAAATCATGATTTTCGCCACGAATGGCTTCTTTAATAAACGACACGACAGAAGAAATACGAATACGTGTTGGTTGATTCAACGGCATACAACGTTAATTGAACAATTACAATAAATGAATACAAAAACAGGGGCAGCAGTGTGCCCGATGGGGAGTTTTGAAAAAGCAAGCCTGGAAGTACCGGCTTTTAGTTAGCAGCGCATATTTCAGTAAATTGAGATTGCTAAGCTATAGAAACTTTTTTGAATCCATTACAAAATGCGGTTTAATATCATACAAACGTGTCTTGAGCACGAATAAGTCGTTTCGATGGTTAACCATGTATCTGCTAAGCGCTTACAGAGTTGTCTGGGGTAAACAATGCGCTATTTCCTGAAATATAATGGACAGTACCGGTTATGGATCAATGAAAATTTATCTTATCCTGACACTTTTTTAGACTAAATATATTGCCTGAACGAAGAAATTGTATTTTAGTGTGAATACATAAAAATCAGTTTCAGCTATATGAAATACAGCTTGTTTGCGGTTTGCCTGTTATTCGCTTTGCCGGCAGCCGCACAACCCGTTTCTTTTCGTCAGAAAGCAACTGCGTTGATACAGAAAATGACCCTGGAAGAAAAAGTAGGACAAATGACGCAGGTTACCCTGGCTGTAATAGCAAAAGACGGGTGGGCCAATGAAGATGGCGCCCTGGATGCTGCAGCCCTTAAAAAAGCAGTACGCGATTACCAGGTTGGTTCTGTATTGAACACCACTGCTCATGCACTACAGGCTGCTACCTGGCGGCAGATACAAAAAGAGATTCAGGACGAAGCGAAACAAACACGTCTTAAAATACCGGTATTGTATGGGCTGGATGCCATACACGGACAAACCTATACGCTGGATGCCACGTTGTTTCCGCAGAATATAGCCATGGCTGCTACACGCAATACCGAACTGGTAAAACAGGTCAGTAAAATAACAGCAAAAGAACTGCGTGCTTCCGGTGTGCGGTGGAATTTTGCGCCCGTGCTGGATCTTGGCCGTCAGCCGTTGTGGTCACGTTTTCCTGAAACGTATGGGGAAGATGTGTACATTGGCAAAACAATGGGCGCGGCAGCCATTGCCGCTTACCAGGAAAGCGGGTTGGATAAACCAACAGCAGTAGCGGCCTGTATGAAACACTTCCTGGGATATTCGGCTGCCCGTACGGGTAAAGACAGAACACCGGCCTATATTCCTGATATTGAGCTGCGCGAATATTATCTGCCGCAATTCAGGGAAGCAGTAAAAGCCGGGGCTGCCACGGTGATGATCAATTCCGGTGAGATCAACGGGGTACCTGTACATGCCAATAAATATCTGCTTACCGATGTGTTGCAGAAAGAACTGGGTTTTGAAGGAGTGATCGTAACAGATTGGGAAGATATTATACGTCTGCATACACGCCATCGCGTGGCTGCTTCACCGCGGGAGGCTGTTGGCATGGCTGTCAATGCCGGTATTGATATGAGTATGGTGCCAGGCGATTTTTCATTTGCCGATCTGCTGAAAGAAGCTGTGCAAAAAGGGGAGGTGCCTGTTGCACGTATCAATGAAGCCGTGCAGAAAATACTGGTATTGAAAATGAAACTGGGTTTGTTTGACAATCCATATCCGGAACAGGCTGCAGAAAATAATTTCGGCCAGCTCGCATACCAGGCGGTGGCATTGGAAGCAGCCCGTGAAGCACTTACGTTGTTAAAAAATGACAACAATATTCTGCCATTGGCAAAAGACAAAAAAGTACTGGTAGCAGGCCCCGGTGCACAAAGTATCAGCGCATTGAATGGCTGCTGGTCATACACCTGGCAGGGGAAGGATGAACGCTGGTATCCTGCCGACAGCAAAACCATTGCACAGGCTATTACAGATAAAGCCGGTGCTGCACAGGTTATTGTTACCGGTGCGCGTGGATTTGACAACGCTGCAAACTATGATACCGTAGCACTGAAAACAGCTGCTGCCGGTGCAGATGTAATTGTATTGTGTTTGGGTGAAGATGCATACGCCGAAAGTCCGGGTAATATCCGCGACCTGGCATTGCCTGCCAACCAGCAGGCGCTGGCCCAGGCTGCCATCGCAACCGGCAAACCGGTAATACTGTTGCTGACAGAAGGGCGGCCACGTTTTATTTCCACTATGGTACCGGCTATGAAGGGTGTGCTGATGGCATACTGGAGTGGTCGTAAAACAGCCGAAGCCATTGCCGATGTACTGTTTGGTGATTACAATCCCTGCGGGCGTTTGCCGTACAGCTATCCAAAAACAATGGGCGAAATGGTGATGTATGACAGAAAATATACAGAAGATATCCGCGAAATATTCAATGAGAATGTAACATGGGATGGCTATGATCCATTGTTTGCATTCGGAACAGGATTGAGCTATACCTCTTTTGAATATAGTGCCCTGCAACTGAGCGCAGCCACCTTGAATGCAAACGGCAGACTCACGGTCACTCTAACGGTAAAAAATACCGGCAGTCGCGATGGAAAACATACGGTAGAATTGTATACGCATCAGCACTATGCCAGCATTACACCGTCTGCCAAACGATTGCGTGCTTTTTCCAAAATATTCCTGAAAGCAGGTGAAAGCAAAACGGTGAGCTTTGCGCTTACAAAAAACGATCTGGCCTTTGTAAATGCACAATTGAAGACTGTAACAGAGCCCGGTACTTTTGATATTATGATCGGTGATCAGCAAGCATCGTTTACTTACAAACAGTAATACCTGTATTGTATCGAAACCGTACAGAAAACGGCTAAAACCGTACAATACGCTGACGCTACGTATTTTATAAGTAGATGATTTGCAATAGCATGCGAACTGGTATTTTTGTTGTCTTATTTCTGGCACAACTATCCAGCTATGTTCAGGAACTATTTTAAAGCAGCCTGGCGCAATATTAAAAAATATCGCACCTATTCTTTTATCAATATCGTTGGTCTTTCTGTCGGAATTGCCGCCTGTTTACTTATTCTGTTATTTGTATCAGATGAACTGAGTTATGATCACTTTCATAAAAACTCACAGCGTATTTACCGCGTAGTTCATTTTGCACAATGGCCCGGCAATAGTCTGAAACTGGCGCCCACACCGGCGCCTTTTGCACAGGCATTGAAACAGGATTATCCCGAAATAGAAGAGGCTGTACGTTTTCTTCCTGAAGGCGGAGGCGTTATAACCTATGAGGAAAAACAATTGCGCTCAGATGAAATTCTGTTTGCTGACAGCAACGTTTTCAGGGTATTTACTTTCCCCTTCCTGTATGGAGATTCTGCTACTGCGTTACAACATCCCAACAGCATTGTGCTGACTAAGCAAATGGCGGACAGGTTATTTGGAGCAGCCGGCAATGCTATTGGCAAAGTGATCACGATTGATCATAAGGAAAGTAATACTGTAACCGGCGTGGTGAAAAATGTACCAGCTAATTCGCATATACAATTTGCAGCCCTGCGCTCTTTGCCTACCGGTTGGACCGATGGCTGGCAGAACTCGCAACTGTACACCTATGTAATGCTGGGCAAAGATGCAGATGCCGGTAAACTGCAAAGCAAACTGCCGGGATTTTATGAGAAATATATCCGCAAGGAGATGGGCAACGTAGATTACCGGCTGGAGCTGCAACCGCTCACTTCCATTCACCTGCATTCAAACCTGGATTATGAACTGAGTGCCAACGGCAACATTCGGTATGTCTATATTTTCTCCGTAATCGCCATTATTATTCTTGTTATAGCCTGCATTAATTATATGAACCTGGCCACTGCGCGTTCTACGTTGCGTGTACGTGAGATCGGTGTGCGTAAAACCATTGGTTCTGGCAAAAAACAGATCGCAGCATTGTTTTTGTCAGAGTCTTTACTGCTGACCATTGTGGCTACCTGCATTGGCGTATATATCACTATGCTATTTTTGCCTTATTTCAATTCTTTTACAGGAAAACACCTGACGCTGTTTCATTTCGGGGCTGCTATCAGTGCAGGTATATTATTGTTGTTTGTGGCATTAACGGGTTTACTGGCCGGATCATACCCCGCGTTTTTTATGTCCCGGTTCAATGTGATTGATTCGCTGAAAGGAAAGCTGGGTAAGATGAACAATACGGTCTTTTTCAGAAAAGGGCTGGTAACCTTCCAGTTTGTAATGGCCATTGTACTCATTTCTGTTTCTATTGTTGCATACTACCAGTTGCGTTATACCATGCAGAAAAACCTGGGTTTTAACAAAGAACAGGTACTGACCTTTCATATACAGAACCGCGAGTTGCGCAAAAACATCCCTGCTATTAAAGCAAGGTTATTACAAAGCCCGCTTATTGAAAGTGTAGCTGTTGCCAGCAATCCGATTGGTAATAACAATATCGGTTCTAACGGCTACTTTTTTGAAAAGGATGGAAAGATCTCTGAGACCTCACAGATAGCCCAGAACTTCATGATAGATGTGGACTTTTTAGCAGCCCTGCAGATCAAACTGGCAGAAGGACGCAACTTTTCTAATGATATGCCGGGTGATAGATACAACTCTGTAATGGTCAACGAAGCATTGGTGAAAGAGCTGGGATGGAAAAATCCTATTGGTAAAAAAGTGCGCTTCTTTATTGATAATAAACGTACCACCAGTGAGTGTACGGTGATAGGTGTAGTGAAAGATTTTCATATCTATTCCTTACAACATAAAATAGAACCACTGGTATTGCACATGCCACCGGTAGATAATGAACAGGACAATTTGTATGTACGTATTCAGAAAGGTCATACGGCGCAGGCTGTCCTGTATTTATCTGCAGCATTCCGTGAGTTTGACAAAACCAATTCTATAGAGATCAATTTCCTGGATCAGAATTTTGCACGCCAATACCAGGCAGAACAAAAACAGGGGCAGCTTTTCCTGGTATTTACCATCCTGGCAGTGTGTATTGCCTGCCTGGGTTTATTTGGACTGGCGGCCTTTATGGCCGACCAGCGTACGAAAGAGATCGGTATCCGCAAGGTATTGGGTGCATCAGTATACAGTCTTGTACAGATGCTGTCCGGCGATTTTCTGAAACTGGTGATCCTGGCAGCCTGTATTGCTTTTCCGCTGGCGTGGTGGGCCATGCACCAGTGGCTGCAGGAGTTCGCATACCGGGTACCTGTCAGCTGGTGGATATTCGGAGTAGCCGGCATACTGGCGTTTGTAATAGCACTGATCACTGTAAGCTCGCAGGCATTACGTGCAGCAAGATCCAATCCTGTAAAATCTTTACGCAGCGAATAGTGTAGCCATTGATTGTAACAAACCGGGCGGGTTACAGACACACTGTAACCCGCTTTTTATTTTGACCGTTAATGAGGCTGTAGATTGTGTTAAAATGGGGAAAAAAATCCACGGCTGCTGAATTTCTCGTTTCTTCGTGCTACGGCAACATTATTTAGGGAATAGCTACGATACATTTATTGTTTTAATTATTGTATGAGGTCAAAGCCCCGTTCATATATTGTTTCCGGTAAACTGGATAAGTTTTTTCTGGAAGTGTACGGCATCTTTAGTTTTGCCGGGCGCTTTTTTAAGGAACTACGCCCCCCCTATGAGTGGAAAGAGATTATTCGTCAATGTTACATGGTGGGCTATAAGTCGCTTGCCCTTATTTCTGTAACCAGTTTTGTAACCGGTATTGTATTTACCAAGCAATCACGTCCTTCCCTGTCAGAATTTGGTGCTACTTCCTGGCTGCCATCGCTGGTAGCTATTGCCATTCTGCGCGCGCTTGCGCCGTTGGTAACTGCGTTGATCACTGCAGGAAAAGTAGGCTCCAACATGGGCGCTGAACTGGGTTCTATGCGGGTAACCGAACAGATAGATGCCATGGAAGTATCTGCCACCAACCCGTATAAATTCCTGGTGGTAAGCAGGGTGCTGGCAACTACCCTGATGATCCCCATCCTGATGTTCTATATGGCATTTATTGCTATGCTGGGAGCTTATCTCAACATTCACCAGAATGAACACACCAGTTTCACGGCCTTTTTTATTAAAGCACTTGAAAAGATTTCATTCCTTGATTTCTTTTCATCATTAATAAAATCGATCGTATTTGGATTCAGCATCGGCATTATCGGGTGTTACAAAGGCTATACAGCCACACAGGGAACACAGGGAGTGGGAAAGGCAGCTAACTCTGCGGTAGTGCTTGCCATGTTTATTGTGTTTGTAGAAGAAATACTGATTGTACAGATCACCAGTTGGTTCAGATAATATGCGTAAAGAAATAAAACATATTGATACCAGTAAGCTTGCGGTGTCTATCCGCAAGCTGGAAAAGTCGTTTGGCGATAACCATGTGTTGCGTAAAATTGACCTGGACGTATACCAGGGCGAAAATCTGGTGGTACTGGGGCGTTCGGGAACCGGTAAGTCTGTGCTGATAAAGATCATTGCCGGCCTGCTGAAGCCTGACGCCGGACAGGTAACTGTGCTGGGTGAAGATGTGGCTGCGCTGGATCTGAAACAACTCAGGGCATTGCGGCTCAAAATTGGTTTTTCATTCCAGAACAGTGCGCTGTATGATAGTATGACGGTGCGTGAAAATCTTGAATTTCCGTTGTTGCGTAATTCAAAGAATCTTACTCGTGCACAGGTAAATAAGGCAGTAGAGCAGGCGCTGGATGCTGTAGGATTGAGACAGACCATTGCACAATTGCCTTCTGAACTCTCAGGCGGACAACGCAAACGTATCGGTATTGCGCGTACGCTGATCATGCAACCATTGCTGATGTTGTACGATGAGCCTACCGCTGGTCTGGATCCTATTACCAGTGTAGAGATCAACAACCTGATCAATGAAGTGCAGCGGCTTTACAATACCACGGCCATCATCATTACACACGATCTTACCTGTGCCAAAGAAACAGGCGATCGGATTGCTGTGCTGCTGGATGGCGGATTTGCACGCATGGGTAGTTTTGAAGAAGTGTTTGCAACGGAAGATGAACGGGTAAAAAGTTTTTATGACTATAACTTTATTAACTAATGGAAGCAGAAAAAAGTAAACGGGCTGTGGTAGTAGGCATTTTTGTGGCCATAGGCATTGTCATATTTATGATAGGAGTTTTTACACTGGGTGGCCAGCAGAAAGCTTTTGTAAAAGCCATAGAGCTGAATGCCATGTTTGATGATGTAAGTGGTCTGCAACAGGGAAATAATATCTGGTTCTCCGGTGTAAAAGTGGGCACGGTCCGCAAGATTGAATTTTCCAGTGGCGCCATGGTAAAAGTGACATTGCATATTGAAAAAAAAGCACAGGAGTTCATCCGGAAAGATGCCAAAGCCCGCATCAGCACCGACGGACTGATCGGTAATAAGATCATTATCATTTATGGAGGTACGCCCGCCGCGGGATCAATAGAAGGTGGTGAAACACTGGCAGTGGAAAAAGCATTGAGTACAGATGATATGATGGCCACATTGCAGGAAAACAACCTGAACCTGATCGAGATCACCCGCGATTTCAAAACCATCAGCAGAAAGCTGGTAGCAGGCGAAGGTACATTGGGAGCGTTGCTGAAAGATGCATCCTTATATAAAGAACTGCAAGGCACCATTGCTACTTTGCAGCAGGCAGCCAGTAACAGCAGTCGTTTAACAGCGGGTATTGCAGATTATACCAGCCGCTTAAAAACACCGGGTACACTGGCCAACGACCTGGTGAGCGATACCGTGATTATCCCCAACCTGAAGCAGGCAACAGAGCAACTGAACCTTGCCAGTGCCAATGCAATGGCGTTGGCCGATAACCTGAAGGACGCTACCAGTAACCTGGACAATACCAACAACCCGGCGGGATTGATTTTGCATGATGAAAAAGTAGCCAACGATCTGCGTACCATTATTCACAATCTGAACAGCAGCAGTCAAAAACTGGATGAAGACCTGGAAGCGCTGCAGCACAATTTTTTGTTGCGTGGTTTTTTCAGGAAAAAAGAAAAGGCTGCTGCCAAAGCTGCAAAGGATAGCATAGCCGCAGCGCAAAAACAATAGCCTAACAACAAGGTTACACAAACGGATAAACAACTAAAAAGTCCACGATATACTCGTGGACTTTTTGTATAATGTTTAGAACCAATGCTACTGAGCAGCAGGCCATGTATTATTCGCTCTGTTGATATCGGGCAACTGACCATCGGGATCCAGTACTACTTTGGTAAGCTTACTGTCTGAAACATAGGCAAATTTCCAAGTGCTGCCGTGTTGCCATATTTCGACCGGCAACTGGATGCGGGCTGTTTTGCCATTACTGTCTGTTACTTCTATAGTAACCGGCATGGGCAGTTTTTCCAGGTTCACAATAGTAATGATGCTGCCTTTTCCTTCTGTAAAGGCTACATCTGTAACAGCCTGGTCAAGTTTCCATACATTAAAGAACCAGCCACGCCAGAACCAATCGAGTGATTCACCGGCATAGTTTTCAATACAATGGAAAAAGTCGTATGGAGTGGGATGTTTATACACCCATTTGTGTACATAATAGCTGAAAGCACTGTCAAAACGCTCAGGTCCCAGAATGCTTTCGCGCAGCAGGGTTAAGCCTATTCCGGGTTTATTATAGGCCAGTGTACCCAGGTTTCGGGCAGACTGTACATCCGGAATGTTCATGATGCTTTCTGTGGTATCGTAGAAAATTCCACGGCCAGAACCGCCAATGTTCTGTTTGCGGTAAAATTCGCCGTTGTTAAAACTTTTATCGGCCATGGTGTTAATAAAGGTATTGAAGCCTTCATCCATCCAGGGAAACCTGCGTTCGTCACTGCCTACCAGCATGGGGAACCAGTTGTGGCCAAATTCGTGCGAGGTTACACCCCACAGACCACCACCGGAAGAGCGGTAAGAACAGAACACAATGCCGGGATACTCCATACCACCTACAATTCCGGCCACATTGGTAGCTACTGGGTATGTAAAGGGATACAGGTATTGAGAGTAGAACTCGATAGCACCTTTTACAAACTCGGTAGAACGTTTCCAGCCTTTTTCAGTGGCACTTTCTATAGGGTATACAGACATTGCCAGGGCCTTTTTGTTGCCTGGCAGGTTCATACGTGCAGCATCCCATACAAAAGCAGTAGAGCTGGCCCAGGCTACATCGCGTGTATTGAGACATTTGAATTTCCAGGTAAGCCTTTTTTTAGCCGGACGTGAACTGGGGTTGGTCACCTCTTCTTCAGTGCGCAGCATTACGGTTTTATCGCTTTCTTTAGCCTGAGCATAGCGTTTCAGTTGCTCGGGTGTTAATACTTCTGAAGGATTCAATAACTCACCGGAACCTACCACAATGTGCGCTGCAGGAGCGTTTACACTATATTCAATATTGCCGTATTCAAGGTAAAACTCACCCTGACCAAGATAAGGCAGGGTGTTCCAGCCGTTCACATTGTCATACACACACATGCGTGGATACCATTGTGCAATTTCATATACCCAGCCGTTTTTGGTGTTTAAACGACCCATACGGTCAGTGCCGTACTCCGGAATGCTGAAATGATATTTGATCTTGAACCGGGCAATACCACCCTGTGATTTGATAGAAGCGGGCAGTTTGATCTGCATACGGGTATCGGTAATATTGTAAGCGGCTTTTACTTCTTTGCCGTCTACAGTAACAATACTTACAGATTCAATACCATAGCCGCCGTCAAAATCACTGCGGTTGGCCCAGCGTCCGCCACTGATGGCAGTAGCTGCCACAGCGCGGGAATCCTGGCGGTAAATATTCTGGTCCAGTTGAAGCCATACAAAATCCAGTGTCTGCGGACTATTGTTGGTATATGTGATCAAAACATTACCACTGATGGATTGCAAAGAATCGTCAAGTGATGCTTCAATTTTATAATCGGCCCTGTTTTGCCAGTATTTGGGACCGGGGGTGCCGTCTGCCGCGCGTACCTCATCTCCGAAAGCCGGGTAAAATAACGGGGCAAAAGCCTGGTGCTGATCGTACCTGCTGGTTGTTTGGGCAACGGCTGCTGTACCGGCACAAATCAATCCTCCTAACAGGAACAAACGGGTTACAATACTCATGCGCTGAATTTAAAAATTTGGAATGCCTTAAAGATAGCTGTTACAAAACTATTTTTTTGAAAGCAACTCGTTAACAGGTCCTGTTTTTTTATAAAAGTAGCGGTTTAGCAGATGGCTGGTACCCGGTTACGGTACCTGTGCAATCAATATGTACACTGTTTATATGTTTTACAATCATATTCTTTTGTCTTTTTAATTATTTTAATATTTTTATATTGTCATTCAATCCTATGTTGCCCGCTATCCTTTGTCTTGTAAGAACCGACCAGTTTGTTTAATATCTGAACCCCCTTTTACCTGTTGCGGTTGTCACATCATGCCCTGACCTATTAAATGCTTTAGTCTGTACGCGCATGGCACACTTTTTTTGGGTTGTCAACAATGCTCCGATGTTTTGCCGGTGATAATGGATTGCCCTGTTATGTATTTATACATGCGGTAAGTAATTCCTGTTATCAGCGGCTAAATAATAGTTCAGTTGATGATTGGTATTCACCGGTTATAAAACTGGTATACACAATAAATCGTTAGTTAGCAGGAAACTCTGGATTAGATCCTTCTGATGTATTACCGGCTCTGATAAGTCTTTATGTAAACACATCAGGTGGAAGAGAAATTTTTGAAAGATGAGTATTGAATCAGGAAAATCAGCCAACTGGTTTAACCAGTGGGAACAAAAAGGGCGGGGCTCATTGCTGTTTGATGAACCGGTCGATATTGAACCGGCTTTCGAACCGTTTTTCTTTTCCGGTGTACAGAGTTCCCAACCCGTTATACAGGAAAAACAGGTTTCTGTTATCGGCAGGTTGTTTCAGTCTGTAAAAAAAACAATTTCCACGCAGCGTACTTTTGAACAGGATTTTTTACCGGTTAAAAAAGATCCTGTAGCATTTGCATCACAGGCAGCAGGTAAACCTGTGTGTATGCACATAGTGTGGCCTTCAAAAGATCGTACTGTATCATTACCCGATATACTTTCTGCATGTCGTTACCAGCTATCGTTTGAGATAGTTGTGATAAATAATACAGTTACATTGCAGTTGATCTGTGATGAAAAAGATGCAGCTTGTCTGCAAACACAGCTATCATCTAGTGGATTTCGTTACACCGTTGCAGAAGATCTGTTGCCGGCTCTGTTGGAACAAACTCCGCAGATCACCGGTTATGGTTTCGGCGATGCGTTTATAAAACCCATCAATACCACGTTTAGTAAGGAAGAAAATCTTCTGTCACTTGTAACTGGTGTAAAAGATGCTACACTCGCTTTGCAGGTGGTATTTAAGCCGGTAGCCAATAACTGGTCCGAAAGCATATTGCGCTGGGCTATGATCAGGAAGGAAGAGCAGCTATTTGAACGTGAGCCAGGCCTGGCAGAACTGGTAAAACAAAAAACAGCTGCTCCATTATATGCTGCTATTATCCGTACCATTGTTTGCTCTCCTGATGCATCTACACGAAACAATTACGCACGAAAAGCAGAACAGGCTGTAGTGCATTTGTCACGTTCTGCAGTAAATGCACTGACGCCGTTGTCCGATAAAAATTATCATATTGTAAACCACAGTGAAGATGTTTTGCTGCGCCGGTCGCACCGTACCGGTATACTGGTAAACAGCAAGGAGCTGGCTGGTTTTGTACGTATACCTGCAAAAGAGCAGCCTGCTGCCGGTTTGTATGTAAAAACAGACAGGCAGAACAGTTAGTTATTACTATAGCGTTAGTCGTTGTAATGAATTTCAATATAAATACTGTTTTTTTTACTGGTTTTCTCCTTACGGTAAATAAAAACCAGAAGTGCCCATCTTTTGGTTTTTGATGCAGGGGCAGGGAACTAATAGCTACATACCTTCCGTGTTAACGGATAGATGTATTGCTTTCTTTCTGTTTGCTGTAGCAACAGCACAGAAAAATACGCTGGCACAATGCACCAGGCCAATAACTTTTTAACAGGGATAAGGTCTAACGATAATGGTACCTGATCAGCGCAGTCTTCACCCCCCTTCCTGCTCAGAAGGAGAATTTGCAACACAGTTTGCGAAAACAAGTGTAAGCCTGGGGAACGCCTGGGAAAGAATCTGTAGCCGGATTAATACCGGTAATGATTGTGCCTGGCGGCACGCGCTGCTGCATAAAGTTATTTATTCCCGGTTTTTTGAAAAATATTTTGCCTGAAGTATTGAGGTGATGTAAAAGACATCGCCTGGCACTAATAAGACCGGGTGAGCTATCAGGTATGGTTATTGACCGATCTAATCTTCCTTAGCACCTTTTTCGCCTACGAACCAGTGTTCTTTATTTTTGAACAACACGTTGAAGGTGGTCAGTGATCCGTAAATGCGGGTAATGTATTGCTGCAGGTTCACTTTGTCCTCATCGCTTAATGTTTTATGTGCATTGATCTGTTGTTCCAAAACACGCAGACGATCACGCAGCATCACGATTTTATGGAAGAAAACATCAATCGGTACATCTTTGGGTTTTTGTGTTTTATCGGCTGGTTGCAGCAGCATGATACCGCCTTTCCAGCGATCGCCCAACGGAACCTCTTCTGTAAAACCGCCCCACAAACGGAGGATCTTTAACAGTGATCTTTCTACATCCGAATGCGTTTCAATTTCTTCAGTTACATTTTCAGGAATGATCTCATCCAGGTTCGTATCGTTCTTATCAATTTCCTTAACGCCATGATTGATGAAAGAAATAAGATAGGTAGCATATCTTATGCCCACAATAACACCGGGTCCGTAATGCGTGTGTTGTAACCTGGTGCCTATGCCTAAGTTCAGTTGATCCATAGAAAAGCTTTATACAAATGCTCAATGAGGTTTGATGATGAAATTTTATATGTGACTACTTTGACTATTTATCCTGTTTGTAAAACTCATATGGAGTAAATTCCACAAAATCGGCTACAGTGACTGTTACCGACTTCACCTTGCCTTTTTCTACCGTGAATGGCAGAATTTTATTACCATATAAAGACTCGCTGTAGGTACACAGAAAACGATTGTCACCCAGTGGTTCCAGCGTACCATACATGCGTGAATGGTGTTGAAAACGCATGATGAGTTTGCCATTTTCCTGTTTAATATTCATATTGCCGTACACATGGTGTTTGTAATTACCAGTGTAAGCTGATAATGGTAGTGCAGGAGCAACATGCATGGCCACTGTATCTTTTTCTTTTTTCAGCCAGGCTTCTTCTTCTTTTTGTTCTGCCTTAGATTCAGTTAATGCCAAACCGCTGTAATTGCGGTAAGGCAATGCCAGGTAAGCATCCATGATCTCATTGCGCAATGCTTCAAAAAAGTTATTGGCATCTGTATTGGTCAGTACAATAATACCCAGTTTTTCTTCAGGCAGCAATGCCACACTGGTTACAAAACCATTTACACCACCGGTGTGTGCGATAACCTTACGGCCTGCGTATTCCTGTAAAAACCACCCCAGTCCATATAGCGCAAAATGTGAGCGGTTAAACCGATGCCCGCCGTTGCCAAGAATGGAATGAGGTAAGCGCGTTTGCCCGATGGCAGCAATTGCCACAACCTGTTTGTTATTGTATTTACCGTTGTTCAGTTGCATCAGTACCCAATGGCTCATATCGTTTACGCTGGAAGAAATACTGCCGGCAGGCGCTAGGTTGTCAAGGTTGCCATAAGCGATCTTTTTCAATACACCGTGATCTACAGTGTGTGCCGCTGCTTTATTGGTGGCATTGGTAATTTCTGTTGACATAGCGAGTGACCGGCTCATATCCAGCGGTGTAAATATGCTGTCCCTTATAAACTGGGCCCAGGTTCTGCCACTCGCTTTCGGAATGATCTCTCCGGCAGTTAAAAAGGCTGAATTAGTATATCCCCACTGGCTGCGGAAGCTATACCCTGGTTTTACTTTTGCCATTTTTTCGCGTACTTCTGCCACACTGAGGTCGGAATCGAAATACATAAAATCGCCCTGGAAAGTTTCAAATCCCAGGCGGTGACAAAGCAGGTCGCGGATATTGGCTTCTTTTGCAACCCACGGATCATATAATTTAAAATCGGGCAGCCATTTCTGTACATGATCATCCAGCGAAAGCTTTTTGCCGGCATGCAACATGGCTACCGCAGTTGCGGTAAAGGCCTTGGTATTGGAGCCGATCATAAAAAGCGTGTTCTCGTCTACCTTATCTGTGCCTCCGGCTTCACATACACCGTAACCTTTCAGCAGTACTACCTTACCATCTTTTACAATACCCACGGCAACACCGGGTATCTGCCATTCTTTCAATGCGCGTTCCACATATATATCAAGACTGTCTTTGACAAACGGGGGTGTGACATCGGTTTGCGCACACAGTAATACAACTGTAAGTTGCAACAACACTGCAATGCCTGTCTTTTTTATAAGGGAGGTGTACATATTCAAATGAATTAAGAAACCGGACTGTTTTTAATTGGCAATGGCCTGGTATACCAGCACCTTGTAAATATTGGCAAGATTGCCATACCGCGTAGGAAAGATATTGCGGTAAATCAGTGCTACCAGTTTTTCTCTGGGGTCAACCCAGTAGGTTGTGGCAAACATACCACCCCATTCAAAGGTTCCTTCCTGTGTGGGAAGCTGCGCACTTCCTTTTTCGGTAGTGATGCCAAAGCCAAGACCAAATTTGTTCACTCCGCGATCAATATCACCGATCTGGTTCATGGTCATCATGCGTACTGTATTACGCGCCAGCAGGCGTTTGCCATTGTATTCGCCATCGTTCAGCAGCATTTGCAGAAAAATAGCATAGTCATAAATGGTAGAAGACAATCCGCCACCTCCTGAAAAGTAAGTACCGTCTGTATTGGGATAGTCACGATTAAACTCGCCATTGAGTACATATTTTTCAGCCATCTTTACGGCTTTGCCAACAGAGTCTTCTGTATACAACATCGCCAGGCGATTTTGTTTTTCTTTGGGCAGGTAGAAATAGGTGTCTTTCATGCCCAGCGGTTCAAAAATACGTTTGCGAAAAAATTCATCCAGGTTCATACCGGAAACCACTTCTACCAGGTAGCCCAGCACATCGGTGTTAAGACCATAGGTAAATTTTTCTCCTGGCTGGTGGAACAGCGGTTGTGCACCGAGTATCTTCATTTTATCGGCCAGCACAATTCTGTCTACTCCTATGCCGCCTACAACGCCTGCTTTGGCATAGATGGCATTGGCTTCACGTGAGCCTATCTGCGCATACCCAATACCGGAAGTGTGTGTCAGCAGGTCACGGATGGTGATCTCCCGTTTGGCTGGTATGGTAGTGAAAGTGGTATCTTTGGCATTGAACTGTTCCAGTACACGGGGTTTTTTAAAAGCCGGTATATACTGTGAAATGGGATCGTCCAGCATAAACTTACCTTCTTCATACAGCATCATTACAGCCACACTGGTGATCGCTTTGGTTTGAGAAGCGATACGGAATATGGCATCTTTCTTTAAAGGGACCCCCGCCTCCACATCATTGTAACCAAAGCTTTTATAGTAAGCAATTTTACCATTGTGAATGACCAGTGCCACTGCTCCGTTCATTTTACCTTTATCCACGTACTCATTCATCACTTTATCAATACGGGTTAAGCGTTCTGTGGAAAACCCGGCAGCTTCAGCAGTAACAGCGGGAGTTATAACCGGGTGTTGTGCAAGCACAACAGATACGTATGCCAGTAAAAGACCAATACAATATATTTTTTTCATGAACAGGTAATTGATATGAAAGATAGTAAAAACTGTATTGCTAAATAGCAACAGTGACAGAACAATGTGATATTAAAATACAGTATGCAGCCGGACAGTAAATGTACCAAAAGCGAACAGTAACATCTATCGAGAAAGATGTAATTTATTGATTGTCAGCATACTGCATAAGTGGCATTTTTCTGGTACTTTTTCAACGCTGTTATTATTACATGCAATTGTTTAAAAGGGATACAGGGTAGCGCATAAATTTATCAAGTATAACTGAAATATATGTTGCAGAATTTTCTAAAAACAACATTCCGCAGTTTCCTGAAGAACAGAACCTATAGCATACTCAATATTGCTGGTCTTGCTATTGGCATTGCCTGTGCCGCGTTGATCTTTTTGTGGGTAGAGGATGAGTTAAATTACGATAAAGTACACGAGAATAAGAATAACCTGTACGCAGTACGTGTGCATGAAAATTATTCCTCCGGTATTATTACACACTGGTCCACACCAGGCGTACTGGGGCCGGCCATTCAGCAGGAGATTCCAGGTATCCAGAATACCTGCCGCAAATCGGAGGGAAGCATCAATCAGCTTTTTACTATTGATAACAAACCTATATATGCCAGTGGCTGCTATGCAGAACCATCTGTATTCAGCATGTTTACATTGCCCTTTGTACAGGGCAATGCGGCTACAGCATTTACACAGCCGCATTCGCTGGTGATCACGGAAAAGACCGCCATTAAGTTCTTTGGTGATACCAAAAATGTAATGGGCAGAACCATACGTGTAGACAATCAGCAGGATTATATCATTACCGGTGTAGTAAAAAATATCCCGCAAAACTCAAGTCTGCGGTTTGAATGGATAGCGCCTTTTGAAACGTTCTTTCAGGCAAATGACTATCTGCGTTCCTGGAAAAACTATGGCATTACCACGTATGTACAGCTTGCCCCCGGAGCATCCGTATATGCAGTGGACGGTCAGTTGTACAACTACATGAAAAAGCATGATGCCGCAGCCATTACACACCTGTTTTTATTTGGCATGAAGAACTGGCGCCTGTACAACGAGTTTGAGAATGGTCAGCTGACTGGCGGAGGCAGGATCACTTATATCAAAATGTTCTCTGTAATAGCCTGGATCATTCTGTGCATAGCCTGTATCAACTTTATGAACCTGGCTACTGCCCGCAGCGAAAAACGGGCAAGAGAAGTGGGCATGCACAAAGTATTGGGCGCCCGCAAGCAGAACCTGGTGTTCAGGTTTATTGGAGAATCGCTTATCATGTCTATGCTGGCAACCCTGGTAGCATTGTTTATTGTAGCAATATTGTTGCCTGCGTTCAACCAGCTGGTGCAGAAAAATCTCTCGTTACAATTAACGTCTTTCCCGCACCTGGTTTTTCTGTTGTCAATAACCCTGGTATGCGGGCTGGTAGCAGGCAGCTATCCCTCTTTTTATCTTTCTTCATTCAACCCGATCACCGTTTTAAAAGGACTAAAAATAAAACCCGGCAGCGCGGCTTTTGTACGGAAAGGATTGGTAGTGCTGCAGTTTACCATTTCTGTTACCCTTATTATTTCAACCATTGTTATTTACAGGCAGATACAACATGTAAAAAACCGTCAGCTGGGTTTCAATAAAAACAACCTGGTAGAGGTTTCGGTACATGGCGATATGAAAAAAAATTTTCAGGTGATCAGGCAGGACCTGCTGAATACCGGAGTTGTAGAGAATGCGGCTTTGTCTGACCACGAAACGATTTACGAGGGAAACAATACCGGTGACCTCCGCTGGGAAGGCAGGGGGCCTAAGGATCAGACGTTGATCTCGTTTCGTTCAGTAACACCGGAGTTTATGGCTACCAGCGGTATTAAAGTAATAGATGGTCGTGATTTTGTAGAAACCGACTCTATACCCAAAAATGGTAAGATCAATGTGATCATTACAGAGTCGTTTGCCCGGCTAATGGGTAAAAGAAGTGCAGTGGGAAAATATGTGTGGCAGGATAGTGATACAACCCGGCAAACTGTAGTAGGCGTGGTAAATGATTATATGTATGGAGATATGTATACCAGGCCGGCACCGGTGATCTTTATCTGTATGCAACCGCAGTATACTGCCACGGCGATGTATGTACGATTAAAGTCACAGGCCAATACAGAACAGGCGCTGGCCAAACTGGGCGCTGTGATGCAAAAAGATAATCCCGCTTACCCGTTCGACTACAGGTTTGTAGATGATCAGTTCAATGCGCTGTTTAACACAGAAATGCTTATCAGCAGACTGTCGCAGGTATTTGCCATACTGGCCATCCTGATCTCCTGTCTTGGACTGTTTGGCCTGGCGGCATATATGGCCGAAGTACGCACCAAAGAGATCGGTATCCGCAAGGTACTGGGAGCAAGTGTATCGGGCATTACCGCGTTGCTGTCCAAAGATTTTTTGCAACTGGTGTCTATTGCCTGTTGCATTGCGTTTCCGCTGGCGGGTCTCATTATGTACAACTGGTTGCAGGGCTACGCATACCATACCAATATCGGCTGGACAGTTTTTGTCATAGCAGGCGCTGTTGCTATCGTAATTGCATTGATAACAGTAAGTTTCCAGGCTGTTAAAGCAGCCATGACCAATCCGTCAAAAAGTTTGCGGAGCGAATAATGAAGTAGCAGCAGAGGATTTATTGTTTTTCTTCTTCCGGCTTAACAGCTGCAGGTCTGGTAGCTATATAATGATCATAGCTTTTTTTAATGTAGTACTGTAATTCGTAATCGGTAGCGTTCTGTATAAAAGTAATGTCAGGACGATAACGAACTACAAAACTGTCCAGTTCGGCGCCGTGCAATTTGGTAAGACGGATAATAAGTGCACGGTTGAACCGGTGATCAATATAACTATCTTCCTCTTCACGTTCCAGTCTTTCGCGCAACGCTGTCATGCGGCGGTTCTTTTTAAACTGGAACATTTGTATAAACTGGTCCAGGTCCATGCCAACACCACCTGTGGGCGTGGTGGATACTCCAAATCCGGGTTTTTTAAAATTAAATGCCTTGGCGTAGTCTTCGCGATTCTGTATAGAGTCCAGGTGATAATCGCGCGGCTTTACCATTACCTGTTTCAGTTCGGTAACATTTACGTGGAGTGAAATTTCAAAGTTGTGAATATTGGGAATATTCTTTACTGCATACTTGGGTGTGGGTTTGCCCAGGTAAGAAAACCAGATAGAATCGGTTTCGGAAACAACCAGTGTATAACGTCCCAGTGAATCAGTAAAAGCGCCCATACCCGAATTACTCATTACGCTTACAGAGGGCAGCGGTGTTTGCTGGGTCATGTCAAACACTTTTCCGCTTACACGCACCTGGGCGGTAATAGTGGCCGGCCAGAAGGCCAGTAAGCAAGCCGTTATTATTGATAGACGCAGTAAAAGCAAAAAAGTAAAATTTGGTTGTGTCGTGGTGCAATATCGCGAAATAGGAGAATGATTAGAATGTTTTAACGTCGATTTTGCAGTTCACGGCAAATTTTTTCAATTACAAGCGGGTAATGTGCATGCTCCAATGCATGAATCTTTGCAGCCAGCGTGGCAGGTGTATCATCGGGATCTATAGTACAACGCTCCTGTAATATCACTTTGCCGTGGTCATAATGTTCGTCTACATAATGAATACTGATGCCGCTTTCTTTTTCTCCGGCAGCAATAACCGCTTTGTGCACATGTTCGCCGTACATACCCTTACCGCCATAGGCAGGTAACAAAGCCGGGTGAATATTAACAATGGAACCTGAATAGGCGGCTACCAGTTGTAAAGGCACCTTCCACAAAAAACCGGCGAGCACTACCAGGTCAATATTATAATTACGTAATTCATCCACGTACGCATTACCACGGAAGAACTGCTCTTTCTCAATAATAATATATGGTACGTTTTGTTGGGTGGCAATACCCAAAACGCCTGCGCCGGGTTTGTTGCACACAATCAAAGCTACGCGAATGCTGGTGCTGTTACGGAAATAATCAATGATCTTTTGTGCATTGGAACCTGCACCGGATGCAAAAATGGCGATGTTGATAGTTTGGGGTTTTTCCGCTGAATCTGTGGCTATTTGCTTTTGCATCATTATTGCATTACCTCTTTGTGCTGTATTATCAGTAGCAGATGCATCAGTATCTGCAGTTACTTTTCTTATTAATCCCACTCGCGCCAATATCTTCTTTTCATATTTCCAGAAAAAGGAAAATTGTCCAAAAGGAATGGCAATCAACAGGATGAGGAGCTGGTATCCGAATAACAGTACGGCTATTTTCAGCAGCCAATAGGCTATTGAATAATGTTCAACCTGCATCCAGGTAGTTATTTGCCGGGTAATATAAGCAGTAGTAGTGCCAGTAATGGCAAAAACACATAAAATAAGTAACAACTGTGTACCGGATACTTTCCATTTCTGTTGAAGGCGCTGGAACATGGCGCAAAAATGCAGGAAAATTTTGAGTTGCCGACGGGTATTAAATAATGATCGGGATCAATATATTGTAAAAAAGACAAATATAATGGCCGATCATAGTAAGAATAAAAGCACAGGCCATAACTAAAAAAGAAGGTGACAAAAACATGACACAGATTTCTTTTTTAGCGCATCTGTTGATCAAAAATCCGCTGAAACCCGCGCCCAGACTGGCTCAAAAAAATTTTAAATATGTTGATATTTTGTTGAAATCCTGACTTATTTTTGCAGCCAATTCGGGAGATTTTTCCACATAATCGCGTCATATTCAACTGATATGATTGAAAACAGACCAATTACCCAGAAAGCCCTTCTCACAGTATTGTTATTAGCTTTATTGTCGTTTGGAAGCAGGTTAGCGGCGCAAGATGGGGCCTCATTATTCCAGAACAACTGTGCTACGTGTCACAATCCGGTAAAAGATATGACCGGTCCGGCACTGAAAGGCATTGAAGAGCGTGTGAAGGACAAGGCATTGCTGCATGCATGGATTCGTAACAACGGAGCGGTATTGAAATCGGGTAATAAGTATTTCAACGACCTCTACGCTAAATGGAACAAGACTCCCATGAACTTGTTCCCCAACCTGGAAGACAAAGAGATCGACGCGATCCTTAAGTATGTAGCAGACTACAAAGCTCCTACTCCAGGTGGTAACGGTGCTCCCGGCGGGGTAACTACCTACGACGAAAAAGACAACTCCATTTTATATGGTGTACTGACGCTGATCCTGGCTGTAGTAGCATTGGTAATGCTGCAGGTAAACAGCAATCTGCGTAAACTGGCCGATGATAAAGAAGGCAATCCTTCTCACGAGCCGATTCCTTTCTACCGTAATAAAACCTACATCACTGTATTGACACTGATCCTGTTTGTAATAGGCGGTTTCTATGTAGTGAAAGGTGCTATCGGGTTAGGACGTTCTAAAAAATACCAACCGGTTCAACCGATCTTCTTCTCACATAAGGTACACCCTGGTACCAACCAGATCAACTGTCTGTACTGTCACGGTGGTGCATGGGAAAGCAAACAGGCCAGCATTCCTTCGCTGAACGTTTGTATGAACTGTCACCTTACCATTAATGAGTACACCGGCGAAAAGCTGTACCGTGAAGACGGTTCAGAAGTAGATGGTACTGCAGAGATCCACAAGATCTACGAAGCAGTGGGCTATGATCCTGCCAAAAAACAATACACTGGTCAGGCTAAAGGCATTGAATGGGTGAAGATCCACAACCTGCCAGACCACGTATTCTTCAGCCACGCACAACACGTACGTGCAGGTAAAGTACAATGTCAAACCTGCCACGGTGAGATCACTTCTATGAACGAAGTATACCAGTTTGCTGAACTAAGCATGGGCTGGTGTATCAATTGTCACCGCGAAACCAAAGTTGATTTCAACGACGAAAAAGGAAATGGCAATAAGTTCTACAGTATTTACGCTAAATACCACGACGAGATCAAAGCCGGAAAAAGAGACAGCGTAACTGTAAAAGATATTGGTGGCCTGGATTGTCAGAAATGTCACTATTAATTTGCTAATGTGCGAATTTGAAAATTTGAGAATGTTCTTCAGGTTTTTGAATCGCGCCAAAAGAGATAGTCGGTTTTATTTGAAGATGCTATTGTAACAGATTGTTTGCTTCATTTTCAAATTGGTCAATTTTCAAATTCTCAAATCAAAAGATAAATGGCTAAAAAAAAGTACTGGCAGAGTTTTTCAGAGCTCAATAACAGTGAAGCCCATCAACAACTGTCAAAAGATGAATTCCGTGAGGAGTTGCCGTTTGAAACTGTTGATAAGAAAGGATTAGCCAATGCCCCTGCATCCCGCAGAGACTTTCTGAAATACCTAGGTTTCAGCACTGCTGCAGCAATGGCTGCCGCCAGTTGCGAAACTCCCGTAAGAAAAGCTATCCCCTATGTAAATAAGCCACAGAACCTGATTCCCGGAGTGGCCGATTATTACGCTACAACCTACGTAAGTGGTGGAGAAGCTATTTCCATCGTAGCCAAAGTAAGAGACGGACGTCCCATCAAAATAGAAGGAAATACCCTGTCATCCATCTCCAAAGGTGGTACACTGGCAAGGGTACAGGCATCAGTACTGGATCTGTATGATACAGGTCGTCTGAAACACCCGCTGGCCAACAGCACTGCTGTTTCTTACGAAAGCCTGGACAAACAGGTTGCTGAAAGCCTGGCTGCTGCAGGCGGTTCTGTTGTAATACTTACCAGTACCATTACTTCACCTACCACCAAACAGGTAATTGCTGAATTTTTAGCAAAATATCCCGGAAGCCGTCACGTACAGTTCGACGCTACTTCATACAGCGGTATGCTGCTGGCCAATGAAGTGAGTTACGGCAAAAAAGCCATTCCTTCCTATCACTTTGAAAATGCAAAAGTGATCGTAAGCCTTGGCGCCGATTTCCTGGGAACCTGGTTGAATCCCGTTGAATTTCAACATGGCTACACTGCCGGCAGAAAGATCAATGAGAAGAACCCCAGCATGAGCAAACACTACCAGTTTGAAAGCACGATGAGCATGACTGGTGCCAATGCTGATGAGCGCTTTGTACACCGCCCCTCTGAAGCCGGTGTAGTTGCTGCAGCCCTGCTGGCAGCAGTAAGCGGACAGGGTGTGAGTGGTGTAAGTGAAAAACTGGCCAAAGGAATTAAAAAAGCTGCTGAAGACCTGCTGGCCAACAAAGGCAAAGCAGTGGTAGTAAGCAACAGCAATAATAAAGATGTACAGGTTATCGTAAATGCCATCAACGAAGCTGTTGGCGCTAACGGAACCACTATCAACTGGGCTGCTCCTGTGCTGTCTTACCAGGGTATCGACAGCGATATGAACACACTGGTAGCTGATATGGAAGCCGGTAAGGTAGGGGCATTACTGGTATACGGTGTAAACCCTGTATACGAATATGCCGAAGGCGACAAATTTGCCAAAGCACTGAAAGGTATCAAGCTTTCTGTTTCCTTTAACGACCGTGAAGATGAAACAACTGAGCTGTGCAAATTTGTAGCACCTGCACCGCACTTCCTTGAAAGCTGGGGTGATGCTGAACCCAAAGCTGGTTACTTCAGCATGATACAGCCTACTATCAACCCGCTGTTCCAGACAAGACATTTCCAGGATTCCCTGCTGAAATGGGCTGGTAGCGCCACTACGTACGACGCTTATTTCAAAAACTACTGGACTGCTAAACTGGGCAGTGCCGATAACTACAATAAAGCATTACAGGATGGAGTGGTAGAAGTAACTACCGGCATCAGCGGTGCTGCTTACAGCGGTGCCAGCGCAGTAGCAGCAGCTATCACAGCTGCCTCTGCCCTGAAGAAAAATGCAGAAACAGAACTGGTTGTATACCAGAAAGTTGGTTTGGGTGACGGTAAACAGGGTAACAACCCCTGGCTGCTGGAAATGCCCGATCCTATCACAAGAGCTACCTGGGACAACTACGCGATCATTTCGCCCCAGCTGGCTAAAAAACTCTTCAACATCGACCTGGCCGACAGACAGAGTTCTGACCAGTACGAAGTATTCCCCAAAAAGCCGGTAATTGTACTGGAAAAAGGAAACCTTAAACTGGAACTGCCTGTACTGGTAGTGCCTGGTGTACAGGAAAACACTGTAGCGGTAGCCGTAGGTTACGGAAGAAGCAACAAGATTGGTCGTGCTGTAGTTGCCATTGACGGTAGCTCAGTAGGTAAAAACGCATATCCGTTGCTGTCATACAACGGCACAACTATCGACTGGGCAGGTGCTGCTGTAACTGTTACCCAAACAGATAAAAAGTACGAAATAGCGCAGACTCAAACGCACGCCAAATACGAAGGTCGTCATGAGGTGGTGAAAGAACTGACGCTGGAAGAATATATCAAACATCCTGAAACAGTTCTGGAAGAACGTAAGAAAGAACTGGAGCCATGGGGTGGTTTGGACAATTACGAAAAAGATGGTACACTGTATCCTACTTACGACCGTCCCGGTATTAAATGGGGTATGAGCATTGACCTGAACAGTTGCTATGGTTGCGGAGCCTGTGTGGTAGCGTGTCATGCAGAGAACAATGTACCGGTAGTAGGTAAACGCGAAGTGCTGCGTTATCACGATATGCACTGGTTGCGTATTGACCGTTACTTCAGTGGCGATCCCAACGATCCGGAATCTATCCAGACCGTATTCCAACCGATGCTGTGTCAGCATTGCGACAATGCTCCCTGTGAGAACGTTTGTCCGGTGGCTGCAACCAACCACAGCAGCGAAGGTTTGAACCAGATGACCTATAACCGTTGTATCGGTACAAGATATTGTGCTAACAACTGTCCGTTCAAAGTACGTCGCTTTAACTGGGCCGACTACACTGGTGCAGACAGCTTCCCGAACAACCAGCAACCACTGGTAGACGAGAAGGCGATGGATGATGTAGTGCTGATGATGAACGACGACCTGACCAGGATGGTACTGAACCCCGATGTTACTGTACGTAGCCGTGGTGTAATTGAAAAATGTTCATTCTGCGTTCAGCGTTTACAGGAAGGCAAACTGAAAGCGAAGAAAGAAAACCGTGTACTGGAAGACAGCGATGCAAAAACTGCTTGTCAGCAGGCTTGCGCAGCAGATGCTATCGTATTCGGTAATGCCAACAATCCTGAGAGCCTGATTAGCAAAACAAGAAAAGAGAACAAAAACCGTGTATTCTATGCCCTGGAGCAGATACACGTAATGCCCAACATCAACTACCTGGCTAAAGTGCGTAACACCAGCATGATCAGCGAAGACGCCGGTAAAGAGAAAGAGGAAGGCCACAAAGTTGAAGCAGCGCACGCAGAAAAGCATGCGTAAGCAAATGGTGCAGATGATAGCATGTAGTGAAAGAATAAGCTGATTCACTACCCGATTGATAAGGATTGAAAATATTTTCAGCGAAAAGCCGAGGAGCTAATAGCTAAAAAGAGAAAAACATGTCATTATTAAAGTACGAATCGCAAGCAAGAGGTCCGCTGGTAGATGGTAGCAAGGATTATCACCAGGTAACGGAAGATATCATCAGGCCTATTGAAGCCAAGCCAACAAGGTCCTGGTGGGTAGGATTCATCATATCTGTACTGTTACTCTTGTTTGGTGTTTACTCAATCTACAGGGACGTAACTTACGGTATCGGTCAGTGGAACCTTAATAAAACCATCGGATGGGGTTGGGATATTACCAACTTCGTATGGTGGGTAGGTATCGGTCACGCCGGAACCCTGATCTCTGCGATCCTGTTGCTGTTCCGCCAGGGATGGAGAACAGGTGTAAACCGTGCGGCAGAAGCGATGACCATCTTTGCGGTAATGTGCGCAGGTCAGTTCCCGATCTGGCACATGGGTCGTGTGTGGATGGCATTCTTTGTACTGCCTTATCCCAATACCCGCGGTCCGCTGTGGGCAAACTTTAACTCACCACTGTTGTGGGACGTATTTGCGATCTCTACTTACTTCACCGTTTCTCTGTTGTTCTGGTACTCTGGTCTGTTACCTGACCTGGCGTCTGTACGCGACCGCGCTAAACTGAAATGGCGCAAACTGATGTATGGTCTGCTGTCTTTCGGCTGGACCGGTTCTACCAAACACTGGCAACGTCATGAAAGTTTATCACTGGTACTGGCTGGTTTAAGTACGCCGCTGGTATTGTCCGTACACACTATCGTATCATTCGACTTCGCCACTTCAGTAATTCCGGGCTGGCATACCACCATCTTCCCTCCTTATTTCGTAGCGGGTGCCATCTTCTCAGGTTTTGCCATGGTGCAAACACTGTTGCTGATTACCCGTAAAGTACTGAAGCTGGAAGATTATATTACACTGGAGCACATTGAGGTAATGAACAAGGTAATTGTACTGACCGGTTCTATAGTAGGTATTGCCTACATTACCGAACTATTCATTTCCTGGTATGGTCAGAACCCTTATGAGGCGGCAGCCTTCAAAAACCGTTGGGATCTTACCACGCCGTATGCATGGAGCTACTGGCTGATGATGAGCTGTAACGTAATTGCTCCCCAGTTCTTCTGGTTCAGCAAACTACGCAGAAATATCGTGTTCACTTTCTTTATGTCAGTTATTGTGAACGTGGGTATGTGGTTCGAACGTTTCGTGATCATCGTTACTTCACTGTACAGGGATTATATCCCCAGTAGCTGGAGTACTTATTATGCACCGTCTATCTGGGAGATCGGTTTCTATATGGGTACGTTCGGGTTGTTCTTCACCTGCTACTTCCTGTTCTCGAAATTCTTCCCGGTAATAGCACTGGCAGAGATCAAGCACATCCTGAAAAAATCAGGGGAAAGCTATAAAGCAGATATGGGCAAGATCGAAGAAGAATCAGTGGAAGAGTTTTACCACGAAACCCATCACGACGATCATCATTAATCGTTACAGGGTAATGTAATGACCAGTAATTGAAATCTGAAATTTTGAAAATCAGTATATGGCTGTAAAAAAATTTGTAGTAGGTTGTTTTGATAACGAGGAGCCCCTGTTCAGCGCAGTAAAAAAAGTGCGTAAAGCAGGCTACAAGATTCACGATATATACACCCCTTTCCCGGTGCATGGCCTCGACAAAGCAATGGGTCTGCGTGATACCAGCATCCACACTGCGGGATTCATTTACGGTATCACCGGTACTACCATCGCATTAAGTTCTATTACATGGATATTTACCAGCGACTGGCCTTTGAACATTGGCGGTAAACCGCACTTTGCATTGCCGGCCTGGATACCTATTACATTTGAGTTTACGGTATTGTGTGCCTGCGTAGGTATGGTATTAACATTCTGCTACCTGTGTCAATTAGCACCCTTTGTAAAAAAGCATCATTTCCACGCCCGTGCTACAGATGATTTGTTTGTAATGGTGATTGAGTGCACAGACAAAACAAACGATGCCGAAGTGCAATCATTCCTGAAAAATGCCGGTGCCGTAGAAACCAACGTTCAGCATGCAGAAACCGGCTGGTGGCTGGGTCGTTATGACAAAGAAGACAAATTGTATTCAACAAACGAACCGGTTACAGCATAAATCGAATAGTTCATTCCAGTAAATGGCCGGAACTACCGGCGCCATTTAAACGACGAATTTTTAATACAGATGAAAAAAGTATCAATCATAACTGTTTTAGTGCTGGCAGTAGCAGTATGGAGTTGCAGTGATGTGAGAAGAAGTCCCGGACATGTTTATATGCCCGATATGGCCTATAGCCGCGCTTATGAGTCCTATGCCCCGTATGATACACTGGACAAACAGGGTATCCATTACAACAGGCTGCCTGTTGCAGGAACTGTAAAAAGAGGCGAACTGCTGCCTTTTCCGCTGGCACAGGACAAACAGGGTGATACAACCAATTATGCTCTTTCCAGAACAATAAAAAATCCACTGCCTGCGCTGGATTCAGTGCAACGCGTGGAAGCCGAGCGCTTATACCTTGTTAACTGTGGTATTTGCCACGGTACTGCACTGGATGGCAATGGTCCGCTGAAGAAAAGACCCGATGGTTCCGAAGGCCCTTACGGAGCGCAACCAGCTAACCTGATAGGTAACCCTACCTATCTTAACATGCCAGAAGGACAAATGTTCTATTCAGTAGCATATGGTAAAGGACAGATGGGAAGTTATGCTTCTCAGCTGAGCACCACCCAACGCTGGGAGATCATCCATTACATCAAAGCCAAACAGGCTGAAGCAAAAGGTGGAAGCAGCACCGATTCAACTGCTAAAAAATAATCAAGACCCGATAACAGAACGAATAAATTGTTGATAATGGCTATTAAAGAATTTTTTGACATCCCGAAGCGATACAAAACATGGTCCATAGCCCTGATGGCTGTGGGTGTATTATCAATAGTGATCGGGTTCGTAATGTATGGAACTGATGAGCATCACAAAACAAGATTCTGGGCTACCATGCTGCACAACAGCATATTTTTTCTGCTTATCAGCAACGCCTCCATGTTCTTTATCTGTGCCACAACACTGGCATTCGGTAGCTGGCAGCTTACTTTCAGAAGGGTAGCTGAGGCTATTTCAATAGCTGTTATTCCCCTCGGTATTATTGCGCTGGCAATAATGATCTATTGCGTGGTAGCCGATCCGCATATTTACCACTGGCTGCATCCTGATGGCGATAAGATCCTGGAAGGCAAATCTGGCTTCCTGAATGCTAAATTTTACATTATCTGGACCACTCTTACCATTGGTCTTTGGATTGTACTGGGTCGCAAAATGCGCCAACTGTCACGTGAGCTGGACAACAACCCGCTGCCCAGTGTAGAAGCACGTAAAAAATATATTTTCAAGAATACTGTATGGGCCGCTGTGTTCATTGTATGGTTTGCTTTAACCACCATGTCTACTATTCCCTGGTTCTGGTTAATGAGCATTGACCCGCACTGGTATTCTACCATGTATAGCTGGTATACATTCGCCAGCAGCTGGGTATCCGGTATCTCCCTGATCGTACTGTTCACCGTATACCTGAAAAATAAAGGTTACCTGGAATATACCAACCAGGAACATCTGCATGACCTTGGTAAATTCATGTTCGCATTCTCTGTGTTCTGGACTTACCTGTGGTTCTCACAGTACATGCTGATCTGGTATGCAAACATTCCTGAGGAAACCGTTTATTTCAATTCACGTATTACAACTGACCACCATGCTGGTGCTTATACCGGAATTTACTGGTTTGCGTTTATCATTAACTTCCTGGCACCACTGTTAATACTGATGCGCCGTGGTTCAAAAAGAAATTATACCACCATTGCATTAATGGCAATTGTGATCATCTTTGGCCACTGGCTGGATTTTTACCAGATGATTTTCGCCAGCTTGTTTAAAGAGCATGTAGAACTGAACCTGTTTGACTTTGGTGTGGCTGCAGGATTTATCGGTGTGATTATGTGGACTGCCGGACAGGCGTTTGCGAAATATCCGTTACTGGCTAAAAACCATCCGTTTATTAAAGAAAGCGTTATCCACCATACCTAACAGCAGGTTTATAGTGGATTGAACAATAAATCTTTGAATTTATATAACTAATTGTTTTTAAGGCAGAAAAAAACAATATGTACAATTTTCAGTGTTATGCAGGAACTTTGTTCCCGTTATAAACAAAACAGGTTGTACAGATCCAGTTTCGCCGGAATAAAATTTATTGATTAATCATGACAACAACCGGATTATTTCTCTTGGCCATTCTTGCGCTCGGGTTTCTGATTACTTTTCAGATTGCCAAAGCGAGCGAGTATGTATCTGTGCTGAAGGGAGAAAAGAAAGCCTTTGAGCAAAACAATAAGGTGAATGCCTTTTTGATGGTAGTGTTCCTGGTGCTTGGCTTAATAGGTGTGTGGTGGTGTAACAGCCTGCTGGTAGGTAAAACCCTGCTGGTGCAGCCTTCAGCCTCCGAGCATGGTAAAAACATTGATACCATGTTGTACATTACGGTAATCATAACAGGCATTGTGTTCGTGATTACACAGATCCTGTTGTTTGTATTTGCCTATAAATACCAGCATAGCGAGAAACGCACTGCCTATTTCTATCCCCACAATAACAAACTGGAAATGTTATGGACCACAGTTCCTGCCATCACCCTGTGTATCCTGGTAGGTTTTGGTTTGTACTACTGGTTTAAAATTACCGGTGAAGCTCCGGAAAACGCTATGCAGGTAGAAATAACCGGCAAACAGTTTGGCTGGATCTATCGCTATCCCGGTGGTGACAATGTTTTTGGAAAAAAATACTATAAAAATATCAACGAAGACGAAGGTAATCAGCTGGGTCTTATTTTCGACGACAAAGCTTCACACGATGATATCGTAACCAACGAAGCACTTTACATTGTAAAAGGTGTTCCTGTAAAATTGATCATCAATTCCCGTGACGTAATTCACGACGTAGGCCTGGTTCATTTCCGTCTGAAAACAGATGCTGTACCCGGTACACCCACTACCATGTGGTTCACTCCCCAGTACACTACTGAGGAAATGAAAAAGATCACCGGCAATCCCAAATTTGAATATGAGATCTCCTGCGACCAGATGTGTGGCAACGGTCACTATTCAATGAAAGGCCTGTTGAAGGTAGTAACACAGGAAGAGTTCCTGATGTGGAAAGCAAAGCAGAAATCAAACTATGTACAGGTATTTCCTGACAAAGACCCTGCAAACCAGAAGGCTGACAGCACCAAAGCTGGTACCACTGCTGCAGCAACTGCCCACACCACACTGGCCAGTGTAAAACCTTAATCCGAAAGCAGAAAACTGAATATAATTTCGACCATCTCAAATAACTAGATCATGAGCCACGACGCAGCTTTGCACGGACACCCGGAAGTAGTAACCACTCATGAAGTGCACCATGACGAACATCATGTGCATCATCATAAAGAAACCTTTATTACTAAATACGTATTCAGCCAGGATCACAAAACGATCGCCAAGCAGTTCCTGATCACAGGGATGGTGTGGGCTATCCTGGGTGGCCTGATGTCTGTATTGTTCCGTTTGCAACTTGGCTATCCGGACCAGTCATTCCCCTGGCTGGAACAAATCCTGGGACGCTGGGCAAAAGGTGGAAAAATCAATGCTGAGCATTATTATGCCCTGGTTACCATGCACGGCACCGTACTGGTGTTCTTCGTATTGACCGGCGGTTTGAGTGGAACCTTTGCGAACCTGCTTATTCCTCTGCAGGTAGGTGCACGCGATATGGCTTCTCCGCTGATGAACATGCTGAGCTACTGGTTCTTCTTCGGTGGCAGCATCGTAATGATCTCTTCTTTCTTTCTGCAAACAGGTCCTTTCAGTGGTGGCTGGACTGCTTATCCTCCGTTGAGTGCCCTGGGTGATGCATCACCTGGTTCTAAAACCGGTATGGATCTGTGGATGACCTCTATGGCAATGTTCGTAGTATCACAGCTGCTTGCTGGTCTTAACTATATTTCTACTGTACTGAACATGCGTACCAAAGGTATGAGCATGACAAAACTGCCGCTTACTATCTGGGCCTTGTTCTTTACAGCTGTACTGGGCGTATTGTCTTTCCCTGTACTGTTCTCTGGCTTCATCCTGCTGTTCTTCGACCGTCATGCAGGTACCAGCTTCTATCTGTCAGACATTTACCTGGCTACAACCAAACAGGCGCTTCCCAATGAAGGTGGTAATGCCATCCTGTACCAGCACTTGTTCTGGTTCCTGGGTCACCCTGAGGTGTATATCATCTTATTGCCAGCCATGGGTATGTCATCTGAGATACTTTCTGTAAACGCACGTAAACCAATCTTTGGTTACATGGCGATGGTGGCATCTATGTTTGCTATTACTATCCTGGCCTTCCTGGTATGGGCGCACCACATGTTCGTAACTGGTCTTAACCCCTTCCTGGGTTCAGTATTTGTGTTGCTGACGCTACTGATCGCTGTACCGTCTGCCATCAAGGTATTCAACTGGTTAACAACTCTGTGGAAAGGTAATATCCGTTTCACACCCGGTATGATGTTCGCAATTGGTTTTGTAAGCCTGTTCATCTCCGGTGGTTTAACAGGTATCTTCCTGGGTAACTCAACCCTTGACCTGCACCTACATGACTCATACTTTGTAATTGCGCACTTTCATATAGTAATGGGTGTGGCATCATTCTTCGGAATGTTTGCCGGAATCTACCACTGGTTCCCCAAAATGTATGGCCGTTATATGAACAACACCATGGCGTATATCCACTTCTGGGTTACCCTGATCGGTGCATACCTCATTTTCTGGCCCATGCACTACGAAGGATTGGCTGGTATGCCCCGCCGTTATATGGACTACAGCAACTGGGAGTCATTCAAACAGTTTGCTGAGTTGAACAAATTCATCTCTACAGTGGCTATGATCGTATTTGCTGTACAGCTGATGTTCATCTTCAATTTCTTCTACTCTATCTTCAAAGGAAGAAAAGTAAGAACACAGAATCCATGGGGCGCTACAACACTGGAGTGGACCACGCCAATCAATCCCGGACACGGTAACTGGCCTGGTGAAATTCCTGAAGTTCACCGCTGGGCTTATGACTACAGTAAAGACGGACGTGATTTCATTCCGCAAACTGAGCCTATCAGTGCAAATGAAAGCAAGCATTAATGCGCTATAATGTGTGATTTTGAAGATGTGAAATGTGCAAATGGTCTAATGTGTCAGGAATCACCATTCACTATTCACCCAAAATTCAAATATGAAACAGGTGGAAACAGTGAAGCAAAATAGTTCTTTAACAATAGGTGGTAAGGTAAAAGATTACATGCTGCTGATTAAATTCAGCCTCAGCTTTATGGTTGTGTTTTCGGCTGTGATCAGTTACCTGCTGGCTCCCAAAGTAGTGACTTACGACTGGGGTATGATCATTCTGCTGTTCATTGGCGGCATGCTGGTAACCGGCAGTGCCAATGCTGTGAACCAGATAGTGGAAAGAAATACCGATGCCCTGATGAAGCGGACTGCCAAACGGCCTGTAGCATCAGGAAGAATGAGTACTACCGAGGGTTGGACATTTGCCGTTGTTGCATTGGTAGCAGGGCTGTTCATCCTGGGATATTTTTTCAACCTGCTTTCTGCAGGAGTGGCGCTGGTAAGCTGGTTCATTTATGCTTACATGTACACGCCACTGAAAAAGGTCAGCTCAGTTTCAGTACTGGTAGGTGCTGTTCCCGGAGGGTTGCCCTGTTTAATAGGCTGGGCAGCGGGCCAGGATGATCTTAGTGCCGGCGGATGGGTATTATTTGCCATCCAGTTTTTCTGGCAGTTCCCGCATTTCTGGGCCATAGCCTGGATTGCGCACAAGGACTACAGCAATGCCGGTTTCAAATTGATGCCATCTACCGATGGACCGGGTAAATACTCCGCTATCCAGTCAGTGATCTATTCACTGATACTGATCCCCGTAGGCATATTGCCGTACCTGGTAGGTATTAGTGGTATGGTAAGCTGTATTATAGTGGGAGTGGCCAACCTGTTCATGATCTGGCAAAGCGTAAGGCTTTACCGTGAAATGGAAACAAAGGCAGCAAGACGGGTAATGTTCAGCAGCTATATTTACCTGCCGATAGTATTACTTGCTTTGCTGGCCGATAAGATACATTAATGTGAAGAACAGATTTTAAGAAGGGAAAACATTTATATACATGGATGTTGTGAGTACGCAGAATAAAAAAATACATCCCCACAAGTTTACGCTGTGGGTGGGCATTGGCAGCATCATTATGATGTTTGCAGCATTGACCAGTGCCTATATTGTAAAAGGCAGTTTGCCCGGATGGACAACCGTTAAAATACCAACGCTCTTTTATTATTCCACTGCTGTTATTCTAATCAGCAGTGTTACCATGCAGGCGGCGCTGAAAGCTTTCAAAGAAAGAAATATGCAGCTGTACCGCAGACTGATGACCGTAACAGCTATACTGGGAGTTGTTTTTATAGTACTGCAGTTTGTTGGTTTTAAACAACTGTGGGCTACAGGCATACGATTCACTGGTTCTGGAGCAGGCCAGTTCCTGTATATCATTTTCGGTTTGCATGCCCTGCACGTACTGGGTGGTATAGTAGCATTGCTGGTGATCTTTTTCAGAGCATACAGCGCAAAGATCAGGAACTACAATCCCGTGCCGGTAGAAGTAATGAGCACTTACTGGCACTTTGTGGATGTATTGTGGATCTACCTGTTCATTTTCTTTTTGATAAAAATATAAATACTCAATAGTCAGTTATTTAAAGAACTTTTTAAAACAGTAACATGGCACAAGCGATACCGGCGAATCAAAAATGGTGGTCTGGGGGTAAAAGTCCCTATAACGTGGAGTACGGTAAACTGATGATGTGGTTTTTCCTGATGAGTGATGCTTTCACTTTCGGAGCATTCCTTATTTCATATGGTACTGCCCGTTTTTCAAGTAATTCATGGCCCGACCCCAACCATGTGTTCTCTTCTTTCCCTTTTATGGGACACATGCACCTGCCGCTGGTGTTTGTGAGCTTGATGACCTTCATCCTGATCATGAGTTCTGTAACCATGGTACTGGCTGTAGGCGCCGGTCATGCAAATGATCGCAAAGCTGTTTTAAAATGGCTGGCATGGACCATCCTGGGTGGTCTTGCGTTCCTGGGTTGCCAGGCATGGGAGTGGACACACCTGCATGCTGAAGGCGCCTGGTGGGGAAAAATTCCAACTGAATTCGGAAGTCCTTTCCTGAATGCAGACGGAACTCTGCCTTCTACCAACTTCTGTAATTTCTTTTTCACTATTACAGGATTCCACGGATTCCACGTATTTTCTGGTGTAATTATCAATATCATCATGTTCATCATGACCTACAAAGGCGTATTTGATCGCAGAGGTCATTACCTGATGATTGAGAAAGCAGGTTTGTACTGGCACTTTGTAGATCTGGTTTGGGTATTCGTATTCACCTGTTTCTACCTGTTCTAAACCCGATTGATCACAATATTCTTTCAACAATAGTAGTATGGAAAATTTTGAAGCAACACACACCGCACACGACGGGTCGAACTTTGATACAAAGATTATCTGGAGAACCTTCTGGATATTGCTGGTCATCACCTGTGTTGAGTTGATCATCGGTATGTTCATTGCACCGCATTTTCATCCTTTAAAACATTGGTTCAACATCCTGTATATCATCTTTACATGCGCTAAAGCATTTTATATCATTGCCGAATTCATGCACCTTGGTCATGAGATCAAGAATATGGTAATGACCATTGCTTTACCCTGCCTGCTGTTTGTATGGTTTATCACTGCCTTTTTGTGGGATGGTAACTCTTACCGCGACCTGCGCAACAGGTACGACCGTTATTATAAAGAAAGCAGCACAGAGAAAGTACAGCCCTCTAACGAAGCAAAACCAGAACATCACGGCGAAGGTGAAAAACCTAGTCATCTGGAATAGCACAGAACGCTTAGTTTCAGCATATTATAAAAGCCGCCACATGTTATCATGTGTCGGCTTTTATTTTTTGTTCGCAGCGGTATTGCATCACTTCGTGTGGTAACTTTGCGCAGCAAAATGAACCTACCGTGAGTCAGAAAGCTGTATTAGCCCTATGCCTGGCAATTCTGTTACCCCTGGTCTGCTACTTCATTGTAAAAGGAGTAAGCCAGGATGCTGCGCATATGCCGCGTCATCTGTATGTAGATACCGTGGTCAATAAGGTAGTGCGTGGTAAAGAAGTAAGTGACACGGTATGGCACCGTTTGCCCGATATTCAACTCACCAACCAGTTGGGCAAACAGGTTTCTATGGACGATCTGAAAGGCCGTATTATTGTAGCCGATTTTTTCTTTACCCGTTGCCCTTCCATCTGCCCTGCACTTACGCGCAATATGAAGGCTTTGCAGGATGCCTTGAAAATGCGTGATGTTACCAAACGTATTGATACCAGCTTTGTACACTTCTTGTCGTTCAGCATAGATCCTGAGCGTGATTCAGTTCCTGTATTGAAAAAGTATGCAGACCGCTACGGCATCAACCACGATGTATGGTGGTTGCTTACCGGTCCCAAGAAAGAGGTCTATGATTACGCCATCAATGAAATGAAGCTTGGTGTTACAGACGGCGGACAGGTAGATTCAAATTTTATACACTCGCCTTACTTTGTGTTACTGGATAAAGACAGGGTAGTAAGAGGTTATTACAATGGCCTTGACTCTGCTTCTTTGTCAAGACTGGCTGAAGATATTCCACGGCTGATGCTGGAACGCGATAAAAGTAAACCCTCTGCTATTATGCAGGAGCTGGCCGGTTTGTGGCCTATTTTCATTGTGGTCATTATTGCTGTAATAGCCCTGGTGATCATTGCTAATAAAAAACCGAAAACAATATAAACACACAGCTATGTTATCTCCCGTACTGAATAAGAATGATAAACAGGCCAGGTGGCTTATCGGCATATTTTCTTTTGTAGTATTCGCTGCTGTAGTGATACTGGGCCGTGTAAAGTTCAATATCACACTGGGATTTGACGGACATATTTTTGCCAAACTGAATGCCATTGTCAATTCAGTAGTAACGGTATTACTGATAGCTGGCCTGGTAACGGTAAAACAACGGAAGTACCTGCTGCATAAAAAGATCATGTTTGCGGCAATGATCCTTTCTATTATTTTCCTGGTATCCTATATCTGTCATCACCTGTTTGCCGGTGAAACAAAATTTGGCGGTACCGGTGCTATCCGGCTGGTGTATTTTATTATTCTTTCCACTCATATATTCCTGGCAGCGGTAATTCTGCCATTTATTCTCTTTACTGCTTACCGTGCACTGATAGCTGAATTTCCCAAACATGCAAAACTGGCGCGTATTACCTGGCCTATCTGGTTCTATGTATCAGCAACCGGTGTAATCGTATATTTCATGATCAGTCCTTACTATACATAATCATGGAAAAAAGACCGGATGCATTCAGACAGCTGAAAGGTGTTCACCTTGCGTTGCTGGGTATTATCACTGCCATTACCATTGCTGCTATTATATTACTGCAAATGGGTTTTGCGGTGAATAAGAATGAAACGCTGGACAGAACTTTGCAGACTGTATTGGTACTGCTGGCATTGATCTCTATCGTAACCGGGTTCAACCTGTTCCGTAAAAAGATCTTACAGGCAAGAGCATTGAATGCGCCCGGTGAACTCAGGATGCTGCAGTATCGTAAAGCTTGTACTGTATGGTGGCTGATGATCGTATTGCCCGGTATATTTGCGGCCAGTGGTTTCCTGATCACCGGTAATTATGCATTCCTGGCATTGACAGTTTTCCTGATATCTGTACTGGCCATTTTTATGCCGCGTAAACAGAATATCATCCTGCTTTTAAATCTTACAGACGCAGAAGTTGCAAGGCTGGAGGGAAAGTAATACACGCTACTATTCAGAGGAATTGTATTATAAAAGATCCAACTCTTTGGCCGGATCCCAGAAGCGTTTTTTAAAATCTACCACAGTATCATTTTTCACTTTGATCCCTTCTTTTTCCAACAGTTGCTGCATGCGGGAAGGCGGTTTAAAATGGTGCTTGCCAGATAGCATGCCATTGCGGTTTACTACACGGTGTGCCGGAACCTTAGGTTTAACCTTATCCACGGCATTCATAGCCCAGCCCACCATGCGTGCAGATTTTTTAGCACCCAGGCAAGCTGCAATAGCACCGTAAGACGTAACGCGGCCACGCGGTATCTGGCACGCCACATCAAACACCAGTTCAAAAAAGGTTTCATCGGTTTTGCCCGAAGGTCTTACTGATCTGGGAGCTTCTTTTTTACTTTTTGATGTTGCCATCCTGTTGTCTTTTTAACAATAGTTCAGTACGGCGGGGTTCCGGAACATTCATGTATTCATAAGGACAATATAAACATCCGTTGCCACAGCATATACCTCTTTCCAGGTGATATTTAGCCGTCAATACCACGTACCCGTCACTGTTATAATAGAAATCAACTCCTTCTGTCAGTTTCTTCTTCACGCAACAATTCTTTTAGAGCTTCTTCTTTATTGGCCAAAGGTGTTTCTGGCAATGTAAACTGCAGGTAATGCACGCGACTGCTCTGCGCAATATCCAGTCCTTCATAATGGGTTTTGATAGACAATATATCGCTCACAGTTGGCTGTGCATACACATCGTCAATATCCTGCAGCAGTGGCAGATGATGTAATTCAATTACCCATTTGGTAAAACGATACAGGCTGGGTGAGTCTGTTTTAAGATGGATAATGCCGCCAGGCGCCAGAAAACGCTGGTACAACTGGAGGAATTTGGGATGCGTAAGTCTTTTTTTAGCCCTGGAAGTACGCAGCTGCGGGTCAGGGAACGTAAGCCATATTTCGTCCACCTCACCCGGCTGAAAATAGGTGTCTATCCGATCAATTTGGGTGCGCAGGAAACCTACATTGGTAAGATTGTGCTCTAAGGCTTTTTTAGCACCGGACCATAAACGGTTACCTTTCAGATCTACGCCCAGGAAGTTACGTTCGGGAAACAGTCTGCCCAGTCCCAGGGCGTATTCGCCTTTACCACAGGCCAGTTCCAGCGTTATAGGATGATCATTATGGAAAAAAGCCTTCCAGTTGCCGGCCATGTTTTCGGGGTATTGCAGTACATTGGGAAACGTAGCTACTTCTGCAAACCGTTTTAATTTCTTCTGACCCATGCACGCAAAAGTAGAGAAATGACAGCAACATTATGCTCGTTTTGAACACGGTGGTTTGATCAAGTTTCTTCTAATATTTCCTGATTTCTTCAAAATTTGGAGATATTAGGAGGTAAGTTGCATGTTGGGAATAGAAGAAAATGATTTGCAGTACCTGGTAATAACAAAAAAGCCTCCCGGTAAATACCGGAAGGCTGTTGCTGTAGAGGGAGGACTCGAACCTCCACGAGGCAGTTAGCTATAGCGCAATCTGTGGTGGTCAACCCCAGTCATTCCGGTTGCCCGGAACGGCATTACACTACGTTTATCCTGTGATCCCCACCCCCGAGACAAGGGGGCATGTCTGCCAAGATTCCATCACTCCACAGTGTGTAAAACCAAACGTGTTTAAGAGCTATTGACAGCACAATATTAAAGAATATTGACAATTTATTGGAAATAATTCAATGAAAATTTTGAAAAATTCGATATTATTCAAATATTTGCTTTTTCTATTTGATGTTTACAAAAAACAGCAGTCAAAATGGGAGTCAGATTGAATCTTGATAAACTGGACCTGCAGATCATTCATGAGATGATAGACAATGCAGAGATTTCGTATGCTGATCTTGGAAAAAAGCTATTCGTTTCCGGGGGCACCATTCATGTACGCATTAAAAAAATGCAGGAAGCAGGTATAGTTAAAGGTACTAAATTAAACGTGGATATGAAGGCGCTGGGCTATGATGTGATAGCGTTTATTGGTATATTTCTTGAAAAAAGTTCCATGTATGATTCTGTGGCCAGAGAATTGCAAAAGATTCCCGAAATTGTAAGGCTGAATTATACTACCGGCAATTACAGCATGTTTGCAGAAGTGGTTTGCCGGGACATTAACCAGTTACGATTTGTTTTGCACGATGAGCTGCAGAAAATAAAGGGAATTGAACGTACAGATACCATTATTTCGCTGGAAGAGAGCTTCAGCCGGAATGTGCAGGTATATGAGCCCTGATTTCTGTATCGTATGCCCGATTTTGTGCCATTGCTGTGAAATATTCCGGCAAAAAGAGAGTTTATATATTAACTGAAGAACCTATTTATTATGAGAAAAATAACACTGTTTTGCTTTGCTGTACTGCTTGTAGCGGGGTTATCCCAATGTGGTAAAAGTGGTGGCGGCAGCTCCTCTTGTAGTGAAACTGCCATGACGGTAACTACCACACCTGCTCTTAACAGCGTTGATCCGCCTGCACCCGGCCCTGATTTTCCCATGCAGGTAAATATTACCGCCAATCTGCCTGCGGCAGGTGCAACGGTAACAGTAACAGCCAAACCCGAATCTTCCGGTACTGCATTTTTTACAGAAACACGCACGGTAACATCTGCCAACAATACTTTTAATATTACCAATACACCGGTTTCCACTTCTTGTGTTGTAACTGTTACAGTTACTTCCAAAAGCTGTTCAAGCAATACGTTTACCGGCAGCTACCGTTATTCAAGAAAGTAAAAAAAGATAATATACAATATTCAGTTCCGCCTGGTTGCGGAATTTTTTTATGCCTTTACCTGTAAGGCATCGCGCAGGCCATTACCCAGCATATTGAATGCCAGTACCAGCAGCATAATAGCAATACCGGGTGCCAGTGCCAGCATAGGATTGTGTGTAATAATGAAGTTGTAGTTCTCTTTGATCATCAGTCCCCAACTGGGTTGCGGCGGTTGTACACCAATGCCCAGAAAACTAAGACCGGCTTCTATAACAATGGCCGATGCAAAGTTGGAGGCTGCCACCACCATTACAGGTCCCATTACATTGGGCAATACATGCCTGGCAATGATGCGTATGGAAGAATATCCCAATGCCCTGGCTGCCTCAATGTATTCCATTTCACGCACCGTCATTACCTGCCCGCGGATAATGCGTGCCACATTCACCCACATGGTTAAACCAATGGCAATGAAGATCTGCCAGAATCCTTTTCCCAGCATAAGTGTAATGGCAAATACCAGCAACAGGGTGGGGATGCTCCAGATCACATTGATAAACCACATGATAATATCATCTGTTCGTCCACGGAAATAGCCTGCCAGGGCACCCAGCAGTACGCCCAACAGCAATGAAATGATCACCGTGATCAACCCAACGCTAAGACTTACGCGAACACCTACCAGCAAACGGCTTAAAATATCACGACCGTACTTATCTGTGCCCAGGTAGAACTTTTGGGTAATTACTTTATACTGTCCGCTGCGGTTTTGCTCCTGCCATCGGGTAGTGGTATAGGGAAAGCTTATGCGCTCACTGATACCTTCATCAATGTATTTGCTGACAATGATACTGTCTGCAGTAGTTTGATACCCTTTAACAGGAATATACTGGTAACGGTCTGTCTGGCCATTCAGTAAACGATCGAAAAAAGAGGCAGATGCAGGAGGTATGGTATACGGCAGTAATAAAAATTGTTGAGTAAAACCCGGTTTTTGTCCACCGATCTCGATTACCATCCTGTTGGCATTGGATGAATTGTCTGGTGCAATACAATAGGCAAAAACCGCAGTGACCACAGCCAGCAAAATGATAACGATACCTGCTACGGCTCCTTTGTTCCGTTTCAGTCTTCGCCATGTAGATCGTGTTGGTGCGGCCATTGATTATTGCTGCTGAAAGAATTTAATGATGTTAAGAATGGTATTTACCGTTTTATCTGCCTTCCTTTCCATTCATACTTACCAAATTTACCGAACCAGCCGGCTATAATGGTGTATGCAATGTGTAAGGGCTGCAGAAAAGGAAAATACTTCATTAGTGTACGCTGACCAAAAAAAGTAGCAACGGCCTGTACAAACGGAAACTCAATCAGTATTTTGGCTATCAGCAACAATATGCCAAAGAACAGCCAGATATTTTTCCAGAAGGAAGCGATGACGGTTGCCAGGAAACAGCAGTTGATAAGATATACCAGCAGCAGTACCCAAAAGATGCGTTTGTCATCATACCGATCGGCCTTGCTGGCCCACCGTATGCGTTGGTGAAAAAACTCTTTCCAGGTAGCAGCCGGTGTAGTGGTAACAGTCGCAGCCTCATTTTTAAGATAAAATACCTTGTCCGGATACCGCCGGTATATTTTATGCATCAGCAGCATATCATCACCCGAAGCAATATTGTCAATGCCTGCAAACCCGTTCACTTCATAAAAAGCATCTTTTTCATATGCCAGGTTGGCGCCATTGCACATGGAATGAAAACGTTTAAATACTGAAGCTGCAGTGATACCCTGCAGGGTAATAAAATCCAGCGATTGAAAAACGGAGAGCAGGCTGCGGTTGGTAGTGATCTTAACAGGAGCGGCAATAAACTTTGCCTGTTGTTTTTCGTAAAACGAAGCGATGGTGTACAGCCAGCTGGGATCAAAACGGCAATCTGCATCGGAAGTAACGATCAGTATGCCCTGCGCCAGCCGGATGCCGGTTTCAATAGCCTTTTTTTTATGCGCAGTTACCTGTTGCTGAGAATCGGTATGATCGGCCAGGTTAACACATTGCAGCCACATATCGGGCGTTCTGTATTGTTGTAGCAACTCCCAGGTATTATCTGTGCTGTGATCATTTACAATAATTACCTGGTACTGGCTTTTGGGATATTGCTGTCTGCACAGTGAATCCAGCAACTGCGCAATATTAGCGGCTTCATTGCGAACAGGAATGATGACGGATATTACAGTATGAGGAATGTGCCCTGCCGCATCAAAAGATGGCACCTGTTTCCATGCCTTATGGTAGTATTCGATCAGGATGGCATAGATCACCATCAGCAGAAAGAAAAAGAGTAAAAAAAATGGCATGATAATTTTTTAATGTAATGCGTTGGCGATAGCAGCGACATTTTTTTCATGCAATACCTGGTGACCGCTGGCAATAACCTGTAAAGTACAGAAAGGCTCAATGCCGTACCTGAATTTTTCACCATGCTCATACCGGATGATCTTGTCGTATTCGCCGTAAATAAGCGTTACAGGAATATGGTAGCGGACGATCATGGTTTTTATAATGGTCAGTTCAGGTTTGAATTTCCGCATACAGGTCCAGCGCGCATACAGGTCACTACGTACCTGTTTGTCGTCAATATAATGTTTGGTGAACTTGTATACACTGGGGTTGACTATTTTCAAAGTGTTTCCAATATTCAGCAGCATTTTAAACCAGCCCGCATGTAGCATGGTAAGCCGGAATAAACGATTGCCAATAAGGGTTTGGGTAGACAGCCAGTACCAGAAATTTACAGACAGGCCATCCGGAGCCAGTAACACTACCTTTTCAATGGAATCTGGTGTTTCCTGCAGAAGACTTAACGCCAGCCTGCCACCCATACTAAAACCGATCAGTGTATAGGATGATGCGGTAATGGAACGCTCAATGCGAATGGTATTGATGATGGTGATAAGATCTGACACAGTACATTGAAGACCTTCTTTCCATTTGGTTTTTCCGTGAAATGGCAGATCTATCGCTATCAACTGGTAATCTTTTTCCAGGTACAGATCCAGGAAATGAAAGTTTTCTTCAGATTCACCATAGCCGTGCAAACATAAAAGCATTTTGGGGCCATGACCGGCATAGCTATAGTGAATACGCGACGAATTGAACGTAATGAACGCAGATTGCATATTGAATTTTAAACAAACAGCGCTAAAGCTACAAATGGTTTACCTTATTTCATAAAAGATTGCGTAAACGTTTCGCTTTTTGTGATGATGCGTGCAAAATAGCTGCCCGCAGCAAGACTGGCTACCGGGAGGCTGAGTTTATTCTGTTTACTGTGTAAAGCGCGGGTATATCTGGCTGAAAGAATGCCGGACGCATTGATAATTTCGATAGTAATATTCTGCGGACCTGCGGCAAATATTTCCAGGGTAATGTTGGTGTTGGCGGGTACGGGATATATTTTTTTGATCAGCAACGCCGGGGTTGATCGTTTGATTACGGCAATACCGGAAAAAGAAGTTTTAATACCATCATAGATCTGTAAACGGTAGTAGCTGTTGCCGGGCAGCGGGTCTTTATCAATATACTGGAACTGCTGTTTGCCGGTTGAACTGCCTGCCGTTATTTCATTAATGACTTCAAACTGGTTATTGTCCTCACTGCGCTGCAGACTAAAACGAGTATTGCTGTTATCGCAGGTTGCTTCCCAGTTGATCAATACGTTTTCCTCTTTTTGTACAGCATGGAATTGTGCCAGTACCACGGGCAGCGGTATACTGAATACATTGGCTGCTACCACCCGTTCAAACAATACACGATGACCTGCATCATTAAAGTGAATATTGTCGCCGGCAGAATAGATCGCCTTTATGGTAGTATCTGCAGGATTGAACATGCCATCCCAGAAGTTGAGTGTATGTAACGGACCAAAACGATTGATGATGGAGTCTTTAATGTCGGCCATTTTTTTCTTGATGGCAGATGTATTGAACCCTCCGTCTGTACGCGGTTGTGTGGTAGTGATAAAACATTTGTTGCCGAAAGCTGTGGCGGAATCATAGATCAACTGTAATCCGTTCATGATCTCGGCAATGCTGTATATATTATAGTTGTTACTGGGATAGTTTACAATAATGACACCATCAGCCGGGTTAGACAGTGTTTTTAACAGGTTAACGGCGCGGGTTACATTGCGCTGTGGGTCGGGTGTGGTAGGTCCGGTAGTATAGCTGGAAGGCATACCACTGTAAAACGTATACCCGTTAACACCCATGTTGTAAATGGTATCTAATACACCCAATTGTTTTTTGTAATAAGCGCTGAAACGTCGTACCCAGGAACTGTCCGAAACAGAAGCGCCCTGCCCGGCGGTGGTGGAAGAACCCATGGCGGCTACTTTTTTAGTTTGGGCAAACCCGGCAACACTACACAATGCCAGCAAAAGCATGTACACTTTTTTCATAACACAGTTAGTTCAATGAATTAAAAACAGATCGGTACAGGTAAGGAAGTGGCTTGTGCAGAGAGGATTGGATTGAAGAAGGGTTAGTGTACATTGAAGCTACGACTTTTTATGAATGACCCCGCCATCTGTTCATGTGACCTTTAACAAAAATTCCCCGGCGGTAATTTGCAGATATGGTGGAGAAATACTAGATTTGATTAGTTGTATAAACAACTATATGCCAAACAACCAATTCAAAAGGGGAGAATTATATAGTTTCATCACGGGGAAAGCATCCACTGCTATTGCGCGCCGTTTGCAGAAAAAATTCAATGCAGCCGGTCTTAACTTAACAATTGAACAGTGGAGTGTGTTATATCACCTGTGGAAACAGGACGGTATCAGTCAGCAGGAGCTTTGTAATGCTACTTTTCGTGATAAACCCAGTATTACACGGCTGGTTGATAACCTGGAAAAGCTGCAACTGGTAAAAAGAGTGGCTTCGGAATCTGATCGCAGAATGAACATGGTTTTTTTGACCAAACAGGCGCAGAAGTTACAGGAACAAGCCATGTACCTGGCCGAAGAAACACTTAATGAAGCGTTAACAGGCGTGCCCCCGGAGCGGATAGATATTTGTAAAGAGGTACTGCAGATCGTGTATGATAATCTGAAATGATTGTTTGGTGACACCAAGGATATTGCCGGTTACTACTCACCATATTTGTTCAACATAAAATGTTTGTTATATGAGTTCCACAGCACAGCAACAAGCCACTTTTAAAGGCGGGGAATGGCTGATCCGCGAATCCTCACCTTTTGATACTTTTACACCCGAAGATTACAGTGAAGAGCAGCAGATGGTAAAAGACATGTGCGCTTCTTTCCTGGAAACAGAGGTGCTGCCGGTAATTGACAGAATTGATAAACTGGAGCCGGGCCTGATGCCATCGCTGGTACAAAAAGCGGGTGAGCAGGGTTTGCTGGGAGCTTCCATTCCCGAAGAGTATGGCGGGCTGGGAAAAGATTTTGTTACCTCTACCCTGGTCAGTGAAGCACTGGGGGGTGGTTATTCATTTTCTGTAGCAGTATCGGCACATACCGGTATTGGGACATTACCCATTCTGTATTTTGGAACAGACGCACAGAAAAAACAATACATACCCAAACTGGCTACCGGCGAATGGAAAGGTGCTTACGGTCTTACAGAACCGAACAGCGGTAGTGATGCACTGGGTGCTAAAACCACTGCCACACTAAGTGCAGATGGTAAACATTACCTGCTGAACGGGCAGAAATGCTGGATCACCAATGGTGGTTTTGCTGATGTATATACAGTATTTGCCAAAATAGACGGCGATAAGTTTACCGGCTTTATTGTAGAAAGAGGTTTTGAAGGATTTACACAGGGTCCCGAAGAACATAAAATGGGTATCAAAGGATCTTCTACCGTGCAGTTGTATTTCCAGGATTGTAAGGTACCGGTAGAAAACGTGCTGGGTGAAATTGGCAAGGGACATATCATTGCCTTCAACATTCTTAATATCGGTCGTTTGAAACTGTGTGCTGCAGCTTTGGGTGGTGCTAAAAGAGCTACTACGCTCACCATTCAATACGCCAATACACGCGAACAGTTTAAAACACCCATTGCCAGTTTTGGGGCCATTAAGAACAAACTGGCTGAAATGGCTATTAAAATGTGGGTGGCAGAAAGCGCTTTGTATCGTACTTCCAAAGCAATTGATGATAAAGAGCATGAACTGATAGCGGCCGGCAAACCCTTTAATGAGGCATTGCTGGGCGGTGCGGAAGAATATGCCATTGAGTGCGCCATACTGAAAGTATTCGGTAGCGAAACCCTGAGCTTTGTAGTAGATGAAGGAGTGCAGATCCACGGCGGTAATGGCTTCAGTGATGAATACATTATTTCACGTGCTTACCGCGACAGTCGTATCAACCGCATTTACGAAGGTACCAACGAGATTAACCGTTTGCTGACTGTAGATATGGTACTGAAAAGAGCCATGAAAGGACGTCTTGACCTGATGGGCCCGGCGATGAACGTGCAGAAAGAACTGATGAGCATTCCTGACTTTGGCAGTGGCGATGAAGAAGCTTTTGCAAAAGAAAAGAAAGCGATCGCTGGTTTCAAAAAAGCCATCCTGATGACAGCCGGTGCTGCTGTACAGAAACTGATGATGAAAATAGAATCAGAACAGGAAGTACTGATGCACATAGCAGATATGGCTATTGAAACATATCATGCAGAAAGCGCCCTGTTGCGTGCCATGAAACTAGTGGATAAAAGAGGCGTAGCAGCCTGCCAGTTTGAGCTGGATGTTATGCGCACCTACCTGTATGATGCGGCAGACCACATCAATAAATTTGGTAAGGATGCCATCAATGCTTTTGCTGATGGTGATGAACAGAGAATGATGCTGCTGGGTCTGAAACGTTTTACCAAAGTAGAACCCTTCAACAGCAAAGAAGCAAAACGCCGTATTGCAGCAAAATTGATTGGCGAAAATAAATACCCGTTATAAAGACACTGTGTTTTGTGTTGCTTATAAGTATCCCGGATGTGTAAAAGCTCCGGGATTTTTTATGCCTGTGTTGTATCTTCCCGTAATGAAGCACCACTTTTTAGTAGCCAAACTGTTCTTGTTGCCGCTCACTTTTTTTGCACAGGATACAGTGAAACCTTACCTGCTTGTAAAAACAACCGGACAACTGCCATTTCTGGAATATGGCCTGGGCGATGACAGGCTGGGCGGCGCCAAACTCACTTACCTTGATACCAGCGTATTGCTGAAAGTAACAGACTCTTCCGGTGGTGATTACAAAGTACAGTTGTCAAAATACCATAGTGCCTATGTTGCCAAAAGCAATGTATTGCAGGTAACAGATAAACAGATGCGTCCCTGGTACCTCAGCAGCAGCTGGCGTGTATACGGCAATGACCAGTATGATTTTGTAAACATCGGTATGGAAGAAAGGCTGCCTTACAGAAGTGTACAGCAGATCAACCCTGCCCGTATTGTGGTGGATATTTTTGGTGTTACATCCAATACCAACTGGATCACACAATTGCATTCGGTAAAAGAGATCAAAAACGCCTGGTACGAACAGATTGAGGATGATGTGCTGCGCGTGTTCATTGAACTGAAGCATAAACAGCACTGGGGTTATCTGATCGCCTACGACAGTACCGGCAAAAAACTGGTGATCCGTGTAAAGCGGCAACCGGAAAAACTGAAGCCATCACAACTGGTAGTAGCCATTGATGCAGGACACGGCGGTTCCAATGCAGGTGCAGATGGCCTTACTTCCAAAGCACTGGAAAAAGATTATACACTGAAGTTTGCCAAAGAGCTTCAGCAGTACCTGCACCGCAAAGGAGTAAGAACCATTATGACCAGAGAAACAGATGTTGATATGAGCATGCCCGATCGTACCTTGTTTCTAAGGGCAGCAGATCCTTCCATCCTGATCAGTCTGCATCTTAACTCGGCCGGCAATCCGAATGTAAAAGGCACAAGTACTTATTATCGTTATATCGGCTTCAGACCTCTTACTCAGGCTGTGCTGGAGAGAATGTTGCAACTGGGGCTGAATGAATATGGGAATGTGGGCAATTTTAATTTTTCACTGAGCGGGCCTACAGAATACCCGAACTGCCTGGTGGAAATTGCTTTCCTGAGCAACGCAGAAGATGAACAACGTATTCTTGATCCAAAGTTTCACAGATCGGTAGCAAAACAGATCTATCGTGGTATCAGGGACTGGCTGAAGAATATTAAGTGATACTTTTTTAACCCACAGTACATTAAACCATTATAATATGCAAAAAAGATCGCGTCGTGCATTTATTGGTAGCACTGGTAAAGCTGCTGTTGCCGCAGGATTGGTTACCTTCGCAGACACCAATACCACACCGATGTCACTTACAGGAAAATTTATTCATCACGTATATTTCTGGTTAAAGAACAAAGACAGTAAAGAAGATCAACAGCAACTGGTAGAAGGCCTGAAAAAGCTTTCGGCTGCAAAAACGATCCGCGAATTTCATATCGGTCAGCCCGCAGATACCAACCGTGATGTTATTGACCGTTCTTACTCCATCTCTTGGTGCCTGGTATTTGACAATGCTGCAGACCAGGCCAGTTACCAGGTTGATCCCATTCACCTGAAGTTTGTAGAAGAATGTTCTGCATTGTGGACAAAGGTGGTGGTATATGATTCCGTGAGCATTTAGTAAATGAATATGAAAGGATACTTATTGCGAGAACAGGATATTGTGCCGGGCGAAGATACTTTTATTGAGTGTCTGGCAGATATGAACAGCAATGGTGTTGTGTTCGAAGACAATACCGATACCGGTTTCTTCTATGCCATAGAAAAAGACCCCACATCTGGTGAAATGCGTGTACTGGATGCATTGCATATTTATAATGCTGAAGACATTACCGATAAACAGAAACGTGCGTTAAAGATCATCTGGTCAAAAAGCTGGCAGCAATGTGCGCTGGTCATTGATACGTATTGTTATGCGTTGTTTGATTTTGCCGGTCATGGTGGTTATAACAGAAACGAATTTCCTCCACCCAATGAATTCTGGACACGGCATGGCCGCAAACTGACAAGTGAGGTTATCAGCTCTTTTTTTGAGTAGCCTGTTTGCCGGATTATTGTAACAGTTTGCCTGCGGCTTCGTCAATAAACCAATGCAACTGACCATCCCGCGGGCGGATCAGTTGTGATGGATATTTTTCTGCATTGAAATCACCTTCCAGCACCTCTTTTAAAGCCGGGGCCTTACCAGCACCTGCCACCAGGAATGCTACACAGGCTGAGCGGTTGGTTATATGTGCAGTGAGTGTAATACGGTACATTTCCTGTTGCTTCAGGAAAAAAGCAGTAACCCATTTATCTGCTTCGTGAATAACATCGGTGTAGGGAAACAGCGATAGTGTATGACCGTCATCACCCATACCCAGCAGTACAAGATCGAAAGAATGATTACCGTTGTGAAAATACTGGTGAAGTATTTTCTCGTATGCTGCGGCAGCATCAGTAGGTTGCAAATCTGTACGCATTATATGGATCTGGTCTTTCGGTACGGGAACATGACAAAGCAATGTATCGAAAGCCATTTTTGCATTGTTACGTTCATCTTCAAAAGGAACAAAACGCTCGTCGCCCCAGAAAATATGCAGTTTGGTCCAGTCAATACTTTCCTTATATGGGGAAGCAGCCAGTATTTCATGCAGTTTTTTGGGAGTGCTTCCGCCAGACAAGGCAATGGTAAACCTGTTCTGGTGCTGTAATGTGCTGGCAATATAACCTGCTATCCATTGTGCTGCACCGTTGCTTAATTCGTCCGCATTTTTGTAGATGTGTAACTCCATGGTAAGTAAATGGTCAATCCGCGCGGGGCGGAGATCTGTAATATGGTTTTTGATCAGGCCCTGTAAACAACATAGTGAACAGCTTGCAGCCATTCACTATGCTACGAATAATTTGTCATTAATCTTTATGTGCTACGGGTGGTAATGTAACCCAGTTGTGTCCGTCTCTTGCAATCAGAGCTTCTGCGTCTTCAGGACCCCAGCTATCGGGTGCATAATTGGGGAAATCAACCGGAGGACGTGCATCCCATGCTTCCTGTATAGGCTGTATCACTTTCCATGCAGCTTCTACCTGGTCAGAACGCATGAACAGGGTTGCATTTCCTTCCATTACATCCAGCAGTAATGTTTCGTATGCTTCAGGCTCCTGCTCGTTGTAAGTGTCTTTATAACTAAAGATCATATCAACCGGGTTCAGCGTCATAGACTGACCCAGGCGTTTGGCCTGGAACCGGAGGCGGATATCCATTTCAGGCTGAATGCTGATGGTAAGCCTGTTGGGGCGCCATGTTTCAGCAGCTTCTACCGGGAATGCATAATTGGGTGCCGGTTTGAACTCGATGGTAATGATGGTTGATTTTTCGTGCAGGTGTTTGCCGGTACGTACATAGAAAGGAACATTCTGCCAGCGCCAGTTGTCAATGTAAAACTTAACAGCAGCAAAAGTATCTATCGGTGAATCCGGAGCTACATTTTTTTCCTGGCGGTAGCCTGGAACTTTTTCACCTTTCATCCAGCCTTCAGAGTACTGGCCACGTACGGCATAGGCATGTACTTCATCTTTACCAATTTTACGGATGGCATTCAGTACATCCACCTTTTTATTACGGATCTCGTCTGCTTCGAATGATACAGGTGCTTCCATAGCAATCATACACATCAGTTGCAGAATATGGTTCTGCACCATATCACGCAGGGCACCGGCTTTTTCATAGTAATCACCCCGACCTTCCACGCCTACGGTTTCTGCGGCAGTGATCTGTACATGGTCAATATAGTTCCTGTTCCAGATGGGTTCAAACAGTGCATTGGCAAAACGCAGCGCCAGGATGTTCTGTACTGTTTCTTTACCCAGGTAATGGTCTATGCGGTAGATCTGTTTTTCGTCGAACATAGAAGCCAGCAACCTGTTCAGTTCATGTGCACTTTCCAGGTCGTGACCAAACGGCTTTTCCACCACAATGCGTGTGCATTTGGTATCGGCACAAATGTTCAGTGGTCCCAGTTTGCTGGCAATTTCAGGTACTAGTTGGGGTGCCACGGCCATGTAAAAGATCACATTGGGGTGTTCGCCAAACTCCTGTTCTTTCTGTTTAACGATCTCTGCTATTTTCTGGTACTCTTCGTCCTGGCTGGCATCCATCTGCAGGTACGATACGTTTTTGGAGAACTCTGCCCACTGGCCATTCGGCTCTTCTTTACGGCGGGAGAACTTCAGGATACCGTTCAGCAGGTGTGTGCGGTAATCTTCATCTGTATAGGGACGTCTGCCGATACCTACAATGCTGAATTTTTCAGGCATCCATGCATCAATAAACAGGTTGTATAATGCGGGAGATAATTTCCTGTGATTAAGGTCGCCGCTGCCACCGAAAATGAACAGGAGCGATGCCGGCGGACGTTTATGGTTTTGCATACTATTAATTGTTCGGTTGATAATTGTTGCTACGGGTTTTAACCGTTGCTTTTTTGCCATTCTGTATGGAAACTACCGGTGGTATCAATACGCTGATAGGTATGTGCACCAAAATAATCGCGTTGTGCCTGCAGCAGGTTAATGGGCAACTGGCCGGTGGTATACGCATCAAAATAAGCCAGTGATGACATCAGGCCGCCCGCTGCAAAACCATGTTGTGCTGCGGTTGCCACTACAGTACGGAAATTGGGCAGGTGTTTTTGCAGCAACTGTGCTACTTCTTCATTCAGCAACAGATTGGTCAGTTGTGCATCTGCCTTGAATGCTTTGCCAAACGGCTCCAGCAATACGGAGCGGATGATACAGCCGCCGCGCCATACGCGCACAACCTCCGGTAAAGGAATATCCATTTTCAGATCGCCGGAAGCCTTGTGCAGCAGGGCAAGACCCTGTGCATAGCTAAGAACCACAGATGCAAAAAGGGCATCGTGTACCTGTTGTATAAATTGTTCTTTAGGAATATCAATAGTGTGTGAGGCCTGTGGGTACAAGCGGGCAGCCTGCACTCTTTCTTCTTTAATGGCGGAAATGTTGCGCATGGTTACCGCCATGTCAATGGCCGGGATACCAACGCCCAGGTCCATCGCATCCTGTGAGGTCCATTTACCGGTTCCTTTGGCACCGGCCTTGTCAAGGATCATATCTACCAGGCGGTAGCTGGTTTTATCATCGGGCTGTAAAAAAATGTCGGCAGTAATTTCAACCAGGAAAGATTGCAGATCGCCTTTGTTCCAGTTGCTGAATACCTGGTGCAGCTCATCATTGTTCAAACCGGCGCCACGGTGCAGCAGGTCATAACATTCGCTGATGATCTGCATAATGGCATATTCAATACCATTGTGCACCATTTTTACATAATGTCCTGCAGCGCCATTGCCCAGGTGTGCCACGCAGGGAACACCATTTACTTTGGCAGACACAGCTTCCAGCATGGGTTGAATATGTGGGTAGGCTTCCGGATCGCCGCCGGGCATAATGCTGGGTCCGGTACGTGCGCCCTGTTCACCACCTGATACGCCCATACCCACAAAATGAAGGCCTTTGCCCTGCAGATAGTCTACACGGCGGATAGTATCAGTGTAATGAGAATTACCTCCGTCAATAATGATATCGCCTTTCTGTACCAGGGGCAGCAGACTTTCAATAACATCATCTACCGGTTTACCGGCAGGCACCAGCAACATAATACGACGGGGAACGGAAAGATTATCGATCATTTCCTGTAGGGTATTAACCCCTTTAACGGTAGTGCCAGGTGTAGCGGCTGTTTCCAGCGCCCCGGTTTTCTGACCGTCTTTATCAAAGCCAATTACTTTAAAACCGTGGTCGGCCATATTGAGCAGCAGGTTGCGTCCCATGACGCCCAGGCCGATCATTCCGAAGTCGAATGGTTGTGCAGCCATGTAATTATTATAAGGTGAGTAACAAAATTAGGCAAATTGAATATTGGAGATACGTTATATTAAAAAATGTATCAACTGCCTGTTATGCAAAAAGTATGTTTAGTGATGTATAAACAGCCGTGTATACTGTTTGTTCAAAAAGAAGGCAACCCGGAGGCTGCCTGTAAACCATTTTAAGGTAAATTTTTTATTTAGCTTCGGGAAATGCTTCGCCGTGATGACAGGTAACACAGGTGACGGGCGGTACACCGGGGTCATCTTTTTTAAACTTGAAATACTTTTTATTGATGTCTATAGTCATCCGCATCATATTGCGCGTGATCTCTTTTTCGGGTTTATCATCGCTGGCATAGTCCATACGTTGCGGATTGTCTTTTTGCGGAGCATGACAGAAAGCGCATTTTACACCCAGTGCGGTATTATATGTGTTCATGATACTGTCCAGTGTCTCATGGGTGATGTTTTTAGGCAATACCTTTAAGTTTTCGTGACCTCCATCGGGCGGCTGGCTGGCAGCAATGCCCAGTGTAACCAATGCTACAAGCAATACAACGATGCGATTCTTTTTACCAGTGAACATGCAAAAAAATTTTACCGGATGAATTTAGTAAAAGCTGTTTTTATTAGTAGAAAAAAATACATGATCCGTAAAAAATAACTGTTTGCCGGTGTTATATATGTTATGAAACCGATACGCATTAATAGATGGAAACAAATATTTAATACCCATAGTTAGCAGGAAAACGATTAACTTTGCGGCGAATATTTGAGTGATATAGCTTCAGTAAGTGAACGATACCGTCTGCTAAGCAATTTTTCTGCCCTGGTAAGTCATTCTTCGTTACTCCTGCTTTTTTCTCAGATGAATTATTTAATTTTTTTAAACTGTCTTTTGTTAGTATGAACATTTATGTTTCTAATCTGAGCTTTAACGTCACAGACGATGACCTGGAAGGCTTTTTTACAGAGTATGGTGAAGTTTCATCTGCACGTGTGATCACCGATAAGTTTACAGGGAAAAGCCGTGGATTTGGATTTGTTGAAATGCCCGATGATGAGGCTGCCAAAAAAGCCATCAGTGAACTGGATGGAGGTATTGTAGAAGGAAGGGCTATCAGGATTACAGAAGCACGTCCGCGTGAAGAGCGTACTGAAAAACGTTCTTTCACTCCGCGTCAGAATAATTACAACAACCGCTATTAATCTGTCATTCTATTAAATACCAAAGTGAAGGGCTCCCCTGGCGGGAGCCCTTTTTGGTTGCGATAGAGGGGAGTTGCAACCATTCTATAGGGACTCGAAAAGCTAAAAAATATACAGGAAATCTTCAGCGGCCTTTTTAACAGGAAGCCATAGGTGCTAATGCAAATGATAAAGAAGCCGTGGCACCCGGTGTATCATTTTGCTGAATGCTGATGCTGCCACCCATTTGCTGTGCTATTTTTACCAATCTGTTCAACCGTTGTGCAATGGTACTGTTGCAATATCCTTTATGGTTGAGATTGATCTGGATACAATGCTGATTGAACAATGCATTTATTCGTATACAGGTATTTTCCGTATTGCTTACCATCGTGCTCATTAAACTGCCCAGTATCAAAGCCAGTGCATCTTCATCTGCCTGTAGCGTAAAGGCCTTGTCTACATCATTTACAATGAGGGTATTTTTATTAACTGCCAGTGGTAATAACCCGGTCATTAACTGATCGATAAACGCGTGTAACGGAACGGGCGTAGCGGTGAGGGGTACTATTGAAAGACTTTTCATACCTGTGGTTTTCTGTGAGTGAATCAAAAGAATGAATGTGGTAGTGCAGGAGCTAAAAACAGGGTACGGATTTATAATAATAAGATCAGAACCTTAACCAATGTTGTATTTATTATCTGTCCGCCTTTCTGTATCAAAGAAACGACAGTATAATGCCTCATTCAAAGAAACAACAACGCTTACTGTAATATTTACATTGAATCAGTAAGAAGCACTACATGTTTCTCTGTAAGTACAACATTTCATTAACAGTCTGATATTCTCAGTGTTGTAGTTGAACAACTACAATTTCATTACCATACAGATCAAGACAATGGAAAAACTGGTATCCGGAAGTATTGATGAGCGATATCCTGATGGTAACATTATTTTTATGCAGGTGGTGATATAACGTAAGGATATCGTCTGTGTAAATGACCAGTGTGGGCTGGCCTCCTGTTTGTTTGCCTATTAGTGGTTCTTCTGCGCCATCTGCTTTCAGCAGCCAGATGCCTGTATTTTCATTATTGTTGAAAGCAATATGCAAATAACGACCGCCATTTTCAGTAGGTTGGTCGAACAGGATCCTGCAACCAAAATTTTCCTGGTAAAATGCCAGTGCTGCATCATAGTCATGAACCAGCAGCACCACTCTTCCGAGATAATTGCTCATGTTTCTTTAAAAATAGTAACAGGCAATCATAAAAACCAGTTACACACGCTGATTATTTTTAGTGCCCGGTAAATTGGCCGGTACCGGAGACCCGGTTTACCGAAAATTTACCTGTAACCTTTTTTTTCAATGCGCAGGCTGTAATTATGCCTTTACTTTGCAGCAATATTTTCTGTATGAAGTCTTCACGAAACGCTGCGTTGGGTTTTATTTTCGTTACACTGCTGATAGATGTAATTGGCCTGGGAATAATATGGCCGGTAATGCCGGGTTTGATAGAAGAACTTATTCATGGTGATCTGAGTGTTGCAGCCAAATACAGCGGCTGGATGACCTTTGCGTATGCCTTTATGCAGTTTCTGTTTGCCCCTGTACTGGGTAACCTCAGTGACCGGTATGGTCGCAGACCGGTGTTATTGTTTTCATTGTTTGGATTTGGACTTGATTACCTGTTCCTTTCCTTCGCACCTAGTATTGGCTGGCTGTTTGTTGGCCGTGTGCTGGCAGGCATCACTGGCGCCAGTTTCACTACCGCCTCTGCTTATATAGCCGATATCAGTACTCCGGAAAAAAGAGCGCAGAACTTTGGTATTGTAGGTGCTGCATTCGGACTGGGCTTTATAATAGGGCCTGTTATCGGCGGCCTACTGGGCAGCTACGGACACCGCGTGCCTTTTATGTTTGCCGCAGGATTGACCTTGCTGAACTGGCTTTACGGATATTTTATTTTACCCGAATCGCTCGATAAAGACAAACGCAGAAAGTTTGAATGGAAACGAGCCAATCCTGTGGGATCATTCCGGCAGCTTAAGAAATATCCTGCCATTCATGGATTGGTGATCGCGTTGGTAATTGTGTACATTGCGGGGCATGCAGTACAAAGTACCTGGAATTTTTACAGCATGAAAAAATTCGACTGGCAGGTGAAAGAAGTAGGCATTTCATTGGGTGTAGTGGGCTTTATGATAGCATTGGTACAGGGCTTACTGATACGTAAAATAATACCAGCACTGGGGCAGGAGAAAAGTGTTTACACCGGCCTGTTCCTGTACAGCATAGGCATGGTGCTGTTTGGTATAGCCAGCCAGGGCTGGATGATGTATGCTTTTACTGTAGTGTATTGTATGGGCGGTATTGCCGGTCCGGCATTACAGGGTATCATTTCCAACCATGTTCCTGGTAATGAGCAGGGCGAGCTGCAGGGCTTACTTACCAGCCTGATGAGTGCTACGTCCATTATTGGTCCGCCGGTAATGACAGGATTGTTTGCCTATTTTACCGGCAAAACTGCACCGGTCTACCTGCCGGGAGCTCCTTTTTTGCTGGGGGCTTTCCTGATGCTGATCAGTGCTTTCTTTGCATACCGGGTATTACATCATGAAAAACAAACAACCATCTTACAATCATGAACCTGATCGGTAACCTCATCTGGCTGTTCTTCGGTGGGCTGTGGGCAGCCCTGGGCTACGTATTCGGTGGCTTTGTATTGTGTCTTACTATTGTTGGTATTCCGTGGGGATTCCAATGTTTTAAAATTGCCGGGCTGGTATTATGGCCTTTTGGTAAAAAGGTGGTTCCTGGCAACAGTAGTATGGGTTGCCTGTCTGTTTTTTGTAATATTATCTGGCTGCTGTGTGGTGGTTTGTATACGGCATTTGTACACCTGGTATTTGCTGCAATATTGTTCATAACCATTATCGGTATTCCCTTTGCGCGGCAGCATTTGAAATTGATGGAACTTTCTTTCATGCCATTTGGAAGAAGAGTGATCTGATATCAGCGATAAACAAGATCGCTGTACTTTGTTGAGTACTGTACAAAAAACAAAGGAACCCAAAGAAAGGGTAAAGCGATTGCTTCAGCCGTCCTTTGTAATTCCCTGTCTGATGTATTATTGGTTTCGATACACGCAATAAACGCATGCTCACTGTTCATGTCTCCCCGTTTTACGCTCTGTTAATTCATTTATCTAATTATATGCCAGCCCAGTGATACAGGGTTGTTAAAATGCGCCGGTAGTGAACTGTGGTGATATTTCTACATAGACGGAATATTGTTTAATGAAATTAACAGGATGAATCAGTATCTTGTCTGGCTTTAATAAAACCGGTTTTTAACCTGTGCTTAATTTCTTTTAGTGCATCTCGCAACCTTGCCCTTGAAAACGGCCGTTCCCGAAAACATTAAAAGCTGTTAATGGTCTGTTATAGTGTAGTCAGACAGCCGTACCCGGCCCCATTGTTGTGCGTAGCAGCCCTTTTGGTTTTTGACCGTTTGCCAATCCTAACCATTTATAATCCAGTGTAACACACACATCATGATGACCAGAAAGGCCCTGATAACTCTTGCTGCCGTTATTGTAGTTCTTGCCATTGCTGCTTGGTTTATTTTCAACCATTCGGCTAAACCTTCTGCCAGTCCTGCACCGGTTGCTGTAAAAGATACTACCGCACATATTCTGCAATATAAGTTCGGGCTACCTGTTGATTCATTTGCTGTAATAGAAAAAACTGTTGAGAAGAATGAGGTTCTGTCCGGCATATTACAATTATACAACGTAAGTAATGTGACTATTGCTACGCTGGCGGAAAAATCAAAAAAGGTATTTGATGTGCGCAACCTGGCTGCGGGTAATCCCTACACTGTTTTTTGTACAAAGGACAGTTTGCCCCAGGCGCAGTATTTCATATACCAGCCCAATGCGATTGATTACATTGTATACGATCTGCGTGATTCTATTCATATCTATAAAGGGAAAAGAGATGTGCATACCGTGGTTAAGACCACAGGAGGCAAAATTACCAGCTCGCTATACGAAACCTTTGCCCGTAATGGTGCCGATCCTGCACTGGCAATAAAGCTGGCTGATCTGTATGCCTGGACAATTGATTTCTATTCCATACAGGAAGGCGACTGGTTTAAAGTAGTATATGAGCAGCAATATGTAAAAGATGAACCGGTAGGACTAGGTACTATCAAATCGGCTGTGTTCTCACACAATGGCGAACCTATCTATGCTTATTATTTTCAGGCAGACAGTACACAGCCCGGAGAATATTATGATGAGAGCGGGAAAAGTCTTCGCCGTTTTTTCCTGAAAGCTCCGCTTAAATTCAGTCACATCACTTCACGGTATACACTCCGTCGTTTTCATCCTGTTCAAAAAACATGGAAGGCACACCTGGGTACAGATTATGCAGCTCCTACGGGCACACCCATTATTTCTACCGGAACAGGTGTTGTGATCGAATCGCGCTTCACCCAGTTCAATGGCAACTATGTAAAGATTCGGCACAACAATACCTACACCACACAATACCTGCACATGAGCAGAAGAGCCGTCAGCGCTGGTCAGCATGTAAGCCAGGGACAGGTAATCGGGTATGTGGGTAGTACAGGACTTGCTACCGGACCACATGTATGTTATCGTTTCTGGAAAAATGGTCAACAGGTAGATCCGCTGCGACAGAAATTCCCTTCTGCAACGCCCATACCTGGCAGCATGCAGCATGCCTTTATGCAATGGAAACAAAACCAGCAACAGCAGTTGAACAGCATCAAGATCCCCGAATCTCCTACAGCCATGAAATAAGTGCTGTGTGAACTAACGTATAATAGTAAATGTTTGCGAGGTAATATTACCGGCGATATCTGAGGCGGTGATGGTCAGATCGTGTACGCCCGCTCTGCAATATTCATCCGGCTGGTAGGTGAATACATTTCCTTTTCTTTCAAACGCAGCCCAATTCCCGTCAATAGTAGCACGAAATGCAGCGATGTTTCCCAGGTTGTCTTTACATACAACCCGTACCACACCATCGTCTGATGGAAAACGTGCATTGCGCGGATTCATCAGTGCTATTGATGGGGGAATGGTATCAATTACCATCTGTACCGTACCGAACCCCGGCAACCTGCCTGTCATTGTATTGTTATTCCATGTTCCTTTCACCACAGAACGACCTGTAGAAGTCTGTGCCAGCATCACCACATGTTTACGCAATGTATCTTCCTTTGATAAAGTAGTGGGAATGGTTATCTCCAGGCTATCATATACAGGAGTAGTGAACGGGTAAATATCAATGCAGGGGGAAGCTGTGTTCTTACGCGAAGTATTGGTCGTTGTTATAAAAACAGGTACCCTGTCAAAAAGTGTATTTTTGCTGATGTGCAGCATTGTTTGTCCCTGTTGCAGGATCGTATCTTTACCGGCAGGAATAAATACAACGTTGTGTGGATAAGACATAGAAGCCTGCTTTATGCCATTGAAGCGAATATAGAAAGCGATGCTGCTGATATTGCCCGCAGCATCCTGGATCTCGATCCTGATGTAATGCGCCTTTTGGTCATGAATATCCAGCACGCCATTGGCGGGTGACCTGCTGAACAATGCCAGTTTGTTGCCTGGCAAGGTAGTCAACAGTTGTATTGTTTTTCCGGAGGCAACGTACTCTTTGTAATCAATGCCTGCGTTTACATAACGGGTATCATTGTCTGCTAGCTCGTCCATGGAAAGATGATGCATCAGCAGATCATCCATATACAACGTGGCTTTGTAAATGCCAAGCTGAAAGCGTGTTTCGGCGCTTTTATCAAATGTTTCTATGCCCAGAACAATATATGGCGAACTGACTTCAACCGTTTGCTCAGAAGCCGTGGTAAATGTCAGACGGGTAGCATTTGTTTCATAGATACTACCTTGTTTATTATACCAGTAAATGTTTTTGATTACAGGGTGCACATTGTCAGGAACGGCAAAGCCCGCTGTTTGTGGATTAATGCTTTTGCCGGTCAGTGTATTGCGCAACTCCAGGTGCAGATGAGGACCTTCTGAGGTACCGGTATTGCCGCTGCGTGCAATAAGATCGCCTTTTTGTACAGGGAACCGGTCCTTCGGAAAGCTGATGTCCTGTTCCCATTGCTGTTGCTGGTACTGTTGCTGATGGATGTGTTTTTCCAAGTCATTGCTGAACCGGTTCAGGTGCGCATATACGCTGGTAATGCCATTGGGGTGCGTAACAAATACAGCTTTTCCAAAACCTTTTTCTGATATCTGTATGCGGCTGATAAACCCATCTGCAATAGCGTATACCGGAAAGTTTTCGCGTCCTTTGGTACGCAGATCAAGTCCCATGTGAAAATGATCTTTGCGCACTTCTCCGAAACTGGCTGCCAGTTCGGGTGATATACCAAGCGGGTAACTGAAATACACAGCAGGAGAGGAGCGAAGCCAATACCAGCCAACAGGTAATAACAATACAATACCGATGATAATATACCAGTAATGCTTTTTTTTACTGCGGGTAAGAGTTGCTATTGCATCGTCTGCCGTATATTTTTTTGAGACCATACTGCCTGAGATCAATAATCCGGATGATTGCTTTTTTTGCCTGTACATAAATAATAGTTGTTGTTGTACGGCAGCCAAATTAAACCGCAGCAACAGCGTGTAAAAAGCAACTCTGCAAACCGTTGGGCTATATCTGCATAAGCTGGTAAAATGGGAAAACCCCGTATGCAGACAAATACAGCCTGTTTGCAGAAAGGTGGCTGTAAAACACGATGGTCATTACAGAATAACGGTAGATTTGAGCTATGAAACGAAGGCTGAGGTACCTGCTACTGGGTTTTGTTGTCTTTTATTATCTTATGCATGCGGCATATGATCTGCCAAACCTGTTATCTCATCGCGGCTGGGTGCAATGGTTGGAGTTGGGAATAGGAAACTTGTTGGGGCAATTGCTGACAATCAGTGCAGGGTTTCTGTTTGCCTTGTGTCCTTATCTGGTACTTTTCTATTGTTATCCCACGGGTAAGATAAAGGAAGGGGTCCTGTTCCTGTTGTTGCCATTGGCTGCGATTGTTTTTATCAACTACCAGTTAGCGCTTATGATGGATCACAAAAATGAACGGCTGCGCTACTTCTTTTCATCCAATATATTTTTCTTCAGTGTTTACCTGGTGTATGGTGTTGTGTTCTACTTTGTACGCTACGCGCAATACAAACAGCTGGAGCAGAAAGAGCTGTTGTTACAGAACCGGCAGGCAGAGCTGTCCTTTTTGCGTTCGCAGGTCAATCCCCACTTTTTATTCAACAGTCTCAATAATATTTATGCATTGGTATACGAGGGTTCGCCACAAGCGCTTCATGCTATTGCCGGTTTGTCGGACCTGTTGCGGTATATGTTATACGACAGTAATGAAAAAGTGCCATTGAAAAAAGAGTGGGAGTACATTGTAAAATATATTGAATTGCAGAAGCTGCGGTTCGATCGGCCTGTACAGGCAAATCTGCACATAAGCGGACCCATAGATGAAGTACAGGTGCCACCATTATTGCTGATCCCTTTTGTAGAGAATGCCTTTAAACATGGCGATTTTTCCGGCAGCGATGATCAGTTGGTGGTAACGTTGTACGTTACTTCTTTAAAGATCAATTTTCATTGTTTCAACAGAAAAGGCAATGGAATAAAAGATGCCGGTGGAGGCATAGGGCTGGCCAATGTTAAAAGAAGGCTGAATTTGCTGTATCCCGATAAACATTTGTTGCACATTGAAGACAAGCCCGATACCTTTACTGTAACAATAGAACTGTTGCATGACTAATACAGCTAACATACGGTGTGTGGTGGTGGATGATGAACCACTGGCAGTAAAACTGCTTACTGATTATATTGGTAAAACACCTGGTTTTGAAGCTGTGCTCAGTACAACACATGTACTGGATGCATTGCAGTTTGTACAGGAGGGAAAAGCCGATCTTATTTTCCTGGATATCCAGATGCCGGAACTAAGCGGTATCCAGTTTATGAAGATCATCCGCAACGGTTGTAAAGTGATCTTAACTACGGCGTATAATGAATATGCCATTGAAGGCTACGAACATGACGTGGTGGATTACCTGCTGAAACCCATCACCTTCGACCGTTACATGATCGCTGTACAGAAAGCCCGGCTGCGTTTGCAGGAAAAGACAACAGAAACGGCATTGCAACCCGCATCTTCAGAAGAGCATATTTTTATAAAAACAGAATACCGCATACAGAAACTTGCATTTACATCTATCCTGTATATTGAGGCACTACGTGATTATATAGCTTTTCATACAGCTACAGGTAAAATACTATCACTGGAAAGTATGCGGAATATGGAAGCTTTGCTGCCCGAACACCGCTTTATACGTATTCACAAATCGTATATCATCAACAAAGAAAAAATAGACTTCCTGGAAAGAGGAAAGGTGGTTATCAATAATCAATACCTGCCTGTAGGCGATACCTACAAAGACAAACTGATGGCCCAGATAAAGATCATCTAAAACGCCAGGCCTTTTGTATGCTTTTATTAATGTGAGATATAACGCTCAAAAAATTCCCATGTACGCAACATCTGGTCAATACGCTGACGGTTATCGCCGCTGCGGGTTACTTCGTGCGTTGCATTGGGGTGACGAACATACTCTACCGGTCTGCCTAATACCTTCAGGCTTCTGTACATCATTTCGCTTTGTACAAAACCGGTACGACGATCATTGTCACCATGGAAAATAATATAGGGAGTGGTGATATTCTGTACGTATGAGAACGGTGATTCCCTTTCCAGCGTTGCTTTGGTGTTGGCATCCCAGGGGTAGCCTCCGAAATAGTTGGGTACCAGCCTCCATGCATTACCCTCTCCAAAGAATGTTGCCAGATCGTATACGCCACGCTGTGAACAGGCTGCTTTAAAACGATGATCGTGACTGATGATCCATGCTACGAGGTAGCCGGCATAAGAACCACCGGTTACCACCAGCTTGGAAGTATCTGCCCAGCCTTCTCCAACTGTTTTGTCCAGTGCGGTCATTACATCACTGTGTGGTCCTGCACCCCAGTCATTGATATTGGCGCGCAGAAATTCTTCTGTATAACCACCGCTTCCACGTGGGTTACAGTATACCACTCCATAACCTTTGCTGCAGAAGAACTGGAATTCATGCCACATACTGCTTTCGCCGGGTCCCCACATGGCAGAAGGACCACCATGTATATTTAACAGCAATGGATATTTTTTACCCGCTTCATAGTTGATGGGTTTCATTACCCAGTATTCTATGGTTTGTCCCTTATTATTGGTAAATGTTTTCTTTTCGGGGAAAGAAAGCTGCTTGGTGCGAAGCCATTCCTCGTTGAAGTTGCTGAGGCGGCGGGTATTTTTTCCGGCAGCATCTGCCACATATAATTCTGAAGGATCAGCTACAATTGTTTTGCTGAATACAATCCTGTTGTTCTGAAGATCGTAACTGTTGATCCCGCCTTCAAATTCGGTAAGCTGTTCTACCTGTTTGCTTTTTACATCTGCCCGGAACAGCGGTGTGCCACCATTGCTGGATGCAGTGAAATACAGGTATTTTTCATCCTGGCTCCAGTTAAAATCACTTTTACGGCGATCAAATGGAATGGTTACAATATCTTTTGCAGTACCGTTCAATGGCATGATACCCAGTACCGGGAAGTTTACAAAAGAAGTGGTGCCATACTGGAAAGCCAGCCATTTACCGGAAGGGGAGACCTGTGCAGAGCCATAGGTTTTGCCGGCTTCTCCCAATAGTTTACGGAGTCCGCTGCCATCGGTATTAATAAGATAGATCTCGCTCTCCAGTGAGCGATCAGGGTGTTCCAGTGAATCAATATCACAGGTCAGGATCAGTTGTTTGCCGTCTGGCGTAAAATCTGCACCACTGAAACGGCTGAAGCCACGTGTAACAGCAACAGGTGTTGAACCCGGCTGTATATCTGTAATAAAAAAATGATTGAAACCCATGTCGGCGGACACATTGGTTTCACTCTGGAAATTCAGTTTATTCAGTACAGTTGCTTTTTTGTCTGTTACATTATTATCCAGGTATGCCCGTACTTCGTCCAGTCCTCCATCGGGATCTGCTTTGGCGGTGCTGGTTTTGAGTTGTTCGTTTTTAGAAAAACCCGGTTTTTCAAAAGGCCACGCGGGAACCTGTTTGCCGGGATTCAAAACAGAATCTTTAAGCAGATCTTTTAATGAAATACCCCCTGCAAACAATATTTTTTTGCCATCAGGACTCCATTTGGGATTGGTAGCGCCGTATTTAGACTTTGTAAGTTGAATGGCTTCGCCTCCGTCCAGCGACAATAAAAACACTTGTGGCTTTCCATCTGCAGTACGTACAAAAGCTATCTGCCTGCCATCGGGGCTGAATACCGGTTGGGAAGAATTTTCCTTAGAGGTTAATTGCTTTGGAGCACTGTTGCCATCTGTTTGTACCAGCCACAACTGGGCAACATATTTATAATCCAGCTTGCTGTCGCCATCTGGTTCAATGGCGGTAACCACAAAAACAGCTTTGCTGCCGTCTTTACTCAGTTGAGCACTGACAACTGATTTTATCTTCAACATGTCTGTTACTTTGATCGGTTCCTTGCCATTTTGGGCAACAGTTACCAGTAGAAGCGAAAGAAAGGACAGCAGCAGGATTATTTTCTTCATGCAGATAAAGTTTGGAATGTGAATATACAAATTCAATATCGTTTTTATGAATTGCAATGGATGACAGGTAGCTTTGCTACTTTTGTGGAATAATCTATATAAATATGGCAGAGCTTGTAAAAGAATTCAACGAATACAGGGAAAAGATGAACGAGGTGATCTTGAGCAAGAACAACCTTGTAATGAAACGTCTGTGGAATCTTGATACCAATACATACGAGGATGGGGCGCTTGATAAAAAAACAAAAGAAATGCTGGGGCTGGTAGCCAGTATGGTATTGCGTTGTGATGATTGTATTAAATACCATCTTGGTAAATGTCATGAACTGGGTGTGAATACCGATCAGATGTACGAGATATTTGCTGTAGCCAATATTGTGGGTGGTACAATAGTGATACCACATACCAGGAGAGCAGCGGAGTACTGGGAGGAGCTGCAAGAAAATTAGCTAATTTGTAAATGTGCGGATTGATTAATTAGTAATTCGCACATCTGTTTTTACAATTTCCTTTGCAAAGGAGTTTGTAGTTTGATGAAAATATCTTCTGCATGATGCGGATCTACCCCTTTCTGTTTATTGTTCTTTGCCTGTTGTCTTCCTGCTATGCTATCAGGGCGTATAAATACAGGGGTCTTAAACTGACCGATAACCAACGTATGCCGCATGTGCCGGTATACAAAGGTGAAACGACCTCCACATTCATTGCTCCGCAGGCAGATGCTTACCTGAAGATCAAAAACCAGCTTGATTCACAACTGAACAATTCATACACGGCTGCATTTCTGGTTGTGCGCAACGATACCCTGATCTACGAAAACTATTTTGATGGTTTTAATAAAGAATCATTGCTGCCTTCTTTTTCAGTCAGCAAGTCTTTTACCGGTATCCTGGTCGGTATTGCTATTGATGAAGGAAAGATCGGTTCTGTAAATGATCCTGTAACCAAATACCTGCCGGAGCTGGCAAAAAAAGATGCCCGTTTTTCAAAGATTACGTTGCAGCACCTGCTGGATATGCGCAGCGGACTAAAGTTTGATGAAGGCAGCTATGGACTGAAAGATGATGCCATCAAACTGGGTTTCAGTCCCAATATGAAGAAAAGAGCACTGAGAACAAAAATTGTCAAAGAGCCCGGAGGCGCCATGGAATACCAGAGTATTGATACGCAATTGCTGGGAATGGTACTGGAAAGGGCTACCGGTAAAAAAGTATCGCAATGCCTGCAGGAAAAAATATGGCAGCCACTGGGCATGGAAAGCAATGCTTTCTGGACAACAGATAAACGGAAACAGGAAGTAGTATTTGGGGGTATGAATGCTACTGCGCGTGATTATGCAAAACTGGGCAGACTAATGCTGGACAATGGTGTGTGCAACAATCAGCAGGTAGTATCAAGGCAATGGATACATGCGTCTGTAAGCTCCGACTCGCTGGACAGGTATGAAGGCTACCGCAACCAGTGGTGGGGTGTAAAAAGCTATAAATACTTCAACGACTCGCTGGAAGCTGTACAATACCTGGCATCACACATGGAAGGTGGAGGGGTTAAATCATACAAAGATAAATCAGGAGCTAAGCGTTTTTATGTGCCGGATGCTTATGCAGCCTACCAGGCAGAAGGTATACTGGGGCAGTTTGTGTATGTAAACCCCGCCAAAAGGCTGATCATTGTGCGACTGGGCCATTACTGGAAAAACCCCCGCTATTCGTATGTGAATGGATTTATCAGTGCGTTGGGCAATGCCTTATAAAAGCCACCTGCAAAACCCCTGCAAAAGCGTAAATTTGCAGTTACAAGTAAAGAATCATGAGCGAAACAGTTACTGCCCTGCCATTAACGGCGAAGGATTTTGCTACCGACCAGGAAGTGCGCTGGTGCCCTGGTTGTGGCGATTATTCTATCCTGGCACAGGTGCAGAAGATCATGCCGACCCTTGGCATACCCCGCGAAAACATTGTGATCGTTTCCGGTATCGGCTGTAGCAGCCGTTTCCCTTATTATATGAACACGTATGGCATGCACTCTATCCACGGCCGGGCTACGGCTATTGCCAGTGGACTGAAGGCTGCACGTCCCGACCTGAATATCTGGATCGTTACCGGCGATGGTGACGGACTGAGTATCGGTGGCAACCATACCATTCACCTGTTGCGCCGCAATTTTGATGTGAATGTGTTGCTGTTCAACAACCAGATTTATGGTCTTACCAAAGGACAATACTCACCTACTTCAGAAGAAAATAAAGTCACCAAATCAACGCCGTTTGGCAGTCTCGATCATCCGTTCAACCCGCTGGCGCTGGCAATGGGGGCTGATGCCACTTTTGTAGCCCGCAGTATGGACCGCGATCCCAAACACCTGCAGGAAACATTGATCCGCAGTCATAAACACAAAGGCGCTTCTTTCCTGGAGATCTACCAGAACTGCAACATTTTCAACGACGGTGCTTTTGAAACCTTTACCGAAAAATCAACCAAACCGGATAACACACTGTTCCTGGAACAGGGCAAACCGCTGATATTTGGTGCGGCCCGCAACAAAGGCATTCGCCTGGATGGGTTCAAACCGGTGGTAGCAGAGTTGGGTAGCGATGTAACTGCCGATGACCTGTGGGTGCATGATGAAAAGGATTTTTACAAAGCGCAGATCTTGGTGCGTATGTTTGATGACCCGCGTGTAGAAGGTCATTTACCGCGGCCTTTTGGTGTGTTCTACGAAACTGACAGGCCCTGTTACGAAGAAATGATGAACCTGCAGGTAGAAGAAGTGATCAAAAGTAAGGGACCGGGCAACCTGGACAAACTGTTGCGCGGCAGCGAAACCTGGACCATTTCCTAATAATTACTAATTGTGTGATTTCGCGGGGTTGCGTGATTGTTTGCGCAAGCCTGTGTGCGTATGCCCGACTTCTGATTTAATAACCTGTTTTTCTTGTAAAAAAATAGCCAGCGATGGAAATCGCCGGCCTGTGCTTACCTCTGAAACCACAAAAAGAAAGAAGATAAACGAATATGTTTACTAAAAATATTTTTGAATCAAGGTGTATCAACAGCTTGCGACAGGCCACATATGAGGAGGAGAGAGCGTGCAAAAAGTAACAGAACGTTGTGTACGGTTCGTGGTTTCTTTTTGTAGCAGGCAGCACCTACCATCAAAGGGTGTCTGAGTGATCAGTAAAAACAAAGGAACAACAGGCATTAGCAAACAGCCTAAACGTATGTTTTTACTAAAAACAATGGGGTAATGATCAAATAGTATTAAAAAGGGTGGCGGATACTTGTGTTAAAAGAGATACTTCTGGAATATCCTTTACGTTGTAACTATTTTAACAGGGAAATTGGAAATAGGATGGAAATTGGATGGTTGCGATTTTGGGAGATTGGATTGCCCTTGCGCTTTGACGGAGATTAGTGTTTCAGAACAGAAGCGCGGGGTAAAAGTAATTACTGTTTTTTTAAAAATCAATATTTTCTTAAAGAATTTTTATGAATGCTGCAGAAAGAGCGTCAATGATTTAAGACAATTGTGCCAGCCAGTTCTTTTTCAGCGGCCTGGAAGATTTTCTCTTTTTTGTAATCAAACCACCATTTAGGGGCTGTTTTTTTCATCAGGGTATCAATATTGCGCATACCAAAAAGGTTCCAGGCACCTTTCAGTTTACCGCTTACGGATGACTGAAGGGCGCGGAGGCTCATGGCAAAACCACTGTCAATATATTCCATGTGGTGCCAGTAGCCGGCAGGCATAAACAGCGTATCACCATGATCCAGGATCACCTCGTAACCCCTGGCCAGCTTTAGGGCCGGAAAGCGTTCATAATCAGGTGTTCCGTTGTTCTGATCGTAATGTGAAAAATCTGCAAGGCTCAACACCTCAAAAGGTTTGCGATACAGTTTATGCTGTTCCTGATATGGAAACAGCAATACCTTTTTGCGTCCCAGGAACTGGGTATGTATAATATGCGACATGTCAATGTCGAAATGCATGTGCGTAATACTGGTAGCGCCGCCTACAAACAACATGGGAAAACGTTTTACAAAACCCCTCATCAGGTGGTCGGGCCATGTAAAGTCCTGTACCAGTTGCGGCGCGTGATCAAAAATGTTGAACAGAAAGATGCGCCATCCGGCAGGTCCCTGGCTGATCATGTCCACATACTGGCCAAAGGTTTTATAATCGTCTGCAGTGTTAATAGGAGTGTAAGCGTCACTTTTCACGTTGTTGTACAGCGCCACCTGTTTTGAACCAACCGTGTCTTTAAAGAATTGCCAGTTCCATTTATGATATGCCGGCCAGTTTTTTGAAAGATCGTTAATGACCAGTGGCTTCATTGGTTTGTAATAGTGCTCCTGAAAATCCAATTCGCTAATATTGTCAACTCGGTCAACGGCCTGCAATTGCATAACAGTTACATTTATCTGATATTAAATTTATTTAGAATATTGGATTGGCACAAATTTTACAATAACAAAATTTATGTGAAATTGTTTAATAAGCAGGCGGTTATGACTGCTCATGATAACAATGGAGGTATCTTTAAATAGTTAAAATCAGCGTATGTTTTTACACCTTCATCCAGACAATCCGCAGGAACGTAATATCAGGACCATTACAGAAACATTACTGAATGGTGGTGTAATGATCTACCCTACCGATACCATTTATGGACTTGGGTGTGATATACATCAGCATAAAGCTGTGGAACGTATCTGTCGCATCAAGAGTTTTGATCCGGCCAAAGCGCATTTTTCCTTTATCTGTCATGATCTGGGTAGTCTCAGTCAATACACGAAAAGTATTTCAACACCGCTATACAGGTTGCTTAAAAGCCATCTGCCCGGTCCTTATACTTTTATTCTGCCCGCCAGTAAAGAAGTACCGAAACTTTTGAAGAGCCGTAAGAACACAGTGGGTATCCGTATACCTGATAATAACATTGCACGGTCTATTGTAAAAGAATTGGGCCATCCCCTGTTGAGCACTTCCCTGCCTGGCGAAATGGTGGAAGAATATACCGATCCTGAACTGATCAGAGACCGTTTTGAAAAGCAGGTGGATATTATTGTGGATGGTGGTATTGGAGGAATGATTCCTTCTACGGTAATAGATTGTACCGGCGATGAACCGGTGGTGATAAGACAAGGGGCGGGTATATGGCCAATAGAGTATGCATAAAAAAATGACATTGCTATACAAGAACAATGTCATTTGATGCATAATCCGTAACTGATTATTTTGAGTTATGCGGACGATGTTCATCCCTGTAAATATTGTGACCGGCCCTGTCCTGCATGTGACGTACATGTCTTCTTTCTGCAACTGCCCTGCGGCCATGATGTCGTTTAGCCATGCGCATTTTGTGGTGAATACGATGCTGTTCTTTTTTAAGATGTCGTGCTTCACGATGCGTTAATGTGCCATTGTGCAGGCCACGTTCGATACGGGCATTCTGATTACGTTCACGGTCTCTTACAGACTGTGCATTGACGCCGATGCTGATAAATGTAATTGCAAGTACGGCCAGGATAAATTTCGTTTTCATATCACTTCGTTTTTGTGTTTTACAAATGATCTTCTGTAATAACAGACCGGTAACAAAGTGCAAGGTTTATTGGCTGTAACGGGTTTTAACGTTAATTAACCTTACGAAAAGTGTGTATATAAACGAACAATACTGAAATGTTATTTTAATTCCAGTGATAACTGCGGAGGGAGACATTGAAATGATTTGCGATGATGATCGCACATGCCAAATTCAGCAATAGCCTTGCGATGTTCAGCAGTACCATATCCTTTGTTGGTATTCCACTTGTAATACGGGTATTGCTGATGCAGTTGGATCATGTAATCATCGCGGTAAGTTTTGGCAAGAATGCTGGCTGCTGCAATAGACGCATACAAACTATCACCTTTTATAATGCATTCGTGCCGTACTTGTTTGTAGGGTTTAAAACGATTGCCATCGATCAGCAGCAGTGCGGGTTGCTGCGTAAGTTTTTCAACGGCCAGGTGCATTGCTTTGAACGATGCATTCAGGATATTGATGCGGTCAATCTCTTCCTGGTCAACCATGGCAACAGCATAACAAATAGCAGTGGCTTCAATAAAGCTGCGCAATTCGTAGCGATCTTCTTCTGTTACCTGTTTTGAATCGTTCAGCAGGGGATGATAAAAATCGCGTGGCAATATTACAGCACCTGCAAAAACAGGTCCTGCAAGACATCCGCGACCGGCTTCATCACAACCGGCTTCTATCACTTCATCCTGGTAAAAAACGTTCAGCACTGGTAAACTTTGCACCAAAAATAAGGTTTGCAGTCGTTTTAACTTTTATCGGGAACTTTGTTTTTTTACACATTTATGGATACCTACTACCTGGCCAGGCTGTTTCCCGCTTTTGAACACGCATTACTGGAAGAACTGGTTGCAAAAGGCACGGTGCAGCATTTTAAAGAAGGTGAGCGCCTGATGCGTACCGGTCAATACTTCCGTTCTACCCTGCTGATCACAGAAGGGCTGGTGAAAATATACCGTGAAGATGGAGAAGGTGCGGAGTTTTTTATTTATTACCTGCAGCCAGGCCAGGGCTGTGCACTTTCCATGTTTTGTAACATGCGCCAGGAAGCCAGTTCCATTATGGCTGTTGCGGCCAGAGATACTACGGCGGTTGTGGTGGCAACCCAACACATGGAGCAGTGGATGACAAAATACATCACCTGGGTACAGTTTGTATTGGGCAACTATCGTTCACGGTTTGAAGAGCTATTGCAAACGGTAGATCATGTAGCATTCAAAGCAATGGACGAACGCCTGGAACTTTATCTCAAAACACTCCGCGATACATTACACACCGATCTTATTGAAACCAGTCACCAGCAGATTGCCGGTGACCTGAACTCATCACGCGAAGTAATATCACGTTTGCTGAAAAAACTGGAACAATTGGGAAAAGTGAAGCTGCACCGTAATGCTATCGAGATCATAGCATTGTAACATGCAGCAGTGTTTACAACTTACAGCCGGGAATAACTGTTATAAAATAGCCTGTTGTGTGACAAAAGTCATAGGACAGGATGAACCCATCCCGGAATTTTACAGTAAAATGTATAACATGAAAATAGAGCAGATCTATACCGGATGCCTGGCACAGGGAGCTTATTACATTGAAAGTGAAGGAGAAGCAGCGGTAATAGACCCACTGCGTGAAGTTGATCCCTACATAAAAAAAGCACAGCGCAACGGTGCCGTTATCAGGTATGTTTTTGAAACCCATTTTCATGCAGACTTTGTATCAGGCCATCTTGACCTGGCAAAGGCAACCGGCGCCACTATTGTATATGGCCCGGGTGCAGCACCGGCTTTTCCGGCGCATATTGCAAAAGACGGAGAACTGTTCAGGGTTGGAAAATTAACATTTGAAGTATTGCATACCCCCGGTCATACATTGGAAAGCTGCTGTTACCTGCTGAAAGATGAACAGGGAAAGCCGGTGGCGCTGTTCAGCGGAGATACCTTGTTTATCGGCGATGTGGGAAGACCAGATCTTGCCCAGAAAGCAGCAGGTATGACGCAGGAAGAACTTGCCGGACTATTGTACGATTCAATACAACAGAAAATAATGCCATTGCCCAATGAGGTGATCATATATCCGGCACATGGTGCAGGCAGTGCCTGTGGCAAAAATATGAGCAATGAAACATCCGATACACTGGAGCATCAGAAGGCAACCAACTATGCTTTGCGTGCAGGCATAGGTAAACAGGAATTTATTACAGAAGTTACCAGCGGACTGACACAGCCGCCACAATATTTCCCCCTCAATGTACAGATGAACAAACTGGGTTATGAAAGTATAGATAAGGTGTTGAAACGGGGTACAACACCGTTGTCTGCAGAAGCCTTTGAAGCTGCTGCCAATGAAACCTTTGCACTGGTGCTGGATACGCGCAATCCGGATGTTTTTGTGCGTGGATTTATACCCGGTGCTATCAATATTGGTATTGATGGCAATTTTGCTCCCTGGGTAGGCGCATTGATCCCCGGTGTGGTACAACCGCTGTTGGTGGTTGCTGATCCTGGTCGTGAGGAAGAAGTGGTTACCAGGCTGGCAAGAGTGGGCTATGACCATGTGGTGGGTTTTTTACAGGGTGGCTATGATGCGTGGGTAAAAGCTGGTAAAGAAATTGATACCATTGAGAGTATAACACCCGCAGCACTGGCAGCAATTCAACAGCAGCATAATGATATGCAGATCATAGATGTGCGTAAACAGAGTGAATATGAATCAGAGCATATTAAAGATGCAGTCAATGTAAGCCTGGATTATATCAATGAAAATATGGCGCAGATAGATAAACAACAAGCCGGTTATGTACATTGCGCCGGTGGCTACCGGTCCGTTATCTTTATTTCAATCCTGAAAGCACGCGGGTTTAACAACCTGGTAAATGTGCAGGGTGGTTTGAAAGCAATAAAAGAAACCGGACAATTTGCATTGACAGACTATGTATGTCCGTCAACCATGTTATAAAAACACCTGGTTGCCGGCATGAATAATTTAAATAAATACAGTATGAGTTCATTTGCAAAGATCATACAGTCAGATAAACCGGTGCTGGTTGATTTTTTTGCAGAGTGGTGCGGTCCCTGCAAAATGATGCCACCCGTGCTGAAAGAGCTGAAACAAACGCTGGGCGATGCTGTCACCATTCTGAAAGTGGATGTTGATAAGAACCCGCATACCGCACAGCAATACGGCGTGCAGAGTGTTCCTACACTGATTGTATTTCAGCAGGGACAAATTAAGTGGCGGCAGGCTGGTGTGGTTCCGGCAAAACAATTGCAGCAGATATTGCAGCAATGGACATAATGATAAATGCCTAAATGAATGATAGCAGATGCCTGGAGGCATTGCGTGGGTGAAGGTTTTGTATTTTATTTGTATGCGCATTCTTTATCAGAACTCTCCTTTTAAATATGACATGGCTTCAACAACCCTGGCCCTGGTACATTGCGGGTCCGTTAATAGGACTTACTGTGCCGTTATTGCTGATAGCAGGCAATAAAAGTTTTGGTATTTCTTCTTCATTGCGACACATCTGTGCGGCATGTTTCCCTGCCAAGATCAGTTTTTTCAAATACGACTGGAAAAAAGAAAGCTGGAACCTGTTTTTTGTAGCAGGCGTGTTATTGGGCGGTATTATTGCCGGCGTATGGCTGCGTAACCCACAGCCTGTGCAGGTAAATGCAGCACTGGTATCAGAACTGTCACGCTATGGTATTCATGACTATACCAATCTGGTACCGGCAGAATTATTCAACTGGCCTGCATTGCTCACCGCAAAGGGGCTGGCACTGATGGTGGCCGGTGGTTTTTTGGTGGGCTTTGGTACCCGGTATGCAGGCGGTTGTACTTCCGGACATGCTATTATGGGTTTGTCTACGTTGCAATGGCCATCGCTGGTAGCAACCTGTTGTTTTATGGCCGGTGGTTTTATTATGGCCAATCTTATTCTGCCTTTTATTCTGCAATGGTAAATCTTTGTGTATGTCTTCTTCCTCAATACAACAAGCAACAGAACCCAATACCGACTTTGAAGTACGATCGCTGGACAGTATTTGTATCAACGAGTCTGAGCGTAGCCATTCCTGGTGGCACCAGTTGAAATATCTGGCCGCCGGGGTGTTGTTTGGTATTGTACTGGTAAAATCAGAAGTGATCTCCTGGTTCCGGATACAGGAAATGTTCCGGTTGCAGAGCTTTCACATGTATGGTGTAATTGGTTCTGCGGTGGTAACTGGCATGCTTTCCGTATGGCTGATCAAAAAACTGAAGATCAGGACCATTTATGGTGAGCCCATTACTTTTCATCCCAAAAAATTCAACAAGGGACAGGTGTGGGGCGGTCTGTTGTTTGGTTTTGGCTGGGCTATGACAGGCGCTTGTCCGGGTCCTTTATTTGCACAGATCGGTACCGGTGCAACAGTTGTGATGGTGACCCTTTTGAGTGCCATCGCAGGCACATGGGTGTATGGTGCGGTACGCGAAAAACTGCCACATTAACAGAGCTTCACACTGCAAAATTTCTGGCAAAACAGTTATCGGGGTGTACCTTTGCGGCGCTATGAATACGCATTCCTTGTCATCGCGGGGCAACCGCGCTGTTGCCAACTGGATATTGATAGGTGTAGGCATGTTGCTGATACAGGTGGTCCTGGGAGGCATCACCCGTTTAACGGGTTCGGGCCTGTCTATTACCGAATGGAATGTGGTAACAGGCGCATTACCGCCATTGAGTGAACATAAGTGGATGGAAGAGTTTGACAAGTATCGTCAAACACCCCAGTACTACCTGCTGAATTCCGGCTTCACTCTACAGGATTTTAAATTCATATTTTTCTGGGAATGGTTTCATCGCTTCTGGGCCCGTTTGATAGGAGTGGTGTTTGTTGTGGGCTTTGTATATCTGGTGGCCAAAAAATACCTGAAAAAAGAAATGTGGATGCCGCTGCTGATACTGTTCCTGTTCGGTGCTTTGCAGGGAGCTATCGGCTGGATCATGGTGGCCAGCGGCTTAACTGGTGATGCTACGTATGTAAAACCTACCAGGCTGGCCCTGCACTTTATATTTGCGCTCGGGCTGATCTGCTACGCTTTCTGGTTTGCTTTGCAATTGCGTATTGAAGAGAACAAAAAGATAGTACATCCCGGTCTCAGAAAATATACCTGGTGGCTTATTGCATTGTTGTTTGTACAACTGGTATTTGGCGCATTGATGGCGGGGCATAAAGCCGCTACAGTAGCGCCTACCTGGCCTACCATTAATGGCAGTTGGGTTCCGCAGGGCATGTTCAGGGAAAGCCCGTTGCTGCTGAACTTTTTTGAAAACCGTATCACCATCCACTTTTTTCATCGCGGACTGGCGTATCTGTTGCTGATACTCATTGTAATATACTTTTTCAGAACCAGGGCAGTGCCTGCTGCATCGTATGTATATGGTACGGCCGCTTTAATGCCGCTGGTATTGGTACTGCTGCAGGTGCTGTTGGGTGTTCTGACCATACTGACCAGCCCGGGTATTGTACCCAATCACTGGGCTACGTTTGAGTGGATGGCGCAATTGCACCAGGTAACCGGCATGTTATTACTGTTAAGCCTTATTGCCATGCTGTATCTTACCCGCGTACACGCCTCTTTCAGGTCTGCGGCATAATCTTCTGTTTGTCTGTTCGTTTTTAGAGTAAATTGTAGCCAGATTTGTTTTTAAGACAACAGAAAGATCCGTCAGCATGAAAGTTTTTTTCCGCGGGCTATATTACTCACTTCCCATACAGCTGGTATTGCTGCATGTAAGGAAATTCCAGTTACTGCTCCTTTTCTGGTTTATCCTGTTCAGTACCATCAATGGTACTTTTATGAAATCGTATGGCGCAGATTCGCTATTCCTGGCGCCTGAATACCTGGGAAATGTAAATATTATCAGTGCAGCTTTTGTGGGAGCGGCCATAGGTATTTTTATAATGAGCTGGAATATCACCACATTCATCCTGTTCAGCCGTCATTTCCGTTTTCTGGCCACCACGTCCAATCCCTTTCTCAAATATTGTATCAATAACGCCATACTGCCACTTGCGTTCCTGATCTTTTATTTTTTCAGGGCTGTCAATTTTTCCAAAACCAAACAGTTGATGATCGGATGGGAGATCTTTTTACTGGTATTGGGATTTCTTTGCGGTCTCATTTTTATTATAGCCATTTCATTGCTGTATTTTTTCAGGGCCGACAGAACCATTATACGCCGGCTTACACCGGTGATCAGTAATCCGCAATTATTCAAAGCACAGTTCCGGAAAAATGAAACCAGGCTGAATGAAAGCAGGCTGATGCGCGTGGAATGGTATCTGAAATCGCCTTTTACGTTGAAAAAGGTGCGTGATGTATCACATTACAGTAAAGAATTTGTAGAAACGGTGTTTAGCAGGCATCACTTTGCTGCGGTATTGTCTATTTTCATCGCATTTATCTTTCTTATACTGGTTGGTTTTTGCCTGGATAATCCTTTGTTCCAGCTACCGGCAGCGTCGGGTATTACCATCTTTTTTGCCATCCTGATCGCGGTATCGGGTGCCTTCTCGTATTTTATGCAAAGCTGGAGCATACCGGCTATGCTGGTAGTGTTCTTTATTCTGAACCTGCTGTACCGGTATAATATTATTGACCCCAGTAATAAAGCTTACGGACTGGATTATAAAAATAAAACGGAACGTCCTGAATACAGTCGTGAATCACTGGTGGCCTTGTGCACCCCTGATAAGGAAGCACGTGACGTGCAAAATATGATCGGCATACTGGAAAAATGGAAACAGAAGCAGCACGAGGAAAAACCGATCATGTTTATCATTAACACCAGCGGTGGCGGCAACCGTAGTGCTACGTTTGTAATGAATGTATTGCAGCGGCTGGATAGCCTGAGTGGTGGCAAGATCATGGATAAAACATTCATGGTATCCGGTGCTTCCGGCGGGATGCTGGGAATGGCTTATTTCCGTGAACTGGCATTGAAAAGACAAACAGATAAAACACTGAATATACAGGACAGGAAATATGTGGATGACATTTCCGGCGACCTGCTCAATTCATTATTTACATCCATGGTGGCCAGGGACCTGGCATCGCCCGCACAGAAATTTTCAGTAGGCGGCTATGATTACATTAAAGACCGCGGTTATGCCTTTGAACAAAAACTGAATACCAATACACGGGGTTTGCTGGATAAACAACTGACCACTGTATACGAAGATGAAAAAGCGGCACGCACGCCATTAATGATCCTGAACGCTGTGGTTACGCGCGACGGTCGCAAACTGGTAATGAGTACGCAACCTGTCAGTTTTTTGATGAAACCGGTATATGATACTACCCGTATTCCTGAGCTGGACCCTGATGCCATTGACTACAGTGCATTATTCGTTAAACAGAACCCACTGAACCTGCGTCTGCTTACAGCATTGCGCATGAATGCAACATTCCCGTACGTGTTGCCCAATGTTTGGCTGCCCACGCAACCAGTGGTAGATGTGATGGATGCAGGATTGCGCGATAACTACGGACAGGAAACTACCACACGTTTTGTACAGGTGTTTGAAAAATGGCTGCGCGAAAATACACGCGGTGTCATCCAGATCCAGATCTCCGATCGTAAAACAGGCGGCTGGGAACATCCGTTTGAGTCCAATGATATTACAGAAGTGGTAACAAGGCCCATGCTGCTATTGCAGAATAACTGGTATAAAATGCAGGAGTATAGCCAGAATGACCAGTTAAGTCTTTCACAGGAACTGCTGGATAAACATTTCTTCCGGTTAAGTTTTCAGTATACGCCCAAATCAGAAGACGGTGGTGCGGCATTGAACTTTCATCTTACCAAAAGAGAAAAACAGGATATAGCAGAAGCGCTGTACAACAGCAATAACCAGAAAGCATTTCATCAGTTCAGTCAGCTGGTAGGCTCTACCCATCCTTTATTTAGCCATTAGAAGCATACAGCAGCTTAAAATAAGCAGGCAGTACTTTAATGTGCAGATGTCTGAAGGTTTTCATCGGCTCGCCGTCAATATGCAACGGGGCTTCTTTTTCATTATCAATAACAAGCTCATTGGTTTGAAAATAGATCACCGGTGAACTGAGAGAGTTCTCAATACGTTTCAGTTTACCTGCAAGCACCTGTTTCATAATGGTGACTAACAGTAAGGGACGTGGTACTTTTTTTACAATCACCACATCCAGCAAGCCGTCAGACAATTCAGCCTTGGGCGCTATGGTAAAATTGTTGCCGAACTGGTTACTGTTTGCAATGCTTAAAAAGAATGCATCGGTAGTGAAGGTGAGTTTGTTGGCATGTACCCGGAATGGATAGGTTTTTGCCGTGAAAAAGTTGCGGGTAGTAACCGCAGCATACGTTGCCAGCCCTCTTTTGGATTGCTTGGCAAACTGGTGTGCCACCTGTGCATCAAAACCTAATCCGCAAAGCATACACGCAAACCGGTCATTTACCATAAATGCATCGGTAAGCTTTGCTGTGCCGTTAAAAACAACATCCAGTGCTTTTTCACTTCCTTTGGGTATGTTGGCTGAAAAGGCAAGTCCGTTACCAGACCCCATTGGTATAATGCCAAAGTCAACATTGGTATTGGCCAATGCATTCACTACCTGGTTTACGGAACCATCGCCACCGCATACCACTACATCCGTAATCTTTTCTTGTTGTATTTTATCAGCAATGTGCCGGTAATCGCCATTGGCAGTAGTAGGCAGAATTTCAAAGGCAATTCCCTGTGCCGTTGTTTTTTGTGTGATGAGCTCCTGCAACGGCGATTTTCCCCGGGTACCGGATATAGGGTTAATAAGATAAATGATTTTTCTTGTCATGTTTCAGGCTTGCCAGTGGGCGCAAAGATAGTATGCACCTGACTTTTTAAAACGTTTTTATTGAATGGTAATACTGTATATGCTGAAAAAGTTTATTTTACCAGGCTATAAACAACAACTGCCATGTCACAGTTACCGTTTCAGGCACCCTGGAGCTTTTCAAAAAGGCTCGCCTTCCGTTTCTTTTTTCTCTTTTTCGTATTGTACATTTTCTTTAATCCCAATGGTGTATTTCCCGGCATAGATGCTTTATATGGAGTGTACATTACACCATTTCATTCACTGATACCCTGGATAGGAAAACATGTTCTGCATTTGTCGTACGATATTAATACGTTTACCAATGGCAGCGGAGATACCACCTATGATTTTGTAGTGTTGCTTTTCACCCTGTTAACAGCGTTTGCGGGTAGCCTGATATGGACTGCGCTGGACCGTAACCGAAAAAGTTATAACCAATTGTATTACTGGCTTACTGTTGTGGTACGGTATTATGCTGCCTTTACCATGCTTACCTATGGTTTTGTAAAGATCTTTAAGCTACAGTTTCCCGCACCATCTTTGAACAGGCTGTTACAGCCTTATGGCGAAAGTTCGCCTATGGGGCTTGCATGGACCTTTATGGGATATTCAGAAGGGTATAACCTGTTTACCGGTGCAGCAGAAGCATTGGGCGGTATATTACTGCTGTTCAGACGTACCGCTTTACTGGGTGCTATTGTTACACTAATAGTAATGGCAAATGTAATGGCCATGAACTATAGCTTTGATATACCGGTTAAGCTGTTATCTACCATGATGGTGGTGATGGCTTGTTTTTTACTGGCAAAGGATATGCACCGGCTGATCAATGTATTTTTCCTCAACAAAACAGCAGAACCCGGCCATACCAGGGCGCCACGATCATCGCGCAAATGGGTAAGGATAACTTTACTGGTCTGCAAAATATTGCTGGTGGGTTATACTTTGGTAATGACTGTTTATGGAAGTTATTCGGCTCTTAGCCGGTATGGTGATAAAGCAGCCAAACCTGTTTTATATGGAATTTATGATGTGGATGTGTTTGTAAAGAACGGCGATACGCTGCCGCCTTTAAAAACAGATTCTGTACGGTGGAGCAGAATGGTGGTTAACTATGATGGATATGCCGGCGTTAAACTAATCAACGATAGCGCAACGGGATATGCATTTGAACCAGATACGGCTAAAAAACAGATCGTGCTCTACTCGTATAATGATACGCTTCATAAAGCATTGTTTGCTTATTCCAACCCCGAAAAAAATATACTGTTGCTGCAGGGAAAATGGAAAGATGATTCATTTCATATACGCATGAAACAGTATGATCTGAAAAGATTTCTGTTGGTGAACCGTGGTTTCCGCTGGATCAATGAATATCCGTATAACAGGTAGTGTTATGGTTGCTTTGATGATATTCACGGCTGGCGAAATCACCAGCCGTTTTTATTTTATGCGACAACATAACATTGCTGCAGAAATTTTACTGAACTAATCCTGCTGTAACTGTGCTACCAGCCATGTGATCAGCAATCCAAAACAGGCCATAATACCAAAAGACCAACGCAGATCAGATAACTGTGCAATAAAACCCACAGTGGGCGGTACAATCAGGAAGCCGGTATAACCTACGGTAGATACAGCTGCAATAGCTGGCCCGCTGCTGAGTTTGGTAGATCTTCCTGCCATGCTGAACACCATAGGTACCACGCAGGAAACGCCAAACCCTGTCATCATAAAACCAATGATAACTGTAACAGGGTAAGGGAATATAGATGATAGCATTAAACCACAGCCAATAAAAATACCACTGTACCACAACATCTGTTTAATACCAAACCGGTTTGCCAGCTTATCGCCGGTAAGCCTGCCCAATGTCATAGCCACCATATAAATGGCAAATGCGGTGGTAGCAACAGACTGCGTAGTGTGTACGGCTTTCTGCATATAGATGGCGCTCCAATCGTACATCGTGCCTTCACAGGCCATAGAAGCAAAGCAGATGAAGCCATATTTCAGCAATGATCTGTCAGGAAATGAAAACCTGCTTTTGCGTTCATGCGGAACGGGTTGCTGGTGTATACTGTGGGGAAAGAAATACAAAATAAGTGCTGTAAGTACAATGCTTACTGATAAAAAATGCCAGGCGGGATCAATGTTGAGCGATACCATGAACGAACCCAGTGCCGCTGCCGCAAAGCCTGCAATGCTCCACACGCCATGAAAACCTGCAATGATGGATTTATTGTATAACGATTGTACATTGATTGACTGTGCATTCATGGAAATATTCATCAGGTTGCGCGATGAACCAAAACAGAACAATACAATCACCAGTTGCCAGGTAAATGCTGCAAAGCCCAGCAGGCACATCATGGCATTGAACAGCAGCGCACCAGCCAGCATAATATACCGGCTGCTGTAGTGTCGTAACAAATATCCTGTTACTGGTAGTGTAAGCATCAGGCCCGCAGGTAGTGCAAATAATACTGTGCCCAGTTGTGCTTCATTAAGGTGAAGTTGCTGCTGAATAGTAGGTATGCGTGAAGCCCAGGTAGCGTAGGTGAAACCTGATACAAAGAAAAAGACTGTAATTGCTATTCTTGCCTGTCTGGGCGTAGAATGGGGTAATGGATCTGCTGTCATCTCTGCTGAAACTGGTTTGCCGCGCCGGAATAATAAACGCAAAGGTAGTCAATCAACAGCATAAGGGTGCTGCAGCTACTTCGTGCTGTATTGGATAAGCATGAGAACAGTTGTCTGACTGGCTTTATTTCACCGGGTTTATTTTCAAGACCTCTTCCATAAATTTTTCGATGGCAGCTTCCACTCCCTGCACGTCGTGAGAGGTGATGTAGGAGCCAATAACGTGATCACCGGCATTGGGCATGGCTACGGCACGTTTTTCAGCAGCAGGTGTACCCAGCTCATCGTACATTTTAAGCGTGGCACTTACTTTCACCGTACTGTCCTGGTGAACAGCGTCTTTATAGTAGTACAATACAATAGCGGGTTGTTTCACCTGTGCAAAGGTCTTTTCATTCATGGTGGTGCTTACCAGCTCCTGCAGGTTCACTGCTGCTTCTATGCGATAAGGGCTGCTCCAGTACTGATGATAGAGGTGATTGGTATCCTTTGATTCTAGGTATTTAGAGCTTTTAACCATACGGGCTATTTGAAGTCCCCAGGGTTTATTCAACAGCCAGGCGTTAGGATCATTGATGGCAATATTGGGCGACATCAGGATCAATGCTGCTACATCCTGTGGGTAAGCGGCTGCCAGTTGCAACGCCAATGTACCACCGGTGGAGGTACCCGCCAGGATTACTTTTTTACCCAACTGCTTACCAATGGCCAGCGCCTGTTTGGCTGATTCCCAGTATTTATCGGCAGTAAGATTTATCAATGCATCTGTAGTGTCAATACCATGTTCGGCCAGTCTCGATAAATAAAGATTGCAACCATAGCGGCCTGCCATATCACGATGTACCGGATCTCCCTCGCCCTGCGATGCGGTAAAACCGTGCAGGTATACAATGGCATAATCCGTTTTATTTTTTAGTGAGTCATTGAACCATACAATGCGGGCTTCATTATCCGGTTTAATGTGATGTGCAGCTTCCTGTATATGTACATATTGCTCCAGTTCAGTTGGGGATGCAGGTACCACAGGCATCTCTTTGGCGTATGCAGGTTTGGAAGGATGTGGCCCTAACAGGTATGCCACTACCAGTACCAGGGGAAGCAGTAACCACCATCTTTTTCTACGCATAAGGTTAATTTGATACTGAAGTTAAAACAAAGAAGTCATGCAGGGAAGCGTGAAAATGCGGATAAGGGTTAAGTTTTTACTATTAAACGGATATAGCAACCGTAACCTTGCACAGTATTTATTGTAAAGCTGATTTTGTATTTTTAAGCAACCGGTATGAGCTCAGAAACAGGTAAATATATAATGCTGGCGGGTGGTGCCATTGTTGTCATTGGCATTATTGTCTATTTCTTTTCCGATAAGCTGCACTGGATCGGTCATCTGCCGGGTGATATCCGTATTGAACGGGAAAATTTCAGGTTCTGTTTTCCTATTACCACCATGATCATTGCCAGTGTTTTGCTTTCTGTAATAATAGCCGTGGTAAGAAAGTGCTTATAACGTTACATGATCACATCCGCCACTTTTTTCTCCAGCCTGCTTTGTTCTGCCATCAGGCACATGATATGACTTTCAATAGAAACATCAATAGTAGAAGTGAGCAGTGTTGCATCCCGGCGACCTACTGCCTGTACCCAGTTTTCCATCAACCGCCAGTCTCCGCCGCCATGATGATCAGTGGTCATTGACCAGCCTGTTTTTTTGCCGGTACGGAAATCGGTCCATGAAAGTTGTGTCATATCGCCTTCAATGTCTCCCATACTGCCCATTACGCGCGTGCGTCTGCCTGCGTAAGAAGTAAATGCCTCCATAGAGAAAGAAGCTGTCACATTTTTATCAAACAGTATATTGGTCACATAATGATCCGGCTGGTCATTGTCCATGCGGTATACACAGCGGCCATAATTGGTAGTGCGCAGGTAATTCAGGATAGCATCGTCTTTCTTTTTGGGATCATCCGGCAGGTCAAAAACATACAGCCGCTGGTGCTGGCGATGATAAATTTCCAGTGCCGAATAAGGACAGGTATTTTCTACTGCACAACCATCTGTACAGCGTTTGGTGCTGCCGGAGGGGGCATTTTCCTGTCTGAACCATTTCAGGTCGCCAAACGCGGAGACACTCCTGGCCGGTTTGTTCAGCATCCAGCGCAGGATATCCATATCGTGACATGATTTTGCCAATATAATAGGAGTGGTTTCCCGGCTATTGTGCCAGTTGCCACGCACGTACGAGTGCGACATGTGTACATGCTCTATCGGTTCAAGGTGCTGAATGCTGATCACTTCGCCAATTGTTCCGGATTGCATCAGTTCACGCAGCTTGATAAAATAAGGTGCATACCGCAGCACATGACAAACCGCTACAATGCGGCCTGTTTTTTTTGCCAGGTCCAGAATATCGCGGCATTCCTGTTCACTGGGTGAAATGGGTTTTTCCAGCAGTATGTCATAACCCATCTGAAGGGCTTTCATACAGGGACCATAATGTAACCTGTCCGGAGTGGATATAATAATAGCATCGGCCAGTTTGGGCTGTTTAAATACCTCTTCCCAGGTGGTAAAACAATTTTTGGCCGCAATATTGTGCTTACGGGCATATTGCTCCCGGCGTTCCACAATGGGTTCGGCCACGCCTACTATCTTAATGTTAGCGGGGTGTTCCACGGCATAATCACCATATACATTGCCACGGTTGCCTGCTCCTAATGTAATGGCTGTGACAGGTTTATCCAGCAGCGGGTATGGACTTTCGGCAGGCATGGGCAAGGGCAAAAACGGATGATGCGCCATTGATACCATGGGAATGGCGGCACCTGCTGCCAGGGTAAGCGTTTTCAGAACATCACGGCGAGACAGGCTCTTTTTCATGAGCAAGATATTTTGATGAGGACTATACTAAAGTTACAACGGTTCAAAAAGCAGTTAAGTATTTACAATCCGGTTTTATTGACAATCATAGGGTTTTATGTACACTGCAAATAGATTGATATTGATTAACAACAAGTTATAAAAGTGCGGGGAAGGCTAATGCAAAATTTTAGTGTATAATGGTTTTTCATTATGTGTCAAGGATAATAAATTGTAATCTTTTCGATTAAATCGCGGCTATGACGCCGATTTGGCGTAATTTTGCACCCTCAAAAAAGGAACTTTTGTCATTAGCCGATTGCATTGCTTAAACTTAAAGGCTAACAGCATAAGTAAAATATATTATGGATATCAGAAACATCGCCATCATTGCGCACGTTGACCACGGAAAAACTACCCTGGTTGATAAAATTTTACACGCAACCAAAGTGTTCCGTGAAAATCAACAAACCGGGGAGCTGATCATGGACAGCAATGACCTGGAAAGGGAAAGAGGGATCACCATTTTCAGTAAGAACGCGGCCGTCACTTACAATGGTGTGAAAATCAATGTAATTGATACTCCCGGCCACGCCGATTTCGGTGGTGAGGTAGAAAGGGTATTGAAAATGGCCGATGGGGTGATTTTGCTGGTAGACGCCTTTGAAGGTCCGATGCCGCAAACCCGCTTCGTACTGCAGAAAGCATTACAACTGAACCTGCGTCCGATTGTGGTGATCAACAAAGTTGATAAACCCAACTGCCGTCCGGATGAAGTACATGATGCAGTATTTGAACTGTTCTTCAACCTGGATGCTACTGAAGAGCAACTGAACTTCCCTACTTATTATGGTAGCGGTAAGAACGGTTGGTTCAACGATTCATTAACTCAGATTGACAATATTAATCCTTTGCTGGATGGTATCCTGAAACATGTACCACCTCCGAAAGTGTCTGAAGGTTCTTTACAGATGCAGATCACTTCACTGGATTATTCTTCATTCCTTGGCCGTATTGCCATCGGAAAAGTTACCCGCAATACCATTAAAGAGAATCAGAACATTACCCTGATGCAAACTGATGGTACTTCCAAGAAAGCAAAAGTGAAAGAGCTGTATGTGTTTGAGGGCATGGGTAAAAAGCGTGTAACAGAAGTAGTGGCTGGCGACCTTTGTGCTGTAGTGGGTCTGGAAGGGTTCAACATTGGTGATACCATCGCCGATTTTGAAAATCCCGAGGCTTTACCGGTTATCAGCGTAGATGAGCCTACCATGAACATGTTGTTCTCTATTAACAACTCTCCTTTTTATGGACGCGACGGTAAGTTTGTAACCAGTCGTCACCTGCGCGACCGCCTGATGAAAGAAACAGAGAAGAACCTGGCGCTGAAGGTAGTTGATACAGACAGTGGTGATAGCTTCCTGGTATATGGCCGTGGTATTCTGCACTTGGGTGTATTGATCGAAACCATGCGTCGTGAAGGATACGAATTAACTGTAGGTCAGCCACAGGTTATTACCAAAATAATTGATGGTAAAAAGAATGAGCCTTACGAAATACTGGTGGTAGATGTACCGGAAGAATTTGCCAGCAAGGTAATTGACCTTGTTTCACGTAAAAAAGGTGAAATGCTGGTAATGGAAACCAAAGGTGAAATGCAACACCTGGAGTTTGAGATCCCTTCACGTGGTTTGATAGGTCTGCGTACACAGATGCTGACTGCTACAACCGGTGAGGCTGTAATGGCACACCGTTTCAGCGAATACAAACCATGGAAAGGTTTGATTCCTGGCAGAAACAACGGTGTATTGTTGTCTAAGAACCAGGAAAAAACAACCGGTTACTCTATTGATAAACTGCAGGATCGCGGAACCTTCTTTGTTGATCCGGGTGAAGATGTTTATACAGGACAGATCATTGCCGAGCATATTAAACCAGGTGACCTGGTAGTAAATGCTACGGAAGGTAAAAAACTTACCAACCACCGCGCCAGCGGTAGTGATGATGCTACCCGTATTGCTCCTAAAACATTGATGACGCTGGAAGAATGTATGGAATATATTCAGCATGATGAGTGTATTGAAGTTACTCCCAACTTCATTCGTATGCGCAAAACCATCCTGGATGAAGAGGAAAGAAAGAGACTTCAGCGTTCAATGAAAACAGAAGAAGCATAAGGACTATAAGATTAAAATCTGGTGAAATATCAAATAGAGGCTGTACACGCAGCCTCTATTTTTTTTACTGTGATCCTTATGCGAAATTGAAATATTGAAGTTGCAGCAACAATGTTGTTGTGCTGGCCAGGTATTCCGGATAATACTGTTGGGCAATTAGTAGATTTACTTTTTTAGTATCCGAATTTACAGAAAAATGATTTTTTTATAATGTGTAAGTGTTTCCTTTACAGAAGATAAAAGTGGAAAACGTATTTGCTGCGCAGCTTTTCCTGATTTTTACGATTGGATACAGTCTTCCGGAGACATAATTTTATCCCATAGCGAAAGCAGTAAAACACTACTACCTAAAAATGCGGCTTAATGGCTGTGATAATTGATTTATATTAAATTATCAGGGAAAGTGCTTTACTGCTATTTGTTTCTCTATACTATAACATAACTGGTTTGCGTTATAGTTTCCGATATCCTTTGAAAAAATAAAAGCTTTAAAATCTATCCCTATATGAAAACCTTGAGTCTGGCCTGTCTTACAGGTAGCTGTTTTCTGGGAGTCCTGTTATTCTTCTATTGGAAAAACAACTTCATTAACCCGGTTTACCAGGTCTATGCGGAAAATGCAATGATGAGTACAGCCAACCCCGAACCCGATTTTCTATCCAAATCGCATGCCGTAATTTCTCCCGGTGATGTGGCACTACCTTCTAAAAAGAGTGCTACTGCTACTGCTAATAGCGCAGCTTTTTTTGCCCCGGTTTCATCACGGTTCCTGGTTCCTGCTCCTGTTGTAAGCATTGACTATACTGCTGTAAAAACCAAGGTAGCTACAAAAAGACTGGCTAAGAAAATGATTACGCGGCGCGATCTGATGGCCAGCATGAATATGGCTACGGCTTTTCAGGCTACCGGACCTTCAGGATCCGTTGCCTATAGTCGTGACTATATTGGTGAAAAGAAAGCAGAAGTGGCATTGCCTGCTGTAACCGTGACCAAAGCACCGGAAGTAGCTGTTGTGCAGCGTACAATAGAAGTAACAGTGGCGCCTGGGCCAGACAATAATACAACAACTACAACTACTACTGCTACCCACCGCAGTCTTGCTGTGGCAGAAGACATTAAAACAGATAAGAAAAGTTTCTATGTACCTGCTTACATAGCTACCCGGCAGACGGAGACCGGTAACAACAACTATTCTTATATGATGTTGTACAACAGGGCTGAAAAGCTGAAGGAGTATGCTGATGAACATGGTTATGATACAGAGTATGCCTTTATGATAGATATGGGCATGAAGTCAGGCAAGAAGCGCTTCTTTGTAGTGGATCTTGCAAATATGACCATTGTCAAAAGCGGCCTGGTGGCACATGGAAGGGGAGAAGAGCGTTTTACCTTTGATAAAAAGTATTCCAATAAACCCGGCAGCAACTGTACATCACTGGGTATGTACAAGGTGGGTAAATTCTATAATGGCATATTCGGACCTGCTTATCGTTTGGTGGGGCTACAGGAAAGCAACAGCAATGCGGTGGAAAGAGCCATTGTATTGCATGGCATGAACTGTATCCCTTATGAAGAAAGTGATTTTCCTGTGTGTCAGAGCGAAGGTTGTCCTTCCCTGTCTCCGAAGTTCCTGAAAGAGATCAAGCCGCTAATTGATGGTCGTACCAAGCCTATGTTATTGTGGATGTTCGATTCGCGTGCAGACAACGATGCCTTATAAACACCGGATATATTTATGACAATTAAGTGGTAAGAGCCGCCTTCATCAGAAAGGCGGTTTTTTATGTTATACCTTATTATACCCTGTTCATCAGTAATACAAACACTTCATTACCTTAATGGTTCCGTGGGCGCCTGCTTCGTTGCAACTTTGCATTGTAGTTGGAAAATGCAATATCAGCGGCGAAATGTTAAAGATTAATTAAGTGACCGGAAACTGTAACATTTTTATAAAAGCCGCGTCTGATATAGTGTAAGAAGTTTATTAAAACATTTATTATAAAAGTATAGCCATGAAAAAGAATCTATTAATGTTGGTGATGTTAATAATGGTGGGTATCGGCAGCGCCTTCGCCAACACAGGAAAAGAGATCAATGAAAAAGTAGCCGCTTCTTTTAAAAACGACTTTGCTTCTGCAACAGATGTAAAGTGGGAAAAAACAAAGCAATTTGTAAAGGTTACCTTCAGCCAGAACCAGCAGATCATGTTTGCATATTACATGGAAGATGGCAGCCTGGTAGCTGTAACCCGCAACCTGACAGTAGGCCAGTTGCCGCTGAACCTGCTTACCAGCTACAAAAAGAATTACAAAGATTACTGGGTAAGCGACTTGTTTGAAATGGTAAATGGTTCAGATACGGACTACTACCTGTCACTGGAAAATGGTGATCAGACAATTGTACTCAAATCAAACGGTACAAACGGCTGGGAAGTGTTTAAGAAAATAAAGAAAGACGCCCTATAGAAAAAAATAATGTGTAATTGTTGAAGCCAGCAGGGGTTTCCGTAATGGAGACCCCTGTTTTTTTATACAAATAACAGCATAACCAATTGCGCTTTAGGTTGTAACTTTATGTATCCAAATTACCCGGATATGAAAAAGTGGTATTGCATATTGTTTATTATGCTGATGACAGTAGCTTCCGGCGCATTTGCGCAATGCTCTATCTGTACCAAAACGGCTCAGCAGTTGGGTGAAAGACCAGCTAAAGCGTTGAATGCAGGCATTATATACCTGGCAATTGTTCCTATGGGTGTAATGGGTTATGTAGGCTATCGCTGGTGGAAAAGCAACCGCGCCGAATTATAATATCTGCTCTCGTTACCCTGTTTTTGCAACATTTAACTTGCGCCATTACCTTCCGGCACATAACATACCTGTTATTGCATTGATTTAGTTATATTGAACAGCATCTTTATTCATTGTTTATGAAAAGTTTCTGCCTGTTCGCCCTACTGCTATGCAGTACTATGGTCATTGCACAGCCCTTACCTTCAGTGGAAGAAAAAACCAAAGCCTTCAAGAGATACGAAGGATTCCTTGATTTTTACTGGGATGAAAACAGCGGCAGGTTATGGCTGCAGATCGATAAGCTGGATACGGCTCTGCTGTACATTACGTCATTACCAGGTGGATTGGGTTCTAATGACATTGGTCTTGACAGAGGATTGCTGGGTGATACCCGTATTGTGCGTTTTTCACGTGTAGGGCGTAAGATATTAATGACCGAGCCCAATTATCAGTACCGTGCAGTAACAAATGATGCAGCAGAAAAAAGAGCTGTAGAACAGTCTTTCGCACAATCAACCTTATGGGCATTTACTATAGAGGCAGAAACCAATGGTAGGCTGCTGGTTGATGCAACCGATTTTGTATTGCGTGATGCTATGCATATTACAGGCAGGTTACGTGGCATGAAGCAGGGCAATTACTCTTTTGATAAGAACCGATCTGCATTGTATCTGCCCCGGACTAAAAATTTTCCGCAGAATACAGAATTGGAAGCTACCATCACATTGGCCAGCAATGATGGCGACGCCGGTAATTTTGTAAGCGCTGTAACGCCATCGCCCGAAGCCATTACCCTGCGTTTGCACCAGTCGTTTGTGCAGTTGCCGGATAATGAATATCAGCCACGTGTTTTTGATGCCCGGTCTGGTTTTATTCCCGTTTCATTTTTCGATTATAGTACACCGGTGGCAGATCCGGTGGAGAAGTTTTTTGTAATACGTCACCGGCTAAAAAAGAAAGATCCTACGGCAGCAGTCAGTGAACCGGTGAAACCTATTATTTATTACCTGGACAACGGTACTCCTGAGCCCATCCGCAGTGCATTGCTGGAAGGCGCCAAATGGTGGAACCAGGCTTTTGAAGCAGCCGGGTATAAAAATGCTTTCCAGGTAAAATTACTGCCCGATAGCGCAGACCCAATGGATGTCCGTTACAATGTGGTGAACTGGGTGCATCGTGCTACCAGGGGTTGGTCGTATGGTGCTTCGGTAGTAGACCCGCGCACCGGCGAGATCATAAAAGGACATGTAACATTAGGCTCGTTGCGTGTACGGCAGGATTACCTGATAGCGCAAGGTTTGCTTGCCCCATTTGAAAATGGTGTGCCTGCTGATGATAAAATGCTGAAGATGGCACTGGAGCGCCTGAAACAATTGGCTGCACATGAAATAGGGCATACACTGGGGCTGATGCACAACTATATTGCCAGTGTAAGCAATCGCAGCAGTGTAATGGATTACCCGCATCCATTGGTAGCGCTGGATGCATCCGGGCAGATAAACCTTAACAATGCGTATGATAATAAAATAGGCGAATGGGATAAAGTGGCAATCACCTGGGGTTACCAGGATTTTCCCGCTGCTGTTAATGAAAGCAGTGCGCTGGATAAAATTCTGCGCGATGCTACGCAGAAAGGATTACAGTTCATTTCAGATCGTGATGCACGTGCACCGGGCGGCCTGCATCCGCAGGCGCACCTGTGGGATAATGGTAGTGATGCAGTGACAGAGTTGAAAAATGTAATGAAGATAAGAACCAAAGCGTTGGCAGATTTTGGTGAGAAGAATATCAGGCCGGGTATGCCATTGGCCATGCTGGAAGACGTATTGGTGCCTGTATACCTGTTGCACCGTTATCAGTTGGAAGCTGTTACCAAAACAGTGGGCGGTATGTATTATTCCTATGCACTTCGTGGAGACGGGCAGCTTGTTACGCGTGCAGTATCGAGAGAGGAACAACTGAAAGCACTCAATGCGGTAATAGATTGTCTTGATCCGAAATCATTGGCCGTTCCACAGGCAGTGATCAACCTGATCCCCCCACGTCCGGCAGGATATAGTTTTACCCGCGAGCTATTCAAAAAAAGGACCGGGCTGGCATTTGACGCACTGGCACCAGCAGAAACCGCTGCGGATTTTCCATTCTTTTTCCTGTTCAACACAGAGCGATTGAACCGTATGGTGCAGTATGAAGCAGCCAATAAGGGCCTGGGGGTAAGTGAAATGATCCATTTGCTGGTTGCAAAAACCTGGCAGGCACCGCGCAAAACCGGTATGGAAAAACTGATCCAACTGCAGACCGAACAGGTATTGCTAACCTATCTGCTGGCAGTTAGCATAGATGATAACGCTTCCTACCAGGTAAAAGCAGAACTCGTAAAAGCTGTAGCAGACCTGAAAAAATTTGTTGAAACCCAAAAGAAAACAGCAACAGATCAACAGTACGTAGCACATCTTGAACTGGCGCTGGAAAGAATGAAAGCGCCTGAAAAAGCAAAACCTACTATACATCGTGAAATACCCCCTGGGGCGCCTATTGGATGCGATTGGGAAGATGTACCCTGAGGTATATGAAAATAAGTAGATGGTATGGGTTGTTTATATAATAAATACATGGTTATATAAAATTTGTGTGTGTTTATCGGTGTTACGTAGTTGCCCATCTATTATATCAGGGATATGCTATTGTGTGGTGTTAATATACAACACACGGTGCTTAACTTGTTGGCGTAATTCCTAGTGTTATGAACCAACAAGTTGAAAGTTACAAACGTGCTACTGTTACCGGCGCGGTGTTCTCCATTGTAATACCGAGTTGGAATAATCTACCGTTTTTAAAGCTGTGTATTGACAGTATCCGTAAAAATTCCACACATACGCACCAATTAATAGTGCATGTAAACGAAGGTTCTGACGGAACGCTGGAATGGATAAAAACACAACCGGATATTGATTATACCTATAGCGCTACGAATATTGGTGTATGCTATGCACTCAACTTTGCAAGACACCTGGTATCTTCCGCTTACCTTTTGTACCTGAATGATGATATGTACGTATGCCCGGAATGGGATGCAGCTTTGTATGAAGAAGTACAACGTATTGGTCATAAATATTTTTTTGTTTCCGGAACAGCTATTGAGCCTTTACCGCAAAGCAATTGTGCTATTGGTAAAGATTACGGTACTGAGATAGAGAATTTTAGGGAATCTGCTTTGTTGAAGGAGTATGCCACTTTGCCTATGAGCGACTGGCAGGGGGCAACCTGGCCGCCGAATGTGGTGCATATTGATGTTTGGGATATGGTAGGCGGTTATAGTATTGAATTTTCACCCGGTATGTATTCCGATCCTGATTTTTCCATGAAACTGTGGCAACTGGGTGTACGCGAGTTTAAAGGAGTGAGCAAAAGCAGGGTATATCATTTTGGATCCAAATCTGTAAAAAGAGTGGCCAGGAACAAAGGATATTACCAGTTCATCAATAAATGGGGAATCACCTCCAGTACGCTAACCAAGCATTACCTGCACCGGGGAAGTCGTTTTGATGGAAAGCTGAATGAGCCCTCACTGTCGTGGACATTGCGGGTAAAGAATCTTATAAAACGGGTAACCGGTTCTTTTAATAAACAATACGATGCGGCATAGCATCAGTAACCGGAAATAAACCGGTACAGGTTAAACCGATGCTGTTGAACTTCGTGTGCTATAGCCTGTTGCAGCTTTTGTTTGCTGATGTCTTTCATTCTTTTTTGTTGCAACAGGTAATAGGCTCGTTCTGCCAGTAACCATGCCTTGCGTGTAATATCCTGCTGACCGGAGCCCAGCCACAAAGCAATTTTTTCGCATAGTTCTGCAACACCCTTTTTTTCAGAAGCGATGGTTTTTATAATAGCAACTTCCTGTTGGTGGGTGGCAAAAGTGGGGGCCAGCATCAGGCGTAGATTTTTTACAAACCTGTCTGCATCGGGCCTGTCAGCTTTGTTAACCACAAAAATGTCTGCTATTTCCATTAAACCAGCTTTCATGGTCTGTACTTCATCACCACCTTCGGGTACTGTTACTACCACGGTCACATCTGCCAGTCCTGCAATTTCCACTTCACTTTGCCCTACACCAACGGTTTCTACAATAATATAATCAAACGCTGCGGCTTTCATCAGTTCGCAGATCTCAATGATCTTTGGATGCAATCCTCCCAATGAACCACGACTGGCCAGTGAGCGGATATAAACCAGCGGATGATTGTACCACTGGCTCATACGGATACGGTCGCCCAACAGTGCGCCCAGGTTGAAAGGTGAAGAAGGGTCCACACACAATACCCCTGTTTTTTTGTTGTGCCGCACCAGTTCTTCTATCAGGGCATCAGTCAGCGTACTTTTACCTGCACCCGGAGGGCCGGTAATACCAATGATTTTTGTTGTATCGTTGTACGGCAATAAAGACAACAGTTGTTCATACCCCGCCACTTCGTTTTCCAGTAACGAAATACAACGCGACAGGCTTTTTACAGAACCTTCCTGTATCTGCTGAATAAAAAGCTTCCAGTCTGTATTGGGCCGTGTATGCATGTCCGTTTATAAATATTGATCAATGCCTTTGGTACAATATGCCTTTTTACCGGCAATGGCCTGTTGTACAAGCTCATCGTTCTGCAACAGTTTACTGCGATCGTATTCTTTATGATACAGGTGGTATACAATGCCCTGCAATTTAAAAAATACACGTTTGATGCCTGTATTGTATAGTCGTATCACCAGTTCTGTATCTTCCCGGCCCCAGCCATATATCTCTTCGTTGTAGCCGTTTACCGCTACAATATCTTTTTTCCAGAACGACATATTACATCCGCGCAGGTTGTACAGGCCTTTTTCTTTTTTGAACACGCCGATGGTACGCGCCAGGGAGGGTAAATGTATTCCGTTGAAATGATTCTTCACTCCTTTGGTGAACAAGGAAAAATGCTTTCGTTGATGCCGCAACAGTTCCTGCGACAGTGTTTCATCCAGCAATACCCTGCTGCCGCCTATAAAATATCCAGGTCTGGCAGCAAGTACATGATCGCGCATAAAATGCGGATGCAGGATCAGGTCGCCGTCAATCTGCACCAGGTAATCGCCGGTAGCTGCGGCCATTGCTTTGTTGCGGATCTTTCCCAGTTGAAATCCTTCATCGGGTTGCCATATATGTTTTACTGGTACGGGTAGTTTTTGCTGAAATGATTGCACCAGCTTCAGTGTTTCATCGGTAGAACCATCATCAGCAATGATGATCTCCGAGGGCATCAGGTGCTGCTCTTGTATGCTGGTAAGGCAGAGTGCAAGCGCCTGCGGCCAGTTATAGGTGGCAATAATCAATGAGGTACGCAATGGTTCGTATTATTTGGTGCGACAAATCTCCCATAATTTAATGTATTTCAGAAAAGTGCCATGTGCATTCTGAACAGCCAGTATAAATCCGTGCATGCCATCCAGGAAGCCTCTTTTCAGAATATAGGAACGAAAGAACGCAAAAAGCGGGTTTACTACAATTTTAAATGCAGAGGCTTTGCGACCGCTGCGGTACATATTGTCTGCTGCCAGTGACGTATACTTATTGGCTTTGTTGATATGCTCTGCAATGCGGTAATAGGTATAATGCAGCAGTTTGCCGGGCAGCACCGTTACCGGGATACCCGCTACCGTATTGAGTGTTTCATGTACCAGCTCTGTATTCCAGGCGGCATCTTTCCGGTTGAACATGCGGATCTTCCTGTCAGGATACTCATCACCATGCTGAATGAATTTACCATAATAGTAATTCAGCCGATTGATCATATACAGTCCTTTCAATCCTTGTTTTTTGGCATCAAGAATGGATTGTATCAACCTGTCGTCCAATTCTTCATCTGCGTCGAGTGACAGGATATAGTCGTTTGCCGCCATGGCATTACCCAGGTTTTTCTGTGGACCAAAACCACTCCATTCATGTTGTACAATAGTTACGTCTTCGCGTTTGCAGATGGCAACGGTATCGTCGGTAGAATAGGAGTCTACAATAATAATCTCTTCGGCCACAGTTTTTAACGAAGCAATGCACCGTTGTATATTCCGGCCTTCGTTGTAGGTGATCACCACTGCTGTAATGGCATCCATAAGCTATTGTTTTTGGTACCGGGTGTTTATGAACGAAGGATTCTGTAGTTTCTGTAATCAAACAGCCTTTTGCCTGTTTTTTTCTCGATAAAATACAACAACCATCCTTTCAGGCCAAAGCGTTTTACGCCGGTATCCAGTTTTATTTTCCAGTTCTGCCGTTGAATGCGGTCGTGCATAACCGCCGGATGGGTTCCGGTGAATCTTTCCAGTGAATCAAACTCATTACCGTAATCAAAGAAATCGTCTGACTTCAGTTGCTGCTCCCATTCTTCATCATCCTGCCAGAAACGACTTACATTCTTTTGTTTCTGTTTCATCAATGCAGGGCTTTTAACCCATCCGTAATGATATACCCAGGCATTAATGGGTTTTACCCAGAGCTTCTGACCGTTCTTTTTAAATCCCTGGGCATCGCGGTAAGCATAAATATTTTTATCATTCCTGATAATGCGGATCTCGCGGTTGTACCAGCGGCGGCTATCGCCTACATAATCGTAGGTGCCGTAGAAATGTGTATAGTTAAAAAGTAGTCCTTCTACCCGTTGATCGTCCTTGTATTTGCGGGCGGCTTCCAGTATGGCAGGATGATATTTTTCGTGGATCACTTCATCGGCCTGAATATAAAATGCCCAATCAGCATCGGGTGATATATGTGTAAAGGCTTTGTTGGTTTCAATTGCCAGTACTTCACCACCTTTTCGTAAATTCATATCCCAGACAGAATACACAATACGGATTTTTTCGGACTGAATGGATTGGATCAGTGATACCGTATCATCATCGCCCGGATCTACGCTTACAATCATTTCGTCCACCACCGGCAGTATGGAGCGGATGGCTTCGGTTATTGGATAATCATTGATAACCGCGTTCCTGATAATGGTAAATCCTGAAATTTTCATGGTGTATTTTTCCGGTTCATGTGAACAGACTGTCAAATGACCGATGCAAAAATAACTTAATGCTGTTCATTTTTAGGTATTTGTTCTCAATGAGACAGATTACTTTTAATTCATCACGCAATGACAAATTTTATTCCAATATTTCCACTGGGTATTGTGGTGTTTCCCGGCGAAAAAGTGCACCTGCATATTTTTGAACCCCGGTACAAACAACTAGTCAATGAATGTTACGAAGCAGGCAAACTGTTTGGTATACCTACTGTGGTCAATGAGCGTGTACAGGAGATGGGTACGCTGATACAGGTTACTGATATTGTACAAACCTATACCAATGGTGAAATGGATATTAAAGTGCAGGGTACAAAGATCTTCAGGGTACTGGAAGTTATTAAAGAAGTTCCTGATAAGCTATACAGTGGTGCCATTGTCAATTACCTCGATAACCTGGAAGATGCCGGCAATCGTGAACTGATGCAGAAAGTTGTTGCAGGTATTAAGGAGCTGCACCGGCTGCTTGATATCAGCAAGGATTTTAAAAAAGCAGATCCTGAATTGCGTTCGTACGATGTGGCGCATCATGTGGGTATGTCGCTGGAAGAGGAATACGAAGTTTTGGGCTTGCTGCGTGAAATACAGCGACAGGAATATATAAAAAGACATTTACAGAAAGTGTTGCCCATGTTGATGGAGATGGAACAACTGAAAGAAAAAGTAAAACTGAACGGCCATTTCCGCAATTTATCTGCTTTTGATCTGGACCTGGGCAGTTAAGCAGTTTTTTCTATTCAACCTAATTGTTGCATTTTTGAGTTTTGCAGGGTGTTAAAAAATGCCCTGCACATCCAAAACTTTTCATTTTGACGCAAACAACCCTTTGCTTCGATTTCGGCAATACCCGGCTGAAATGTGCTGTTTTTGCAGAAAGTACATTACAACAGGTGCTGGTGCTCGAAAACGATCGCGATGCAACCATACAAGAACTGTTGGAACGTTTTCACCCCACACATTCCATTCTTTCGTCTGTTATTCATCACAATCCCAATATGGAAAGCATGCTGGCTGAGCATACTGCTTTTCATAAACTTGATCACCAGTCGCGCATACCGGTTACAACTCCTGTGGGTAAACCGCAGGATATTGGCGCCGACAGGCTGGCACTGGTAGTGGCGGCTGCCACACTTTTTCCCGGTAAGAACAACCTGGTGGTAGCGTTGGGTACTGCCATTACCTACAATTTTGTGAATAAATATGCCCAATTCCTGGGCGGAGGCATTTCACCCGGAATGGAACTGCGTTTAAAATCACTACATGAGCATACGGCCAAACTGCCGTTGGTGAAAAAAGACTGGAATTTTCCGCTGGTAGGATATGATACACGAACCAACATCCTGAGCGGGGTGATCCTGGGGATGGCAAAGGAAATTGACGGAATGATCAGCCTGTACCAGGAAAAATATCACAACCTGAACGTGATCCTTACCGGGGGTGATACGGAGCATTTTGCCTCACATCTCAACAATCCTATTATTCCGGACGCCGATCTGATCTACAAGGGCTTATACGCTATTTGCGAATATAATGTTACATAACTGCTGTTACTACCGTTTTAGTAGGTAAAAACCGGAGGGGTGATTATCTTCGCGGCGAGATTTTTCAAAAAGCGCATGTTTTTGCAGATTCCGTTGCCTGGAAGTTGCTGAAGCGATGGATGATGCGCAAGTTTGAATTAAGTATAACCTGATGCACGCTGTTATTTTAAAATATTCTGGCAGAATGGCAGCTCTTTTATTGGGCTGCTGTTTGTTTCTGCAGGCCTGTGAAAACGACCCCAAAGATGTGGAAGGCGCTTTTCGCAAACAGGTGGCTGTGGAAGAAGCCTTCAAGGTAGAAAGCTTTATGAGCCAGGATGGCAAAGTAAAGGCAAAGCTTACGGCACCCTATATGGTGCGTTCGCAGGCAGACTCCTCTTACCTTGAATTTCCCCGTACAGTACATGTTGATTTCTACAAAGACTCTGTTACTATTGAAACCATACTGGATGCACGTTATGCAAAGTACATGGAGTATATGAGCAAGGTACTGCTGCGTGATAGTGTGGTGGTGATCAACCGGCTTACTGGTGATACACTGCGTACGCAGGAACTGTGGTGGGACCAGAACAAACAGGAGTTTTATACTGATAAACCCTGTCACATCAACCAGCGTTTGGGAACCAACTTTGCACAGGATGGATTACGTGCCGCGCAGAACCTTAGTTGGTATGAGTTTAAAAAGAATTCAGGTACCCGCCTGGTACCTCAGGATGGTATGCCACAGTAGTACCATGATCATTGCTGAGTTTTCATGGCTGTTTTAGTATGGATTGTTTTTAGACAATCCTCAATAGCAGGTTGTTGTATTTTCATATTTTGTACACCGGACTTCAGTTTTTCTTTTCTGAATTAAAAAAATGTAACAATGGAATATCGCAGACTAGGTCGTACCGGCCTTCAATTGAGTGTGCTGTCATTTGGCAGTTGGGTTACTTTTCACAAACAGATAGACGATAGTATTGCAGATACATTGATGGGCATTGCCTACGACAGGGGAGTTAACTTTTTTGACAATGCAGAAGTGTATGCGTTGGGTGAAAGCGAAAAAATGATGGGCCGAGTGTTGAAAAAGAAAGCCTGGGACCGTACCTCTTACACTGTTTCCTCCAAAGCATATTTTGGCTGGCGCGGTAAAAATAACAAGCCCAACCAGACAGGACTGAGCCGCAAACATTTGTTTGAAGCCTGTCATGAAGCATTGCAACGTTTGCAAATGGATTACCTGGATCTTTTCTTTTGTCACCGTCCTGATACCACTGTGCCAATTGAGGAAGTAGTGTGGACCATGCACAACCTGATACAGCAGGGAAAAATATTGTATTGGGGAACCAGCCAGTGGAGTGGTGCCGAAATAATGGAAGCACACCGGGTGGCGCAGCAATACGGACTTATTGGCCCGTCAATGGAGCAGCCGCAATACAATATGTTTGAACGTTTCAAAATGGAACAGGATTATACACCTGTATTTCAGAATGTAGGGCTGGGCACTACTATCTGGAGTCCGCTGGCAGCTGGTTTTCTTACCGGTAAATACCTGGAAGGAATTCCGGAAGATTCGAGGCTGGCTATAAAAGGCTTTGACTGGCTGAAAGACAGGTGGCTGCAGGACAACAAAGTTGAAAAGCTGAAACAACTGAAGCAACTGGCCGATGACATGCATGTGTCGCTGGCATCGCTGGCTATTGCGTGGACCATTAAAAATCCCCATGTAACCACCGCAATACTGGGGGCAACCAAAAAGGAGCAACTGGAGCAGAACTTTACGGCACTGGATACTTTGCCGCTACTGACCCCGGAAGTAATGAACCGGATAGAAGATATTTTGCAGAACCGTCCTTTCCTGGATCTTGCATGATCTAGATTGAAACTGATTGATTTTCAGAAATATATGGTCTTTTTAAAACCCGCTTCAAGGCGGGTTTTTCTTTCCCCGGAAAAAAATGAAAAAAATCCGTCCTTTATATTCCAACCTTTTTTCTTTTTCCTGCTCTTATTAACAGAAAGGCATTTGGAACAGGCAATACACATACTAACAGCAAACGTGAGAAAGGCAATACAGGGCAATGAGCTTGCCCGTGCACACCTGTACCAGCAGTTTGCCGGAAAAATGATGAGTATTTGTGTTCGTATGACAGGCAACCGCAATGATGCCCAGGATGCCCTGCAGGATGCGTTTATTATTGCTTTCAACAACCTGCATCAACTAAAAGAAACCCGGTTGTTTGAACCCTGGCTGCGGAAAATTGTGGTGAATGAATGTATAAAACATACCAACAACCGTGTACACTGGAGCGATATGAATGATAGTATGGCAGATATGCCGGAAGACAGTGACAGTGAATGGCTGCAGGTACTGAGTTTTGAGCAGATACACAACGAAATTAAAAATCTGCCCGATGGTTGTCGCGAAGTGTTTAACCTGTATGTAATAGAAGATTATTCGCACCAGCAGATTGCAGATGTACTGAGCGTAACCGAATCAACATCCAAAAGCCAGTACCACCGTGCAAGAAAGCTATTAAAAGAACGATTAACAAAACAGTTGATACATCATGGATAATGTGAAAAAATATTTGCGTGAAAGAAGGGATGATCTGGATGTGGAGCCATTACCCGGAGACCATGTGTGGCAGCACATTGAAAAAAATATCCATACTAAAAAAGCTCCGGTAGTACGTTTGGCTGTAAAATGGATGGCCGTTGCGGCTGTGGCATTGATCTTTTCAACAGTAGCTTATATCTATATACAACAAAAGCCATCTTCCGAATCAACGGTTGCTGCCATTCCTGGTAAGCCTGCAAAGGAAATACCCCCTGCAGTAGCGGCTGTGCCGCCTGCGCAGGCAGAAGAGCAGACCACTGCAGATAAAACGGAGCACAAAACACAAGAGCACCATGTTGTAAAAGCGACCACTGCAAAAAAATCACGTAAGTCATCGCCCGCGGTAGCCACCACACCCAAATCTCCGGCAGAAGCGATGGAAGAAAGCTATGCGATGATTATCAATTACCAGTTAAAACGGGTGAACAGCATGCCTATCTATGCAGAAAATGCCGGCTATTTTCATTCTTTCAAAAAACAATGGCAACAGTTTCAGAAAGATGAGCAAAACATTATGCAGGATATTCAGACTATTGGTTTAAATGATAACCTGGTTGATCACCTGATTACACTGTATCAACAGAAACTGCAGTTGTTGAAACAGTTACAGACTGAGATCAGCAAGATGAATAACAGGGCCCGTAAAGCTTCTTTAACTGAAAAGCGCGAGCCTTCTTTTATGAATTTGTAAACAGTATTTAAAAAAATTATAACTCACTAAAGCCATGAAGAAAAACTTCTTCTTAATTATTCTTACCGCTGCGATCAGTAGCAGCAGTTTTGCCCAGAAATTTACCAAAGAGATCAGCCAGGAAGTACCCGGCGCCAAAGGGGGCGTAATACGTGTGGTTACTACTTCACGCAAGCTGGAGATTAAATCCTGGAATCAACCCAAAGTAAAGGTTACCGCTGTCATAGTTTATGATACCGTTTCCAGAACCATGACCGATGAAGAATGGTTTGAGCAAATGGGAATAGCTGTTAAGCCATTCAGCAGCCGCGTGGATATTCTTTCCCGCAACACCGGTGTGTCTTCTGTTTACATAGATGGATATGCATTTAGTAATGGAGCCGGAAAAGTATCTGGTCAGGCAGCAGACCTGGTTGCTAAATTAAATACTACTTCAAAAACAAACACCTCCCGCAAACCTTTTGTACAAACGCTGACAGTAATGATACCTGAAGGGTCTAACCTGGATATAGATCAGAAATATGGTGATGTATACATTGGTACTAACGTAACAGATGCCTCTATTGAGATCAATAACGGTGCGCTGGACGCTCAGGATATCAAGAACCTGAAACTGAAAGCAACCTATTGTAATGCCAATATGGGTAATGTGGAAAATGCTGAAATGGAATTTTACAATGGTACATTAAGGGCTCAGCAGATCAATGACCTTGATATTGATTCCCGCTCTTCCTCTATTGAATATACCAAAGGAAACTACGCCTATTTACGCAGCCAGAGCGACAATATTTCAATAGATGAGCTGAGTAAACTGGATGGCCGTAAATCATACGGAAGCATTCGTATTGATAAACTCAATACCAGCATTGAACTGGAAGGAAATAACTATGATCTGAAACTGCGTGGAATCAGTCCTAGCGTTGAAAAAGTAAAAATCGACAACCGCTACGGCGATATGCGTTTACCTGTACGTAACCTGCAGAACTATACAGTGAATTTCCAGGGAAAGTATTCTACCGTATTTGCACCGTTTGAGAAAGTAGCAGTAAAAGAAGATCCTGCCAAAGATGGTAAAGATGCTGTAAAAGAAGGCAATGAGCAAGTAGTAGTGGTTACGCAAGGACAGCAGTCTGTTAGCGGGTTATACTCTACAACCTATAACAATGTAAATCGTAAAGGAGTTACTTATACCTCCTCATCCAATACGCCGGCAAAATTCACCAGCTCTGTAGGTGATGCCAAAGGGAAACACACCAGCTTTGAAATCATCTGCCAGTCTTGTACTGTAGATTTTAAATAGTTCACGGAAAGTATAGCCATAACAACAAAAGCCCCTGTACAGCAAGTTAATGTCGTTGAAATAAGATTTGTGCAGCATATGCAACACAATATGTAAAAGTCTTCTTCATAATTTTTATTTACACACTGCATAATATCTTATTTCAACGACAGGCTGTATAGGTTAACAAGATCCTCCGCTCCGCATTTCATTTTTACACAGCCGATTTATTATTGAATTCATTTTTTCATCATACTTGTATGAAACAGCTTTTTATTACCTTTTTTGTTCTGGTACCGTTCATAAGCAATGCACAACAGGCTGTTATTACAATTGATCCCGGAAGCATACAGGCAACGGAAGCGTCTTTCAGTTTCCCGGTAAACGGAGCTTTCTGGACAGCGGGGGTTGTTTACCAGGCCAACCAGCAACACAAAATAATAGTACCCAATAATGTTACCCGGGCCGGTCTGGTAAATATCATTATCAATTATAAAGAATACAAACTTTATACAGAACCCGGTCAGGAATATTCACTTACACTGGATCCGGCCAACAAGGAGCAACCGTTTGTGTTTACCGGTACCAATGCTGAAGGTCAATACCTGCTGAACCGTTTAAAACATCCGGACTACGCAGACAAAGGAGATAGCTACAGTAAAAAAGATACTACTATTGCCGGTATAGAATTGCTGGTGGCAAAGGATGCCGAAAACGAGAAAAAATTATTTACAGCACTGCTGGAAGATAAAAAGATCAATGAAACATTTTACCGGTTTGCCTGCAGGGAAATTAACTACTACTACGCAGCTGTACTGGCATCGGTAATCTACTACAACAGTAGCAAACCCGGTTTTGCGGAAGCGTGGCCCCGGTTATTTACCACCCGGAGTATGAACGATGTAAATGCCCTGGAAGTTCCTGCTTTTCACGATTATATTGATCAGTATGCAAGCTGGTACAAAGGAAGTTATATGAGCAAACGCAATGGTACTTATAAAGTATTTGATACCCGTGTATCAAACGAGTACCTGCAGGTAATGTACAAACGTTATGCAGATAACCTGCCCGAACCTGCCAGGGAGTATGCCTTAGCCCGGTTTCTGCAAACCTTTCTGTCAATGAAAAAGTATGAGCCGGAACTGGTGGAGTTGTATGAGCATTTTAAAACATCCTACCCTGCCAGCGCATACACAGCTTTTTTCAGGCAAAATGTTGAAGAGATCATTGCTTTTCATGAAAAGGCAAAGAAGGAGTTTAAACCTGAACAAAAGGTGATCGACAATTACCAGTCTGTTGCATCGCTGGATGAACTGGCGGGCATGTTTAAAGGGAAAACCGTTTTTGTAGATATATGGGCTACCTGGTGCAGTCCCTGTAAGGAAGAGTTTAAATACAACGCTGGCCTGAAACAGTTTCTTCAGAAAAATAATGCTGAAATATTATATGTGTCGATAGACGATGAGAACAGGGACAAACAATGGAAAGATATGATCAAATTTTACGATTTATCCGGCACACATATCAGGGTGTCAGAAAGTCTCAGAAAAGATCTTACTGATGTTATCTGGAAAAATAAACAGGTATCTATACCTCGCTATCTGATCATTAAAGATGGAAAACTGGTAGAGAGCCAGGCCAAACGGCCCAGTTCCGGACAGGAACTTTATACACAGATAAGTTCCTATCTGTAAATACAAACGATAAGGACATATATTAAACCTGAATGCTATGACAAAATATATACTACTGTTTTGTATTGTTTTAAAAAGTATCCATAGTAATGCACAGTCCATTACTTTATATAAAGATGTCAGGGGCAATTTGTTTACACAAGCTGGTCTTGACTCACTAATCGCTGAAAAAAATGCAAGAGTTAAAGAACTGGGAATGAGCGTTCAGGCGATAGTTACAGAAAAAAAGATTAGCGGAGATACTGCATTTCATCTTTTTACCCTGAATATTTTTAATGCCGGCGTGCAACAAAATGATGAGAGGCTGCGACATTACATCCACGCGCCATTGCCACCATTCCGTTTTACCGATCAGAATGGTAAAGTGGTTGATGCAGATAGCCTGAAAGGAAAACCCGTTGTGATCAACATGTGGTTTACTACCTGTGCACCCTGCATTGCAGAAATGCCCGAACTGAACGCCATAAAACAACGATACAGCAATACTGATATAGTGTTTATCGCTATGACGTTTGAACCGGCAGAAAAAGTAGCAGACTTTTTGACAAAGCACCGGTTTGATTTTATACAGATACCTGGCGTGAAAGCGTATTGTGAACAATTCACAGAGAATTATCCTGTAAACATATTTGTTGATCGCAAAGGAATGATACAGGATATACAGAACGGAATGCCTTTGCTGTACAACAGACAGACAAGTAAGGTAACAGAAAAAGTAAGCCCGGCAGCATTTGAAAAAGCGTTGAACAATATCCTGTAGCAATTTTTAAACCCAAACAGTTCATTTCTCAATAGTATAGCCATGATTTTTACAAAGAATACTTTGTACAGGAATTTTTGTGTCCTGTATTGTTTGCTGCTACCGTATTTATTGCAGGCACAATCTTCCTCCGCACAGATAAAAGGCTTTGTGCAGGATAGTATAGCAGGTAAACCGCTCGATTTTGTAACTGTAGGATTGTACAGAGTATCAGATCTTTCTAAACCCGTACAAAATATTTTCACCAGCGATAAAGGCACGTATCTTTTTACCAAAGTAGATACAGGCCGGTATGTGGTGATTGCCACGCACAACAGCTTTGCAGAAAAACAATCAGAACCTGTTACAATAGCAACAGCCGGCGATGTACAGGATATACCTGCATTACAATTGGTACGCAACAGTGCCGGTTTGCAACAGGTGGTAGTAACTGCCCGTAAACCGCTGGTAGAACAGAATGATGAAAAACTAACCTACAATACAGAATCAGATCCCTCAAATGAAGGACTTACTGCCGTTGATGTAATGCGTAAAACACCCATGCTGGCAGTAGATGGCGAAGGGAATGTAAAACTGAATGGGCAAAGCAATTTTAAAGTATTGCTCAATGGCAAGGAAACAGCCATGTTCACGAAAAATCTCAAAGATGCATTGCAATCGTTTCCTGCCAACCTGATCAAAAAAATTGAAGTGATCACAAGCCCCTCTTCCAAATACGATGGCGAAGGTATTGGAGGGTTGATCAATATCATTACCAAAAAGAAAGTAGCGGGGTACAATGGAACACTGGGCATATCTGCCAATACGCAGCGATCTCAGAATGCTAATGCCAGCGCCAGCATCAAATTCGGACGTTTCGGTTTTAACGGCTATTATGGTCTCAACAATACCAATGGCAGAAGAAGCCACTCGTATAGCGAAACAGAATCGTTTAACCCCGTGGCCTATTACAAACGTCTTATCACCAATGAGTCAAAAAATAATAATTTCTATAATTATGGTAATGTAGAGTTGAGCTGGGAAATAGACAGCCTGCTGACCACCAGTGTATATGCCGATGTAAATGGCGGCAGTGGCAGCAATACCAATGTCAGAAATTTTGATGTGGTAGCGGCGAACAAAGCAGATACATCACACAGTCTGTTCAATAGCAAAAACAGCTACAGCTGGCCTGCTTTTAACTGGGGTGCAGACTTTATCAAAAAGTTCAGGAACAATAGTGAGCGGGAGCTTACTTTCAAAATGTATCACGAGAACAGCCGCGACAATAGTTATCAGCAGGCAGATCAATACAGTGCTTCGGGTAACAGGTTTGTGGTCAATGATAACAATTCACGCAACAGGCAAAGCACGTTGCAACTGGATTATATTCAGCCGCTTAAAGACAAGTCAAAACTGGAAATGGGTGTAAAGGCTATTGTTCGCCGGGCGTCGGCAGATTATGCCGCATTGGTACGGTATAATGTAAATGATGGTTTTGACGAAGATCCTGCCAATGCAGACAGGTTTGCGTATCACCAGGATGTGTACAGTGGTTATCTTAATTACCGGTTCATATTTAAAAAAATCAGTTTCCGCATAGGAGCGCGTGCCGAGCATACAGTAGTACGCGGCAACTTTATCAAATCCGGTACTGCTGTGGAACAGGATTATACCACATTGCTGCCCTCTTTCTTTGCATTGCGCAAACTGGGCAATAATACCCTCTCTGTTTCTTACAACAAAAGATTACAGCGTCCATATATCTGGGATCTGAACCCGTTTGTGAATAATACAGACTCTTTAAACCTGTACTACGGTAATCCTGCATTAAATGCAGAGTTATACCACAATGCTGAAATCGGATATTCATTATTGAAAGGAACTACCAGCCTTACCATAAAATTATCTGAAACATTCTGTAACAATCAGGTCACCAATTGGTATACGTTCAATGATAAAACCGGCGTTTCGAGCCGTAGTAAAGAAAACCTCGGTGAATATTATTCTACAGGATTGAGCGGAAGCCTTTCCCTTACAGTTACTCCCAAACTGCGTGTGAACAGTAACCTGGGTTTGCGTTATGATGTTATCAGGAACAAACAGAATACCGCACAACATAGTAATGGTGTGGGTGGCTGGGCCGGTGCCAATGCGGCGTATGATGTTACACCGCGCGTTACAGTATTCAGCAATGTTAACCTGTGGCTGCCTTCACGGCAATTGCAAAGCAATGGCAGTGTGAATATGTGGTACAACGCGGGTGGCAATTATAAATTCTTCAATAAAAAACTGGTGCTGGCACTGATGATGGCCAACATATTCAGCAAGGAAATGGTGTGGAGAAACACAACCCAGGACGAAAACTTCCGTTCAAGATCCTGGTTCTATTCTCCGGCACGTATGTTTAATCTCAGCATCCGGTGGAATTTTGGAAAACTTACTGAAAATGTATCCCGTAAAAGAGGAGTTTCCAATGATGATCTGAAAGCAAAAAGTAATTAATAAAGCAGCCTGAGCGTAGCTTACAAATGCAGTTTTGGGTTTAAATTTTCTCATGTTTACCGCTGGAGGTTTAATGGCGGGTAATGATTTTGGAGGGGAATATCCCAGGAAATCAGCCGCTAAAGAAAGTCCAGTGTAGGGAACCGGGTTTTTACCCGGTTTTTTGTTTTTAAAATAATCAATTGATTATCAATAGATAAAATGTCTGTTAATATCCTGATAACAATTCAATAACATGTCTATTCTAATTAAACGTTTGTTTAATTTAAACGTTTGTTTAGTTTTGTGATCACAATTGATCTCTATGACACCTCCGGATAAGATAGACAAGCGGGAGCAGATTCTACAGGCGGCCGAACAGTTGTTTGCAGAGAAAGGTTTTGACGGAACATCTGTGCGTGACATTGCCCACGAAGCCAACGTGAACCTGGCAATGATCTCTTACTACTTTGGTTCGAAAGAAAAATTACTGGAATCTCTGATAGAGCAAAGATTTCGTATATCGATCGGCATCCTGGAAGAGCTGAGCAATGATCAGTCATTATCTGCATGGGAAAAAATAGACCGGTTGATCGACTATTATGTAGAGCGTATGGTAACTAACCGCCGTTTTCACAACATCATGAACCAGGAATATAATACTGACCGTTCATCAGAAATCAAAGATCTGATCACCCGCATCAAACTACAGAATCTTGAACGGATAAAAGGAATTATTGTCGACGGACAACGGCAAAAATTATTCAGACCAGTAGATATTGAACTGACACTGGGATCTATTATGGGTACCATTGCACAGGTAACCAGCTTACGGAAATTGTATTGTAATCTTTTACAGATAGATAATACAGACGAAGCCTCCTATAGCAACGTAGTAATACCCCGTTTGAAAGTGCACTTGAAACAACTGATGCGGGCCCACCTCGATATTAAAAATGAAGCATAAAGAATCTAAAACAACCAGCGCATGAAAGTACATAAGAAAGCAGGGATGGTATTGGTTTTACTGATAGCAGGAATTACCTCTTTTGCCCAGACAAAGACGCTAAGCCTGGACGAAGCCATTCAGGCAGGAATACAGAATAGCAAGCAGTTAAAACTTTCACAGAACAAGATCGATAAAGCGCTTGCACAGTTAGAGCAGGCAAAAGATGGCGCATTGCCATCTGCTACTGCCAGCCTGGGCTACAATCATGCTTTAATGCTGACGAGAAAATTCTCGCTGCCATCCACAGATGGCTCGGCACCCAAAAGCCTTGAGCTGCCTTTCGATAATACTGCATACATCGGCACACTCAGTATTAAGGAGCCGATCTTTGCCGGTAACCGTGTTAAGTATGCCAAACAATCTGCAGATCTGCTGGTACAGATGAGCAGACTGGATGCAGAGACCAATAAAGACGCAGTAGTGTATACGGTGATCAATGCCTATATCAATTACTATAAGATCACGCAGAACCAGAAGATCGTGGCGCAGAACATGGAAGACATTGAGAACAAGCTGACAGAAATAAAGAAGTTTGAGAACCAGGGACTGGCTACCCGCAATGATGTATTGCGCTATGAACTGGAAAAATCAAACACCAGGCTGGTACAGATTGAACTGGAAAACAACCGTAAAATGGCCAACTACAGCATGAATGTGCTGCTGGGTTTTCCGGAAAATACAGAGCTGCAACTGCAGGATGTAAGCTATAAGCTGGATGCCTCCGGATCGTTTGATGAATACCTGCAGCAGGCATTGAAAGACAGAAAGGAGTTTACTTCACTGAACTATCAGCAGAAAATCTCAGACATCAACGTGAAAAAGGTTCATGACGAAAAACTACCCAACCTGAGTTTGGGTGGCGATCTGTACTATATCAATCCTACCAAGGCATTATTTCCCAAAGGAGGTTCTTACCTGGCTCCGTTCCTGGTGGGTGTAACTGCCAGTTGGGATATTGCTACCCTGTACAAAAATAAAAATAAACTGAGCGAAGCTAAGATTGAGCAACGTGAAGTTGCCATCAATCGTGACGCTTTGACCGACAATATTAAAACCAGCGTACACAATGCTTATGTAACGTACCAGCAGTCTCTGGAAAAAATAAAAGTACTGCAGGATGCCATTACACAGGCTACAGAGAATGAGCGCATCACGGAATCAAAATTCCGCAATAACCTGGTAACTACTACCGACAGGATCGATGCACAAACCATGCTGTACCAGTCGCGTGTGAACCTTGAGCTTGCGAAATCTGATGCAACCGCCGCTTATTACAACCTGTTGAATGTAACAGGTCATATACAACCTTAACTCAATTCAAAAAAAGATTTATAAACGCAACCGATATGAACGCAATAAAAAAGAGCAGTAAAGGCAAGAAGATCATTTTCCCCATTATCCTGGCAGCAGTGCTGGTTGGTGCGCTGATATTTACCGTAAAAGAATACCTGTATTTTAAAACACACGAAGTAACTGATAACGCGCAGGTGGATGCAGACATCAGCTCTGTGGTATCGCGTGTAGGCGGCTATGTGCAGGAGATCAGGTTTAAAGACAACCAGGTGGTAAAAGCTGGCGATACACTGGTAATACTGGACGACAGGGACTATAAGATCAAATTGCAGCAGGCAGAAGCTGCACTGGCAGTTGCCCGCCAGTCTGTCAATGTATCAGAATCTGCAGTAACAGAATCCAGAACGGGCATTGCTACTGCACAGGCCAATATAGATGCGGCAAAAGTACGTGTTTGGAAAGCTACAGAAGATTTTAACCGTTATAAGAACCTATACGATGATCACGCTATTACCAAAGCACAGTTTGATGGTGCCAAAGCTGAAAAAGATGCGGCAGAAGCTGCGCTGGTGGTAGCACAGACACAGGTGCCTGTGGTAGCCAGAAAAGTAAGTTCAAACCAACAACAGGTAAGTGCTACTTCTTCTAATATCGCATTGCGCCAGGCAGATATTGACTATGCAAAATTACAGTTAAGCTATACCGTAGTCATTGCACCTGCAGATGGTATTGTTTCCAAACGCAATATTCAGCTTGGTCAACTGGTTCAGGCAGGCCAGCCCATGTTTTCAATTGTAAATGAAAAAGGACTGTACGTGACTGCCAATTTCAAAGAAACGCAGATGGAAAAACTGAGCATTGGTGAAAAGGTAGATATTGTGGTGGATGCATATCCTGACAAGACCATCCAGGGAACTGTAGAATCATTCTCTGGAGCTACGGGTGCTAAGTTTTCATTGCTGCCTCCGGATAATGCTACCGGCAACTTTGTAAAAGTAGTACAGCGTGTACCTGTAAGGATAAAACTGGAAGGAACTGATAGCATAAACCTGTTGCGCCCCGGTATGAGCGTGAAAGTGGTAGTACATACCAAGTAGTACGTACGGATGACGAATTAAAAAAGCTGAATTTATGGCTGAACATGGTTTAAGAAAGTGGATCATTACCATTACGGTGATCATGGCTTCTTTGCTGGAGCTGATCGATACCACCATTGTGAATGTGGCCCTTCCTGAAATGATGGGTAACTTGGGTGCCACACTGGAAGATGCAGGATGGGTGGTGACCGGCTATGCGGTGGCAAACGTGATCATATTACCGATGTCGGGCTGGCTGGGTGACCGTTTCGGTCGCAAAAATTATTTTATTTTCTCAATATTGGCGTTTACTGTTTTCTCCTTTCTCTGTGGGAATGCACATTCGCTTACTGAGCTGGTGGCATTCCGCATTCTGCAGGGTCTTGCCGGTGGTGGTTTGTTATCTACTGCCCAGGCTATCCTGATGGAAACATGGCCCCGTGAAGAGATCGGCATGGCTACTGCGTTGTTTGGTCTGGGTGCGGTAGTGGGTCCTACAGTTGGTCCTACTATTGGTGGATATATCACTGACCACTTTAGCTGGCCCTGGATATTTTACGTAAACATTCCGGTAGGCGCCATTGCTGCATTCCTGGTATCCACCTTTGTGCGGGAATCACCGCGGCATGCCAAGGGGCAACCGATCGACTGGTGGGGTATTTTACTGCTGGCCATTGGTGTAGGTAGTTTGCAGGTGGTACTGGAAAAAGGTGAATCGGAAGACTGGTTCTCCACACCTTATATTTCTGTACTTACACTGGCTACTATATTATCAGGTATTGCCTTTATATGGCGTGAGCTGAGCACAGATCACCCGGTAGTGAACTTCCGCATATTGAAGAACAGGAGCTTTGCTATTGGTATTGTAACCTCGTTTGCATTGGGATTTGCGTTGTATGGATCGGTGTTTATTTTCCCGGTATTCTGTCAGAACCTGCTGGGTTTTACTGCACAGCAAACCGGTGAGTTGTTATTTCCCGGTGGTATGGCTACCATTTGTATGATGCCGGTGGTGGGTATGATGCTGAAACGGGGAGTACCGGCGCAGATCATGGCCACAGGTGGTTTTATATTATTTTTCATATTCACATGGATGCTATCCAACTCCACCCTGGAGTCAGGAACCGGCGATTTCTTCTGGCCACTTATTATCCGCGGTATAGGTATGAGTATCCTGTTTGTGCCTTTGACTACCCTGGCAGTGCAGGATCTGCATGGAAAAGATATTGGTCAGGGTACCGGTCTTAACAATATGATGCGTCAGTTGGGTGGCTCGTTTGGTATTGCCATCTTAACCACCCTGGTGCATATCAACAGTGGTAAAAACCGCGCCTTACTGCTGGAAAATATCAATACGTACAACTCTGCGTATGCACAGCGGCACAATAGCTTGGTACAGGCATTTACTGCCAAGGGCAGTACCCCTTTTGATGCGGAGCAGATGGCCAATCGTGCTATGGAAGGAATTGTTACCAAACAGACATTGCTGGTGACTTACGATAACCTGTACCTGCTGATCGGCGTATTTGTATTGTGCTGTATTCCGATCATTTTCTTACAGAAATTCAAGAAAAAAGTAGTAATACCGGTTGATGCACATTAAAAAATAAAGGAAGAAAGGAATTCAACACAGGACCCGTCTATGTATAAGGCGATCTGATGACTTTTTTGGTTGGTTTAGGTTAAAAATGGTCCGGTATCTACCGGGCTGTTTTTTTATATAGCAGTGAGAACCGTGTAAAAAGAAAGCGGTTCCGGGGATTTACCGGAACCGCCAATTTTTTTGTACGAAACCTTACCAACAATACAGGGTCATCAATAGGTACAAATTTTAAATCATCATTTCGTAGGATGTTGGACTACTTAGGCTTATTGGATTTAGGATTTGTTGATTGGAATGATACGAAAACTTTTGATACTGGTTATTCGGATATCGGGGTTTGCTTAACCGCTATTAGTCGCGGCGGTTTTTCAGGATCTGGATTCGGTTTTTTGGATATTGGTGTCGCGTATCAATCAATCATCTTATACAAACTTACTTTATTCATTTACAAAATACAAGCGCAAAACTGCCCGACTTTTTGCATTCATTATTTACCGCTGTAACCGTAAAATTACCCTGCAATTGCTCGTATTACTACCCAATCTTTTGAAACAATATCATAAAGCACATATATTTATAGTTGTATAGAATGATCATACAAGTGTAAATAACTTGCAATATGTTGTTCAATAATAAAACAGTACTGGTAACAGGTGGCAGTCGTGGCATTGGAAAAGCAATAGCCATGCGGCTTGCAAAGGAAGGCGCTAATACAGTGATAGTTGGTAAAACGGTTGAACCGCACCCTAAACTGGAAGGCACTATTTATACGGCCGCTGAAGAAATTGCCCCGCTGGGTCCGGGCAAGGTATTGCCTATACAGGGTGATATCCGTTCTGAAGAGAGCATTGAGCACATCGTTAAAACCACTACAGAGGCCTTTGGAGGCATTGATGTGCTGATCAATAACGCCAGTGCTATTAACCTGGCTGCTACTGAACAAACGGAACCCAAACGCTGGGACCTGATGCACGACATCAATGTAAGGGGTACTTTCTTTATGTGCCAGGCCTGTATTCCCTGGCTTAAAAAAGCGCACAACCCGCATATTTTAAACCTTTCTCCACCCCTCAATATGGATCCGGGATGGTTTGCCAAACATCTTGCCTATACCATGAGCAAATATGGCATGAGCATGATCGTAATGGGACTGGCCGAAGAAATGCGTACGCACCGCATTGCTGTAAATGCCTTGTGGCCTAAAACCACCATCGCAACAGCAGCCGTGCAGAACCTGCTGGGAGGCGATTTCCTGGTACAGCGCAGCCGTACACCGGAAATTGTAGCCGATGCTGCGTTCCATGTATTACGCCAGCCTTCATTTGAATGTACCGGCAACTTTTTCATTGACGAAGCAATACTGCAACAGAATGGTGTTACCGATTTTTCAGGTTATGCTGTTAACCCACAGCAAAAACTGATGATGGACCTGTTTATTTAATGGTACCCCTGCGCTGTATTGATAGCTGCCTGCTGGCATAACTTTCTTATGAAATTCCTGTAGAAAAGCACAGGAGTTTTATGAAAGTATATGTCTACGCGCTCATCATAGCGGTCTTACTGGCAGGATCTCTGTCTGCAACTGCACAAAACAACGGAAAACACAGCAACTTAACGCCTGTATATTGACAACGACTTTCTGAACGCACGCGGAGAAGGTACCGGCGAAGCATACACTTATGGCCTGTGGCTTGATTATATATACCGTCCTGTAAAACAGCCGCTTTTTTTACTGAGCAGAATTTTGCCACGTGCCGGCGGCAGCAGTGTGAATGAATATGGCTGGTCGCTGATGCAGATGGCTATTACACCGCGTAATATTAAGACCACTGATTATCTGCCCGACGATTATCCTTATCCGGGAGCTTTGTTCCTGACGCATTTTCGCCGTTCGGGAAATCCTCTTAAACAATATGATTTTCAAACGGACATTATACTGGGTGTAATGGGGCCTGCTTCTTTTGCAGAGCAGGGACAAAAACTATTGCACCGGATCATCAAATACCAGCTACCAGAGGGCTGGCAATATCAGTTTGACAATGCACCGCTGATCAACGTAAATTTTTCTTCAGAAAAAAAGCTAATATATGATGATGATATTAGCCATCCCGATCCTGGCCTACAAGAAAATAAACAACCTTAAGGGTTTTAAGATCAACAAACAGAACCTAAATAAAAAACACCGGCTATTGCCGGCGTATATAATAGAAATATGCTTCATTAAGAGGATTTATAGCATTACTGTGCTTCTCCGCCTGATTGTTTTTCAGGACGCATCTGCGGGAAGAACAATACATCCTGTATGCTGGGTTGATTGGTCATCAGCATACAAAGACGATCAATGCCAATACCGATACCAGAGGTAGGTGGCATACCGTATTCCAGCGCACGCAAAAAGTCATAGTCTATGTACATTGCTTCATCGTCACCGCGCTCCATCAGTTTTGACTGTTCTTCAAAACGTTCACGTTGATCGATGGGGTCATTCAGTTCGCTGTAAGCATTGGCAATTTCCTTGCCGTTGATCATCAGCTCAAAACGCTCTACCAGTCCGGGTTTGCTGCGGTGTTTTTTTGTCAGCGGGCTCATTTCTACCGGGTAGTCAATGATAAACGTGGGCTGTACAAAATTACCTTCACATTTTTCGCTGAACAGTTCATCAATCAGTTTGCCTTTACCCATTTTAGCATCTGCATGAATGTGCAATTGCTGGCAAACAGCACGCAGTCCGTCTTCATCCATTTCACTCACATCAATACCTGTGAACTTCTTAATAGCATCGTGAATACTGATGCGCTCAAACGGTGCTTTAAAACTGATCACATTATTACCCACCTGCACATCGGTTGTACCGTACAACGCCAATGCAATTTTCTCCATCAGTTGCTCGGTGATCTCCATCATCCAGAAATAGTCTTTGTACGCAGTGTACCATTCCAGCACGGTAAATTCCGGGTTGTGTGTACGGTCCATACCTTCATTGCGGAAGTTGCGGCTGAACTCATATACCCAGTCAAATCCACCTACGATCAGGCGTTTCAGGTACAGCTCATTGGCAATACGCAGGTAAAAAGGAATGTCCAGCGCATTGTGGTGCGTAATGAAAGGACGCGCAGCTGCTCCACCGGGAATAGCCTGCAATACGGGTGTGTCTACTTCCAGTGCTCCGCGTTCGTTCAGAAAATCGCGGATGGTATTGATGATCCTGGTACGTTTTACAAAAGTGTCTTTTACGTGCGGGTTCACGATCAGGTCAGCATAACGCTGGCGGTAACGGAACTCAGGGTCGGTTACTTCGTCAAACACATTGCCCTGCTCATCTTTTTTCACCACCGGTAAAGGTTTCAGTGATTTGGTGAGCAGTGTAAGGGTCTGTACATGTACCGAGGTTTCGCCGGTTTTGGTAATGAAAACATAACCGGTTACGCCGATTATATCACCCAGGTCAAGACCGTGCTTTACCACGTTGTCCCAGAAAGATTTGTCTTCACCAGGGCAAAGGTCATCGCGTTTTGTATATAACTGGATGATACCCCTGGAGTCCTGTATTTTGATAAAGAAAACTTTTCCCTTGTCATTAATGCTCATAATACGCCCGGCCACACACACGTTGGCAAATTCTTCCTTCTTTTCTTCAGTAAACTGCGACTTAATATCGGCAGAGTAGTGTGATACGGGAAATAAGGGCGCAGGGTATGCATCAATGCCCTGCTGCTGAAGTGTAGCCAGTTTGCTGCGGCGGATCACTTCCTGTTCCGACAAATGTTGTGTACTCATTGTAATGATAAAATTAACCAGCCATTGCCCAACCGGCAACGGGCTGCAAAGGTACTTGTTGCCCGGCACTTCAGCAACCGCTACAGTGTTTAGTGGCGCAAACCGGGTCAGTTTAAGGTAAGCAGTACCTGCCAGGCGGCGGCTATATTGCCTGCATCCAGCAGCTCCTTGGCATAGGAATGCAGTTCTTTTTCCATTTCGTGCGGACTGACGGCATAATACTGGAAAATATTTTTCAGCCGGTCGCTGTGGAAAGTAGGGTCTACATTAGGCATTTCATGTACATTGCCCAATTGTCCCAGGTGATTACCGGAAAGTATTTTACTGTGGCGGATATGCAGCGGCAGCGCGTCAATACCAATACCCAATTGTGCATTGGGTTTTTCAACCTGGAATAAATTGCCGGGATATACGGCACAATACCAGTCGCCCCCTAACCGGGCTACATGATGCAGTTTTTGCTGGTCTATCATACCCTTTTCGTTCAGGATATCGTCGTCAATATGCATCCGTAGTACTTCGCAGATCACTAGGTTTCCGGCGCCGCCTTCAGTACCCAGCGCTTTTATTTCCAATACCCGGCATTCCATTTTGATTTTGCTTTCTTTCACCATAGGAGGTTTCACCAGCGTAGCAGGTTCCTGTGTAAAACCTGCCTTGATGAACTCGTTTACCTCTTTGGGATATTCACAACTGGCCAGGCTGATCTGTTGCACCATAGCATGATCCACAATGTTGATCACCACTTCCGGTACCTCCTGTACATTGTGCAGGGTATGTTTGGTGGTGTTATCGCGTACGCGGCGGGCAGGTGAAAAGATCACTATCGGCGGATTGCTGGAAAACATATTGAAAAAACTAAAAGGGCTCAGGTTCACATTCCGCGCCGCATCTACCGTACTGGCAAAACAGATCGGCCGCGGCGCAATAGCATGCTGCAGGTAACCTTGTTTCTGAACGGGAGAGAGTTCTTTAAGATCAATAATCATAAAAAAAAATTTTCCAACCGCAGAGAACGGGAGGCGGAGGTTTTCGCAGAGTTATATTTTATAAACAAGTGGTTTAAAGCCAAGCTTCAATAATAGAACGTTGAAATTAATCAAATACCCTAGCTTCTTTCCGGATAACTTCAGATAGGAGATCAACTGGGCTTCAAAGATCGGAATAATGGATTCGGCGGCTTTTATTTCAATAATGATTTCATTTTCGTAGACAAAGTTAATTTCAAAAGCAGATTCCAGTAATCCGGTACCTGATTCACGATGTACCTTAATAGCTGCATTCAGGATAATACCTCCCAGTGCGTTTAATTTTATTGTATCCATACCTCTGCTCTTAACCCGGCAATTTCTTGTTCTCTGCGGTTGAATCAAATGACAGAATTATCAGGAAGCCAATGTGCAGTGAATCAATTTGCACATTGGCATACATGCACATTAGTGGTTGCGGTTAGATCTTCTTCTGTGCCAGGAGCGAAAAACGATCTTCTTCTTCTACGATGGTATTGCTGAGTTTGCCCAGACCGTCTATTTCCATTTCCACTATGTCGCCGGGTTGCAGCCATTGTTCGGCGTAGGATGGATCGTTCAACTTAGCAGTGCCATTCAGTTCCAGGAAACATCCTGTGCCAACGGTGCCACTGCCAATCACATCACCAGGATACAGGTCAACACCATATGAAGCACGTTCAATGATCTCAGCAAAGGTCCAGTCCATATCGCCCACGTTGCCATCGCTGACCTGTTGACCGTTTACAAAACACTGCATCCGCAGGTTCCAGCTTTTACCCGTATGATTTTCTTTGGCAGGTATTTCAAAATGCTCCAGTTCGTCCAGTGTTACCAGCCAGGGACCGATCACGGTAGAAAAATCTTTTCCCTTGGCAGGACCCAGGTTCAGCAACATTTCTTCCATCTGCAGACGACGGGCGCTCATATCGTTCATGATCATTAATCCGCCAATATAGTGATCGGCTTCTTCCGCACGGATATTGCGGCCATGTTTGCAGATAACAATAGCGGCTTCCAGCTCAAAATCCAGTTTTTCAAAATGGTCTGGCATACAGCGCACATCGCCGGGGCCTTGTATACTATGGTGGTTGGTAAAATAAAAGATGGGATATTGATCAAATTCCGGGATCATCGGTACTCCGCGGTTGCGGCGCGCGGCTGCTACGTGTTGACGGAATGCATAACCATCACGACAGGAGCTGGGAAAAGGTACAGGTGCCAGCACCTGCACACTGCCGTAAGCAAATCCACGACTTTTATCAATGCGACCTTCACGAACCATCATCTCCCCTCCCAATGCCATGGAATAAGCATCTTCCCAGTAATTCAGGAACATACTCATGTTGTGCGGAAGATCGGGGTGCAGCGTTTCCATATCGTACAACAAACCATCTACCAGAATGGCTAATCGATCCTGCCCATCGGACAGGTAAGAGACCAGTTTCATATATGGCAATTTTTTTAGTGCTGCAATTTATAGCAAATCGGGTGGATACGGGGTTGCAGATGCGGAGATGTTTTTAAAGGGGTGCTGTTTTTAACCAATAATCCAATAGCTGCTACCTGGTTCCTGCCATTATCGTATCTTTTGGCAATGAAAAAGCTTGCCTGGGTTGCCTTTTTGTTATGTCTGCTGCAACAAACGTATGCACAGGAAAAAACAGATACTTGGCTGGAACAATTGTTACGGACAAATGCCTCTCCTTTTTTGCTGAATGTGCTGAACAAACCCGATTCATTTCAATACCAGTTTATCTATACAGAGATCAATCGTGATAAGAACAATCGTCCGCAATTAAAGAATCATTACCTGCACGTAGACAGGAACCGGTATTTTAACCCGGCCTCCATGGTAAAAATGCCGGTAGCTTTTGCAGCACTGGAAAAACTGCATCAACTGCAGGTGCCGGGATTGGATAAATACACGCCGATGCTTACCGATAGTGCATTTGAGCGGCAAACGTGTGTTACAACCGATACGCTGGCTGCCAATGGACTGCCTTCAGTGGCGCAGTATATCCGCAAGATTTTTCTGATCAGTGACAATGACGCTTATAACAGGCTGTATGAATTTACAGGTCAGCAAACATTGAATGAAAAGCTGTGTCAGAAGGGGTATAAGGATAGTCGTATTACACGTCGTTTTGTAACCATGACTGAAGAACAGAACAGGCATACCAATCCCATTCGTTTTATGCAGGGGGATAAAACAATATACAGTCAGCCAGCTGCATATAGTACTGTGTCATTCGATTTCAGTAAAAAGATATTGGTGGGCAATGCGCATTACAATCGTGATGACAGCCTGATCAATGCCCCGATGGACTTTACCACACACAACAATGTGCCGCTGGAAGATTTTCAACAGCTATTACAATCTGTCATATTCCCGCAGTCAGTACCGGCCCGGCAACGTTTTGATCTTACCAAAGAAGATTACCGCTTCCTGTACCAGTATATGTCAGAACTGCCGCGTGAAAGTCATTTTCCGCATTACGACACTACTGAATATTTTGACAGTTATACCAAGTTCTTTTTCTTTAAGGCAGGCAGGGGTGCAATACCTTCTTATATCCGTGCATTCAATAAAACCGGCTGGTCATATGGATTTCTGACAGATGTTACCTACATCGTTGATTTTAAAAATAAAGTAGAATTTATGCTGAGTGGGGTGATCTATGTAAACAGTGATGGCGTACTGAATGATGATAAGTATGATTATGAAACGATAGGGTATCCCTTCTTCAAAGAAATGGGCCATATTATTTACCAGTATGAATTGAAACGTAAAAGGAAATATACACCAGACCTTACGAATTTCAGAATGGATTACATTGATAAATAGTGTGCTGATATTTTACCTGCTATTGCATGAACTATGAAAAAATGTTTGCTGCTATCGGTTCTGTTGATGATAACGATTGCATCCATGGCGCGGGAAGAAGCGCAGGAATGGATACGGATCAACCTGCTGGGATATTTACCCGGTAACAGTAAAGTGGCTGTATGGTGCAGTAAAACATCTGTACCTGTTACCAAATTTCAATTGATAGAAGCTGCAACCGGTAAAGTAGTATTCAGTGCACATGCAGGCAAACCTTATGGTGCATATGGTCCGTTCACACAAACCTGCCGTCTTGATTTTTCAACATTCCGCAAAGCAGGTATATATGTCATCAAAGCAGGAAAAGCCATTTCACCCGCATTTGCCATAGGGCAGGATGTATATAATGGAGCAGCTGATTTCTGTTTACAGTATATGCGCCAGCAACGCAGCGGTTTCAATCCTTTTTTACAGGACAGTTGTCATACACACGACGGGTATACTTTATACGGGCCAATGCCGGATAGTACGCATATTGATGTTTCTGGCGGATGGCATGATGCCAGTGATTACCTGCAATATGTTACCACTTCTGCCAATGCCACCTATCACCTGTTGGCAGCCTGGCGCGATTTTCCGCAGGTATTTGCCGATTCAAAAAAAGCCAACGGGCTGGATGGGAAAAACGGTTATGCTGATGTGCTGGATGAGGCACGCTGGGGACTTGACTGGTTATTGAAAATGCATCCCAAAGATGATTGGCTGTTCAATCAACTGGGCGATGATCGTGATCACATGGGAATGCGTATACCCAAAGAAGATAGTTTTTACGGCAAAGGTTTTGAACGTCCGGTATACTTCTGTTCGGGTGAACCACAGGTACGTGGTAAATTCAAAAACAATACAACAGGTGTTGCCTCAGCGGCGGGTAAATTTGCAAGTGCTTTTGCACTGGGCGCAGAAGTATTTAATAAAACAGATAAATCGTATAGCAACATACTGATTGATAAGGCCATCACCGCCTATAAACTGGCTGTAGACAAACCGGGTGTTTGCCAAACGGCTTCTGTACGCTCTCCCTATATTTATGCAGAGGACAACTGGACCGATGATATGGAACTGGCGTTGGCAAACCTGAACAGCTATCACTATACCACTGGTAGAGAACTTTCATATAATGAATACTCGCTGGATAATCAACTGATCCCGCAATATGCCATGTCTTACGCATGTCAAGAACCTGTTACACCATGGCTGGGCGCAGATACCGCCAATCATTATCAATGGTATCCCTTTATTAACCCCGGACACTATGAACTGGCCAAACAACTTAACGGCAAACAGCGCGATACACTGATCAATTATTATCAGCAAGGCATAGAAAAGGCATGGAGCAAGGCAAAGCAAAATGCTTTCTATCGTGGTGTTCCGTTTATATGGTGCAGTAACAATCTCACTGTGGCATTTGCTATTCAATGTTACTGGTACCGGCAGTTAACTAACAGCACAAAATACCAGCAACTGGAGCAGGCAAATATTGATTGGCTGTTTGGCTGCAATCCCTGGGGTACCAGCTTTGTGTATGGGTTGCCTGCCTGGGGTGATACCCCGGCAGATCCACATTCTGCTTTTACACACCTGAAAAACTATCCCATCAATGGTGGACTGGTAGATGGTCCCGTATACGGGAATATTTACAGCAAACTGATTGGTGTCACTTTATATGAACCGGATGAATATGCTGCTTTTCAAAGCGACCTGGTGGTGTATCATGATGATTATGGAGACTACTCTACCAATGAACCTACTATGGATGGTACTGCTTCATTGATCTACCTGCTGGCGGCAAAAGAAGCAGAACAAAACCATAATACTGGATACACCTGGAGCCATGGTGCCATTATACGTGGTGATACCACCAGCAAAAGAATAGCATTGGTGTTTACCGGAGATGAATTTGCTGATGGTGGTGAATATATCCACAACACATTGAACCGCTATAAAACCAAAGCATCCTTTTTCTTAACAGGACGCTTTTATAACAATCCAGCTTTCAATCCTGTTATACAGCGCTTGCGGAAAAGCGGTCATTACCTGGGGCCTCACTCCAATGAACACCTGCTTTATTGCGACTGGAATAAACGTGATAGCCTGCTGATAACCCGTATACGGTTTGAAGATGATCTTACACAGAATTATAAAGCTATGCAGGCGTATGGGATCTCACGTCAGCAAGCGATGTTTTTTCTACCACCTTATGAATGGTATAATGATACTATTGCTGCATGGACAAAAGCGCAGGGATTACAACTGGTAAATTTTACACCCGGTACACGCAGTAATGCCGATTATACCACACCCGGCATGTCCAATTATTGCAGCAGTGAAAACATTCTGCAATCCATTCTGCAGCGCGAACAACAAATGCCTGCCGGGTTAAATGGTTTCATATTATTACTGCATATTGGTACCGATAGCAAACGGACGGATAAATTTTATCATGATCTTCCCCGGCTCATCACTATACTTGGCAAGAAAGGGTATCATTTTGTTACGGTAGACCAACTGCTGCACAAGGATTAAAAACTGATTTTTGCTGTAACTTTTTGCCCATCCAGGTGTTATATCAGTGGTTTGTTATCCTGAATCAACCCATATTCTTAGGACAATCTTTTTATTGAACCATAAAAAGTTGAACTTATGGAGAAGGTTGTAAAACTTACGTTTGCCAGGTCAGCAAACGACTTGATATTCAATTCTATAAAGCAGCGGGTATATGCAAAAGTGAAAGAGCTGGAGCCCGCACGTCAACTGTTTATTACTCTTAAAGCTATCCTGTTCCCGCTTTTATATATCGCAGCTTATAGCATTGCCTTAATGTATGGCAACCATACGTTGGTCTTGGACATGTGTTATTGCAGCATGGGGATATTACTGGTGATTATTTTCCTCAACCTGATACATGAAGCTGTGCACCATACCCTTTTCAAACGTAAATGGCTTAATCAGTTATATATCTGTTTCTTTGACCTGATGGGTGCAAACAGTTATGTCTGGAAGATCAGGCATACCAGGCTGCATCACAATTACCCCAATATAATGGGTTGGGATAGTGATATTGAACAAAGTGACCTGGCCCGCGTATTTCCGCATGGAGAGTTTAAACCCTACCACCGTTACCAGCATATTTACCTGCCTTTGCTGTATCCGTTGTTTTTATTCAATTGGTTACTGCTACGCGACTTCAAAGACTATTTTAATAAGAAAAAAGTGATATGGAAGGTAGTTTCCATACCGGGGCAGGAGTACGTTAAACTATTCTTGTGGAAGGCTTTTTTTCTTTTTTATATTTTTATCCTGCCTAAAATGTTGTTGGGAATTAACTGGTTGCAAATGGTCGTTGCATTTTGCATCATGATCTTTACAGGCAGCATTTTTGCACTACTGGTATTGATCTCTCCGCACGCCAGTGTAGAGAATGAATTTCCTTTGCCCGATGAGAACAATATGATGCAACATACGTGGCTGATGCATCAGTTAAGCAATACCAATGATGTAAATGAGGACAACTGGTTTACCCGTTTTTTTATGGGCTGTTTCAACTATCACATTGCCCATCATCTTTTTCCGAACGTACATCATGTATTTTACCCGGAGGTAACGGCTATCATCAGGGAAGAGGCAATGAAACACCAGCTACCTTACCGGAGCTATCCACTGGCAACAGCTTTGTTTAATCATTACCGGTTGCTGAAGCAGAATCGTATGCCAGCGGATATTTTTGAAGAAACAATGTGAATAAGTGGAAATGCTCATACAAACGCACGTTTTTGTAATTTTACAATAGCTAATTCAGAGGGGAGCTATTTATGCAGTTTGATAAAATACACAATAAAGGACAGGCTAGATTGTTTAAAAATCAGTACCTGGAAATGCTTACCAAGACCCACCCTTTGGTGATCTGGGGAATGTACCTGCCGGTGATCTGTTATATGCTTTATTACAGCAGCGTACACTTAGGATATAGTGTTATGCGTATTGCATTGACCTTTCTGGGAGCTATTTTTTTCTGGACCTTTTTTGAATATCTCGCCCACCGTTTTCTGTATCATTGGGTAAGCGATAATCCCAAAATACAGAAGTTCATATATACCATGCATGGCAACCATCATCATTACCCGCGCGATAAGCAAAGATTGTTTTTACCGCCTGTACCCAGTCTTATCCTGGCATCTGCTATTTTTGGACTGCTGTACCTGGTAATACGTCAGAATGTATTTATGTTCTTTCCGGGATTTATGCTGGGATACCTGGTGTATGGCAGTATGCATTATGCCATCCATGCCTGGAACCCTCCCTTTAAGTGGATGAAACCATTGTGGCGCAATCATCACCTGCATCATTACAAAGATGAACATCATGGATATGGTGTAAGCACCACTATCTGGGACAGGGTGTTTGGAACCATGTTTGATCTGAAAAAAGAACAGGAAGACAAACAAAAGGTCAAAGACCTGATGTTCAAATAATGCAGAGAGTTGAATGGAGCAGCTACTGATTCAGTAACAAACACAAATCAACATATGCTGTTGTACTAAGGAAAAATATACCTGTAGGTTCTGTGTACCTTATCTCTTTTGGCACCGGTTGCCTCGTGTATGGCCATCATCTTTTCATTAAAATCTCCCACCCATGCCAGTTCAACTCCTTTGATGGTATTGCGGGGTAATACTTCCTGCTGCAGGCAACGTATTAATGCAGACTCAATACCATGATGCTGAAATTTCTTTTTACACCCCATGATAATGATACGTAAGCGTTGAATAGTGGTAGTATTCTTGTACCAGAGAAACTTCAGTTTGCCCAATAGGTTCAGCTTACCGTTTACATGTTTCAGTATCTGGTTTACATCGGGTAAACACAATACAAAAGCAATCGGCTCATTATTGTGATAAGCAAACCAGATGATTTTCTCATCCATAATAGCCTGCATCTGCCGGAACGATTCTTTGATGGTGCCCATTTCGATAGGTGTAAAATTTTCGAAATTGCTCCAGGCATCATTATAAATATCCCTGAAATCGTTGGCAAACTGATCAAAGTGTTTTTTATCAAAATGTTTAAAAGAGTAACCGGGTTTTTTCATTACCCAGTCAGAGATCCTGGTAAAACGCTCCGGCAACGGAATGGTAGCATCCAGGAAGTTGGTAAACTGATCGTATAGTTTGGTGAATCCGTATGATTCAAAAAAATCAATGTAGTGAGGCGGATTATAATTCATACCCAGGCTGGGCGGTTTAAAACCTTCCACCAGCAGGCCCCAGTATTTATCGTTCTCGCCAAAGTTGATAGGTCCATCCATGGCCCGCATCTCCCGCTGCTGCAACCACTCCCGCGCAATATCCATTAATAAATGAGCGGCTTGCTGATTGTTAATACATTCAAAGAAACCGATGCCCCCGGTAGGCTGGGCATTTTTATAAGCTTTTTCGTTATTGATGAAGGCTGCTATGCGGCCAATGGTATGGCCGTTATCATCTTTCAACAACCAGCGGTTACATTGACCATGGGCAAAAAAAACATTCCTGGCAGGATCAAAAACTGCCTGTACGTCACTATCCAGCGGCCGTATCCAGTGGGGATCATTCTTATACAGCCTTCCCGGTAAGTCAATGAATTCTTTTGCGGTTGCCGGGTTGTTTACCTCAGTCAGGATCATGGGGCGAACTTACCAATTATTCACCACTTCTCGTCATCGGGTATGTCAGAACCTTTTTTAAACTCCTGCCTTGTTTTCCACTTTTGCCATTGACGTTTTTCGATCAATGCAGCAATAACAACACCTGCATCAGTATCAGGTTGTTCACGGAGTTGTTTTTTTAAAAGCTGCTCGTCAATATCCAGCCGGTACAGAATGGAGATCAGCCGCGAAGAATCTGTGCTTATCATGTTGTTAATGGCATCGGCCAATTGCTGCAACAGTTGCTCCCGTTTATCCACAGGCGCAATTGCAAAATCACGCTGTAGCACCTCCTGCATAAATATTAGGGAATCCTGTTCGGGCATTTAGTTAAATTTACAGACGCGTTGGCATAACAGCTTGCTTTTTTATCAAATTGATAACATTTCACAATCGTAAGTTTACGCCAACAGCTTAACCTTATTCTATGCGTTTTGCTTCTTACATGGCTGCTATTATGCTTGCCTGTGTGGCTATTGCTGCGCAGGCCCAGCATATACAGTATGGAAGCATTAAAGGTACGGTAATAGATTCTTCCACGCACGCTCCGCTTGAATCTGCTTCGGTTTCTGTTTTTCTGTCATCCGATACTTCGGTAGTTGGCTTTGGACTTACCAACCGCAAGGGTGAATTTATAGTCAAAGATATTCCCCTGGCACAATCCTGCAGTTTTACGGTTTCCTACAAAGGATTACAAACTGTACTGCGCAATTTTACTATTCAGCCGAATAAAAAAGAACTGGTGTTTGATACCATTAGTATGGGAAAAGCTTATGCAGAACTGGATGAAGTAATGGTTGTAGCACAGAAATCGCCGGTAGTGATCAAAGATGATACAACTGAATTCAACACTTCTGCATTTAAAACCATGCCCAATGCAGTAACGGAAGACCTGTTGAAACAAATGCCGGGATTTGATATTGACAAGGATGGCAATATTACTTTCAATGGAAAAAAGGTAAGCAAGATAACTGTGGATGGAAAAGACTTTTTTGGCGGAGATCCTGTTATTGCCCTGAAAAACCTGCCGCGTGAGATCATTGATAAGATCCAGGTAATGGATAATAAAACGAAGGAGCAGCAACTGACTAAAGTAACAGATGGCAATGAAGACAAAGCGCTGAATATTGTATTGCAGAAAGATAAAAAGAAAGGATGGTTTGGACGTGGCATGGCAGCGTATGGCACCAATAGCCGTTATGAAGCAGGTACCATGCTCAACTATTTTAATAAGGCAATGCAGATCAGTTTTTTAGGAACTGCCAACAATACCAGCCGGATGAATTTTTCAAATGGCGGCGGTAGCCTATCCGGAAATACAGGTGGGTCGGGTATTACAGAATCAAGATCATTGGGAGGTAATTTTGCCAATGAGTGGAATAAAAAACTAAAACTATCTGGTAGCTATTTTTATGGCTATAATAAAAACACCAACGTTACAGGATCACAAAGACAGAACATTCTGCCGGATACTACTTTCTTTTACAATGCCAACAACACCAGTACCAATGCCAACGGCAGTCATCGCGTTACATTGAATATTGATTATACCATTGACACCATGACGAATGTGTTCCTGAATTCAAACCTGAACCTGAATAATGGTAATAATCAGAATACGAATGTAGCAGAGTCAAAAAGCGTTACAGGAAAACACATCAATAACAGCAGTAATACCAACACCGGTTTTTCTGACAATAGCACCGGTACTGTGGATTTCTTTATTGGGCGCAGGTTACGGAAAAGAGGCCGCAGTGTATCACTAGGTGTTAACTACAACTTCAATAATCAATCGGGAAAGAATGACAATGTGGGCCAGAATACTTTTTTTAGCAATAACGGAGGGCCTGATAGTACGGAGAATATCAACCAGCGCAGTTTTACATCAGGCAATGGTAACAATATTTCATTGACTGCTACGTATACCGAACCGGTCATCAAAGATCTGTCCGTGAACCTGCGATACAATTACCGGACTACTACTTCTACCTCCGATAAAAAGACCTATGGGTTTGACCAGGCAACGGGCAATTATGATATTGAAGATACGCTGTACACTAATGCTTTTAAGAATACGACAGCAGCGCATAATCCTTCGATCAATATCTCCTATAACAACAAAAAATTACGGGCGGCAATTGGTGGGGGTGTGCAGTGGTTTACACAGAGCAATTATTCTGTTACCAAAGACAGTATGCTGCGTCAGCAAAATATCAACCTAACGCCTTCGGCCAATATAGGTTACCGGTTTAGTAAATCAGGTAATATCAACCTGTTTTACAATGGGCGTACACAGCAGCCTTCTGTACAGCAGTTGCAACCTGTACCGGATAACTCCAACCCCCTGTACATCCGGCTGGGTAATCCTGATCTGAAACAATCTTTCTTTCATAGCATTGGCATCAATGCTCAACAATCAAACGGTTTTGCTTACTGGAATGCCAATATCAATATGAATACGGTAAATAACCAGATTGTAACAGAAAACTTTTTTGATTCATCTGGCAGGCAGATCAGCAGACCCATTAATATTAATGGCAATTATTTTTTTTCCGGTAATGTCAATTATAGCAAAACCTGGCGGAAAAAGATCTGGACGCTCCGCCTGAACCTGGGAACCTCCGGCAGTTTTAACAATAGTGTAAATATTACCAATAAAGTACAGAATACCACAAAGTCGTACAACCTGGCACAAACGATGGGTATAAACTTTACTTATAAAGAGATCCTGATCGTGAATCCGTCTTTTTATATACGCTATAGCAACGCTGATTATTCTATACAGCAGTTGCAGGATGCAGAATATATTACCAAAGGCGTATCCCTCATGTTTTCCTGCAACTGGCCCAAACGCCTGTTGATTGAGAATAATATCAATTACAATTATAACAGTCGTACTGCTCCCGGAGCACCCAACGGCATTACCATTTGGAATGCTGCGGTAGGATGGTTTCTCTTTCCCAAAAAAGAAGGCACTATCCGTCTTACCGTATACGATCTGCTGAAACAGAATGCGGGCATCAACCGCTCCATTACACCCACCTACGTGGAAGACCGCCAGTCGCAGGTATTGCAGCGGTATTTTATGGTCAGCTTTATCTACAATCTGCGCAAATTCGGCTAACGATTTCCTTCCCAGGGCACGGTTTAACAAATTTTTTTCAGGAATCCCTAAAACTCTTTTTGAAGAATTACGAAAACGTCGTAATGTTACGAAAAATTCGTAGAAAAGGCTTATGTTGAAAATTCTATTCCTGCAAATCATGCTGTTATTGGGTTTCAGTACCATAACCAATGCTCAGGGAAAGGGTGTTATTAAGGGCAAACTGGTAGATTCTGCTACCCGCCAGCCGCTTTCCCTGGCCACTATTACCGTGTTTCACGCAAAAGATACCACGGTTATCACCTACCGTCTGAGCGACCCGCAAGGGGAATTTAAAGTGCCCGGCTTGCCACTGGATGCAGAATGCAGGGTATTGGTCACCTTTTCAGGATACCGTGTGTACCGCAAAGAATTTCAGCTTTCCGGCAGCGATCCGCTGGATCTGGGCACTATTGCCCTGCCGGCAGATGCTTCGGCACTGGAAGAAGTAATTGTAACAGCCGAAAGACCTCCCGTAACTGTGCGCAAGGATACCATTGAGTTCAATGCTGCTGCCTTTAAAACATTGCCCACTGCACTGGTAGAAGACCTGCTGAAAAAAATGCCGGGTATGGACATTGACAAGGATGGCAACATTACTTACAATGGCCGCGTGGTGAACAGGATACTGGTAGACGGAAAAGAGTTTTTTGGCGGTGACCCACGGGTGGCTACCAAAAACCTGCCCAGCAATATTGTTGACAAAGTACAGGTAGTAGATGACAAGGATCAACTGAACCAGGATCCTGACATTCCAAAAGGCCAGTTGGGGCAGGTGATCAACCTGAAGTTGAAAAAAAGCATCAAAAAAGGATGGTTTGGAAAAGCTTATGCAGGAGCTGGCACGGACAAAAGATATGAAACAGGCGGTATTGTGAATCTTTTTAAAGATACGCTACAGCTTAGTTTGCTGGGGTATACCAATAACATTAACAAAGCTGGTTTTGGCCTGAATGATGTGGTATCGATGGGCGGTTTTCAACGTGCGGGTATTAGCAGTCTCAGGATCATGAGCGATGGTGGGGCTGCCATTAATGACATTTCATTTGGTGGTACAGGACAAGGGTTACAACGCTCCACAGGTGGCGGTTTTAACCTCAACAACGAGTTTGGCAAAAAAGTAACGGCCAATCTGCAGTATTTCTATGGACATATCAACAGTAACCTGCAACAGATTTCCAATACACAACAGTTCCTGGATGATACCACACTGGTGACCCGCAGCATGATAAAACAAAATGCAGATGATTATAGTCATCGCATAGGCGGCAGTATCCGCTGGAAACCGGATTCACTTACATCGTTTTTGTACCGGCCTTCATTGGCGCTAACTGAAAATCAGTCTTCGCGCAATCAGAATACTTTTTCATACAACAACTTTAAACCACAATTGAATGAGAGCGAAAACCTGCAGTCCATTAGGGCCAATGGGATTAACTATTCGCATGACCTGTCTTACAACCGGTTGTTTAAAAAGAAGGGCCGTTCATTGTATATCTCCAACACCACTTCTGTCAATTCGGCAAATAATAAACAGTACAATGATGCCAACAATGTTTTTTATGATGGACAACCTGCATCAACGTTGAACCAGTTGCGCAAAAAAGAGCAAGGTGATTTCAGTACAAAAATATACATCAATTATGCCGATCCACTGAGCAAATCAATCGGGTTACGTTTTTCACAAACAACAGAATACTTTAAAAGTAACGACGACCTGTATACATTTGGAAAGAACAATGTGCTGGATGATTATTCCATACCGGTTGATTCCCTGTCCAACAACCTGGATCGTTCAGGATGGAGAAATACCTCTACTGCCGGTATACGCTGGACTATTAAAAAAGTGATCATAAATCCCGCTGTAAACTTTCAGTGGCTAAGTATAGATAATGGGTTTACAAAATATCCCGATGTAAATCAACACTTCTTCTACGTGTTCCCTTCGTTGTCAATCAACTGGAACCAGTTCAGTATCAGTTACCGCGCATCTGCTACGGAGCCTTCAGCTGCCGATCTGCAACCGGTAGCGGATAACACCAATCCGCTGTACCTGAAATTGGGTAACCCTGACCTGAAGCCTTCTGTAGGTCACTCTTTCACCGTGAACTATAATAAATATGACACCAAACGTAATCTGAATATGGGCGTGTATGTCAATAACACTATTACAAAAGATGGTGTGATCAGGGCTCGTACCGTTGATAACCGTGGTGTACAAACTACTGTTCCGCTGAACGTTGATGGTGCATGGAATAGTTATATGAATGTAAACCTGAGCAAGCAGTTCAAGTTCAATAAAAACTGGCAGCTTTCCATCCGCTACTATATGAATGCTACGTATTCAAAGAATATTATACTGGTCAATAACAATCGTAGTGCACAAAAAGGATGGAATGCTGGCCCTTCGCTGCAAGTGGGCTTTAACTGGAAAGATAAGATCGAGATCAACCAGCGCTATTCTGTGAATTATAATTCCAGCAAATACGACAACCCTGCTTATACCGGCCTGGAAGTAACCACGCATTACTCCAGTTCAGAACTGGTATTGCGTATGTCCAAACACTGGGTATGGGAAAGTACAGTTGATTACAGGTACAACCCACAGGTGGCGCCTGGTATCAATAAAGCAAGCGCCCGCTGGAATGCGGCTGTGAACTTCTTGTTCCTCAAAGATGATAAAGGGCAGTTGAAATTATCTGTATACGATCTGTTGAATCAGAACATCAGTGTATCGCGCAGTGTACGGGAAAACTATATACAGGATAACCAGACCACAGTACTGACAAGATATTTTATGCTTACGTTTACTTACAACATCCGCAATTTCGGTACCGGCGGCAAGGTAGGTGGCAGGCAATCACTTTTCTCATTCTGATGCACGTGCATTTTTCTCATGCAGAGCCTTTAGTCAAACCCGGAGATGTTTTCACATTCCGGGTATTTTTTGTCAGAACTTTTCCATTACACCCAGACCAAACAACGCAAAATCGTATTTAACAGGGTCCTTCGGATCCATAACACGGAGGTTGTTACTTAATTCAAGTGCCGCGGTCCAATCAACGGGTTTACGTTGCAACAGGTTGAAATGTTTGGCCACACGGGCCACATGCAGATCAATGGGACAGATCAGTTGTGCAGGAGAAATGTTTTTCCAGATACCAAAGTCAACACCTTTATTATCTGAACGTACCATCCAGCGCAGGAACATGCTTAGCCGTTTGCAGGTAGAATTTTTTTCCGGCGCTGCAATGTGTTTGCGTGTACGGTTGGGTATATCTTCCAGCGAAAAAAAGTAATGATAAAATCCGTTCAGCCCTTTTTCAATAGTGGTATCACCTGGCAACATCCATTTGCTGAATGCAGTTTCCAGGCTTGGTTCTGTTGCGTAATGAAAATTGAGGAAAGCAATAAAATACAGCAGGTCTGTGGTGTTGAATGTACGGTGCTTAAACTGCAATAGCTTTTTAAGATCTTCCGGCGAATGACGCATCACAAATTCGTAGGGCGCCATGTCCATCAGTTGCATCAGCTCTGTAGCCTTTTTGATGATGATGGTGCGGTTGCCCCATGCAAAGATGGAAGCAAAAAAAGCAGCTATTTCAATATCCTGTTTCTGTTTAAAACGATGGGGAACACATACAGGATCGTTTTCAATAAAAAAAGGCTGGTTGTATTCTGCTACTTTCCTGTTGAGGAAAGCTGCAAGTTGCTGTGAAGGGAAAGCTGCTTCACCGGAAACAACCTTCCCTTTATTACCGTGTTTAGCCAATTGCATTGTTAAGGTCTTCAATTAGATCATCAGCATCTTCAATGCCAACGCTCAGGCGTATAAGCGAATCTGTTAACCCGTTCTTCAGTCTTTCTTCACGGGGAATAGAAGCATGGGTCATCGAAGCAGGATGATTGATCAGCGATTCCACGCCACCCAGGCTCTCGGCCAGTGCAAATACTTTGGTAGAAGACAGTACCCTGATGGCATTGTCCACACTATCGTCTTTCAGTGTAAAGCTGAGCATGCCGCCAAAACCACGCATCTGTTTTTTTGCAACAGCATAACCAGGATGGTCTTCAAAGCCGCACCAGTACACTTGTTTTACTTTGGGATGGTTACGTAAAAAGTGTGCTACTTTTTCACCGTTTTCACAATGACGCTGCATACGGATGTGCAGGGTTTTGATACCGCGCAATACCAGGAAACAATCCATAGGCCCGGGAACAGCACCGCAGCTTTTTTGAATGAAGTACAATTGCTCACGTAAAGACTCATCATTCATTATTAAAGCGCCCTGTATCACATCACTATGTCCGCCGAGGTATTTGGTAGCAGAATGCAATACAATATCAGCACCCAGGTCAAGTGGATTCTGCAGGTAAGGTGATGCAAATGTATTGTCTACACACAGCAACAGTTTATGTTGTTTGGTAATCGCTGCAACTGCGGCAATATCAGTAATGTTCATCAACGGGTTGGTAGGCGTTTCTGTCCATACCAGTTTCGTATTGCTGTTGATGTGTGGCAGTATATTGTCAGCGTCCTGCATATTCACATAATGAAAGCGGATACCGAATTTTTCATACACTTTGGTAAACAAGCGATAAGTGCCACCATACATATCGCTGGCAGCAATCACTTCATCTCCAGGCTGTAACAATTTCATTACGGCATCAGTAGCTGCTACACCGCTGCTGAAGGCAAGGCCATAACGGCCATTCTCAATAACAGCCAGTGCTTCTTCCAGTGCTTTACGTGTAGGGTTTTGTGAGCGGGCATATTCATAGCCTTTGTGTTTACCAGGTGCAGATTGTACATAGGTTGATGTCTGGTAAATTGGAGTCATGATAGCTCCTGTACTTGGGTCTGGCTCTGTGCCGGCATGTATAAAACGTGTTGCAAGCTTCATAACAATGTTTTACTTGATAAGTTGGTGCAAAGATGCACATTAATAGGCAGATTTTACAATGTGTAACATAAACCGTTGTAGCAATGTTCGATAATGGAATACATGGCATGATGTGTTCGGTTTTGGTACATAAACATACCCGATTACACTACTCATTTTTTATTACAATCAACATGTTTAAAACCATATTTCCAGTTTAACACAAGCTTAACCTTAGCGGTTAATTATTATGTAACATTCGTGAAACGCTGTACAGTAAAGGGTTTCGTTGAACAACAATGCAACATTGAATTGTTTCCGATATGCGAAAATATTCGTATTTCTTGTCTTGTATGCCCCACCTGTACGAAAGTACTTGACTTGTTACGTGCAACAGTTATACATTTGTGTTGTCTTTCTAGTATAGCACATTTAAGTATAGTCATTTTAAAAACAAAAAGCCATGAAAAAAGTATTTATTATTCTTTGCACAACTGTGCTCTCAATTGCCGCATTTGCCAGAATTGATGAACCTACAGAAAAAGTATTAAAATCCTTCCACGAAACATTTGGTGGTGCCCAGCAGATCAAATGGGAAGAACATGACAACTATTTTACAGTAAGCTTTGTTAATTCAGGTATCCGTTCAAAAGTAAACTACGATGCAGAAGGTAATATGATGAGCTCGCTGCGTTATTACAATCCTGAAATTTTACCGCTGAACATTTACAACAAACTGAAAAAAGAGAATACAGGTAAAAAACTGTTCGGAGTAACAGAAGTTACTTCCGGTACTGAAGTAACCTACTATGTGAAAGTAGAGTGCGACAAATACTGGGTAACCCTGAAAGTAGATGCTTCAGGATCAAGCGAAGTAGTAGAAAAGTATAAAAAGGCCTAACGTAATGGGTGCAGGTTTGCGTTACCCATGATTGTTAATAGGTAGATTAAATTACTGTAACATAGAGCCTGCTACCAGGTGTCTCCAATCGTAATCAACAGCCGACCGGTTTACCGGCGGCTGTTTTTGTTGGTGCAAAACAGCAGGTTGTAATATCTGCAGATCTACCAGTGTTTTCTTGGCCTCATAGATACGATCCTGCGTAGCACTATGTTGCAGCCACTGGTGTTGCGGTGCTTCAAAACCCACTTTGTCGGTACGCCATGCAATAGAAGCCGGTAAGAGGTCCTGCATACTCAGGCGCAGCAGTCGTTTGGTATAACCTTCATGGATCTTGAATTCAGCAGGAACAGTAAACAGAAAGCCAGCCAGTTGGTGTGACAAAAAGGGCAGGCGTACTTCTTTGCCATGTGCCATTGAATTGCGGTCTGCATTGCGCAATAGTTCCGGCAATCCAAAACGGCAGGTATCTGCATACAGTATATCGCTCAGCGATTGTACTACAGGCTTATAAATAGTATGCTTATCAAAGTGTTCTTTAAATGCAGTGGTAACAAACGGATCGGTAAAAGCCTGTTGCTGTGTTCTTTTTACCAGTCGTTGTGCGGTAAAACCTGGCCAGCTTGCTGCCAAATGATTTCTCCAGCTCCATTCAAACGGAACCGCATTGTTATTTAATAAAGTGATCTGTTGCTGTACAGCGTGTTTGCCGTGCCTGGTCAGTAATTCCTGCAAACGCCAGTGAATGTGTTTGGAATAACCACCCAGCAGTTCATCTGCCCCTTGTCCATCCAGTAAAACGGTTACATTGTGCTGTGCCGCCAGTTCAAAAACCTTGTATTGTGCATACACGCTCATAGAGCTGATCGGCTCATCGTGATAATACAGCAGTTTATCAAAGTCGTGCAGAAAACTTTCAGCAGAAGGCGTTACAGTAAAATTCTCTACACCAAAAAATTGGCTTACTGTTTTGATATGTGTTGATTCATCTTTTTCGTACCCGGGGAAAACTGCAGAAAATGTTTTTAACGCATGTGCCGATTGTTGTACCTGCTGAATGGCGGCTACTACAGACGAGCTATCCAGTCCGCCGCTTAAAGAAGTGCCTACAGGCACATCGCTGCGCAGCCTTCTTTGTACAGATGTAAAGAACAGGTTTCGGAACTGTTGTTGTAAAGTGGCTGCATCTGCTTCATAAATATATGCAGTATCAATATCCCAGTATCTTTTTATGGTAAACCGGTATTGCTGATGAGAGAAAGATAATTGCAGGTAATGTGCGGCAGGAAGCGCATTTATATCCTGGTAAAAGGTCGCTGCAGGATCTGCCGGTGATGATGTATACCCCAGTGTAAGATAGTTCATCAATAAAGCATTGTTCACCTTTTTCTCAATACCTGCCGCCCATAATGCTTTGATCTCACTGGCAAAACAGAAGGCATTGCTGCCGGCGTGGTAATACAATGGTTTTTCTCCAAAACGGTCGCGTGCGGCAAACAGGGTTTGTTCTTTTTCATTCCAGATGCAAAAAGCAAACATGCCATCAAAATATTGAAGACAATCTGTTTTATAACAATCGTAGGCTGCCAGGATCACTTCTGTGTCAGACTGCGATTGAAACTGATAACCTTTTTGCTGTAGCTGGCTGCGGAGTTCAGTATAGTTATAAATCTCGCCATTGTGTACAATGGTATAACGTTGCAGGTAATGCATCGGCTGACTACCGGCATCACTCAGATCGATAATGGACAACCTCCGGTGACTGAATCCTGTACAGGAAGAGGCGTTTATCCAGGTATTGCTGCCATTGGGGCCGCGGTGCGCCAGCGCATCAGACATCTTCTGCAAACGGGCTGTGGAGATCTGTGAAGGATCGGGCGCTATGATACCGGCTATGCCACACATAAGCAACAAGTTAAACTGTTTCGGGCTATCCCGGAAGTTTTCATAACCGGTTTCCGGTAGAAGATCAGTAGTTGATCGGCAACATGGCCCGTACGCTGTCCCATCTTATTACCAGTTGCATACCTTTTTCTGCTTTCTGAAAATCCATGGTAAAAACTTCAAAGGGATATTTTGTTTTATCAATGGGAACGGTGAACCGGTCAACATCTTTGGTGGAATCAATTTTCAATCCCCAGGTATACAGGTCGTTGTTCAGCACTATTGTCCATTCATCTTCATACGGAATACAATACAGCACATAGCGGCCTTTGGGCACTTTGTGATTCTGGATATTCACGTCTTTAAAAAATTCAATCTCTGTGGCTTCATTGGCTCCCAGACGCCAGGGTGTACCATATTTTAACACGTCGCCAAAAATAGTGCGGCCGTTTTTCTGTGGCCTGCTGTAGACCACACGGGCTACCAGGTCTTCGGCGGTAGCATTCCTGGACATTTTCAGCTTGGGGTAATCCAGCGGATAGTAGGCCATATCCATAGGAGACTGATCCAGCCCCGCAGCAGCATATTTATCGGGTGTTTGGGTGGCAGTGGTGGTAGTCGTGGGCGAAATGATCACCTGGTTACCGGGCTTGGGCTTTTTATCGTGGCAGGCAAATAAAAATATTCCGCAGAATAAAAAAACCTGGTACCGTTGAATGCTGATCATATTTGCTGCAATGTAAAAGTGATATAAAATAAACCGGAGTGCTCCGGTGCAAAGCCATGTGGCAAAATACTATGCAGGGTTATTTTCCTGCTACATATTCATTGTTGAATGTTAAAGGCAAAACTGCTTTCACATCATCCCAGCTCATGATAAGATTGGCGCCGCTGCTGGCTTTTTCAAAAACCATGCAAAAGGCCTCTGTTCTTTCCGCAATCTTTTCCGGCTTTACATCTATGCGTAATACATCTTTTGCAGAATCGTACTGAAAGGCGCCCCATGTATCCAATTCTTTGTTTAGAATAATAGTCCATTTATCAGGAGAAACGATAGCATACATGGAATAGTGCCCCTTCTTTACTTTACTACCACCAATCTTCACATCTTTATACAGTTCTATTTCTGTAGCTTCATTGGCTCCCAAACGCCATACTTTGCCATACTCTACCAGCTCGCCAAACACACTTCGTCCGTTCTTCTGTGGTCTGCTGTAAATAACCCTTGCCACCAGTGGCTCTGTTGCTTTATTCTGAATTTTTAAAACCGGGTAGTTAACCGGGTAATAGCTCATGTCCATCGGCGACTTGTCAAGGGCAGGAAACCGGGTTTGAGCATAAGATCCTGTACACAAAAACATACCTAATGCAATGATCCACAGCTTCTTCATACAGCTTATTGTTTGAGGCGCAAAAATAACTGATTTACATTGTAAAATATCGTGATTTCGATGTAAGCGGCTTTTCTTTCTGACTACCGGAACAGCCTGTTGACGTAAACTGCACTCGCCGGGTTAATGCTTTTGTTCCAGCATCGTTTGCAGCCTGTTCCAGGCAAATTCCTTAATGGCCGGAAAGAAGTCATTATAGTGTTGCTGTAAGGTGAAATAATGCTGTTCAAACAATTTGTACGCGGTATTACTTTCGGTAATATAGGCCGAACGGTGCATCACGCCTTCAAAGCTTCTTTCTATACCGGAATGCTCACGATAATGATACAGCCAGTTATACTGTTTCATATAGGGAAAGAGTGCATTGAATTTATCAGGGAACACAGTCGTGAAATTATCCAGCGATGCATACGTTTGTTCAGCAAACTGTGCCAGTGAGGTATCAGTAAATACTGCAGGATCATTGGCCAGGAAGTGATCATATACCACATCAATAAAAGCACCGCTGTACAGCCTGTAGGCAGATTGAAAGAACTGGCGTGCTGCTTTGGTTGCTGGATGTTCGTCGGTAAACGTATCAATATAGCGATGCAGGGTAATGCCGGTTTGTACATCGGCAGGATAGTCAAACTGTTTTTTGCCCTTTACATAATCGCTGATCATGTTGCCGGCTAAAACAGGCGGCTGCGAAAAAGATAAATATGCATGTCCCAGGTAGTTCACTATATAATGAAAGTGTTGATTAGAGTTGTAACTACAAATTAATGGAAAATCTGATGCTGCGGATGGGGTAAAGCGGCAACGAACTGTGAATGTTTTTATGATGTGGTAGAGATTGTTTTTTATAACAGCATTATCAGAATAATATACGGAATATTTTCTACCCAAACGCCTTAGTGCCTTTATAAGTGGCCCGCCACAGACCCTATTTAACGTTCACTTAACCCATATTTCACAAATAATTATAAAATCAGATGCAACCATTGTCTGTAAAGGGTTTGAGCAAGATTGTTAAATGTATTACAGCAACATTTTACAGTGTTCATTAACGTAGGTTAACATGATCCACCATTAATCACTATTTGCTTGTCATGAGCTGTAACCTGTTATACTTTTGATCCGTCTTAGCCAGTAAAGTATAGCCATGAAAAAGTTTTTTATTTCGCTGGTATTATTGGTTACCGTATGTATCACTACAACCAATGCAGAAGACATTGAAAATATTTCCCCGGCAATCAAAGCAACCATACAAAAAGAGTTTGCCGGGGCGCGGTTACTGGACTGGAAAGAAATAGGAAGAAGCAATGTATACCGGTTGCGCTTTATTTATGACAACACGGTACTGAGCGCTTTCTTTAACAAAGAGGGCACATTACTGGCCACCGGCAGGTTCATTACAAAAGCGGCTTTACCGCTTGCCATCCGGAAAGTTGTTACAGATAAATACAGCAGGTTCAGTATTAACGAAATAGCCGAATATGCTGAAATGGACCAGACCACCTATGTCGTTGAAATGGAAAATGAAAGGATAAGACAGGCAGTACGTATTTACATTAACGGAGACTGTTCAATAATAAAGAAAGAAAAAAAATTTTTGAAATAGTGTAACATTTTAGAATAACTGACGTCTGATAGAGTATAGAAAAACAATAAAACATAACCACAAAATATTTAAAAAATGAAAAAGCAAATCTTAACCTGGGCCTTACTCTTAACTGTATGTATCAGTAGTGCCTTTGCAAATGCAATCACACCCGAAGGTGTAACCGAACAAGTAATGAACGCTTTCAGAAAAGACTTTTCTGCAGCACAGGATGTTAAATGGGAAACTGGTAAAGAATATACAAAAGCAACCTTTGTAATGAATGAGCAGGTGCTGTTTGCATATTACTCACAAAAAGGTGAACTGGTAGCTGTAACACGTAACCTGTTGTCTGGTCAGTTGCCTATCAATCTGCTGTCTGATCTGAAAAAAAATTACAATGGCTACTGGATCTCTGATCTGTTTGAAATGGCCGCCGGCAACGAAACATCTTATTACGTTACCGTGGAAAACTCAGACTACAATGTAGTATTGAAATCTTCAGGTACTGCCGGATGGGAAGTGTACAAAAAAGATAAAAAGAACGCATTATAAACGCTGTTTTCTCTAGTTGGTTTTAGTTGGAAGAATAAGTCCCTGGTTTCCCGGGGACTTTTCTATTTTATAACTGTCTGCAAGTAGCATGGTTTAAAGCAGTACATCATTGTTAACACGGTCAGTTATAGGAAATTATAACCGGTACATTATCCTTTCGCACTTCCTGCTGTGCATTGCGCTTACTTTGTTACCTTTGCCGCCATAAAAAATCTTCGGATATGAGCAAAGGACCCATCTCTCAGTTTATTCAGCATCACTACAGGCATTTCAACGCTGCTGCGTTGGTAGATGCTGCCAAAGGTTATGAAACACATTTGCTGGAAGGCGGAAAAATGATGGTAACGCTGGCCGGTGCTATGAGTACTGCCGAGCTGGGCGTATCACTGGCAGAAATGATCCGCCAGGGTAAAATTGATATCATCAGTTGTACAGGCGCTAACCTGGAGGAAGATGTAATGAACCTGGTAGCGCATTCTCATTATAAAAGAATTCCCAATTACCGTGATCTGACTCCGCAGGATGAGTGGGATCTGCTGGAAAATCACTACAACCGTGTTACCGATACCTGTATTCCGGAAGAAGAAGCCTTCCGCCGTTTACAGAAACACCTCGTAAAACAATGGAAAGATGCAGAAGCAAAAGGCGAGCGCCATTTTCCGCATGAGTTCCTGTACAAAGTAGTACTGAGTGGTGAACTGAAACAGTATTATGAAATTGATCCTAAAGACAGTTGGATCATTGCTGCTGCTGAAAAAAATATCCCGATTGTAGTGCCCGGATGGGAAGACAGCACTACCGGTAACATTTTTGCCAGCTATGTTGTAAAAGGTGAACTGAAAGCCTCTACAGTGAAAAGCGGTATTGAATATATGGTATGGCTTACAGAATGGTACCGCAACAATTCCGCAGGCAAAGGCGTAGGCTTTTTCCAGATCGGTGGTGGTATTGCAGGCGATTTCCCTATTTGCGTAGTACCCATGATGTACCAGGACCTGGAATGGCATGATGTTCCTTTCTGGAGTTACTTCTGCCAGATTTCTGACTCTACTACTTCATACGGCTCTTATTCCGGTGCTGTACCCAATGAAAAGATCACCTGGGGCAAATTGGATGTAAATACGCCCAAGTTTATTGTAGAAAGCGATGCTACCATTGTAGCTCCGCTGATCTTCGCATACATCCTGGGATGGTAAATTCCAGCGTTAAGTAATAAACAAAAGGTGCAGCTTTGAATGAGGCCGCACCTTTTTTATGGAGATTAAATTTTGCTATAAGTAACAGGTATCAGTTGCATGCGATCTTGTTCACCCTTGTCTGATGACGGCCACCTTCAAAAGGTGTTTCAATAAAGATCTCCAGCATTTGTTTGGCATATTCCAGTGCTACAAAACGGGCAGGTATACAGATCACATTGGCATTATTGTGCTGACGGATCAGTTTTGCTACTTCCAGTTCAAATGCAAGACCAGCGCGGATGTCCTGGTGTTTATTGGCAGTAATGCAAACGCCGTTGGCACTACCGCAAAGCAAAATGCCGAACGCTACTTCACCTTTTTCGGTGGCAATGGCTACAGGATGAGCATAATCAGGATAATCTACAGAAGCGTCGGCGTATGCTCCCATATCAGACACCTGGTAGCCTTTTTCATTAAGCCATTTTATAAGGGCTGTTTTATATTCAAAACCTGCATGGTCGCTACCGATAGCAATCGGTTTGGAAAGATCGAATGAAGAAGCCATATTGTTGTATTAGTATGTGCAAAACAATGGAGGCACAAAGGTAAATGGAAAAAGTACGAAATTCGAAGCGCATTCCCTGGCATCCAGCTTCTTTACAATACTCCATCCAGCCATGGTATAATACAGTTCGGTATCCCCTGCTTTGCAGAGTAATTTGTCTGAAAAAAGTTCTATTCCGCGTAAAATACTACAAGGTATCTCCGGATTGAAAAACAGAGCACCTGGTATTGATAAGTTATTCAGCACTCACTATCTTATTCCCAATCATCTTTCATCCGTTGCTGTTCTTTTTTGAATACACGGCCGGAAACAACAATACTAAATTCATACAACATGGCCAGAGGCAGAAATACGATCATCTGGCTCATCCAGTCTGGTGAAGGGGTAATAACTGCTGCTACTACCAGTATAAACACATAGGCATACTTGCGGTAGTTTTTCAGAAAAGCGGGTGTAATTAACCCAATACGGGTAAGTACAAAAGAGATCACCGGCAACTGAAAAGCAATAGCCGAACCGATGATGATATCCATCAGGTTCTCCAGGTAATCAGAAAGCGTAGGTTTCGCTTCTATCAGGTGTTTGGTGCCGATGGTATAATTAGAAAGAAAGCTGAAAGTAAATGGAGCCAGCAGGAAGTAGCCAAAAGCCACACCCATAAAAAAGAAAAGAGATACCCAGACAATGGCGCCACGGGTGCTTTTCAGTTCTTTAGGGCTCAGCGCTGGTTTGATAAAACGCCAGATTTCCCAGAAAACATAGGGGAAGGCAATGATAAAACCGCCCACAAAGGCAAAAGTGATACTAGCCATGAACTGTGAACCAAATGCAGTGGTCTGCAGGTTGGCCTGTGCCGGTGGCAAACAGAGCGTATCGCCTACATGCAGCCAGTGACTCAGTTTACAAAGTGCGGTATAGGTAACAAAATTTCCTTCCAGCGGGGCGAGTACAATGTTGTCGTACAACCAGTCGATGTATATGAACGCAATTACGGCACAAACAATGATGGCCAGCAGTGAGCGCACAATATGCCAGCGCAATTGTTCCAGATGATCCACAAAGGTCATCTCCGAATCGTTACTCCTTTTGCTGAAGAAAGATAATGCCATTGAAATATCGTTAGTCTATTGTTTCGCGGGGCAAATGTACGGGTATTCGGGCAGGCTTTCATCAGGTAAAAGTCACAGCAATAGCTGTTTTATACCATGCAGTCAGGCTACAGAGGAATAACCGTTTTTGTAAACAGATTGTTAAGAGGAAAAACAGGGTTATTTCAACACTTTCAGGCGTACCATTTCAATGCGGGTATCGCTCACATTCAGCACCTCGAACTCATAATTGCTGATGATAATACGTTCTTTTAAGCGGGGAATGGTTTCGTGCTGTTGTATAATAAAACCTGAAAGAGTTTCTGAATCGTTTTCTGGAAAATCCAGGTCATATTTCTCCTTCAGGTGATCCAGCTCCAATCTGCCAGAAAGAATATACTCATCTTCACTCACCTGTTTTTCTTCAAACTCTTCCACATCATATTCGTCTTTGATATCGCCAAAGATCTCTTCCAGCAGGTCTTCCATGGTTACAATACCGGCTGTGCCGCCAAACTCATCTACCACCCAGGCAAGGCTTTTACGTTCGTGGGTAAATTTGCTGATAAGATCGGTAGCGCTCATACTTTCCGGAACGGCTGGTATGGGCAGCAGGATATCTTTTATGGTAGCAGGTTGCTTGAACAGGTCCAGTTGGTGAATATACCCGATGATCTGGTCAATATTGCCATCGTATACTACCAGTTTGCTGAGTCGGGAAGCCACAAATTTTTTACGGGCATCTTCAATGGTCAGTTTTACCTCTACTGCTTCGATTTCCTTGCGTGGCACCAGGCACTCCCTGATCTTTACCTTGGGTAATGATAGTGCGTTTTCAAACAATTCGGCGTTCAGATCAGAAGCCTGTTGTGTATGAAACTCGTTGCTTTGTGTAAAGAAGTTCTCCAGGTCAGCTCTTGAAAAGGCATCCTTCTTTTTATCAATACGCATATCGAATATCAGGTTCAGGATCAGTACCGACAGTTTTACAAAACCATTGGCAACCCAGTTGAACAATTGATCGCAGAAGCCAACCAGCCCTATGCGTGAGGAAAGTAATAACAGGGAATCGCTTTTGGCTTTGAAAATAGCTTTGGGAATAAACTCTCCAAAAATAACAATGATAAAAAACGATAATAATATTTCCAGGAACAACCGGCCCCAGGTTAAGGCTGAGGTGGTGGCTGAATCCAGTTTGAATTTTTTGTGCAGTACATCCATCAGCAGGTTCCAGCCGGTGCTGCCCAGCAACACGCCGATAACCAGGAAAAAGGTAAAACCTACAATATTAACGCCGATAAAACGGGATGGATTTTCAAAAAAGCTGGATAACTGGAGTCCGCTGCTGGACCCCTGGTTTTTCTTCAATTCAATATTCAGGCGGTTGGCAGAACCAAATGCCACTTCGATGCCTGAAAAATAAGCAATGAAGAACAGGGAGATAAGGATGGCGATTGCAACAAGTACACTCATGCGTTTACGAATATATAAAAAGAACGATTCATGGCATAATAATCGTATCCACTTATTACTGGTTTTCAGTGTAACCTGGTAAAAACAGGTTGCTGCAGCCAATAATATTGCCATTGATCACCAGATACCCGGACAATTATATTGCCAGGAAAGTTTTTACGGTTTCATGTGCCTGCCGACAGGCTTTTTCCAGGTTGTCATTCAGAATAATGGTGTGAAAAGAGTGTTTGAAGGAAATCTCGTATGAGGCTTTGTTAACGCGGTCATTCAGACTTTCTACCGTTTCGGTGCCTCTTGATTCCAGGCGGCGTTTCAGTTCTTCTACGGAAGGCGGTTCAATAAAGATAGATAAAGTTGTATCGGGGTACTGCTGTTGTACGTGAATGGCTCCTTTTACATCAATGTCCAGCACCGGTACCTGTTTATTATTCCAGATACGTTCCATTTCCGATTTCAGGGTGCCATAGTATTTGCCTTCGTATACCATTTCCCATTCTACAAACTCGTTCTGCTGAATTTTGTGTGTAAAATCATCTGTAGACATAAAGTAGTAATCCACGCCACTTTTTTCAGTACCACGTGCCTGACGCGTAGCGGCTGAAATAGAAAAAGCCAGTTGCGGAAATTCGCGCAACAGGAAACGGGTAATGGATGTTTTACCGGCCCCTGAAGGAGCGGTAATAATGATGATTTTATTGGCGGGATCAAACGGCATATACAGTAAATCAGGGTGCAAAGAAAGCAAAAAGCGGCGACTTAACCGTTTTTCAGACACCCATGGACCGGAATACCCGGTTAACGGCTGAAATCTAAATGAAACATGTGTTACATGCCGTTACACGCGCTTGATGTCTGCTCCCAGTTTGCGCAAACGCTCATCTATATTCTGATAACCGCGATCGATCTGCTCAATGTTCTGGATAGTGCTTTTGCCTTCGGCACTCAGTGCTGCGATCAGCAGGGAAACACCCGCACGTATATCGGGACTGCTCATGGTAATGCCACGCAGTGCATGTTCTCTTCCCAGGCCTATCACCGCTGCGCGGTGCGGATCGCACAGGATGATCTGCGCACCCATGTCCAGTAATTTATCTACAAAGAACAGGCGGCTTTCAAACATTTTCTGATGTATCAGCACACTGCCTTTGGCCTGGGTAGCCACCACCAGTACAATGCTCAGCAGGTCGGGAGTAAAGCCCGGCCAGGGATGATCGTAAATGGTCAATACTGAACCGTCGAGAAAGGTCTGTATCTCGTACGTTTGCTGTTCGGGAATATGAATATCATCACCGACAAAGTTCATTTTAATACCCAGTTGCTTAAACTTGTCCGGGATGATGCCGAGATTATCAAGACCAGCATTTTTAATAGTAATATCGCTTTGTGTCATTGCAGCCAGGCCAATGAACGAGCCGATCTCGATCATATCCGGCAACATGCGGTGTTCAGTGCCACCGAGATAATCAACCCCTTCAATGGTCAGCAGGTTGCTGCCAATGCCGCTGATTCTGGCACCCATGCGATTCAGCATTTTACATAACTGCTGAATATAAGGTTCGCAGGCTGCGTTGTAAATAGTGGTTGTTCCTTTTGCCATTGCAGCAGCCATTACAATATTGGCGGTACCGGTTACCGAAGGTTCATCCAGCAACAGGTAAGTACCACGCAGGTTGGGCGCTTCCAGTTGGAAAAAACCACCTTCAGAAAAATAAGTGAATTCAGCTCCCAGTTTTTCAAAACCGATGATATGCGTATCCAGACGGCGGCGACCGATCTTGTCTCCTCCGGGTTTGGGAATAAAAGCTCTGCGGTAACGCGCCAGCATGGGGCCTGCCAGCATTACAGAACCACGCAGGCGACCGCTTTTGCGGCGGTAGGTTTCACTGCGCAGGTAATCAACATCCACATTGTCTGCCTGGAAGATACAGGTATCGCGCTGTGGCCGTTCTATCTTCACATTCATTTCGCCCAGTAATTCTATCAGCAGGTTTACATCCAGGATATCAGGAATATTGCTGATGGTTACTTTTTCAGGGGTTAATAATATAGCACTGATGATCTGTAAGGCTTCATTTTTGGCGCCCTGTGGAATGATCTCTCCGTGTAATTTTTTGCCACCGGTTACTTCAAAGGAATGCATAGTATGGTTGAAGGTTGAATGTATGATCAATAAAGCGACTGCAAAGTAAAAATAAAAACTCCTGGCTGCGCCGGTTGGCTGTTTATTTTGTTCAGCATACACATTGTGTTGCCGGAATGAGATAAAAAAAGTTGACCGGTACGGTCAACTTCTTCCATCGTAGTGATGATATAATTATTTATAACGTTTCTTGAATTTGCCGCCACGATCATTGCGGTCATTGCGATCATTTCTGTCGTTCCGACCATTGCCGTTACCGCCGCCGCCACGTTGCTGAAACTTCTGGTTGTTGCGTTTATTGCGGTAATCGCCATAGCCACCTCCCCCACGGTTATCGCGGCCTTCGTTGGGACGGTGCTGACGTACATAAGGTGTATTGGTGAAGGTTAACTGACCTTCTGTAATATTGGTAAGCTCGCTCTGGATAGCATCATCATGCACGGTTTCTTTATGCCAGTTGTTGTAAGCAAGCTTCATGTAGTAAGCAACAGCGTTGGCAAATCCCTGGCGTTTTTCAGGATTATCCTCTTTCAGTGCTTTATTAATGATCAACTCCAGGTTTTTGCCCAGGTGGCTGAATTTGGGATAACGTTTGGGATAAGGAAGCGGATCAGGTCTTGCCTTCAGCGTTTCGCGTGTAGGAATGGGATAAGGAGACTCTACATCCAGTTTGAAATCAGAGATCAGGAATAAGTGGTCCCATAATTTATGACGAAAGTCTTCAACATTCTTCAGGTGTGGATTCAGAAATCCCATCAGTTCTATTACAGCGTAAGCATTGCGTTGGCGTACTTCGCGGTCTTCAATAGTCAGCACATATTCAATCATTTTTTGAATATGCCGGCCATATTCACGCATGATCAGGTAGTTCCTGGTCGTATTGTATTCCATTGCGCTCGTTTGTTCCATGTATGTAGCGTTGAATAACAAAAGTAAGTGAATAAAACAAAACCGGGAAATGGTGGTACGAAAAAGGCTCCGGTATCGGAGCCTTGCGATAACAGGGTTGACATGTGTTTAATGCTGCACCAATAATTTGTTGGTATACATTTCACCTGAAGCAATTCCGCGGGCACGCACATGGTACAGGCCCGATGGCGGTGTGGATGGTAATGTAAGCTGCAGGGTATTGGTATTGTTCAGTTTAAAGGTGTTGCGGTAAATAACCTGTCCTGTAAGATTTATCACCTCCACCGCGTAGTTTCCTTTGAGCAACTGGCCAAACTGCAGGGAAAGCTGCCGGGAAGTAACGGGGTTGGGGTATACGGCCACTTCATTGCCGGCATTGGCCGACAGGTTTATGAACTGGACCGTTGAAAACCTGACCTTACCGGATGCGCTGATCTGCTTGATGCGGAAATATAATTTTCCTGTAGCAGCCTGATCAGTAGCGTACTGATAGGCGTATTTTGTTGCAGTACCTTCAGCAACGGATTGTGGGGATACCAGGATTGTTTTAGTAAAGTTCTTTCCATCTGTACTGATTAAGATTTCATAAGAATTGGTGGCTTCGTCGTTTAATATTTCCCAGGAAATATTGGCTTTATTGTTCTTGCTGGTTACAATAAAATTTTTGATGTCATCGGCAAGTAAAACTGATTCGCACCAGTAGTACGTCATTTTAAACTCGCCCCATACCGAGGTTTTTACACTGGAAGTATAGTTATTGCTTCCCTGTTGCAGCAGGGTACTTCCGGTATTGGTAAGTGTAAGTACCACGTTGCCTGTACCCTCGTAAAAAGCAGGGTTGGTTATATTTTTGGTAATGGAAATATTTCTGAGTGTGGTATCAGGACCAAACATAGTAGAGTCGCCCGGCTGACCATATTTACTCAGGTATTGCGGGCCATAGGTAATGTCGGCATCTGCATCCACAAACAAACCACCCGGTCCGGTAATGCTTACGTACTGTGAGTACTTGAACTTGTAATACCTGTCCAGTGAATCGCGGTTGCGGATACCTAGGCTGGCTTCGGTGCTGAACGTACCTTCCAGGGTAGCGCATTTCAGAAATGCCATGGGCATACTGAATTTGGTAAAGATCAGGTCATTACTGAAGTTGGAAGTTGGGGAAATAGTGATTGTTTGAATAATTGGCGTTGCCGGCACCCCCGGAGAACACAAACACTGCGCATTGCCATTTGTAGTGATTAATAAAATGCCACACGCACAAAGCAAGTTGTAAAGTTGCTTTTTCATAGGTACTGATTTGATTAACGAATCGGATTACGGACTACTCGACTCAAAAGTAGTTCTATATATATCTATATGCAACGTGTTAATACTTCTTTTTCAGATACGTATTTTCCACATGCGGCTGCACAAAGGTGCAAACCCTCTCAAATGCACGCCGGTACAGGGGAAAATGAAGATCTTTATTGTTATTTGTGGGCGTTTTGGCCGCTTAAAAAGGCGCGGGAAAACGGAGTTTTCCGGTGTTAAAGAGCATTAATCCGCGTATTTTTGCAATTGCATTTATAACCCATTGTTTTTCAATTGTGTTTGAAAAAATCGGGGACGTACCGCAACTAAAAAACTATATTGCAGGCCCGCTGAATACCAGCAGGGTATGTTTTCAACATTACAAGATATTTATAAACTATATTTTTTGAAATGCAGCAATCTACTATTACTATTGATGTAACGCTTGATGATAAAAAAGTGCCTGAACAGATAAGCTGGAGCGCTACTGCCAGTACTGCCGATGAAGCCCGCAAAGCCAAAGCCATGATGCTGTCTTTCTGGGATGGTGCAGACAAAGCTGCGTTGCGCATTGACCTGTGGACAAAGGAAATGATGGTAGACGAGATGGCCGACTTTTTTTACCAGACCATGATGACAATGGCCGATAGCTTTGACCGTGCCACACATCAGCACGAGCTGGTAGATGATTTGAAAAATTTTGCTGAGAGCTTCTATGGCAAATTCCGTGAAATACAGTTGAAAGAAAATAAAGCATAACCAGAAAATATTGCTGATATGAGCTTAGAACAAAAGATCATGGCTGAACTGAAAACAGCCATGCTGGCCAAAGATGAGAAAACTGTTCGCAGCTTAAGAGCTATAAAAGCTGCTATCATCCTGGCTAAAACATCAGAAGGTGCTGGTGGAGAGATCACTGAAGATGCAGAGCTGAAGCTGTTGCAGAAACTGGTAAAACAACGTAAGGATTCGCTTGAAATATTCCAGCAGCAGAACAGGGCTGACCTGGCCCAGAAAGAGCAGGAAGAAATAGAAGTGATAGAAAAATTTTTGCCGAAGCAGATGGATAGCGAAACCCTGAAAGCAGCGGTTGCAAAGATCATTGCCGATACCGGAGCTGCATCACCTGCCGATATGGGCAAGGTAATGGGCGTGGCCACCAAACAACTGGCTGGCCAGGCAGACGGGAAAGCCATCAGCGCAGTGGTAAAAGAACTGCTTGCGCGATAAAAAGATGTACGGCAACAGAACAACAGCGCCATTCTTCAGAGCATGATGATCGATATTATTTTTGTAATACTGGTAATAGTAGCCTTTGTAAAAGGATGGCGTAAGGGACTGATTATAGCACTGTTTTCTGTAATTGCTTTTGTAATAGGTATAGCGGCTGCCATGAAGCTTTCAGTAGTGGTGGCAGAATACCTGAAAGATTCTGTACAGGTATCTGCACGATGGCTGCCTTTTTTGTCTTTTATAATTGTATTTGTTGCAGTAGTATTGCTGATCCGCTGGGGGGCATTATTGCTGGAAACTGCTGTGGATATTACATTGCTGGGGTGGATAAACAGGCTTGCCGGTTCCATTCTATACCTGCTGTTGTATGCAATAGCATTCAGTATTGTACTGTTCTTTATGCAGAAAGTGCATATGATACAGGAAGAAACAGTGGCAAAATCGGTATTTTATCCGTACATAAAGCCACTGGGACCACTGACAATGGATACATTTGGCAAGTTAGTACCGGTATTTAAGGATATGTTTACACGACTGGAAAGTTTTTTTGACCATCTTGCGCAGAACGCAAAACAATAAACAACAGGCAGGATAGAATTGTATTAAAAAGGCGAAAAATCAGTAGTTTACATTAAAATTAAATGTGCCGGGAGAGGGCCATGTGTTATTTCCGCTAAAACGTTTATTTTAGCGGATAATTGACTGAATAGAACCGACTTAACAGATGAATTACGAGATCAAACAAGTAGACAAATTCAAATTTATTGAAGAAGGGGAAGGTGAACCGTTGATTTTGCTACACGGTTTGTTCGGTGCATTGGGTAATTTCAATGATTTGATTAAATACTTCTGCCAGTACAACAAAGTAGTGGTACCGATGCTGCCATTGCTTGAACTGGACCTTTTACATACATCTGTAGGAGGCTTGCAGAAATTTGTTCATAAATTCATCGAAACCAGGGATTATAAAGATATTCATCTCCTGGGCAATTCGCTGGGAGGGCATGTAGCCATTCTACATATTTTAAAACACCCCGAGCGCATCAAATCACTTATTTTAACCGGCAGTTCAGGTTTATTTGAAAATGGAATGGGCGATACCTATCCCAAACGCGGCGATTACGAATACATGAAAAAGAAAGCCGAACTGACCTTTTATGATCCCGCCACAGCTACCAAAGAAATTGTGGATGAGGTATACGAAACTGTCAATAACCGGCTAAAAGCCATTAAGATAATTGCACTTGCCAAAAGTGCTATCAGGAATAACCTGGGCGAAGAACTCAATCAAATCAAACAACCTACGTTGTTAATCTGGGGAAATAACGATTCCATTACCCCGCCGTTTGTTGGCCGCGAATTCCAGCGGTTGATACCCAACAGTGAACTTCACTTTATTGACAAATGTGGTCATGCCCCTATGATGGAGGTACCAGGTGAGTTCAATACAATACTGCACAAATTTTTAAAAAAATTAAGTGAGCCAGCAGCGGTAGCCTGATTCTTGCCGTCTTAAGTAAATACATTTTGCCGTTTTTGTCGTTAGTATATATAATAATGGCATAATGGGATGAACCTGCTTATGTGAAAGTGCTGCTAAAGTAGCGGTGCCCTGTAAACGGAGCACCTGAAACAATCGTCTTACTCAACAAAATCCTTGGCTGTGCTAAACAGAGAACTGATATCAGCGGCTATTCCTGCATTGAATCCAAATGACACTGTATTCCAGGCATTGGAGCTTATGTCTGATTATCATGTAGGACAACTGCCCATTGTATCCGAAGATAAATACCTGGGGCTGGTGTTTGAAAACGAATTGCTGAACCTGGATGATACAGCAACCCTGCAAACAACAGAAGCGCACTTATCAAAGGTATCAGTACATGCGGACCGGCATTTTTTTGAAGCAGTGCAGGCTGCCAATGACTATCAGCTTTCTGTAGTGCCGGTTACTGATAAAGAAGATGAATTTATTGGTGTTATTGAAGCCACAGGGCTGTTGCAGCAACTGGGTCGTACTGTTGGTGCCAGTGAACCCGGCGGACTGATTGTGCTGGAAATGGAACAACGTAATTTTTCTTTTTCTGAGATCAGCAAACTGGTTGAAACCAATGATGCACACATTACACAGCTCAATACCTGGTGGGATAACAGCGCCGGTAGTTTCCTGGTAACGATGAAGATCAATAAGTTTGAAATTTCTGATATTGTGGCTACCTTTCAGCGTTACGAGTACCAGGTTAAGTACTACTACGGCGAAGAACTGTATGAAAATGAGCTGAAGAGCAATTATGATCACCTGATGAATTATCTCGGTATATAAGGAATTTGTCCCGTCCTCTTCTCCAATGTATAAAACGTAACCAGAACTTTTAAGCTACCGCCTGTCGGCATGAGGATGGACAAAAGATATTATTGTTTCCTGTTGTATATGTTTTGTTGCAGCGCAATGCTGTTTGCACAACCTGCAGTAACAGACTCTGTTGTTACTACTGTTTTACCTCTTGCTGATACCTTACTGCCCCGCGGCGATCAGCCATTTGTGATCGGCAACATCATTATTGAAGGCAATAAAAAAACAAAATCATATATCGTTCTGCGCGAAGTGCCTTTCCGCAGCGGTGATTCCATTTATCTGCCAGACCTGGTAAAAGCATTTGAAGTTGCACGCAGGCAGTTGTACAATACTTCCCTGTTTACGGGCGTGGTAGTAGCACTGAAATCATTCCGCGGATACGCAGTGGATGTATTGATACAGGTAAAAGAACGCTGGTATATTTTTCCACTGCCCTATCTTAAGCCTATTGACCGCAATCTAACAGAGTGGGCACGGCGGGGCTATGGGCTGGATAGGGTGAATTATGGTTTTAAATTCAATTATAACAACTTTACCGGTCGTAATGATAAACTGAAAATATGGCTTATTACCGGGTATACACAGCAGATACAATTTCAGTATGAACAGCCCTATGCAGACAGAACGCTGAAACATGGTTATCGCATTGGCTTTACCTATGCCTTCAATAAAGAGATCAATTACGGTACTGCCAACAACCAGCAAGCGTTTACTGATTCGCTCGGCAGGGGTACACGCAGAATATCCGGTAATATTGATTACACTTTCAGGCCCGGTCTTCGTACGTTTCATGCTGTTAGATTATCGTTAACCCGGCAGGAAGTGGATAGCCAGGTGTTGGTGCTGAACCCCAAGTATTTCAATACTTCGCGCAATGTGATATTGTATCCCGAACTTTCTTATACACTCAGCTACTTCAATACAGACTACAATTACTTCCCGCTTACCGGGTGGATGGGTGAGGCAGGTATTCTGAAAAGAGGTGTAAGCAGGGAAATGAACATGTGGCAGGTATCGGGCAAGCTTACCAAAGGCTGGGAGGTATTGCGAAAAACCTATTTTGGCTGGCAGGGCTATGGTGTATTGCGTTTTCCGTTTGATCAGCCATTTATTAATCAGCGGTTGTTTGGCTATGGAGATATTTATCTCCGCGGACTGGAACGTTATGTCATTGACGGGGTGGCTGCATTCATGGCTAAAAATGCCATTCGTCGTGAGTTGGTGCGTTTCAGTGTACCCACCTACCTTAAATCTGTTGCTCACGAAAGAGTTCCTTTCAGAATTTATGCCCGTGTGTTTGGCGATATGGGTTATGTATATAATAAAAACATTACGCAAAACTCGCTCACCAACCGTTTTTTATATACAACCGGTGCAGGTTTTGACGTTGTTTCTTTCTACGACTTCATTTTCCGATTTGACTATAGCTTCAATCAATTAGGCCAAAAGGGTATATTTTTACACGTCAGGAACGATTTTTAAAGCGTTACCCTACGGAAACAGTTTCAATAAAATATTATGAAGGTAGCCATCTATAGCAGGGTTGTAGATTATGAGCAGCAGGCAGAAGTACAGCAATTATTAAATGAGCTGGCAAAAGAAGGGATAGAACCAGTTATTTATAATCCGTTTTTTGAAATGATCAAAGACTCGCTGACCTTTCCGGATAAAGTAACGGTGTTTCACAGTTCGGAAGATCTGCTGGAGTCTATTGATTTCCTCATTAGCCTGGGCGGCGATGGAACGATGCTGGATACCGTTTCACTGGTAAGAGATAAGAATATCCCCATACTTGGTATCAATTTTGGACGTCTTGGTTTCCTGGCCAGTATTGGCCGCAAAGACCTGGGCAGTGCAGTGCAGTCGCTGGCAAAAAGAGATATTATTATTGACAAACGCTCGCTGATACACCTGGATGCCAACAGGCCTTTGTTTGGCGACGTGCCTTACGGGCTGAACGAGTTTGCCATTCACAAAACAGATATTTCGCCCATGATCAAGATCCACACCTATTTGAATGGTGAGTTTCTGAATACCTATTGGGCTGATGGTGTAATTGTGGCAACGCCTACGGGTTCAACGGGTTATTCGCTTAGTTGTTCTGGTCCGGTGGTTTTCCCGGAATCTTCCAGCTTTGTCATTACGCCTATTGCGCCTCACAACCTGAATGTGCGTCCTATTATTGTTCCGGACGATAACATCATATCATTTGAAGTGGAAGGCCGTACGGAAAATTTTATCTGTGCGCTTGACTCCCGGAAAGAGATCGTAGATAAAAAGGTGCAGTTGGCGGTTCAACGTGAATCGTTCACTCTCAGCCTGGTGCGTATGAATGAAAACAACTTTCTGCAAACGCTCCGCAACAAATTGTCATGGGGGCTTGACACGCGGAATTAACGTTTTATATAAAAGAAAAAAAGGAATAAGCCCGTTATACAACAATACTTATATCATTATATTGCATCTATGAAGAAGCTGACCTTAGTAACCCTGCTGCTGGGTGCCTTGTTTTGCAATAGTTCGGTAAAAGCTCAGTATGAGGCTATTGTACAGGAAGGCGAATTTGGCATTTCAGCTGGCGCGGCGCATTATTTCGGCGATCTGAATACTAGGGCCAAACTTAACCGCCCTAAGATGGCTGTCGGCGTTTTCTTCCGCAAACAATTCAAAAATTACATAGGGGTACGCGTGCAGGCGCATTTTGCGCAACTGGGTTATTCAGACGTGTATAACAAGGACAATGAATATCAACGCAGGCGCAACCTCAGCTTTAATACCAATATTTTTGAGCTGACCCTGCAGGGCGATTTCAATTTCTTCAAATTTGTGCCGGGCGATCCTGATTATCGTTTTACTCCTTATGTTACCTTGGGTGCCGGCATTTTTACATACGATCCTTATGCCTACCTGAATGGTCAGAAAGTATATCTCCGCCCGCTGGGTACCGAAGGGCAGGGAACTGCTGCCTATCCAGATCGCAAACCCTACGGCACTATGGCATTCTGCTTTCCATTAGGTGTAGGTGTAAAATATGCGCTGAATGATCGTATGAACATCGGACTTGAAATTACCCACCGTTTTACTACTACAGATTACCTGGATGATGTAAGTACAACCTATGTGGGTGCTGATAAATTTCCTCCTTTGCCCAATGGAAGTCCTTCCAACGCACAACTGCTGCAGGACCGCTCATATGAAACTGGCGAGCCCATCGGTATCGAAGGTCGTCAGCGTGGATTTTCCAAGCAGAAAGATCAGTATGTGATGGCAGAAATAACTTTCTCATTCAACCTCACTTCTTACCGCTGTCCTACGGCAAAATAATAAGCAGCATCCTATTGGCATAAGAACCGGTGATCTTCATTTCTGCGAATCGTTTTCTGCAGGTTGTTGTGTTATTGTTTTCGGTTGGTCAGGATGCCAGCCGGTTGATAGCATCAATATCCTCAGTAGTGCAATTCATAGAAGTAATGATTTTTTCCAGAATGGAATCATTAATAACGGTCCGTTTCTCCAGTTTGGAATAAGCCTGTTGGGTAATTCCCAGCTTATCCGCCACATTTTTCTGTTTGAATCCTTTGAGTAAACGGAGCAGGCGCAATTTTTCCCCTGTGATCATACCTGATATTTTGGTGAATATCAATACATGGACGCATATGCGATAAATATAAGAAATTCCAACCGGTTGAATGTTTCGTAATCGGAAAAACATATTCATAAATTTTTTTAAAAACTACCATTGTTACCTGCTTTACATATATTGGTACCAGTTATGTATATTTGATTTGGATTAAAAATGTACAATCGTTGTATTTTACAACCTGTGTGCTGAAGTGTTGTTTCATAATTATAGTGATATTGGAGTATCAAACCCTATCCATCTATGTTACAACCGATGCAATTGATGAAGCGCTGGCTTTTGCGCTTAGAGGTTCCTGTTTCAGAAAAAATTCTTGAGCAACAATTACTTTCACATCCCGACTACCCTTCTTTGCTAAGTATTACAGACACATTGGATGCGCTGGGCGTTGAAAATATGGCCCTGGTGGTAGATAAGGACAAACTGGACAGCATTCCGGTTCCTTTTCTGGCGCATACTACAGTTCAGGGGTTTGTACTGGTGGAAAATGTACAGCAATTATTGAAAAAACAACCGGATTTTATTGAAAAATGGAATGGGGTAATTGTTGCTGCTGAAAAGCCTGCTGCGTTTATTACTGATGATCAACATAAAAAAGGACAACGGGAAGAGCGCCGCCAGGTGCAGGTACGGTGGTTGGCGGTGAGTGTATTGATAGCGTTTGTAGCTGCAGCTTTGCTGACTGGGTTTACCTGGATACAAATGTTGCTGATGCTTACTGCTTTGGCGGGCACTGCTATTTCAGCACTGATTGTCATGCAGGAACTGGGTGTGTCAAGTCCTGTAACAGAGCAACTATGCAGTGCCGGTAAACAAACAGATTGCAATGCTGTAATACAGTCAAAAGGGGCAACCCTTATGGGCTGGCTAAAGTGGTCTGATATCGGTATCATTTATTTTTCGGCCATCACATTCCTGTGGATTACTGCTTTATTTACAGCACAAATTACTACAGTAAGCAATATTACCGCAATAGTAGCAGCAGCTTCCTTACCGTTTACCGTATACTCTATTTATTACCAGTGGAGAGTAGTAAAAAAATGGTGCACACTGTGTCTGATCACTGTGGGTATTTTATGGGTACAACTGGCTTTAATGCTGCCGGCATTAACCAGTTTCAGTACTTCAGGCATTGTTACCCTGAATATGCTTGCTTTAACCGCCTTTATTTTCTTCTTTACTGCAACTTCCTGGTTATTATTAATAAAACCATTGCTGTTCAGGCAGAAAGATCTGTTTGAAGAACAGCAAAGGCTGATGCGTTTTAAAAGAAATCCTGTATTGTTTACCACCTTGTTAGAAAAACAACGTAAAGTAGATACTACTCCTTTTTCACATGACCTGCAATTGGGAAATGCAGATGCGCCGGTGCAGATCATGGTGGCTTGTAATCCTTATTGTGGCCCCTGTGCACATGCACATAAAACGCTGCACTGGTTGCTGGAGAGATATAATAATACTGTTGGGATAACTGTACGGTTTACGTACAATGGCAGTGCACGTGATGACAAACGCACCCAGGCGGTGGAATATATATTGTCCTATGTACAGAAAGAGTTTTCTGGTATGTCTTCTGATGAAAGAAGTAAACGTGTGAAAGCTTTGGTACATGATTGGTTTTTGCAAATGAATGAAGAGAAGTTTGCACAGCAATATGCACTGAATACAGACCCGGCATCGGCCGGAGACTGGGCTGCAGACCACGGCAACTGGTGTAACAATAGCAAAATAGCATTTACACCAACTGTGTTTATTAACGGATACGAATTAATTCAACCATATTCATTAAATGATCTGTCATTGTTAATGCCTACACTAAAAGAAAAAATGGCATCGTACGATAGTGTTACAGAAAATGTAACCTGACTATAAACTGTTCTCACTGCACATCTTCCTAATATCCTTTGTTTGCCATATCTGGATGAAGCTCTCCTTATAAAGGTTCATGTTTGTACACGCTACTCAAAACCGGTTTTCGGGTTGCTTGTCTGAGGCGCGTTGCATGCGATTGCAATTATGATAAGTTTTACGGGTAAAAAACCGGTCTGGGAGACCGGGAGTGTATTTTTTGCCTGTAGGTTACATACGAAGTAATAGTACGGCCATGTTAGTTGCACGGATAAAGAATATAGCTTGTTACCAGGTAGCCGGCATTTTTAAAGCAGAATCATATCAACCATTATATATCCTGGGTTATATGATGCAATATTGAATGCGGTATACAACCAAGTGCACTGGTTGTGTAAAATGCATTGAATGATTGCGGTGCAACAGGATTTTTTTAATTAACCAAAATTTAAAATTATGAAAAGAAATCTTGCAAATCTTGGTACTGCGCTGAGCAGAAGTCAGGCAAAACACATTATGGGTGGTGTAGCTCAACAGTCTCTGACACCTGGCACCTGCTGTGCACATAGCGCAGGCTGGACATCAGGCATATGCGGAGTAAGCAGGGATGATGCGCAGAATGCCGGATACCAATACTGGTGTTGTGACTCCTGTGCTTCTTCTTGTGCAAGTTCAGGAATGGTTTTTTGTGATCTGATTCTGCCATAAGCGTAGATAAATGGGGTTAACCGTTAGTTTTTATTTTCAGGCAAAATAATTATCATTAAATTGTCTGGCGTTTAACCTATCCGGTTAACCCCATTTCATATATCTATGTACGTAATTAAACTGTCTTTATGAGAGCTTTTTGGATAGCCCTGATCCTGTTAGTAGGTTTTGCCGGCAATGCACAGGTTGTATATATTAAGAACACTACCACAAAGCCTGTGTTTATCAGGAATGTTAACCAGTATATGAAAGGTTCTTTTCCTATTGTATTAAGAGCGGGAAAAGATTATTCGTTCTCATTTTCAACAGCATCCCCCACTTTTATCAATCTTTCTTTTGGCCGCGGACGGCAGACAGATTTTTTGATTACCGCACCAGACAGTTTATCTCTTTCAGAAGATACCGTACTGCAGATACCCAAACCGCTTTCAAAGTATAAAAGGGCCAACGATTATTTTAATATCACAATAGCACTGACACAGGCTGCCGGATGGCTGTCGGATGCTGATTATTTAAGGGGTATGCCCGACGATAGCAGGAAAGACAATTTTCTGAAGGATAAATATCTTGCACGTATCAATGCCCTAAATACTTATACAGCAAAAAATAAAATACCGGAGTGGGTTGATACCTATTTCCGGAAACTTTTCTGGGGAAGATGGCTTACTTCAGTAGTGGATATTAAAAGCCGTGAAGAAGAAATCCTGAAAAATGTACTTTTTTATAAAAATGAATTAAGAAGTGTTGTTGACTCGTTTAACTGTAGCAGTTGTATTGAGATCTTTGAGTATAAGAAAACTGCCTATTACGTGTTCATGCAATATTTTCTGCAGGAAAAAATAAGAAACCTCAATACCGTATTCCAGGTAGCAGACAAATATTTCAAGGAAAAAAATATCAACCAGTTTTTAAAAGCAAAAGCTGTATATGATTCGCTTCAGTTGAATCCTCTGAATAATTATGTATTTGATCGTTCTTTTTTAAATGATCTGTCTGCGGAATATGGATCGCCTATACAAGATTTATTAAAGCTGAGTGTTAATTCAGGAAAACACCTGGACAGTGTGTATGTAACAGATGAGAAAGGGAATACCTTTTCTTTTAAAGATATAATAAACCAGTATGCAGGTAACACTGTAGTAGTAGACTGCTGGGCAAGCTGGTGCGCACCTTGTAAAAAAGAACTGCCTAATTCACTGAAGTACGAAAAAGAGCTGAAGGATAAAAAGGTCCGTTTCGTGTTTCTTTCTATAGACAATGATATCCTTAACTGGAAAAAAGCCCTGCCGGGCGTTCAGTTAAGCAATAAAGCAAACAGCTACCTGCTGCTGGGTAAATCCAGTGCCTTTTTTTCTGAAAAATATCACATCGATGCAATTCCCAGGTACCTGGTATTTGATGCCAGAGGAAATATTGTGTCCTATAAATTTGATACACCGGGATCGGCAAAATTCAGAGAGAAGATACTGCAGGTAAGCAATGCTGCTACCAAACCTTAATACTTTACCGGAATGTTTACATTTTACAAACAGCCTGATTCTATGGATTGCGGACCTACCTGTTTAAGGATGGTGGCAAAACATTATGGAAGAGGGGTTTCATTGCAAACCCTGCGCGAAAAAACACAGATTGGTAAGGAAGGTGTAAACCTGCTGGGCATCAGTGATGCTGCAGAAAATATTGGTTTCAGAACACATAGTGTAAAGCTGTCGTATGATCTGCTGACAAAGGAAGCATTACTCCCTGCCATCTTACACTGGAACCAGAATCACTTTGTGGTATTGTACAAAGTGAAGAAGGATAAGCTTTTTGTAGCAGACCCAGGTATGGGCTTGCTAACTTTTACCAAACAGGAGTTTTGCCAACGTTGGATCAGCGATAAAACAGATAAAGTAGGGCAAGGCGTTGCGTTGCTGATGGAGCCAACTCCTGCTTTTTATGAAAATGCAGATGAGCAGGAAGAGAGAAAAAAAGATGGGCTTGCTTTTAAGAATATCTTCAACTATGTACTGCCCTATAAAAAACTGGTGATACAATTGTTTGTAGGCTTGGGTGTCAGCAGTCTGCTGCAACTGTTCCTGCCTTTTCTTACGCAGAGCGTCGTGGATGTGGGTGTTAATACAGCAAATATTCACTTTGTATACATTGTATTACTGGCACAACTGGCATTGTTTGCGGGGCGTATGGTGGTAGAGTTTGTACGTAGCTGGATATTGCTGCACATCAGTACGCGTATCAATATTGCCATCCTGACCGATTTCCTGGTAAAACTGATGAAGCTGCCGGTATCTTTTTTTGATAGTAAGAAGACAGGCGATATTCTGCAGCGCATGAATGATCACAGCAGGATCGAATCTTTCTTAACAGGATCCTCGCTCAACATCTTATTCTCACTGGTAAACCTGGTGATCTTTTCTGCAGTTCTGGCTTTTTTCAATATTGGCATCTTTGCCGTTTTTGTTATTGCCAGCATATTGTATGCTGTATGGGTCATCGTATTTCTGCGTAAAAGAAAATCGCTTGACTACAAACGCTTTGATGTTGCAGCACGGGAACAAAGTGCTACCATACAATTGGTGCAGGGCATGCAGGAGATCAAACTGAATGGCGTGGAAAAGTCGATGCGCTGGAACTGGGAAGGACTACAGGCCAAGTTGTTCAGGCTGAGTATGAAAGGGCTTGCATTGAACCAATGGCAACAGGCAGGAGCGTTCTTTGTAAATGAAGGCAAAAATATTTTTATCACTTTTTTATCAGCCAAGTCGGTAATAGATGGCGGAATGACATTGGGAGAAATGCTGGCTGTGCAGTATATGATCGGTCAGTTGAATAGCCCGATAGAACAAATGATTGGATTTGTACAAAGCTGGCAGAACGCGCGCATCAGTATGGACAGGCTCAATGAGATCCATACTATAGAGGATGAAGAACCTTCACATCAGCTTTTTTTGCATGAACTACCTCCCGCATTTGCCACCAACCTGGTGGGTGGAAAAGCGGTTGATCAACCGGCAAACGGGAAACCTTTTGGCTGGAATGTGGCTGAACAAACAGAGGCCCTGGTTGAAACACTTACAGAAACGATACCGTTGGTAAATACTACTGCCGCGATCCATTTTCAGAATGTGAGTTTTACGTATACTGGTGCAGGCAATGAACCTGTATTGCGTGATATTAACCTGACTATACCACGGGGAAAAACTACTGCAATAGTAGGTGTAAGTGGAAGCGGCAAAACAACCTTATTGAAGTTGCTGCTGAAATTTTATGAACCACAGAAAGGAGAGATCAAACTGAACACCACCGCATTATCGAATGTCAGTCATAAAACATGGCGCAGTCATTGTGGTGCGGTAATGCAGGAAAGCTTTATCTTTTCGGATACTATTGCCCGCAACATAGCGGTAGGCGCTGAAAAAATTGATATGGAAAAACTGTATCGGGCAGTAGAAGTAGCCAATGTGCGTGAATTTATTGAAAGTTTACCATTAGGATTTAATACCAATATCGGTGCGGAAGGCAACGGCATCAGTATGGGTCAAAAGCAACGCATCCTGATTGCACGGGCCGTATACCGTGATCCTGAATTTATATTTTTTGATGAGGCAACCAACAGCCTGGATGCTAATAATGAAAGCATTATTGTAAATAACCTGCAATCCTTTTTACGTGGCAAAACGGTAGTAGTGGTAGCGCACCGCCTCAGTACGGTAAAACATGCTGACCAGATAGTGGTGTTGAATAAAGGCGTAATTGCAGAAAAAGGTACACACCAGGAACTGGTGAACCTGAAAGGAGAATATTTCACGCTGGTGAAAAATCAACTTGAACTGGGTGAATAAACAAAAACGTAGCTGTTATGGCATCAGATAATAAAGTACAACAAACGCAGGAAGAATTATTAAGTCACGAAGTTCGTGAGCTGGTAAGCTACAGGCCGCATTGGATTGTGCGGAGAGGTAATATGTTGTTTCTGCTGATCCTTTTATTATTGCTGTCACTAACATGGGTTGTGCGTTATCCTGATGTCGTGAAGGGCTCTGCACGTCTGGTGGCTATTGATGCACCCAAATTGCTGACGGCTAAAACAGATGGCAAGCTGGAAAAATTACTGGTAGCTAATGAACAGGATGTGCAGAAAGATCAGCCGCTTGCTTTTTTACAAAGTACCGGGAAACACGAACAGGTGCTGATACTTGAAAAATGGATCAGGGATATTGAACCCGCCATTGCAGGTAATAAACCGGAAGTAGTTGTACAGCAACCATTACCTGCACTGAATAACCTGGGAGAAGTACAGACCGCTTACCAGGATTTTCAGAATGTATTACATGAAACAGTACAGATACTGTCTAACGGATATTATCAGCAGAAAAAAAGGGCGCTGCTGGAAGACCTGCAATATTTATCGGCCATAGATACCAATGCACAGAAACAGCTTTCTCTATTGCAACAGGATTTTGTATTACAACAACAGGAGTACAACGCCAATGAAAAGCTGGCAGGGGAAAAGGTGATTGCTCCACTGGAACTGAATCAGCAGAAAAGTAAGATCATCGCCAAGGAGCAAAGTCTGCAACAGTTCTCTGCACAGTTAATTAATAACAACATGGCAGAGCACAATAAGCGTAAGGAAATACTGGATGTACAGAAGTACATTACTGACCAGCAGCAAAAATTCCGTTCCGCATTACTGAACCTGAAAAGCAAGGTAGAGGAATGGAAGCTGCGTTACATTGTTATAGCACCGGTTGCCGGTAAAGTAATATGGGTTTCTTTTCTGCAGGAAAATCAGCTACTGACCAATAACCAGGAACTGTTTTTTGTACAGCCTCCGCAAAGCCAGTATTATGCGGAACTGATGGCTCCGCAAAGCGGGTTGGGCAAAATAAGAACAGGACAACCGGTAAACCTCCGGGTAGAAAGTTATCCTAATACTGAATTTGGATACCTGCGCGGCAATGTGACCTATATTGCCAATATGCCCAGTCACCGGGATAGTTTTCTGATTAAGGTGGAATTGCCCGAGGGATTACAGACGAATTACAACAAAACCATCTTTTTCCGCAACAACCTGCTGGCCCAGGCAGAAGTAATAACGGACAACCGGCGTTTATTCAGCCGTTTCTGGGGGCAGTTACAGCAAGCTACCCAACGTTAATATTGATGTAATAATATTATTATATAGGTTATACTACAAGCGACCTTACAGAGCAGGTAAAAACTGCCGGTAAACCAATAAAACCGGCGAACAGCACTTTTTACCAGTCCGGGGTTTGATAAATGACAAAGAATATAGCTGCTGAATAGCCTGGCAATGAAGCTTTTCCACGATTTTTCACCTGTATTTTACCGTTTTCACTGCTATATACCGGGTAGTTGGCAGGGCTGCTGTTAACTTTTCGCATGCTACTTTTACCGGCACATCATTCCCATTCAAATTTTTGTACCTTCGTGCACTTCAAAAACCAAGGTATGCAAAGCCTTAAGGAGCAAATTGACCTGCAGCGACTGCCAAGTCATATTGCTATAATTATGGACGGAAATGGCCGATGGGCCAAAGAAAAGGGGCAAGACCGCCTCTATGGCCACTTCCATGGGGTGGAAAGCGTGCGCAATATTGTGGAAGGCTGTGCAGAACTGGGGGTAGGATACCTTACCTTGTATGCCTTTTCAACCGAAAACTGGGACAGACCCGAGAACGAAGTGATGGGATTAATGACCCTGCTGGTGGAAACCATCCGCAAGGAAACAGAAACCCTGAACAAGAATAATATCCGGCTGCATGTAATTGGTGATATTGAAATGCTGCCCGAATCTGCCCGCCAGGCATTGAATGAATCATTGCAGATCACCAGCACCAATACGGGGCTGAATCTTGTAATGGCGCTGAGCTATAGCAGCCGGTGGGAACTGGTACAGGCAGTAAGGCATATTGCAGAGGATGTAAAGGCGGGTAAAATAGATCCTGTTGCCATTAACCAGGACACTGTACAGGCGTACCTGGCTACCAGCAATTTTCCCGATCCTGAATTGATGATACGTACCAGCGGAGAGTATCGTATCAGTAATTTTTTGTTGTATCAACTGGCGTATGCAGAACTGTATTTTACAGATGTGCGTTGGCCTGACTTCCGTAAAGAAAATCTGTATGAAGCCATACTGGATTTTCAGAAACGTGAAAGACGGTTTGGAAAAACAGGTGACCAGGTAAAAAAGGACACACTTGTTAATCACTGATAATAATAAATTATATAGCCCTGCTTATGAGAACGTACGTGAAAAGTCAGCATAACAACTGGTGGCAAAAAAAAGTTTCACAGTCGTCTCTTTTAACAAACACTTTTAATAAATCCCTTTAATTTGCTCCAGTTTAAACAACCCGGAATGCAGCGTACGTTTACTTCCAGCTTTACTCTATTGATTTTGGCTTTGTTTTTGGCTAGTTCTGCCAGGTCCCAGGTAAAAACTGATACAATTCCCACTACAATAGATCCCGAACTGGAGGCCCTCAGCACATCAAAGGTGCCCCATGAATATGTTATTGCAGGCATAAAGGTTACCGGTACGCTGCGCTATGATGAGCAACTGCTGATTTCCATTGCAGGCTTCAACGTAGGCGATAAAGTAGTAATACCCGGGGGCGACAACTTCAGCAAGGCGATTACCAATCTCTGGAACCAGCACCTGTTTTCTAACGTACAGATATACTTTACCAAATTGCAAGGTACCAACCTGTATGTTGAGATTCACGTAACAGAGCGTCCCGGATTGTCCAAATACTATATGAAGGGCGTACGTAAATCTGAAAGTGATGATCTGCGCGGAAAAACCGGTCTTGTTGCAGGACGTGCGGTAACTGAAAATACCAAACGTGCTGCTATTGACGCCATTCAGAAATATTATACTGAAAAAGGATTCCAGAGTGCCAGTGTACGTATTGAAGAAGTACCCGATCCTTCGTTGCCCAACTCGGTAATACTGAACTTTTATATTGAGAAAGGACACAAAGTGCGTATAGACGGTGTGAACTTTTATGGTAATGAGAATGTAAGTGGCCTGAAGCTGAAAAAGCAGATGAAAGGCACCAAGGAAATGACCAAGCTGACGTTGTATCCTTCACACGAACAGAGCCCTTACGGTGAAAACCCCCAGCCCTCTTTTAAAGAATACCTGAAAGATGCCGGGTTTTTATCAGTTACCAAAACCAAAGATTTCCTCGATCCTTATTTTCGCTTCAAACTCTTCAGTTCTGCCAAGTACAACGAGAAGAAGTATATAGAGGATAAAGAAAAGGTACTGGATTACTATAACTCTATTGGTTTCCGTGACGCAACCATCGTTGCAGATACACAATATTATAATAAGAAGGGTAACCTTAAAATTGACCTGAAAGTAAGCGAAGGAAGACAGTACTATTTTGGTAACATTGCCTGGAAAGGTAATACCAAGTATTCTGACTCTATCCTTACCTTCCTGCTGGGTATCAAAAAAGGTGATATCTATAACCTGGAAACCCTGAACAAAAAACTGGGTAAAGGACAAATGAGTCCCGAAGGTGGTGACATCAGTGGTTACTATATGGACGATGGTTACCTGTTTTTTCGTGTAGACCCTGTTGAAACAGCGGTATATAATGACACCATCGATTTTGAGATACGTATGGTGGAAGGTCCGCAGGCTACTATTAAAAACGTAACCATTGCTGGTAACGAAAAAACGAAAGAGCACGTTATTCGTCGTGAGCTGCGTACGCTGCCCGGCGATAAATTCAGTCGCTCAGACCTGGTGCGCTCCAATCGTGAGATTGCGCAGTTAGGTTTCTTCAACCAGGAAAAAATTGGTATCACACCTGTACCTAACCCTGATGATGGTACGGTAGATATTAACTACACTGTAGAAGAGAAATCTTCTGACCAGCTGGAGCTGAGTGCCGGTTGGGGTGGTGGTATCGGTTTGACAGGTACACTGGGTGTATCATTCAACAACTTCTCTATACGCAATATATTAAAGAGGTCTGCATGGGATCCATTACCCACAGGTGATGGTCAGAAACTGAGTCTGCGTGTGCAGTCAAACGGTCGTGCATACCAGTCGTACAACTTCTCATTTACCGAACCCTGGCTGGGTGGTAAAAAGCGCAACTCGCTTACCGTTAGTGCGTACAAAAGCGTATTCCGTACCGGTGGTATCGGATCAGATGGCCGCTATTTCTACAGCGATACCAATCGCCTGAAGAACTTTGGTGTAAGTGTTGCCCTGGGTAAACAGCTGAAATGGCCTGATGACTATTTTACATTGGTATACTCATTAAGCTATACGCAATACAAACTGATCAACTATCCGTTGTTCACTTCCGATTTCAGAAACGGAACGTCCAACAACTTCAGCTTTAAAATTGCACTGAGCCGCAACTCTGCAGGTCCAAACCCCATCTATCCTGTAAGCGGTTCTAACTTTATGACCAGCCTGCAGCTGACGCCGCCATATTCATTGATCAATACCAGCATTACCAATAAGGACAGTTATAAACTGCCGGAATACCATAAATGGCGTTTCAATGCAGAATGGTTCATTCCTATCGGTAAAGGTATGGGTGAAGACAAAAGCCACCAGTTTGTGCTGAGAGCGGCTGCCAAATATGGTTTCATTGGCCGTTACAACAGCAAGCTGAACTTCTCACCCTTCGAACGTTTCCAGGTGGGTGATGCCGGTTTGGCAAATGGTAGTTATGTATTGGGTTATGATATCATTGCACACCGTGGTTACCCGGTGTATGAAAGTTCAGATCCCAAAGTGAATCCCGATCAGCAGAGCGCCAGCATGTATTTTACCATGTTCAACAAGTATACTCTTGAACTGAGATATCCTTTTGCTACTAACCCCAGCAGCACCATCTATGCTACAGCATGGTTTGAAGCAGCCAACGGATGGTATGATTATAAAAGTTATAATCCTTTCCGTTTGCGCAGAAGTGCGGGTGTTGGTATGCGCTTCTTCCTGCCAATGTTCGGTTTGCTTGGATTTGACTATGGTGTAGGCTTTGATCGCCTTACTCCCGGTAACAGGCTGCGCGATGCAACACGCTTTACCTTTATGTTGGGTTATGAACCTGAATAATGTGTAAATTTCCAATGCATTGAATTACGAACCATTAAAATTTTGAATATGAAAAAGCTAATATACGTGGCGGTATGTACGCTATTACTGGCTGCCGGTTTGTTAAGCACTACTGCTGTACAGGCACAACGCTATGCCATTGTAGATACCAAGTATATACTGGATAAAATGCCAGACTATACTGAAGCACAGAAAAAGCTGAACCAGTTCAGCGAATTGTGGCAAAAAGAAATAGACGATAAACAGGCTGTACTGGATAAAATGTATAAGGATTTTGAGGCTGAACAGGTAATGCTGAGCGACGTACTGAAAAAGAAAAGAGAAGATGAATTGTTTGTACGGGAAAAAGAACTCAGGGACCTGCAGCGCAAACGCTTTGGTTTTGAAGGAGATTTATTCAAAAAAAGGCAGGAACTGGTAAAACCCATACAGGACAGGGTTTACGACGCTATTAAAAAACTGGCTGTTAACAGACAGTACGACTTTATTTTGGATAAAAGTGAAGGAATTACCGTTATCTTTGCCGACCCCAAGCTGGACCGTAGCGAAGATATACTGAAAGACCTGGGTGTTAAATAAAGGTGAAAGCAGAAAGGGCAAAACAACTATTTATAGTATTTTTTCAACTTAAAACAAAAATAAACGCCTTACTCAAAGCAGCAGATAAGGCCTTTGGTTGACCTTAATAACAAAAATGAAACGCATGAAAAATTTGTTCACAGCAATGTTGTTTGTCCTGGGGCTGCTGATGGTGGCTGGTCAGGTAAGTGCTCAAACTAAATTTGGTTACATTAGCCTGCAGGAACTGATCACTGCAATGCCTGAGTATAAAAAAGCTGAAGCTGATATGGGCGACTACCGTAAAGCGCTTGGTCAGCAGGGTGATGAGTACCAGAGAGAGCTGGCTAGAAAAGACAGTATCTTTTCTGCTGACTCTACCAAATGGACTGCCATCCAGAAAGATCTGAAAAGAAAAGAATTCAACGAATTATACCTGAAGGTGATGAACTTCAACCAACAGGCCCAGAATATGGTAAACCAGAAAGAAGAAGAATTGCTGGAACCCATTCAACAGAAAGCCATTCAGACCACACAGGCTGTAGCTAAAGAAAACGGCTATACTTATGTGTTCCCTAAAGAACAGCTGATCGCTTATCCTGCCGGTGATGACCTGCTTCCGCTGGTGGCTAAAAAGCTGAATGTTACAATTCCTGCTAAAGGTGCTGCTGCTCCGCCTGCCGGAGGCGCTGCTCCTGCCAACAAGCCTGCTGGTAAACAGTAATTGCTGAATAACAGATAGAATATTGACCGCTTCATGTTCAACATGAAGCGGTTTTTTATTGGTCATAACACTGGATAGGCAGTATCATCAGTTCAATCTGTACTTTTGTATTATGCAACCTATTGGCATCTTCGATTCCGGTTATGGCGGTCTTACCGTAATGAAAGAAATACTGAAAAAGCTGCCGCAATACGATTATATCTATTTAGGTGATAACGCGCGGGCACCCTATGGTATACGTTCTTTTGATACGGTATATCGTTATACCCTGCAATGTGTGGAGTGGTTTTTTCAGCAGCAATGCCCACTGGTGATCCTGGCCTGTAATACAGCCTCTGCAAAGGCCCTGCGTACTATTCAGCAGCATGACCTGCCGGCACGCTATCCCAACAAAAGAGTTCTGGGTGTAATACGGCCTACTACAGAGATCATCGGTTCATTTACCAACAGCAATAAAGTAGGAGTGCTTGCCACTAAAGGCACAGTACAATCTGAGTCGTATCTTATTGAGATCAAAAAATTTTTTCCGCAGATTGCCGTGTACCAGGAAGCTTGCCCAATGTGGGTGCCATTGATAGAGAACAACGAGCATAACGGGCCAGGCGCAGATTACTTTGTAAAGAAACACCTCAACGGCATTTTGCAAAAGGATGCAGGTATAGATGTGCTTTTGCTGGCCTGTACGCATTATCCTTTGCTGAAAGATAAGATTATGGAACAACTGCCCACAGGAGTTATTTTGCTGTCGCAGGGCGAAATTGTGGCCAACAGCCTGACGGATTACCTGCAGCGCCACCCGGAAATAGAAACGCAGTGCAGCAAGGGCGGCAGCCGTGCTTTTTATACCACTGATTCGGCTGAAGACTTTGATAACCAGGCGACTATTTTCTTTGAGCAACCCTTACAATCGCAACATCTTGCGCTGTAAAAAACCCATTGTGATAAAATCAGGGAAATTTGTGGATAACAGTACCAACATAACCGGGATTGTATTACCTTTGCCGTCCTTTCACAATCCTTTGGGTGTGGTGACCCGTAGGGCTGAATGAAACCCTGGTTCGTTTCTCCCGAACCGCATTTCAAAAAAAGTGAAAAAAGAATAAGCAATGAAACGTACATTCCAACCGCATCGTCGTCGTCGTAAAACAGTTCATGGTTTTCGTAAACGTATGGAAACTGCCAACGGACGCAAAGTGCTGGCCAGCCGTCGTAAAAAAGGACGTAAAAAGCTGACCGTTTCTGACGAGAGGAAACTGAAATAAACCTGTTTCCCTTAACCGGGAAAATGGCTTACATACATAATTTGATAGCTCCGCGGCATGCCCGGGAGCTATTTTAGTTTTGCAACTATGCCTGCAACATTTACACTGGGAAAGCTGGAGCGGCTTAAACGCCGTAAGGTCATTGATCAATTGTTCAGTGAAGGAAAGGCATATACCGTGTTTCCGTTGCGGGTACAATATCTTTTCTCTGGGTTGCCGGATGCCGTACCGTTACAGGCTGGATTTACAGCCAGTGGCCGGAATTTTAAAAAGGCTGTGGATCGTAATCGTATTAAACGCCTGATGCGTGAGGCTTACCGGTTGCAGAAAAATCCTTTACAGGAACAGCTTTTGCAGAAACAAAAACAACTGGGATTGTTCTTTATTTATACAGGACGCGAGTTACCCGATTATACCCTGGTGAATGAGAAGATAGCTGTAATTTTGAAAAGACTAACACAGGTGGTGCATGAAAGTTCTGCTAAGAATACTTAGTCTGCCATTTCTAATACTTATTAAGTTTTATCAATGGGTCATTTCTCCCGTTATAGGACCCAAGTGCCGCTATACACCTACCTGCTCACATTACGCGGCAGAAGCATTGAAAAAACATGGCGTGTTTAAAGGGTTGTGGCTTGCTGTAAAAAGGATCAGCCGTTGTCATCCCTGGGGTGGGCATGGCTATGATCCGGTGCCATAAAGAAGGCGTAAAAAATACATAAGAATAAAAAGCTCAAAAAGAAAATGTGCAAATTTGCGAACGCGCGGATGATTGCTTCATCCATGTTTATAAAACACTTGTACATCTGCAAATTTGCACATCCAATAATTACTTCGTCATACGTTTGATCATCTCATCCAGTGACTCACGTTTCTGAGCTACAGTGAGGAATTTATAGATCTCAGGTGCTTTACCATCTTTATCTACTTCAACGGAATAAGGGATCGCTTTGTAAGGATTCAGTACAGACCCGGTGCTATTGGCAGATAATTTTTTTATGCTGCCGGGTACCAGGAAGTATGTTTTCTTTTCGTCGCTTACATTTTGACCGCTGATAAACTGTTTGGTGCTATCAATGATGTGTTCCAGTTGTTCGGTGCTGATGGAAGTAGGCATACCAGACTGACCGAAGTTTACCAGGTTACCCAGCAGGGTATCATTCTTCAGGTTCAGAACATACAAACCCTGGTCAGGCAGATCATATGTTTTGCTGCCATCGGTGCTTTTTACAGTAATAGTTACTTTATCAGAGCCGGAAAAAGTAAGCTCCTGCTCATTGTGTTGAGTGCCGGGAATAAAATTGATCACTTTAGGATCTGCGGGGTCAACCTGAATTTTACCGCTGGACATCACTACTACTTTTTTACCGCTGCCACCAGATGAACAGGCTGCAAACAGCAGTGTAGTAGCGAGTACAGTAAACAATGATAATAATTTCATGTGTGCAAATTTGATTAGTTAGATAAAGGAAGGTTATAAAAAAGCAATCCCGGTTTTATGTACCCGGGATTGCAAAGAAAAACATTTTTCTGGCTAATGCCAGTTATGCTGCAGCAAAACGTTCTGCCACTTTATCCCAGTTTACTACATTCCAGAATGCAGCCAGGTAATCCGGGCGTTTGTTCTGGTATTTCAGGTAGTAAGCATGTTCCCAAACATCAACACCCAGAACAGGAGTGCCTTTTACTTCGGCTACATCCATCAGGGGATTGTCTTGGTTAGGGGTAGAAGTAATTTCCAGTTTGCCATCTTTTACAATGAGCCATGCCCAGCCACTACCAAAACGTGTGGCACCGGCAGTATTGAACTTTTCTTTGAACGTATCAAATGAACCAAAAGCGGCATTGATAGCGTCGGCCAGTTTACCGGTAGGAGCGCCGCCTGCTTTGGGTGCCAGGCTTTCCCAGAAGAAAGTATGGTTCCAGTGGCCGCCGCCGTTGTTGCGAACAGCAGGGCTGATGCTGCCGGCTGCTTTTACCAGTTCTTCCAGCGATTTATTTTCATTAGGTGTACCTGCAATGGCTTTATTCAGGTTATCAACATAAGCCTGGTGGTGTTTGCCGTGGTGAATCTGCATCGTCAATGTGTCAATGTGCGGCTCCAGTGCATCGTGTGCATAAGGCAGCGCAGGTAATGTGAATGCCATAGCTATAAAGTTTTAAAATGTTTAATAAAAAATGTGTTGTGGCCGGGCCACATATAAGGATAACAAATGTACAGGTGATTGGTTGATTGTCCAACTTTAAACCCTTGCGTATTACGGAATTAGTACAAACTGGTGGCCCGGTTTTTTTGACCGCCGGTACCACTTAACCGGTTTTTAATCCTGCTGCTATACAGCATCTGGCTTACGAGGGCTAAACGGAGTTCATACAAAGGTCACAATCCGGAGGCAGGCCTTTACTGTAGCGCATTTGCCGGTTATCTGCGTTCGCGGAAAAAGCTTTTCATTAATTCAGCGCATTCTTCTTTTAATATACCTTTTACAATTTCTGTTTTAGGATGAAAAGGCCAGTTGTTTTCAGTTACTCTTTTGTACCCGTTCTTTTCATCGTCAGCACCCCATACAATTTTGGTGATCTTACTCCAGTATAAAGCTCCTGTACACATCAGGCAGGGCTCTACAGTAATATACATAGTAGCATCAGGCAGATATTTACTGCCCAGGTAATTAAATGCAGAAGTAAGAGCAATGATCTCTGCATGTGCCGTGGGGTCTGTAAGTTTTTCTACCTGGTTGTAGCCACGCGCAATGATCTTTTCGTTCATTACAATTACTGCCCCTACAGGAACCTCTCCATCTTCGTATGCTTTTCGGGCTTCTTTCAGCGCCTGTTGCATAAAATACTCATCAGTCATAGAATGGGAACTTAAATGCTATTGGTTGCGTTGCTGGTACCAGGCCATCATTTCTGCTTCAATAACCTGCGCTGCTGATGTATCTTTTAATACGGATTCATACGTCCACTTTTTTACATCCATGCAATACATTATCAGTAACCAGTTTTTATAATAGGAAATGCTGGTGCCTGTACCGTCTGCAAAGTTAATCCAGCCATTGTTATCTGTTTGCAATACTGACTGTAGTCTTGTAATATTTGTCTGCAGGTTTTGCTGTTCTGCCCCGGTACGGGCAATATATTCGGGATAACCTTCCCATTTCCAGGCCGGAATGCCTGCGACAGGATTTGATTTCAATAGCCCCCACCTGCTGAACTGCAAACAATGAACTGCCTCGTGGGTCAATAACTGTGTAAGATTCCATTTATAACCACGGAGTTCAACAAAATTGTTGTTATAATGCGCGTTACCTGCCAGTACAACCTTATCATAAAAGCCCCATCCAAAAGCTGCGCCCTGTAGCGATTGTACCAACAATGGATATATTGAGCCATCATTCAGACAAATGTCTATGTGATGATCTTGTTTATACAGCTCACTTTTTTTGAGATTGCCAGTAACTGTATCCAGTTGTTGTAGCAGGATGGGATTGATGGATGCAGTATGATAGTAAATAGTGTAATTTTTATAAATTACTTTATTGGCATATAGTGTTGAAGGATTCAATAATATGCCTGCCAGCAGCAGAACGATCACTATGAATACTGCTGTAATGCGCAATGACCATTTTCTAATTTGTTTTTTCATAGTGCTGCCTGATTGTTATTTTGGAGCTCCTTTTTTATATATAGTTGCCTTTTTTGCTTTACCGTTTTTTTTACCTTTTAATTCATTCATTTCTTCCCGCAGTTTTTTTAATTCGCGTAGTATGATCACAATAGCATCCTGTCCTGAATCCTGCAACAAAAAGGTTGTGTCTGTATCTGTCGGATAAGGTTTCCTTTTAGGTTTGCGTTTACCGGGCTGTTCCTCTGTGTCCCTTGCTGACAGGTCTGCTATGATTAAATCATCCAGTGAGACTCCAAAAAAATTGGAAAAAATAACGAGATCGGCCACTGAAGGGTCTGTAATACCGTTCTCATAATTAGACCATGTAGTACGCTGTATGCCTACATGTAGCTGCATGTCTTCCTGCAACAGGCCCTTCTTTTTACGAAGATGCAGCAGGTTTGCCGGTAAATGATTATGTGAAGTTTTTTGCAAAGGATAAAAAATAATTGCTAAAAAAATTGGTATTCCTGATTTTGTGGAATAAGTTTGTGAGGTAAATATACTAATAAGTAATGTAAGCGATTTTAAAGGCAAGTGAAAAGCAAGAAAGCCATTATAACGGAGTTTCATACGAAATTTGCTACCCGATATCTTCATTAAACTCCGCTTAACCGAAACACAATATTCACTTGACCGGTAGCTGTAACTAAACCTGTATTTGTATTTAAGCAAACCCAATTGTTGTGCACATTGTGATGTGATATCGCATGTAGTTTGCTATTGCAACTTGCAATAGTACCGTATTGATGTGTTGATTTTTTATTAATCAATTGCTTAATTTTTACCTATGTCCAGTCAAGCTAGTTATGCTACCGGCCACGGTCAGTTATTGTATTTGAATGCTGAAGAGCAAAGCAATACGCACCTGGTCATTGAAAATTTCTTCGATTGCTACGATCTGCAGGAAGTACATGACATATTATGGTCCTGGATGTCCGAGGCTATTACAAGCCACAGAAGTATTGCAGATGAGCCACATAAGCGAAAAGATATTCTCAGTTTTTTTGAAAACATTTCCGCATTGGTAGAGGCCAGCTTTCTTATTGATTCTAACAGTAAGCAAGCTGCTACACCTGTTGGTAAGAAAAAGAAGAAGAAAAATAAATAGCGCCAAAGTGTGCTGCAAAGGAAATGTTATCTTTTTAAGCTGGTTTACCGGCCTTTTTTAATATCCACTTAGCATTATGTTACAACAATATTGTACTGCGCAACTACAGCAGGCTATTGATAATATTGTAATGACCACTGCTCCCGAAAAGATATTTCTGCTGGGGGCCACTGTTGCCCAACACAATACTTACAGCATTTTTAACCCGTCGCTATCACCTGCCACTTCTGTACAGCATTATTTCCTGCTTGTATTGCTATCACACACCGGTAAACAAAGTAAGGAAGAGGTTCAGTTGCTTGCAGAACAAAGCTGTACTACCTCTACGCCGGTTACTATATTTGTACAATCCGTGCATGTATTTAATGAATGGCTTCTGGCGGGTCATCCGTTTGCCTGTGTTATTGCTACGGAAGCCATCAGGGTGTATGATGCTGATACTGTTCAATTAGAATCCTGTGCACAAAAACCAATGCCATTACTGCACAAAGATTTTTTACAATGGTATAATCGTAGCAAAGAATTTATGACGGGTGCTGAGTTATTCACTACACGAAAACAATTTACACTGGCAGCTTTCCTATTGCAGCAGGCAACTGAGTTCACCTGTACAGGGTTGGTGCAAATGTTTACAGGCTTCCGTGCAGGTACGCATAACATTGATAAGTTGTTGCGTTATACACAATTGTTTTGCCATAACCTGGCGCGTATCTTTCCAAGGAATACCGAAAAGGAGCAACGATTGTATCAGTTGCTGCAGGATGCCTATATCAATGGCAGATATAAATATGATTTTGTAATAAGTGGTAAAGAAATGAGCATGCTGACCGAACGTGTGGAGTTATTGATGCGTGAAGCGTATGAAATCGCTAAAGCGCATGCTGCCTGATCGGTTGGGTAGCTATGAGTAAATGTAGATAGAATAGCAGAACAGGTATAATCCAACAGCAGGCCTATTATAGTAATCCTGCTGTTGAAGTAACGAAGTATATCAGTTCGTTTTGTAGAGCTTCCTGGTTTCTTCTTTTACAGGAGGTTCTTCTTCGCCATAGTCAATGGCGATCCGTAATCCCTTTAATCCACTTACGCCCTGTAGCTCTTCCAGGTCGTATTTTTGGATATCTCCTTTTAATAATTGCTGGTTGCGGAGAAATTCAATGTATTCACTATATTCGGCTGCTTCCTGCGGTTGTGAATATACAATTGCCAGCATACCAGGTTGTGTAAAACGCTCGTTGGTATTTTTGATATGCACTTTGTCAATGCGTTTTTTTACAATCTCATACCGGATATTATACGCGCCATCTACATCAAACTTGCGTTCTGCAGTTCGGAAACTGATGGAAATAGGATGACTATTAGCCAGTATTAACTGGGTTGTCTGTAATGGTAAAGGCAGTTTCTTTTCCAGGCTATGTGTTAATCGGGCAGCTTTTGCCAGCGTGGTAAGCTGCCACAACTTCAGATTTTTAAGATAGAAAAAATCAAAGCTTTTGTCGGGCCGTATTGATTGACCAATATAAATGTTGAACTCTACCCCGTCTGTTACAAAACGCTCAAAATAATGCGGGAATATTTTTTGTGCCGCTTTTTGCTCTTCATCAATAAACCGCGCTACTTCATTGTTGATGGTAGTAATGGTCTCCTCATATTCCTTACGATGATCGTAAACCATTTCTACCGGCGAATTGATTGCTTCAAAATACACATTGATGCCTTTTTCGAGTGAAGGCATTATTGTTGACAGGTGTTTGAAAAGATTTACTACTTCAATTTTCAGGAAATTGAAAATGGCAATTTCTTCGTCTGCAAACAATATATTGGTGATGGCATGTATATATTTCTGGATCTTAAACGTGCATTCTTCCAGCAACGGAAAAGAGCTGATTGCTTTTGCCTGCTGAATAATATCATTCGCAAGGTTCAGTTGTTTCAACAGGTCAAGCTGTATGGCATTGCTGCGTTCTACAGAAGAATTCCTGATATCAATGGCTCCGTATAAAGGATATACATTGTTGAAAACGATGGGTTCTATTTTTGCGCGTTCACCTTTGTTTTTCCTGGTAAGGTATGTCATGGCGGCTTCTGTAAAACGCCATTCAACAGCATCCTGTACAGCAGTGAACTGTTCTTTAATAACCCTGTCTACCTGGTGATCAAGATTTTCCTGGCTTTTTTCCAATGCCAGTTTAAATAATGGCATTGCTGGCCATATTTTGCGCACATGATTACGGTTCAGTGCGCCCGGTGTATCTGTTACTATCAGTAATACGCCTAAAAGATGTTCGCGGTTATTGGCAAACAACGGTAATATAATGGCACTGCGCCATCCATACTGGAATAGAACACCGGCAAAGGGGTGCTGTAATATAGCATCTTCATTGATCTCGCTAAGCACCAATGTATCTCCGGAGTTTTTAAACGTGGAGGTAATATACTGATAGGCCTGTTGTGTTTCCTGTTGGGTAGTTGCTTGTTTTTTAAGTACCAGGTTGCTGGTGGTATGTAATTCAGAAAATACCAGATGATTGTTGAGCCTGAAAAAGGGCATTAACCCTGTTTGTACGCCTGGTACATCCAGCAGGTTCTGGATCTGTTCCTGCAATTGACGAAAGATCGCTGAATCTGAAAATGTATGAATGTCCAGCAATCGTTCCCGTATAATATTCAGTACTTCGCGTTCTGTTACATCGCGTACACGCAGTATCAGCATGCCTTCAAACTGAAAGTTACTTAAAGGCAGTTTTGATTTTAATGCTTCTACATCAAATGTGTCATTGGCACAACCAATAGTGGAGCAATCAAGATCATTGGGAAATTCAGGCAGATAACCTTTGGATGCCACGTCTACAAAACGTGTATCCATTTCCAGTTCCATAAATTTATCAAGCCCTTTTTCAGGACACTTGTATGGATAGATAGCCGTTATAATACCATTCAGTTGCTTGTTGTATAAGCGTGCCGCAATCAGTTCATAAGCACAGGCCAGTTTATCCTCATGTATGTGTTTGCTCTTTATGGAATCGTCGATAATAATACTTTTTGTAGCCGGGTCAATAAACTGGCGGAATTTATCAGAAGAAAAAATGATCTTATTCTTAAAAGGAGCGCTTACTGAATAAAGATCATCCTCACCGGAAAGCGTGGCCGGAAAAACGGTGGCCATGATCTGCGCTATTACTGATTGGTATTTCTGAAGAACACTGTCGTCTGTGATGGGCTGCAGCAACTCAGGGTATTGTTTTACTTTCTCTAACAGTTCTGCATACATGTCCTTTACACCCTCTTTGCCATGTCGTGCGATCTGTTCCCATGTTCTGAACAATGGACGAAATGAAAAGCAGGAATTAATAACCGGATCGTTGTTGGTATTGGTGGTAAAAGTATTGTCCATGTCTCATCCTTCAATTTTGTGAATACAAATTGTTTATGCGTTTTCCTTTTCTTGACAAGACGGTTGATTCGGTTATAGTATAACAAAATTACAAATTCGGGTGAGTGCTACAATTTTTGTTATTGGCGTACGACCAGAAAGACACACGGAACCGGAATTTGACTGCAACGACGCTTTGCCGGCACAGAAAAAACTTATCTCAATAACAATGGGGAAAAGGAATGGTTGTGCAGCATAGGGCAATCCTGTATTTGTTATGTATTGTGGTGACTATCAATGCTAAGATTTCTTAGCGTGGTGCGTTTTGTAGTATTTGCACACCGGGGTAAGCCCACATTGGCCACATTTGGGAGTACGGGCTACGCAGATATAACGGCCATGTAGAATAAGCCAGTGATGAGCTACATGCACCAGGTTGGCAGGAATATACTGCAGCAACTGTTTTTCTGTTGCCAGCGGGGTGGTAGCGCCCACTGTAAGTCCTATACGGGCCGACACACGGAATACATGTGTATCAACAGCCATATTAGGCTGCTGATCTACAACAGAAGTAATAACGTTGGCTGTTTTACGGCCTACGCCTGGTAATTGCACCAGTTCTTCCACAGTCAATGGTACTTCTCCTCCAAACTTCTCCACCAACATTTTGGCCATGCCAATAAGGTGTTTGGTTTTGTTGTTGGGATACGAAATACTCCTGATTAACGGGAATAACTCGTCAAAACTGGTTTTAGATAAGGAATAAGGATCCGGATATTTGGCGAAAATAGCCGGTGTGGTCACGTTGACCCTTTTATCAGTGCACTGTGCCGATAAAATGACGGCTACAAGTAACTGATATGGGTTATCATACAATAACTCAGTTTCAGCATTGGGAGCATGCTGCTGAAAATAGTCAATAACAAACTGAAAACGTTCTTTCCTTGTCATTCTAAACAGAGAATGACTGCGAAATTAAGGGAAGTGAATTAGTAATCAATCAATTCGGTGGTATTAGTGTACCGATTCAACTGCTGTTTCCCGGGCGTAGCTTAATACGTTGAGAATCACTTCAGTTCTGGGAGATTCTATGATCTTATCCAGGTTTTGGGTTGCTGTTTTGCAAACCTCCAGTTTTTCGCGAAGTGTCCAGTCTTCTTCCAAAGCAGCTTCAATAGCTACCTTTTTTTCCAGGGAAAGTTCATTATACAAATACTGTACAAGATCCTCTGGGGTAAAGAGAACAGTCATAGGCAAACCATTTAATGTCCTTTTAATAATAATGTTCCGAAAGAGTCAATTTCGGAGTCCGTCCGTATGTATAAACGCAAAATGGTTTCTCTTATTGTGCCGGTTATTGGAATTGGAGGAGTGGCTAAAATCCGGCTTTAAAGGCAAGATAACAATTTTCGGTAACAGGTGGTAATTATTCGGCTATTCGGGCATAATGTATAAATCTTCGTTATCCCGTTTCATCATGTATTTTTCCCGGGCGTACTTTTCCAGCAGCGCGGGGTTTTGTTTTAACTGTTCCAGCTCTGTTTTGGTATCTTCTATACGAGCTTTGTAGTAATCACGGCTTTCTTCCAGCTTGTGCAGTTCCTGGCGGTGTTTGTAGGTATTGATCATGTCCCTGTCGTCAAAAAACAACAGCCACACGCCAACAACCAGTGCAGACAGCAGGTATTTGTTGGTAAGCCAGGGTGGAAGATGGAGACGTTTCATTGAAAACTGAAGTATGAAATCAGAAGTCTGAAATCGGAATGGTCCGACTTCAGACTTCCGACATCAGGTTTATTTACCAAATTTAATCTTTCCTTTCGGATAAATGCCGTTGCCACCCAGTAATTCTTCAATGCGCAATAACTGGTTGTATTTAGCCAAACGGTCGGTACGGCTTGCAGAACCGGTTTTGATTTGTCCGCAGTTCAGGGCTACCGCCAGGTCTGCAATAGTAGTATCTTCTGTTTCACCGCTGCGGTGGCTCATGATAGAAGTATAACCATTGATCTGTGCCAGTTGTACCGCGTTGATAGTTTCTGTTATAGTACCGATCTGGTTTACCTTGATCAGGATGCTGTTGCCAATACCCTGGTCAATACCCTGCTGCAGGCGTTTAACGTTGGTTACAAACAGGTCATCACCTACCAGCTGACATTTGCTGCCGATAGCCTCTGTAAGTTTTTTCCAGCCGTTCCAGTCATCTTCTGCCATGCCATCTTCAATTGATACGATGGGATATTTTTTTACCCACTCAGCCCAGTATGCAACCATTTCATCGCTGCTGATCACTTTGCCTGAGCTTTTGTAGAATTTGTAAGTGTTTGATTTTTCGTCAAACATTTCGCTGCTGGCAGCATCCATAGCAATAGCGATCTGCTCGCCTGCTTTATAGCCTGCAGCTTCAATAGCCTGCAATACCGTTTCAATAGCTTCTTCATTGCTCTGGATATCCGGAGCAAAACCACCTTCATCACCTACGTTGGTGCTGTATCCTTTTTTCTTCAGTACGGTTTTTAACTGGTGGAAAATTTCAACACCCCAGCGTAAACCTTCGCTGAATGAAGGAGCGCCTACAGGCAGGATCATAAACTCCTGGAAATCGATCTTGTTGTCTGCATGCACACCACCGTTCAGAATGTTCATCAGGGGCATTGGCAGTACTGTGGCATTCACCCCACCCAGGTAGCGGAACAGGGGCAGGTTGCTTTCTTCAGCTGCAGCCTTGGCTACAGCCATAGATACGGCCAGTGTAGCATTGGCGCCCAGTTTAGCTTTATTTTCAGTGCCATCGATCTTGATCAGCAGATCGTCAATGTACGCCTGTTGGGTAACATCAATACCTGCCAGTTCGGGGGCAATAATATCGTTTACGTTGCTTACAGCTTTTAATACACCTTTACCAAGATAAGTGCTCTTATCTCCATCGCGCAATTCTACAGCTTCGTGTTTGCCGGTAGAGGCACCGGAGGGAACCGCTGCTCTTCCAAAAAAACCATCGTCTGTTACCACATCTACTTCCACTGTTGGGTTACCGCGACTGTCTAATATTTGTCTGGCATGAATTTCGGCAATGTTGCTCATGATGCTTGTTTGTTTATGTTTTGTGTTTTTGGTTGTAATTGCAGGCACCCGGATAGCCTGCCGGTACCTGTTTCCATAATAGCAATGTGTGAAGCAACTGTTAACTGTTGATATCCGGCAATGAAGCCTGTTGACCGGTGCCTGTTAAGGTTCTGAATACTTGTTCCAGGCTCAGTCCGCCGGTTTGCAAAGAAACGATATTCAGGTTATGCTGCAAAGCCAGTTCCATCAATTGTCGTTGTGCTTCTTTGGCATCGGTACAGATCAGCTCCCATTCGTGGGTACTGATTTTGTTAACGGACTGCACTGCTGACAGGCGCTGCATCCAGGCGTCTTCCAGGGCTTCTTTAAATGAAACCCGCAGTATATTGCCGGTGGCCGACTGTTTACGCAGGTTGCTGAGTGTATCATTGGCAACCAGTTTTCCGCGGTTGATGATAATTACACGGTCGCAGATAGCTTCCACTTCCTGTAAAATATGTGAGGAGAAGAGGATCGTTTTTTGTTTTCCCAGGTTTTTGATCACTTCACGGATCTCAACAATCTGGTTGGGATCTAAACCGGTGGTGGGCTCGTCCAGTATCAGTACTTCGGGATTGTGTATAAGTGCTGCGGCCAGTCCTACGCGCTGTTTGTATCCTTTGGAAAGCTGCCCGATGCGTTTGCTGCTTTCAGGCGTCAGTCCTACGGTTTGTATTACTTCTTCAATCTTTTCTTTTTTGGAGGGCACCTGGTGTACATCTGCTACAAAATCTAGGTATTCGCGTACGTACATATCGTAGTAGAGGGGATTGGCTTCGGGCAAATAGCCTATTTTACTTTTTGCTGCCAGGGGTTCCTGTTGTACATCAATGCCGCATACAGTGGCTTTACCCTGATCCGGCTGCAGATAGCCGGTAATGATCTTCATGGTAGTGGATTTTCCGGCTCCATTGGGACCAAGAAAACCTACAATTTCACCTTGCTTTACGGTAAAAGAAATATTGTCTACTGCTTTCTGTGAACCGTACGTCCTGGTAAGTTGGTTTATTTCAACAGACATACAGCAAACCTACAAAAAGTTTAATGTGCGAATCTGAAAATGTACAAATTTGGAAAATCGCCATTTTTTATGGCTATCATTATACATTGTTCAAATCCGCACATTGGCACTGGCATGTTAGAGGTCGCTGAATTCGTAAATGTCGTCTATATGTGTACCTGCACTCATTTCAAATACGGGATTAATAAGACCATCTTTTAAGCCATATACCCAGCCATGCAGATCAGGACGTCTGTCTTCTTTCCAGGCACGCTGAATGATGGATGTTTTGGCAAGGTTCATTACCTGCTCTCTTACATTTAGCTCTACCAGGCGGTCTACACGTTTTTCTTCGTCGGGAATGCTGTTCAATTCATCACGGTGCAGGCGGATCACATCTTTGATATTGCGCAACCACATGTTCAGCACAGGTTTCAGATCGCTGTTGGTAGTGGCAGCTTTAACACCTCCGCAGCCGTAGTGACCACATACAATGACGTTTTTAACTTTTAAATGATTCACTGCATAATCCAATACACTCAAGAGGTTTACATCAGTATTCACTACCATATTGGCAATGTTGCGATGCACAAATACTTCACCGGGTTGTGTACCGGTGATCTGGTTGGCAGGTACGCGACTGTCGCTACAACCAATCCACAAAAACTCTGGTGTCTGCAATTTGGCAAGGCGGTTAAAGAAATCAGGGTCATTGGTTATCATTTCTTTCGCCCATGCTTTGTTTTCCAACAATAACTTCTCGTAGGATTGCTTTGGCATAACAATTCTTGTTTTTGTATTATTAAAATTACTGTAGTCTGATGAAGAATGAATAAAAACGGCAGACATATTACGTCCGCCGTTTGCGGGTTGATATAAATAGCCTTATCAGGCTATTACATAGTGCGGTTCGGGAACAGGCGGTTTAATATCATACACCCGTTTCAGGATACCATCGTTGAGGCCGTATATCCATCCATGGATATGAGGTCTTTGCTCCTGGTCCCACGCTTTGCGTACAGGAATGGTTTCAGAGATGTTGATCACCTGCTGACGTACATTGTACTCAGCCAACAGGTTGGCTCTTTCTTCGGGATCGTCTATTTCATCGATCTCATCCCGGTGCCTGTTGTATACTGTTTTGATGTTGGACAACCAGTGGTCCAGTATACCAAAGCTTTTGTCGGTCATGGCGGCTTTTACACCACCGCAGCCATAATGGCCGCATACAATAATGTGTTTAACTTTTAAATGCATAACGGCATATTCCAACACACTCAGCAGGTTCAGATCATCTTTCACTACCATATTGGCAATATTACGGTGTACAAAGATCTCGCCGGGTTGGGTACCGGTTACCTCATTGGCCGGTACACGGCTGTCGCTACAGCCTATCCAGAGAAACTCTGGTGTTTGTGTGTGTGCAAGACGCGTAAAGAAGGCGGGATCATCCATCACCTTTTCAGCAGCCCATGCTTTATTTTCAAGTAGTAATTTTTCAAACGAATGCATACAATAGATTTTTAAGTGTGAACAACATTACACTACAGCGCCGGTGGGTTGTTTTTCAAAACTGCTTTGCTTTAGTTCCACCTTAATGTTTTTCAGCGGTGCGTGTTTCATAAAATCCTCTACTACGCCCATTACATCTTTATCAATAAAATCTGCACGCGAACAATCAACCATTACATATGCGTTTTCAGGAACCTTTTCCAGTTTGCGTTTAATAATGGGTTTGTTCAGGAATGACACATCTTTCCTTAACCTGAACAAATATTTGTTATCATCGTTCACAACAAATACTGCCGATTGGAAATTACTGCGCATTACAAAGAACAATCCTGCGCAACAGCCAATTAAAATACCTATCAGCAGATCGGTAAGCAGGATGGCTACAATTGTAATTACAAAAGGTAAAAACTGGTCCAGGCCTTTTTTAAACAGAGATTTGAAAATAGAAGGTTTAGCCAGCTTGTAACCTGTATAGATCAGGATACCTGCCAGTGCCGATAACGGTATTTTATTCAACAAGGCCGGGATAAATGCTACTGATAACAATAGCAGACAGCCGTGGATAATGGTAGACATCTTGGTACGGCCGCCTGAGTTAACGTTGGCTGATGTACGCACAATTACCGAAGTAAGCGGCAAGCCACCAATAAGACCGGATACAATGTTACCAACACCTTGTGCTTTTAATTCGCGGTTGGTGGGTGTAACACGTTTGTAAGGATCCAGCTCATCAGATGCTTCGATGTTAAGCAATGTTTCAAGACTGGCTACAATAGCAATGGTAAAAGCTGTTGACCAGACTGCAAAATTGCTAAGATGTTTAAAATCCGGGAACGTAAAGAACTTTACAAATTCAGCAGCTGAATCTGCTACCGGTATATTTACCAGGTGTGATTGTTTAATGGCCCATTCAGGATAAGAGACCTTTAAAACCTCGTTAATAGCAACACCTGCCAGTACCACTATCAGCGGCGAGGGGATCAGTTTAAACAATCTGCCCTTTTTTATCAGCACCTTATCCCATAGCAATTGTATCAGTATTGCTACAATTCCAATTGGAATAGCAGCAGGTACCAGATGCTTCATGGCACTGAAAAAACCTGAGAAGGTATTTTCTCCATCGCCCTGTACAAAAGTTTCATCCCCCTGGTAATCCTTATCGTATCCTACCAGGTGCGGAAACTGTTTCAATATCAGTATCAGGCCAATGGCAGCCAGCATACCTTTAATAACACTGGAAGGAATATAGTCGCCCAGAATGCCGGCTTTCACATAGCCCAGTATCACCTGTATAACACCGCCAATAACAACGGCTACCAGGAATGCTTCAAAGATCTGAAGCCTTCCAATGGCCACTACCACAATGGCTGTCAGACCTGCTGCTGGACCACTCACACTCAACTGCGAGCCACTGAGTGTGCCAATAACGATACCACCTACAATACCTCCGATAAGACCGGAAAATAAAGGTGCTCCTGAACCCAGTGCAATACCCAGGCACAGGGGAAGTGCAACAAGAAAAACCACAACGGCGGCTGGTATATCTGCCCCCAATGAACCTAAATAATTATTTTTTGCTTTGTTAGCCATAGTAATTTTTTGAAGAGATACAAGTCTGCGCACGGCATTGCCCAATGACACATACGTTCATTGCGGGGTTATACCGGCATTACAGCGACGACAATATTGTTCCTTCGTTTAAAAAGGAAAAAGCAGTAAAATGAAGTGAAGTAATTACAATGACCAGGCTTCGGGAGGCGGTGATAATAACTCAAAATGGACAACACTTACCTTACCGGCATTGTGAAGCTGGTGCAGGAAAATATTGTTTGTCCACAGCGGATTGATAATGTGATGATTCTCGTGGATATATTCTTCTGTAAAAGAGAATGCGTTGGTATTGGGTGATTTTTCGTCGGGGCCAGCAGGGTTATCGGTGGATGCAGAGGCTGCATCTTGTGAGTCGGTTACCCAGGCGGAAGAGGAGAGGCTTTTATCGGAAAAACGAAAATAGTTAACACTGGTGAGAAAGAGCAGCAGCAAAATCATTCCTGTAGCGAGGAATGATTTAAAAACAGGAATTTTCTTTAATATATAATATAGTGCTCTCATGTCTCCGTGCTGCAAATATAAACCCTATCGTTCAGTCAGTAACCGGTTTATGATTTTTTAACAAATAGAAGGTAAATATAGGCCAGTATAAAATGCAAACAATCAGCCAGATAGAAAAGTTTATAGAAAGATCATATGATATGGGTCAAAACCACACTGAACAAGTGGAGTAATATCGTGCTGGCAGACAATATGCGTAAAACAGGATGTATTACATGTTTGGGGGTAATGTCTGATACAGCAGGTAATAACTCCCCTAAATATCTTTTGAACTTTGTGGCAACCGGTCATATTCACCTTTCACGGCATAATAACCGAATATGGAAATGCCGATGGAAATAGGGAAAAACACAATGATAAATACCGCCCATTGTATTTTGGTATCTATTACCGGTTTGCTGGCAATTTCAGCAGCAGCAGTTTTTATAAGGTAAAACATTACCACAGGACCTGCAGCTACCCAGATAATGCCCAATAATCTTTTCAGTGTGTTCATACAAATAATCTTTAATCGTTTACGTCAGGATCAATACGGTTGCTGATATACACAACGCCGATGAGCAAACACATGGCAGCCACAATTACAGGATACCAGAGTCCTGATAAATGATCGTTTACATAAATGGTGGTTAGTAGTGTTGCAATGAAAGGCGTTAATCCACCAAATACACCATTGCCAATATGGTAAGGCAATGACATGGATGTATAACGGATACGTGTAGGGAATAATTCAACCAGAAATGCAGCAATGGGGCCATACACCATGGTAACATACATTACCAGTACAAAGAACCAGCCCACAAACTTCCAGTAAGAAGCATTGTCCAGTTTTTTGTCTTTGTACACAATACTGGTCTTTGTTGTAGCGGTTCTGGCTGCACCTGCAAACAGGGTATCTGTTTTTAGTTGTTTGAATACTGCGCCATCAGCGTAATGAATATTGCTGGTAACAACACGTATAGAGTCTGACGGATTTTTATCAATGGCCTTGGTGGTCACCTGCACCAATTCTGTATTGGTGCAGGTGCGCGTTGCCGGATCTGATAGCGTAATGAATTGTTTGAATATACTATGATAGGTAGTGATGGCCAGCAACAGACCCGCCATCATGATCCATTTGCGCCCGATCTTATCACTCCAGCCGCCAAATACAACAAAGAATGGCGTGGCAAACAGAATAGCCCACAGCAACATGGTGCGCGATTGATCAAAGTCGATCTTACATACATTTTCTATAAATGATTGGGCATAGAATTGGCCTGTATACCATACAACACCCTGTCCCATGGTAGCACCAAACAATGCCAGCAACACCATTTTAAGATTTGCTTTATGCCCAAAGCTTTCTTTCAACGGATTAACAGCCACTTTACCTTCAGCCTTCAGTTTTGAAAACAATGGCGATTCATGCATTTTCAACCTGATGTAAATGGATACGATCACCAGCAGAATGGATATCAGGAATGGAATGCGCCAGCCCCATGTTTCAAAACGTTGTATGGAAGTAGCGGCATCAGGAGCCAGCAGGTGGCGTGTAATTAATATTACACCCAGTGAAAAGAACAAACCAAGTGTAGCGGTAGTTTGTATCCAGCTGGTATAATAACCGCGTCTTCCTGCTGGTGCATGTTCTGCCACATATGTAGCTGCACCTCCGTATTCGCCACCCAATGCAAGGCCCTGCAGTAAACGTAATAATAATACAATCAGTGGTGCGGCAAATCCTATGGTTGTGTAACCGGGTACCAATCCTATGGCAAATGTGGAACCGCCCATCAGCACCAGTGTTAACAGGAATGTATATTTTCTGCCAATCAGATCGCCCAGGCGGCCAAATACCAATGCACCAAAAGGGCGTACAATGAAGCCTGCTGCAAATGTTGCCAGTGTAGATAACAATGCTGCTGTTGGGTTGCCTTTGGGAAAAAAGTGTGTGGCGATGATGGGTGCAAGACTACCAAAAATATAAAAATCGTACCATTCAATCAGAGTTCCTGCGGAAGAGGCGGCAATAACTTTCCAGATGCCTTTAGGTGCAATCGTTTGGTTCATACCGGAAATTAATTATTTGTGATAGTAACACAAAACAGCAGCGAAAGAAAATTGAAAAAAAATTTGTTGCATGAAATAGTTGCACGCTTATCCTTTTTTATCACGGCTATTAGCCTGAATGTTCGTACTTTAAAGGCCTCAATTTGTTTGTCATAAACATTGTATTACGATTATGTCATATCCATACCAAATTAAGTCCCTTGAGGAGTATAGAAAAGTCTACAAAAAAAGCATAGAAAACCCCGAAGCCTTCTGGGGCGATGTAGCTTCTCACTTTTACTGGCGTAAACATTGGAATAAAGTACTGGATTGGGAATTTAAAACTCCGTCCGTAAAATGGTTCAGTGGAGCGCACTTAAACATTACAGAAAATTGTATTGATCGTCATCTGCCTTCAATCGGCAATAAACCGGCTATCATCTGGGAACCCAATGATCCGGAAGAGCGTCATCGTGTACTTACTTATCGTGAGTTGTATAACAAAGTAATACAGTTTGCCAATGTGTTAAAGAACAACGGTGTACAGAAGGGCGACAGGGTTTGTATTTATATGGGTATGGTACCTGAGCTGGTAGTGGCAGTGCTGGCCTGCGCGCGTATTGGTGCCATTCACTCTGTAATATTCGGTGGTTTCAGTGCGCAGAGTATTGCTGATCGCTTGCAGGATGCACATGCTGAATTTATTGTTACCTGCGATGGCGCTTATCGTGGTAATAAGGAAATACCACTGAAAGGTGTTATTGATGATGCGCTGGTTCAATGCCCGTTTGTAAAACGTGTGATCGTACTGACCCGTACACGTACGCCGGTGTCAATGATCAAAGGACGTGATGTGTGGTGGGAAGATGAGATCAAACAGGTGGAAACACAGGGCAACCCCGATTGTCCTGCTGAGGAAATGGATGCAGAAGACATGTTGTTTATACTGTATACATCCGGGTCTACCGGCAAACCTAAAGGTGTTGTACATACCTGCGGCGGCTATATGGTATATGCCAACTATTCTTTTGTAAACGTTTTTCAATACCAGCCGGATGATATCTTTTTCTGTACGGCAGATATCGGCTGGATCACGGGACACAGTTATATTGTATACGGTCCGTTAAGTGCCGGTGCTACTTCACTGATGTTTGAGGGTGTTCCTACCTGGCCGAATGCATCACGTTTCTGGGAAATAACAGATAAGTACAAAGTAAATATATTGTACACAGCACCAACCGCCATCCGTTCGCTGATGGGTTTTGGACTGGAGCCTGTACAAAAGCATAAGCTGACTTCTTTACGTGTACTGGGTTCTGTAGGTGAGCCTATCAATGAGGAAGCCTGGAACTGGTATTTTGGAAATATCGGTAAAAGTAAAACACCCGTAGTGGATACATGGTGGCAAACGGAAACCGGTGGTATTCTGATCTCGAACCTGGCAGGTGTAACACCGTCAAAAGCTTCCTGGGCAACATTGCCGTTGCCGGGCATACAGCCTGTGCTGGTAGATGAGCAGGGTAAAGAAGTAATGCCGGATGAAGAAGGCAATGCTTCAGGTAACCTTTGCATTAAATTTCCCTGGCCTGGAATGTTGCGCACTACTTATGGCGATCATGAGCGCTGCAGGCTGAATTACTTTGCTACATACGAAAACCTGTATTTTACAGGTGATGGTGCATTGCGTGATAAAGATGGAAATTATCGCATTACCGGTCGGGTGGATGATGTGCTGAATGTAAGCGGACACCGTATAGGTACTGCCGAAGTTGAGAATGCCATTAATATGCATGCCGGTGTGGTAGAAAGTGCTGTAGTTGGTTATCCGCATGATATCAAAGGACAAGGTATTTACGCCTTTGTTATTTGCCAGGATCATGGTGGTGATGCTGCACAGATGAAACTGAATATTACACAAACTGTATCCAGGATCATTGGTCCTATTGCCAAGCCAGATAAGATACAACTGGTAAGTGGTTTGCCCAAAACAAGAAGTGGTAAGATCATGCGTCGTATTCTGCGCAAGATTGCAGAAGGCGAAACAGATAGCCTGGGCGATACTTCAACACTGCTTGATCCCGGTGTTGTGGAAGAGATTAAAAACGGCAGATTGTAATTACCGGCATAATCATAAAAATATAGCCCCGGCATGCCGGGGCTTTTTCATAATATGCTGTTGATTGTTATAATGGAAAACCCCACGGCTGGAATGTGGGGTTTTCATAGAGACGGAAACATTGACCATCTTTCCTAAAGCCAATGCTTGTATGGCTTGTTGTGTCTCACGAGGTAAGCGGTCTTGCGTACAAGACCTTATTTATTAATACGAGATTCGTGCCAATAAGGTTGGATAGACCCCGTATTTCACAATAAATGACAATGTTTATATACCATTCGCTGCCACTACGGAAAAATACCAGTGTGTAAAAGGTACTTTATACAGGAAAAACACGATGGTATACCTGCATGACAATATTGCTGTAAAATGCAAAGAGGCTGTCTTGTACAGACAACCTCTTTGCGTAGCTACTTCAGAAACGTGATAATTATTTTATTTTTTGATGGTTACCCTGGTACCAATGGGTAACAAGGCATCCAGTTCATCCAGGTCTTCATTTTTCAATGCAATACAGCCATTGGTCCAGTTGGTAAAATCATCTACCACAATATCATCGTGCGGCCATGTACCGTGAATGGCAATGCCTCCACCAATCTTGGCACCTTTGGGTATTGTACCGGTAGCTTTGCGCTGGTTAAACTTATCCCAGCTTTCTTTGGTGGGATAATCCAGCATCAGCATTTTATGCCATTTTTCATGTGGTCTTTTTGAAATGATCCTGAAACTGCCTTCGGGTGTTTTGCGGTCACCTTCCACCATTTTGTCTCCCTGGTCTTTGTTACCAAATACCACAGGGTAGGTGGCATACCAGCCTTCCTTATCGTATACCTGTAATTCGTAAGCCGTTTTGTTAATAACGATATACACATCACCTTCCAGCGTTCTGTTCTGTCTGCTCTTTTGGGTAAATCGGGTTTTGTTAACAAAAAATGAGGGTAAGATTACTACAGATAATAGTAGTGTTGCAATGACTAATCTGCGTTTCATGATTACCTGTTTTTGTGTAAAGACCAACTGATAGGGTTATGGTTTAATAAAAAATGTTGTGTTAAAACAAACAGACCTTTCTTTGAACGGGAGGCCGTGAAAAATATTTTTTATGTGGAAAATTTTAACGGCTTGTTTGTTTCTGGAAAATTACAGAATGGTTTTCCCGGCAGTGGAAACAATAAAAAATCCCGCTGTTTATCAGCGGGATTCCTTGAATATCATGTTGTTTTTTTACCAGTTGCTGAAACGGATGCCGAAGCTGTAAGGTGTCTGATCCAGCCCCTTTTCAAACATGCTTTTGCTTGCTACAGAGCCGTACAGTTTAATATAACCCAGCGACAGTTCTCCGATATATGAGATCTTCCACGGGTTCAGATCAAAATCGTCACGGTTCTTTTTCTTACCATCTTTATCTGTAATGGTCTTTTGCCTGCTTGAATAGAGGTAGCCTGCACTGGCGCCTGCACTGAAACCAAAACTGTGTTTGCGGCGGGGTGTAAAGTTGAAGTTCAGCATTACAGGTACCGTAACGTAGTCTGCCGCCAGTTTGTTTTTTGAATAGCGGGTGGTATTGTCCATTATTACCTGTGTTGGGTTGGTGTTGAACTTAACAGGCTGGCTGTATCGATAATTGTTCAACTCTACGCCCAATCCGTATTTCAGGTTCACAACGCTTTTAATAAGGCTGAGGCGCTGCATGAAAAGCCAGATATTGACATTGGACGATTTGCCACTGCGCAATTTAAACCAATCTTTATCTGCACCGGGCGCAAAAGCCTGTGCTTCAGCACCAGCGTAATTAGTGTTATCGGTATAATTGGTAAAACCCAGGTCAAATATCAGCCAGTTGGTGCTTACCGCTGAGGGTTTGCGTGTGCGTTCGTAATTTCTAACCTCTCTTCTGACTTGTTGGGAAGTGTTGCTGCCTGGCTGTTTAATGATCAGCATGTTGCCAATGCGTAATGTATCTGGTTGTTTTTGTGTTGTATCGGTTTGTGCTATGCTACTCAAAGCCATACCAATGCCCACCAGGAGTATGAGTACCCGTTTCATATGTTCCGTTTTAATCTTGTTGTTGAAATTATTTTACTGGAATTGAAAAGTTGGCAATACGAATGCCTCCTTTGTCTTCTTCTCCAGACTCTGAATTGGTGGCTTTATCAAAAGCTCGCGATACTTTACGAAACAAACCACGTAGAGAGCTTTTTTTGGTGTTAGTGGTGTTTTCTTCATCTGATCCAGGATCCACAACTACGTAAACGGGTGTGGTCTGAAGGTTGGTTGTTGGTGCCACTGCTGCTGTAACACTGGCCGGAGGTGTAATATCGCTTGGATCGATGTCAACCTTTCTGCCGGTTACACTTTGTTCTGCAACAGGTGGTATATAAGGTGTTACGTGCAAGTCGTCCGGTTTGTTACTGATCACCTGATCTTTTTGTGTATTAATATCTGTAGCAGACGGAGCGATGGTATTAACAGCTGATTTTATATTGGAAACATCCTGTTGTGTATTGCCGGCAGCAGCAGGTTGCTGTACCGCTTCTTCTGTACCTGCATCTGTAGCAGGAGCTGTACTGGTATGAGTAGTAGTGGAGGCTGCATTATTTTGTGGTTTGGGCTGAGCTTGTTCGACCATACCGGCAACAGGGTTTTTACCCGGGTCGCTGTCATTGGTAAGGCTGTACCAGCCGTAACCACCTACAAACAATATTACGGCAGCGGCTGCTGCTACACGGAACCAGCGCATTACAATCACACGTTCGCCTTTTTCATGGCGATACAAAATGCTTTTATCAGGAAATACAATGCTGGTATCGGGAGTCAGTTTTGCCTGTTGTATCAGTTCAAAGTCATCTTTATGCTGCGGATTCCTTTGTACAAATTGTTCTACCAGGTTTTTTTCCTTGCTGCTCAGTTCATTATCGCCGTATAATACAAAATGCTCTTCGCAATTGGTATTGTTGATGGTACCGGAAGTTTCTTCCGTTTTCAGTAAGGCACTTATGTTGCCAAAACTGATATGCTGTTCGGGTTGCATAACAGTGTCCTGCAACATTTCCATTTCTGCACGCAGATCGGGGTTCTCTTGCAGGAAGATCTCTACTGCGGCACGTTCAGCGGGCGTAAGCTCGTTGTCGATGTACAGCAGAAAAAACTCTTCGTAATTATGGCGTGTAATGTTCATGTTACAATACATTTTCAGGGCTTACCAAATAATTTTTCAACTGAATACGGGCACGGTGCAGGTATACTTTAACCTGGCTTTCGCTCAATCCCGTAATTCGTCCGATCTCCTCGTAAGAATATCCTTCATAATCTTTCAGCAATACCAGCGAGCGTTGTGTTTCGCTCAACCTGCCAAGTGCCTGTTCCAGTACTTTGCGGGTATTGTGTGCCGGCTTGTCCGATACCCGCATTTCCTCCCGGAACTCATCGCGTAAACTGACACGTTTGGCTTTCCGCAGGTGGTCGATCATCTGGTTGTATGCCACTGTAAACAAATAGCTTTTGCATCTTGCATTGTCAATGTCTGCCCGGTTGATCCACATTTTTTCAAAGGCGGTCTGTACCACATCACGGGCATCCTCTTCGTGTTTCAGGTTTTTCATAATGAACCGGAACACGTTGTCGGCATAGTCATTAACACATTGATTGTATTCTTTCTCTGTCATAAGCAGGACCTTCTCTGTTGATAAACTTGCTGTCGGCTATCTGTTGTACGTTCAATGACCGGCAGAAGTTACACCGATTTCAAAAAATTACCGTGTAAAAATAAAAAAGAGGCCGCAAAGCCTCTCAATATTATATCTTATTGATAACCAATTACTGAATAGCAGTAAAAAACGTACGACTCAATACTTCCCAGATAATAAAGTCGCCCTGGCTCCTGGTAGAGCACTTACTGGCTGCATCTTCTGTACACTCTTTCTGCAGGGCTGCGGCATTTCTCATGGCCTGGGCAGAGGCAAATACCAGCATACCGCCTGTTACTACTAACACAGTAGTAATCAACAGTAAACGGGCAAAGCTCTTTTTAAGCATAAAATCAGTTGTTTCTATTAATTGGACGCAAGTTATAGGTAAAATGTTACAGTTTGGTCAAAGAATATTTTATAAATGGTTAAAAATGACTCCGGGTACGTGACTACTGCTATGTAAGTGGAAAGTGCCGGATTATGAGAAATATGCCATAAACTTTCAAATTCAGGCATTTTTAAATTAAACTATTTTTGCTGCCTCAAAATGACATCTTCTATGAATGAAAGCTTAATAAAACGATTGTCTGCAGAGCTGGAAGAGATCAAAACTTCCGGTTTGTTTAAAACTGAACGCATTATCGAATCTCCGCAGGGAGCTGAAATTATTGTGAATGGAAAAACCGTTCTGAACTTCTGTGCCAACAATTACCTGGGTCTTTCATCACATCCCAAAGTACTGGAAGCCGCTAAAAAGTATATTGATCATCGTGGATATGGTATGAGCAGTGTGCGTTTTATTTGCGGTACCCAGGATATTCACCGTGAACTGGAAGCTAAGATATCCAGGTTCCTGGGCACTGAAGATACCATTTTGTATGCGGCTGCCTTTGATGCCAATGGCGGTGTATTTGAGCCTTTGTATGGTGAGCAGGATGCCATTATTTCTGACGAACTGAATCACGCTTCTATTATAGACGGTGTGCGTTTGTGTAAAGCACAGCGTTTCCGTTACAAACACAATGATATGGGCGATCTGGAAGCAAAGCTGCAGGAAACAGCCGGGCTTCGCAACCGTATTATTGTAACTGATGGATCTTTTAGTATGGATGGAACTATTGCCCAACTGGATAAAATTGTAGCGCTTGCTGAAAAGTATGATGCTGCTATTATGATTGACGAATGTCATTCCAGTGGCTTTCTGGGCAAAACCGGTCGTGGTACGCATGAATATCGTGGTGTAATGGGTAAAATTGATATCATTACCGGTACACTGGGTAAGGCCCTGGGTGGCGCATCCGGAGGATTTACCAGCGGTCGTAAAGAAGTGATTGAGATGTTGCGCCAGCGTTCACGTCCTTACCTGTTTTCCAATACACTTGCACCCAGTATTGTGGGCGCTTCTATTGCGGTACTGGACCTGCTGAGTGAAACCACAGAACTGCGCGATAAACTGGAATCCAATACAAAATATTTCCGCAGTAAAATGACAGAGGCCGGTTTTGATATTAAACCAGGCGATCATCCTATTGTACCGATCATGCTGTACGATGCTGTAATTGCACAGAATTTTGCAGCAAAACTACTGGAGGAAGGCATTTATGTAATTGGCTTCTTCTACCCGGTGGTTGCCAAAGGCAAAGCGCGTATCCGCGTGCAACTGAGTGCCGCGCATGAACAACATCACCTGGATAAAGCCATTGCTGCGTTTACCAAAATTGGTAAAGAACTGGGAGTGTTGAAATAATAACCGGAGTCCGGAAGATGATGCATAAAAAATCCGCAGGTCATAAGGAAGATTGCTTTTCTTATGGCCTGCGGATTTCCTGTTTTTCTGATCTATTTGGCAGCCGTAACGCTGATCTCAACATTTACATTTTTGGGCAATCCTTTTACAGCCACGGTTTCACGTGCAGGAAAATTGGAAGAGAAATATTTGCCATATACTTCATTAACAGTGGCAAACAAACTCATATCGCTGAGGAAAATGGTTGTTTTTACAACATGCTGAAAATCGTAACCAGCTTCAGCGAGAACACTTTTAATGTTGTGCATTACCTGGTGGGTCTCTGCAATCACATCGCCGGCTTCAACATTGCCCGTAACAGGGTTGATGGCCACCTGGCCAGATACAAACAGTAATCCGCCAACCTGTATTGCCTGGCTGTAAGGCCCGATGGGTGCAGGTGCATTGGTAGTATTGATGATCTTTTTTTCCATGGATCAAAAATAGATAAATAAAACATAGAGTACGGGTATCGCGTATTTGTAACACCTTTCAAAGTATGTTTGCACAGAATCAGTTTTCTTTGCGCTAAATTTTGTTATATGACGCTTGCAGTATTGGCAGATGATGTGTTGAAGCAGGATTTGCTGACAAAGGGTGTACCGGCTGAAACAGACATTGTGTGGGCCGATTCTCTGCAATCGCTGCTGATCATTGATGCAGATGTATACATGGACCTGCTTTTTGTAATGGATCCTGAACGCATCGGCCGTTTGAAACGCATCAGTTCCAAGCCGGTACTGGTCAATGCTGTAACCTTTTCCACCCGTGCTATAGGTGCTGATCTTATCCGCATCAACGCGTGGCCGGGCATGTTGCAACGCCCTGTAACAGAAATAGCATTGCCTGCAACCATGAACGAACAAGTGGTGAAAGACATCTTTGAACGTTTGCAATGGAGTTATCAAACTGCGCCTGATGTACCGGGAATGATCACGGCACGTGTGCTGGCCATGATCATTAATGAAGCGTTTTATACCTGGGAGGCGGGTGTAAGCAGTAAGCAGGAAATTGATATTGCTATGAAGCTGGGAACCAATTACCCTTTAGGTCCGTTTGAGTGGGTGGAGGTGATCGGTGCACAGCGGGTGTATGAATTACTGCATGAGCTTTCCCGAACAGATGTACGCTATACACCGGCAGATGCCCTGGTAAAAGAGGCCGGTATGCTTAACGATTGATTGCCTGTACCTTTACATTTAATCTGCAACAGAACATGGCCCTGATCTTGAATATTGATACTGCAACTGAAACAGCCGGAATTTGCCTGGCGCGTGATGGTCAATCGTTGGGAGAACTGGAAAACGGACGTCAGCAGGATCATGCTTCCTGGTTACAACCTGCAGTCAGCAGCCTGCTACAACAATCAGGTGTTACCATGCAACAACTTGATGCTATAGCTGTTACACTGGGCCCTGGTTCTTATACCGGTTTGCGTGTTGGCCTGGCATCTGCCAAAGGGCTGTGCTATGCATTACAAATTCCCCTCATTACAGAAAGTACACTGAAAGTGATGGCTGCCGGAGCCCTGAATAAACTGCTGTCCCCTGAGCAAATAACTTCCGGCTTATTGCTCTGCCCCATGATCGATGCGCGCCGAATGGAAGTTTTTACTGCCGTGTACGATACCAATTTGAGCGAAAATATGCCCGAATCGGCCCAGATATTAGAAAAAAATTCATTTGCAGACCTGCTTTCTGAAAGCAAAATTCTCTTTTTTGGAAGTGGTTCTTCTAAGTGGAAACATATATGTGAAAATACAATGGCGCATTATTCTGAGAAAACGCTGAAATTGGCACCCCAACTGGCTTTGCTGGCAGAAAAAAAGTATCAGAGTCATGAATTTTCTGACCTTGCCTACACAGAACCCGCTTATTTAAAAGAGTTTTACACTTATATAAAAAAATGACTAACTGAAACTTTCTGGTGCATTTTAATCAGGTTCATATTTTTTTTCTTGTAAATTTGATTCTCTCTCTTTATCCTATTTATTTTTAAAACGCTCTGATGTGCACATGAACGTAACAACCAATTACTCCATGGTGCTGAACGCAAATGGTGGCGATGGTGACTCTGTGAAGGTCGATTTTCTGAACTTAAAGAAAGCGGCCATGATACTGAGGGCTTTGAACCATAAGTTGCGTCAGCAAATTGTCAAACTCATTGATGAGAACAGACGTCTCACTGTGACGGAAATTTATGTGCGACTGAGATTAGAACAATCTGTTGCCTCACAACACCTTGCAATTTTAAGAAGAGCAGGCGTGGTGAAAACAGAAAGGGATGGGAAATTTATCTATTACTCCGTTAACACGCTTAGGGTAGCCCACATAATGAAATGTGTGGAAGATCTTAACTCCTGATCAGTGTAACGTACTGACTGACAACCAGCGAACAAGCAGAAGATGAACACCCGTCTTCTGCTTTTTTATTTTTGGTAACTTTGTAAAAATCAATGTGTGTTTATGTATATACAGCAATTATACACGGGATGCTTGAGTGAGGCAGCTTATTATGTTGAAAGCGAAGGCCAAGCGGCTATTATTGACCCGCTGCGCGATGTGGAAGCATACCTGGAACTGGCAAAAGAGCGTGGAGTAACCATTCAATATATTTTTGAAACGCATTTTCATGCAGACTTTGTAAGCGGTCATCTCGACCTGCAGAAAGCAACTGGTGCGCCGATTGTTTACGGACCGGATACAGAAACCAGCTTTCCTATTCACCTTGCCAAAGATGGCGAAGTATTTCAACTGGGTAAAGTAACCATCGAAGTATTGCATACTCCCGGCCATACGCTGGAATCAACCTGTTACCTGCTGCGCGATGAAACCGGCAAACCGCATGCTGTTTTCACCGGCGATACGTTGTTTGTAGGGGATGTGGGCCGTCCTGATCTCAGTAGTGGCGATCTGAGTAAGGAAGAACTGGCTTCCAAAATGTATGATTCTTTGCAGCATAAGATCATGACGCTGCCGGATGATGTGATTGTTTATCCTGCACATGGTGCCGGTAGTAGCTGCGGCAAAAACCTGGGCCCGGAAACCTACAGCACTATTGGTGAACAAAAACAAACCAACTATGCGTTACAGCCACAAACACGCGAAGCATTCATTGCTGCTGTTACAGAAGGACTGGCTGTACCTCCGCAATATTTTCCTATCAATGCACGCATCAATAAAGAAGGTTATGACAGCCTGGATGATATTTTAGGAAAAGGTCTTACCCCGTTGAGCGTGGAAGCATTTAAAACCCGCAGTCAACAGGAAAATGTGATTGTGCTGGATACCCGCAAATCAACAACATTTGTTGCCGGGTTTGTACCCGGTGCCATCAGTATTGGCCTGGATGGCCGTTTTGCAGAATGGGCAGGAAGCCTGTTACCATTTGACAAACCCATTATACTGGTTACCGATGCAGGACAGGAAAGAGAAAGCGTGGTACGCCTGGCCCGCGTAGGATTTTCAAAGATTGAAGGTTACCTGGCCGGCGGACTGGATGCCTGGATCAAGGCCGGTGAGGAAATGGATATGATCATTGATGTGGAGGCTGATGAGTTGGGAATGGATCTGCCATTTGATCCGAACCTGGTAGTAGTGGATGTGCGTCGTGAAACAGAATTTGCCGACGGGCATGTAAAAGATGCTGTGAATATTCCGCTGAATGAACTGACCGATCCTGGCAGCATGGCCAATTTTACCGATAAGCAAAACCTGTATGTACATTGTGCCGGCGGTTACCGCAGTATCATTGCTGCTTCACTAATGAAAAGACAGGGCATTCATAATCTGCGCAATATAACCGGTGGCTGGAACGCCATTAAACAGGAAGAAAAGATACCAACTGAGAAGGAGAAGAGTGTGCTGAATTAGGTTGTAGGTAGTAGGTTAACGGCTATTAAACGTGTACCACTCCATGCTTTATGGCATAGATGGCTAAACCTACGCGGGTTTTGATGGTAAGTTTTTCGAACAGGGCATCGCGGTAGCCATCAATAGTACGGGGGCTCAGGTACATTTTTTCTGCTATTTCCCGATAGGTCATTTCAGTACAGGCCAGTTTCAGGAACTCAATTTCACGCTCATTCAGTTTTAGCAACTGTGCGGTGCTGTTATAGTCGTTGTCAAGATTGTTGAGTGAATGGATCAAGCGGCCGGTTACCATTTCGGAATAATGAAATCCTTTCTGGTATACGTTTTCGATAGCTTCTTTCAACAGGGACACATCGGTGTCTTTCAGAATATAACCTTTGGCGCCATTTTTCAGCATTCGGATAATGGCGTTTTCATCATCGTACATACTCAGTGCCAGCACTTTTATTTCCGCATGATTTAGTTTTAGCCACAATGCCGTTTCATAGCCATCCATTTGTGGCATGTTGATATCCAGCAATACAACATCGGGCAGTATATTGGGTTTCAGCTTTGCAATAAAATCTTTTCCGTTATCGGCCTCAATGATAACAGGAAAACCAATATTCTTGATTAGTTCTGCCAGTCCTTTGCGCAGCAGCGCATGATCATCTACCAGTGCAATTTTGATCGATTCTTTCATAATCTAGGTTGTTGTTAACACGGACAGTTGTAGCTGTATTTCCAATGTTGGGCCGGAGTTGCTGTTTACGGATAAACCTGCATTGATCATCCTGGTTTTTGAGGATATGGTTTTGGCCAGCAGCGGAAAATTCTGATGGAAGCGGATGCGCTGCATTTCATTTGCCGTACTGCTGATAGTGAATAGTACTTCCTGTTGCTGGTAACCAGCTGTAACAGCAATATCACTGCCCGGCGCATATTCTGTTATTACCTGCAGACATTCCTGTAAAATGCGGAACAATACCAGCTCTTCAGCAGCATGAAACCGCGGAAATGGTTCTGTCAGCTGTAATTGTACAGTATGGCGGCCTATCCTGTTAATGGTGCGGATCTCGTGTTGAAGTGCCGGTATCAATCCTGCTTCAGTAATTTCTTTTGTGGTAACAGGGTTCGACAACAGGCGCAGGTCTTTAATGGCTTTTCCAACCAGTTCGCCGGAACTGCTTAAGGTTTGCTGCATATCCTGTTTTTTCTGAGGCTGTAATGTGGTCAGGTTCAGTCGTGCAAGACTAAGTATCTGACCTACATTTTCATAGATCTCTTTGATCATCATATCCAGGCTATGCGCCTGGATCTCCAGCTTAATGTGCAGCAGCTCCTCATTAAATCGGTGCGTAGTATATCCCCTCTTTCCGGCCATCTGGCATTCATTTACAGGTTTCACAAAAGGGTAACGGGTTTGGATAAAACGTATTAGCAACATTAGCACTTGTATGGTTAATGGTTAACGTGAAAAACACGGTATCGTGCAGTGTGCTTATACGGTTTATTTCACCCTGTTACAATAACAGAGAAGGTTGGAAAGCATGGGGATATCTAAAAAAATACACTGTTGTTGTGCTGGCGATAAAAATGGAAAAAGGAACAGGGTTATACACTCACTATTCCGTTCTTGATAGCATATAGTACAAGCCCCACACGTGTTTTAATACTGAGTTTTTCAAATAAGGTATCGCGGTAGCCGTCGATGGTGCGGGGACTTACATACATCCGGTCGGCTATTTCTTTATAGGTCAGTTCTGAGCAGGCCAGTTTCAGAAAATCAATTTCCCGTTCATTGAGTGTTACCAGTTTTTGAATAGTTTGTCCGGGTTCATCCAGGTTATTCACTGCGTGGATCAGCTTTCCGGTCACCATTTCAGAATAGTAAAATCCTTTTCGTATCAGTGAATCCAGGGCCATTCTGAATTCGAGCGGATCAATATCTTTCAGGATATACCCTTTGGCGCCGTTTTTCATCATGCGGATAATAGCATTTTCATTGTCGTACATTGAAAGTGCCAATACCCTGATGTCTGGATGGTTACGTTTAAGCCACAACGCAGTTTCATATCCATCCATTTCCGGCATATTGATGTCCAGTAAAACAATATCCGGCAGATACCTGGGTTTTAGTTGCCGGATAAGGTCTTTGCCATTAGCGGCCTCAAACAGTACAGAATATCTGTCGAGACTACGGATAAGGGTTGCCAGGCCGTTGCGCAATAATACATGATCATCTACTACAGCTACGCTGGCTTTAGCTTTTTGCATAAGTTGGGGGGTTTTAGGTCAGCAGGGTAGGGAAAGTGTTACCGTGGTGCCTGTTCCAAGAGTACTGGAAATAGAAAAATCTGCGCCGGTTAACCGGGCCCTGTTTTGCATGTTGCGAAGGCCCAGTCCAAATTTAGTATTTTCGTTTGTATTTAACGGTGTCAGGTCGAAACCTTTTCCATTATCCGTAATAGTGATAAAGAGTAGCGTGGGGTCGTAATTGATATTTATTAAAATCTTTTCTGTTTCTGCGTGTTTGATAATATTATTTAACACTTCCTGTATGATCCTGAACAGGATCAATTCTTTACGTGCATCAAATTTGTGCGGCGTACCTGTAACCTCCAGGCATACCTGTATGGTGCCGGTTTTCTGCAACATATCCAATTCGTATTCAACAGATCGTAATAATCCCATTTCGGTTACATACCCTGTGTGCAGCATTTTGGAAAGGTCGCGCAGGTCTTGTATGGCTTTGCTGACGAGGCCACGTGTATCATCGAGTTTGGTTTGCAGTTGTTCCGGCGACGCAGTGTACATAGTGCCCAGGTAAATTTTGGCAAGGCTCAGCACCTGCCCTATATTGTCGTGTACTTCCTGAGATACGTTTTGCAGTGTTTGTTCCTGTATTTCAAGCTGCGACTGTAGTAGCGTTTGGTGGAAACTGTTTTCGAGCGCCGTTTTTTCTTCAATATATTTTCTGTGACGCTTTTGATACAGCACCACAAATATTACAATGAAGGTAATAATGAGTTGTATAAAAAGGCAGATGGTGACTACCTGTACTATGTCTTTTGATACTTCTTCCATGAAAACCCGATTGAAAAACAGATACACATCAATGCCAGAAAAATATTATGCATGCTCCATAGTACGGAGATCTTAGGCTTGTGCAAAAAGGATTTATACACCGAAAATATACCAAACGCTCCTGCATAGTATGCAAACAATCCTGTAATGAACCAGAATGATCTGCTGGAGGTTATTTTCTCTAGGGCAGGGTTCCGTAGTTTCAGGTAATAATAAAAAACTACCTGCGTGCAGATCATCAATGCAGTAAAGCTGTAACTACGGCTATTGAATTCTTCAGGACCTTCATCAACAAACAGAAAAAGTGTCGTGATTACTGCCATGATATCAATACCCAGTATAGTATTGAATACCGGTTTGCTGCAGGATGCGCGAAATTTAATGAGAAAATAAATGCTTACGAGGATCAGTGATGAGATGCAGTTGATCTTGTAAAAAACAAGATTGTTTACCTTTTGATAATGCAGGTATTTAGCCTGGTTGTTCAATACCAGTTGCAGCATGATGTACAATACAATAAAAATATGCTCCTTTAGCGGAAATTGTTTTCTGAAAACGGCAAAAAACAAGGCCACTAAAGGAGCCAGTACATCCAGTGAAGGCGCTATGTGATCAATGATTTTAAACATCTATCAGCCAACTTTTCTCAAGCTGTCTTGTATTTCACCGGGTGGTATAAAGGAGGGGGCTTTTACTTCGGAACCAATTAAAACGCCCTGGTCGGTTACTGCTGAAAAATTCAGTGTTACTTCAAGACCATCATTGGTATTTTCTCCTCTCAACTCTGTGAGTAACTGCTTTCTGTCTTTCTTCAGCATTCCGTTGCGTTGTAAGATAGGCGTTAATTGTTTTTTAGGCAAGATAAATTTAGGCGTGTTGACAAGCTGTGCATCCTTAACCAGATGCAAGCTGCCCAGTTCATCTGGTCCCGAATTGTGTTCTTCCAGGTTCCAACCGGGAGGTGTAGGGCAAGCCAGTGGTATTTCACGAATGTCCTGTAGTTGATTATTGTGAAATACCTGAGCGGCCAGATAGGTGTAACTATCGTCTTTTCCGGGCATCTGAAGATTGAACAGTGAAAAAACGATGTCACATTCAGCATGTGCTTTTTCCAGCAGCTGTTCCAGTTGTTGTTGATCAAAAGCAAATTGAATTGGCGCCATACAGTAAAGTTTGTTTGTTAGAGAATTGTATTATCTGCATCAATATAGGCACGTGGTAAGCGGAATGTTGCCCCTGTTTTTACCCTGACGTTGGCCATTCATTAGATGTTGCTGACAATAAACGTTTTATAACTATGCCCGAGAATAAATCCGGTTTATTGATGATGAAATAGGAGAGAAACACGGTATTACGGGTTGTGTTTACACCTGTTTAAAAGTGGTGTTGTTCATATTGTGGTTGTATACGTTGGTTTTAATCTTTGGTCAAAATTTGCTGTTTATGAAACCGACTGCACTAACCGATGAGCAACTTATCCTGGAAGATCGCCTGTATATTGCCGGCGAGCCTGATACAGAAATGCTGAAAAACCTGCAGGCACATATTCTGAAGCATCATGGCCGTGATTATGCCTGGCATATCTTTCTCCGGTTTGATCAGCGTACTGTTAATGATGCAAAGGAAGTGTTGAAAAATTATTGCAGTGGGCTTACATCTGCATTTCGTCAGCATGCTGACGCGGCAAAGCATCGTCGCGATAAATCGTACGATGGAGGTATGATCAAATGCTTTTATTTATCAGCCAGTGGTTACGAAGCATTAGAGTACAATGGATTGTGGAACCCCGCTACGAGTGAAGCTTTTTGCGCAGGCATGCAGCAGCGGGGTACCATTTTGCACGACCCTGCATCTGATACCTGGCAGGAGCCATTTCAGCAACGGATAGATGCTATGTTGCTGATTGCAGATGATACGTTAAGAAATCTTTATGATGAGCTGGATCGTATTACTGCGTTGTTTGATGGCAAAATTTCTATTGTACATATACAAAGGGGTGAAATATTGTGGGATGAAGATGAGAAGAAAGGTATTGAGCACTTCGGTTATGCAGATGGGGTTAGTCAGCCGGAGTTCCTGGCATCGTATGTGCCGGGCAAGGTTCACAGCGATGCAGCATCAAAAGATATCCTGCTGGTAAGTGATCCTGGTAAAGCGGATAACGCAGCCTGCCAGGGCAGCTTTATGGTATTCAGAAAACTGGAGCAGAATGTAAAGGATTTTAAAGAACATGAGGAAGCGTTGGGAGCGCTACTGTTCCCCATTTTGCCAAAGGAGCAGGAAGGCCGTGGTGAAGTAGCCGGTGCTTACGTGGTGGGTCGTTTTGAAAACGGAACACCGGTAGTAAAACATGAAACGGCGTTGGAAAAAAACAGTGATCCCAATACCATGAATAATGACTTTGATTATTCACTGGATAGCGGCGGTAGCAAATGTCCCTATCATGCACATATACGCATGACGAACCACCGGTCAACGCCGCTGGCCAATATGCAAACCGTTAACCCCGCTTACCAGCCTGGCAACAGAATTACCCGCAGGGGTATTCCGTATGATGAGATCGGCCGTAATAATGACCTGACATGGGAACCTGAAAACAATGTTGGTTTGCTGTTCATGTGTTTTCAGAGCAGTATTGAAAATGGTTTTGAGAGAATGCAGTTGAATGTTAATACTGCGGATGGTATTATTGGCAATGCCATTGATGGAAGTTTTCAGCAATGGCCTGCACCCTGGGGAAACGATGATGTGAGGTTGTGCGGCTTTTCGTTTAACAAATTTGTTACGCTGAAAGGTGGCGAATACTTTTTTGCTCCTTCCATTCCCTTTTTGCTAACCCTTCCATAAATAGTTAGTAGGACAGAGAGATGGCAACAGTAGTGCCTGCACCGGGTGCACTGGTGATAGACACTGCCGCACCAATTAACCGGGATCGGTTGTGCATATTGCGTAATCCGAGACCGGTTTTTTTATTGTCTGTTGTGGCCGTTGCATTATCGAATCCTTTTCCGTTGTCAGCAATGCTGATATGAAAACCGGTGTTATTATAGCTTACGCTTATGGTCAATAATGTAGCTTCTGCGTGTTTCAGCATATTGTTGATGGCTTCCTGTACTATACGAAACAGGATCAGTTCCTTTTGCGTGTCTAATCGTACGGGTGTGCCTGTTACATCCAGTTGTGTTTGCAGCGTGCCTGTTTTAGCCACCAGTTCCAGCTCATACTCAATGGCACGCAACAGGCCCAGCTCTGTTACATAATCGCTGTTAAGGCTTTTAGAAAGATCGCGCAGGTCTTGTATGGCCTTACTGACCAGCTTACGGGAATCGTCCAGTTTCTGCTGTGCAGTAGTTGGTTGCCGGAGATCTATGGTATTCAGGTTCAGTTTGGTGAGACTAAGTACCTGGCCGATGTTGTCGTGTATTTCCTGCGAAATATTGTGCAGCGTTTGTTCCTGTATTTCGAGTTGGGTTTGGAGTAAGGTTTGCTGGAATTGGGATTGGAGTTGTTGGGTTTCTATCAGGTATTTATTTCGTCTGCGATAGTATGCAAAAAGCGCAAAAATCATAAATGCCCCAATCGTAAGCAATGTGATGGTACCGGCAACGATTGCAATTATTATTTCCTGACGTTCTTTGTCCATATAAAAGCAATTATAAAACAGGAGTACCTGAAGATCACAGCATTTTTTACTAATAACTTAAACAAATGGCCTTTGGTATCAATCTTTAATTCAAAGAAACTCCAGTAAAGAAGGGTTATCAGACAGGAAAATAACAGACCAGTACATATCCAGAACATTGGATCTTTTGCAATCGTAATGTATTGATTATTGTCAAAAAGTCTGTATAAATATAAGCAACTAAATGAGATCAATAAAAATGTGCCGACTATAATAGTATATGAATTGTACTTATTCACTCCTTGTATAAAGAACAGATTAAGACAAGTAAAACCTATGAAACCTGATTGGATGCCTTTTATGATTTTTCTATAATCAGGTAAATAGTGGTGAAACAGTATGGAATAGAATAATATACCAAGCGGTGAGGTTATGTTATAGATCTCATGATTTCCGGTGTGAAGGATCTGTGCACGATAAGCTCCCGATATTTCAACAATTACTATAAAAAAAAGGAAAGGGACAAAGAAACTGAGTAATGAGTTTCTTTGTCTGATGTAACAGATAACGCTAAACAGTAAAGCTATTATCTCTACCCAGAGCGATAAGTCTATTTTCAATTTGTAATGTAGTTAAATCGGGACCGGCATTGCGAAATGCCGGTCCTCTAATTATTGAGGAATTAAGATATTATTTTTTCTGAAGTAAAGGGATAAGTTGTATTGTGTATTTTTTTGCGTCAGCAGGGCTCATCCTGTCTGCGGTATTCATTAAGATTGCACCACCATTAATACAGTTTGGATAGGGAGGCGGACAAAGTTGACCTTCGTCCAGTACCTGCATTAATATATTTTTTGCAGGGTCTATTATAATATCTTTTCCGTTCAAAGTAGGGATGAACATTACAGTTAGCGCATTTGGATATTTTACAGATGGTGTATCAGGATATGTACCCAGGTACACTCTTACCCCGTTTGCTTTTATAGAATCTTTTGCATAGATCAAGTAACGGGCTAGTTCTGCAATTGGAAAATCAATAAAACGTGTATCCTGATTACGAGTAGGAGTAGTTGGTTGGTTAAGCCTGGTTGCCCGGTGATTGCGAATCAAGGTAGCTGCTGCTTCGAGTGGTATTTCTGCTGCAAACTTAGGTATCCCGGTTAAACTTTCTTTTTGAGGAATAGTATCCTTTTTGTTAGCACTTTCTGGGGATGTTTCGTGATCTGAGTTGTTGCAGGAGAAAAGTAATAGCATAGTGAACGCTGTTAGGAAAATGTACCTCATAAAATTTGATTTTTTGTTTAGAAAAATCTAAGGTACATGTTGGAAAAACACGGAAAATGTTCTAATCCTCCTATTCGCAGAGGCTTATAACTGATGAATGGCAGGTTTTTTTACGCTTGTATAATATCTAAATGAATATTAAATCCTTGCTTATCCCCCAATCCACCACTTTCTATACTCTTCTTTCCATTCGTGTTTCCAGCGGCGATGGCTCCATAGCCACATATCGGGATGCTGATGCAGGAATTTTTCCAGGAAGCGTACGTACATCCGGGTAAGCTCACCTTCCGGTAGCTCCGAAGCATTTTCCGTGGCAAGCTCTACATCGGCTTTGTAATAACCCCGGCGTACTTTATAGATCTGGCCAAATACTACGGCCAGTTCACCTGCCCGTGCACCACGTTCAGGACCGCGTAAGAAATCGGTTGGTCGGCCCATAAAGTTCAACCAATAAGCATTGGACGGGCTGCCGGGTGCCTGGTCTGCTACCAGTGTCAGCAGGTATTGTTGATCGCGGAATGGCAGCATGGCATTTTTCATGTCTGTGGCCGGTAAAAGAATGGTACCGGTGCTGCGGCGCATTTTATAGAATATTTTGTCGAAAGCTTTGTTCTTGATAGGCATGTACACTACCAGGAATGGAAATTCAGTATACAGTGGTACGGCAAGATTTGCCATTTCCCAGTTGAAATTATGTCCCAGGTGTAATTGAGCACGTACGCCTTTACGGTACAAATGATCAAAAATAGCAGGATCTACTTCAAAGTGTTTTTTGATCCACGCCGGACTGGCAGAAAAAAGTTTGATGGCCTCGATGAAGTTGTCTACAAAGTTGCGGTAAAACCTGCGTGCAATGGCTTTCAGCTCCTGTTCGCTTTTTTGCGGAAATGCAATGCGCAGGTTGACCATTACCACCTTACGGCGATAACCAATAACATAGTACAACAAGGCTGCCAGGATATCGGACAGTATGTACAATACTCTTAATGGTAAAAGCGATATGAGGTAAAGCGGAATGTAAACGAGGTAATACATCAAATATATTTCTGGTTACAGGTTGCCTGTGGAAAAGTGATAATGGCCCATGCAATACAATTGTGATACTGCTTTTGTTGCCGGTCTTTATACGTTGATCCAGTTTTTGGCTTCCTGCTCAATATGATGCAGTTCAATTTTTACCTTGAACTTGTTGCGCAGATGACGGGCCATAGCGTCAGCAGCATACACACTGCGGTGCTGGCCACCGGTACAGCCAAAGTTGATCATCAGGCTGGAGAAGCCACGACGGATATAATCTTCCACCGCGATGTCTACAATATCAAACACGCTGTTCAGAAATTCGGGCATACGCGTCTGCTGTTCCAGGAAGTCTTTCACTTCTTTATCACGTCCTGTTTGTGATTTATATTTTTCCTGTCTGCCGGGGTTCAGAATGCTTCTGCAATCAAAAACAAAACCGCCGCCATTTTCACTGGGGTCGGGTGGTATGGCTTTGCGGTAAGAGAAACTGTTGATGCGTACTACCAGCGGTGTATCTTCTGTTGCCACCAGGGGAGTAAAACGTTCTATGATTTCATCAGCCACACAGATATTGAGCACCTTTCTGAACTCTGGTACTGCAATGCCCATACTCTGGTCGTTGATAAACCATTTGAGGTTTTGCAATGCCTGCGGAATGCTGGTTAAGAACTGAGCTTTGCGTTCAAACAATCCCCTGAACCCATACGCACCCAATACCTGCAGTAAACGGATCAATACATAACCATTGTACTGGCTTTTGAAAATGGTGCGCTCTACCGGGTGCTCTGTTACACTTTCAAAAAAGTCAATGTAATCATCCAGCAGGTTGTTTTTCCATTCATCGGGCAGATTGGCGCGCGCCTGCCACAGCATACTGGCCACGTCATATTGCGGAGCGCCTTTCATGCCGCCCTGGTAATCTATAAAGTGAACCGTGTTGTCTTCCTTCAGCAGAATGTTCCGGCTCTGGAAATCGCGAAACATGAAGTATTTGTATTCGGTATGCGTAAGGTAATTGCTCAGTGCCTCAAAATCGTCAATCAGCTTTTGTTTGTCGTACGGCTTGCGTAAGGCATCCAGAAAATAATATTTGAAGTACAGCAGGTCGGCCATGATGGCCTGTTTGCCAAACTCTTTATTGGTCAGACAGCGGGAGTAATCAAGTTCTGCGTGTCCTTTTACCTGCAACATGGCCAGTTGGTGTAAGCTGGCTTTAAAAAGCGCGTACACCTCATCGGTAAAGCCATTTGCTTCCAGCCTGTTCAGCAACGATACGTCGCCAAAATCTTCCTGCAGGTAAATGGTCTTGTCTTCGCTCAATGCAAAGATCTCCGGAACCGGCAGTCCTTTCTGACGAAAGTGTTCTGAAAAATACAGGAAGGTTTCATTTTCCGGAATGTTATTACCATGTGTGGCAATAATGCTGGCACCGCCGGTGTGAATACGGAAATATCTTCTGTCGGAGCCTGATTGCGGCAGGATATCAACCGATAAAGGTTCTTTGCCACTCCAGGACGTATATAATTGCTGAATTGCTTCTATTACTGAAATCATATCTGGAAAAATCAAGGTAGAGCGGTAAAAATAGAACTTTTTTACTCAACGGGCCTGAAACCTGTACCCACTAAATGGTATTGAATACTATTTTACAAAGCTTTATATTTTCACCCAAAAACCATGGCCAAAGCCGAGCGTAAGTCTTTATCCGAAACGCGTAAAGCAGCATTTAAGAACCTGGATATTCCGGAAGGTAACCGTGTTATACTGTCGCTGGATGGCGGAGGTATGCGCGGAATACTGACCCTACAACTGCTGAAAGGGCTGGAAGAACAGGCCGGGATACCTTGCTATGAATTGTTTGATATGGTGGCTGGTACTTCTACCGGAGCCATTATTGCCGGACTGATCACCAGCAAACACACTGCCACAGAAATTGAACAGTTGTATGATAACCTGGTGAAAGAGGTGTTTACCAAACGAACTTTTGGAGACAGGTATATAAATCCGCCTGCCTATACCAAGAAAAAATACCGCGACATACTGAGAACCGAACTGGGCAATATGACCTTGCAGCAGGCATGCGATGCCACGGAAACTGACCTGATGATCACTTCAAAAGATATGAGTGCTGCGGAAGAAACCTTCTTCTCCTGTTTCAAAACAATGGAAGACGATTATTATGGCACCTACAAGGATGTATTGCTGCGGGCTGTAATGGAGGCTACCATGTCAGCGCCTACTTACTGGTACCCGCTGGAACGGTTTGTAGACGGCGGCACCACCACCTACAACAATCCCAGTTGGGCTGCTATTATAGAGGCCACCTGCTACAGCAGGCCCAAAGACAAAGAGCAGGAACCGAAACGTAAGAATAAATATGCGCTCAATGAACTGACTGTACTCAGTTTTGGAACCGGTATTTCACGACAGTTTATTAAACCGGATGAAACGCTGAATCCGAAAGGCATAGATCTTAAATTCTGGCTCGACTGGTTGCTGACTGAAATAGGCCAGGATGCCAGTGCCATGCAGGTGGATGTGCTCCGTTCGCCGGCCATGCAGAAGGCGGTAGATTACCGGCGGTTCCAGATATCCCTGGATCCTGCTGCTATCAGTAAGCTACCCAATTGTGATAGCCTCAACCCGGAAAAGTATGGTCATCAATGGCTGCATGATATGGATGAAAAAGAATTGAAAGGCATTGATATGTCTGACCTGAGTAAGTATGACCTGGTAAAGATCATTGGTCGGCAGATGGCGCAATATATTGTGGATACCGGCAACTGCTTTAGAAAGGATCTGCTGGATGATCGTGGTAAAAGAGATGCACTGGTAACAGCCTTTGGTGATGTTGTACGGATACGTGCGCAAATGAGTGATCCCGGCTGGTTGGATAAATTCCAGGCGTAAATACTAACCGTTCGATTATAAAACTTCTACGGCCCGCAATATT
>LGYU01000009.1 GCA_001302245.1 Chitinophagaceae bacterium PMP191F
CCCAGCTATAGGTAAGTGTACCATTGCTGATGGATGATGTATTGGTAAAGCTGTAACTATTACCGGTAAGGCACTGGCTGCCGGCTGTACCGGTGGTGAAGCTTGCAACAGGAGAAGCATATACTATTACGGTTTGGGTACTGGTTTCAGTAGCCTCCCCTTCATCTTCTGTAGCTGTCAGGGTAACTGTATAGGTACCTGGCGCATTATAGGTATGTGAAGGACTGGTAGTAGTAGCAGTATTGCCATCACCAAAATCCCAGCTATAAGAAAGTGTACCGCTGGTGATAGAAGATGTGTTGGTAAAGGTATAGCTATGCCCACTGAAGCATTGGTTTGCTGTATTAACAGTAAAGCCTGCTGTAATTGCAGGGCCGGCTGGTGCTGCTGCAGTGGTGAATGTTTCATCAACCGTATAAGTAGTGCCATTTGCGTTGGTAGCATAGGCTCTGAAGTAATACAGTGTATTGGGTGTAAGTCCGCTGATGCCGGTATTGAAATTGCCGGTTGTTCCGGTAACAGTGGTTTTGTTGGTAGTAGGATTGGCTGTAGTACCATAATAGAAACCACGTTCAGTAATAGCAGAGCCTCCATCACCATTTACAATAGCTTCGATGGTGGCGCTGGTATTTGATATGTTGGTAGCCGCAGGACCTGATACAATAGGAGGTCCTGTCGATACAAAGGATGTCATAATGGTAGGAAGACCGATAGCGGATGTTTTGCTGCCAAGTGACTGACCTCCTATTACGTAATTACAACCGGTACCCAATACGTTAGGATTATTGATAACACTGAGAGAAGTGGCTCCAAAGTTAGCTACATAGATCTTACCATTTACTGCTATTTGTAAGGCCCCTTCTGATGCGCCAGTTCTCAGGGTAAACTGACTGCTCTGGATCTGGGTCTGTGTACCTGCTTCCAGGTTGAACTGGTAAGTACCGGCGCCAAAACCATGTACATACAATACTTTTCCATTGGGGGAGAATTCTACACCATAGGAGGAAGCCACTGTCAATGCGATGGGAGTGCTTACTACACCGGTCACCTTATTAAACGATAATACTTCTGTTTTGCCTGCAAAATAATAGGTCATAGCCAGCTTGGTTCCGGTAATATCACTTTTAAGATAGCCAATATCGCCATTTGAAGGAGTGGTATATCCAACACTGGTAATGACAGGATTAGCCAGGTCAAGGCCAGCAGTAGTGAGCTTATAAGCATAGTATTGATTGCTACCTCTTTTATGGGTAATGATCCAGTAAAAGTTATTGGCAAACACTGCACAAACACTTTCTTCTGTTGTTGCAAGTACCGGCACGTTCTTGGGGGTAAGTACATCTCCTAATCCACCATTCAGGCTCATATCAACAATGGAGTAGTATAAACTTGAGTTACTGTATGCGGAAACAGTGAAAATAAAATATTGGCTGGGCTTTCCGGGATATGGCACAATAATGCCGGATTGAGCGGAAGAAGGGTCACCCAACAGTCCGGTACCATTGGGCATGGTTCCATGATTTTTATTGTAGACTTTTATACCATCTGTATAGAATAATAAGTTTCCATCCGCATCACTGATGGTAGCACAACCTTCAGTAGTGCTGAGCATGCCATTAGTGAGAATCGTTGGGGGATCAGTATTGAAATTAAGACCGGCATTATTGCCAAAATACCAGTAATTACCTTGCTTTTGGGCCTGGGCAAAAAAGGTCACCAGTACTACCTGAAGTAGTACCAACACATATCTTTTCATTATAATAAGCTATTGGTTTGAGAATATTGGATTTTGCTGCAACTGACCTGCTGTATATAGCAGGCTTGTGAGCACATAACAGCTTACAGGTTGTCCGTTTTTACGGGCAATACTTCCTACGGAAGTTCCCTGAAGCGATGGAATAAGTTTTTTGGTAAGGGTTTCATCTGAAGTACTGAGTATGCTGGCCGAACGTATCTGGCCATTGCAATCAACCAACAATAATAGTTGTGCATTGAATCCTGAAGGTGCATGATTGACACTTAATATAGATTCAATTTTCTTTTTGCTGCTCCACGATCGGGGATCGGGGTTGATCGTTTCTTCCACCTGCGGCAGTGCTTTCACTGCATCAATGTGGCTTAATCTGGATTGCGGAGAACGGAATTTTTCGGTTAGGCATGGATCATTTTTTCGTTGTTGTGCTTCCACTTGTTGAAGCAATAGCAATAACCCAAGCGCAGACAGGATGCGTTTGTTCATTTTTATCAGGGTTTAGTTCGACCCTATTAACAAAACTTGTGATAAATTATTGTACTTTAATAGATTAGGGGAAATATCCCAAATCCTGTCAAACTGTTGCTACATCTGCATTTCAGCCTATTGTATTTGTGTAAAAAAAAACTTCATTTTTGTGATTTCTTGATAATTGTCAAAAGTGGTTTGCTGTATACAGTACAATGGTTATGAATTATTTATAATTGATAAATGCTAAATCTGATCAAGATGTGTACGTAGATCATTTAAAAAATTAGCATGGTTTGAATGTGTTTTTTGGCCTCAAAAAAGACAGAAAAACAGCGGGAATGGCAAATGTTTATATAATGGGAACAATCCTGCCCTGTTAAGGATAAACTGCATTCCGGAAGCACGGGCATTGAAGAGCGGCGTATAATATTTACTAACGGTTGAATGTGCGGTATAGTAAGTAAATATTTTTAATAGAAAGGCTGTCGTTTTGTAAGCTGGCCTACAGATTGCGGTACATATCTGTATGGACAGCTATATAATAAACCAGGAACTTACGCCTGCAGCATAATATCAAAAAAATTACTGCTGTGGCGCATCTGGTAAGGTATGTACAGCAGGTACGTACCAGCAGGGACTATGCTGTATTGCTGTATGTATAGTTATTTTTCTCCTTTGGAAAAAGAACTGGATAATTTTCTGGCTGATATCCTTCCGGGTTATCAGTTGCGTAGGAAAGCAGGGAATATTTATAGTGACATTGAAGTATTGCTGCAGCCTGTAAATACGCCTGTTTCTATGCTATTGCCTGTTATCAGTAATATCAATGAGGCGGTGGGATGTTTTTACGTAATGGAAGGTTCTGCTTTGGGAGGAACTGTTATTAAAAAATTATTGCTGGAACAAAATCCTGATATTCCACAAGAAGCTTTTTCTTTCTTTTTGGGTTATGGCGAAAAGAATACAGGATGTGGGAAGATTTTGTCTGTTTTTTCAATCATTCAATTACTACAGACGAACAACTGGAAACAGCTACTGCTGCTGCCAATGATTGTTTTAATAAACCGGAACAATGGATCAAGATCTGCTATAGCGGGGTACTTGATTAGTTAGCATTGTTCTTAGGTATCGCTATCGTTACTCTTCTATCAAATAGGCACTCTCGGTCAAAAAATGTAATTTTGCGGGTCTTGCAGACGAGTTGATCTGCAACAAGGTTTTTTACTGTAATGTAGTTTCTATGCGATATTCTCAATGGATTGGTATACTGGCAGCCCTGGTACTGATTGTGGCTTGTTTTCTTCCCTGGACATTTCATCCTGATCTGAATAAGACATTTACCGGTTTTTATTCTGAGAACAATGTATATGGTAAACCCGGTAAGGTGTTTATATTCCTGGCCGTAGTGGCAATCATCTTATATCTTATTCCCAAAATATGGGCTAAACGCTGGAACCTGTTGTCCGGAGCCCTGGTAGTAGCTTTTGCTATCAAGACCTTTATTACTTTTTCTGGTTGCTACCGCGGTATCTGCCCGGTAAAACAACCCGGTATCTGGATGATGTTAGCTGCCAGTGTGGTAATGCTGATCATGATCTTAATGCCGGATATGCCCGTGCCAGAGGAGAAGAAATAATTTGAAAATTTGTGAACAGGTTAATTTGAAAATGTAAAGGCTGATAGTCAGATGGTTTGATTGCCTGATAGTTAAGGTTGTCTTGTATTGCGTTATCAACTTAAAACCTACAACCTATTACTTACAACATTTCAATGTTCAAAAAGTCTTGCTACTCCAAATGCGGCGGCAGCGGCCATGGCTCCGATCAACATTACTTTGAGTGCACCTACCCACGGATTGACGCCTGTTATCCTGCTTTTGAAGAAACCAAAAATGAACAGGCAGAGTAGTGTTACCACTACTGATATTTTGAGCGCATTTACCGGCGTATCAGTAAAGAAGTAAGGACTCAATGGAACAAGTCCACCCACTATATACGATAAACCGATATTCAATGCCGATTTGGTAGCCCGGCGTGGATCTGGTTTGTCCAGCCCCAGTTCATATTTCATCATAAAGTCTACCCACTTGTCTTTGTCCTGCGCAATTTCTTCCACTGCTTTGTCCTGGATGTCTTTGCTGAGGCCAAGATTGCTGAAGAACTCCCTGACCTCGGCTTTCTCTACTTCGGGTACCCGTTCTACTTCATCGTATTCACGTTTTACTTCGCTGTTGTAATGGTCCTGTTCTGTTTTCCCCGCCAGGTAACCACCCAGTCCCATAGCAATGGACCCGGCAGCAATTTCAGCAATGCCTGCAATAACGATAATACTGGTAGATTGCACGGCGCCGCTTAAACCTGCAGCCAATGCAAAAGGAACGGTCAGCCCGTCGCTCATGCCTATCACAATATCTGTAAGCAGGTCTGAACTGGTAAGGTGTTCTTCTGTGTGCAGATGTGTTGCCAAGTGATGAATAATTAGAACAACAAGTTACAATTTTTCCAGGCTTTGCTGAATAATGCTGACACACTCTGTGATCTGGTTGCGCGTAATGAGTAATGGTGGTGCCAGCCTGATCTTATCGCCATGAGTGGGTTTAGCCAGCAGCCCCAGTTCTTTCATCTGCAGACACAAATCCCAGGCCGCATCTTTCTCAGCATGATCAATTACGATGGCATTGAGCAATCCTTTACCGCGTACCAGTGCAATATGGGGCGATTGTAAAGCCAGTAATTGTTGTCGCAGGTATTCGCCCTGTTCAGCGGCATTTTCTATCATCCGTTCTTCTTTTAACACTGTTAATGCTGCAATGGCAACTTTACAGGCCAATGGGTTACCACCGTAGGTAGAACCATGTTCTCCCGGCTGAATGGTGAGCATTATTTCATCATCGGCCAATACTGCCGAAACCGGCAGGGTACCTCCGCTCAGCGCTTTGCCAAGGATCAGGATATCCGCACGTACCTGTTCATGATCACAGGCCAGCATACGTCCTGTGCGTCCCAGGCCGGTCTGGATCTCGTCGGCCATAAACAATACATTAGCAGCCTCGCAATAACTTTTGGCGATTGAAAGGTAGCCATCGTCAGGAACTACTACACCCGCTTCACCCTGTATGGGTTCTACCAGGAAACCGGCAACATTGGTATCCTGTAATGCAACTGCCAGTGCGGGTAGATCATTATAAGGCACTACTTTGAAGCCAGGCATAAAAGGACCAAAACGGCTATAAGAGGAAGGATCGGTACTGAATGAGATCACTGTGCTGGTGCGACCATGAAAGTTATGATCGCACACAATAATAGTGGCTTTGTTTTCAGGAATGCCTTTTACCATGTATCCCCAGCGACGGCATAATTTGATAGCTGTTTCCACAGCTTCTACGCCGGTGTTCATCGGCAACACTTTGTCATAACCAAAGTAACGGGTAATGAACTCTGCATATTCACCCAGTACATTGTTGTGAAAAGCTCTTGATGTAAGTGTCAGTTGCATGGCCTGTTCCATAAACGCAGCCATGATCACAGGATGACAATGCCCCTGGTTAACAGCAGAGTAACCACTCAGGAAATCGTAGTAGCGTTTGTTATCAACATCCCACATAAAAACACCTTGTCCCTTTTGCAGTACAACCGGCAGGGGATGATAATTGTGTGCACCATATTGTTCTTCGAGATCAATATAATATCTGGTCTTATCAGACATGGTCAGGGTAGAATGCATACCAAAAAAATGAGAAATGAATAATAAATAATGTAAACAGGAAAGTAAGGACACAAGGGGGCCGGGGGAATACGGGAACTAACCTCGATGGTTGAGAAAATCAAGATTGAAATGCAGAAAATGTACTATGTGAATGGTAGTATTGATACCGTATGATTTATTACGAAGATACAGTTTTTTGAGGGAACGTGCAAGCAGAAGAGATACTGATAGCTGAATGTTTTGATTTTTATACTCAACCTTTCAGTCATCAAACCACTATGCTATGATGTGATAAGGATAGGAGGGTAGTAATTCCTGTTGTATCTGACCTTTGGAAAAAAGACCATAAAAGCTTGAACCGCTGCCAGACATGGAAGCATATACGGCGCCTGCACGATACAGATCTTCTTTTACTTTTTTCAATTCGGGATAATGAGCGCACACCGGTGCTTCAAAATCATTGGTCACAGCATCTTTCCATTGTTCTACCGGTAAACTGATCGCTTCCTGCAACGATTGTGCAGGTGCTGCAGGTGTGATGTTGGCAAATGCCCAGGCTGTACTGATATGAACAGCAGGGTGTACTAGCACCCATGAATAACCTGAAAGATCAACCTGTACTGGTGTCAATATTTCGCCACGTCCTGTGGCATAACAAGGCTTATTGAGAATAAAAAAAGGACAATCGCTGCCCAGTTGTAATGCATAATCCAGTAGCTGTGTATCTGACAACCGTAACCTGAATTTATTATTCAGCAATTGCAGCGTAAAAGCTCCATCGGCAGAACCACCTCCCAAACCTGCACCCATCGGTATATTCTTGTGCAGGTGCAGTTGAATGGCTGGTAATTGTGGAAAATCATTTTTCAGCAGTTGCCATGCTTTCATGCACAGGTTGTTGTCTGTATTGCCAGCTACAGGTAAACCGGTAAGTGTAAATTGTATGGGTGATTGCTGATCGTTGCCGGTAATTGCTTCCAGGATATCTTTTACAGCAACAGGATAAAAAACGGTTTCCAGGTCGTGGTAACCATCCTGCCTTTTGCGGGTGATATGTAATCCGAGATTAATTTTACAATTGGGAAATACGATCACGGATCTTATGATTTTAAAGGATTTCGCTGATGAATATATCCTTTCAATCTTTTAATCAGCGGTTCTTTTTGCGGCTGTTGATCTCATCGCGGATGGCAATGGCGCGGATATAATCTTCCTGTTCCAGCACTTCGTTCAGGAGGGTGTTCAGTTCTTCCAGTGACAAACCTTTCAGATCATCATGTGCAGACGAGGTTTCTGCTGCCACTGCTTCGCGGGGTTGTTTTTTCTTACCGCTGCCTCCGGTATCTTCCATCAGGATACCGGCATTTTCGAGAATGTTATCGTATGTGTAAATGGGACAGCCAAAGCGAACGGCCAGCGCAAGAGCGTCTGAAGTACGGGAGTCTATTTCTACAGTATCGTGTTCACTAACGCAAACGAGTTTGGAATAGAAAATGCCTTCCTGCAGATCACAGATGATGATCTCCTGCAGATCGATGGTAAAGGCGTTCATGAAATTTTTCATGAGATCGTGGGTGAGCGGGCGGCTGGGATGCATCTTTTCCAGTGCTACTGCAATGGCCTGAGCTTCAAACCCACCGATAACGATTGGAAGGCGGCGCAAGCCGTTTACTTCCCCTAATACCACAGCATACGAATGGGTTTGCGTAATACTGTGCGATAAGGCGACTATTTCCAACTCTATTTTCTTCATAACGAACCACGAAACTAAGGGTTTTTATCAAAAAAATGAGGCCAAAATCATTTGGCCTCAAAGTATTATCCGGGGATTTGTTTTAAGCGATCCCTTTTAGTTTTTTTATTGCTTCGGTAATTTTGGGCACCACTTCAAAGGCATCACCTACTATGCCGTAATCGGCTGCTTTGAAGAAGGGGGCTTCGGGGTCTTTATTGATCACCACAATGACCTTGCTGCGGTTTACACCGGCCAGGTGCTGGATGGCACCGGAAATGCCAATAGCGATGTACAGGTTGGGTGCAATGGCCAAACCGGTCTGACCTACGTGCTCATGATGCGGGCGCCAGTGTACGTCGGCCACCGGACGGCTACAGGCTGTTGCAGCTCCCAGTACGTGGGCAAGATTCTCTACCAATCCCCAGTTCTCGGGGCCTTTTAATCCACGGCCACCGCTTACTACAATGTCTGCTTCGCTTAATGGTACTTCACCGCTTACTTTGTTGACAGCGGTTACTTTTACTTTTGATGCTTCTACAGTAGCGCTAAAAGGGGCTACGGTTGCGGTACCTTCTCCGGCAGTTACGGTATATGAATTGGGATTCAGTGCAATGACCTTAACAGGCGTATTGATAGCGATGCTGGCAAATGCTTTCCCGGAGAAAACGTTTTTCTTTACGACAAACCCGTTAGTGGTATCGGGCAACGCTACAGCGCCGGATACAAGTCCTGCTTTTAAACGGGCAGCCAGGCGCGGTGCCAGGGCTTTACCGTCTACGTTGTTGGAAAAAATGATCACTTCTGCACCGGTTGCCTGGGCTACCTGGCCAATAACGCCCGTAAATACCTGTGCATCGAAATGGTTCAGGATGTCGTTGGCTACATGGTGAATTTTTGAAACACCATATTTGCCCAGTGCAGCAAGGTCTTCTGTAACCGTACCAAGTACTACAGCTTCGGCAGCAGTGCCAAGCTGTGTGGCAATTTTAGCACCATAGCTCAGCGCTTCCAGTGATGCTTTTTTTACATGGCCTTCAGCCTGGTCGATGTATATTAAAACTGACATAAAGACTAATTTGAAAATTTGACGATTTGAGAATTTGAAAATGAAAGCTTTTATGATGGTGGCATTTTCAAATTGCCACATAAGCTCATTTTCAAATTGCTTTGGCTTCTTCGTGCAGCAAACGAACCAGTTCTTCAGGATTGTCTGCAGGTACCAGCTTTACGCCTGCTTTGGCAGGTGGTAAAGAGAATCCTACTACTGAAGTCAGTGTATCTGTAGCTACAGGTTCTATTGCTTTAAGAGGTTTGGTACGCGCACCCATAATTCCTTTCATATTGGGAATACGTTGTTCTGCCATACCTTTCTGACAGCTTACTACCAGTGGCAGTGCAGCTTCGCATACTTCTTCACCACCTTCAATTTCGCGGGTGATGGTAGCTGTGGTACCGTTCAGGTCAAATTTAGTTGCCAGCGATACATAAGGCAGGTTCAGTAATTCAGCCACCATGCCACCAATGGAAGAACCATTGTAATCGATGGTTTCTTTGCCGGTAAATACCAGGTCGTAACCGCCTTGTTTGGCTACTTCGGCAATTTGTGACGCAATATAAAAACTATCATGACTGTCGGCATTTACACGAATGGCCTCATCGCCACCCAATGCCAGCGCTTTGCGGATAATAGGATCGGCGTCGGCTGTACCCACTGTTACCAGGTGCAGCACAACGGAAGGATCTTTTTCTTTCAGTTCAATAGCACGTACCAATGCATACCACTCATCGTAGGGGTTGATAATCCATTGTACACCATCCTGCGCAAATTTCGTATTGTTATCAGTGAAAGCTATTTTTGCCGTGGTGTCCGGCGTTTTGCTGATGCATACCAGAATCTTCATTGGCGAACAATTTAAGGTATTAATTAGTTGGTTGTTTATGCAACCATTGCCAATACAAATATAAGTGCCGCAAAGATAGTTTTGAAAGAATTAGTAAAATTAATTGTGGAAAAAGTATGGAGCGAATAGATAAGCTGCGGGAGTTTTTACAGAAAAACCCAAACGATAGTTTTCTGAAACATGCACTGGCATTGGAACACATTAAAATGGGTGATGATGCTACTGCCCGGCAGCTTTTTGAAGAAATATTAACACTTGACACTTTCTATACCGGCAGTTATTATCAGTTGGGTAAATTGCTGGAAAGGGCCGGCGAAACTACGTTGGCTATGGAATGGTATGAAAAAGGCATGGCCGCAGCCAAAGCAACCGGCGATAACCATGCATACAATGAATTGCAGTCGGCATACGAAGACCTGGCCTATTAAACTTACTCAATGCAATTGTTACAACAATTCCGGGATTATATTACAGCTCATCGGTTGTTTACCGTACAACAACAGCTTTTGCTGGCTGTAAGCGGTGGTGTGGATTCTGTGGTTTTATGTGAACTGTGCAAACAAGCTGGTTATCCGTTTGTGATTGCTCATTGCAATTTTGGATTACGGGGTGAGGAAAGCATGCGCGATGAACAGTTTGTGCGGTCATTGGGCCACAAATATGACGTACAAGTATTGGTAAAACAGTTTGATACCCGTGCATACGCTGCTGCTCATAAATTATCGGTTCAGGAAGCCGCACGCGAACTGCGTTATAGCTGGTTCAGAGAGGTGTTGGGACGAAGTGGGGAAGTCGGGAAGTCCGGAAGTCCGGAAGCAGGAGATCTGAAGTCTGAGATCGGAGGTAGGAGGTCGGAGGGAAGCACTCACGACTCACGACTCACCACTCACTATCTCGCTACTGCCCATCATGCCGATGACAACATCGAAACCATGCTGATGCATTTTTTCAGGGGTACCGGTGTGCACGGTTTGCGGGGTATGTTGCCCAAACAGGATGTTGTGGTACGTCCGCTGTTGTTTGCCCGTAAAAGCGAATTGCTGCAGTTTGCAGAACAGCATCAACTAATGTGGGTAGAAGACAGCTCCAACGCTACCGACAAATATTCGCGTAATTATTTCCGTCACCAGGTGATCCCGATGCTGCAACAGGTATATCCTGCTGTAGAAAATAACCTGCTGGATAATCTGCAACGTTTTGCTGATACAGAAGTGTTGTATCAACAGGCTGTTCAACGACATCTGAAAAAACTGCTGACCATAAGAGGTAATGAAGTACACATACCAGTACTGAAGCTGCGTAATATTACGCCTTTGCAAGCGGTGGTGTATGAGGTGATACATCAGTATGGGTTTACTGCTGCACAGGTGAAAGAAGTGATAAACCTGCTGGACAGTGAAACGGGTAAGTATGTGCAAAGTACTACTCATCGTATTATCCGTAACCGAAACTGGCTTATCATTGCTCCGCAACAACATGCAGAGGCTGCTACCATAATAGTAGAACAGGGAGAGGGAGAAATTCCATTTGCCAACGGAAAGCTGGTGTTGCAGACCATGCACCGCAAAAAAGAAACCTTGCCGGGTGATAAAACAATAGGCTGTTTTGACGCAAATGCTATCCGTTTTCCGCTGATATTACGCAGATGGAAGCAGGGAGATTATTTTTACCCGCTGGGCATGCCTAAGAAAAAAAAGGTAGCCCGTTTCCTGGTTGACCAGAAATTATCCATGACCGATAAAGAGAATGTATGGGTACTGGAAATGGACAAAAAGATCATCTGGATAGTGGGTATGCGTATTGACAACCGGTTTAAAGTGACCGATGCCACCCGCACACTTCTGCAGATCAATTTAGTTCAGGTGTAAATACCCGCGCACTTTTTCTATGAATTGCGACAGTATCATAACGTCTGAGAATGCATAACCGATCACTATCAGGAAGGCGATGCCATATAATGCGCCCCAGATGTGGGCTGAGTGGTTGATGTTGCCGCCTCCGCGTTTATCCATTAATGAGGAAATGACGAGGTACAGTACTCCGAAAATAAAACCGGGAATGTATACCGGTATAAAAATGATCCCGATTCCACGTACGGGATCCAGTAAAATGCTGGCAAAAATGACAGCTGATACAGCTCCCGATGCGCCTAAGCTTCTGTAATAACCGTCTTCTTTATGTTTGGCATAGGTAGGCAACAGGCATACAAACAAAGAAGAGATATACAACAACAGGTACAGTACCCTTCCTTTTTCGTGAAATATATATTCAAAATATTTTTCTACACCCGTACCAAAAAGATACAGTGCGTACATATTGAACAACAGGTGTGCAAAATCAGCATGTATAAATCCGCAGGTGAAAAAACGATACCATTGCCGGTCGTAGGTTACGGAAGGGGGATAGAAAATAAGATCGTTCATGATCTTTTCATTGCTGAAAGCAGATATAGAAACAATACAGGTTATAATGATAATGATCAGCGTAATAGTCATGACAAATTGATTAATCCGGATAAGTATTCAAAAATAATGGAATCTGCAACTAGCTGTGATGATATTTTTCATTCCTGATAATGGTGCATGCCCTGTATACCTGTTCGGCCAGGATCAGTCTTACCAGTTGGTGCGGAAATACCAGTTGCGACAGTGACCATTTAAAATCAGCCCGTTTCATCACCGCCTCGTCAATGCCGTATGCGCCGCCAATCAGGAAAACAAGTTTCCGGGTACTGTTGTTGGCACGCGTTTGCAGTAATTGCGCCAGTCCTTCAGAAGTGAACTGTTTTCCCCGTTCATCCAGGGCAATCAAAAAGTCATCCTTTTGTAAATTTCCCAGGATGGTTTCACCTTCTTTTTTCTTCAGGTCCTGTTCACTCAGCACCCCTGCGTTTTTAGGGGCTGGAAGGATCAGCCAGTCAACCGGGTAATACTTTGAGATGCGTTTGGTGAAATCTTCCACACCATTTTTTACATACGGTTCGTGTGCTTTACCAACCGACCAGAACTGTATTTTCATGAGGTAAAAATAACTAAAACGGAATGATGTGAAGATACCCTGATATTACCAGGACAAAGAACCAGGAATGAAGATATTCCTGGTAAGCAGGCCGGAGTATATTAAGATACGAAATTTTATAATTCTATGGCCAGTTTATCTACCAATTCTTTACACATTGTTTTGATGTTGTTGTCTGCGGTTTCAAGGTAATTCCAGGTCATTTTCCGGAGTGGCTGCAACCTTTTTGAATACAGTTTTTTATTGGCATTGCCAATCAGTATTTCACCATTCTTTACCACTTCCGTTCCGTTCAGCACTTTGTAGGAAACACTGAACACCTGGCTTTCCGGAGTAATGTAAATGGATTCGCGGCTGATGTAGAACAGCAATATAATGATCATGTCACCTTTTTCAGTAAAACTGAAGTTGGCAGGGTTGCCATTGATAGTCAGTTCCAGTTTTCTGCCATTCAGTTTTTCTTTCAATCCTTTTGCATTGGCATAACTGATAAACGATGTACTAAAACTGTTCAGGGGGATATTGCTGTTGATGACGGATACAGTGGTATGTTCCCATTTCCAGTAAAACAATGCCGGTAGCAGCGTACTTTTTTGTTTTTGCGTTACAGATATCTTGTTGCCGGAAACGATGCTGGTATCTGCATAGAACGATACATAATCATTGTTTTTGATCTTGCCGGCCGCGGTTGCTTCGTAATGTTTATTGATCCATTTGTCCATTTTCCGGGCGCTGAGACACCCTGTTGATAAGGCTGTAATAACTGCAAGACATAATAATGTATAATGTTGCATGGTGAGCATGAGGTTTGGGGTAAAAAATATGCAACTGTAAATATAATTACGAAATGTATCTGTGGTCCTTCTGGAATATACCAATAACAAAAAAGCCGGGAGTTCCCGGCCTTTCTATTTCACTACTATATTGCCTTTATTGTACCAGTAAAGTCTGTTTAGCCAGTATTTCATTGCCGGCTCTCACTCTCAGCAGGTATGCACCGGCTGTATTGGCTCCTTTCAGTGTAAACTGACGGCGCCCGCCGGAAACATAGTTTTCTGTCTGCAACAGGCGGCCATTCATATCAAACAGTTCGATAACGCCATTGCTGTTGCGACTGCTAGTTTCAATATACACATTGTTGTTCTGCACAATAGTGGGATATATTTTTACTGCAGTTGAATTGCTGTTTGCATTTACAGTAAGAATAGAAGAATATTTGGTGGTACCATCTTTATCAACCATTGCCAGGCGATAATAAACTGTACTGCTGAATAGTACAGGATCAATGGTGGTGTATGATTGTTCTGCACTGCTGTTACCATTGATCGCCGCAATGGTCTGGATAGATTCAAAGTTCTGCCCGTTGGTACTGCGTTGTACCAGGAAGTGATCAAAATTAACAGCATCAGTTATTTTCCAGTTCAATTGTGTTTTGCCGGTAGAAAGCTGTGTGGCAGACCAACTGCGCAAGGTAACCGGCAGGGTGTTGCTGGAGTTCATATCAAAGCTGATACGGTTTTCTCCTCCATTTTCATAATACTCCAGTACAATATTGCGCAGCCCGCTTAGTACAGCAGTGTAGCTGGTAATGTTATAACCCTGATCCTGCCATTTGTCAATAACCCATGTGTTACCACCATCCAGACTTAAACGGTAACCGTCATCACCACCAATTGTAAAGATATAGGTACCCAGCGGCAGCGTTTTCTGCAGCCTGTAACGGGCGCTGAAATTTTCAGTATAGATAGAGCAGTTGCTGGTAGCATAGTTGACATAAGGGCCACCAAAACTTTCATCAAAATTGGGATTGATTGAAGTACCTTCCGTTCTGTAACCTTTGTATACATCGAAATTTTTTCCCTGGTACAGGTAGGCGCGCCAGATATTGCCGGTGCCATATACGGAAGGATCACCATCACCCAGGCATTCCTGTGCAATGGAGAAAGACACCCTGTTACCGCCGTAAGCCTCATAATATTCCAGTACAAGGTTGTAGGTGCCATTGAGGCGAATGATGTTAGTAGAAGTGTAATAACTATGGTCGCCCCAATTGTCAATGAGCCATGTAACTCCGCCATCAATACTGAGACGAACGCCGTCATCGGCACCTACCGTTATGGTATAATCGGCATTGGCAAAGGTTTTGGTCAGTTTGTAGCGTACACTGAAGTCGTCTGTGTATATGGAACAGCCATTCGTAGCGTAATTCACCTGGTCGCCACCAAAGTTCTGATCGAAATTGGGATTGGTAGCATTGCCCTCTGTAACAAATCCTTTATAAGTATTAAAAGTCCTTCCCTGGTAAACATAGCCTCTCCAAACGTTATTGCTACCTGGCGTGGTTTCATCACCTTGCGGTGTACAGGCCTGGGCCCGTATTGCTGTACAGGATACTGCAAGCAACAGGAATAGAAAGATGGTTTTGCAAAAAGGGTAGATCTGGTTCATGATATAAGAGTTTCAGAGTTCCCTGGAATGCCGCCATTTTGGTACCGGAGTTTCAAGATCATGATAATCAGAGGGCTATATTTGACCGGATAGGCTTATTTTTCCCAAAAATGGAATATTGGAGCAGATCAGGGAAAATGTGGGGGTAATTTCCGGGAATTGATTTCCCCGGCAGTAGCGGCTGGTATAATTATTTCCTGTTATATCAATACAGCTATTGCTGCAAAACATTTATTATGATTAATGCAGTGCAAACAGATGGGGCAACCAGGTTTCCGAAGAAGCTATTGAAGGCTGGAAATGACATTGCCAAAGTAATACCCCTTGTACATCTTACCTATGTATCGGTAAACGACCAGGGTATTGAAAGAAGAAAAGCGGGGAAACATTTCAACTATTATTACAAAGACAAAAAAATTACAGATAAAAAAACGCTGGAGCGGATCAAAAAATTGGTATTGCCTCCCGCATGGCAACAGGTATGGATATGCAGGCAAAGCAATGGGCATATACAGGCTACGGGTATTGATGCAAGAGGCAGGAAACAATATCGCTATCATGCCTTGTGGAGTGAATTGCGCGAACATAGCAAGTTTTACCGCATGATAGCATTCAGTAAAGTATTGCCATTGATCAGGGAAACTGTTCAGCAGCATCTTCGCCAGCATGGAGTGAACCGTGAAAAAGTACTGGCTGCTATTGTAAGCCTGATGGAACAAACATCTATCAGGATCGGAAATAGTTTTTACGAACAATTGTATGGTTCATTCGGGTTGTCAACACTCCGCAACAAACATGTACAGCTCACTGCTGCTACCATTCACTTTGTATTCAAAGGCAAAAAAGGTGTTTACCAGGACATCAGTCTGCGCGATAGGAAGCTGGCAACCGTGATCCGCGCGTGTAAGGAGATACCGGGTAAGGAATTATTTCAGTACCGTGATGAAGATGGTACCATACATGCTGTTGATTCGGGCATGGTGAACCAGTATATCCGTGACATCAGCAATGGCGATTTTTCCAGTAAGGATTTCCGCACCTGGAATGGCAGTGTGAACTTTATCAAAGCTTTTCTGAAAGCAGCAGCAGAAACAGAAGGTGCTATCAGTATACCAGGGTTGCTGGATGAAGTGGCCAGACACCTGGGCAATACCCGCAACGTTTGTAAAAAACATTATGTACACCCGTTATTACTGCAGATGGCTGAAGATAAGGTGTTGGAAAAACATTGTAGCGGTTGTGGCACAGAAATACCGGGACTTTTGAAAGAAGAGAATATATTGGTACATGTGCTTGGAAAAGGCTGGCGTGAAAAGCAATGATAAACCTGTTCTGTGATATAACATCATCACAGAACAGATTTATTAATTTATGCAGATGTATCTTCTGTATATTTTTTGAAATTGTCCATAATAGACTGCCAGCCATTGCGCTGCATTTCAACAGGGTTGATACTTTCCGCCTCAAATGTTTCTGATACCAGCGTGTCATTATCTTCCGGTATAAAATCAATGGTCACTTTTCTGCCATCACCAATGGTGTAGGCAATATGTTTATGGGGTACAACACTGTCATATACTCCGGCAAAATCAAATCCGAAACTACCGTCCCTGGCTTCCATGCGCGAACTGAAGGATCCTCCTGTGCGCAGATCATTTTCCGCATGCGGCGTATGCCAGTCTGGTGATGCACTGTTCCATTTTTTTATATGTTCCGGTTCTGTCCAGAATGCCCATACTTTTTCAACCGGCGCTTTCACTGTGGTTTGTACAGTGATCGTTGTTTTGTTTTCTGTTGCCATTATAATGTGTTTTAAAAAGAATATCAAACCTTTTACCAGGGTATATAAGTGCTGTTAACCGAATATACTAAAGTTTACAACAGTGTATGTTACGGGAACGTTGTGTTAGCATGTAAACGATGCTGTGAAAATTCAATATCCAACTACAACCTGCGGGGAATTTATCCTGATTTTTAAATATAGATAGATTTCGATGTTTCTATTTATATTGCGTCCCGAATATCCGGAAAAGAATATGGACAACAGGAAATTTGAAAAGATATCCCGTGCATTGGGCGATGCCAACAGGATAGCCATACTACAGCAATTCAGGAAAAAAAAGGATTGCCTGTATTGTGCTGAAGTGAACGATTTGCTGGATCTTACCCAGCCTTCTATTTCTCACCATTTAAAGCAACTGGTAGATGCAGACCTGCTGATCCCTGAAAAGGAAGGCAGAAACCTGAAGTACGTGCTGAACCAGGAAGTGCTTGACGATTATATTGCCAGCCTTACAGATCTTAAAGGCTGATTTTTATTGAACACGTATAACCATTAACATTTGTTTTATTTATCGAAACATTTAAATGTTTGAATGTATGAGGAAATCAATTTACGTTATGGCTCTCGGTGCTTTTGGCATTATTACCACAGAGTTTGGGGTAATTGGTATTATGCCAACCATATCGCGGGAGTTTAATATTTCAATTGATACTGCCGGCTGGCTGCTGAGTGCTTTTGCTTTGACTATTGCTTTAACAGGACCGTTTACCACATTGCTTACGGCGAAGGTGAACCGTAAACTGATGATGTGCCTGGTAATGGCAGTATTTGTAGTCTCGAATATTTTATCGGCTTTTGCTCCCAGTTTTACCGTATTGATGATAGCGCGTATACTGCCTGCATTTCTGCATCCTGTATTCTGGGCCGTATCTACGGTAGCGGCTGCTAAACAGGTGGAACCGAAAGATGCACCCAAGGCGGTATCAGTGGTATTGGGCGGATTGAGTATTGCCACAGTATTGGGTGTACCTATTACAACGTATGTGGCAGAATTATTCAACTGGCAGGCATCATTTGTATTATCGGGTATTATTAACCTGGTTGCATTTATTGCACTGGCAGTATTTGTTCCTTCCATGCCGGTTACAGAAAATACTGCTTCGGAAAGCCCATTGCTGATCCTGAAAAAAGGTCAGCTATGGGTGAACTTGTTTGCTACCCTTGTTATGATTGCGGGTATGTTCGCTACTTACGGATACCTGGCGGAGTACCTGGGTAAAATATCGCACATGAGTGGCGGACAGATCAGCCTGATGCTGTTACTGTTTGGCGGTGCAGGTATAGCGGGTAACTGGCTTACGGGCATTGCACTGAGTAAAAATATACTGCTGACCACAAGAGTGTTTTTGCTGGGCCTGGTTGCAGCTCATTTGCTTGCTTACCTGTTTGGTGGTTTGTTTATACCTATGGCAGTGATCATTTCCATCTGGGGATTTATTCATACCGGTGGTTTCCTGATTGGGCAAACACGTACTACTACTGAAGCACCCGAGGCGCCGGAACTGGCAGCCAGCCTGATGGTATCGTTTGGTAATGCCGGTGTAACAGTAGGAACGATGGTGGGTGGTTTTATTATCACCTATTACGGTGTTCACCACGTGATCTGGGGTAGTATGCTGCTGTTGCTGGTTGCGTTTGGTATGAGTTTTATTGTATTGGGTAAAAAACAACCGGTTGCTGATACTGAGAAGCAGGCTGCTGAACTTGTGGAAGAGCCTGTGCTGGAACTGACAGCCGAATGCTGATAAATATAAAAGCCATCCCTGTACGCGGATGGCTTTTGACGTGTATGTTTCCAGGAAAAAATATTATGGCCGGGTATAGTTATGCTGATCATTTTTATCCAGATCGTTCAGGTATTGATTGCTGATAAGATAGAAAACAGAGTAATGATCAACACCCAGCAGTGTACTGATCCTGAACAGGTCTTTGATGCTTAGTTTTTCTACATGATCTATCAGGTCTGTCATACGATCTGTATTCTTGTTCAGATCATTGGCCAACCAGGTTTTAGGAGCGTATGTAACGATCTGTCTGAATTCTGTGATGGTATGTGTTTCAATAGCCAGCTTTACAGACAGGTATCGTTCATCCATTTTACTCATATTACAAATCTGAAGAAAGGTTTTCATTCAGTTGGCTACAGATCAGTAGTTTGTTGCTACGCTTTTGTATTTTATTGGTACAGATCTGTATTTCCTGGTATAATAGATGCAGGTTTATTGATACTTATCAGGTTCGCCTTTGTCGTTGTAGAATTGTGTGAGAATAATACGGATAAGATCTTTAATGTCTACACCCATTATGCTACTGATGTTGTATATGTCTGCAATATTCAGTTTGCCAACATCCTCTTTCAGGTTGGTGATGCTTGTGTTGTTCTTACCCAGCTCTTTGGCTATAGTTGTTTTTGGAAAGTGATCGAATATCTGTCTGAATTCAGTAATTGCTTTGGTTGCAATTGCCGCTCTTATTGTCAGGTATGGGTCTTTCTTTTCCACTGATGCAAAGTTGAATAAACTATGGCACCAGACAGGATACGAACTGTAGCTATTAAAATACGAAACTGTACTATTTAGAGAATAAAGCGGTGCAGAAAAAGACAAAAGTGTCTTTTTGTACATGTATTGTACTGAAATAAAGAAACGAACTGTATTTTTTGCCGGATATGTTCATGAAAAAAGCCACCGTTGCAATGGGTGATTTTTCCTATAAGTAATAATGCAGATGAGTATTTACTTTTTCAATTCAATCCACACCGGTGCATGATCACTGGTTTTTTCCCACCCTCGTACATATCGATCAACACCGGCAGCAGTGAGCTTGTTACTTATTTTGGGACTGAGCAGAAAATGATCAATACGTAAACCTGCATCGCGGCCATAGGCATTTCGGAAATAATCCCAGAACGTATAGATCTTTTCATCTGGATATAATTTCCTGATGGCATCTGTCCACCCCTGTGCTACCAGTTCTTTAAAAGCTGTACGTATTTCTATGCGGAACAAGGCATCGTTTACCCATTTTTCAGGTTTGTATACATCCAGTTCGGTGGGCATTACATTATAATCGCCTGTTAAAACTACAGGTACATCTTCCTGCAACAGTTTTTTTGCGTGTGCTGTCAGCCGCTTGAACCATGCCTGCTTATAATCGAATTTTGGTCCGGGATAAGGATTGCCATTGGGTAAGTACAGGCAACCGATAATGATGTTGTTTACTTCTGCTTCTATATAACGGCTGTGACTGTCTTCGGGATCGCCGGGAAGTACACGACGGAGTTCCTTAGGTTCTCCCACGCGCGACAGGATGGCAACGCCATTCCAGCTTTTCTGACCATGCCAGATAGCACTATAGCCTGCATCCTGTATAGCTTTTTCAGGAAATTTTTCCTGTGGTGCTTTTAATTCCTGCAAACAAACAATATCCGGTTTTGATTCCTGCAACCACTGCAACAGTACCGGTAACCTGCCGTTGACCCCATTTACATTGTAGGTAGCTATTTTCATTGCCTGTAGTTATACCATAAATGTATTCAGAATATAAGAATTTATAGCAGATACTTTCTGGTAACATCAGCAGGGCAAGAACACCTATGGGCGATGAGACTGTTAAAGATTGCTGTTGATATCGTTGTTGTTCTGTTCTTTTTCTTTTTTAAATTCCAGTAACCCGAATTTCCATGTAAAGTTCAGCCCAACGGAGCGGAAAGGTATTTTGCGCACGGTAGTGGTGGTGAAGTTAGGGCCATAGATCTCCAGTCGTTGTGTTACATATTCATTGAACGGGTTGGTGGTGGTTAGTGCAAGACTGCCTTTTTTATTCCAGAACATTTTGCGGATGGCAAAGCTGTAGGTAGTGAGTGAAGGATATTTACCCTGCACCTCGTTTCTTGCTGAGTTGAAATTGCCGAAAAATTCAGCAGCCAGCGTGTTGTTGAACTGGTAGCTGGCATTCAGGTTGAAACGATAGTTGAAAGAGGTGCGGCTTTGTCCTGCATCAATGGCATTAATGATCTTGCGGTGAAAGAAGGACAGGTTGGTCCTGATGCCCAGTTTTGACATAGGGCGGAGGTCTGAGAAAATATTCATGCCGGTATTGTTCTCGGTGCCGATATTTTCGCGGCTGCTTATTGATACATTATTGTAGGTAGAGTCGCCTATCTGTAGTGAAGAATAATATTTTACATATGGTTGAATATCCTGCAGGTTACGCCTGTAGAAAGCTGTGACCATAAGTGAACCTTTGTTGCCCAGATCGCGACTGTAACCAAGTTCTATGCGATGACCCAGTTCCGGTAAAAGATAGGGATTGCCTGCGGTGATGTTTTTAGGATCACTGGTATTAATAAATGGATTAAGGTCACCATAGTCGGGACGTTCAATACGTTTGGAGTAGCTTAATTTGATGACCTGCTGATCATCCAGTTTTTTTGATAAGAATATGGAAGGTACCAATGTGTTGTAACCCGGTGTTTTTACATTGTGCTGTGCATTGGAATAAAAGGACGAGATCTCCGTACGCTCATATCGTGTACCAACTTTTACATCAAACAACTTACCTGCCGGGAAGCTCATTTCTGCGTATGCAGCATATACTTTCTGGTGATACTGCAGGTTGTTGGATAATGAGTTGTCGTATTGGTATTGTTTGCCGGAAGTATTGTATGCAAGCACATCGGATGTACTGGTAATATCAAGAAAAGTGGTTTTAAGACCAGTGCCGAAAGTAACCTTTTCTGAAAGTGGCTGCGTATAGTCCAGTGTGATCTGTGTTTGGTTCTCTTTGCCGGGATTGGTACTCATAATGCCGTAGTACAAAGAATCCTGTGGCATCAGGAATTGTTCATTGTTGGCTGTCATGCGTGAACGCCCATTGCTTGAATTTACGCCAAACTCCAGTTCCTGGTCTTCTTTGGCAAAAGTTCTTTTATAGTTGAAAGAAACGTCTGTATAATAAGATCGGTTTTTACTGTAGGTGTTGTTCTGGCTGAGCAGGCTGGAAACAGGATTGCCACCATAGCTGGTTACCTGTTGCATTTGGTTGATAAGTCCGCTGTTGCTGTTACCAAAAACATCATAGTTCACCGATCCTGAAAAGTTGTTGTATTTTTTATAGGTCCAGTCAAAACCAACACCAGCTTCCATACCATGACGTTTCAGGGCAGTAGTTCCATCCTGTGATAAGATGCCATTGGTTTTGCTGATGGTGTCCACGGAATTGCGCAGGCTGTTGTTCTTTGTCTGTGCTTTTAATCTTGTATTGCCGCTGATAAAGGCATTGAACCCAAAGTTTTTGTTACGGGCATTGAAATTGAAGGAGCCGTTTTCCATGCGTGTTCCTGCAGTTAATGACAGGTTGCCATTAATACCTCTTGCCGTATTTGATTTTAGGATGATATTGATAATACCGCCCATACCTTGTGCATCGTATTTAGCACCGGGATTGGTGATCACTTCAATGCTTTTGATCTGGCTGGCAGGAATGGATTGTAGTACATCGGCAATGTTACTGCCAAAAGCTGTGGAAGGTTTACCATTGATCAGGAAACGGATGCTGGCATTGCCTGCCAGTTGTACATTCCCATCAACGTCTACTGATACCTGGGGCACTTTTCTTAATATATCAGTAGCTACACCGCCTGCGGAAGTAAGATCCTTTTCTGCATTGAAAATTGTTTTATCAATTTTATTTTCGATCAGTTTAGCCTGTGCAGTAACAGTAACTGCAACCAGGTTTTGTTCTTTTTTTGACAATGCAATATTGCTGAGGTCGGTGGTGGCATTTTTTTTAACGCTTGTAGCCTGTAGGGTAGCAGGCTGATAACCTATAAACTCAACCAGTATTTTGTATGTACCTTCTGCAACGCCTGTAATGGTGAATAGTCCTTCTTTGTTGCTGGTACCGCCTGTTATTGTTTTACCTGAAGCCTGGTCAATGACCGTAATGGTAGCGTATTCCAATGCGGCAGCAGTGGCTGCATCTGAAACCTTACCGGATATTTTTCCATTGCCTTTTGCTGCACCTGTGTTCTGTGCATAAATGCCTGTCGATAACCATATCAATACTGCCGCCAGTAATAATTTTCTCATTCCAATAATTTTACGGGGCAAACCTATCACCTGAATCTGGAGAATTTTTGAATTTATACAATGAAACAGATATTTTTTTACAAACGAGCAAAACATGAAAAGTTCCCGGGATGATGATTTTGGCAACTATTCAGTTTTTTAAGCATGACTTACCGGATGAGTTCGAGTGTTCCTTTGATGGTTTCTTCACTGCCACCGGCCAGGCGCATTACCAGTACATATACATAGGTGCCGGTGGCTACAGGTATGCCTTTATAGTCGCCTTTCCAGCCACCTGCAGGATCGCCGGGTTGTACATCCCTGACGTGAAATATGCGTTGTCCCCACCTGTTAAATACTGCCAGATCGTGCACCAGGCTGCCATCAGGACCTCCCAGTACATAAAAAACATCGTTCCGGTTGTCGCCATTGGGTGAAAAAGCGTTGGGTATACTCAATTTCATCGATACACCCACTTTTACAGAAGTGCCTGCACTGCAGTTTTTATCAGTCCATACGGTAAGCGTGTATACTGTGCTCCGTAACGGATTGGCTACAGGATTGAGAATAGCAGTATCAGACAGGTGTTTGCCAGGTGTCCATGAATAGTTTGTTACAGGACCAGTAACAACCGGGTGCAGGATGATGCTTTCACCGGCATTGATCACTATTGGTGAAGTAATGCTGACCTTGGGTGATGGATTTACCATCATGGTGATACTATTGGAATGTGCAGGGAAGCAGCCTGCGGCGCTGCTGGCGGTACAGGTAATCACATCTCCGTTTGACAGGTTCTTTGCAGCATAATGCGGACTATTGGAACCCGCATTAATGCCGTTTACCTGCCATTGATAAAAAGGCACTGTAGCATTGCCGGTAGTGGCGGCAGAAAATTCAACATCAGTACCCGAACAGATGGGATTGGCAGAGGCGATAATATTTACAGGAGCTGCTGTGTAGTTGTCTACTGCCATTACAATGCTGTTGGAGCGCACAACAGGCGTAGTGATGCACACCTCATTATTGGTCATAGTGCAGGAAACTACGTCTTTATCTTTCAGTAAATTACTGGTGAATATAGGATTGTTGGTACCGGTATTTACACCATTTACCTGCCACTGGTATACGGGAGCAATACCACCGTTTACCGGCATGGCGGTAAACGTGACTGCAGTGCCCGCGCAGATAGCGTTGGGAGAAGCGATGATGCTTACCGACGTTGTGCCTGCAGGGTGGATCAGAATGGTATTGGTAGTATCTGTACAACCATTGGCATAGGCAATGACAGCTTTATAGATACCGGGTTGAGATGTTTTACGCGCTGTATCAATAGAAGGTTTGAAAGGCCATTTCTGCACGCGGCAATTTTGAATATCGGCCACATAAATATCGCCATTATCAGTAACAAAAACAGCCTGTACAGAATTGAACTGGTTGGCACCTGTGCCGGCGCCATTTCCACCTGCCACGGTGATACCGCTGGTAGCACCGGGCGGCCATTTCTGCACACGGTAATTGGAATTATCTGCTATGTATACATTACCACCTGCATCTACAAACAGGCTGGCTGTACCATTGAACTGGTTGGGGGCAGCGCCTATGCCATTACCACCTGCAATGGTAATGCCGCTGACAGCTCCGGGTGCCCAGCGCTGGATGCGATAATTACCGCCATCTGCTATATAAACATATCCGTTGCCATCCACTACTGCGTCGAAAGGGTAGTTTAGCTGGTTGGCAGCTGGGCCTGCTCCGTTTCCTCCGGCAACTGTTGTTCCGGTAGCAGCGCCCTGCAGCCATTTCTGTATACGACTGTTGGAAAAATCAGTAATGTACATGGCGCCTGTTTTATCCAGGCAGATACTTACCGGACCATTGAACTGGTTAGCCGCTATACCACGACCATTACCGCCGGCTACCACTGTACCACTGGATGCGCCGGCCGGCCATTTCATTACACGATCATTTGCAAAATCGGTTATGAATATATTGTCATTATCATCTATATAAATACCATAGGGGTTTACCTGGTTATTGGCTGTACCCGGGCCGTTACCACCGGCAACCGTTACACCACTGGTAGCACCGGGAGCCCATTTTGTTACCCGGAAATTATCGGCATCGGCAACATAGAGGTTTCCTTTTTTATCTACAAATATCCTCCACGGACTTTTGAGCTGATTACCGGCAGATCCTGGTCCATTGCCACCGGCAACTATTTGTCCTGTTCCTGTGTTGATGGCATATACAGTGTCGAAGGGTTTATCATCTCTGAACCATATGATCCGGGAAATAGAACTGGTGGAAAAAACCTTAAGTGTATCGCCCACGCAAATGCCTGTGCTGTTCAGTTGCAGGGGGAAGGAGCACTGTGAAAAACCACTATAAGTTAGCAATAAGAAAAGAAAGGATAGAAATATCTTCATGCAAACTGGCGGAATAGTTAAGCAATGCACTAAAGATAATTGGTATGCTTTTTTTTGCTGGTTAATTAACATTGCATTTGCGGAAAGCAAAAGGGGAGTGGTAGAAGAAACGTTGTGGTTTTATACAATGAAAACGTGTAATAACTTATGGCCGATCAGTTGGAATGATCTCAAACATGATCATCATTGAGTATATCTGCGTGGTGGGTGAAATGTCCTGGAAAATCCGGAACAGGCAGTCATAGGATTACCGGGCAGTATTTCTGAGAATTTATAAGATGGAGTAAAAATGGCTCAAATGCAGCAGGAACAAAGACTTGGGAAGAATGACCGTTATTTGGGCTAACTGGTTGTAAAAAAAAGAGTTATTTTGATTTGGCGGGAATGTATAATCTCCCTATTTTTGCCGCCCATTCGAACAAAAACAATGGCCCCGTAGCTCAATTGAATAGAGCATTTGACTACGGATCAAAAGGTTTCAGGTTTGAATCCTGACGGGGTCACACAACAGGACAAAGATGAAGAAATTCACTTTGTCCTGTTTCATTTTAGGGCATATCTGGTTGGTTTTCTGATTGATATGATTTGTCAATTTCACTAAAAAGCGGTTCTAAGTTAAAAAAAGTTGGTCAGATGCTATGACTGTTTAATTAATTTGTAATGCTGTCTGGCTATAGCGTGTTACAGAATTTGATAACTCATAATTCGAATGTCCTTGTCAGCATTCAAACAATACCATTTACGATCCGACCAGTTTGTTTACTTGTTATTTATATTTAGTCTGTTTTTTAACTCCCAATTTTGGATCAAGTCAAAAAGTTGTGGGATTATATTGTTAGGCATATATTTTCTGTAGTCTGAATAAGAAGAAGTTAATGTCTCTAACCCCTCTTGCAGATGCTCTGAATGCTTTTATTTTAGCATTAAAGGATTCGGCAGAAGCATTGGTGCTTCTGTTCATAAAATAATTTAATATACCCTGGTAGTAAGTTTGGATTGTTCTGTGCACGGTTTAAAAAGATTCGATTCCTGCATCTTCTACCTCATTGAACCATAAGGCCAGTTTTTTAAACGCTTGCTCCTTGGATGAGCAATAACGAAAGATATCGGCCAGCTTCATGTACATATCATAAGCTTGTTTTATTGCCGGGTATCGTTCAAACATCAGTTCAGCCCGTCGTTTCTGAGTAACTGTCCAACAACTTTTATGCTTGAATAAAAGGTAGCGGCTACGGGCTAGTAATTGTTTGGGAGAATCGCCATTAGGTAATAGTTGCGGCACATAACTCAGGCCCTTCTTTTTAGCCTGGGCAATCTGTTTGTTTTCTTCATCAATGGCCTGCCAGCGATGCTTGATACGGATCTCCTGTACCGCCTCTGTGGCTAGTTGTTGTACATGGAACCGGTCCACAACCCGGTGTGCATAAGGAAAACAACGTTTGACGATCAGATGCATGCCTGCTGCCATATCCAAAGTCACTTCCTGAACCCGTTGCCTTGATCGCTTATTGATCCGTTGTAATACTTCGATCACCTTATCTGCCTGGGTGCTTTTGATCATTGCTATAATAGCGCCTTTACGGCCTTTGGCTGATTTATTGGTGACCACAGTGTAGAGTTCGTCATTAGATAGAGCGGTCTCATCGATGCTTATGTGAGTGCCCATATTCTGCTCAAAAAGCATCCATTCTGTGGCATGCTCCCGCTGGTCCCAGTCTTTATAATCGGAGATGTGGTGTTTATATTGCTGTTGAAGTTGCCGTCCGTCCATGTGGTACATGCGGGCCAGTTGATGACAGCTAATCGGATGATCGTCCAAATGTATCTTTTAAAAAAAGCGCGAACTCTTTGGTGAGTCGTGCGCCTTTCATAACCAGGTCCCAGTTCCGAGATACTATTTCTCCGGTAGACTGAACTTCCCAGCGGCGGCGCTTTATGCTCAGTTCTACTTTGTTTTCGCGAATCGGAAAGTCTTGTACCCGAACTTCCGGGTAAAATCCTTTGGAGTGAAGTATTTGACCTGCATATTCGGACGGAGGTAGGTTCTTTTCTTCTAAAAATAAGACCAAGCCTACTTTATCTTTTACAAAGTGAGTGATGTCAAAATAATCAAGTGTCCCTGCTGGTAAAAAATAGCCTAACAATTCTTTTTCCTGATCCTTTTCCAATGTTCCTTGTCGTTTTATTAGGCTGCAAAACAACTACTTTCTCCTAAATCCCACAACTTTTCAACCTGATCCCCAATTTTCAGTATCCGAATACACGTAAGCAAACTAATATTAAATAAACAATGTTATCAGTAATGATGAAAGCCAGTTGTGTAGTCTAAAACGGCGTGATCTTAGCCGGATCAAGCCAACCTGGCACTTCAAAGCCCTTAGCATCTTCATGCGACGCAAAAGCCATCCGCAGATTCATCATAGATTCATACGCTTCACAAATCAATTCCTTTTGCTTCTTGTCATAGTTTTTATCATAGTCATTGGCGGTAATTTTATGCGCTGGCTCTTGCCGTTCTTTGCGTACCTTTTTGAACACCTTGAATATTTCCTGAATAGCATCGTCTGCTCCATTGCACTTTTTGCGCATCCAGTCCTCGAAAATTCTAAGGGTACCTTTTTGTCTACGTTCAACCATACCGCCTTCAATAGGTACTAGTTCTTCCAGATCCACTTCACCCCGAAAAAAATCCTTATTTATGTTATCGGAAACCATTTTATCTAACAGCAAAACGAAATCCAGGTAATTCTTACGTGTGGGCTTAAAAAACAGCGTAAACTCTCTAGGCCTGTCTTCTTTCGTATAACTAACTTTAAACAACTTCTTCCCAAATATTTTCTCAGCCAGTTCATTCAGGCAGTTTTGCTCCCCGATGAAACCGGAAAAAATACTGTGCCGGAACGTCCATTCGCCGAGGATGATGTTATCGTAATATTCCCGGAGAACCTGTCCCTGACCAGTATATTCTTTTCCACTCCAGTAAACCTGATGTTCCGGTGTAAGCCTTTTTAAGTAAGTAAGGGGTACTACCGCTAACCTCTGACCCATCTCATCGTAACCTAACCCAAAGCTCTTTAAAAAGATCTCATCTTCATCACGAACTAAAGGGCGGTCATTTTCATCGTATTTGCAATAGATATCACCAGCGTAGTCCTCAAAACGAAAAGCGTATCTTGGATCACCTGCATACCTGTCTAGCACTTCAATATCGAAATAAAAAAGCCTTAACTGGGGAACTCCCAGAGCCAGCTTCTTAGAATAAACAGCTGTACCAAATTCAGCAAGGTCACGATGCTTGCACAGGTAAGCCGGTGAAGGATAAAGACAAATTGGAAACTCTGTATTCTCCGCATAAAAAGTAAAGTCACCCATTGTGTGCTCCGTAACCGTAGTGCTTTTGGCTTTCTGTAATATGTGGCACTGATCTTCAAGTTGGAAATGCTGAAATCCGATAATATGAGGATTAGTACTGGATTGGATGGAAACCAAGTCATCCATAACTAATTCAATGATCAGATCAATGGAAACTTTGTAATCAATTTCCAGTTCATCTCCAATAGATCGCAAGGGAATGCCATTGTAGTCTTTCGATTCTACAAAGAACTTAAATATTAAATTCAGAATCCGTTCTTTATCATCCATTGTTAGTTAGATTTTAAAGGCCACTAAAAATGCAACAATTTTGTTGCAACGAATATAACTTTTTAAAGGGCAATCAACAGGCAGCGACTATTCCAGATTGGAACTACTTAATTTTTATATCTGACTTACCATTCCGTAACCAGCTTAAAGGGTAATCATACATTGCAAAAGGTTTTATCTGCATGTAATTAACAAGTGGCATTCAGAAGTATTTTAAATCATTTTTTTTACACAAAATAGCGATTATGATAGTAAATGCTTCCGACTACCTGGACCATCATAACCAGGCTCTATGGGATGAACTGAGTAGTGATTATGCCATTACAATAAGTACGACAACCAAAGATTACTGTGAGATAGACATTCGCGATAAGGTGGTAGAAATACGTGTTGTCACCGGCCCTGCGTGTAAAGATAGTTTCGTTTATGAGTTGCTTCATCTGCATCTCGATCAAATGAAAATTAAAGTGGGCCCCTTGCTTCAGCTTCTTTCTAGTGAAACTCCTCGTTTATCACCTATTTTCCCAGAAACATTATGAAGTGATATTTCAAATTGCCTGGAGTATGTTAAAATGCTCCCCTGTTTCTCAATATGGGATTTGAGCGTCGAAAGTTTGTTTCCGACTATGATACTCACAGAGGATACAAAGATAAACTTGAATTTATCTTAGATTATATAGGGGGCACAGGAGATCGTTGGAGAATAGCTTGCCGCCTTTATCTGGGTAGGTGTTTTGCTATGAAAGCATGCCCAAACGACGACTTTAACTATGAGGATCAACTGAAAGTATTGCAACACGTTGACTCCGACTTATACCAGATATGTGAAACAGTATGGAATGACTGGGAGAGCTATGATTACACTGATAATGACAGCTTTGAGAACTCCTACAAACCATCTCTTGCGAATTCATAGAGATGCTCAGGGAATGGGTAGAAAAGAGAATTGTGCTGAGGTTCCCAGGTGGTATCTAATGCCAAAGTCGTTTCCTGCAGGCTTTAGCAAATTAACATGATGCTTCTTCTCTTTCATAAGTTTATTTTCCCGGAGCAACATTAACCCGAACAAAAATGTAGGTGCAGGCCTTGGCCTGCACCTTACAATCATAGCCGTTTCATTATACAGATTCGTCTTCAAGATAAACGACATTGATGCCTGCGTCATCGTATGAAAACGTGTTCATGTGGTTAATGAACTCACTATAACACGAAAGAACTCCTTTAATTCTGGAAACAACGCTGTCCAAATCAGTTAGCCGCTCAGGCTGCCCGAGCCAGTTCCCCAAAACGGTAAACGCTTTGACTGCGAAAAGATCGGCACACCGGTTCATCGATAAATATCTTCCCCAACCCAAATGGCGCATACAGTGCAAGCCAGATTGTAATGTCTTTATTGTTGTGAAAACAGCTTGAATTAATGCAAATACCAGGTTTTCGGAGAATAGGATCAGTATTTGGTAAAGGCCAGTTTTTTGGTAATGTCCTGTAATGCGATCAATGAAATTATGTTGCCGGAAGCATCCCGCTCAAAAGAAATACGCAGCCGGTCTTTTGCTTCCTAGATAGTAAACAATCCATCTGTCAATTGTAATAAAGCAAAACCATTACCTCCACCCATTTTCAGTCGCAAATCGTTTCCCGCTATTTCTATTTTAGCTTCAGTATTATTGGCACTTTTATAATTACCTGCATACTTTACTTTTTCACTTTCAGTTAACGGAGCAATTGTTTTGGTCTGCATTACAGGCCAGTTATAGGCATTTGCAATACTTCTGATCATTTCCAGGCAAAACCACTCACCGCCATCAGAGTTTGTCAATACAACAGCACCTTTCCCCTCCGTTATACCGTAGAGCAGTGCTACATAACCTGCATTATTACCACTGTGCCAGAAGCTTAAACACTTATCTGAACCCAGCAAATGCATGCCTAGTCCTGTATTGTTGATCTGTGGTGTCAGCATCTCTTTTGTTAATGCAGTGTTTAACACCAATTCGGATTGCCCGTTACTTTCTTTCTGGATCTCGATTAACAGCTTTGCCGCGTCTTCAGCTGTGGTCCACGGACCGGCAGCTGCCATTTCGGGGTAAACATTGTATTTTCTTTTCTTATCGGTTTTGCCATTGGCTTGATGACCGCGTGCAATGTCTTTTTTCAGGTTGATGTCCGGCTGGTGGTCGTATGTAGTATTTGTCATGCCGATCGGTTGGAAAACCACTCGTTCTACGTATTGCCGGAAGGGCATGCCGGTGATATCTTCTATCAACTGCTGTATAATAATAAAGCCACCGCCGGAATAACGCTCTTTTGAACCCGGCACAGCTGCAGGCACCAGTTTCTTTTTGTTGTTTGCCGGTTTTTCAGCGTTCAGCACCTGTTGCAGTGAAGGGATCGTTGCCGAAGGATAATATCCTTCAAAGCCGTAGTCATCTGTCAGACCAGCGGAATGTGAAAGCAATGTTCGTAAGGTTACTTTCTTTTCGCTTGTAAACTGGTTGTCCGGCACCTTCCAGCTTTTCAGTTTATTGTTAACATCTTCATCCAGGCTAATTTTTTCTTCTTTTACCAGGTGTAATGCTGCCAGTGTGGTTATTATCTTTCCTATCGATGCCAGCTGGAATAAGGTCCCAGGAGAAACGCTGTCTGCAGTATTGTCTGCATCTTTTATGCCATATCCTTTCATCCATTCAATCTTTCCGTTGTTCACCACAGCTACGCTTACACCATTTACACGGCGTTCTTTCATCCGGTCATATACATCACTTTTAATGAATGCTTCGCCTTTTGTTACAAATTCAGCTTTTGTTAAACCATTCTCGACCTCTTTTATTTTTTGTTCAATACTGGTTTGTGCAGTTGCATTAAAAAAAACAAAACAAGCAAGGGTTGCAATGAATTTCATATTCTTTATTTGGTTAAAAGCAGCGTTTCTGAAAACAATATCAATATGAGTTATTCTGTCTTTAAACTCTTCACAGGATTCATCAGGGCAACTTTGATACTTTGGTAGCTTACTGTGATTAGGGTTATTGTTACGGCACCTATAGCTGTAACAATAAAAATCCACCAACTGATTCCTGTGCGGTATTGGTAATTGAGCAGCCACGTGTGCATAGCGTACCAGGCTATGGGTATTGCAATGATGAGCGATGTACTGATCAATATGATAAACTCCCTGCTCATTAATCTCCACAGATTGAAAACAGAAGCTCCCAGTACTTTGCGTACGCCTATTTCTTTTGTACGTTGTTCTGCCATAAAAGATGCCATGCCAAACAAACCAAGAGCGCTTATCAAAACAGCTAATACTGCAAAAATACTTGCCAGCCTGCCAACACGCACTTCATTATTGAATTTCTTTGCATAATCTTCATCAACAAAACTATATTCAAAGGCTACAGCCGGGTTATATTTTTTGTATATTTCTTTAATAGCAGCTAATGTATTGCTCATGGAAGAAGAAGGGTTCACCCTTACTATAATATTATTTAATGAACCAAAGTGCAGGTAGTAGAAGCTTTGCTTTATTGGATCATAAGGACTTTGGGTAATCATATTCTTCACTACACCAATAATGTGTACCGGGCTGTTCTTACCCCATTTTATTATTTCACCTAAAGGATCTTTAAAACCCAGGTATGCTACAGTCGCTTCGTTGATGATGATTGCGGTAGAATCTGATGGGAAGTCCCTGCTAAAATCCCTGCCGCTAATGATCTGCCAGCCAGAAGCTTTGCCAAACTCCGGGGTAACCCCCATTGTTACAAATTCTTCCTGCATTTGCGGATCTTTTCCTCTCCAGTCAAGTCCGCTGTTGGTAATATAGTTATTGGTTACAGGTGTTTCACTTTCTGCAACCTCAGAAATATGGCCGGTATGCAGCAGGTCTGCCCTGAAAGCATCAAAATGTTGATGGATATTTTCAGCACTCATGTTTATGACCCCTTTGCTGTCATATCCAATCGGCCTGTTTTTAACGTATTGTATTTGCTTAAATACCACAATGGTGCCTATTATTAAAATAACGGAAACAGTAAACTGTGCTGTTACAAGTATCCTGCGCGGAATAGCAGCCCTGCGCCCTGCACGGAAAGTGCCTTTTAATACTTTAACAGGTTTGAAGGATGACAGATAAAATGCGGGGTAACTACCGGCCAGCAGGCCTGTAAACACAGTGAAGCTGATGCCCAGTAACCAGAACAGAGGGGTTGTCCAGGGCAAGGTTATTTCCTTGCCGGCTATATCATTAAAAAAAGGCAGTGCAAGCTGTGCAAGCGCCAGTGCTGCGGCAAATGCAAATATTGCTACAACAATTGATTCACTTAAGAACTGGTATATTAACATCCGGCGCAATGAGCCTACTGTTTTGCGGATACCAACTTCCTTCGCCCTTTTTTCGCTGCGGGCTGTGCTAAGGTTCATAAAGTTTATACAGGCAAGTAATAACACAAATAAGCCTGTAATGCCAAATAGCCATACATAAGTTATTCTGCCGCCTGTATCAATACCATTTTTAAAATCACCGTAAAGGTGCCAGCTACTCATGGGTTGCAGAAAAATGACCGGGTTATTTATGGCAGCATCTCCGCTGATATGCCGCATTTTGGCATCTTTTATTTTAGCTGATGCCTGCTGCATATCTACATTGTCTTCAATTTGTACATAGGTCTGGAACCAGCTTGCACCCCATGGGTTTTTTAGTATGTTATCAAATCCCTGGCTTTTAAACATTAGTTCCCAGGGAGCTATAAATGTCAGTTTGTTAAAGCTTGAATTGAATGGAAGGTCTTTGTAAACACCTGTCACTTTTACTTCAACATTATTATCAATAGTCATGATCTTACCTGCAACATCATCTGTGTTAAAGATTTTTCTTGCGGCTGACTGGGATAACAGTATTGAGTGGATATCAGTCAAACCTGCGCGCTCGCCAGACAACATCGTAAGCGAAAGCATGTCCGGGGCATGCGGTTCCATATAGGCACCGTCTATTTTCAACTTCTTGTTGTCAAGGGTAACGGTATGCTTGCTGATATGGCTGCTTCGTACAACATACCTGAAATTGCTGCCATATTCATTCTGCAGCACAGGTCCCAAAGGAGCAGGTACGTTGTCCCAGGTTTGTACATTGTTGTTAAATGTCTGGTTCTGCATCACCTGCGCAATGCGGCTATAGTTCTCAAAGTTTTTATTGTACGATAGTTCATCCCATACCCATAAAGCTATCAGCATAGATACTGCCATGCCTACTGAAAGTCCGGTAATGTTTAAGAAGGAATGCATTTTGCCCTTTGTAAGATTGCGCAACGCGATCTTCATGTAATTCTTTAGCATAGTCATTTCTATTGAAGTTTACCTGATGTGAAGGTCACTTTTCAATCTTTTTGAAACCAAAAAAATGCCGCTATTTTAGCAGCTGTAAATCAAATTCTTATGTCTTGCTAAAATCAGGTACTGTACGGTTTTGTTACAACTTTTGTTCAGAACCGGACACCGGTTTTAATGCCGTATGATCACAGGTCTTATAGCAGCTTATTGATACTGATCCATCTTTTTTCGTTGTGCAGAATGGTAAATGCTGACTGCTCAAGTAATGCACGTGTCAGATATTTTCTCATAAATAGCAGTTCCAGGAAATCGAGTGCAATACTTTTGTATTGTTCATCCTGGTTAACGGCTGCAATGTTTGAGAAAATGACAGCCGCTTTAAAATTGTCTTCATTACTCATGCCGCCTAAAAACGTAGAGGCTGTATTATAATAATCGTATGTTTTTTGAAAATCCTTCTGCTGATAAAAGTAGCGGGCGCTGTCTATCAATGAATGCACGTATACCTGTTCTGCGACATCACGCTGTTGCTGCTGTGCAGCAGTTAAAGTGTGATACTCCATGCCATAGGTAAGCGCATAGATCTGCAGCGGTTGTAATCCCATTGCTTTTCTGCGTTCATTGACATTGGCTTCTTCTGTAACAGGTCTGAAACCGGATGCCTGGCCGTTTTGTGTCCAGATTACCTGCGTGCCATACAGTTGTTTATAATTCAGGTTACATTTTACCCGGTCGTATAGAAACGCATAGTTTTCATGATTCAGTTGCGTGGTGCCTTTCCATTTTTCCATTTCGTACAAGGTGGCCTGCTGAAAAAGCACATCATTATCAGCATGCTGCACTACAAGCCACAGATTGTTCTGACCATCTTTCCCTATCTGCAGCATAGTAGGCCAGCCATATTGCCGGATGATCTCTTTGGCTCTTTGCTGGTTATTGGCATCAGCCTGCATGATCTGACGATTAATACTTTTTAGCAGGCTATCATTTTTTGCCTGTACTTTTTTGTACCTGAGTTGCTGATCGACCAGCATCATCTGGTTGATCTCTTTTCTTAAAGAGGAAAGCTGCAGCGTACGTGCATATTGTTGTTCTTTGCTTACAGATTCCCGTACGATCTTTTCCCAGTCTGCTGGTGCTGTTTTCCTCAGATAATTAAAATAAGGATCTGCAGACAACCAGTCGGCTTCTGTCCAGCCCTTTTGAAGCGCTATCTTTAAATAGTAAAAGGCTTTGGGTGCATTGCTGTCCAGGGCATATACACCGGCTGCCTTATAGGCGGTCAGCGCATCGGGTTTCTGTATTTTAAAAGCTTTATCATATTCCGTAATTGCCGCCCGGTAATTTTTCTGCAGGTGTAATAAGCCTGCTTTTGCAATTAAAGCCTGGTAGATACTGTCTGGTTGTGCATGGGTATGCAGTACATAAAGACACAGCAGGAGTGCGAACGAAAGCTTTTTCATTGCCATGAAGATAGGGAATTTCAGAAGGAACAGATCGCCAAAAGAACAGGATAGTGTCCCCGCTTTCTATAAACATATATGCAGGTTTTCATGTACAGCAAGTGGCCGGCGATTGGTGGGTTTTACGGTAGGTATCAACAGAAAATACGATTGAAGAAGGGCTGCATTTATGTAAAAAAACGATAGCATATTTTCATTTGTTGGATAACGTTATGTATCGTGTATTATCATTATCTTTAAAAACAGCCGGGACAACAGGACTTAGCCGCCGGCAACATGCGCTCAGTACAAGAATGTCTCATTATAGCAACTTTCTACGTATAGCTACAGTTTTTTATTGATTGTGCAGCGGTGGCAACAAGTACGATCGCTGCAGCAAGTATCATTATTTTATCCGGGTAAGGCTCCGACAGGAAAACCGGATATGCCGGCCATTGCTATTTAGGCAATATAGCCAGTCATATCTTTTTATATAAACATAAAAACCCGTTGGAAAAATGAAAAACTTTACCTTCCTGCTCATTGCATTGGCGGTCTGTTTGTTTTGCAGGCAACAGGCCTTTACACAGGTAAAAACCAAAATTTTTGATAATGGTATTCCTGCTTCTATGAGCAGGGTAAGTTATCAGAAAAATGAGGTACATACACCGGCCCCCGCAAATCTTGAAACATTAAAAAGCTCGCGTGGTGAATCTGAGTCTTCCGCAGAATACAAGAACAGGTTTGCAGTTCCTGTTGCGGTTGATTATGATCTGCTGCAAATGGCGAAACAATCTGCCGGTGATGGTGGTGTGATCTATTCATTGAAACTGGTGGCCGACAAAGCATTGAACCTGTCTTTGGCGTTCAGCGAATTTGAATTATCGCCCAATGCGGTATTAAGTATTGCTACAGACCGTGAACTTACGGACAGTATTACTGCAAAAGAAAACAATCCCAGGAATATATGGGCCACAAGGATATACCAGGGCAATTTTGTATATCTCACGCTGATGGTTCCGCGTAATGAAGCAAACCAGAACAGGATAAAGATCAACCAGGTGAATTTTGGTTTTATTCCTATTGGTGGTGAGTTCTATGGAAATCCCGGTGCATCTGCCCCCTGTAATATCAATGTACTTTGTGCACAGGGCAACGGATGGGAAAATGAAAGGACCTCTGTAGCACTGATCGTATCCGGAGGGGCGGCCAGTTGTACCGGTACACTGGTAATGAATACCTGCGGTACCAATGTTCCTTACCTGCTGACAGCTAATCACTGCCTGGATGCCAATGTATCCAACTGGGTATTCCAGTTCCAGACCTGGAGTTCTACCTGTGTTCCTAATGGTACATACAGGCAGGATCTTCAGTTCAACGGCTGCCAGTTGCGGGCCAACAATGCTGCTTCTGATTTTGCTTTGGTACAACTGAACCAGGTACCACAGGCCAACTCTGGCATCACTTATTCGGGTTGGGACAGGAATGCAAATGCAGCTACTTCAGGTACATCCATTCATCATCCACGTGGAGATCTGATGAAGATCAGCACATTCAACCAGGCGGCCACTGCTGTTTCATGGATGGGTGGCGCCGCCAATCACTGGCGTGTTAGTTTTGACCAGGGTATAGTGCAACACGGTTCATCCGGTTCTGCGTTGTATGATCAGAATCACAGGCTGGTTGGTCAGTTGCACGGAAACCAGAACAATGTCTGCGGCTCCACTGATAACAACTGCTGGTGTACCACGCAAATCCCGTCTATCGGGGAATACGGCAGGTTTGATATTTCCTGGGCCGGCGGTGGCACCAATGCTACAAGACTGAGCAATTGGCTTGATCCCAATAACCTGGGTTTTACTACCACCAATACTACCAATATCAGCAACCTGGCTTCGCCTACCGGTATATACAAACAGATAGCAGGACCGGATTACATTTGTAATACCGCTTCTTATTCTATTCAGAACCTGCCGCCCGGCTTTAGCGTAGCATGGCAGGTGTTGCAGGGCACTACTGTTGTTTCAAGCTCGGTTACAGGCAATACACTGAACCTTACAAAAACCGGCGATGGCTTTATTGAAATTGATGCAGTGATCACCAATAATGGTGGTTGTACCACTGCTCCCTCACAATTCGCATCCAAAAAGCTGATCGTGGGTCTTGGTGCTGTAGGTGGTTTCTGGTTGCATGGACAGAATTTTGATTATACAGCCACCGGTCCCGGAAACTATTACACAGTTTGTCCCAATGAATACCTGTGGTTTGAACCTTATTATGGTACTGCGGGTAACCCGGCTTCTGCACATATCTGGACATTCTCCGGAAGTGGTACACTATTGAGTAGCTTGAATGGGCCTACTATTTCAGCGCAGGCACCTTCTGCTTTGCGTACCGGTTTTAATATTACATACCAGTATCTCAGTGCATGTGGCGGCTGGAGCAATATTGCCAATGGTGGCGCAACCACCATGGATTGTGCAGGCGGTGAAGAGCCATACAGTACAAGAGCGATAAACTCTGCTGATGTAAAAGTTTATCCCAATCCATCCTCTAACAATTACGTACTGATCCGCCTGGCAACAGCAGTAAAAAGTGGTAATGCCAGTTTGTTTGATGTAAGTGGCAGACAGTTACTGACAGAGAATTTCAGTGGCTTGCAAAAAGCATTGACTACTTCAAAATTAGCTGGTGGTACGTATGTACTCCGATTGATTCTTGACGGACAGGTAACTACTACAAAAGTGGTAATACAGAAATGATAAAAAAAGAGGCTGTCTCGTATTTCTGGAGACAGCCTCTTCTAATGATCTATTCAACAGGCTTATTCCGAACGGAGATTTTTTGCCGGATCAGCCAATGCAGCTTTGATGGTCTGGAAACTGATCGTTACCAGTGTAATAAGTAAAGCACTGATGCCTGCTACGGGGAATATCCACCATGATAATGTTGTTCGGTAACTGTAATGTTGCAACCATTCGTTCATGAAGTAGTACGACAATGGCACCGCAATCAGGAATGAAAGCAATACCAGTACTACAAAATCCCACGACAGTAAATTCCATATCTGTATTACAGAAGCGCCCAGCACTTTTCTTACACCGATCTCTTTCCTGCGCTGTTCTGCAACGAATGAAGTTAACCCGAATAATCCCAGGCAGGAGATCAGTACTGCCAGTATGGTAAAAATGCCAGAGAGTTTACCTACGCGTTCTTCATCACCAAACTTTTTGCCGTACTCATCATCCACAAAATTGAATTCAAATGGTTGATCCGGATTATATTTCTTTAATACCGGTTCTATTTTGCTGATGGCGGCGCTTGTACTAACAGCAGGGTTCAGTTTCAGCATGGCAATATTACCAGGATAATTCAATAACGTATATATCACGGGCCGTGCTTCATCATAAGGGGAGGAGATCACCATGTTGTCAATAACACCAATCACCTTTAAAGGATTGTCCCACCAGGTAACAGTTTCGCCTACTGGGTTTTTCAGGTTCATGTATTTAACGGCGGCTTCATTTAAAACAACAGCAGCAGAGTCGGTAGCAAAATCGCGTGAAAAACCACGTCCCTGTTTTAGTTGCCAGTTAATGGTTTTTCCATAATCATACGATGCTACTACAACACTGAAATCGGTAGACAGACTGGGATCTTTACCCGGCCAACTGAATCCGCTGGTGGTATTGTAAATAGCTGTAGTAGGACTTTCAGATTCTGCTACAGCTGTTACCGCATCTGTTTGGATCAGCTCATCACGTACAGCATTGAAATGTTCATGTATCTTAGACGAGTATACCGGTATGCTGATGAGATTGGCGCGAGTATAACCAACTGGTCTGTCTTTGGCAAATTGGATCTGTTTGTATACGATCACAGTTCCTACAATCAGTATTACCGACACACTGAACTGAACCACTACCAATGCCTTGCGCGGTAAAGCTGCATAACGTCCTGCTTTGAAAGTGCCCTTCAGCACTTTTACAGGTCTGAATGATGAAAGATACAATGCCGGATAACTCCCTGCTATCAATGCTGTGCAGACAATAAATGCTGCCATGATACACCAGAAATGAATATTATTCCACGGTATATGAATGTTTTTGGCGGCAATCTGGTTGAAAGCCGGTAAAGCGATCCAGGCAAAAGATATTGCTGCAACCGCTGCTACTGTTACGGTAACCAGCGATTCGCTGTAGAACTGTATAATAAGCTGGTTGCGCAAAGAACCAATGGTTTTGCGAATACCCACTTCTTTGGCTCTTTTTTCACTGCGTGCTGTACTCAGGTTCATAAAATTGATACAGGCCAGCAGTAGTATAAATGCACCGATAAGCCCGAACATCTTTACATACTTGATAGCACCGCCTGTATTAATACCCCCTTTAAATTCAGAATACAAATGCCATTTACTCATGGGTATCAGGAACAATGCCGGTTGTTTTTTCTGCAACTGTGCATTTACTTTTTTCAGTTTGGCATCCCTGATCTTTTCTGATACTCTGGCAAAGTCTGCATTGTCATTCAACTGTGCAAATAGTATAATAAAATTCGGACGCCAGGGATCTTCCATATCTTTTAAGTCATTGTTGTTGTGATACCATGTATCCCAGCAGCCAATGAACTTTACATTTGACAAAGAAGAGTTTTCCGGAAAGTCTTTATAAACGCCTGTTACTTTCAGCGGTGGCTGCTGGTCTATTACCAACACTTTATTGATCGCATCTTCATCGCCAAAATATGCTTTGGCGGCCGATGCTGATAACAGTACAGAAGAAATATCAATATCTGGTTTTCCATGCAGCATGTCAGGTGTAAACATGGCTGTTGCTTCCTTCTCAAAATACCCTCCGGTACTTTTTATCTTTTTATCTCCGATAGTGATATTGTGATCACCCCAGTTTGCGGCCATTGCCAGATGTTTAAAATCACTGCCATAATTATTGCGTAGTTCATTGGCCAGCGGGTAGGGAACAGTCCACCAAGTTTGTACTTCGCCATTATTGGTTACGTTTTGAATAACCCGCGCTATGCGGTCATAGTTCTTGATATTCTTATCAAATGAAAGCTCGTCGTATATCCATAATCCTATCAGTAGCGCAATGGCCATGCCTGTAGAGAGACCTGCCAGGTTGATAAACGAATGGGTTTTATCCTTAACGAGATTTCGCCAGGCGGCTTTAAAGAAGTTTCCTAACATAGCTATACTGTTTGGCTGGTATTAAATTACAAATCAAAAGCCAGTTGCTAATTGATTGATATTCATTGTGTAAGTGGTGTCTTCCTTCAAAAAGGTGTTCGTTTTTGATATTGAAGCTGTACGGTTTTGTTACAACGGCACAGCGATAGGCGAATAGCGGGTTGTGGATGGTGAGGAATTGCTGATGTGGCGATTGAGAAATTTTGAGATTTTTCCCGGTATGTTAATCTCAAATCACTAAATCCAAAATTCAACAACCCCGCGGTTACATTTTCATGCAGCGGGCAAATTCTTTGGCTGCCAGTTTGATTTCCTGGCTGATGACTTCGGTATCTGTATTTTTTATCACAGCAATTTCGCGGGCTGAATATCCCACTACATAGGAGAGTGTAAAGATCTCTGCATATTGACGACTCATGCGATTGATGATAGTAGGAAAATCCTTGCTTCCGGTCCAGCCGTTTGCCGGTGCATTTTTTAATACCGCATTGCCCAGCTTTTTGCGGGTCAGTTGTAAAAGCCAGCTGTATAAACGCAGATTGTTTTCGTCGTAGGTATGAATGCGTCTGGGAAGTTCTTCAAACACATGATTGAGTAAGGTGTGAGTAGCTTCATGGTTTTTGATGGTAGAATAGATAAAACCATACAGCATATTACCGTATTCATGGTACAGAAATTTCAGGGCAGCAGATTTATCCCGACGGATAAATTCTTTGATATTGGCATAACCCGGGACTGATGAGTGCATACAAACTTTTTTGTGTTTCAGGATTTGCTACAATCAGGCACTTAAAAGTTGTTACCGGGAATCTCAGTCAGAACAATAATAACATTAAGATGCAATACAAGGTAATAAATATTTTGAAAAGCTCATAAATATTAGCCATTATGTCCGTACAGGGGTTACCGTATAGAATAGCCGGAGTTGTTAGTGGTTGAAACACATTGAATTGTGGAGATATGATTTGTTGCTTGTTATACGCAGCGCCTGCAAATTCCCGCAAAAAAGGCGGTGCTTAGAAAAACACCGCCTGTGATATCAGAGCGCAATTAAGAGTTGTTGTAAGAGAGTGGTAAAATATACCATTAGTAATGCCAGCGTACAAATGCTTCCATGGCTGCATATTTGGTTAAACCAAGTCTTGCATACAGATTGGCGGTATTGGCATTGCGGTCTTCCGCACGTTGCCAGAACTCACGTGTGTCGCTTCCCTGGAATGGCACCATATCTTTCTGCGACTGGTGAATGAAAATGCCGAAACGTTTTTTCAATACCTGGTCAGGGCTCATAGGAATAGCCATTTCAATTTCACTGATATCCCATTCCTGCCATGCTCCTTTGTACAGCCACATCCAGCAATCTTTTACCCAATCATCACCAGCTTCTTTAATACGGCGCATGGCTTCAAAAACAATCTCCAGACAAACTTTGTGTGTACCATGCGGATCTGCCAGGTCACCCGCGCAATAAATCTGTTGTGGTTTCAGTTTGCGCAACAGGTCTACCGTTAATTGTACATCTTCTTCGCCCATTGGTTTTTTCTCAATGGTACCTGTTTCATAGAACGGCAGGTTCTGAAAATGGTAGTTCTCTTCGGCTATACCTACATAGCGGCAGGTAGCTTTGGCCTCACATCTTCTGATCAGTCCTTTGATAGCACGTATGTCAGCTGTATCTGTTTCTTTTAATTTTTTCTTTTGCAGGTACTTGCGTGCTTCGGTCAGTATTTCTTTTGATTTGCTGGTGTCAATACCAAACATATCTTCAAAACCTACTGCAAAATCCATGAAGCGTGTTACAAACTCATCGGTCACTGCAATGTTACCGGATGTCTGGTAAGCTACATGCACATCATGTCCCTGGTCGTGCAAACGCTGGAAAGTACCGCCCATAGAGATGATATCATCGTCGGGGTGTGGAGAGAAGATGACACAACGTTTGGGGAATGGTTCGCTGCGTTCAGGATGTGAAGGCAGGTTATAATCAGGTTTACCACCTGGCCAGCCGGTAATGCTGTCACGCATCATATAAAATACCTGCAGATTGATCTCATAGGCGTCTCCTTTTTCTACCAGCAGATCACTTAAGCCATTGTCCAGGTAATCACCATTACTGAGGCTGAGGATTGGTTTGTCCAGTTTCAGAGCAATGTTTACAACAGCTTTACGTACCATGGCGGGCGTCCATTCACATTCGCCGGTAAGCCAGGGAGATTTGATGCGTGTCAGTTCAGCAGCAGCAGCTTCATCCAGTACAAACAGGCAATCATTGTGCTGTTGTAACAGTGATGCGGGAATTTGTTCTGTTACAATTTCTTCAGCAGATTTCTGCACTACAGGCGCTTTATTTGATCCCCATGCCATCAGTACAATGCGTTTGGCCTTCATAATGGAACTGATGCCCATGGTAATTGCCAGGCGTGGAACCAGTGAAATATTGGCAAACTCGTATGCGTTGGCTATACGGGTAGAGTTGTCGAGCGTTACCAGTCTTGTATGGGAATAAATGCTGGAACCGGGTTCGTTGAAACCAATATGCCCGTTGTTACCGATACCAAGTATCTGCAGATCAATGCCGCCTGCTGCTGCTATTGTGTGCTCATATTGCTGGCACCAGGCTTTAATATCGTCTTTGGCTATTTCGCCGTTGGGTATATGGATGTTCTGGGGTTCAATATCAATATGATCAAACAGGTGCGAATGCATAAAGCGGTTATAGCTTTGCAATGCATCTTTATCGATGGGATAGTATTCGTCCAGGTTGAACGTGATCACATTTTTAAAACTTAATCCTTCTTCCCGGTGCATGCGTACCAGTTCGGCATACAATGATTTGGGAGTGGAACCGGTGGCAAGCCCCAGAACACATTTTTCCCATTTTTCCTGTTTGGAACGGATTAACCGGGCAATTTCCATTGCTACTGCGATAGAACCTTTCTTCTGGTCGGGGTAAATAGCAACAGGTATCTTCTCGAATGAATCAACCATGCTCATATCAGGTGAGTTTTTGAGTTGCGTGAATTTACGCGAAATTGCAATATTCTGCCGGGTTTGCCAACCGTATAATTCACGGAAACGTTTGCTTTATTTTAAATAACGATTTTTGATGCTGTATAACTGATTGGTTGTAAGTAATAAGTTATAGGTAATAGGTTTGTTACTTTTGTGTGTAGTTTTTCGATTCTGATCGGTCGTTCGTAGCGAATGATCAGAACACCAGCAATTAACTTATCACTTATTAGCTATAACCTACAACATTAATTTACCACAATCTCATCCACAAACAACCATGCCTTATTACCGGCGCCGGGTTGTCCGTCGGGGATGATGCCGTAGTTTTTGGCAATGACCTTTATATAACGGGCTGTAGAGGGCGTAAATGTAATACTGATAGTACCCATGTTGGTGCCTGCCTCTTTACTTAGGTTAAGACTTTTTTCCATGGTATGGAAATCGGTACCGTTTTCTGATAATTGCACTTCTATTTCCTGCGGAGCATAGATCCAGCTACCTTTCTGTTCCAGTACATGAATGCTGACAGACGAAATATTTTGAGGTGTCACCAGGTCAATGGTGGCATTCATATCACCACCTTCCCATCCCAGCCATTCGGGTGAATTAATATCCGTTATAGAACGTGCGCCATTGATGAGTCCGAAAGCACCTGCCTGGCCGGCGTATTTATCTGCCGGTTTAGTGGTGATGCTGATCTTTTTGCCGGTAGCTTTATTGAACGTGAACTGCTGGGCTACCTTGCTTAATACTTTTCCGTTGAGTTCAAGTACTGCTGATAAAGAGGAATCTGCTGTCACAACAACAGGCCGTGAATACGTATTGTAGCTGCCTCCTGATGTATATCTAATAGTGCCTTCTTTTGAATTGGTTTCAAGATACCACAGAACACCTTTGTTATCGGGCGTTGGTAAAATAGTAGCTTTTAAACCAAAATAGGCTTTGCTGTAATTAATACCCATCAGGTCGTATCGTTTAAGCTGTATCATCAGCTTTTTTTCAAAATTAGCCCAGTTGCGTTTGTCTTTCTGCGACCACTGTACTTCACTCAATGCACTCAAACGCGGAAAGATCATGTATTCTACTTTAGAAGGATAGTGGATGTATTCAGTCCATAAATTGGCTTGCGCGCCTAATACGTAAGTGGCGTCCTTATCAGTTAATTCTTTGGGAACGGGTTCATAGCTATATACTTTTTCTACAGGTATATAACCACCGATGGTTACCGAATCTTCATTTTTTGACTGGGAATAATCAAAATAAACATGACTGCTTGGTGTCATGATCACCTTGTGTTTTTGTTTAGCTGCTTCAATACCGCCTTTTTCACCACGCCAGCTCATTACTACAGCATTGGGAGCCAGGCCGCCTTCCAGAATTTCGTCCCAGCCTATCATGATCTTTCCTTTGCTGTTAACGTGTTTTTCCATGCGTTGTATAAAATAACTCTGCAGTTCATGTTCATCTTTCAGTTGCAGTGTTTTCATGCGTTGCTGGCACCGGGGACATTTTTTCCAGCTTTCCTTAGGGCATTCATCACCTCCTACATGCAGGTATTTACCGGGAAACAAGGGGATGACCTCGTCCAGCACATCCTGCAGAAAAGTAAATACAGAATCATTGCCGGCGCAGAACACCTCATTAAAAACACCCCAGGTTTGTTGTACATGGTAAGGTCCGCCGGTGCAACCCAGCCAGGGATAGGCAGTCAATGCCGCAGAGGCATGACCGGGCATTTCAATTTCAGGTACAATAGTTATATAACGTTTGGCTGCGTATGCTACCACTTCTTTGATCTGGTCCTGTGTATAATAACCACCATAGTAAATACTGTCATTTCCTTTGCCGGGATATCTGCCAATGATGGTGCCATTACGGAACCCGCCAACACTGGTGAGTTTGGGATATTTTTTTATTTCAATGCGCCAGCCCTGGTCATCAGTAAGATGCCAGTGGAAATAGTTCAGCTTATGCAGTGCGAGGTAGTCAATATATTTTTTAACAAACTCAACAGGGAAAAAATGTCTTGATACATCCAGGTGCATACCACGATATGCAAACCGTGGATAATCGTAGATGCTTACCAATGGAATATTTAGGGCAGCAGCCTTTTCAACAGGCATTAGCTGTAACAGTGTCTGTACAGCATAAAAGATACCATTTTCATGTTCACCAATAATAGAGATGCCATTAGTGGTTACATCCATTTTATAAGCACCTTCTGCAACATTGTCTATTTTCTTAAAATTAAAATGAATGCCACCCGCTACTTTCTTTTTGGAAACCTTCAGTTGAAAACCGTACAGTTGTTGCAGGTATGTATTCAGGAAGTCTACGGTATTATTAAATCCTGCTCCTTCCAGTACAATGGGTGTATTATGTGTAATGGTAAAATGTCCGGGAGTAGTAGTGAGTTTTACCGGTTCCGGAATGATACTGATCTGTTGTCCATAGCCGGTATACATTATGAATAGTGTGATCAATGTGAACAATGTAGAACGCATAAGTTGAATCTCTTTATATGTTAATAGCATAACAAGGCAATAGCCGAATGTACAAAATAATTGTATTGTTAAAATAGCCACCATTGCATCAAACGATTGCGCAATGATTTTATGGCCTGGTATAAAAGATTGCGTGCTGCCTGGTAATTGATGTTCATGATCTCTGCCACTTCTTCATAACTCATGTCCTGGTAAAACTTCAGGTAAATGATCTCTTTCTGCCGGTCGCTCAGCTGGTTCATAGCGGCAATGACCCTGCCGGCGTTCTCATTATTTTCCTGTTCGGTTATTATGAATGTTTCATGGCTTAATTCAAAGTGTCCTTGTTCTGATAGTTTGTCTGCATCTGCCAGCGGTTGTTGTTTCTGTAGGGCACGGAACAGTTTGTATTTAAGGGCCCGCAGCAGGTAGGCTCTTACGGAAACAGCAGGGGCGGCTGTTTTCTGTTGCCATAACTCTATAAACAACTCTTGTATAACGTCTTCCAGCAGGTAAGTATCAGTACAGATCTTGCTGCCATATCTGTACAGGTATGAATAATGTCTGCGGAAAAGTTCACCTAATGCAGCGTGATCTCCCTTGCAGAAGTTCTCCCAAAGCAGTATGTCGTGCCGGGCGTTATTCAAATGGCTGATTTATAGTTGGATGGTCTGTTAGAATGGTTGATCGCTACATCAAAAATGAAAAAAATACTGATTCAAAGAAAAAAAGTTTTAAAAAAATGATTACAAAAACAAAAATACTGTCACTTATATATGGCAACAAGCAGTATTATGGAAAAAGTTTTTTCAAGCGTTGAAGATATCATTGCAGATGAACGTTTTGCAGGCTGGTACTTTAAAACAGACCAGCGACTGTATAGTGAGTGGGAAACTTACGTGTCCGTACACCCGGAGATACAACCACTGGTTGATGAGTCTGTATTATTGTTGAACCAGTTAAATACTGAAAAAGAAGTTCCGGCCAGCCAGGTAGTGTCAGCAGAGCAACGATTGCTGCAAAGTATCCGTCAGAAGCCGCAACAGGCGGTAGTAAGGCGTATGTATATCAAACGTGGCGCGTGGATAGCTGCTGCGGCAGTGATAGTGCTGATGCTGACCGGGGCCGCCTGGTGGTGGCAGATGAACAGACCGGCTTCAGTACAGGCCAATTACGGCGAAGTGCTGGAAAAAATACTGCCCGATGGCACCAAAGTACTGTTGAATGCGCACAGTAAAATTTCTTATGCCTGTAACTGGAATGAAGATGCACAACGTGAAGTATGGTTGAAAGGAGAAGCTTTTTTTCATGTTACCAAAACTGCATCCAAAAGCCGCTTTATAGTACATGCCAACGAATTTGATATTATTGTTACGGGTACACAGTTCAATGTGGTAAGCAAGGAAAAAACCAATAGCGTAATGCTTACGGAAGGAAGTATTATACTGGTTACCAGGGATGGTAAAGAACTGCATATGAAACCGGGCGACTTTGCTGAAATGAACAACGGTATACCGGAAATGAAAACCGTAGAAGAAGGAAGCGTACTGGCATGGCGCGATAGAAAGCTAATGTTCACAGATATTCCCCTCAAAGAAGCAATACCCCTTATAGAAGAGCATTATGGTATAACAATAAAATTAAAAGATGCTTCGCTGGGCGATAAACCAATGAGAGGTATTTTGTCAAATGATAACCTGAATGTAATGCTGCAATCACTGGAAGCAGCCTTCGGGTTAAAAGCCACACGCCAGGGCGATGTGGTAACCATTACCGGCTCCTGATAACATCAGGTTCAGATACCAGACATCAAAACTATTAAGCACATGAGAGAAATTCGATTAAACCCGGGTTGGGCATTGCTATGCCTTATCGTGACTGCGAATTACTATTCCTACGGACAAAACAACTATGCTTTTGCTGCCGACAAAAAACTTCGTCAGCCTGTAGCCGAAGTAGCTGCAGAAGATCCTTCACAAAGCAAAACAGCCAGCTTATTCCATGTATTGACACAACTGAATAAAAAGAAAGGTGTTTATTTCCTGTTTGCTGATACTGCTTTTGGAAACAAACAGGTCAGTACCGTATACGATGAAAAGAAAGATGTTATTGTAATATTGGAGCAACTTTTGCAGAATACCGGTCTTACCTACAAAAAAATCGGCGATAATACCTTCGTCATTTTAAAAATGACAGAACGTACTGCCGGTAACAACAACTCCGGCACTCTGGCTTCAACAGAAAGTTCACTGAACTACAGCAATGTATTAAAGTCTGCTTATGCTATGGTGCGTGGAAAGGTAACAGGCGCTGGTGGTGTAGCGCTACCTGGTGTCAGCATTACCATCAAGGGTACTGTCAGAGGGGTTTCATCAAGCAGTACGGGCGAATTTATGATACAGGCGGAGAAAGGAGAAGTGCTGGTGTTCTCAATAGTAGGGTACCAGACGAGGGAAGTGTTGATATCAAGTGAACAATGGCTGGATGTTGACCTGTTGCAAACCCAATCGCAACTGGATGAAGTAGTGGTTACTGCATTGGGTATACGCAAAGAATCACGCAGAGTGGGATATGCAGTGGCTACTGTACCCGGTGAACAACTGACCAAATCACGTGAGATCAATATCGGTAATGCACTGGTAGGTAAAGTAGCCGGCGTAAACAGTTCCGGTCCGTTGAGTGGCCCGGGTGGCTCTTCAAGGGTTACTATACGCGGTAATTCATCGCTTACGTTCGATAACCAGCCGCTGTATGTTATCAATGGTATTCCCATGAATAATGACAATATGGGTAATGCGGGTAAGTGGGGTGGTGCTGACCTGGGTGATGGTATTTCTGCCATCAATGCCGATGATATTGAAGAAATGACCGTATTAAAAGGTGCTGCCGCAGCAGCGTTGTATGGCCAGCGGGGCAGAAATGGTGTGATCCTGATCACGACCAAATCAGGCAAACTGAAAAAGACATTGGGTGTTGAGTTTAACAGTAATGCTACCATCGACCGTATCAATGACTTTACTGATTTTCAGCAGGAATACGGTCAGGGTACACAGGGCAATAAACCAATTGATGCTACCTCAGCCAGGCTTACAGGGTTAAGCTCGTGGGGCGCCAAACTGGATGGATCCATGCTCACCCTGTTTGATGGAAAACAACATCCGTACAGTGCAGTGAGTAAGAATAATCTGAAAGATTTTTATAAAACAGGTTATACATTTACCAATACCATCGCATTTTCAGGTGGTAATGAAAGCGGCAGTTATCGTTTGTCGCTGGGTGATCTGCGCAATAATGGCGTATATCCCAACTCGAAGTATTCGCGCAACAATGCCAATCTTGATCTTAACTATAAACTTTCTGATAAATGGTCCGGACGTGCCAATGTTACCTATGTAAAAGAAACCGGCACCAACCGTTCCAACTTAAGTGATGCACCGGGAAATGGTAACTATGCCATCCTGTTCCTGCCACCTAATGTAAAAGCGGATTACCTAGCTCCTGGTTATGATGCCAGTGGCAACGAAATACGCTATAGTGCAGATGATTTTTCGACCAATCCCTATTTTGCTGCCAACCGTTTCCAGAACAATACATCCAAAGACAGGATACTGGGTGTTGCCAGTCTGCGTTATGCACCTGTAAGTTCGTTTTATATACAGGCACGCATTGCCAACGACTTCTTTGCTTTCAACGCCACACAGATAACACCTACCGGTACCGCGTACAGACCAGCGGGTAGCCTTGACCTGGAACGCACCAATAATTTCAACGAGTTCAATGCCGATGTGCTGGCAGGATTTAATAAGAACATTTCAAAAGATTTTGGTATCAACATCACTGCGGGTGGTAACCTGTTGCGCATGAAACAGAAGATCACAGACATCAATGCCAGCGCCTTTGCTTTCCCATATCTGTACAATCCGGCTACCGCAGGTACTAAAAACGCTACCATCAGTACGCCGCGTAAAGAAGTACAATCACTGTATGGTTCAGCAGAATTCTCCTACAAGAACATGTTGTTCCTGAATGTTACCGATCGCAATGACTGGTCCAGCACTTTACCGGCAGGTAATAATTCCTACAACTATCCATCAGTCAATGCATCGTATGTGTTCTCAGAAAGTATTAAACCCGACTGGCTGAACTTTGGTAAACTGCGCGTGGGTTATGCCATGGTGGGTGGTGATGCGCCGGTATTCTCAACAGCGCTCTACTACAATACACTTGGCGCTAACATCAATGGTGTAGCGATTGGCAACCTGGAGAACAAGATCCCCAACAACGCTATTGAACCACTTAAAATAAAAGAGCTGGAAGCAGGGGTAGAGCTGAAGTTATTAAAGAACAGGTTGTCGGTAGATGTATCGGTATACAAAAAGCAAACACTGAATGATATTGTGGAAGGAACAGTATCGCAAACTTCAGGCTACACCAGTGCTATCATTAATATTGGTAAAATTGAGAACAGGGGTATTGAAATAGCAGTGGGCGGTACACCTGTATCAACACGCAATTTTACATGGTCTTCCAGCTTTAATTTTTCGCACAACAAGAATAAGGTAATACAGCTTGCAGAAGGGCAATCCTTTATGCAGGTGCCTGGTGGTGAATCGCGTACAGAACGCGCCTTTATCCAGCACATTCTGAATATGCCGTTTGCACAGGTAATGGCCTTTGATTACAAACGTGATATAAAAGGTAACCTGGTACTGGACGCTACCAATCTGCCACAGGCTGCAGGCACACTCACTTCGTTTGGAACAGGTGTACATCCCATTACCGGAGGATGGAGCAATGATATCACCTTTAAAAATCTTACACTCTCTTTCCTGATAGATTATAAATATGGTGCTGTGATCTACTCCGGTACTAATTCAAGGGCTTACGGATATGGCGTATCCAAAGAAACTTTACCAGGCCGGCAGGGTGGCGTTGTTGTGAAAGGTGTGGATGACCAGGGCAATCCAGTGAATGGTACTGTAGATGCACAAACTTATTACAACAGGCTGGCGTCAGTTTCTGCGCTGCATGTGTACAATGCAGATTTTATTAAGTTCCGTTCCCTGTCGCTGACCTATATTTTCCCTGCTGCCAGACTGGGAAAAAAATTACAGGGACTTAGTATTTCGCTGGTAGGCAGAAACCTGTTCTATATCCATAAACGCACCCCCAATATTGATCCGGAAGCCAATTACAATAATACAAATGCCCAGGGACTTGAATACGCAGGCTTACCCAGTGTGCGCTCAATGGGCTTGAACCTGAATGTGAAATTCTAAAAACAATCAATGCTATCATAAAAACTGCATTATGAAACACCTGTACAGAACTGCGCTATTGATTGCTTTACCGGTTGCATTGTTGCTGACCGGTTGTACAAAAGATTTTGAAAGCATCAATACCGATACCAACAAATCATCGGCTGATACTTATGTTCCGGGTTATAACCTTACCCGCGCTCAACTGGAATTTACGGGCAACAGTGATTTCAGTTATGAAACCTGGCGTGTGAATATTATCTATGCGGGTATGATGATGCAGCAATTGGCCAACACGGGCTGGTATGCAGGTGACAAATATATCCAGAATGACGCCTTTGCATCTGCTTATTTTGATGTGGCTTATCGCGACCAGGTGAAATATGTAATGGATCTGCTGGAAATTACGAAGGATAAGCCGCTGTATGCAAACCTGTACCAGGTAGGACGTATTGTACGTGTACTGATCTTTCATCGGATTACTGATCTGTATGGTGATATTCCATATTCTGAAGCAGGACTGGGTTACTACAGACGCGTGTTCACTCCAAAATATGATACACAAAGCAGTATTTATGCCGACATGCTGAAAGAACTGGATGAGGCAGCCAAAGCGCTGGATGATTCCAAAGATAAGATCGGTACCAGTGATCTTGTTTTCCGTGGCGCTACCAATGCTGTAACATTATGGAAAAAAACAGCTTACTCGCTGATGCTGCGCCTGGCAATGCGGTTGACAAAAGTAGATGCCCCGACCGCAAAAACATGGGCAGAGAAAGCGTATGCAGGAGGATTGATCAGTTCCAATGCAGAGAATGCCTACGTTGCTCATGATGCAGCCGGTGGCCGTACTACGGTGAACAGGAACAGCAATATATTGAGTGGTGAATGGAATGCTACAGGTAAAGGAGAAGTGTTCCTGAGTAAAACGTTTATTGATTTTCTGAAAAACAATAACGATCCGCGTTTGCCTTTCATGGCGCAGATACACTCTTCCGGCAATACCACACCTGCACAACAGGTAGGTATGCCCAATGGCTACGATCAGAATGGCGGTGCCACTGATATTACACATGCAGCCAATTATCCTGCTGATGTCAATAACTATTCAACCATTCGCAGTAGTGTGATGCTGAAATTGGCCGCACCTACTTTCCTGGTAACTTATGCACAGGTGGAGCTATTACTGGCAGAAGCAGCAAAAAGAGGATGGAGTGTTGGTGAAAGTGCTGCCGCACATTATAAAAAAGGAGTTACTGCTGCTATGACACAACTGGCACAGTTTGATGCGGGAGCCACACTTTCTGAAAGTGATGCCGACAATTATTTACTGGCTCATCCCTATGCTGATGCCACCGGTTTTCAGCAGATCAATACGCAGTATTGGGTAGCCAGTTTCCTGGATTGGTACGAAGTATGGTCCAACTGGCGCAGAAGCGACTACCCCACGTTGGTACCCGTGAATTATGTAGGCAATGCTACCGGTGGTAAAATTCCACGTCGCATGTTGTACCCTGCTTCAGAAGCATCTGCGAATGGTACGAATCTGCAACAGGCACTCAGTCGACAGGGTGACAACGTTTTTATGACACGCGTTTGGTGGGATAAACCCTGATAGTGTGGTGTAAGAAAATATCCGCCCTATTGGCTCGTCCGGGCGGCCGAAGCAGAGGATAGTTGACAAGTTGAAAAGGTTGATAAGGAAATCAACGACCATTTACCACTCACAATTCACTTTTGACTACACGAGTAAAAGAATTCGAAACATAAACACCAAATTCAAAACCTTCGTTGGGAAGCACATATAGAGCATGACAAAAAATCCCGCAGCATCAGCTACGGGATTTTATTTTGAAATCGTATTTGTATTTTGCTAATACCCGGCAGCTAAAACCTGGTACCTCTCTTACGGTACTACCGGTAATATCACGCTGCTGCTGTTAATGGCATCATGATGTATGCGGATGGTTGCTTTCTGAAAATCGCTGTCGCTGCATTCGTAAATGTTTACAAATTTCTGTGGATTGCGGTCTACCAGCGGGAACCAACTGCTCTGGATCTGTATCATAATGCGATGCCCTTTCCGGAAGGTATGCGCAACATCGGGCAATTCAAACTTTACATGTTCCACTTTATTGGGTTTGAATGCTTCCGGTTTTTCAAAACTATTGCGGAAACGTCCACGCATTATTTCGCCACGTACCAGCATCTGATAACCACCCATCGGGTAAGGTCCGCCGGCATCACGACCCGTATTGGGTATTGTGCCCGGGTAACGGAAATCATCAGGGAATACATCAATCACTTTTACTACAAAGTCAGCATCGGTGGTAGAAATACTGGTCAGAAGATCGGCCACTACTGTTCCTGCAAGTGTTACATTGTTATCTAAAACTTCTGTCTGGAAAGTGAGCACATCAGGTCTGCGTGTGGCAAAACGCTGATCGTCGGTCATATAATCTCTTGTTCTGCCAAAATGTACATCTTCAGTATAGGGTACTGGATGTTGCGGATCGCTGATGTATTCGCTGAAACTGGTTTTGGCAACAGGTTTATCCCAGCCAAGTTTTCCATCCGGTTGCAGGTAAATGGCTTTGTCCTGTTTTTCAACAGGAGGCCATTGCGGTAAACTTTTCCATTCATTTACACCGGTGAAAAAGATTGTTGCTTCCTGTAATTTGGAAATATCGCCTTTACCTTTCAGGAAATAATTGAAGAAAGGCAGTTCAATATTGTTCTGATACCAGTACGCGGTGTTAGAACCAAAACGTACATTGCCCAGTTTAGAGCCATCAGCAGAACCCCACTGTCCGTGATACCAGGGGCCCATTACAATTTTATTGAAAGCAGTCGAAGGGTTTTTCTGTTCAATGGCTTTGTAAAGGTTCCATGCACCATAACAATCTTCCGCGTCAAACAATCCTCCTACGGTCAGTATAGCAGGTTTGATATTGTTGACAAAATTGCGTGGGTTACGGGCTTTCCACCAGTCATCCAGGTTGGGATGTGCATACAACTCTTTAAAGAACTTAAGGCTATCGCCGGTCAGTTTCAGAAAATTCTGTAAGGAGCCGATGTTGAGATATGTTTGATAATTGTCATTGCGTGGCATCTGTAATGCAGAACGCGGGCCAACGCTGGTAGGTACCGGACGGGGATAGCCGAATCCGCCGGCGTAGAAACTGAAACAATCCATCAGCATAAAGGCTCCGTTGTGATGAAAATCATCACCCATAAACCAATCGGTAACTGGTGCCTGCGGGCTTACCGCTTTTAAAGCAGGGTGACTGCTGAGTGCAGCCATAGTAGAATAAAAACCTGGATAAGACACACCAAATACACCTACATTACCATTGTTGCCCGGGATATTCTTTACCAGCCAGTCAATAGCATCGTAAGTATCACTGGCTTCGTCAATTTCATTTCCTTTTTTATTGGCATTGAAAGGACGCACATCCTGGAATTCACCTTCGCTCATCCAGCGGCCACGTACATCCTGTATTACAAAAATGTAGTTTTCGCGTGCATAATACCGGCGCTGTGTATTCCAGAGTCCGGCACCGAAATTCTGTTCGCCGTAGGGTGCGCAGGAGTACGGCGTACGTGTCATCAGGAAAGGATGTTTTTCTGTGGCATCTTTCGGAATGTAGATGGCTGTAAACAATTTAACGCCGTCGCGCATGGGGATGTACACTTCTTTTTTGGTGTAATTATCGCGAATCCATGTAGAGTCTTGCGGATAAGGTGTCAACGGGGCCATCTGCGCGTGCGAAACCTGCAGCAGCAACAGCAACCCGATGGTGAGCAGAAACATTCTCATGAGTGATGTATTTAGTTTTCCTTTAATTTTAGCAGATTAAATGTAGGGAATGTTCTTTAACTCTTTTTTCAAATTATATGAGCGACAATAAACAGGTGATAGAAAACTTTTATACTGCTTTTGCCCGGCTGGACTGGCAGGCTATGAATGCCTGTTATCATGACGAGGCATTTTTTTATGATCCTGTTTTCCATAATCTGCAGGTCCGCGAGGTAAAAGCCATGTGGGAAATGCTGTGCAAACAGGCTAAGGATTTTTCTGTAACTGCCGATCATATTGAGGCCGATGAGGAAGGCTATGGCTCGTGCAACTGGATAGCTACCTATACGTTTTCTACTACGGGCAAACGGGTGGTGAATCATTGTAAGGCGCGTTTTAAATTTGAAGATGCAAAGATCATTGAACACCTGGATGATTTTGACCTGTGGAAATGGAGCCGCCAGGCATTGGGCATGAAAGGCTTGTTGCTGGGTTGGTTGCCATTTGTACAGAACGCCATACACCGCCGCGCGCGGAAGAGCTTGGAGAAATTCATGAAGCAGCAGAACCGGTTATAAGTACTAAGTTATAAGTGTAGCCGTTGGATTTACCTACAGCTTAATACCTGCAACCTATCACCCAGATTATGCAAACTGTAACCTTGAAATAAACCAATCACATGACCACGCGCCGTAGATTTCTCCATACCTCATTATTCAGTTCGGCTGCTATGCTGGCAGAAAAAAAATTGCTGGCAGGTACCGGAAAATCATATCCCGTTATGAAAAATGAACCTGTTGTTATTTCTACTTGGGATTTTGGTGTTGCTGCCAATACTGAAGCATGGAAAACACTCAGCGCCGGTGGCCGTGCGCTGGATGCTGTGGAAGCAGGTGTGAAAATTCCGGAAGCTGATCCTACCAATCAGAGCATTGGGTATGGTGGTTTGCCAGACAGGGATGGGCGTGTTACGCTGGATGCCTGTATTATGGATGAGCATTATAATTGCGGAGCTGTAATGTGCCTGGAACATATTATGCATCCTATCGCTGTAGCAAGACTGGTAATGGAAAAAACACCACACGTAGTACTGGTAGGTGATGGCGCTTTACAGTTTGCCATAGCCAACGGGTTTACCAAACAAAACCTGCTGACACCAGAAAGTGAAAAAGCATGGAAGGAATGGTTGAAAACCTCTAAATACCAGCCCGAAATAAATATTGAGAACAGGTTGTATAAAAAAGAAAATGATCCTATGCCCGGTGGTCCTGAAAATCACGATACCATTGGCATGATTGCATTGGATGCTGCCGGTAATTTAAGTGGTGCATGTACTACCAGCGGTATGGCTTTTAAAATGCATGGAAGGGTAGGAGACTCTCCTATTATTGGTGCAGGACTGTATGTGGATAATGAAGTGGGCGCTGCTACTTCTACCGGAGTGGGAGAAGAGGTGATCCGTATTGTAGGCTCGCACCTGGTGGTAGAACTGATGCGACAGGGCTTATCACCGGAGAATGCCTGTAAAGAAGCGGTACAGCGGATCATCAGTCGCGGACCCGAAAGAGCCAAAAAAGTACAGGTTGGATTTCTTGCACTGAATAAAAAAGGAGAATACGGTGCCTATGCTTTGCAAAAGGGATTTACCTATTCTGTAAAAAGCAATAAAGAAGAGAAAGTGTATAAAGGGAAGTGTGTGTGGTAATTTGAAAATTTGTGAATGGGTTGATTTGAGAATGAGAAAGCAGATTGTTAGATGGCTTGATCGTTTGATAGTTGAAGTTACCCTGTATTCCCGTTCGCTGTCCGAAGCCTATAGCTCGTACCTTTTTCAGACCTCCTTTTTCCTAAAACTTACAACATATAACACAATGCTGCTTGAAGTTTGTGCTTTCAATGTACAGTCGGCGATCATTGCTGAAAAGGCAGGAGCAAAACGTATAGAATTGTGTGATAATCCTGTTGAAGGAGGTACTACACCTTCGTATGGCGCTATCAGGCAAGCGAGGCAACATGTTGCTATAGACCTGTATCCTATTATACGTCCGCGGGGGGGCAGCTTCTGTTATGATGCTTACGAATTTGCTATGATGAAAGAAGATATCCTGTTGTGCAAACAACTGGGGTGTGACGGCATATCCACAGGTGTGCAGACGCAGGATGGTGCTATTGATGCGGAAAGGATGAAGCGTATGGTGGAATGGGCATATCCGATGGGCGTAACCTGTCACCGTGTATTTGACAGAACGCCTGATCCCTTTGCTGCACTGGAAACACTGATCGCATGTGGCTGTGAGCGGGTATTGACCAGCGGACAGAAAAGTACCGCGCCTGAGGGGATCGTATTACTGGCAAAACTGGTAGAACAGGCCGTCGGAAGGATCGTTATAATGCCAGGTGCAGGTGTTCGGTCTTCCAATATAGAGCAACTGATCAGTGAAACCGGTGCTGAAGAATTTCATACTTCTGCGCGCATGACGGCAAAAGATAATGTGCAATATCAGAATGCTGCAATACAGGATACCGGGCATTTTTATCTGGCCAACGAAGAAGAGATCCGCAGTTTGCTGCTGGCGTCAAAGTAGCTAACTGCAAAAGAGAAAAAATGGCATCACGAACATGATATTATTACGGCTGTTGCGGGTTAAAACAAAAGCTCTCCCTGCGGAGAGCTTTTGTTTAGGTGCGGCATCATGAGAAGCCTTTCATGGAATACTTATTGTGGTATGGCATATAGTTTTGGTTGTGTAATACCTTTTTGTTCGTAACCGGCCTTATTCATGTTAAAATGCATTTCAGACATCAGGTTCAGGTATTTTTCAATTACATCCAATCCTACTTCTTTGCGTCTGGCATTCACATTGGCACTGTCAACCAACGGACGTGGAATAGCCTGGCAAATAGCCAGGTTGTAGGTTACCTGTGTTCCATACACCTGTTTGTTGCCGGTGTTCAGTAACACCCGGTCGGTGAGGTATGCATAGTTTTTAGGATCTGCATTGTTTTTATTAACCTGCTCCTTCATGGCATTCAGTACTTTTTTCTGGAAGTCCGGCGTTTTATCGCAATGCTGTACCATCAGCCAGAAGTTTTGTTCCCCTTCTTTGCCTACCAGATCATAACCGGGATAACCGTACTGAGCAAATACCTGTTCCAGTATTTTTTTGTGAGTACTAAAAACACTGTCTTTAAAATGCTGCCATTCTTCTGATGGTAATTCCCTGTATTTACCCTGCGGAACGTTAGCGGCAACCTGGTCAACGGTTACCATGCTTTTTAAAGAATCAGCTAATACCTGGTTGAATTTTGCTGTTTTGTTCTGTGCTGTTGCCAGCATAGCGGTACATAACAAGATGAATAAGAGAGGTGTTTTACGCATATTATAATGTTTAAGGTTCAACATATAAGGTAATGCCGGCTACGGGAAGTAACTGCCGGTCTTTTGTACTGGTAAATTCTTTTACCAGCAAATCTTTGTCAGGAGTGATCTTTTGTGTACTCACCAGTTTGTCATTGATAAAGAACTGTACCGGTTTACTGATGTCTATCAATTCGGGGTACACGTAAAAGGAGAACTGTTTAACGCAGGAGGTCTCAATTTTTACCACATTGTTTTTGATAGATGCTTTGATTGCGCCGGACTTGTGCAGGTTGTAATTGGCCTTTACGGGTTTACCATCTCTGGTAATGGTAGGGTTCAGCACCGGGTGCCAGGATGCAGGTGTGGCGGCGGTATCCAGCTCATTGATAGCAATCCAGTGGTAACGGCCATTGGCAACGTTGTCTGTTTGCCATTGTATAGTAGCGGGAAAAGGATTCCTGATACGATGTTGTAATGTGTCGTAAATAAAGTTCAGTGAATCAGGAGCTGCATAGGGCAACCCATGCTTTCCTGTAACATTGTAATTATGCCAGTTAGCGCCCTGTTGTTGTGCATAGTGATAGATCTCGTTTACCGTAGTGTTTTTAAAAAGGCCATCATCTGTGCCACTGATACCGTAAAAGGGGGTCTGATTACCAAGATTGGTAAAATGGGTGTTGAAACCATATAATCCCGGATAGTAACAAATGCCCAGTGATGCTGCAAAAGCAGTCGGTTTATTCAAGGCGAGCCAGAAAGCACCGCGACCGCCATCTGAGTGTCCTGATACGTAAACCCTGTTATCATCAATATTGTACAATGACTTTACAAAACTGATCTCTCTTATCAGGGTTTCAAAAGCCAGTTGATGATACAGCCAGTTGATATCTTTTCGTGCAAAAGCGTAAATAACAAATGCCTGTTGCCGTACCTGTTCTCTGAGTACGTCTTTTTCAAAATCAGGTGTATTTATATTGGTGTTGAATACGGGACTATTGCCTGCCGCACCGTGCAGGTAGAGATATAATGATGTTTTCTTTTTGGGATTATAAGTGCGGGGTATATAGACGAGGAATGGTACAGTAAGTGTGTCATTCACTCTGATGTTGTACTGGGTCCAGTGATCAGTAACAGGTGGTGTGGCATAGTTATCAAAATTCCTGATGGATTGGAATAATGCAGGAAACTTTTTCTTTGCTGCCTGTTGCTGCCAGTAAGCAGTATCTGTAAGAAATGAGTGATTGAGCCTTTTGCCGGTATCATTAACGGCTGCAAGGTGTTTGCTGATCTCTGCCTGCACCGAATCATACCTGACTTTCAGCGAAGCCATACCTTTTTTCCATACATCGGTATTCCTGATACAACCGGAGGTAGTATCATTGGCAAAGAACTCATAATTGTAAAAATCGCCGTGCTCCATAAACTCTTTGAAATACTGCAATGCTTTGTCCGGCTGGCCGCACTGACAGGCACATACCGAAGCCTGGTATAAAGGGTAATTGACCTTACGGATGGAGAATGCCTTTTCGTACCAGTACAAGGCATCGCAATAGTCTTTTTTATTGTAAAGGCCGTAAGCCCTTGACGTATAGGCTCCCAGCGAATCTTCCTGGGCTTTTAGCAGGGTACTTATAGCAAGTGCTGCTATAAGAAACAGAGGTGTTTTGTTGAGCATAGCGCCTTTTTCTGGTTGAAGTACGAAGTAAATCGTAATGTGGCGCGTGAAATTGTATTTTTCGGACAATCCCTATTCTTTAACAAATTTGAAGATGAGCTTCTCGTCGGCCAGTTTTTCTATGGAGTTAAAAAAAGCAGATGGGTTTGAGCCCGTAAGTTTGTTGTATACTTTAATGAAATAGGCCTGGTCGTAGAAATTGCTGGCGTACCCGATCTCTGTCAGTTTTTTGAAACGTTCGCTGAACAGCTTGTTTTGCAACGAATGCCGGAAACGCGCAATCTTTTTATAGGCTACCGGCGAAATACTCATGTGTTTATCAAACAGCCTGTTGAACGAGCGTACGGTCAGTTCCAGCTTTTCGGCGATGGCTTCGATAGAATGCTCCTCTGAAAAATCGGTCAGTAAAGCAATGGCCTTATCAACCGTTTCGTAATCGCTGTTGGTATTGTATACTGCAAGCAGGAAATCTTCCAGTAATGCCTGTTGTTCTGTTACATCATCTGTAGCAAAGAACCGTTGTTCAAAAGTGTGATACCTGGCCTGTTGGTACCAGTCAGTAAACACCTGCGAATCTTCCGCGGCAATGACTGAAAATGGTTGTGAAATAAACCGGTTAATACCCATTGGTTTGAATACAATGGTCAGTTTGTTCACCGGACCCTTCAGGTTGATCAGCAATGGTGCCTGGTAGCTGCGCTGTATAAGGGCCAAAGGTGTACCGTTATTATTGGCATATACACCGGTATAGTTCTTCCTGATCTCACACACTGCAGATTTATGAATGCTAAGCGGCACATTGATATTGGGAAAAGCGTAGTAAGTGGTATTGAAATCGGGCGATTCCGCTTTCAACAGGTAAAAGAACGCAACATGCTGTTGCAGTACGGGATGCTTCGGATAGTAATTTTCAATGTTCACAGGTTGCAAGATAAGACATCGTGAGTCGTGAATCGTTAGTTGTAAGTAGTTGCTGCTGTATTTGCCCGCCGCTTGTGGTTCAAAGGCCGCAGCGGTCAACAACAATCAAGCCTTATAACCATCAAACCATCCTACAACCTTCCCTTAAAACAAAAGCACCTGCCTGGCGACAGATGCTTTTTGATATATTCAGGAAATTACAGCCGGAGCTTATAATCCCATTTTCTTTTTCAGATTCTGGTCTATAGCGTCCAGGAACTCTTCGGTATACAGATAGTGGTCGCCATGACTTACTTTATTGCCGTGGATGCAAACTGCCAGGTCTTTGGTCATTTTACCGCTTTCAACTGTTTCAATACAAACAGCTTCAAGGGTATTGCTGAAGTCGATCAGCGCCTGGTTATTGTCCAGTTTACCACGGAAGGCCAGGCCACGTGTCCATGCAAAGATAGATGCAATAGGGTTGGTGCTGGTAGGTTTGCCGGCCTGGTGATCACGGAAGTGACGTGTTACAGTACCATGAGCAGCTTCGGCTTCCATGGTTTTGCCATCGGGCGTAACCAGTACGGAGGTCATCAGACCCAGTGAGCCAAAGCCTTGTGCCACGCTGTCACTCTGTACGTCGCCATCGTAGTTTTTACAGGCCCATACAAAGTTGCCGTTCCATTTCAGGGCGCTGGCAACCATGTCATCAATCAGGCGGTGCTCGTATACAATACCTGCTTCCTGAAATTTCTGTTTGAACTCGTTTTCATAGATGTCAGCAAAAATATCTTTGAAACGGCCATCGTATTTTTTCAGGATGGTGTTCTTTGTGCTCAGGTAAAGCGGCCATTTTTTGCTCAGCGCCATGTTGAAGCAGCTACGGGCAAAACCTTTTACGCTTTCGTCTGTATTGTACATAGACAGTGCCACGCCATCACCTTTGAAATTATACACTTCAAAGGTCTGTGGTTCACCACCATCTTCAGGTGTAAAGGTCATAGTCAATTTGCCTTTACCTTTAATAACAGTATCAGTAGCGCGGTACTGGTCGCCAAATGCGTGACGGCCTACAATGATGGGGGCAGTCCAGTTAGAAACCAGGCGCGGGATATTTTTGATAACGATTGGCTCACGGAAAACGGTTCCGTCCAGGATGTTGCGGATAGTACCGTTGGGGCTTTTCCACATTTGTTTCAGGCTGAACTCCTTTACACGGGCCTCATCAGGAGTAATGGTGGCACACTTAATACCAACTCCGTATTGTTTAATGGCATTGGCAGCATCAACTGTTACCTGATCATTGGTCTGATCGCGGTACTCTACGCCAAGGTCATAATATTTAATGTCTAATTCGAGATAAGGAAGAATGAGCTTGTCCTTAATGAATTTCCAGATAATGCGCGTCATTTCATCGCCATCCAGTTCTACTACAGGGTTTGCTACATGGATCTTTTTTGACATAATGACTGTGTTTTACAATTTATAAGTGTGCAAACCTACGCCAAAATGAATAAATTTCACAAAGGTGATTTAATAGTAATGTATTATTTAGTATTAAATGGTTGTGGGATGTTATTATAATGAGTAATCCGGAGGATTGGTAAACAAAAATTATTAGTTCGCCCGGATATACTGAACAAGAGTACCGACAGATTACGATAAATTATAAATTGCTGTTATGCTTGTGATGCTGGAGCAATATACAAGCCGTTTTTTCAGCCTTACCGCCGAGGAACTGGCCGCTTTAATGGAGGCTACGGAAGTACGTTCATATAACCGTAAGTTCAAACTGATCGATATTGATGAAAAAGAAGAACATTGCCATTTTATAGTACAGGGACTGGTGCGTAAATTTTTTTACCGGGATAAACATGAGGTCATTACCCAACTGGCCAAAGAAGGAGAACTGATCAGTTCCTCTGTCTCTTTTCTAACGGGTAAAGGTTCCGAATATGTTATAGAAACTGTTGAAGAAAGCAAGTTGCTAACGCTGAATAAACAACGGATGCAGGCGTTGTTCAATGAATACCCACGATTGCAAAAACTTGAGCGACTGATCCTTACCGACCTGTTGCTGCGAAAATCCATGCGCGAGCAGGAACTGCTGAAATACACCACCCGTGAGCGCTTTGTACGATTTATGAACCAGCAGCATGAACTTTTCCAGCGGGTACCCCAGAAATTCCTTGCTTCTTACCTGGACATTAAACCTGAAACTTTCAGTCGTTTAAAACACCTGCTGGTACCCGGAAAAAATACAGGTACTTCTGAATAAATCATTGTATGTATGCCATCATTGCCAATTGTGGACATCAGATACTATTTTGAAAGCCTACTGACATACCTGCAACGGTATGCGCCTCTTAACCGGGATGATTTTAAAAAACTCGTTCCCTTTCTTGAAGTACGTAATTTCGAGAAAAAAACGGCCATACTGCCCATAGGCATTGTCGAAAACTATGTGAATGTAGTAATGCGTGGTATGGTGCGCAAAAGCATCCGTACAAAGGGCAACGACCTTACCCTGCAACTGGCTACCGAAGGTCATTTGATCCATTCTGAAATTTCGTTTCATCAGCGTATTCCCTCCGAAATGATCATTGAAACGGTTGAACCTTCCATTGTTATCAGCATTAGCTACGAGAATATGCAAACCGTGCTGGAAGAGTTTGCCTGGGCCGAACGGCTGGCCGGCGCCATCATTGCCGCGATGTACATCCAGAAAGATGCCCGTGCCATGCTGCAACTGACCAAAGGCACCAAAGAACGTTTTATTGATTATGTTACCAACAACCCGCAGATGCTGCAACGGGTACCCCAGAAAATTCTTGCCTCGTACCTGAACATCAAACCCGAAACCTATAGCCGGTTGAAGCATTTGTTGCGGGGAAGGAGTTAGTGGCGGTTTGAAGAGGGACAAGGTTTAAGAAGCAAGATACAAGATTCAAGAAAGGCCGGAAAAGAAATGCAAAGTAAGGAAAGGTTGAAAAGTTGATAAGGAAATCAGATACTATTGAGCATTCATTACCTACCACTCACCATTCACAACCCCAAATCGGACAAAACATTGATTGTCCAATGCTTATCCTATATTAATCTATCCGGGCCGCTATTATGCAGTTTCGCCTAATTTTGCGCCATTATTTTACCGCTATGGATAATCCCCAGCCAGTACTCTCATTCGACAATACAGGGAACGCATTTGCCTATAAAACTGATAAAGAACTAAAAAAAGCCGAATTCCTCTTTTCCTCTATGGGATACAGTGGCCTGGTAAAACTGGGTACACGGTTCACTCCCTGGGCTATCAAGGCCGGTTTACCTATAAAAGGGCTTATCCGCAATACTATTTTCAAACAGTTTGTAGGGGGAGAAACCCTGAATGCAACGGCTGATGTAGCTAAAAAACTGGGTGAATACCATGTGCAGGTGATCCTGGACTATGGCGTGGAAGGCGGTGAGGACGGCGAGCAGGGGTTTGACCATGCTACCGACGAATTTATCCGTGTGATTGAATATGCAGCCACACAGCCCAATATTCCCTTCATGAGCATTAAAGTAACCGGTTTTGCCGCCTTCGGCTTGCTGGAAAAACTGGACAAAGCCATGAAAAAGGCTTCCGGTCCGCTGATGAAGCGGTTTGCCGAAGCCATTGACACACTTACCGAAGCCCAGAAAGATGCCTGGATGCGTGTTTCGGTACGGATGAAAAAGATCTGCGATACGGCTGCTGCCAGCAAAATAGGTGTATTGGTGGATGCTGAAGAAACCTGGATCCAGGATCCTGTGGATGCCCTGACCATGGTAATGATGAGCAATTACAACAAACAAACGCCTGTTGTATACAATACCATCCAGTTATATCGTCATGACCGTTTGCAGTTCCTGAAAGATTCATTTGAAGCTGCTGCAGAGCGCAATTTTATCCTGGGTGCCAAGCTGGTGCGTGGCGCTTATATGGAAAAAGAACGCAAACGTGCTGCTGAACTGAACTATCCTTCTCCCATTCAACCCGATAAAGAAGCCAGCGACCGCGATTATAACCTGGCAGTAGCATTTTGTATTGACCACCTGGACCGTATTGCTACTATTGTGGCTTCTCACAACGAACAAAGCAACCTGGATGCTGCCCGCCTGCTACAGGAAAAACAAATACCTGCACATCATCCGCATATCCATTTCTCACAGTTATACGGCATGAGCGACAATATTACTTTTAACCTTGCCAAAGCCGGGTTTTCTGTAAGCAAATACCTGCCTTTCGGACCTATTGATGATGTGATTCCTTACCTCATGCGTCGTGCACAGGAGAACTCTTCCGTTTCCGGTCAAACAGGAAGGGAACTGGCACTGATCCGTAAAGAGATCAAAAGAAGGAAAGGGTGATGGTAAGATCGTTTTATTGTTGTATTGTTTGATTGTTATTGCGCAACCAGACCATAAAGCCATCAAACAATCTAACCATCTTATATGCAGAAGCTTTTATCCAGCCATTAACCCTGTCATTCACACATTGACAAATCCGCACATTTGCACATTGCCCTATTTCAATTTTTCTGCAAACAGCTTCAGTGTTCTTTCCCAGGCCAGTTTGGCTGCATCTGCATTGTAGCGTGTAGGGGCTGTATCGTTGTTGAACGCATGCTGGGCGCCTTCATATACAAACAACTGGTATTGCACACCAGCTTTTTTCAGTGCTTCTTCGTAAGCGGGAATGCCGGCATTTACACGTTCGTCCAGTCCGCCGTAGTGCAGTAGCACCGCTGCTTTGATCTTAGGAACATCTGCAGCTTCCGGTTGACGCCCGTAATACGCTACTGCGGCTTTCAGGTCGGGTACATTTACTGCCAGTTGATTGGCCAGACCGCCTCCCCAGCAGAAACCTACACAGCCGGTTTTACCATTGCAGTCTTTGCGGCTTTTGAGATAATCAAAGGCTTTGATAAAGTTGTTGAGATTTTTCTGGTTGTCAATTTTGGCAAACATGCCACGTGCTTCATCTTCATTGGATGGAGTGCCGCCCTGAGGCGATAAAGCATCCGGTGCCAGTGCCAGATAACCGGCCAGTGCTACGCGGCGTGTGATATCTTCAATATGCGGATTAAGACCCCTGTTCTCATGGATCACTACTACCGCACCATATTTACCATCGGCTTTTGGGCGGGCAAGGTAGCCTTTCATAGTGCTTTCATCGCCGGGATAGGTAATGTTTTCAGTAATGATCCTGTCATCCTGCGGCGCTACAGTAGCAGCATTTGCATAATTCACTTCCAGTAAGGGTAGTACGGCCATGGCAGCGGTCATACTGCCGGTGAGCTTTACCAGCCTGCGTAGAAAATCTTCACGTTTCAGTGGCTTGTGGGTATATTCATCAAACAGGTTAATGATACTCTGGTCCATACAAGTGGTTTAAATGGTGTGAAAATGGATGTAGCTTAAAATTACAAAACCGTAATTTATTTTCCTGTATGTTTTATTGATGCTTAAAATGTACATTGCACACCCTGTTTGAAAAAAATGGATCGTTAGCTCAGTTGGTTTAGAGCACCGTCTCGACAAGGCGGGGGTCGTCAGTTCGAGCCTGACACGGTCCACACATTTTTTACTGTCTGCATATTACATGCTGCTGACAGCGATAAATACGATGCATGTTAAATTCCTGTTGAATAGCCAGAAGGTGGCTTTTTCTGGTAATCAGAACTGGTTTGATTGTACAGGAAAAATCAAGACTAATAATCTGAAAGTAGTATGAAAGCGTGATGCGGAAATTAATATTGTTCTTGAGACGCTTAAAATTCTTACCGAGACGGTTGTATTGCGTGAACAAAATTTATAGTCTGTAATTGTCAATTATTTCTCCTGAGCTATTTTTATAGCGGCATCAAGTGCGGCCATAAAAATAATTGCATCTTTTTTAGTGGTGATGGATTTTGCAAGACTATCACTAACTTCTGTTGAAACCATTTTCTCTTTTGAAGAAAAATTCTCTTTAGAAGCCTCTCCAGCCATGTACTTCAGCTTATTGATTTTATCTTGTAAGTTGTCTTTCACAGAACAAAATTATCAAAAAAATGGTATTTACGTTTTTATGTAAAATTCTTGCTTTGTCATCAATATCACTATCCGTACCTATTGGACCGAATCCTAAATTGTAAACATTGGGTAAATGCGGATTATTGACCGGAGTAATTAAAATTTTCAATAGAACAAGGTTGTCATCTGCGTCAATAGAATTGAACGTAGCCTCCGGGTAGTCGGGGATAATTGTTAGTATTTCATAGGTATCCTCGAGGTCAATCTTAACAAGCATTTGTTAGTTAAAGCTCCTTGAATGTATAAGCAATAATTTTAATGAACAATTGAAAACCATTTTTTAATTAACAGTGGTATGGATATTACGGAAAAAAGATCTGCTAGAGGCATATTTACATGATTGTATAGTATTGCTGACCGGAAAGGCAAATAATTCGTACAAAGCGTATCTTCTATGGCTCAATAATTCATCGGCAGACTCCATTTATTTTTCTCTGTAAGTCAGGTACAGATATTCCCATAAACTAATATGTTGCTTTTAAGAAGGTATTAAAATCTGTTACGGAGATATTGTTACGGCTGCTTTACTTATTCATGCCTTATCTTTATAGCCTTGTGTTCATTGGTCTTCATCGCCAGATGCTGCCGGTAATTCAACAACAATATGAAAAAGATACTGTACCTGTTCGTTGCCCTTGTAGTTGCTACCTCTTTTACTGCCATGAGTCAGCAGGATGCTGTAACGATTAAATCAAAATTTCCCGAACACCCACGGCTGTTGCTGCTGAAAGGACAGGAGCGTGCTATTACCGATGCTATAGCTAAGGATGCAGTGATGAAGAAAGTACATGAATCCATTCTGCGCGATTGTGATGCCATGATCAATCAGCCCCCGGTGGAACATATCAAGATCGGTAAACGTCTGCTGGATAAATCACGCGAATGTCTTCGCCGTGTATTTTATCTTTCGTATGCATACAGAACCACGCAACAGGAAAAATATTTTAAAAGAGCTGAAAAGGAACTACTGGCAGTGTCAGCATTCAGCGACTGGAATCCTTCGCATTTCCTGGATGTGGCTGAAATGACCATGGCTGTTTCCATCGGGTACGACTGGCTGTATAACCAGTTGCCCGAAAGCTCACGCAAAGCGATCAGTAATGCCATCCTTGAAAAAGGTATCCAGCCTTCCATGAATAAAGATTACAATTCATGGTTAACAAGAACCAACAACTGGAACCAGGTATGTAACGCAGGCATTGTGTTTGGTTCTATGGTTACGTTTGAAGAGCATCCTGAATTATCTGTTCAGATGATCAACCGGGCATTGAGTACATTAAGCTATCCACTGCAACAGTACAAACCGGATGGAGGTTATCCTGAAGGGTATGGTTACTGGGGTTATGGAACCACTTTTAATGTAATGCTGGTAAGTGCGTTGGAAGGCGTATTCGGAAAGGATTTTGGTATTTCAGAAGCGCCGGGTTTTTTGCAAACGGCTGCTTTTATGGAAAATATGACCGGTGCATTTAACAGGCCGTACAATTTTTCTGATTGCGGTGATGCGCCGGAGTTCAACCCGGCTATGTTCTGGTTTGCAGGCAGGTTGCGTAATCCTTCACTGCTGTGGGTAGAGAAAAAGCTGGTAACTGGTAATATTCCCCTGCGAAACAGGTTACTGCCTGCGGTAATGATCTGGGGCAGAAATATTGATATGAAAAACATTCCTGCGCCGGCAGCCACTACCTGGTTTGGCAGTGGTGTAAACCCTGTAGCATTGATGCGTACTTCGTGGACCGACTCCAATGCCATTTATGTAGGCTTTAAAGGAGGTTCTCCTTCATTGAGCCATGCTCACATGGATGTAGGCTCATTTGTAATGGAAGCAGGTGGCGTACGTTGGGGAATGGATTTTGGTATGCAGGATTATGAGTCGCTGGAATCAAAAGGTGTTGACCTGTGGAATATGAAACAGAATTCCCCGCGCTGGCAGGTGTTCCGTTACAATAACTATGCACATAATACAATTACTGTTGATAATGAGCTGCAACAGGTAGAAGGTGCCGCAGTGATCACTCATCGTTCCGCCACCCCTGCGTTTATGAATGCGGTAAGCGATCTGACAGCTGTATATAAAAATCGTCTTTCTTCACTGAACCGTGGCATTGCCATTGTGCAGCAGCAATATGTAGTGGTGCGGGATGAAGTTGAAACTGCTGCCGATTCTGTTACCATCCGCTGGTCGATGGTAACGCCTGCTGAAGTGTCTATTACTGGTAGTAATACAGCAGAACTGTCTAAGAATAGTAAAAAGTTGCTGCTGAAAGTGGACGGGCCGGCCGGTGTGGTAATGAAAACATGGTCTACAGAGCCTGTTACTGCATACGATGCAGCCAATCCCAATACACGTATAGTGGGTTTTGAAGTAAAACTTCCGCCACATACCCGCCAGGCATTGAATGTGTTGTTGCTGCCACAAACAGCTACAGCCAAAGTGGCTGCTATCGCGCCGCTGGCACAATGGCCTAAGTAATGATTAAAAGCTGATAATAAACTGGTGCATGTTTTCGCTGAAGCGGTAAGTGACCGTATGTCCCGAAGCATCACAGATCTGTTTTACAATGGACAGTCCCAGTCCGTTGCCTTCACCTGCCGATACCGGCTTATGAAAACGGCTGAACATTTGCGCTGTTTGTAATGCTTCGCCGCTGGCTGTATTGCTGACGGATAATTGTTGTTTGTTAAGTACCACATCAATATGTCCGCCGGTTGCGGTGTAGCGCAGTGCATTGCTCAGCAGGTTGTTGAGCAGGATATCTGCCAGTGCCGGGTTCATTTCTACATTTACTTCTTCCAGTAGGGTATGTATGATCAGGTGCCTGCTTTCCCACAATTCCTGGAACTGCAACAATTTTTCTTCTGTTTTCTGTTTCATGTTCACCGGTGAGGTGGCTGCAAATTGCCGGTTCTCAATTTTGGCAAGCAATAGCAGCGAATGATTTAAACGTGTTAAGCGTTGAACAGCCTTATCTGCACTTTGTACGGCCATGCTTTGGGCTTCTGATAGCTTTTCATCCTGTATCAGTATATCCAGTTTGGAGCGTATTATAGCCAGTGGTGTCTGCAGTTCGTGCGATGCGTTTTCGGTAAACTCCTTCAGCAATTGGTAATCGTTCTGTGCTTTGCCCGTGGCCAGTTGCAGTGTATTGTTCATAACAATAAACTCGTCAATATCTGTAGCAGGAAAAAGCAATTGTCCGCTTTGTTCCAACCTGAACTCTCGCATGGTATTAAGAGCGTTGTAAAAAGGACGCCACAGTTTTTGCAGTATAAAACGGTTGATCAGTAATGTGCTGACAAGGATCAGGATAATAGTGGCAGTAGAGATCAGGATCACCGAACGGGTGATCTCGTTGGTTTCTTCCAGCGATTTACTGACGGTAGCTGTATACAACTGGTTTCCGGCCTGTATGGAAAAAAAGATCTGGCGTATGTGTTCGCGTTCTTTTTCTTCTTCGTCGTAGGAAGGGAGTGTTTTAAAATATCTTTTTTTGATCTCTTTTGTGGCAGGAACAAAGGTGATCACCTGGTCTTTTACAGAAAGTACTTCCGGTAAGCGGTTGTGTGTTTGCACGTATGCTTCTATTTCACGTTGTTCGATCCGTAAGCTGGCATCAACCTGTTCTATCAGTACATAGCGTAAAAGAAAATAAAATGCTACACTGGCCAGCAGGAAGATGATGACCGTGATAAGAAGATTGATACGTGTGTAGCGGGCAAATAATTTCATGTGCTGCAATGATTAACTGATGCTGAATTTATATCCCATGCCGTATACGGATTTTATATAATCCGGACAGCCTGCTGCCATAATCTTTTTGCGCAGGTTCTTGATATGGGTATAAATAAAATCATAACTGTCTGCCAGGTCCATATTATCGCCCCACAGGTGTTCGGCAATGGCATTTTTGCTGATCACTTTGTTTTTATTGCCGATAAAGTATAATAACAGATCGTATTCTTTGCGGGTAAGGTCAATGATGGTGTCGTTTGCCTTAACCGTTTTTTCATTGATATCAATGGTCAGTTCATCAAAGTTGATGGTGGTTTTTCCCTCAAACGATTTACGGCGTATTATGGCAGATACACGGGCGCCCAGCTCAGGCAAATGAAATGGTTTGGTAAGGTAGTCATCGGCCCCGGCATTCAGGCCGCTCACTTTGTCGTCCAGTGAGTTTTTAGCTGAGATGATCAGTACGCCATCCTGTTTGTTCTGCGATTTCAGTTCTTTTAGAACAGAAAGCCCGCTGCCTCCGGGCAGGTTAATGTCCAGGATAATGCAGGTATAATCGTACAATGCTATCTTTTCCAGGGCCATATTGTAATCTGCTGCTGTTTCGCACACAAAATGTTCATTGCCCAGGTAAGTTGCAATGCTGTCGGATAATTCCTTTTCATCTTCAATGATCAATACTTTCATGACGCTGGTCTGTACTGTTTTAATAGATCAAGTTAGTAAATCCTGCATAAACTACTGGTTGTATTTCGCGTTCTTCAGACAATCCAGTTTCAGGTAAGTACTGATAAACGGTCTTTTTTTAAATTCTCTGTATACTACAACTTCATTGCTGTTGATTAGCTGGTATATACCAACGAAATGGTCTGTCAAACGACTGAAACAATAAAGCGAACCTGGTCAGTAATGAAATCACTATGATGCTCACTACGGTTGTCAATACCGGTGTGTAATACCTCAGTGCCCAGTTCTCCATTTCCGTTGTTCTTTCCATAATTTGATAACCATCAGTACACAAATAAACAGAACAAGGTGCAGCACAATTCTGAAGCAATTCTAAACATACAGATGGGTTGGGGATATCTGCACCAGCCGGTACAGGTTAATACGTACTGATGCCGGGGCTACAGGAAATCTTCAGATTTACTTTGCAGGTTTGACAAACAAATATTCATCAATAAAACATTTTCCATGAAACGCAATGCGCTATTATTCATTACCGCTTCCATGCTCACCATATCTGCTATGGCGCAGGAAAAGGAAGAGAAAGAAAAATCTGTACCTGCACCTGCTGCTGCCAAAGAAGCTTTTGTAAAAGCATATCCGGCAGCATCCAAAGTAAAATGGGAGAAAGAAGATGGTAATTACGAAGTGAACTTTGTTAAGGATGGTAAAAAAATGTCGGCAGTATATGACAGCAAAGGTGTTTTAAAAGAAACAGAAACTGCTATCAGTGTATCTGAGTTACCTGCTGCTGCTACTGAATACATCAAACAGCATTATAAAGGTGCGGCTGTAAAAGAAGCAGCTAAGATCACCACTGCTGCAGGTGTAGTAACCTATGAAGCTGAGGTGAATAAAAAGGATGTAATATTTGACGCAAACGGCAAATTTATTAAGGAAGCGAAGGACTAGGTGTGGTATCAGTAAAATGGCTGCAAATTTTGCAGCCATTTTTTTATGTAAAGCAAACAACAATCTGTATTGATCAGGCATTGACAACTGCGGCACCGTGGGGTTACAGTAAAGCCTGGTTGTACTGCAGCGGTTTTATGTGCAGGTTTTTTCTTTTTGCGTTTGTTCTGCCAGATAAGCGTGCCTGTTACGGGCAAACTGGTGGCGGTCAAACAAGCCACCAAGTATTATATTTTGCTGATTGTACCAAACCCTTCACTTGTATAAATAGGTTTTACCTCCTGAGGTGTGTTTTTTATGTATAGACACATATGCCTGTGTGCAAAAACACCCTATCCATTTCCCCGTTTATCATCCCTGATGAGATAGTTGCTGAAGCCGGTTGGAGAAATTTTCTGCAAAAAAGTGCAAACCGTACTTTTCCGGGTATCGCAATGCGCAATACCTTTTACTGTTGGTGAAATAATAACATAGCAGCGGGTATTTTCTCTTACTGCGCTCTGGGCGTCAGGCATTTCATGATATTTCTGTGACCTTTCATCTCCTGGTATCACAACAATGGATTTAGATTAGATGCTATCAGCAGAAATACTTACCGGCCGGTAATTCATGATTGTTTTATAAAATCTGTAGCGCCCGCAGACAGTTTTGTTCAGAATGTCTTCAGAAAGGCATTCCAATTTGACTATATGCTAAAAACCTCTTTGACCCTTTGTATACTGGTGCTGCTGGCGGTGCCGCAGTATAGTATGTGCCAGGCTATTGGTGTGCAGGATTCAGTAGCGCTGAAAACGGCTCCGGCTGTTAACTGGGATACTGCAGTTATTAAAAGGCAACCCGTATACCGGATGTTTTTTATACCTGCTGTAATGATTGCCTATGGAGCGGTGTCTTTAAGCAGTGATGGTCTGCAGGACTGGAATGAAGGCGTTAAGGAGGAAATATGGACGGAACATCCGCATAAACAGTTACATATTGACAATTACCTGCAATGGTCGCCGGCAGTGGCTGTGTATGGGCTTAATTTGCTGGGTATCAAAGGAAAAAACAATTTTCGTGACCGTACTATCATTTACGGCATGTCTACTTTGATCATGGGCTCTGCGGTGTTTGGGCTTAAAAAGCTGACAGGTGAGTGGCGCCCGGATGGTTCAAACCGGTTTTCCTTTCCTTCGGGACATACGGCCACGGCATTTGCGGCTGCGGAATTTTTACGGAAAGAATACCAGGATGTATCGCCCTGGTATGGCATAGCTGGCTATGCGGCGGCAGCGGCCACCGGTTACCTGCGGATGTATAATAATAAACATTGGTTAAGTGATGTGGTGGCAGGTGCCGGTATCGGCATTTTGTCAACCGATGTGGCATACCGCCTGTACCCGGCTGTGAAAAGATGGTTGTTCAGCCGGGAAAAAAAGTCGTCTACCATGGTGATGCCTTTTTACCAGGGTGGGGCTGCGGGATTAGCGCTAGTGCATCATTTTTAACCGGTTATGATAAAATGATCGAAAGAGTCGAAGACTATTAACATAATTTTCAGAAAACCTGCAGGTCGTATATATACTAAAATGCGTCAGTATACGATACATACTGCAATAAAGCCAATGGCTGCGTGTGAGCAAGTATAACCAGATTTTTTAACCGGTTCTGTTTCCCGGCCCATGCGGGTAATATTTTAAAAAAGCTGTAGATTTAATGATGCGCAAAACCCTGGTGACACTCGTTGTGTGTGTGATGATCGTAGGAAAAAAGAATGCCTTCTGCCAGTTCTCCCTGGCAAAGGATAGTTTGCCAACTGTGGCATTTCCCGATACTATTCCGCTACATGTAAACTGGAGTACTCCTGAGTTGAAAAGGGAACCCCTGTATAAAATGCTGGTGATACCGGGATTAATGATCACCTATGGCGTTACCTCACTGAAGGCCAGCATGCTGAAAAATGTGAACAAGAATGTGCGGGAAGAAGTGGCCATAGAGCATCCGCATCAGCGTGTGCGTGTAGATGATTATCTGAAATGGGCGCCTGCAGTAGCAGTATATGGTTTGAACCTGGCAGGTATGAAAGGTAAAAACAACCTGAAAGACCGTTCTATCATTTACGGTATTTCTATGATCATTACCAATTCGGTGGTATTTGGTACTAAAAGCATCAGTGGTGAATGGCGTCCTGATGGTTCAGATAAATTATCATTCCCTTCCGGACATACAGCGGTAGCTTTTGCATCTGCAGAGTTTATGCGCAAAGAATATAAAGATGTATCTCCCTGGTATGGTGTGGCGGGTTATGCTATGGCCGCTACTACCGGTTTTCTGCGCATGTACAATGATAAACACTGGCTGAGTGATGTAGTGGCAGGAGCAGGTGTGGGTATTTTATCTACTGATCTTGCCTATCGTATTTACCCGGTTATGAAAAAGATCTTCTCCAAAAAAGATAAAGAAAAACAATCAGCCACTATTGTGATGCCTTACTACCAGGGCGGCAGTTTTGGACTGGGAATGGTGCATCATTTTTAAGATGGGCTGGAAGTCTGAAGTGAATTTGAAAATTTGCGAATGTGCAAATTTGAAAATGGAAGAATTGTCTAATGGCTGGATGGTTGAGTTCCCTGAAGTCTTGTAGTAATACGGATTAATTAGTGGTGCACATTTTTGTTTTCAAAAATGAACGGATATCAGCGTTGTTTTGTCTTTCCTTAAACTGTTTTTCATCAAGTATTATCAGATCAATATCATTTAGTCCTACCGGTCCGGAATTATTTTCTGTCAGGTAATAACCGTTTAATAATTGTAGAAATGCTGAACACATGAAGTCAATTTCGTTATTGTGGTAAGTAAAGTAAAAATCTATAATTTTTATTCCTGCACAATAGGTTTTCAAGCATTCAGGGATAGGAGTTTCATATCAAAACTTTTTTGTAAGAAGTTCAGGTTATCTGGGTTAGTAGCAGGTAATCGATATCGTCAAAGTTCGGAACATCAATGATTGAGTTGTTATTAAGTTTAATATAAGAGTGGAATGATTGTAAGCCATATTCATTTTCCGGGACATAATGGTATCTGAGATCTGCAATTTCTTGTCCTATCAGTGCTGATAACGTGAGCGTATCCATATTCTTGGTGAAGCTAAAGTTAGCTTTGGCTATTGGTTAAATGTAATTCGTATATTACTAGTCATTTAAATAAGTTGGATTGAAACCAAGGGTCTTGAAGATGTTGTGCAGATCTAATTCACAATTTGCTGGCAAATTGACTGTGGCAATATATCCGAGATCAACCTGCCAGTATCCGCCGTGTCTGATAATTTCATCTCCCAAAGTTCGGTATTCCGATTCTGTAAATTTAGGTGTCAGGAAAAAACTTGTTGTAATATAGTCTGACTCTTTTATTATTCTTACAACTTCATGTTTGCCATCTTTATTGATGCGGGTTTCAAACTCAGTACCAAACGTTAGTTCGTAATTAATGATGTTATTTTGAATAGCCCGGAAAATATTGTCAGAAACTTCCTGCACACATAGGATAGTAGATGCTTTTTGCTCTTTATCATAAATCTCTATTTCAATTGTTTGGCACTGCATGATTTATGTAATATAACAACAGATTCTTTGTTAATATGTAATGAATCTTTGCTTTGTTTTTGGGGATACTAAAGGAGGTTCTTTGTTTTCCGTATTGTTTTAGCTACAAGACAGAAACATGATCGGCAGACCGGGCATCAATATATGTTTTGTATTTTCATATTGTATTCGTTATGAAATGTCTATTGTATGCCCGTTTTCCCTTTTTCCTTTTTAGGGTTATAAAAATAAAAAGCGATGATGGCAATTATCATAATAACTAAATAGCTGATCCAGGCATTTCGCTCTGCAATATTTTCAAATCCTTTTTCTGCAACGCCTTGTAATATCCCTGTTTCTTTTTTAAACCCAAAAAACCATTGGCCGAAATTCCAGGCTGTATGCAGCCCGAAAGGTAAAGCAATCCCTTTTGTTTTGATTGCTGCAAATCCAAATAGTAGTGCTCCCAGGCCTGCTCCTGTAAATGCCTGTATCCATGTCATCCCTCCTGCAACATGCTCCAGCATAAATATGACCAGGATGATCAGTTGAGAAGGCCATAGTCCAAACCTGTAGTGTAAGCTAAATAAAGGATAACTGCGAAAAGCCAGTTCTTCACGCAGCGCTACCAGGATGTATAGCATTAAGTAAAAGAATATTGTGTTGAACGATATATGTGATGCGGGGGTTACCTTGTAGTGGCCGGATAATAAAACAAACGCGGGTTGAAGTGATGTCATCAATATTCCTATTCCAAACCCGGTAATAACTTTTTTAAAAGTGGTTTTGCCGGCAACAACCCCAATATCCTGCAGTGGCAGTTTTTCCCACTTTGTAAACAGTATTACCAGCCCATAAGTAACGATTATTGCAAGGATGAGTAATATGTGTTCTTTCCAGTCAGTTGAAAAAGTCTTGGTTACAGGCGAAAATGCCGCAAGTGCAATGGCACATAACAGGCAGAACAGCACGGCTCTTATGAATGTCATGGCACTGTTTTTCATGATAACAGGTTTTTAGATTTAAGTGTGAACAGATAGGATTTGAAAGTTATTGTCAGTTTATTTTACCACTTTGCTTTGTAAATGCTCATGTTTAAATATACACCGCATTTTTTGTTAGCAATTCAGGCATTTTCCGGTGTCAAAAAAAGCGACCTTTTAAAGATCGCTTTTTTAGTATAGAAAAAATAAATAGACTTCATTATCAGTGATCAGTACCCTGCGAAAGATCAACAGGATTTTAAACCAGTAAATGATTGTGCAATGTTTTTGCTGGCGATATAGTATTCAGTACTATTGATTTGATCATGAATTTTTAAATAGCTTTGATAGCCACGAAAACATTGTTTTTTGTGAACTTTCAGATGCTTTCTTTTTTAATCTGTTAGCAAAGTATTTTTTAAAAGGCGTTTCAAACATTAACTCTTCATCTTCTTCTGTCAGGATCATAACTCCCAGGTGTCTTTGGGCAATGCCGCACACGAAGTCTTCAAGCATCTGGTCTTCGCTGTACTCATAGCTGTTTTCATCAATTCCTTTAAACATTCTTTGTCCATCAATAACCTGTGAGTGGGCATAGATCGTTTCCTCTTCCTCTAACCTGTTGCCGTATTCAAGTGTTGGGTTTTCGGCTGTAACTTTTTTAAACCGTAATTTCTGATCATTCAGAATCAATGAATAAAGATGATAATTAACTACACTGTGACAGGCCACTGTCAGTATTTCTGAACCTGGATATAGTTCGGCTAGTGTCTTTTCATAATTGCTTAATAAATGAGGTTCAGAAGAGCGTTCCAGTGAATCCGTAAGCTGGTAATCATCGGTTATAATTATGCAGTCATTATATCTGCCAATATTAATAGATCTGTCTTTGGGATATATACATTGGTCTAATGTTGTATTGCCTGAAATCCTGATATTGGTAAAACCTATTTTTGTTAAAAGTTCCTCATCGCTATGTACTGCTGAGGGTTGTTTTATTATTATCATTGATGCTTTTAATCCCATGCTTATTGGTTTTAATAATTGGCAATACAGGAGTGATAAAAAAACTGAATTTAATATAAAAGTTTAATAGCTGCGTAGAATATTCAACCATCATTCTTTACAATCAAATTAAATAATCCGTAAGGTTTGCTATCAGTATCCCCGCGAAAGATCAACAGGATTGTCAACAGGTTGACCTGATAAGAAACGCTTGATATTTACCAGTAACTGTTCCACTTTGCCGGTATCTTCATCGGCAACGCCACCTCCTGAGTGCTGTGTAAGGATCACCTGCGGCATATTCCACAACAGGTTGTCTGCCGGCAAAGGTTCTTTTTCTGTTACGTCCAGTACAGCTCCTGCCAGTTTACCGGATTGCAGTGCTGCTATCAGGGCAGCTTCATCAGTAGTATTGCCCCTGCCTACACTGGCATAGAGACTTCCGTTTCGTAATGCATGGAAAAGTTCATCGGTCATATATTTATCTGCACTGCCCGGCAGGGTATTGATCACCACATTGGTGGCAGGCAATGCCTGTAACAGCTCTTCCCTGGAGTGAATGGTAGCGGCGGGATTACTACGTGCTACCATTTGTATTCCACAACCAAAACCCGATAACATCTCTTTTACCGCCATACCAATAGCACCGGCGCCCAGAACGATCACTTTTTGTTTCCCCAGTAGTTGTATGGTATTCCTGATTGATTTCCCATTCCACTCATGTTGCTGCTGCATACGCACCAGTTGGTGAATACCGCGGTACCATGCCAGCACTCCGCCTACAATGGTTTCCGCACAGGGGCGGGCAAAAAAATCACCCATATTGGCCACGGGAATAGGTAACGACAGCTTACTGTATTTGTCAAAACCGGCAGAATCCAGTTGCCAGAACTCCAGGTTTGCCGGAACAGGGTTAAACCAGTCTGCCGGCGGATTACCTGCCACAATGGTTGCCTCGCTGAAAGCCTTTTGTGCAGCATCATTGGTCATGCTGGTTCTGAAGCTCACTGTTATACCCTGTGGCAGATGCTGTAACAGGTATTGTTGCAGGGATGTATCAAGCTGACTGTATACAAATAGGTTCATCATGGTAATATTTTGAGGTAATAGCTGCCTGCTGTGTGCAAAATAACGGCCAACAGCCCGAAAAAGCTGAAATGCTCACCATAAAATCTGAAACTGTCACCATGCCCGTACATACCCCAACCGGTAATTTTGTGTTGTAAAAATTAATACTGAAACAATGGAATCAACAAACAAAATAGCCCTGGTAACCGGCTCCAGCCGCGGGCTTGGAAAAAACATGGCGCTGCAACTGGCAGAAAAGGGACATGACGTAATTGTTACCTACAACAGTAAAAAAGAAGAAGCCCTTGAAGTAGTAGCTGCAGTTGAAGCAAAGGGAAGAAGATCGGTTGCTTTACAATTGAATACAGGTGCGGTGAAAGGGTTTGATGCGTTTGTGCAACAACTGAAACAGCAACTGAATGCTGTATGGAAACGTGATAGTTTTGATTTCCTGGTGAACAATGCCGGTATTGATTCAAAAGGAATGATTGCTGATACTACTGAAGAAGCGTTTGACAACCTGTGTAATATTCATTTAAAAGGCGTGTTCTTTCTTACGCAGAAATTACTGCCGGTTATTGCTGATAAGGGCCGTATCATCAATCTGTCTACAGGACTGGCAAGATTTACCACGCCGGGGTATGCTGCCTATGCTTCGATGAAAGGCGCTATTGAAGTATTTACCCGTTACCTGGCCAAAGAAGCAGGTACAAGAGGTATTAATGCCAATGTAGTGGCTCCCGGTATTATACAAACTGATTTTACAAAAGAGGTATATGAAAAACATCCGGAGGCGATTGCCTTTATTGCCAGTCAAACGGCTTTGGGAAGAACAGGTATGCCGGATGATATTGGCGGTATTGTTGCTTTTCTTTGTTCTGAAGAAGCGCGTTGGATCACTGCACAACGTATTGAGGCCTCAGGGGGAATGTTTTTGTAATGGTTAACACAGGACGTTTAATGCGGGGAGAAGTTGGAAGTTTGATAAGCTGATAAGGGACCTGCCTGTAGAGAATCCGGGGGTTATTGTCTCATCAGCGATATCATTCAACAATATTGAACAGCTACAAACCCATGCCCGATTCCTGTTTCCCGCTTTCCATCAACTCACACAACGCTGCGATCAGCCTTTGTACTGAAGTAAGTGTATCAGCGTCTGTGATCTCACCATTGCTATTCACTTTGGTTTTGATGAAAGAGATTAGTAGCTGGGTGTCTTCTGTCATGCGGGCTTCAATTACTTTCAGCGTGGCCAGCAGAGAGGCATGCGCCAGGTTGCCCATTGAGGATGCAGTGATCGCTGCTACCGGTTTGTTGGAAAACTCACAGGAAGATACCGTCCAGTCAATAGCATTTTTAAGCGTACCTGGTAATCCCATTGCATATTCGGGAGTGCAGATCAATATGGCATCTGCCTCCTGTAATTGTTTTCTGAAAGCCATAATAACAGCAGGCGGTTGTTCATGATCGTCATCAGGATTAAAAGGTGGTATATTCATTAATCCATCAAATACAGTGATCCTCATCCGATCTGCGGCCAGAGCGCCAATGGCATTGATCAAATGAAGATTGGAAGATGCTTTGCGCGTGCTGCCTGAAATAGCCAATACTTTTTTTACCGACGACTGCATAATCGTTGTTTACTGCAACAAACTTAATATTTTGTCATCTTCTGCCCGGGCATTTCTTTACAATTGTTAACGTATGCGGAAATACAGTTATGGAGCTTTGTATGGTAAAAACAAGCAACATGAAAGTCGTTGTCGTTTTCAACCATCCATACCAGGGCAGTTATTGCAATGCTATTCTACAGGCTGTTCTGGCCGGTTTGCAAAAGGGGCATCATGAAGCAGACCTGATACACCTGGACAATGACAACTTCGATCCCGTAATGCGTGCAAAAGACCTGGAGGCTTTTGTACAGGCCAGGTACGATGCTGTAAATGCATGCGAAAAGCTGGATAACCAGGTGCTGGAATACCGGCAGCGTATTCAGCAGGCCGATCATTTAGTATTTATTTTCCCTATCTGGTGGGAACTGATGCCGGCGCTTACAAAAGGTTTTATTGATAAAGTGATATTTCCCGGTATTGCTTATGATTATAACAAAAGGGGATTGATGAAAAAACGTTTTGTCAATCTGAAAGGTATAACACTCATCACAACTATGAACTCGGCATCACTGGTGTATCGTCTTGTGTTCGGGAATGCAATTAAGAAAGCAATGTTTGCCGGTACATTCTGGAAACTGGGGTATGGCAACAGGAAGTGGATCAGCCTGAATATGGTGAAGTTTGTATCACCTGCCAAACGTGCAAAGTGGTTGTACAAAATGGAAAAACATTTTGCAAAACTGTTGTAGCGAAGAAAAGAGGATGTATCAAACGTAAAATGAAGGTCCTGAGAGTTGCATAAACAAAAAGGGATCCGGATAAGAAGAGGCTGCTCATTGCTTTGAGCCAGCCTCTTTTGAGATTTATGCGGATTGTTTGGTTGTCAGATCGTCAACCACAGCATCGGGTGCATTCTTCTTTACAGAGGCAATACCGGTTTCCATTCCCGAAGTGGCTTCATACATTTCGCTTTTTCCAATCACCTGTCCATTGGTTGCTTTCAGGTTAAAGTAATGTTTGTTGTTGGTTGATTTTTTACGTTCGTATCTTTCATCGTGTTGTGAGTTGGTACGAACAGAATCAATACCATTTTCACAGCCCGCTTTCGAAGAATATCCTTCACTGGTAAGAATAACTTCTCCGTTACCTGCTTTCAGGTTAAACATGTACTCTCCGTTGGTCTGTTTTTTAATAACAAACTTGCCCATGGTGTAATGATTTAATGGTTTAAAAGATCAATTTCGTTTAGTAGGTGGCGGTGTCCTCACCGACGGGATGGGAAACCTGAACTAACCGACATTGTTTTAACTAATGATGAATAAATACCTTTTTAAAAGATAGGTCAATTTTAGATATGTCTTGCAATGTGTTTAACGCCTGCACGATATTTTATCCCTTCCTCCTTAAACTTTCGCTGTAGGACCCTTATCGTTAATATTTTATTAATTTACACTAAGGGGGGTATTGTTCCTGTTATGTGTTCTGTAGGTTTAACTATCATCAACATGCGCATCATGAAAAATTGTTTTACACTGTTGTTCGGAATCGTTATCAGCGGAAGCATTGCAGCACAGGGCGACCTTACAGTTGTTAATAACGGGCTCACCAAAAATGTATCTGCAGGAGCCGGCAATGAGCTACAGACATGGAATATTTATCAGCGTATGCAAACGCATCATGTAAACGGGGTCAGTATTGCCGTTATTGATAAAGGAAACATAGCTGCGCTGAAAACATACGGTGTAAAAGATGGCAGCAATCCTTCGGATTCTGTAACCACACAAACGCTTTTTCAGTTAGGGTGTATCGGTAAAATACTGATGGCCATGGCCGCTTTGCACCTGGTGCGCGAAAATAAAATAGGGCTGGACCAGGATGTTAATGAAAAATTAACCAGTTGGAAGGTGCCGGATAATGAGTTCACTACTTCCAAAAAAGTTACGTTGCGTACACTATTGTCACATTCAGCAGGATTTACTGATGACTACGGTTTTGAAGGCTATCTGCCACATGCCGATCTGCCTTCCACTACACAGATACTGAATGGTGTAAAACCTGCCAATAATAAAAAGAAACTGGTACCACGAACAGTGCCCGGTACTGTAGAGAAATATTCAGGTGGCGGTTATATCATCATTCAGCAATTGATTGAAGATATTACGCATCAGGCGTTCAGTGTGTATGTAGACAGTCTTATTTTCCGCAGATTACAGATGGTCAATACCTCTTTTGATTATTACCCTGATGAAAGTGGTAAATCAATAGCGCTAAGAGGCTAAGAATACACAGTTTACCATACAGACCAGTGCTGATCCTGGTCTTACATTCAAAAGTGCTTCGCAATCTTTCAAATTATTGCCGTTGGGTGATGGGCAGTTTACCATTGCCGGTTCGGAAGACAAATTCAGATTGGTATTTGAAACCAATGCTGCTGCATCAGTCACCGGCTTCGGGATCATGCAAAATGGCAGTGTGGTGGATGCTGTGTTTGCGAAGGTGTTGTGAGGAGCAGGGGTAATTTGAAAATGTGCTGATTTGAAAATTTGAAAATGAAGGAACTGCCGAATGGTTTGATGGTTGTGGAGGCCTGAAAGGCACAAGTGTTCAGGTACAAGGAGTAAATTGTTGAAAAGCTGATAAGGACCCGCGGCTGACAGCTAATCCCTTTTCTCGGGTTCCTTTGTGCCTAACTGTCTTTGTGGCCCATTGCGCCTTTGCTAAACTTAGCTGTTGTTGCGTGAAATAGGCGCGGGTAAATGCAGCAACAAATACCGCCGATCAACGATTCTCTATTCACCATGCACTACTCACCACGCATGATTTAGAAACCTTCAACAGTTTTCAATGTCTTCATGACAGCATCCGCAACAATTGTCAGATGTTTGCTGTCAAAACAGGTAGCAGTGGCAATGTGGTGTTCCTCAGTATATAACACAATTGATTTCCGGAATGATTTTTAGGGGAACAATGACCGGCTATTTAAAACATCCTGAAGCGGAAACAAATGCTTAAATTCCGGTACGGAAGCATTTTTACTCATTTATTCACGGTATGGCAAAAGTATTGATCCAGTTTGCGCATCCTGCACTCTCCAAATCGAAAGTGCACAAAGTGCTGATGTCGTATTGCAAAAACCTGGAAAATGTAACATTCAACGACCTGTACGAGTTGTACCCGGATATGTACATTGATATTGACCGGGAACAGGAATTGCTTTTACAACATGATATCGTGGTGTTTCAGCATCCGTTCTACTGGTACAGCGCACCTGCCATTATTAAGCAATGGTGCGACCTGGTGCTGGAGCACAACTGGGCCTATGGTACCAAAGGCACAGCGCTGAACGGTAAAAAAATGCTGAATGTGATTTCGTGCGGTGCCGGTAAAGATGCTTATTCATCTGCAGGGCATAACCGTTACCCGGTACGTCAGTTCCTGTTGCCGTTTGATCAGACTGCGAACCTGTGTAAAATGGAATACTGGCCACCCTTTGTGGTACATGGCACGCATCGCATCCACCAGGATGTAATAGTGCAGCATGGTGAGCAATACAGGTATCTTTTACAAGCCCTGGCGAACGATGATATCAGCAGCGATCAGTTGCGCCAGGTAGAGTATCTGAATGAATTGGCATAAGGGGAGGCGTGAAAGATGAAATGTCAAACGTCAATTATAGCAGGTAACCTGCAACTTATAACTTATAACATGCATTCACATGCAACAAACATTCTTTTTCCAGGCGTTGGTATACCTGGCCGCGGCAGTAGTGATGGTGCCCATTGCTAAAAAACTGGGATTGGGTTCTGTGTTGGGATACCTCATTGCAGGGATCATTATAGGACCTGTGTGTTTTAAATTCATTGGCAGTGAAGGGCAGGACATACTACACTTTGCAGAATTTGGTGTGGTAATGATGCTGTTTGTGATAGGACTGGAACTGGAACCATCACGCCTGCTTCGCATGCGGCGTTCTATACTGGGAATGGGCTCATTACAGCTTTTCATTACTGCAACCATAGTAGCGGCAATCGCTATGGCTGTGGGTGTTGAATGGAAACAGTCGCTTGTACTGGGAATGATCCTTTCCCTCTCCTCTACTGCTATTGTGTTACAATCACTCAACGAAAAAGGATTGATGAAAACACCCGCAGGGCAAAATGCCTTTGCCGTGTTGTTGTTCCAGGATATTGCGGTGATCCCTATGCTGGCATTGTTCCCGTTGTTAGAAGGCAGCGGAGGTAATACACAGGTGGTAAGCAGCCATGCAACCGCCACATTGGTAAGCGGGTTGCCGGGATGGGCGCAGACACTGATCGTACTGGCATCGGTAGGAGGTATTGTTGTTACCGGGCGATACCTGGTGCGTCCGCTGTTTCGCCTGATAGCGCGCACGGGTATGCGTGAAATGTTTACTGCAACAGCATTGTTACTGGTAGTGGGTATTGCTGTGCTGATGACCGGTGTAGGATTAAGTCCTGCGTTGGGTACCTTCCTGGCGGGTGTGGTATTGGCCAACAGTGAATACCGGCATGAACTGGAAAGCGATATAGATCCTTTTAAGGGTTTGTTGCTGGGACTGTTCTTTATTGCCGTGGGAGCATCTATTGACTTCCATCTTATTATGTCAAAACCATTGGTAATACTGGGCCTGGTAGTAGGTATTATGCTGGTAAAAATGACTGTGCTGGCTGTATTGGGACGTTTCTTCAGATTGCGTAATGACCAGAATTCCATATTCAGTTTCAGTCTCAGCCAGGTAGGAGAGTTTGCGTTTGTATTATTCAGCTTTACCAGTCAGTCAAATATATTGTCAAAAGAGATCACCGATGTAATGGTGGCGGTGGTGGCTATCAGTATGGCACTGACGCCGCTGGTCATGTTGCTGAATGAAAAGCTGGTGATGCCGCGTCTCTGTGTACGGGAAATAGAAGCAGATCGTGAAAGTGATGTACAGGATGATGATAGCCCGGTGATCATTGCCGGACAGGGAAGTTTTGGATTGGTAGTAAGTCGTTTTTTGCGTGCACATAACATTGAAGCAACTGTATTGGACCTGGATAGTGATAACGTGGATTGGTTGCGGCGCATGGGTTTTAAAGTGTATTATGGCGATGCCAGCCGGCACGATATATTAGAGATTGCAGGTGCTGCTAAAGCAAAGCTGATCATTATTGCTATTGGCAATGAAGAAAAGCGATTGGAAATGATCGAAACCATTAAGAAGCATTTTCCCAACCTGCGGATGCTGGTGCGGGCCACCAATCGTTTTGATGCATACAACCTGATGAATGCAGGTATGATGCACATTTATCGCCAGACCTTCGATACCAGTCTGCGTGTAGGAATAGACGCATTGCGTATGCTGGGCTTCCGCGGGCATGAGGTAACACGCAGTGCCAAAACATTCTTTATGCACGACGAACGTACGCTGAAGCACCTGGCAGCTATCCGCAATGAAGAAGAATACCTCAGTGTAGCCCGGGAAAACATCCAGGAACTGGAACGTATTCTGCAAGCTGATCTTGCTTCCCGCGGTTTGTATGTAGATGAGGGATGGGATGAAGAAAGCCAGATAGCAGCGGCGAAGGAAAGAGTATAAAGACATTGTCGGTTTTATAATGGAGGGATTGATAGATTGTTGGACACCTCCTCATCATAGGAGGGGAATTGTATGTAAACCCGGATGCAGTAGCTCAGCGCGCTTCCGGAGCTTTCACTCAGCATTACTACGTTGTAATTTATAATTGTTGCAGCTTGTTCCAAATGACCGGCTTGCTTATTATCAGGACTCATCCGGAATGCTCAATGATGGTTATCATGTTCGCGGCAGAAGTAATCTTATATTTTTTGCGGTACTTTTTTCTTTGCGCTTTGGTATTGTTTTGAACTATAGCGGCAATAAATAATAGTGCTATAGAAGCGTAGCGGAAATATATTTTGTGAGGCCGTGCCGGAGGAAGCTTTACAGATACCCTGCAGGTCTGTCCTGACACAGGGTGCTGTTCCGCTTTAAAACCTGCTGATGCCAGGTATTGCCACAATGCTGTTTCAATAGCTTCAGCGGATTGTTCCTGTTCTTTCAACAACTGAAATCCTAGTCCGGTCATTTTACGGTACAGGCTATGTAGCTTCCAGCCAGGCGGCAATTGCCGGTATACATGTGCCGCAATCTTTGATGCACATCCTAATTTCATTGCATATTGCATGGTAAGCCGGAAAGCTGCTTTAGTTTTTACCCGTTTGCCTGAAAGTGTGCTTTTGGTGCGACAGCAATATTTTCCCCGCCAGTAATAAAAAACCAGGTTACCATAGGTACCTGTAAAAATGATGTTGTTGGTATTGTAAGAAATAAGTGCCATAAGAGGGGATATATTGCAGGTTTTAGCTTTTAGCGAAATACAGGTTGTGTCTTAGCGTATTCTACAACAAGCAGCCCCGCAAAACAATCTTTGCGTGTATCTTTCTTTCGGACCTCCCGGCTTCCGGACTTTTTCCCAGCCATCAGACAATCAACCTGTCAGCCCATCATGCCATTTCAAATTTTCAAATTATTTCCCCGCTCTTCCAAATAACAGTGCCATATATGCCAACAAAGCCGATAATGCCGTTTATGCCGCTTTTGCCTTGAACATGGTACTTGCATCCTGTGTCTTTTTCCCTGCCTTCCGGCATCTTTCCTGCATATTAAAGCGTATAGAATAGGGGTTTGAACCTTGTGGCAGTAATAAAAGGGTAGAAGGTGAGTGGGAGATGATACGGAGCAATCTGCCTGTAGTACGCCGCTTTTACGGGGGAAGATTTTTACTTCATACTAATTTTAGAAATAGTTTTGCCGGTGCAGGTAGTTGATTTGTCCATATCATCAATGGCAAATTCAATAGCATGTTTTATCAATGCTTTTACTTTTGGATTCCGGTAATCCGAAGGTGTTTGCACATCAATATGCCGCATCAGCTTACCGGTTCCTGTCAATAGCCGGTGTGGATCTTTCAGCAAGGTACCCTTGTTAAAACCCAGATTCAGATGATTGGTGTAGATAGGTAGTACACAATATGCATCAGCTATCTTATCTGAAATGGAAAATACAGCGGTAAGAGCATGGGTGTGATACAGCAGTTCGTTGCTGTCGGGATACAATTCCAGTATGTATTGGCGCAGATCAGTAAACAGGTCAATGACCTCTTTGGTTTTAAGATCAAGAAGAGCCCGGAAATCCGGATGTATAGGTCTTAACGGTTTCATACTGTATTGTTGTTGCTGTCAGATGCAGGATTTACAGTGTGATGAATATACAAAAAAATAATAGCAAGTGCCGTTGTCCGGGGGATTAAATACAGTATTTTAGTAATAACATCCGGCAGGTATTTTTATGAAATTCCGGGGATGTAAAACGGCAGATATGGACGACAACCGGTCAGCAGCAGCGCGTTACCTGGCGCACCTGGACAATGTATTCCAGCAGGAACCATTGTTTTATAAAGAAGAAAGCCTCATAGAAGGACTTCCGGGTGTCAGTACTATTGTGTATACCAATATTCCTGAAAAGGGCTGTGTCACTGCTTTTACGTACGGTCTTTCATTAGTAAAGCATCCCGACTGGAAACTGGGACGCCCTGAGCTTTGCATTTCGGTGGAATCTGCCAATATCAGTTGGGCGCGTATTGCAGGCTATCTCGCCAATCAGCTACGCGGAGATTGCCCGTTCAGCTATGGACAAACGATCAACTTTGGTAACAGGATAAGCGATGATTCTGAAATGGATGCTTTCTTCATTTTTGCGCCCAGCACGTTAGACAGGCAGGATTATCTGAACATTGACGTAGGTGCTGAATATACCATCAATATCGCCGGACTATATCCTATGTATTCAGATGAACTGGAAGTATACCGGCAGATAGGCCTGGAAGCATTCTGGTATCATCCGGATTTTGATAACTATAGTGTAACAAGGAACAGGATAGCGCTTTGAAGAAAGAAAGTTTATAATACTGATTGCATTGTATACCCGTAAAATATAACAACATGCGTTTAGCTGTATTTATCGTTCTGTTGATTGCTGTATCTGGTTGCGCAGGTTCAAAAAAGGCAGGGTCAGCAACTGCGGTATTAAATGGTACATGGGTACCTGTGCAACAGGAAATGGGTGGCAGGGCATTACCTGCTTCCTTTTATCAGAGCCAGCAAATGATCATCAGTGATAGCAACTATACGGTAACAGCAGAAAGTGTAGATAGAGGAGTGGTTTCTGTACACGATAATAAAATAGATATTTATGGCAGGGACGGAGTAAATAAGGGAAAGCATTTTACCGCCATTTATAAATATGAGCATGAACAACTTACCATCTGCTATGATCTTTCCGGTAAAGATTACCCGCAGGCTTTTGACACAAAAGGTAAACCCCTGTATTTTCTTTCTGTATTCATGAAAGTGAAGAAATAGAATTCCAGTAGAAAATACATGTAGTTATAGGTAATGATCTTTCTCTACCTGCCAGGTAAAAGGCTTAATAAAAGTTTTTAGGGTTTGAAGAGTTGGTCTGCTTGTGAATTTCGTAGTTGCCTTCCTGGTTACTTTTTCATCCTTACCCGTAGTTTTCATTCTGACTTTTGTTAAAAAATTATAGCTGTATTCTTCAAAGTGATGTGTAGCCCGGTGAAAAGAATATTTTTCGGCTCCTGTTAAAACGAATTGCTTTTGCTGGAAACGAAATTTATAGGTTGTGTTTGTAATGTACCAACTACCTATATTGTAAAAAAAGGAAAAGTTGATCTCTAAAACTCCTTTGTTAATAACCAGCCGGGAGTATGGGTCGTCCATGCTGGGGTTGTCATGTTTTAGAATGAACGAATTGCTTTGTTCAGCCAGCGACAGTATATTATTTGACTGTTGAAAAAGTATGGCTAGTATACGCGGGTGAGTTAAAACAGTATCGCTTGCATCATTGATCATGTTGACGCTATCTCTTTTTTGTATAATGATCACGATATCGTTCAGCCCATCTTTATTTAAATCTCCATAAGCACTATCTAGTATTATCCAACCGGCGGGTACAAAAGCTGCCTGGTTTTTACCCTGCGATGGTAAAACGGGATAATCAAAATCCTGTGCATAAGAAAATTGCAGGGTTGTAAGGAAAACGATTGTAAGGATATAGGCTATACGTTTTTCTTTTGTCATCAGGATGTTTGATATAGGCTAATTAACCAAAAATAACCGGAAAATTATTCTTCAGGATAGTTTGCGTGTACTGTTTCTTTTCCCGGTACTGCAAATATGTTATTTTACAACGGATAACCAACCCCGGAAATATTTATTTAAATATAGTACATGAAAACAAGCCTGATCCCTGCACTGCTTTTATTGCCTTCATTGCTGGCGGCCCAATCTTCTTTCAGTATTAAGGGCTATGGAAAACTCCTGAAAGATGGCGATAGCATTTTCCTAAGCTATAAGCAAAACGATAAATTTCTGCTGGACTCTACGGTGGTGAAAAGTAATGCATTTGAATTCAAAGGAGTTGTATTTACTACCGTGAAAGGATATATATGCAGGAAGGATAACCCGCGTTTTGCAGAACTGCTGATGGATGCCCGTGATGTATATATTGAACCGGGTGTGATCAGCGTACAATCGTCAGATTCCCTGCTGCATGCATTGATAACCGGTACCCCGTTGAATAATGATAACGCAATACTGGAAGCCATGTTGCAACCGGTAAAAATGAAGGTTGAAAAAGTGCGTAACCCGGATCATTTTACTCCCGATGAACTGAAAGATACTGCATTGGTAAATGCCACCAGGCAACAACTGCTGGAACTTTATAATGAAAGGGTAGCGGTTCAGTTGAGTTTTATAAAACAGCATCCTGCTTCGTATGTAAGCCTGGTAACCCTGGCTGGTATTGCCCGCAACAGCAGGTTTATACCACAGGTAGAATAGCTTTATCCCAGCCTGAGCCCTGTACTGAAAGAGCTGCCACAGGGCAGGGATATTGAACAACGTATACGGGCAAACAAAAAAATTACGGTAGGAATGCTGTCACCCGATTTTATACAACCCGATGTACATGGTAAACCGGTAAAGCTTTCGGATTTTAAGGGAAAGTATGTGCTGGTTGATTTCTGGGCATCGTGGTGCGGACCCTGCCGTGAGGAAAATCCGAATGTGCTAATGGCTTATGAGCGCTATAAACATAAAAACTTTACAGTACTGAGTGTTTCCATAGATGTGTTGCGTGATAAAGAAAAATGGCTGAAGGCTGTAAAAGAAGATAAGCTGCCGTGGATACAGGTATCTGATCTGAAAAAAGAAAACGAAGCCGCTAAATTATATGGTGTAACTACTATACCTGCCAATGTACTGATCGATCCTTCCGGAAAGGTAATTGCTAAAGATCTGAAAGGAAAAGCTTTGCTGGAAATGCTGGCAACATTGCCGGGATAAACCTGTTGACCATGTGGTGTTACTTTACCAGTGGTGTTATCCATTTCTGAAAAACTTCATATTCTGTTAGTGTTTCCCGGCATTGCAGTAATACTTCTTCATACTGTTTTTCAAGTCCTGTTTTTCTGCCCAGGATACCTGATTTTGCATATTGCAGATTTTTGTATTCTGTAAGAATTGTGTTGGCAAGCATGTTTTTGCGGGAAGCAATATGCTGGTTTACCAGTGTCGTTTCGCGGTCTACCAGTGTATGATCGGGAATATAAACAAACCCTGTTGCCAACTGGCGTTGCCAGGTAAGGAGTGTTTGTATGTTTTTAGGACCCATACCTGTTATTTTTATTGTTTGCAATTGTGCAATCTGTGCGGCATTGATGATACCGTTTTTGTACAGGTTGGCTTTTTTGGCAGGGCCAAATGATGGTATGGTATGATTGCTGATGTGGAATTGCTGCAGATAGTTGTATAGTTCTGTATTGTATAATCTTTCCTCCGCCTTTTTCTTCATCTGCTGAAATTCATTGGGCAGCATGCGAAACTGACCGATCGTTTTGCTAAGTTGTGCAGCAAGTTGTTTGTATTGTATTATTTCGGGTGGATTGTTGTATAACTCCACAATATGTTCCAGTTGCTGATGGGCTGTTTCATAGCGCATCCTGCGCCTGTTGAGTTCCAGCGACAGTTTTCTTCTTAACGGGGAAAAGAAATGAAATGCAATACCCATAATGAATGGAAACGGTACATATATCCTGTCAATAGCAATAACCAGTATGCTCACGACTGCTATTGCCCATAGAAAATTATAATGCAGGCGTTTCAGGCTTTTGAATTGTTTATCAATAGTAGCAGAAGGCCAGCCTGTATAGCTGACGGAGAGCTTTTCAATCTTTATCTCATCTATCTTAAACCCGTTTACAAACTGTTCTATGTCCTGCAATGCAGGAATAGAGCGCAGGTAGTTTTCATCCAGGAAATAAACGGGCCCACGGTTGTTTTTGTAAAAACACCAGGGGCATTCCTTCAGGTGCGATGGATATGTGTGCAGTTTTGTTTCGCTGCACCTGGTCATGTTCTTACTGAGCATATCCAGTTCTTTTGCCCAATGTGCCGGGGCCGGGCGTTGGTCAGGTTGTTCAAATGCCTGGTGAAAAAGCGTTACCAGTGTATCTGGCAAATGACGAATGTCGAGACTGTTCAGTGGTGGTGAAAGCTTTTTGTGTTTTCTGTGCAATGAATAAGCAAACTCACCGGTGCGGATGGCCTTTTCTTCATCAATGTCTTCTTTCGAAAGGTTGCGGCCTGCATAGGGATGACGTCCCATGAACAATAACTGGAACAATAGCACCGCCAGCGAAAACGCATCTGTATTAACGGTGCGCACCACATTGTCAAAACTGCCTCTTTCCAGCAGCTCGGGTGGTGTATAGCGGGTAATGCCTACTTCGCAAAAGAAGTATCCTGATTGCCGGCGAAGCTGAAATGAATCACAATCAATAAATGCAATGTATCCCTGTGTATCTACCAGTATGTTCCCTTCATTAATGTCGCCGATAATGATTCCTGCTGTATGTAACTGGTGCAGGGCTGTGGCAAGATTACGGGCTACATGTGCCAGGAAATTATATCCTTTATCCGGGAACGTTTTTTTTCTGTCCAGCGGATTGAACAGCATGTGCAGGGGAACAAATCCGTTCAGCCTGCGCATGGTGAATCCTGTAATTTGTCCGGTGTGGTTAAACAGCAGGTCCTGCGGCCATGCTGCAAAAGTGTGTAATGCCTGGTTTTGCAGTGAGACCATGTGTTGCAGCTTGGCGCTTTTTTCAGCATCAGGCAGTTCTGTATACACTTTGGCAACCAGTGTTTGATTCTCCCGGACTTCAAACACCTGGCCTTCACCGCCACGACCAATCTCGTTGCCGGTGCTGTAGGTATTATGTAGTCCCCTGTACGCCTGCATGCTGTTGGGTTAGCCTGGTAGCCAGAAAAAGTGTTTTATCATCATCTGTGCGGTTGTTGATAGCTTCACTACGCAGGTATGTTGCTAATTTTTTATCCAGTACTTCTATATGTTCCTGCGCAGTTGCCAGTTGCAACCACTTCAGCATATTGGTAAAAAAGGGCTGGTGTACAGTGCCGGTATCCATATTCAGTGCCAGCATCTGCAATCCATCTGTCAGTAATGCCACTTCAGCAATATCTTCTTCCAGCACCAATGTATGCAGGTGCGGAAAATTCCGGTTGTCTGTAATAAAAGCAGTAGTATTCTGGTATTCGCCATTGTGCGGCAGCCAGATATGTGTATAATAGCCGGTACCATCGTTCCGGACAATAGCACCATCGCCTATCTGTATAAAACAGGTATGGCCGGGCAGTAATATACAGCCCAGTAAGGTGCATGCAAATTCATCCAGCGGCTCCTCTGCATCAGCAGCCAGTTGTTCCAACTGATCATACAGGGTTTCTGCCAGCAACAGCAAATGTTCTTCACGCGGCACAACTCCCCGCTGTATCCAGTATGCTGCCATCTGTACAGCAGATGTGGCAGCCTTTTGAGACGCGTTGTGTGCATAACGTGCGCTGCCTGCTCCATCGCTGATGAAACAGATCAGTGCTTCATCATTATTAACAGGAAGCGTTTTAAAACAGATAGCATCTTCACAGCCTTTATCAATGGCTTCGTGGGAGGTGCCTGTAACACTTTGTCCGATTGTTTTCCAGATCATAGTTCAGCCCAGCCTGTAGGAGGTAATAAGTTAATGCTGCTGCCGGGATTTTTAGACGATACCATTTTCATGGAAGAAGACAGCCACAGGAAAAATTCTCTGAACATCAGTCCGCGCAATTTCAATGGAGTACGTACAGCTATCTGCTGAAGGATCTCCATATTGGCATTTTCAACACCAATGGCAAAAAAAGCAAAGGCATTTCTGCTTTCGCCTTCCCTGATCAGGGCAGCAGCTTCTGACCAGTTGTCGGTAGGTGCACCATCGGTAATCAGGATGATCCACGGTTTGTAATATCCTACACCATGTTCTTTATAAACCTGTTTGCGTTTGGTGATCAGCTCAATGCCCCGGGTAATGGCTGCACCCATGGGGGTATCGCCACTGGAAGTAAGTGTGCGTGGGTGGAAATAATCTACTGTCTGAAAATCGGCTTCCAGCTGCACCGGGCCAAATGACAGCATGGCTACTTCCACGCGTTTGGTTGCCAGCGGGTCCTGTATCAGTTCCTGCCGGAAAGTCTGTACACCTTCATTCAGTTGCTGAATGGGCATGCCCGACATGGAGCCGGAGGTATCCAGCAATAACATACAGGGACAACGGCTTTCGGGGTTGTTGGCAAAGTCGTCGCTGCCAAAAGGTATCTGTTCAAACGAAAGGTAGTTTTCCATAAGCTGCAAGGTAAAGAAAGGGAACAGAAATCAATATCATAGAATTAAAGGTTCCTGATTCCGGCGGGTGAGGCACCCTCCGGGGAATATTTCGTGACGGGCATCTTGCCCGCTACTTAGTTCAACTACATTGCACCGGAATATAAATTTCCGGTGCAGAAGCAGACGGTCAACCGCAGGGAATCATTTATATTTATAAAACAGCCTTCCGGGCTGTATTAAATGAGAAATCTATTCTATGCGTACTGCTTTTCCTGTTATACTATTAGCCGTTTGTACAGGTACCGCTGCCAACGCGCAGCAACAACATCCGCAGTCTGCTGTGTACGAGTGGCCAGCGGATACGCTGGTGCGTGTTAAACTTGATAAATGGCAGGATCTGAAATTTGGCATGATCATCCACTGGGGATTGTATGCGGTACCGGGTATGATCGAATCGTGGGCATTGTGTTCGGAACCGTGGGTAAATCGCGATAGCACTATTGCCTACGATGATTTTAAAAAATGGTACTGGGGTTTGAAAAAAGATTTCAACCCGGTAAAGTTTGATCCTGAACAATGGGCCAAAGCCGGCAAAGAGGCTGGTATGAAGTACCTGGTCTTTACTACCAAACATCATGACGGCTTCTGTATGTTCGATACGAAACAGACCGATTTTAAAATATCAAATGGTCCTTTTGCCGGTAACCCCAAAGCTGATGTGGCGAAATATGTGTTTGATGCATTCCGTAAAAATGGGTTTATGATCGGCGCTTATTTTTCAAAACCCGACTGGCATTCTGAGTATTACTGGTGGCCGAAATATGCAACGGCCGACAGGAACAATAATTACGATATCCGCACATTTCCCTGGCGCTGGCAGCAGTTCAAATCGTTTACGTATAACCAGTTGAGTGAGCTGATGCACAATTATGGTTCTATAGATATCCTGTGGCTGGACGGTGGTTGGGTACGTCCGCGTGAAACGGTGAATGATGAGGTACGCTCATGGGGGGCGGCCATCCCGGAATGGAGCCAGGATATTGATATGCCAAGGATCGCTACCATGGCGCGTGCGGCCCAGCCGGGTTTACTGATGGTGGATCGTACTGTACATGGCTCGTATGAAAATTACCAGACCCCCGAACAAAGTATTCCTGCGCAACAACTGGACCAGCCGTGGGAAAGTTGTATGACGCTTGCCAATAACTGGGGATATGTACCCGGCGATCCGTTTAAATCATCCGCCAGAGTGATCCATGTGCTGGCTGAAGTAGTGGCCAAAGGAGGCAGCCTGTTACTGGGTATTGGTCCGAAACCGGATGGCACGTTGCCGGATGAAGTAATTGAACGGCTGGAAGAGATCGGTAAATGGACAAAGGCAAATGGTTCTGCCATCTATAATACACGTACCACTCCGCATTACCGTGATGGTAATATCTTCTTTACACAAAGTAAGCAACCGGGTACACGTTATGCCATTGTATGCCTGGAAGAAGGAAAACCTGTACCGGCTACTGTACAGTGGACAGTAAATATTCCTAAAAAAGGAAGCAGGATGAAATACCTGCCAACAGGTGAATCTGTAAAATGGACATTGGAAGGCGATAGCGTAAGGGTATGGCTGCCCGCCAGTGTATTGAAACAGGGAAGTGCTGCGGTGGCTTTGGAGTTTGAGTGATGCGGAATGCTTAACACTAAATACAGGTTGTGAGTAATAAGTTTTAGATTGAATACAATAAACATTGCTGCTTTGCGAGGCTTCGCAGCTTTGCGTGAAATAATCATGAAACATTTTATACTATATCTCTTACTCGCCATAGCCATTGCATCAGTACATGCACAGCCGGCTTTCCGCAACCGGCAATTGCCCGTGGAAAAAAGGGTACAGGATCTTCTATCAAAACTGACCATCGAAGAAAAGATCTCGCTGCTGGGTTTTCGCAGTAAGGCAGTACCACGTTTAGGGATACCTGCCTACAACTGGTGGAACGAAGCCTTGCATGGCGTGGCGCGTGCCGGACTGGCAACCGTATTTCCGCAGGCCATTGGCATGGCCGCTACTTTTAACGACAGCCTGGTATACGCGGTGGCAGACGTTATATCAACAGAAGCACGCGCCAAATACAATCTGTCGGTAGCATTGGATCGCCGGTTGCAATATATGGGATTAACTTTCTGGTCGCCCAATATCAATATCTTTCGTGATCCGCGCTGGGGGCGTGGACAGGAAACTTATGGCGAAGATCCTTTGCTGACTGCCACTATGGGTACTGCCTTTGTAAAAGGATTGCAGGGAAATGATCCACATTATCTGAAAACGGCAGCCACTGCCAAACATTTTGCTGTACACAGCGGACCCGAAGCAGGAAGACATGCTTTCAATGCAATGGTGGATGAAAAAGACCTGCGCGAAACCTATCTGTATGCCTTTAAAAAACTGGTTGCCGGTGGCGTGGAAGCCGTTATGTGCGCTTATAACCGACTGAACAATGAACCTTGTTGTACCGGTAATACACTTTTGCAACATATACTGCGCAATGAATGGCATTTTACAGGACATGTGGTTACCGATTGCTGGGCACTGGATGATATCTGGCAGTTTCATAAGGTGATGAACAACCGGACAGAAGTAGCTGCTGCTGCATTGAAGGCAGGTGTAAACCTGGATTGCTCTGACCTGTTGCAGAGCGAGCTGATGAACGCATACCAGCAGCAACTGGTCACCATGCGGGATATCGACAGTGCATTGAGTGCAATACTGCGTACACAGATCAAACTGGGTTTTTACGATGATAAAGCTGCCGTACCTTTCAGCAAACTGGGTGCTGAAAGTGTACACAATGCAAAGCATATTGCACTGGCGCGCACTGCTGCACAGCAAAGCATGGTATTGCTGAAAAACAATCAGCAACTGTTGCCGCTGGATAAAAACAAATACAGTTCCATGATGATACTGGGTGCAAATGCGGGAGCCATGGACCCGTTGCTGGGCAACTATCATGGTATGTCGGGCAATATGGTCACGTTTGCAGAAGGTATTACTGCTGCTGCGGGAGCTGCCATGGCTGTTCAATACGACCAGGGAAGTGATTATACAGACACCACACATTTTGGTGGTATCTGGGCTGCCGGTGAAAGTGATATTGCCATTGCTGTGATAGGGCTTACCCCGGTACTGGAAGGAGAGGAAGGCGACGCATTCCTGGCCGCCAACGGGGGTGATAAACTGAATCTTGGTATTCCTGCTGCACATATTGCCATGCTAAAGGCATTGCATCAAAAGAACAAACCTGTTATAGCCGTGGTTACGGCAGGCAGTGACGTGGATATTGCTGCTATAGAACCTTATGCGGATGCAGTCATTCTTGCGTGGTATCCCGGTGAACAGGGTGGCAATGCATTGGCCGATATCATTTTTGGTGCAGTATCTCCTTCCGGACGGTTACCGCTTACTTTTTACCGTTCATTGAAAGATCTTCCTGCTTATGATAACTATGCTATGCAGGGACGTACCTATCGCTATTTTAACGGACAGGTACAGTATCCTTTTGGTTACGGATTAAGTTATACCAGCTTCCGGTACAACTGGGCACAGCAGCCCGTTTTCAATAATGCAAAAGATTCATTACGTTTTACTGTCAAGATTAAAAATACCGGGGCGATGAATGGTGATGAGGTAATACAGATATATATTCAATATCCGTCAGGTGAACGTATGCCACTGAAAGAGCTGAAAGCATTTAAACGCATACATCTTGCCAAAGGCACTGAACGTGCTGTAACTTTTAATATACCGGTTGCAGAATTACAGAAATGGGATCTGCAGGCCAGTCAGTGGAAACTATACCCGGGCACTTATACCATATTGGCTGGCAGCAGTTCACAGGATATACAACTGACTGCCCCGGTAAAGATTGCCGTTCAATAACATGCATGGTATAAAACCTGTTAAATGATCTGCATAATTCATTTATTGTGAGGTATTTCTGATCTTCCCGGATTTTTTTCATCAAAAAAATATTGTACAGGCAACCCTTTGGGCGTTATTGCGTATATATTGACATAATACCGCATTATCCGCCTTATTGATTGGAACAACTGCATACGATAATACAGGGGTGCATCAGCAATAACAGTTGGTATCAGAAACTGTTGTATGAGCGATATTATGCCTATGCGTTAAAGATCACTTTCCGGTACATTTACCGGTATGAGCGCGCTGTGGATGTGGTGAATGACGGATATGTAAAGCTGTTCCGGAATTTCAGCAGATTTCATTGTGATGAAGGTGTGGACATGGAACGCATGCTGATGGGCTGGATCAGGAAGATCATGGTAAACACTGCCATAGATGATCTGCGTGCACACAATATGCTGCCCGAAATTGGTGGGATACCGGAATATGTGTGGGAAGAACCTGACAATGGTCAATCTCCCGAACAGAGAATGTATTACAAGGAACTGATCCTGCAGGTAAAACAATTACCTCCTTCTTACCGGGCGGTTTTCAATATGCATATTATTGATGGGTTCTCGCACCAGGAAATTGCAGACAGGCTGGGTATTTCGGTGGGCACATCGAAATCCAACCTGGCTAAAGCGCGGGCACATCTTCAAAAAAAACTGAATAGAGATATACAGGAGGCTGATATATGCAGTCTATAAACGACGATATGGATGAATTATTCCGCAAAGCAGCGGCGGACTATCCGTTAAAAACGGATGGGGCGGACTGGGATGCAGTCATGCTGCGTTTGCAAACCCCCAATGCTTCAAACCCTGCCACGTCTGGCAGAAAAGGAAAACAGCAGCATTGGCTGTGGTTGCTGTTATTATTGCCACTGGCTTTTGTTGGTCATCTTGCCCGCCGGGACAATAGCAGCGGCACAGCAGTTGCCGGTGATGTACAGCGTAGCGTGGCACAAATATCAGCAACTCCTGTGGCGGCAGATGCGGCAACGCCGGTTGTTCATACTACTACTGCTACTGTAGCACCGCATAATACTGTAACGCCAGTGGCGCCGGCTACAGAACAGCAGAAAATTGTTGCAGAAAAAAGATCAGTTTCTTTATCCGCACAGGCAACCTTTGCAAAACCACTTTCGTATCATACTTATAGCAACAACGGAAATAGCAATCATACACCGGTTAGCAACAGGAGGGTAAAGGCTAATATCAATAGCGTAAAAACGCAAACCATCAGTACTGTTGATAATGATGTATTTAAAGATCATGGTGCAACAGTAATGCTTACCCGTGAAACAAAAGATCCGGAAACGATAACACAAGCGCAGGCGGTAACGGCCCACAGTGCGGCAACTGTATCAACATCTTTACAAAAGGAAGACACAGTAACTGCAATACCGGAAATGGTGAAGGATGACAAAAAAATGCCGGCACAAAAGGGATTTTATGCCGGCATTGTACTGAGTCCTGATTTCAGTACAGTGAAAATGCAGCAGATGAGCAAGGTGGGGTACAATGCGGGCATATTGATCGGGTACAGGTTCTCAGCAAGATGGTCTGTTGAAACAGGTGCTTTATGGGAAAAGAAATACTATTATTCAAAAGGTGAATATTTTAACACGGGCAAGATAAACCTGCCATCGGGCACCGTGATTGATGATGTGAAAGGATGGTGTAATATGATCGATATCCCGGTTTTGGTGAAATACAATTTCATCATCAGGAAAGATCATTCATGGTTTGCCAATGCAGGTTTGCTATCGTACATCATGAACAAAGAAAGCTATACCTATAAGTATACGCGCTATGGAAATCAGTACGAGCGTGGATGGGATTATAAAGGGTCCACACGCAACTGGTTCTCGGTGATGCAACTGGGGTTGGGGTACGAGCATACGCTGGGCCGGTTAGGAAATCTGCGGGTGGAACCTTATATAAAATTACCTGTCAGTGGCATTGGTATCGGCAACCTGCCGGTAAGCAGTGCAGGTATAAATATCGGCATTCTGAAATCTATCCGTTAGTATTGTGGGTAATATAAGGCACTAGAGCCGGTATAGCATACCGGGCTGCGGGTTGTTATTTCCATTACATTTTAAGGTTTCGATATGAGGCGAAAAAAGATATTCTTTTTCGCAGGGGTAGCCTGTTGCCTGTTGCTGGCAGCGTGGGGGTACCACCTGTATTGTACACCCAGGAAAACTGCTGCTATGCAACGGGCAGATGTGCGTATAAGCGCACAACAATTGTATGATGCGTTTGCTGCGGATGAACAGGCCGCTAACCGGTTATACCTGGATAAAGTAATTGAGGTAACAGGTGTGGTGCTGGAAGTACAGCAGGCAGGTACAGGCTTGGGCATATTGCTGGATGCAGGCGTTGGCAAACCCGGTGGTGTGCATTGCAGTGTTACCATGGGTAATGGTGTAAAAGTACCGGCTGCAGGCAACACCGTGATCATTAAAGGTAAATGTGCAGGCTTTCTGGCAGATGTAAATATAGCAGACGCAGCGTTGCTGCAATAAAGAACCGAACTTAAAACAGTAATATGAAAAAAGTATTTGTATCAGTTGCAACAGTAGCCATAACCATTGGTGTAATGGTAGTAGCGTGCTCAAAAAGTAATGAATCTGCTGCCGGCGGTGGTGGAACCGGCGGCGGAGGTGGTGGCGGCACCACTACCTGCGATACGGTGAATATGAAATACGCAACCAATGTATTGCCCATACTGCAGGCCAATTGTTACAGTTGCCATGGTAATGGCGTTGTTACAGGTGGTATTAATCTGAATGGCTATGCCAACCTGAAAGTACAGGTAGATAATGGTAACCTGGTCGGTGCTATAACACATGCTTCCGGCTATACAGCCATGCCATACAATCTTCCCAAATTATCTGATTGCAATATCAATATCATTAAAGCCTGGATAGCACGCGGAGCGCTCAACAACTAAACGGAAAACAGCAAATGCGGCGGGTAATGGAACAACATGAATAATGTTGAAGGGCAGTTAATAGAACACAATACGCTGGTTGAGGATTTCTGATAATTGCCTGTAAACAATGCGCCACTGCCGGCAGGGTGCGGGTGCAGTGCATGTATTCTGTTTTACCGATGCCTTGCTGTCATTTGCTGTTTCACGTTGCCATTTTTTGATTACAAACAGTATACATATGAAGAGCATGCTGATTATAACAGGAATATGTTTGCTGTCTTTGTGCACACAGGCACAAACATATATGACACGCAATGGAGAGATCAGTTTTTTTTCAAAAACACCATTGGAAGATATTAAAGCTGACAATAAACAGGTATATGCAGCTATTGATCTGTCAAAAAAAACAATAGCCTTTACATTGTTGCTCAAAAGTTTTTTATTTGAAAAACAACTGATGCAGGATCATTTTAATGAAAATTATGTAGAGAGTGACAAATTTCCCAAATCTGCATTTACCGGGGTAATAGAAGGGAATGTTGCTAACACACCAGGTACCTATAATGTACAGGTAAAAGGGCAACTGACCCTGCATGGCGTTACTAAACCAGTAACAATACCGGCTACGCTGGAAATAACAGGCAATACGCTCAACAGTAAAGCCGGCTTTTTTATTACGCCTTCCGATTATAATATACAGATCCCTGCATTGGTACGCGATAAGATCGCGCGTCAGATTACGGTACAGGTAACGGCGGTTTGTACACCGGTGAAATAGCATGAATGGTTAATGGAGAACAATACGGAGTTTTTAGCAGCTAATTACTGAACGATATGATGAAAACGTTTTTTCCCTTTTGCATACTGCTGCTGGCAGCAGGCAATACTTTATTTGCACAGGACAGCAGTCTGTTGAAATTACTGAATGATTCAATGGACATTGAACATCCGCATGCCCTGGTAACAGGTACTTTCAAAGCAACACAGTTGATCAATACCCCCACGGTAGAATCGCCGGGTAAAAAAAATCTTCAGTTCCTCATCATGCACCGTTTCGGACAACTGAACGAAGGAGGTTACGCATTGTTCGGGCTGGATAATGCAACCATTCGCTTTGGATTAGATTATGGTATTACCGATCGGCTGGCGGTGGGTATTGGCAGAAGTTCGCTGGATAAAACCTTTGACGGTTCTGTAAAATATAAATTGCTGCAACAGCGAACAGGCAGCATGCCGGTTTCGGTAAGCCTGTATGAACTGCTGACGCATTACACACAAAAATATACCGACAAACCTTTTCTGAACAGCCGTTACCGTACCAGCTATACTTCGGCACTGTTGATTGCAAGAAAATTCTCCAATGCCCTTTCGCTGGAAATAGTACCATCATGGACACATTTTAACATGGTGGCCACACCACAGGACAAGAACGACGTATTTGCGGTAACTGTTGGCGGAAGAATGAAATTCTCCAAACGCATGAGCCTGGATGCAGAATACAATTATATGTTACCCAACCAGGTGGTGTCTTCCACTGTATACCGCTCGTTATCGCTGGGTGTTGATATAGAAACCGGCGGACACGTATTTCAACTGGTGTTCTCCAATTCACAGGGTATGGTGGCTCCTTATTACCTGGCCAGAACAATTGGTAGCTGGGGCAACGGAGATATCTTTTTCGGTTTTAATATTTCCCGCAACTTCAGTTTTAATAAAAAGCGTACCGGAAAGTGGTGATAACGGTAATCGTTTGATTACGAAATGCTAATAACAGTACTTGCGCTTGCCGGGAGTGCTGTTTTTAATGCCCGGCCAATAATTTCCCGATTTCGTAGCTATAGAGTGCCTGCAGTACCGGAAATTTATCGTTTGTAAATTTCAACATGTATAATGGCTGCAGGTAAAAGCAGGTTCAAAAAGCTCATCGGGCAGATACATTTATGGCTTGGGCTTACATCGGGTATTATTGTGATCATCATCAGCCTAACGGGTTGCCTGTTTGTTTTTCAGAAAGAGATTTCTGATATCACCTACCGTAAAACATTTTATGTAAACCCCGCCGGATCAATATTGCCATTCAGCGAATTGCAGCAGCGTGCACAACAGGCAATGGGTGCTGCCAAACCTATCAATTCGGTCACTACTTACAAAGATCCTTCAAAGGCCTGGGAGTTCATGGCCTACAAAGCTAACGATACGGCGATCACCTATTTCGGGGTAATGGAACATTACCAGTCTGTATTTGTTGATCCGCATACAGGCATTGTTACCGGTACACGCAATTACAAGTACGATTTCTTTTCTATTGTAAAATACATTCACTGGAGTCTTTTACTGAACACAAAATATGGTCAGCCGGTAATAGGATATGCTACGCTGATCTTTGTGATCATGACCATTACCGGTCTCATTTTGTGGTGGCCCAAAAAATGGAACAGGGCCAACCGCAGAAAAAGTTTCAGGATCAAATGGGATGCAAAATTTAAAAGACTGAATTACGATCTGCACAATGTACCGGGGTTTTATGCCATGCTGATAGCCCTTGTTATTGCCCTTACAGGCATGGTATGGGCGTTTCAATGGTTTGAAAAAGCGGTCTACGCAGCCGCTGCAGGAACTACAAAAGCTTCCGAACGCAAACAGGTAAAATCTGATTCTACAGCAACCGCCAGTGCTAACCCGCTGGATATTGCTTTTACTGAAGCTGTAAAACAGTTGCCGGATTGCCAGCGCATCGGTGTATCACCGGCCTATGGTAAAGAAGGAACTATTTACATGTTTGGCTATCGGGGTAAGGAAACATATTACGATTACGATCAGTTACAGTTTGATCAGTATACGGGTAAAATGCTGTTGCGTACCAATCTGCAGGAACACAATGGCGGTGAGCGACTGATTGGAATGAACTACGATATACATGTAGGTGCCATTGCCGGATTGCCTGGTAAGATCCTTGCATTTATCATTAGCCTCATCTGTGCCAGCTTACCCATTACCGGTTTTTACATCTGGTGGGGAAGAAGACACAATAAGCCGGTGTATAAGGCAAACGTGAATCGTGAATTGTAAGTGGTTGCTGCTGTATTCGCTCACAACTATTGGTTGTTATAACAATCAACCATCGAAAAGCCACGAGCTTCGGGCCGTAAGCAAAATGCAAGGTGCGACTTTGCATGCGTATTTCTTCCGGACTTTTTCCCAACCATCAAACAATCAAGTCATCCGGCAATCCATTTTCAAATTGATCTCAGCCTTTTTTACTTCAGCCCCTTCTTTGCTCTTTGTACCTTAAACCTTGAAACCTTCTCCTCCCAATCTTAAGTTTACATTAACTCTCTGCTTTGCTGCTCACACAAATAGCAGGGACTGTTCTTTTGCATTTCATAAAGTATTAAAAAACTGTTTGTATGAATCGCAGAAGCCTTTTAAAACAAGGAGGATTGCTCACTTTACTGGGTGGTCTTTCCGGATTTTCTTCTTTTGCCAATGAAACTGAAACGGGAACCGATAAAAAGAAGAAAAGAGTATTGCGTTTTGCACATTTAACGGACGTGCACATGGAATCGGAACTGCGTGCACCAGAAGGGTTGGCAACCTGTCTGCATCACCTGCAATCGCATAAAGATGCTCCTTCCTTTATATTAAGTGGCGGCGATTCAATTTTTGATGCACTGAAACAGCCTAAAGACAAAGTAGATCAGCAATGGAAACTGTGGCATGGCATCTGGAAGAGCGAAAACTCGCTGCCCATTGAATACTGCATCGGCAATCACGACTGCTGGGGAATGGGTGAAAAATCAGATCCTTTATATGGTAAGAAATATGCATTGCAGCAAATGCAACTGGCAAAACCTTACCGTAGTTTTGATAAAGCCGGCTGGCATTTTATTGTACTAGACAGTATCCAGACCAAAACTGATGGTAGCTGGTATACCTGTCAACTGGATGATGAGCAGTTTGCCTGGTTGGAACAAGACCTGGCAAAAACGCCTGCCGATACACCGGTAGTAGTGGCGTCTCACGCACCGATTGTATCTGCTGCTACGGTGGTGGTAGATAATAAAGTAAAGGGCGATCAGGGATATGTACTGGGATTGGGTTCCATGCACACTGATGCTGCGCGTATTGTGGCACTGTTTGATAAATATCCCAACGTAAAACTTTGTCTCAGCGGACACATACACCTGTACGAACAGATCCGGTACAATGGTGTTACCTATATCAGTAATGGTGCTGTAAGCGGCAACTGGTGGAAGGGTATCCGTTATAAAACGGATAATGGCTATGCCCTCGTTAACCTGTATGACGACGGCAGTTTTGACAATGAGTACATCACCTACGGATGGAAAGTATAAAAGTATCCCATTTCTTATAAAAACCGCAGCAGGGCTTCTGTACCTTGTTTGGACGTCTTACCGGAAGGAAGACGTCCTTTTTTTGACCGCTATTGACCGGTTCAGCACCTTCTTTTTCCATTTTTAGTTAAAAACTGTAAATAATCAGTCATTTTCCCCCAATTGATTCGTTGTGGCAGGTGCTAGATTTGTTCTATCTAAACTCAAAAAACTTATTCCATGAGTACAATGAAATGGCAGGGTGTGCTGCCCGCTATGCTTACTCCCTTTACTGCAGATGATACTATTGATTTTGCCATGTTTGAAAAGAATGTAAAAGCACAGGTTGCCGCCGGTATAGAAGGTGTAATACTGGCCGGTTCTCTGGGTGAGGTAAGCACTCTGGAATACGATGAAAAAATAGCGCTGCTGAAATTTGCAGCAGATACCTTAAAAGGTGCTGTGCCGGTGGTAATGAATATTGCAGAGCAATCAACCCGTGTGGCAGTTAAGCTGGCGCAGGATGCCGAAAAGAACGGTGCCAACGGATTGATGGTATTGCCTCCCATGCGTTATAAAGCTGATGATGCTGAAACAGTAGAATATTTTAAAACCATTGCAGCCGGTGTTTCGTTGCCGGTGATGATCTATAACAACCCGGTAGATTATAAAATTGAAGTGACACTGGATATGTTTGAAGAACTGGCCAAATTGTCCAATATTCAGGCAGTAAAAGAATCTACACGCGATGTGACCAATGTTACCCGTATGCGTAACCGTTTTGGTGATCGTTTCAGTATTCTTTGTGGGGTGGATACCTTGTTTATGGAAGAAGTAATGCTGGGTGCCGATGGCATTGTAGGCGGACTGGTGGATGCATTCCCTGCAGAAACAGTAGCTATTTTTAAACTTACCAAAGCTGGACGTATCCGGGAAGCACTGGATATTTACAGGTGGTTTCTGCCATTGCTGGAACTGGATATACATCCCAAACTGGTACAGTATATCAAACTGGCCGCTACGCAAACTGGTCTGTCTACAGAATATGTACGTGCACCCCGTAAAGCGATCACCGGTGCAGAAAGGGAAAGAGTGCTGGCCGTGATCAGCAAGGCTATGGCCGGCAGACCGGCATTGCCTGCATTGTAATAAGTGGAAGGCATATATAGTAAAGACGTTAAGAATTTCAATAAAAACGCAACCATCTTCATGAAAGGATATAACCTGGTAGGATTTGAAGAAAGCAGGCAGGGCACAGCAACATTGAAAGCTTTCAGTACTGTAACGAAAACCACACTGGCAGAAGAGTTTGTCATAGCCACTAAGGAAGAAATAAACAGGGCAATAGACAAAGCGGGCAAAGCGTTTGAAAAATACAGTCGTACCTCTGCAGTAGAAAGAGCGTTGTTCCTGGAAACAATTGCGGACGAGATCATGGCGGTTGGTGATGAACTGATAGAACGTGCAAAACTGGAATCCGGTTTGCCCGAAGCAAGGTTGCAAGGCGAACGGGGCAGAACAACAGGTCAGTTGCGTTTGTTTGCGGCGGTGCTGCGTGAAGGATCATGGGTGGAAGCTGTTATTGACACTGCCATGCCCGAACGCACGCCTTTGCCAAGGGCTGATATCCGTAAAATGCTGGTGCCGGTAGGTCCGGTGCTGGTGTTTGGTGCCAGCAATTTTCCGTTTGCTTTTTCTACAGCAGGCGGTGATACCGCCTCTGCACTGGCAGCAGGCAATCCCGTAATTGTAAAAGCACACGAAGCGCACCTGGGTACCAATGAACTGATGGCTACTGCTATCAGTCGTGCAGCTCAAAAATGCAATATGCCGGATGGTGTATTCTCCTTTGTCATCAGTAATGATGTAGAGACCATACAGCAAATGGTAAAACACGAAACCATCAAAGCAATCGGGTTTACCGGTTCACGGAAAGCAGGAAATGCTATTTTTAGAACAGCCGCTGTTGACCGCAAAAAACCTATACCCGTATATGCCGAAATGAGCAGCATTAACCCGGTGCTGGTATTACCCGGTAAACTGAACAATAATGTTGCGGCCATTGCTGCACAACTGGTAAGCTCTGTTACGTTGGGTGCAGGGCAGTTCTGTACCAATCCCGGGCTGATCTTTGTATTGCAAAACGCTGATGCTGCACAACTGGTAAATGCCATAGCTGAACTGCTGCTGAAAACAGTACCTGCCACCATGCTAAATAAAGAGGTATGTAGTAATTATTACAATAGCCTGTATACATTGCAGCGCCAGCAGGGAGTACAGGTAATTGCTGCAGTAGATAATGCAGGCGCTGATTATAAAGGAGCGGCAGCCTTGTTGCAGGTTGGTGCGGCAGACTTTATTGTTAATGAAGCGCTGCAGGAAGAAGTTTTCGGACCATCAACACTGGTGGTGGTTTGTAAAGATCAGGCCGAATTGCAACAGGCAATAGCATCATTACATGGGCAGTTAACAGGAACGGTCATAGGCACTCATGAAGATATCAGTACATTTCAACCTGTAATAAGTGCTTTGTCAGATAAAGTAGGACGTTTATTGTACAATGGCGTACCTACAGGAGTAGAAGTTTGTCATGCAATGGTGCACGGAGGGCCATATCCTGCTACTACAAATGCAAACAGTACATCGGTAGGAGCGGATGCCATTAAGCGTTTTGCACGACCGCTTTGTTTACAGGATTGTCCGCAGGAGTTTTTACCGGATGCGTTGAAAGATGAAAATCCGTTGAAGATTATACGGAAGGTGAACGGGGAATACCAATGTGTTAATTAGTTAATTTGAAAATGAGGTTGGTTGATTGTTTGATGGCTGTATTGTTTGAGGGTTATAAAGAGTTCATGCAAAGTTGCTAAGCCGCAATCTGTATTTTGCTAAAAGCTGAAACCTTGTATTAACTCAAGGCCGTTAATAACAATCAGGCGATCCTGCCGGAATAACCGGTCAGGCGGGCATTCCGCGTTGAGCATTTAGCAACTTAAAATATATAACTCAAAAGTGGCTTCAAAAACATTTTTCTGTGTAGACGCACACACCTGTGGCAACCCGGTAAGGGTAGTGGCGGGAGGCGGTCCTTTTCTGAAAGGCAATAACATGATGGAAAAACGATTGCACTTTCTGCAGGAGTTTGACTGGATCAGGAAGGGACTGATGTTTGAACCCCGTGGTCATGATATGATGAGTGGCAGCATTCTGTATCCGCCACATGATCCGCAGAATGATGTAGGAGTGTTGTTCATTGAAACAAGCGGCTGTTTGCCCATGTGTGGTCATGGCACCATCGGAACTGTGACCATTGCTATTGAAGAAGGATTGATCACACCTAAAGTACCTGGCAAATTACGATTGGAAACACCGGCCGGACTGGTACTGGTGGAATACAAACAGGAAGGAAGCAAAGTGAAGTCCGTAAAACTCACCAATGTAAAATCATTCCTGGCTGCTGAGCAGCTTACCGTTGAATGTCCTGATCTTGGCACTATAAAAGTAGACGTGGCATACGGCGGAAACTTTTATGCTATTGTAGATCCGCAGGAAAAATTTCCGGGGCTGGAACATTTTAAAGCAGATCAACTGATCTCCTGGAGCCGCGTATGCAGACAACGTTTGAATGAACAATACAGTTTTGTACACCCGGAGAATGAACATATCAAAGGGTTAAGTCACCTGTTGTGGACAGGTGCTACTATTTCTCCCGCAGCATCAGCCAGGAATGCCGTGTTCTACGGAGATAAAGCGATTGATCGTTCTCCCTGTGGTACAGGTACCTCTGCACGTATGGCACAGTGGTATGCCAAAGGAAAACTGAAAAAAGGAGATGAATTTATACATGAAAGTATTATCGGTTCACAATTCACCGGCCGTATTGAGGAAGAGACAATGATAGCCGGCAAACCAGCCATTGTACCCAGTATTGAAGGATGGGCCATGGTGTACGGTTATAATACCATTAAGATAGATGATGCCGATCCGTATGCTCATGGGTTTCAGGTGATTTGAGAATAATTTGAAAATTTGAGAATGTGAAAATTTGAAAATGAGGTAATTACCGGATGGCTTGATGGTTCGATTGTTTTGGCAGGAAGTCTGAAGCCGGAGGGTGGAAATCTGAAAAGGCACAAGGTTCAAGTTTGAAGAAGCAGCGAGTTTTGGCTACGAGCACTCACGACTGGCAACTCACCATTCACAAAAAAACGAAGCATTCTATCCGCCAATAACCTCCGAACTTCAGCACTTGAAACTTGTAACCTGAAACTTGTAACTGGGAAAAACATGCTCCGCTATACCATACTTATTATAACCTGCTTTATTACTTCGGCTGTTCAGGCCCAGACCTACGCTCCTGAAAAGAATAACCGGCATTTTAAAGTGCAGCCGGTAGCAGGTATCCATGCGTATGCATTTGATCTGCGCGATGTAAAACTGGAAGGAGAAAGTCCGTTCAGAAATGCAATGGAAAAAGATGCGGCTTACCTGCTGGAAATAAAGCCAGACAGATTATTGTATCGTTTCTATAAAAATGCAAAACTACCGGTAAAGGATTCTGTATATGGCGGATGGGAAAGCGAAGGGTTATCGGGTCATACGCTGGGACATTATTTGTCTGCCTGTGCTATGATGTCTGTTTCAACCGGTGATAAAAGATTTAAAGAAAAAGTAGATTATATAGTGCAGGAGCTGGCGCGTTGCCAGCAGGCAAGAAAAACGGGTTATATAGGAGCCATTCCCAATGAAGATACCTTGTTTGCACGTGTGGCCAGAGGAGATATTAAATCTGGTGGATTTGATCTGAATGGCGGATGGTCGCCCTGGTATACCGTACACAAAGTAATGGCAGGACTGGTAGATGCATACCTGTATTGTGATAACCAACAGGCGTTACAACTGGTAACAGGTATGGCCGACTGGACTGCCAATACCATTAACCCGCTTACACAGGAGCAACTGAATAAAATGCTTACCTGTGAATACGGTGGCATGAATGATGTACTGGCAAATATTTATGCCATCACCGGCAATAAAAAGTACCTGGACCTGTCGTACAAATTCTTCGACAATTTTGTGATGGAGCCTTTATCGAAACGGGTTGATCCCATGCCGGGCAAACATTCCAATACGCAGGTGCCCAAAGCCATTGGCAGTGCACGGCAATATGAACTGACCGGGAACGAACGGGATAAAACCATTGCTGATTTTTTCTGGAATACCATGGTTCATCATCACACGTATGTAAATGGTGGTAACAGCAATTATGAATACTGTGGCCCGGAAGATAAACTGAATGACCGGCTAAGTGATAATACAGCAGAAACCTGCAACTCGCACAATATGCTGAAACTGACCAGGCACCTGTTTGCATGGCAGCCTTCAGCAACATTGATGGATTATTATGAGCGTACTTTATACAATCATATCCTGGCATCCCAGAATCCTGAAGATGGTATGATGTGTTATTTTGTACCGCTGCGGATGGGGGCCAAAAAGCAATTCAGTGATAAGTTCAATACTTTCACCTGCTGTGTAGGAACCGGCATGGAAAACCACGCCAAGTATGCTGAAAGCATTTATTTTGAAGGAAAGGATGGCAGCCTGTATCTGAACCTGTTCGTTCCTTCACGTCTCAACTGGCGGTCAAAAGCTGTTACAGTGACACAAACAACAGACTTTCCTGCAAATGACCGTACCGTTCTGACGGTTCAGACATCTAAAGCAAAAACCTTTGCTGTGCATATCCGCAAACCCTGGTGGGCAACCAGCGGAGTAAAGGTATCAGTAAACGGACATGCAGTGAATGCTGAAAAAAATACTGATGGATATTTAACGGTAAACCGGTTATGGAAAAATAACGATACCATTGAGATCATATTCCCGATGTCGGTATATTCTGAAAGCATGCCGGATAATAATGGCAGAATAGCATTGTTGTATGGTCCTGTTGTACTGGCCGGACAATTGGGCACGGCAATGCCCGATCCTATATATGGTGCCCCCGTTCTGTTGACAGACAACCGCAACGTGGCAGATTGGGTACAGCCTGTTGCTGCACCACTGACCTTTCAGTTAAAGGGCGTGGGCAAACCCAACGATGTATTACTGGCCCCTTTTTATAAAACCTACAACCAGTATTATAGTGTGTATTGGGATTATTTTTCCAATGCAGAATGGCTGGCGAGACAGGAAGCATACGAAGCAGAAAAGAAAAAGCAAAGAGAACTGGATAACAGGACCATTGATATCATGCGACTGGGCGAAATGCAGCCTGAACGTGATCACAACCTGAAAACCAGCGAAGAAAGCTATGCAGAGATCGCATTGGGACGTGGTGGCCGTGAAGTGCGCAAGGGTGGTTTCTTTTCTTTTGAAATGAAAGTATTGCCGGATGTGGATTGTGTGTTGCAGTGTTCGTACCTGGGAGATGATAAAGGCAGGATATTCGATATACTGGTAGATGGGGTAAAGATTGCCACGCAGGAATTAAAAGGCGGCACTACCGGCAGGTTTTATGATGTGGAGTACCCGATACCTGCAGAGCTGCTGAAAGGCAAAACAACGATAGAAGTAAAGATCCAGGCACATCCCGGCCGCACAGCCGGAAGGGTGTTCAGTCCCAGGATGTTGAAAAAAGCCTGATCACTTAACCCCGGGATCAGTACAGAACACCGGCCAGAGAATGTATCTTTAATTGCATCCGTAACATCAAAAAAACAGTTATACGCAAGTGAAAAATGTTGTTGTAATAGGTGGTGGTATTATAGGGCTTAGCACGGCATATTACCTGAGTCAGTCGGGCAACCGGGTAACTGTACTGGAAAAAGATGATTTCCTGGACAACTGCTCTTATGGCAATGCAGGATATGTTTGTCCCAGTCACTTTATACCGCTGGCTGCTCCCGGTATGGTAAGCAAAGGATTGAAATGGATGTTCAATTCGCGTAGTCCCTTTTATGTACAACCTTCACTGAATGGTGCGTTGATAGACTGGGGACTGAAGTTTGTAAAAAGTGCCACAAAGAAAAATGTAGCAAATGCAGCAGTGCCTTTGCGGGATATTGCTATGCTGAGCCAGCATGAATACGCTGGTTGGTCGGCCATGCCGGGTTTTGATTTTGCATACCAGCACAAAGGGTTGCTGGAAGTATTTCAGACTGCTGCCTCAGAAGAGCATGCACATCATACTGTAGCAAAAGGTAAAGAGCTGGGATTGGATGTGGAACTACTGGGATATGACGCTATGCAGCAACTGGAGCCACAGGCTAAGATCAATGCACGGGGTGCTATATTCTTTAAGTGTGATGCTCACCTGTATCCCAATAAACTGATGCGTGCACTGATTGCATACCTGCAGCAATGCGGTGTACAGCTATTGAAAGGGCAGGAGGTAGTTGAGTTTGAAAAAAACAATGGAAAGATCAATAAGGTGATTACGGCTATGAGTGCATACAATGCTGATGAAGTGGTGATCGCTACCGGATCATGGAGCCGTGAAATTGCAAAACTGGCCGATACCAGGATACCGCTGATGCCCGGCCGTGGCTATTCTGTAACATTGGAAGATGCTCCTTATTACCTGAATTACCCCATGATACTGGTGGAAGGCAGAGTGGCTATTACGCCGATGGATGGTAACAAAATACGTTTTGGTGGTACAATGGAGGTTGTTCCTACCACTACACCACCGCGCTACCACCGGGTAGAAGGCATTCTGAAAGCAGTAAAAGACTTTATTCCTTCATTTGATATGCCAGTGCCTCCACAGGATAAAATATGGTATGGCTACCGCCCATGTTCTGCTGACGGATTACCTTATATAGGACGTATCAGTAAATACAACAACGTGGTGGTAGCTACCGGGCATTCAATGCTGGGGCTGAGCCTGGGAGCCGGTACCGGCAAACTGGTAAGTGAACTGGTGAATGAACAACGCACCAGCATTGATCTGAAACCATTTGCTGTAGAGCGGTTCAGTTGATAGTGAGCTGCATTGTATTTATTCCTGCTCCACACCTGTTATGAACCGGTTCATCGTCATCCAGTATTTGTCTTTGTATATCTTGTACGAAGCTGAAAGCTGGTTGTTGTAACGGAGAATATGATCAGCAGTAACTCTTGACACATGTCTGAATTCATTACAGGCAAAGTAGATAGTGCGGGTACTGTTGTATGTTTCCCTGCCAAGGTTTAAATGTCCTGCTGCATCAGTAAGCTCTGTCTGCAATTCATCTTCAAACTGGTTCATCACTTCAGAAGTGTCCCTGTCGGGCATACCATTGTTAACAGGCTTGTACGTTATGGTAATGGTCATGATCCAGGGGTGCGATGCTTTGGCATCCCATTGCAGTAATTCCTGGTTCAGGATGGCTACCATGGGCAAACCATTCTGATCGGTAGCTTCCAATGCTATATAATTATCGTTTTCAGTATTACGGCGGATACCTTTGTATTTTTCAATAAATTCTTTTTCACGCCACAGTAAAAAATCTTTAAGCTTAGAAACAGGTATCGGCGTTTGATCTGCTGGTACTCTGCCGGATACCTTTACTGAATCGATCAGCGTCACTGCATTCAGTTCACCCAGTGCATTGTCCAGGAAGATCAGTACACCATTAGAGATCAGTTCTTCATTGTCTTTGTTAAGATCAGTATGTACGAGGGTGATATCAATTTCGTCCGGGTAATCCTCCAGTTCGGTACTGTAAAACGTAATAGTGGTTTTATCGAATGTATATCCTTCCATCCGGATACAGGTATCATCAAGTCCCGTGGCAGGCTTTAATGCGGTAAATCTCCATCCATTCATTGCCGGAGCGGCTGCTACCAGGTCTTCCGTAAATACAATACTTTTAATATCACCTTCCGGTGTAAGGATCAGTTCGGCTGTATGTTCATTGTACATGCCGGTAAGTGCATAGAACTGTGTATTCAGTGCCTGGAGTTGGGGCATCAGTTTATCCAGGAAATCAGTCTCGATATTTTTCCTGCCTTTAACTATTTTGAAAAACAAATGCTGTTGTGTGGCAAACCATTTCCAGAAGCTTGCTGCATCTGTTACTGTTTCTTTTTTGCCCAATAGCTTTTTCAGAAAATTCATAGCCTGTCTTTATGGAAATACATGTTGTGAAAAGATCAATGGGCAGCAGCGGTTTGTTGTGCAGCCAGGCTATCCAGCAACAGGTACCTGTTGCTGTGCTGATCTGGTTTGGCTTGCGTTTGTACATTGATGTGCATTACAACAGGTGTATTACCCGAAACTGCAGTCCATGATGGTAAACCTTTGCCATTGGGATTGCCTGTTTTAATAAAGTTGACAAAATAAGCCTGTGTAATACCAGACACTTTATAATCATCTTGTGTCCATGCAAAAACTTTGTTGGTAGAAAGGTTGCCCATGGCATATTCAATTTCAGCAGAATGAACTGCGCCTTTGGCTGCAGGAGCTTTATTGGTACCCGTACCCTTCTGTACACCACCTGCAAGACCCGGTGTGGCGTTGCCCATTTCAGGTGTCATTTGCGGCCGTGCTCTTTCAAACAGGTAACGGTATACCGGTTTGCCGCCGGTCTTACTGTGTTCATTGATCCATTTCCAGGTGCTGAAGGCAATAAAACGATCGCCAGCCAGTTCAGTAGCAACCTGTTCCACTTCTTCATCAGTATCTGGATGATATACTTTCAATATTGCGTCGGCATGTTTGCCATATTGTCGTGTAACAGCTTTGTTAAAATTATCAATCGTGGGTTTTTCGCTGCCTGTCAATGCGCGAAAATTCATTTCCTCGTTGTTCCATCCGGCCAGTAAGGGCACATGCGCCTGTTCACCTGATGCATAAATTTCAAAAGGATCTTTAGGAAAGAAGTAGCCGTCAATAGTACTGTTGAAACGGAACACACCAAATTTTGAAGCGGCCTGTAATAAAGAATCTGCAGGTATAGCGCGCAATGCAGCAAGCGAAGCTGCACCGGTTGTTCTGGCAAACTGAATGCCTGTTTGTTCACCGGTACCCAGCGGCGCAGCAGGTAATGCGCCCAGTATAGAACCACTTTCGCCAATGGCTCCTGCAATCAGGTTTCTGGACAATGGTGAAGCCATCAGCGCACTGACGGAAATAGAACCGGCTGATTCACCGGCAATGGTGACCCTTTTGGGATCGCCGCCAAAAGCAGCAATATTCTGTTGTATCCATTGCAGTGCAGCGGCCTGGTCCAGCAAACCGTAATTACCGGAAGCATGATGGGGTGATTCCTGTGTTAGTTCAGGGTGAGCCATAAAGCCGAATATGCCAAGACGGTAGTTGACGGTAACAGCCACCATACCTTTTGTTGCCATGTTCTCGCCGTCATAACGTGGTTCAGAACCATCACCGGCAACAAATCCGCCACCATAGAAGTATACCAGCACAGGAAGTGGTTTCCTGGCTTTGGTAGCTGGTGTCCATACATTCAGGTATAAACAATCTTCACTATTATTAGCTGAACGGAAATTCATATCGCCAAAAACAGCGGTCTGCATAGCTCTTGGTCCAAAGTGATCGGCTTTGCGGATGCCTTGCCAGTTCTGTGCAGGCTGTGGTTCGCGCCAACGGTAATTGCCGGTGGGAGGGGCTGCATAAGGAATGCCTTTAAATGAGCTGATACCGCTTTTCTCCAGCACGCCCTGTAAAATACCATTGGAAATATATACTTCCGGTATACCATGTGTTTCGTTCTGGGCTTCTACCGGCGAAAATAACTGGATAGCAAGCAGGCAGAAGATACAGGAGGATATATACACGTTGAATCGTAATATGGAGCTAATCTTTTTCATTGCAGGCAATTTGAAAACCTACAAGGTACAGTATAAAAGAGCAAGCGCCAAAGTAAGGGGAAGCAGGGTGGAGGTAAAAAGCCGGCTGAAACATGACAAGGTTTCAGCCGTATGCCTGTAAATGATTATTTTTTGCAAATGATGGTACAGGTGATTCTCTGTTTACGCATTCACAGTACTAAAGAATGATATTATGAAGCAGCAACAGCCACTTCTTTTACTTTATTTGCTTTTGCAATTTTACGCGCAGCACCGGCAGCCAGTAATTTGCTTGCCTTGCGTATGCGGCGGTTAAATTTCTTTTCACCAAAGGTTTCTTTCAGATTGGTAAAGGAGGATTGCAGGGTAGCTTCAATGTGTTGTAACAATACTTTCTTGTCACTTTTTACCAGGGCATCTTTCGTCTTTGACATGTTTTATCTTGTTTTTTTCCGTTTTTAAGAATGTATTTAACAAACTTAACAATAAGATAATATTTGCAATGTTAAGTTTTGCCGGATCGGTGTAACGGGCATGCTAAGCCCATTAAAATGAATGAGTTGCACCAATGTTAAGTCTGTTTAAGAGATACGGTATAAAGAACAGATTTGTGTAACAAGTTCACAGAAGCACCGGAAAAATGACCAATAATATGATGCCTTTATAAAATGCGCACTATTTAATGCAGCAGGTATACCATGTTTATTGCCTTGTAAAAAGATACAGGCACAATAACCTGTATCAAAACAAACTGTCTTTGTGTATTAGCATTGGTGCATCATATTTATGATGCACTTTTTTGTTGTCATGAATTAATGATTTGTTCTTTTTGAAGCGTGAAGCTGGCAACATTTACCTGTTATCTTTGCGGCGCTAATATCATGAAGACCAGCGGAGGCAGACCACATAATATACGGTCTGCTGCCGCCTGGCACAAGTTCCACACAATTTTTTACCTTCCATTTCATTTTACATCTTCAGCAAACCAGTTTGTTATAAGAGCAGAAAAAATATTCTTGCCACAAATATACCAATTGGTATATTTGTAAAATGGAAAGCAAGATCTCCAAATCTGAAAGAACGCGCAATTTTATTATTGAAACCACTGCTCCTATTTTTAATGTCAAAGGATATGCAGGTACTTCTATGTCAGACCTTACGGAAGCTACCAAACTGACAAAGGGAAGTATCTATGGTAATTTTGCAGATAAAGAAGAAGTGGCCCTGGCCGCATTTGATTACAACTATGGCCGGGTTACCAATACTATCAGGCAGCGGATGCAGCAGATGAATTCTTTTCATGACAAGCTGATGGTATACGCACAGGTATATGACCAGTTTAGTCGTGGTGTTTTTCCACGTGGTGGCTGCCCTGTACTGAATACAGCTATTGAAGCAGACGATACACATCCTTTGTTGAAAGAAAAAGCAGCCAAAGCCATACAGAAATGGAAAAAGACCATTGAAGATCTGATCAAAGGTGGTATTGCTGCCGGCGAGTTCAGGCAGGATACTGACTATCACCGCATAGCGCTTTCCATCATTGCACTGATTGAAGGTGGAATTATGATAGCCAAAGTAACAGATAGCCAGGGCAGCCTGGATAAGATTATGAAAACAGTAGAAGCGTTGATCAAACAGATAAAGACATAAAATTTTTTTCTTACTTAATATACCGATTGGTATTATTTGTCCCTTCTTTTAAAGCTTTCCTGTAAACAATATTTATTCCGCAGATCATTAAATATACCGATTGGTATTATTTTATGCCAGATATCAAAAGAACGCTGCTCATAATTACAGTAATACTGGCTGCTATTATGGAGCTGATAGATACTTCTATCGTAAACGTAGCATTATCACACATGAGCGGCAACCTGGGCGCAACCCTGGAAGATACTTCGTGGGTCATTACATCGTACGCCATTGCCAACGTTATCATTATTCCCATCACCAGTTTTCTTACCGCCAGGCTGGGGCGTAGAAATTATTATATAGGATCTATTATATTGTTTACTGTCTGTTCGTTAATGTGCGGGCAGGCCGGCAATATCTGGACACTGGTTGTTTTCCGGTTTTTGCAGGGGCTGGGTGGTGGTGCTTTATTATCCGTATCGCAGGTAGTGGTGTTTGAATTGTTCCCGAAAGAAAAACAGGGCGTTGCCAGTGCATTGTTTGGTGTAGGCGTATTTATTGGTCCCACCATTGGCCCTACGCTGGGTGGTTTTATTACAGAACATTATTCATGGCCCTGGATCTTTTACATTAACCTGCCTATTGGTGTTGCCGCAGCTATATCCTGTTACTTCCTGCTGACTGAGCCTGTCATTAAAACAACGGTCAAAAAAATTGACTGGACAGGCATTGCTTTATTGAGTGTGGGCGTGGGTACTTTACAAACAGTACTGGAAAGGGGAGAAACAGAAGACTGGTTTGCCACCGCTTACATTGCATGGTTTACTGCAATAGCAATCATAACATTGATCGGATTTGTGATATGGGAATTACGGATCACAAACCCGGTGGTGGATCTGCGGGTGCTGAAAAGTAAAGCGCTCAGTATTGCAGCCATCCTTACATTCATTACCGGCATGGGTATGTTTACTTCGGTATTTCTTACGCCTGTACTGGCGCAGCGGCTACTGGGTTTTACACCTTCGCAAACGGGTTTGTTGCTATTGCCGGGTGCAGTGCTGGCAGTGTTTGGCCTTATTATGTCCGGTAAACTGTTGCAGAAAGGAGTTTCACCGGTAGTGATCATTGGTTGCGGTTTTCTCTGTTTTATTTATTTTAACTGGCGTATGTCGCTGATCAGTTTTGACACTTCTGCTGCTTACATTACTTATTCACTCATATTCCGTGCATTGGGTATGGCTTTCCTGACAGTACCGTTAACGGCGCTGGCTGTTTCTTCACTACAGGCCAAAGATGTACCGCAGGGGGCGGCATTGAATAATATGATGCGCCAACTGGGTGGTTCGTTCGGGATCTCCATTGTAAACACCTATACCGTGCAGCGGCTTGCTGTACACCGTACTGACCTTCTAACTAATTTACCAGCTACAGATCCGAAAGTATTGGAGCGGCTGCACCAGTATGCAGGATATTTTCAGCACCAGGGATACACCAGTACCGAAGCTAATGCCATGGGATTAAAGCTGATGGAAAATACAGTGGCACAGCAATCGGGCATGCTCAGTTATATTGATGCTTATCTGCTGATAGGTACATTGTTTGTGCTGGCATTGCCATTATTGCTGCTGGTGGCAAAACGCTCCTCTAATAAACAGCCTGCTGTAGTATTGACCGATCATTGATTGACTATACACTATTGTATTGATCGCCACTTGTTTTTGAATCATTCTGCAAGTGGCGGTTTTGTTCTATTCCGGGCTTTTAGGCTATTCTAAATTTGTGTTATCAAATCAATACAAACAGTATAGCCATGAAAAATTTCAATAACACATTACAAACGCTGGTATTAGGCGGCAATGGTAAAACTGGCCGCCGGGTAGTGAACAGGTTACGGCAACTGCAGGTGCCTGTACGTATCGGATCGCGTAGTGCAACACCAGCTTTTGACTGGACAGATATGGATACCTGGGTACCGGTAGTGGAAGGAATGGATGCAGTATACATCACCTTTCAGCCAGACCTGGCAGTGCCGGGAGCACGCGAGGCCATCCGTGCATTTACCCAACTGGCAGTACAATCCGGCGTACAAAAACTGGTATTATTATCAGGTCGCGGTGAAGAAGAAGCACAACTGTGTGAGTCCATTGTGATGGAAAGCGGTATCAGTTGGACCATAGTGCGATGCAGTTGGTTTTGCCAGAATTTCAGCGAGAGCTTTTTGCTGGAACCCATACTGACTGGACAGGTGGTATTGCCCGTGGGAGATACCGGGGAACCTTTTGTAGATGCAGAAGATATTGCAGACGTAGTAGTGGCTGCTCTTACAGAACAGGAGCATAGCCAAAAGATCTATGAGCTGACCGGTCCGCGGTTGATCTCTTTTCAACAGGCTGTTCATGAAATAGCACAAGCTACAGGAAGAGAGATCAGTTTCAGTACAGTTAATGCAGAACAGTTTGCTGAAGAACTGAGAAAAGCACAGGCCCCGGAAGATGATATTGCCTTTATCAATTACCTGTTTACCGAAGTGCTGGACGGACGTAATGAACAACTGGCTGATGGCGTGCAGCAGGCATTGGGTCGTGTTCCGAAAGATTTTTCTCAATACGTATATGAAACGGCTGCTTCCGGCATATGGAATGCATGAACTTATAAAACTAAAAACCAATAGTATGAACACTTCTTCCATACTGTTAATGCTGTCAGGGATCACTACAGCATTAATGGCGGGACTTTTCTTTTCGTGGTCGGTGGCAGTAATGCCGGGTTTATCATTGGTGCACAACGATCAGTACCTGGCTGCTATGCAGGCAATGAACAGGGCTATTCAGAATCCACTGTTCCTGATATGCTTTATGCTGCCGGTAGCATTGCTTCCGTTGGTTGCTTACCACTATTATCATACCGGTGGTTTTGTATGGTTACTGGTTGCAGAGGTGTTGTATGTGGCAGGTGTGTTCCTGGTAACCATGATCGGAAATGTGCCGATCAATGATCGGCTGGATAAAATGCACTTGACATTATCCACTGCAGATGATCTGCATGCCATGCGCATGCGTATTGAAAATACATGGGTATGGTTAAATTATATCAGGACTGTAGCTGCTGTGGCTGCGATCATCTGTGTACTGTATGCCTGTATGGTAAAAGGACAAGTGATAACGCATTAACGAATTTCAGGAAAAATCAACTTCATTGTAATGAAACGACATAAGAAACTGTGGTTAATAAGCTGTCTGCTGATGGCGGTTACATTGTGCGCATTCTCTTTTCATGATCATGAGCAGGAGGGAAAAATGTTGTACGAACGCAACTGCAGCACCTGTCACGGTACAGATGGTACACGCGGGGCATTGGGAGCTAAAAATCTGCAACGGAGTGTACTGGCCGATTCTGCTGTCTATCTGCAGATATGGAATGGTAAAAGGATTATGCCTGCTTTCAGGAAAAGATTGTCGCCGGAGCAGGTTACCGATATTGTACTGTATGTGAAATCATTGCGGGTAAAATAAGGTGTTAAGGGTACCATAATAAATAAAACATGTACCAGGTATGCCGGGAAAAAATGATAATATTGTTTTGCCTGTGTGCAGCTATAGGCCCCACAGGATAAGTAGAAAAGTGAACCACATGACAACAGCTGATATTAAAATACCTGTGCAGTTGCAAAGTTTTGTCCGGTACATACAGGTGCTGGAACAAACGCCACTGAGCGGGGTATATGAGCCGGTCAGGTTTTATGCTGATGGAAGCCCGGGTATCATGTTTGTGCGAAGTGAGAACAGTGTGATTGCACAGCAGGATAATATACTTGCTCCCTTTAGTGCCTATGGTCAAACGGTAAAACCCATAAAGCTGCAACCCGGAGCTGCCTGCAGGGTGATAGTGATCGGTTTGTATCCACATATTATCAAGCCGCTGCTGGGTATCAATTCCAGTGTACTGACAGATGGGTGCGTAGATCTGAAAATGGTTGCAGGAAAAGATACCGGAAGTACAATAGAACAGTTGCTGAACGAACCATCGTTGAACGCGCAACTGCGGTTAATTACAAACTATCTTTTTCAACTGTGTCAATCCACACGCACTAAGCCTGATGCGTTACTGGCGTATGCAGTAGCGCACATCACGCAAAGCCGAGGACAGGCTTCTTTACAAGGATTACGGAGTTACCTGAATGTACCCGAACGCACTTTTGAAAGAAAATTTGAACAGCATGTAGGCATCAGTGCAAAGTTGTTTACACGTATCTGCCAGTTTCAATCGGGATTACAACAATTACAGCAGGGCAGATATGAAAAGCTGTCGGATATAGCGTATGAGAATGGTTATGCAGATCAATCGCATTTTATCCGATCGTTCAATGAGTTTACAGGACAGTCACCAATGGAATTCATAAAACAACAACAGATGCAGCGTGCAGTAATAGATTTCAACCTGCCGGGTGTTGTGTGAGTTTATTTCTTCAGTACCTTTTTCAGTTGCTTTTCAATTTCAGCGATCTGCGATTTTATTTTCTGTTGATCTTCTCCTGTTATTCTTGCCAGTTCCAGTTTTATCATTAATGCCTGGAGCTTTATCGATAGCTGCTGGTTTTCATGAATGTCAGTAAGAACAGTATTCAGCATTCGCATCACGGTCTCTTTATCCTTGTTACTGGCTTCTAACAGGGCAAAGTACTTTTCTCTGTAGGGGTCATTCTGATGGTTGGTTTTGATATACTCTTCACTTTTTTCACCAACTGCCGGGGGAATTTCTTCAGTATTAGCAGGATATTCCTGAATAGTTTTTAGAATATCTTTCCAATTAACACTGTCCAGCCACTTGTCCAGTTTTTTCCGGTGATCATGTCTTGGAGCAACTTCTTCTCTTTCCCATCTATATAGATTGTCAGGCTCGGTATCAAGCTCTTTTGCAAGCTCTTCTACCGTAAGGTTCAGTTTCTCCCTGACTTTTCTTACCTCTTTACCTAAAGGAAACCTAGTGCTCACTTAATCTGTATCAATTTATAATGATATTCTAATAGAATATTTTGTATTAGAATAATATTCTACTATTTTTGATTCCGGATTACAATGCGTTGAATTAAAAAAGCTGGTTCCGGCTGCCGGGTTTTCTGCATGTTTGCATGAACTGTAAATACCGGATGCTTTATTCTATGTGCATTGATTCCGGCTTGTAAAATAAGCAAAAGGTTGATTCCTGTCAAAAAACGGGAGGTGGAATTAGTGTATATATGTGTGTGACCCTGATTTAATAATATTTAACTACTTTACGAAGGAAGCATCAAGCTAATACAAGGAAAAGAAAAAGCCGGTGAAAACCGGCTTTTGGTGCATGCGATCAGAACTTCCTGAAAAGGAAGAAGATCTCAAGTGTAGTTTTTAAAACAATGAGTACTTGATTAAGCGCCCGGAGATAGTCGTCGTATCTGCCGGGTTTTTTATTGTTACGTACCATACGTATTACATGCAGGCTTTTTAGAGACCTGCAGTTTCTTTACTGCGTCAGCATACATCCCTGCATGTATGAACGCAGGTGAATGTTTTGTGTATTGTTAATAGAACAGACGGGTTGAAAGAAATACTAAACGGGAGTCAATTTCTTTGTCAGAGATTGATATTACTCAATTGAAAAGTAAGTGTTTGGCAGTTTACAAAAACAGTTGATTGTCATTAAGATTATAAAGAATATTGGAGTTCCGGCTAATAAAAAACCGCAGAAGAAAATTTTTCTCATATTTTCTTCTGCGGTTTGTGACAACAGTCATTATCATCGTGCATTAATCGGTTGCTTCAGTGCCATTGGCTACCTTTAACGCCGGTAACTGGTTGGCAGATTCCAGCTTTTGTTCTACTTCATGTATAGAGCGTATGGTTTTAATAATGGAATCGGGTGTAACGGAAATGGAATTGATCCCGGCCTCTACCAGGAACTGTGCAAAGTCTGGGTAATCAGAAGGGCCTTGTCCGCAGATGCCTACTTTTACGCCAGCATCCGTAGCGGTATCAATCAGCATGCGGATCATTCTTTTTACAGCAGGATTTCTCTCGTCATACAAGTGTGCAACCAATGCAGAATCGCGATCCAGTCCCAGGGTAAGCTGTGTAAGATCATTCGAACCGATACTGAAACCATCAATATGTGGTGCAAACTCTGCTGCCATAATGATATTGGAAGGAATTTCTGCCATCAGGTATAGCTGCAAGCCATTCTTTTCACGTTCCAGTCCGCTTTTCTTCATGATCTTTTTTACTTCCACCAGTTCTTCTACCGTACGGCAGAAAGGGACCATCACCGCTACATTGTGCAGACCCATTTTTTCACGGACACGCCAGATGGCATCACATTCCAGGGTAAATGCGGCTTTAAAAGCTTTGTCATAATAACGGGATGCACCACGCCAGCCGATCATCGGATTCTCTTCATGCGGTTCAAAATATTTACCGCCCGGCAGGTTGGCATACTCATTTGATTTGAAATCTGAAAAACGTACAATAACTGTATGCGGATAGAATGAGGCTGCAATACGTGCTATGCCAAAGGAAAGTTTTTCGATGAAGTAAGCAGCTTCATCATGAAAACCTTTTGTCAGTTGTTGTATGTGGGCAGTGAGGGCTGCATCTTTCAGTTTTTTATGTTGCAGTAATGCCAGCGGATGTACTTTAATGTAGTTATTAAAGATAAATTCTTCGCGTGCCAGTCCTACCCCCTGGTGCGGCAAATGAGCATATTGAAAAGCCATTGCCGGCGATGCTACATTCAGCATCAGTTTGGTTTTGATAGCCGGTAAGCTATCCAGTCTTGTCTGGGTAACATGATAATTGATCAACCCTTCATAAATAATCCCTTCATCACCTTCACTGCATGATACAGATACCAGCTGATCCTGTTTCAGAATTGAGGTAGCCTGCAAACATCCAACTACGCAAGGTACACCCAGTTCTCTGGCTACAATAGCTGCATGACAGGTGCGTCCGCCTTTGTTGGTAACGATGGCGGAAGCTTTTTTCATGATCGGTTCCCAGTCGGGATCGGTCATGTCAGTAACCAGTATATCGCCTTCTTTAAAATCACGACCTTCCACACGTTTGTCAAGCGAATAGATGATATTTACTTTGCCGGTGCCGATCTTATCGCCCACGGCAATTCCTTTCAGCAACACATTGTGTTGTTCATTGTTATTGTCAATAACATATTCTTCCAGTATGCCATGCTCTTTACGGGAGTGTACTGTTTCAGGACGGGCCTGTACAATATACAGACCGCCGGTCAGGCCGTCAGTAGCCCATTCCACATCTACAGGGCACCATTGTCCTTTGAGACGGGTATAATAGTTTTCAATATTGCAAACCCAGGTGGCCAGTTGTGTTACCATAGCATCATTCAGACAAAACTGATCGCGTAAGGTTTCTTCAGTAGAGATCACTCTTACGCGTTCATCGGGATCATCACCATAGATCATCTTCTGATCTTTGTGTCCGGGTTTCTTTTCAATAATGGCATCATAGCCTTTTATCAGTGAAGGTTTGAATACAATAAATTCATCAGGCCGTATAGCGCCTTGTACTACCAGTTCACCCAGTCCGTATGCACCATTAATGACTACCACATCTTTAAACCCACTTTCTGGGTCAAGGGTAAAAGCAACGCCTGCTGCACCAAGATCGGAGCGTACCATTTTCTGAATACCAACTGAAAGTCCTACCGCGAAATGATCATACCCCAGGCGTTGACGATAGCTGATAGCCCTGTCTGTCCACAAAGAAGCAAAACAGTTGCGTACGGCATCTATCAGCGCAGTAGCTGTGCGTACATTCAGGTAGGTTTCCTGCTGACCAGCAAAGCTGGCATCAGGAAGATCTTCTGCTGTAGCGGAAGATCGAACTGCCACATCGGTAGATTCCTGTCCGTAAGTGGCAGAAAGCTGCCGGTAGTGTTCAATGATCTCAGCACTGAGTACCGGTGGAAATTTGCTGTTGCGGATAAGGCTGCGTACCTGCAATCCGCCTCTGCGCAATGACTCCACGCTGTTGTAATCAATGGCGTTGACCAGTACTTTGATCTGGTTTTCCAGGTTGTTGAACTGGCAGAATTGCCGGTAACCTTCTATGGTAATAACAAAGCCATCCGGGATGCATATACCCAGGCTACCCAGGTTGGAGATCATTTCACCCAGGGATGCATTTTTGCCACCTACCTTGTCAATATCGGACAAGCCTACGGCAGCCAATGGAACAATTGTTTTGTTCATATGGTAATAATTATAGTAATAAATAAAAAGGAAGAGGATAGAGGAGTGGCCGGATATCCAGAGGTAAATGTGGTAAACACCGGCTTTACCATTTTGTAAAACCTGTGTAACAAAAATATATACAGAAAACCATTACATGCCTGTGGCGTTTTTGCAACCTGTATTAGCTAAATGCTTATATTAATCAGGTAATAGCAAAATTGAATCGATTAATCTTAGTAATTGTTCAATGAAAATGTATTCCTGCTGAATGCGCACTAATTCTTTGTATATTGATAAAAATTAATGTGTTTGTGCTACATATTCTGTGTTTGTTACAGCTTGTGGACCCAGGCGTTCGTTCAGTTGGGCAAGGTATAAACTGCGTGGGGACACTGTTTTTCCGGGAGCATCATAAATGCCTTCAGGCAACATGGGTGCTTTCAGAAATGGAATGGCAGCTTGTTTGTGTTCGCCCTTACTACCAATAACCCAGTTGGCAGCGCCAGGAGGCATTTGATTGAGATAGGATTTAGCTGTACAGTTCCAGGCCACTGCCCATCCGATGGCCCATCCATGACCTGAACCCATGGAGCCGCGATTCATAAAATCAATTCCACCATCCGGTACTTCGCAATTGTCAACCAGTAAACCGGTAGCCCATCGTTGATGAGGTTGGATCCATCCGTTGCCGCGGAAGGTACAGTTGAGTAATACAATGGGGCCATTTACTTTAGCCCCGGTTGCGAGAAAAAATACATTATCACCCTGTATGGTACAGCGATTAAAAAGCAATTGCGAACCGTTGGCACTAAGGTCGGCAGGTTTGGCCGCTCCCAGTGTTGGCACATCATGCACAATATTTACATTGTCTACGGTAACACGTCTGCCCTGGATGGTAATGCTGTTTACAGTATTGTAAATAACAAGATTTCTCAACCAGGTATCTGCAGCTCCTTTAATACTCAGCGCACTGTTATGACCTTCATTGATAGTAACAGACTGGCTGGCTGACAGAATGCGCAGGTTTTCCACGCCGCATTGAGTTGTTTCACCGGTAGTATTGATGACCGTAACTGTAAAACCCTGCGGACCGGCAAATGTTGCATCGTATGCATCTGTCATTGGTACATCTGTAGTAATGGTATTGCCTTGTTTTTTAGTGATGGTACAATCAGTAACAAACTCACCGCTAACCCATGTTTGTTTTTTACCATCACGTACCAACTGATCCATACCCATAAACTGTATCCATTCATCCGTGATCTTACGGGTAATGCGGATATCGTTGCCAATTGTAAAAGCACTGGCATCATTTACTGTAAATGATGTGCTTCCTGATGGTATGTAAGCATCATTAATAGTAGTTGTTGCACCAGTGGCAGTATTAGGCGTGCCCTTGATGGCAATACATACATGTGGTTTACCGGTCATATTGATACTGGTGCCTTGCTCACCGGATCCGCTGCCGCGTAATACCACACCGCTTGCACTGATAGTAATAGTGCGTTCGCAATTGTAAGTACCTGGGTTGAGTAATACTGTGCCGCGAAAACCATTTTGCCATGGAAGCGCTGATACTTTATCAATGGCCTGTTGTATAGCATCAGTGTTATCGCCGGCAACAGCGTTGAGTGTAATTTTGGGAGCAACTGTTGGAATAGCAACACCACCACCCATATAACCTGCGTAAGAGAAGTCCATGACCTTATCACCCTGTGGTAATGTTTTGTAAACAAGCTTGCCGTCGTTATTGGGATAAACCCATTGGCTATGATGTTGTGCGTAGATAGTTATTGAAAGAAGAAGAGAAATGATAATGGCTGTTATTGAACGTGATAAAGGCATAGCAATAGTAATAGTGTATCGAAAATAATTCAGGTCATGATAGTATAGAGAAAGCGGGTTTGCTTTCTGCTAAACTATTTTGGCTTACCGGCTGTACAACTCTGGTTTGATCAACATCTGGTTATTTATCAATGGTATGGGCGAGTGATAATGCATTATTTATGCATGTATTTGAATCAATATGCGATGGATATAGGTGACCGTCTGTATTAATAGGGGTAATTGTATAAACCGGGTTTTAAAATTAGTGTTTCTCTTGTTTTCAGTGTTGGAGAAATTTTTTGATAATTATCAAGATGCCGTGGGTGAACTACCTGTAATTGTTATTGCAGTTTACTTTTTACATGAGCTCATGTAAAAAGTAATGGTTGCATGCTTATAGTTGTTGAGTGATGAAGCGCTTTACAAGCGGTTTAATTGGCTGATGAAAGATTTAATATAATGTATAGTAGTAAAGAGGTGTGTTACACATTCCAATCACGATAACATTATATACAAAGAGAATAGATATGTAGTAAGTACACCTCAAATGATGAAATATGCATTCATAGATGCAATTTTTTATTTCGTAGATGCGATTTTTTAAACTATCTAGATAAAATAATTAACAAAATCTTTTTTTTTAATGGAGTAATTGAAGAAAATTAATAATCATTTCATACAATTGCACTTTATTTTTTTAAGGCTTTGTATTAAACCCTAAAGCATGCTCATGAGAAAATTGTTAGTAATGCTAACACTACTCTTGTCGTCAGGAGTACTGTTAGCGCAAAGAAGCATTTCCGGAAAGATCACTGATAATACCGGCGCTCCTATTATCAGTGCTTCTATTACAGTCAAAGGCACAACAATCGGAACGGTATCAAAAAATGACGGCAGCTATGCCCTCAATGTTCCGCAGACTGCAAAAATCCTAGTTTTTTCTGCTATTGGTATGGAACCTAAAGAAGTGACTATCACTGCTTCGGGTCAGGTTTCTGTATCGTTGATGCCTGCATCCAAAAGCATGGAAGATGTGGTAGTGGTAGCTTATGGTACTCAAAAGAAAGAGTCTATTACTGGTTCAGTAGCCAAAATTGGTGCTGAGCAGTTAGAAACCAGGCTGACTACAAACATTACCCAGGCACTTGCAGGTGCTGCTCCTGGTATTGCTACCACTTCGGGTAACGGACAGCCTGGTAGCAGCGCTGCTATCAGGATCAGGGGTTTTGGTTCTATCAATGCCAGCAACAACCCATTGTTTGTTGTAGACGGGTTCCCTTATGAGGGCTACATTGGTGATCTGAACACCAACGACATCGAAAGCATCTCATTGTTAAAAGATGCATCTTCTACTGCATTGTATGGTGCAAGAGCTGCCAACGGTGTGGTATTGGTTACTACTAAAAAAGGTAAAGCGGGTTCTCCTAAAGTTAACCTAAGCGTTACTACCGGTTATTCACAGAGAGGTATTGCTGAGTACGACAGGGTAGGAACCAACGATTATTATCCTGCAATGTGGCAAGCTTTGAAAAACAGTGTACAGTATCCTGCAACCGGTACCGGTATGTCAGAAAGTGCTGCTGCTGCCTATGCTTCAGCCAACATTGCCAGCCAGTTGATTTACAATCCTTACAATGTTGCCAATACTGACATCGTTGGTGTGGATGGTAAACTGAATCCTAATGCAAAACTGTTGTACAACGATTTTGATTGGTTTAAAGATGTTGCTATAAACGGAAAAAGAAATGAGGTAGCGTTGAATATCTCTTCTAAATCCGACAAATCAGACTATTACATTTCATTGAACTATGTAAAAGATGCCGGTTTCGTAATTAAATCTGATTATGAAAGGGCAACTGCAAGGGTTTCATTGAACTCACAGGTTAAAAGCTGGTTGAAAGCCGGTATTAACATGAGTGGTGTAATCGTAAAATCAAACAATGCAAGTGCCGGTGATGGTAATACCAGCAGCATTGTTAACCCATTCGTATTTGCAAGAGGTATTGGGCCTATCTATCCTGTACACGCTTATGATGCTACGGGCAATCTGCTGCTGGATGATAAAGGCAATCCCTGGTACGATTACGGTATGCATCCCGGTGCCATTAACCGTCCTCAGGGCGCTTTTCCCGGAAGACACGTACTGTATGAAACCATGCTGAACACTTCTCAGACTAAGAGGAACAGCCTTATCGCCAGAACTTACCTGGAAGGTAAATTCCTGAAATATTTCACATTTACTACCAACGTAGGTATCGATCTGAATAACCAACGTGGTACCACTTTCCAGAACAAGATCGTGGGTGATGGTGTGACATCAGGCGGTTATGCTTCCCGTTCATCTAACGAATACAGAACGATTTCAATGAACCAGTTATTGAACTATCAGCAAAGCTTTGGCAGGCATGATGTTCATGTATTACTGGGTCATGAGAACCAATGGGTAGATGAAACTACCTTCAGCGGTAGCAGAAAACAAATGAACTTCGATGGTAATATAGAACTGGTAAACTTTGTAACACTGAACGGTGTTAGTGGTCAGGTTGATGCTTTACGCAGAGATGCATATCTCAGCAGGATCAATTATGGCTTTGACAAAAAATATTACCTGGATCTGTCTTACCGCAGAGACGCTTCATCACGTTTTTCTCCCAAATCACGTTGGGGTAACTTCTACTCTGTAGGTGCTTCATGGTTATTGATGAAAGAAGACTTCCTGAAAAATGTATCATGGCTGAGTGATCTGAAACTGAAGGCTGCTTATGGTACTGTAGGTAATGATGGATTGAGTACTTATTACGAGCACCAGGCATTGTATGATCTGGGTTGGAATAATGCTGCTGAGCCAGGTGCTATTGCTACTTCACTGGCAAAACCTGACCTGACATGGGAAGTGAACAAAACTTTCAACATTGGTCTTGATTTCGGTTTGTTCGATAATAGAATTTCAGGTAGTGTGGAAGTATTTGACAGAGGTTCTTCTGCGTTGTTGTTTGATGTACAGCTCGGCCCCTCTTCAATGGTAACAACCCGTACAGAGAACATCGGTGCAATGTCAAACAGAGGTATTGAAGCACAGATCAATGCGGCTATTATTAAAAGCAGAAACTTCAAATGGGATGTTCAGCTGAATATGACCAGCCTCAGAAACCGTGTAACAAAACTGCCAGGCGGTCTTGCTTACACCAACGGTACCAAAAGAGTTGCTGAAGGAAAAGACCTGTATGCTTTCTACCTGAGACAATGGTATGGTGTAGATCCTACTGATGGTTCTGGTTTGTATTACAGAAACCCAGGTTTGGCAAATGGTACAGACGTTCGTATTGGTAAAGGCGGTGATTCTTTAACAACGAACCCAACCAACGCTTTCTATGCTTACTCTGGTAGCGCTATTCCTAAAATCTTCGGATCATTTACCAACACTGTAAGCTATAAAGGTGTAAGCCTTTCATTCCTGATCAACTATCAACTGGGTGGCAAGTTCTACGATGGTAACTATGCTGGTTATATGGGATTGTCTTATGGTAAATCACTGCATGCTGACGCGTTGAAAGCATGGCAGAAACCCGGCGACATTACTGATATTCCAAGACTTGATATCACCGCTGGTTCCAACTTTAATGCGCAGTCAAACAGATGGTTGGTTGATGCCTCATACTTAAGTATCCGTAACTTAACACTGGCATATGCTTTCGACAGAAGCGTATTGCAAAAGATAAAATGTGACGTGTTGAAGATCTTTATATCTGGCGAAAACGTGTATGTGTTTTCTAAGAGAAAAGGTTTGAACCCAACTGAGAGCTTTACTGGTACCAACAGTGCCATTTATACTCCTAACCGTGTATTAAGTGCCGGTATTAATGTCACATTCTAAACTTGTAATTATCATGAAAAGAATCTTATACAGTGCTGGTCTTTTATCACTTGTACTAACTTTTTCTTCCTGTAAAAAGGATTTCCTGGACCAGGATCCTACAGGTTCTGCAGGTGATGCAACTATCTTTGCTACTACTACTAATGCCAAAAACGTTATCAACGGCATTTACAGATATCTTTATTCCCGTTATAGCGATCAAAACCAACCAGGTCATGGTGGTGTAATGTTACAGCTCGATTTTATGGGTGAAGATATTCATCAGGCAGCTTCAACATGGTATACTTCTGCCGGAAGTGGTACCGGAGGTTGGGTGAGCCAGAGAAATGATGCCAGTGGTTTTGTTTCTTATCCCTTCAGGTTATATTACAGATGTATAGGTAATTCCAATGCTATTATCGATAACATCGATAAAGCAGATGGTCCTGATGGAGATAAAAAAATGCTGAAAGCAGAAGCATTGACCATGAGAGCATGGGGTTTCTTTAACCTGGTTCAGCTTTTTGGTAAAAGATATGATGCAGCTGCAAAACCCAACAATCAGCTTGGTATTTCTTTGCCTTTAAGTGCATTGGACATCAAACTGCCCAGAGCTACTGTTGAAGAAGTATACACACAGATCAATAAAGATCTGGATGCAGCTATCACTTTGTATGCTACAGCTACTGCTCCCGCAAACAAATCGCATTTGTCTATTCATGCTGCAAGAGCTATTAAAGCAAGAGTAGCATTGACTATGCAGGATTATGTAACTGCTGCCACCTATGCAAAACTGGTAATTGACAATGGAGGTTATTCTCTGATGTCTGTTGCCCAGTATCAGACTGGTTTTAATGATATCTCTAATCCTGAGTGGATCTGGGGTGCATTTATACAGGCTGATCAGGGTGATACCTTTGGTTCTTATTTTGCACAAATCTCTTATGATGGAAATACTACCTATGTAAGATCAAGACCCAAACGCATCAACTCTGCTTTATATAACCTCCTTACCTCAACAGATGTAAGGAAGAAAATGTGGGAGCCCAATCCTACCACAGCAAACTTCCCGCTGCCACTTACCACATATGTGCGTGAACCATATATGAGCAGAAAATTTGCTATCAAAGCTGCTAATACAACACTGGGTGATGTTCCTTACATCCGTTTGTCTGAAATGTATTTGCTGCTGGCTGAAGCCTATGCCAAAACACCCGGCAAAGAAACTGATGCAAAAAATACATTATTCACACTGGCAAAGCAGCGTGACCCTAACTATGTACTGAGTACTAACTCTGGTCAGGCATTGATTGATGAGATTCTGGTGCAGAGAAGGGTAGAGCTGTGGGCTGAAGGTTTCAGGTTCTATGATCTGAAAAGGCTTAATCAAAGCCTGGACAGAACAGTTGTTCCTAACTTTGTATCTGCTTCAGTAGGTGGTGTAATGCAGGTTCCTGCAGGAGATGACAGATGGCAGTTTGCTATTCCGTTATCTGAAATTCAGGCTAACCCCAACACTAAGCCAAACTAATCAGAATATATAGATTGCAGCCATTGGTTGCTTCTGAATACGAAAAGGTGTCTCAGAAATGAGACACCTTTTCGTATTTAATGGGTTTTGTTTATATACAGATTTGTTAAAGCAACTTGTTCATAGGTTCTCTATAATATACATATAGCTGTTTTTTATCTTTGTGTTTGCGCGCTTATCATGATGTGTTTTTATGGATTTACACCTGCTTTTAACTTTTCCCGCACAGAAAACAATAGGGATTATAATGATTTAACTTAAATTTGTTTTACGCCCTTAGTAATAAGGATGTAACAACGATAATAGCAATGTATCCAGTAACACCGAATCAATTCCCTGATGAAAGAGAATTGCTTCTGCTTGTTGCTTCCGGCAACGAGCAGGCATTTCGGAAATTAGTACTTGATTATTCGGGACTGGTTTTCACCTTCATTTTTAAACACCTGGAAGACAGGCCCCTCGCCGAAGAGATTGTCCAGGACATTTTTGTAAAACTCTGGCTCAACAGAGAAACACTGTCTCATCTCCAAAGTTTCCGGTCTTATTTATTAATTGTTTCCAGAAATCATGCTTTTAATGCCATCAAAAAACTGGTGCGTGAAAAGAACAGGGCATGGGAATGGCAACAAATGATAGCAGAACCCGATGAACAGCAAGAGCGCAACCAGGAAGTGCTGTTTGGGCTTATGGAAGAAGCGGTAGAGCAACTTCCGCCACAACAATACAAGGCATGGACCCTGTGCCGGAAAGAAGGATTGAAGTACGAGCAGGCGGCTACGCAAATGCAGGTATCCAGGGATGCAGTCAAAAAATACCTTCAGTATGCCAATGCCTCCATCAAAAAATACATTCTGAATAAAGCCCCCATTGGTCTATTGTAACCAATCACCTACTTTCTCAAAAAAATTCTGTTAGCAGTATCCCCTTTTTTTATTTCCTGTTGTCTCTGGATATACAACCTATCCATATGCAGAGTGGTGACAACAGGCTGGAAGAATTGTATGCAAAATGGCTGAATAAAACGGCTACCCCGCAGGAAAAAACTGCATTGATAGAATTGTTGCTATCTGGTGTAAGCAAAGAGCAATTATCGCCCTTAATAGAAAAGTACTGGAATGAACTGCAGGACGATAATAGTTTTTCTCTTACGCAAAGACAGCAGCTGGCCGATGCCATTCTGAAACAGTGGCCTGCATCGCATATGATTTCAGGAGGAAAACGTGTTTCCTTTTTCCGCAGGTATTGGACCGCAGCTGCAGCAGTGCTGCTATTGGCCGGAACCGTTTTCAGCTGGCAACTGCTGACAGAAAAAGGAACTGATCAACCAAAGAAGGAACATGTAGCTGCAAAAAGCATGGAAACGATCGCACCGGGCAGTGAAGGTGCTATACTAACATTGGCCGATGGCAGACAGATTGTACTGGACAGCGCTGCCAATGGTGTAATTGGCACGCAGAGTGGGGCACAGATCTCTTTGCAGAATAACCAGGTGGTGTATCATACAGATACCGACGATGACATGAATGCTGTGAAAGAGCTTACTTACAACACTATGGTTACACCTAAAGGAAGACAATTCCAACTGGTGCTGCCGGATGGTTCTAAAGTATGGTTAAATGCAGCCAGCAGTATTAAATATCCTGTAGTGTTCAATAATAAGGAAAGAAGGGTAGAGATAACAGGAGAGGCTTATTTTGAAGTGGTTCACGATAAAAGCTGGCCCTTCATTGTACAAACAAAAAATCAACAGGTACAGGCATTGGGTACCAGCTTTAATGTAAATGCATATGATAACGAGGAAATAGAACGAACAACACTGATTGAAGGTAGTGTACGTGTAAGTTCAGTCAGTAACATTCCAACAACAAACCGCCATTCGTTATCTGCTGTTTTAGGTCCTGGTCAACAGGCTAATGTAGATAACCATCATCAACTATTGTCGATTGCCGAAAATCAGAGTGAGGCTGCCATTGCGTGGAAGAACGGTTATTTCAATCTGGAAAATATTCCGTTTGACCGTGTAATGAAACAGCTGGAGCGTTGGTATAATATCCAGGTGCTGTATGAGAACGGTGTGCCCGATCTGCGTTTTGTGGGTGGTCTGAGTCGTAATATGACACTGGCCGCTTTGATCAGGGCACTGCAGGTTTCAGAAGTGCATTTTAAAATGGAGGACGGTCGGCGCCTCATTGTTTATAAATAAAATCCATTCATTGCTGCCTTAATAAAAAACCGGATCATGCGGCAACATGACCCGGGGAAAACACTGCCCCCCAAGGGGAGTGCATTATTCTGGCATTATAAACCGTTGGCTAACGGATTTTTTAACAACCAAAACTGTTCTAAGTTATGCAAAAAACTGTTTATCCTGTCAGGGAGAAGAATGTTCGCTCGCTAACAGGGGTCCTTCGCTTACTACCAAAAAGGATCAATCCTGCCGGTTGTATGAGAAGCAAAATACTTAAGGCAATGAAACTGAGTTCTTTTTTCGTGTTGGCTTTCTGTCTGCAGGTTTCTGCAAACGTAAATTCTCAAACGGTTACATTAACGGGCAGAGATCTGTCTCTGGAAAAGGTATTTACCACTATTAAAAAACAAACAGGATTTATTGTATTCTGTAACAAGGAATTACTGTTGAATGCAAAACCCGTGACCGTAGCGGCTGCGGATATGCCGCTCACCGATTTTCTGGACAAAGTACTTACTGAACAACCCTTATCCTATATTATAGAAGATAAAACAATTGTAATGATGCGTAAAGCTATTGCTGCGCAGAGTTACGTTCCACCCATCAATATTACAGGACAGCTGATCAATGCTGATACCCGCGAGCCGATCACCTCTGCATCAATATCTGTAAAGAACAGTAAACTGGGTACCAGCTCTTCTGCCACCGGACAGTTCACATTACACAATGTAGATGAATCTGCTACCATCGTGATCAGCTCCGTAGGCTTTAATCCGGTAGAAATATCTGTTTCACAATTAAAAAGCATTCCTTCAGGAGGCAGCGTTACAATAGGCAACAACGTATTGTTCAGGACTACTGAAGGTTTTGTTTTCCAGTTAAAACCACTTCCTGCTGCACTGAATGAAGTAGTGGTAGTGGCGTTTGGCCAGGTAAAGAAAAAAGATCTTACAGGTTCTGTAAGCACACTTTCTTCAGATGCCATCAGCCAGCAACATGTTACCACTTTGTCAAGGGCATTGGAAGGCATGGTTTCTGGTGTACAGTTGTCTACATCCAGCGGACAGCCGGGTAGCGAAGCTTCCATACGTATTCGTGGCCTTGGTTCATTGTCTGCCGGTTCTGAACCCCTGGTGGTGGTGGATGGTGTGCCCAGTGCATTTCCGCTTTCTTCTTACAACCCTGCCGATATTGAATCTATTGTCATCTCCAAAGATGCTGCTTCCAACTCATTGTATGGTTCACGCGCTTCCAATGGTGTGATACTGGTTACTACTAAAAAAGGCACAAAAGGCAAAACCAAGATCAACTTTGACGCACGCCTGGGACAGAACAGTCAGGGTGTTCCGGATTTTGATATGGTAAAAAGTCCTGCCGAGTATTATGAACTGGCATGGAAAGGCACTTATAATTATGTGCGCTACAGCAATGAACCGGCTGCGGCCGGCCTGCATCTGAACGATGCGGATGCCAGGCAGTATGCCAGCAAGAACCTGTTCACTGCCAATGGAGCTACATTACAAAGCCCCAACTACCTGGGAAACTATATGTTGTATAAAATACCGGACAATACTACATTGATTGATCCGGCAACAGGTAAAATACGTCCTGATGCACAATTACTGTATTACGATGACTGGAATAAATATTTCATCAAGAAAACATTCAGTCAGCAATACAATGTAAGTCTGAGCGGTGGCAATGATAAAACCGATTATTTCCTGTCTGTAGGCTATATGAGCGATCCTTCTTATGTAATGGGATCTAATTTCAACCGCTACAATGCCCGTTTAAAAGTGAATACCAGCATTACCAACTGGTTGAAAGGAGGCATGAACGTTTCTTACGCACGTCGTTACTCCAATGTCCCCAACTATTCAGGTGGAACAGTGAATAACAACGTATTTGCGTTCAAAGATTATTTCGCTCCTATATGGGCGCTATACGCACACAACCAGGATGGCAGTATTAAACGCAACCTGAATGGTGATGTTATGTTCGACCTGGGTACCGGCGAAACCTGGTCTCCTTACGGTGCAACCAAACGCGCCAGTTTTGTAGGATATAGCCCTGCTATTTATTTTCAGAAAGACCTGATTGAACAGACTGCTGACGACTTTTCAGGTCGCGCTTTCCTGGAAGCAAACTTCCTGAAAGATTTCCGTTTCAGACTTGATTTCTCTATTGATAATATCTACACCTTCAATAAAACCTATGGTAACAATGAAAGCGGAACAGACGCAAGAGATTACCAGGGTACAATTTCAGGTTACTGGGCAAAATCAATGAACCTGAATACGGTGCAGACTCTGAACTGGACAAAGGCTTTGGGCGCTCACTCAATAGACGTACTGGCTGGTCATGAATACCGTTGGACACGTTTTGACTATATGAGTGGCATGAAGTCACTGATGTTTGCTCCCAACAACCCGGACATGTTAAATGCTATCCGCATTAACAGCCTTACCGGCAGTGGCAACAACACTGCGCTGGAAGGTTACCTGGCAAGAGCTTCTTATAACTATGATAGTAAATATTACCTCACAGGTAGTATCCGTACAGATGGTTCATCCAACTTCCGTTATAACAAATGGGGTACCTTCTGGTCACTGGGTGGCGCATGGCGTATTGGCCAGGAAAAATTCCTGGAAAAAGCTTCAGGCTGGCTTACAGAGTTGAAACTGCGTTCCAGCTACGGTACATTGGGCAACCAGAACGTAGGTGCTAACCGCTGGACCGACATCTGGGCTATTTCCAATACAGGTTCTATAGAAAATCCTGTGCTGGGTATTTACCAGGCATCTGTTGGTAATACTGCACTTACCTGGGAAAGCAACAGGATATTTGATGCCGGTTTCGATTTCCGTTTGTGGGATCGTTTCTATGGTACTGTTGATTATTTCCATCGCAAAACGGTTGACATGTTGTGGGCCAAACCGCTTGCAGCTTCTACCGGTCAGTCTACAAAACTTGAAAACGTAGCCTCACTGTTGAATACCGGTTATGAGATTGAGCTGGGATATGATGTGATCCGTAATAAGAACTGGCATTGGACGGTTAGTGCCCGTGCATCTCACTACAGCAACAAACTGCTGGCAATACCTCCGGGTGTAGGTTCTGCTGCATTGAATGGCAACTATGAAGAGGGTAACTACCTGCGTGGTGAAGGCAAGGACTATTACAACCTGTATATGTACAAATATGCCGGAGTTGATAAAGCAACAGGTGAAGGTATGTTGTACAAACAATTGCGTTCAACAGATAACCTGGCTTTATACCCCGGTAAAAAAGTAGGAGATGTGGTAACTACTAAAGGAAACGATGGTACCAAGTTTGAAATGGGCACCGCTTCGCCCAAACTGGTAGGTGGTTTCAATACACAGTTACAGTATAAGAACTTTGATCTGTCTTTACTGACCAGCTGGCAGATCGGCGGAAAGATCATTTCTCTTACTTACCAGAACTTAACACTGCAAAGGTTGCTGGGCGTTCATAAGGATATGACAAAAGGATGGACACCGGAAAACCCAGATTCAAACATTCCTATGTTCATGAACGGTGCACAGAACTATTTCAACAGACCGGTAGGTGGTGGACAGGGACAATACTCAGACTGGAGTATGTTCAACGCTTCTTATTTCAACATCAAAAACGTGATGATAGGGTACAGGTTACCACAGGCTATTGCTGCAAAGAACAAAATAGAAGCATTGAGAGTATTTGCCAGCGTAGAGAATCTTCATTTGTTCTCAGCCAAAAAAGGTCTGGATCCCAGAACTTCATTTGACGGTGGTTCTACTGTATCTGCCTTTGGTTTCCCTCAAACCCGTACCATTACCCTTGGTCTTAACGTGACCCTCTAAATGAAAAAAATCATGAAAAAAATAATCATCATAGCAGGAAGCATCGCAGCGCTTTTTTGTTCCTGTGCCAAATCATTAAATATAGACCCGGACGGAACCATGACCCGGGAGCAATTACAGGCAATTATTAAAACAAAACCAGCTACTGTACTGGAGCCCATGGTAACCAGCCTGGTATCGCAAGTGAATGGTTATGTACCGGCCAACTCTGTTGATACAAAAAATTTCCTGGTATGTAACCTGTTGCTGAGTCTTAAAGGCAACGATATGGTACTGGCACATGCCAATGGAGGCTGGATGGTGTCTGATTACCAGATGCTGAACTATCGTGAAGAGAACCAGAGCCGTACATCTATTTACTGGCTGATGTATTACAAATGGATTTTTTATGCCAATCAGATACTGGATCTTATTCCGCCAGATTTTGATCCATCGCAAACAACCGATGTGAACAAGCTGATCATGAAGTATAAGGCATCTGCTTTAACCATGCGTGCTATGTGTTACACTTACCTGATGTGGTTGTACCAGGATGATTATATGCATGGCGGCGATAATAAACCAGGTGTGCCTTTATATACAACAGTAGGTGGCGAAAAGGACCGTGCACCTGCCAAAGATGTATGGAACCTGGTTATTGCAGATGCAACAGAAGCGATATCACTTTTCAAAAGTTCTGGTTTGAGTAATACTGCCAGCAAGCTTGATTTTGATGCCTCTGTGGCTTCTGTGGTACTGGCGCGTGCTGCTATTACTATTGGTGATTGGCCAAAGGCTATTGATGCAGCCAATTATGTAATACAGCAGTATCCTACACTGATCAATGAAACACAGTACACCACAGCTGGTATGAGCAACATTGTACTTCCGGAAACGATATTCGGATATGACTATACCTCTTCTTCAGGTAAAGGCACCAGCTCATTTCCCGGTTGGATGAACATTAAAGGTGAAGGCGGCTATGGTGGCAGCCAGGGTTCATGGGTGGCTATTGATCAGCGTTTGTATGACCAGATCTCGGCAACTGATTACCGTAAAAAGAACTTTGTTGGTACAGATTATGTAGAGTACAAATATGCCAGCTCACAATTGCCGGAGAAACACTACAAGTATTACAGCTATAAATTTGCTGCCCCTGCTATTGATGCCAATACGCCTAACTACAACCAGGACGATATCTATATGCGCACTTCTGAAATGATATTGACCAAGGCTGAAGCTGAAGCACGTGGCGGACAGGACAACAATGCACAAACTACTTTGTATCAACTGGCGCATGAAAGAGATGCGGCATATACAAAAAGCACAAAAACCGGTGACGCTCTGTTGAAAGAAATACAGTTGCAGCGCAGGATAGAATTATGGGGAGAAGGTGGCTTTGAGTTTTTTGATAATAAACGCTGGAATATAGGTGTAGATCGTAATGGTTCTGCTAATCACACCAATCAACTGACAGTAGCAGCAGGTAAATTATTCACCTTGCAGATACCTTTGTCAGTAGAGTTGAATTACAATCCTAAAATAACTGTGCAAAATCCTTTATAATCCGATAGAGATCTGCACCCGTTGTAAAGGCATCCTTCATAACCTAAGGGTGAAGGATGCCTTTCTTTTTTGTAAGTAAGATAAGCCAGGTAAAGCTGGCAGATTATTGAAGCGATGTCAGCTTTGATTGCAGCTTTTTCTTTTCATCCTGCAATACTTCAGACCTTTTTTCATATTCAGCTTTCTTGTACGTATTAGTATAAGATTCCCACATCTTTTTGGTGATACTGTTTAGTTCATTCTCTATTTCCTGTATCCGTAATTCTATATTGATCTTTTCTGCATTTTTTCCGGATGGGGCAGTTTTTACCAGAATTTGTTTAAGCGCATCTTCATTTTCTTTCCAATAACGATCATCTTTCATTAAATATGCCTGTCTGTATGCCGCAAAATCTCCGACGGCAATATCGGTATCTGCATCCAGTAGCAGGAGCGTAATTTCTTTACGTTTCCAGTATATAGCAGATTGAAGGGGATATTTATCAATAGCGATACCCATTTGTCCGTAGGTCTGAAGTGGACTCTTCGTATCAGCATTGTTTTTTAGCAGCGCGTCTGCGAGCTTAATATTCCCTGTTTCGATAGCTCTTCCTAATAAAGTAGTTTTCATGTCACCCAAAGCAGAAAATTGCGGAAAAGGGTAATTAATATCCAATCCGTATTCGAGTAAAAGTGTCAGTATTTTATCTGGATTATACCCATTCAGTGATAACATTATTGCAAGTGATCTGCCGTCAGATTCTGCAGTTTCTGGCCGCATACCTCCTCTTAAAAACAAGGAAGTAACTATCATATCACCTGTTTTTACTGCATCCAGAAAGTTCTTGCCGTTCCACGCAACTCCCATATTCTGTAATTCCTTTCTGGCGTTATCGCTTGTTTCTTTTTTTACATTGTCTAGTTTGTTGCTTATGGTATCCAGTTTTTTATCAATATTTAACAGTGTTTGCTGAATGGGTTGCAACTGTGGTAGCAGTGAGGCTAAAGCTCCTTTATTGTTGTTTGAAAAAAATAGTTGTAGTATCAGGAATACGGTGGAGATAGATAATCCGATAAATGAAAGTAACAGCCCTTTAGATAAATCTTCATTGAGGCCGCCCGAAGCGGTAAATATTTTTTCCTGCGTGATAGGAATTTGAACATGGCTTGCTTTTGTCCAGCTATAAATTTTATAAATACAATAGACTGAAAATATCAGGAAAATGAAAAAAAGGCCAGTTATAACACTGAATTTAGGTTCCAGAAAATCGCCAATATTTTCAAACAGAAAAGTTATGATGACAGGCATTGCCAGGTCATTCTTCCTGGTTTTTATAATGATATATAAAACCTGAATTAGTTTTTTGGTAGCCTTCATGTCGTTTATAAACAGGGTTTAAAAAATAAATACCGGTTGGTCTGTGCTGCCGTTTATATAACCAGGTGACAGGCATTCAAGATGATGATTTTTTTAATCAGAAGCAAGGGGGATTTTCACGTTCTTGACAATTGTTGGGCAATGCCGGTATTTCGTTGGTTGTTGGCCGGTATGAGAATAAAGGCCGATTCTTAACGTTTTTTGGATTTAGGCATCAGTTAAAGGTCCAATTTTGACCTGCTCTCCGGAACTTGTAGTTCCGGAGTACTATTATTTTGCCTTTGGTAATCTGCCTTTTAAACAATATCCTAGTCCATAAAGAAGCCTAATTTCTTCAACCGGGCTACAATGGCTCCCTTGGTTCTTTTGAACTGTGTGGTCAGGTTGGCTATTGACCAGCCATCTTCATACAACTCCTGCAACTGCTGATCATCTTCTGCCGTCCAGGGTTTATAGGCATCTTTATTTGCCTCACGTTTTTGCAAAACAGTGTATGCAGGGGTGGCCGGTTTTATGATCTGCTTGTTGCCGCCCGGAGATTTTTTGGCCAAAGCCTCTTTGTCTTTTGAAGCGGAGTTGTCAAACTTTCTGGTCTTCTCTACTTTTTCTACATGTATGTACGGAGATGATTTGAATGTTTTTGGTACAAGTGTTTCTGGTATATACAGATCACGGCGGGCACGGGTGATGGCTACATACAGCAGGTTAATATCTTCATTCAGCTTTGCGATGTTAAATGGCTCGGCCGGATCAATCTGGTGTTTTTCTTTTAATTCTTCCAATTTGGCTTCTGACAGAAAATCGTTCACAAGATAAACCACGTCGTATTCCATTCCCTTGGCACGATGTACGGTAGAAAAGATCATTTCTGCTTTATCCCGTTCTTCATCGCCGGTGTGCAGTTTCTTCAACAATTTAAGGATATCATAGATCTCGTTGCCATATTCATGCACTATTTCAACCATTGTTGACAACTGTTTGTCATCTGTTTTCTCAATATAATCTTCCAGTTCGTCTATGTTTTTCATAGACCTGATCATTTTATCCTGGATATTCTCATATTTGCCATTGTGCAGGTTCAACACGTCGTACAATGAGGTGCCGTCATCTGCATAGGTATAGGAACTGATATTGCCTTCAAAATAGATATGCTTCACCTTTCTGTTATCAGTTACATAGTCTATCGCTTTTAAAAGCAGTCCCAGGTTGGTGCGGGCAATGGTTGCTTTTACAACATTCTTATTCCCTTTTCCTTTTCCGGTGATGGATACCGGTTGGAATTGACCCAGGTGACTTTTGAGATATAGTACTTCTGAGGCAAGGTCTGCAATGTCCTGTCCAAAACGGAAACTGGCAGAGAGTTGTAACGTATTAAAGTTGGTTTTGTGTAATGAATTGATGGCATGCCGCCATGCGTAGATCTGTTGATGTACATCACCTACAATTACTTTTGTTGCTTTCTGACTGAGGAATACATGCAGCATGGCAGCAGAAGCGTCCTGTGCTTCATCAAAAAGAATATAATCGAAAGGCAATACTGGTGCGGAAAGCTGGAATTTTTTCAGGTAGAAATCATGGGTGATCTCAATTTCGCCTTTATCCATTTTCGCCAGCAACAGCCGTGTACCGTTTTCGATAATACTATAAGCTGAAGAAACAAACGTCTTTGTTTTAGGATCAGTAATAGTATCGAGATAATTCAGTTCCTGCACCCGTGCTTTATCACTGTTGCAGAAATAAGTAATGAATTTATCAATATGGTTGGCAATGACATATTCTGTATGTCTTTCCCCGGTTCCCTGAAGTCCCAGTAGCTCTACTATTTCTCCGGTTTTGTATCCCTTAGCCCTCACTTTGTAGTCATGGCGGAATACAACGTGTTTGTATGCCAGCGAATGAGCTGTTTCTACTTTTACATTACTGAGTTCACGTGCTGCAAATTTGCGTGCAGCTTCCAGTTTTACAGATTTGTTGAAGGCAATATATAATATCCGCGTATTACCCGGTCTGGATGCGGCATATTCAATGATGGTGGTGGTTTTGCCCGAACCGGCTACTGCATTGATGGTAAGATTTCCCTGTGATTCAATAACGGCTACCTGCTGATCAGTAAGTAGCTGATCATTGGTCAATGACTGATTCCCGTTCTTAAGCGTATTGTTTTTTGCAGATACCGGAGACTTCAATTGTTTTTCTTTCGACATACTTCACGTTGTGATTCACAAACTTCAAAGAAAATCAAATATAGATTTTATCCTGTTGCTGAAACAAACATACTCCGATAAATAGGTGAGAGAAGCAGGCAAAAATTTTAAGTATAGTTATTGTATGCAACGGCAGACATTGATCTTTTTAAATGCCGGTAGCTTTTAAGAAATTTAAGGAAGGGGTGTCATAGTACCGCAGGTAGCGGACCTGTGCACTTTTCATGCCCAGCACCGGATAATTTGCCGGAAAAAGGATTGTATGCTTGAAATTGATCGTTTGGGGACTGTTTTTCTAATCTTTCACTGAAAGTTTTTTGTTGAAAGATGATTTTGCCTATTTTTGCAACCCGTTTTATAGGAATAGCCTCAAAACGACATTTTGGCGAGGTAGCTCAGTTGGTTAGAGCATCGGATTCATAACCCGAAGGTCGGCAGTTCAAATCTGCTCCTCGCTACGCTTTAATGATAAAGCCTTGAGTATGATACTCAGGGCTTATTATTCTTTCAAGTTACTTAAATATTAATTTAAGTAACCGGTAATAGCGTGAGTGATTTCGTCGCTTTTTCTTTCATTAACTTCTTCAGACATATTATATATATCAATATATCCGAGACCCTTCTACAATAAAAGTAAGCTTCTACTCCTTATTATAAAATATCGATTCAAAGTACTTGTAAAGCAACTCAATTCTCACAATGTTTCTTAATAGTTCTCATTAATCGAACAGCCATATTGGCAACAGAACGATCTGTTTGATAATGATCATACCTAGCAGTCATTGATAAACTCAATAACCTATCATAGTCAGGTTGAATAGGTGGACAATACTTAGCGACTAAATTTGCTAAATGATGATGTCTTGATAAGTTCTCGTTCGAATGGAAATTTTTATACTGATCGATGTTTTCGATCTTAATACTCTTTCCTTCTTCTTTGCCTCTTATCGAGAATGGGAAAATTTTGTATGATACGAAATGAAGCGAAGCATAGAAAGCAGTCGTTACTACCCAGTCACTCAAGTCTTGCCCAACTAAAAGATGTTCACATGCTTTTTCATATTTTAAGAAATATCCGTCGGCATTTAGGCAATCTTCATTTATGGTTTTTGAGTGGGCCATAAACATAAAAATTATATGAAAGTCGTCGTTGATAATTGACTCTTGGAAATTGCGAGAGAATACAAATGCCTCTCTAAATTCATCGGATAAATACTGAGTTTTATCGACGATAAATAAAGCAGAAAATGTCGATATACTTTCAGCTCTCAGATGTATAGTGTATAACTTGTATCCTTTTGCGGATAGGGAATTGAATAAATCTTCGCAACAAGATTGCGCTTTGTCAATATTTTGCTCGAATGTCTTTGACAGGATTCGCGCCTGCTCTGTCATTCCAGTTTTTTTGCCTAATTGATAAGCATTAATCAATTCGTCATCCGTGAATGACTGAGTATTTCACTTTTGTTTCCGGAAGCTTTTGAGAAAGAAATTTTTATTCCGGTAATATAGTAAAACAGGCGAAGTGGTAACGCCGCGTTTTTTCCAGTTGGCAGGAATGGATGCAAAAGAAGTATCAGTGTTCAGGTAAATATCTGGTTTGCCATCGTGGTCAAAATCGTGTACTATAAACTTAGGAAATAGCGGAAACCTGTAAGCGCTTTTGTTTAATGAGTCAACAGGTTCCAGCAGCGGCATATCTGTTACAAGAAATGGGAAATTAAATTTCCGGTGATCCGCACTTAATACAATTGACAGGCTGAAGTACAAATGCGCTCCGCCATTGCCAGTAAAAAATATGCTATCTGTTTGGTTATCGCCGTCAAGATCCCAGTTGCCAGAATAATCATGTATCTGCTTTGTTGCATCATATCTGTACTTCAGTGCAGGATTCGTTTTTGCGTAATGTTCCCGGAAAGAATTTTCCTGGGCTATAAGGTACCCGGTAAACATTGTAAATAGCAGTAGTAAGCCTGTCCTCATACATATTCAGATACAAAAACGCAGAAATTTCATAATAAATAATGAACGTCTTTGTATATGTATCCACGGGGTTATTAAGTAAAGGAGGAATGATTTATTTTATCTAAATTGTAAACGATTACATTTTTCTTCTTTCAATTGCCTAACCATATCAAAATGAAACGTTTACTTACCATACTGCAGCTTTTTTGCTGTACGTCGCTTGCTGCCCAAACATCCTATTCACCGCCAGTTACCTTTACTGCCGAACAGGATCATCAGAATATGATGGACCAACTGGGCATCCGCAAATTGCGCCCCGGACCCAGTGGTAACGAAAATGCTCCCAATCATGCCAACTACGACGAAGCGCTGGCAAATCCTTATCCACAGCTCCCCGATGCATTGACCACTAAGAATGGGAAAAAGGTAACCACTCCCGATATGTGGTGGAAACAGCGTCGCCCTGAAATAATAGAAGATATGGAAAGAGAGGTGTATGGCAGGTTACCCAAAAAAACTCCTGCTGTAACCTGGACGGTAAAAATACAGGAGCGTGAATTTGTTGGCCGCACACCTGTACTGGTAAAACAATTAGTAGGTCATGTTGACAACAGTGAATATCCATTGATCGATGTAAATATTTCTATGGTATTGGTTACTCCACTCAATGCAAAAGGTAAAGTACCGGTATTGATGATGTTTGGCAGACCGGTATTGCCTGCACCTGTACAACCTGATCCGGAAAGTATGGAGAAGATCAATGATGCAATAAAAAAATTACTGGTCAATGCTGATCCGGAATTGAAAACTGTTTTTGAAAAATATCCTGCCTATAATCCTGTACAACGGTCTGCTGCAGTCAATCCTTTTGGGCCTCCGCCGGCTACAGGTGCAGAACCTTCAGAACAATTACTGGCAGCAGGGTGGGGATATGCCACTATTGATCCGGGTAGCATACAGGCTGATAATGGTGCCGGTTTAACACGTGGTATCATTGGGCTTGTTAATAAAGGACAACCGCGTAAACCGGACGACTGGGGTTCATTACGCGCATGGGCATGGGGTGCAGCACGCGGACTTGATTATCTTGAAACAGATACAATGGTGAATGCAAAACATGTAGGTATTGAAGGCGTATCACGGTATGGAAAAGCTGCATTGGTAACACAGGCATTTGAACCACGGTTTGCCATTGCATTGATCGGTTCTTCCGGCAAAGGCGGCGCTGTACCGCACAGACGCAATTACGGAGAGGCGGTAGAGAATTTAACAGCCAGTGGAGAGTATCATTGGATGTGCGGCAATTATCTGAAATATGGCACTGCAGAATCTTCGTTTGGCAGTAAAACTACGGCTGATCTTCCTGTCGATTCGCATGAACTGATCGCCCTGTGTGCACCACGTCCGGTATTTATCAGTTATGGTATACCTGCAGGTGGAGATCCTGGCTGGCTGGATCAGCAGGGAAGTTATATGGCTGCTGTTGCCGCAGGACCTGTATTCAGGCTATTGGGTGCCAGAGATCTTGGTGTTGCTGATGATTATAAAACCGCAAAGATGCCTGTACATAATACCTCCATGCTGGATGGAGAACTGGCCTGGCGTCAGCACGACGGCGGACATACTGATGCGCCTAATATGAAATATTTTATCAGTTGGGCAAAGAAATATACCACGGATTAATGTAAAGCACAGATTATGCGGATTGAAAAAAGCAGATTACACTGATCCGCACAGCCCATGTTTTTATCTGTATCTGCGTTTCCAGATGCGATACCATTGTTTGTTTTTGGGATAACTTCTGTGCGAGGTCATGTTATTGAAGATCAGTGCCGAACACAACAATATCAATACGCCGCTCAGCACGGGGCTCAGCACGTACCAGTAACCCAGTTGCTGAATTTTGGCAGAGCCGATGTTGGCAATCAATCCTGTGGCACCGCCCGGCGGATGCAGTGTCTTGGATATCTGCATACATACTATGGATAGTGAAACAGTCAGCGCTGCAGAAAGCCATACTTCACCCGGTATCAGTTTGTGAATGGTAACACCAATGATGGCAGAGAGCACGTGTCCACCGATAAGATTCCGTGGTTGTGAAAACGGGCTGTTGATAACGCCATAGATCAGTACGGCAGAGGCACCGAACGAGCCGATCAGGAACAGGTTATCGTAAGCGGTGAAATGATTGCTGTTCAGAAAACCAATCATGCCTATTCCAAAAAAAGAGCCGATAAAGGTCCATATATGTTCTTTTACATCTACCAGCGTTTCCTTGTACATGATATACCGCGCCATGCGATATCGTTTCCGGATGCTTTTTTTCAGGGCTTCGTTCTGCTGCAGCATTGTGGTTTACTTTAATAAAAAGTCCGGCTGTAATAACCGGACTTTTTCAATGCACTATCAATGTTGGTAATGATCAGTTTGTTTTGCCGGGATATTGTTGTAATGCTACTTCCAGGCAATCCATCGCTTTATTGAGCTCTTCTGTGTTGAGCACATAAGCCAAACGCACTTCATTCAATCCAAGTCCTTTGGTACCATAAAAACCGGTGGCGGGCGCCAGCATTACTGTTTGCTTGTCGTGGGAAAATGATTCCAGCAACCATTGACAGAAATTATCTGCATTGTCAATTGGCAAACGTGCAATAGCATAGAATGCGCCGCCGGGATTGGGACAAAATACACCAGGCATAGCATTTAATCTTTGTACCAGTACATCACGTCTTTTCAGGTATTCTGCTTTGGTGGAATCAAAATAATTATCTGGCAGATCAATTGCAGCTTCGCCCAGTATCTGTGCAAAAGAAGGAGGGCTAAGTCTTGCCTGTGCAAACTTCATAGCAGCATTCAGTACCTCTTTATTACGCGTAACAAACGCACCGATACGTCCACCACAGGCACTGTAACGTTTAGAAATAGTATCCATCAGGATCACATTGTCTTCTGCGCCTTTCAGTTGCATAGCGCTGAAATGTTCACCTCCGTAACAGAATTCACGGTATGCTTCGTCAGAGAAAAGGTACAGGTTGTGTTTGATGATGATCTGTTTCAATGTCTCCATTTCCTCACGGCTGTACAGGTAACCGGTAGGATTGTTGGGGTTACAGATCACAATAGCTTTTGTTTTGGATGTAATCACCTTTTCAAACTCGGCAATGGGCGGTAATGCGAATCCGTCTTCAATGTGTGCGGTAATAGGTTTTACCACCACACCTGCTTCCACTGCAAAACCATTGTAATTGGCATAGAACGGCTCGGGGATGATCACTTCATCACCGGCATCCAGGCAGGCCATAAAACCAAACAGGATGGCTTCTGAACCACCCGTAGTAACAATGATCTGTGTATGATCAATTTCAATATTATTTTTATGATAATAACTAACCAGTTTGCGGCGGTAGCTTTCATTACCGGCACTGTGACTGTATTCCAGTACTTTAAAATCAGCATGACGAACCGCATCAAGGATGGTGTGAGGTGTTTCAATATCGGGCTGACCAATATTAAGATGATATACTTTCACACCTTTTGTACGTGCTGCTTCTGCAAAAGGCACCAGCTTACGGATGGGAGATGGTGGCATTTCATGGCCACGGCGACTGATTGTTAACATGGCGCAAATATAAGCAGTTACAGATTATCAGCTTTGGGTTCCTGGTTTCAGGTTCGTGAATTGTCAGTCGTGAGTGTTCACTGCTATCTTTCCCCGTAGCCTGTTTTATGCAAAGACAGCTACGTTTAGCAAAGGAGCAATGACTTTTGGATTTTTTGAACCATAAAGACACGGAGACACAAAAGAGTACGAAGAAAAGTGTTAGCTTTAGGTATTAGCTGTTTAGCCGCGAGTCCTTGTCCCTTTTCAGACCTCCGACTTCGGACTTCAGCCTTCCTTGTATCTTAAACCTTTTCCTTGTCAATTTAACCATCCAGCCCTCCCGCCTGCATTTACCTTCCATCCCCTTCAGTTCCTGATCGACACTTTTATATTTGTCTGTACAGGAGGAGGTTAATAATTTCCCCGTAGAAATCGTCACCAAAAAACAGTCAGATGAGACAATTACCCAAATTATTACTGGCTTCCCTGCTGCTGACCGGCGGCGCGGGTATAGCACAGACAGCAGATCCGGTTGTTGCCGGCATCATGAAAGAAGCTACGGAAAATTCACAGCTTGAAAAGCTGGCGCATGAACTACTGGATGGCATCGGTCCGCGCCTGGTAGGTTCACCTAAAATGAAACAGGCCAATGATTGGGCCATTGCAAAATATACAGGTTGGGGTATTACAGCACGCAATGAAAAATGGGGCGAATGGCGTGGATGGGAGCGTGGCGTATCGCATATTGATATGGTAGCACCCTGGGTAAAATCCTTGGAAGGCACACAACTGGCATGGAGCCCTTCTACCAAAGGAAAGGCTGTAACGGCAGAAGTGATCATTCTGCCTGAATTAAAAGATTCTACGGCATTTCAGCAATGGCTGCCCAATGCAAAAGGCAAATTTGTAATGATCTCCATGAACCAGCCTACAGGCAGACCTGATTATAACTGGGAAGAATTTGGTTTAAAATCTTCTGTTGAGAAAATGAAAAAACAGCGTGAAGAACAAACACGCGCGTGGGCACTACGTATCAGTAGAACCGGTTACACTGGAAAAACATTACCCGGAGCACTGGAAAAAGCAGGCGCTGCCGGTATTGTAACCTGTAATTGGTCAAGAGGATTTGGTGTAGACAAGATCTTTGGTGCCAACACTAAAAAGATACCCACTGTAGACATTGCGCTGGAAGATTATGGTTTGCTATACAGGCTTACCGAGTCTGGCGACAAACCTAAGATCAGCATACTGGCCGATTCCAAAGAACATGGCGTGGTTCCTGTGTTCAATACCATTGCAGAGATCAAAGGAATTGAAAAGCCTGATGAATATGTAATGCTTTCCGCCCACTTTGATTCATGGGATGGTGCTACCGGTGCTACTGATAACGGAACCGGCACGCTTACCATGATGGAAGCAATGCGCATTCTGAAAAAGATCTATCCCAATCCCAAAAGAACGATCTTGGTAGGTCACTGGGGCAGTGAAGAACAAGGGCTGAATGGTTCAAGGGCGTTTGTGGAAGATCATCCTGAGATCATTGCCAATCTGCAGGCACTGTTTAACCAGGATAATGGTACGGGTCGTGTGGTGAATTTATCCGGACAGGGATTTAAAAATGCCGGTGAATATCTTACCCGCTGGCTGTCCAAAGTACCTGATACTATTAAGAATCGTATTGAAACGCATTTCCCCGGTGCACCTGGTGGCGGCGGTTCAGACTTCGCTTCTTTTGTGGCAGTAGGCGCACCTGGTTTTTCATTAAGTTCACTGAACTGGTCTTACGGTACTTATACATGGCATACCAACCGCGATACGTATGACAAGATCGTTTTTGATGACCTGCGCAACAATGCTATGCTGGCGGCCATTATGGTATATGCGGCCTGCGAGGATCCTGAAAAAACATCACGCGAAAAAAGTGTATTGCCTAATAATCCCAGAACCGGTGAACAGGGCAAATGGCCTGAGCCGGTGAAAGCGACCAGGAAAGGAGGAGTGGATTAATCTGCACACAGTACTGTATTTTCATACAAAGCCGCCGGGTACAATACCCGGCGGCTTATTTTTTATGATCTGTTTCCGGCTTAACAAAAAATGGCCGGTGTGAATGATTGTCAGATGTATGAAAACGATAATTTTATCTTGTACAATTGCAAAACCTGATCAATGACAGTACGTCCCGTTATTACCGGAGCAACCGGCATGGTAGGAGAAGGCGTTCTGCACGAATGCCTGCAACATCCTGATGTTGAAAAAGTATTGGTTATTAACCGGCGTCCCTGTGGTATAAGTCATCCCAAACTTACTGAGATCATACATACCGATTTCCTGGACTGGTCTGGTGTAAAGGCCGATTTCAGTCAGTACAATGCTTGTTTCTTTTGTCTCGGTATTTCTTCCGTGGGTGTAAAACCAGATGATTATTACAGGATGACATACGACCTTACCATGCATGTAGCCAATACGTTGGTAGCTGCAAATAAGGGCATGGTATTTTGCTATGTATCCGGTGCAGGAACAGACAGTACTGAAAAAGGGAGCAGCAGGTGGGCCCGTGTAAAAGGTAAAACTGAAAATGACCTGATGAAGTTGCCTTTCAAAAGAAGCTATATGTTCAGACCAGGTTTTATCAAACCAACGCCCGGACTGAAAAATACACTGCCGGTGTATAAATATATTAGCTGGATGTTCCCATTATTACGGGCATTTTCCAAAAAATCCGCTTCTGCACTACGTGAGATAGGATTGGCTATGATCAATACTGTGCGTGTTGGATATCATAAACAGATTATGGATGGCGGGGATATTTATAAATGCGCAAATTTGTAAAGAATGTCAATTGTCAGTGGTGAGTGCTGGCTATCAGTTATCTTATAGATTTGCGAATAGCCAATACATGACAACTAGCAACTGATTCCAAATCCCTCATCCCTTGTTCATATATCAACTAATTAACTATTTGTATTTAAAAACCTATGCATTATTCACTGCTGCTCTGTCTGGGATTGGTATTGGTGGTGTCGTTGCTGGTAATGCTGGCGCAACGCCTGCGCATTTCATACCCGATCTTTTTAGTGATAGGAGGATTGGCGATCAGCTTTATTCCCGGTTTGCCACGGGTGGAAATAGATCCTGAACTGATTTTCCTGATCTTTTTACCGCCGCTGTTATATGAAGCCGCATGGTTCACATCGTGGAAAGATTTCTGGAAATGGCGGCGGGTGGTCATTACACTTGCATTTGGACTGGTGATCCTTACCTCATCTATGGTAGCATGGGTGTCCAGTGCCATGATACCGGGGTTTACATTATCACTTGGTTTTTTGCTGGGAGGTATCATTTCTCCGCCTGATGCAGTAGCCGCTTCGTCTGTTCTGAAAGGTATGGATGTACCCAAAAGAGTAACCTCTGTGCTGGAAGGTGAAAGCCTGGTGAATGACGCATCGAGTTTGATCGTATTCCGTTTTGCACTGGTAGCTGTGCTGACCGGTTCCTTTGTGTGGCAACAGGCTGCAGTAAGTTTTGTGCTGGTAACAGTAATGGGAATTATTATAGGGCTGGGTATTGCGTTTATCATGTATGCTATTCATCGTTGGCTGCCTACTACGCCCAGTATTGATACCGCACTCACGTTTGTAGCACCTTACCTGATGTACCTGGCAGCAGAATCCATGCATTTTTCCGGTGTTATGGCCGTGGTAAGTGGCGGATTATTCCTCTCGTACAAAAGCCATGAGATATTTTCGCATGCTACGCGTTTGCAGGCGGTAAGCATGTGGGCCACTGTTGGATTTATCCTGAATGGATTGGTATTCATGCTCATTGGGCTTGAGCTGCCTGTTATTATCAACAACCTGGGTAATTATTCCAAAACAGAGGCATTGATGTATGCGCTCGTCATTACGTTTGTGATCATCATTGCACGTATTGGCTGTGCATTCGGTATGTCGCTGTTTACAAGATTTATAAGCAGGTTTATTCGTACCAATGATTCAAATCCCGGTTGGAAATTGCCGCTGATAGTAGGATGGGCGGGTATGCGTGGCGTAGTTTCACTTGCTTCTGCATTGTCAATCCCTATCTATCTGTCCGGCGACAAAGTATTTCCACAACGTAACCTGATACTCTTTATTACTTTTATTGTAATACTGGTAACGCTGGTGATACAGGGTTTAACATTGCCCTGGCTGATCAAACTGGTAAAGCTGGAAGATCCGGATCACTGGAAACCGGAACACGAGCAGGAGGCGGAAATACAATTACACCTGCTAAGTGAATCATTGCAGGCACTGGAGAAAAGGTATGATCACGAAACCCGCAATAATGACCTGGTGCGTAAACTGAAAGAGAACATCGAAAATGAAGTACGGTTCAATACCAACTTACTGGAATCTGAAGATTGTGATGTTGCAGAAAAAAAGCTGATAGAAGAACATAATCGTGTATTCCTGGATCTGCTGGATGTACAACGTCATGCCTTACATGTTTTCCGGACAAAGGATGGCTATGCTGATGAGCTGATCCGTAAAGTGGAATCGCAGATTGATTTTGCCGAAGCAAGAGTGAGAGGAGCGGGGGAAGAGTAATTAGATAATTCGAGAATGTGCAAATTTGAAAATGATTGTCTGATGGGTGTATGGTGTGATTGTTGTTGACAGGCATGAAGTCGGAAGTCAGAAAAGGGACAAGGATCAAGATACAAAGAGTAAATTGTTGAAAATTTGACAAGAAAATCAGAGACTACTGGCCATTCACTATTCACCACTGATAACTCACGATTCACGAACCAGGAACTCGCAACCAGCATTCACAAATGAAAGAGATCGAAGATATCGTACAAGCTTTTAAAACTGCACAACAGGCCGGTAAAAAAATGGCGCTGGCAACAGTAGTGCATATGGAAGGCTCTTCATACAGACGGCCCGGAGCCAGAATGCTGGTAACGGAAGATGGGCAGCTTACCGGTGCTATCAGCGGCGGTTGCCTGGAAGGTGATGCGTTGCGGAAGGCGTTGCTGGCAATATCGCAACAGCAGAACAAGCTGGTAACATATAATACCATGGATGAAGATGACATGCAGTTTGGTGTGCAATTGGGATGTAATGGTATTGTGCATATTTTGTTTGAACCAATTCTGCCAGATCAACCGGTACATGCAATAGCACTGCTGGAAAAAGTACTCGAAAAAAGACGAAATGCCGTACTGGTTACTTTGTTTTCTCTCAATAATTATGCAGGTCATCAGCCAGGTACCTGTCTGTTATATGCTGACGATATTTTTTATGCTACAATAGACAACGCATCATTGCTTGCCGAAGTAAAACAGGATGCAATAACGGTTCTTCATGAACAGGTTGCTGCTATCAAACAGTACCATACTGGTAAAAACGGTATCACTGGTTTTATTGAACTATTAAAACCACCGGTGGCATTGATGATTGTAGGTGCAGGAAACGACGCTTTTCCCCTGGTAGCAATGGCCACAGAGCTGGGATGGCATATCACTGTCATAGATGGAAGACCAACGCATGCTACAATGCAGCGTTTTCCACAGGTTCGTAAAATATTTACAGGCAAACCGGCGGCTATAGTACCGGACTTACACACAGATAGCCAGACCGCATTTGTGTTAATGACCCACAATTACAATTACGACAAAGCCATGTTGCAATGTTTATTACAACGTGAAAAGGCATATATCGGCGTATTGGGGCCATCGCGCAAACTGGAACGTATGCTGTATGAACTGGCGGAAGAGGGAGTAGCGGTGAGTGATGAAGATCGTGCAGTAATATATGGTCCTACAGGACTGGATATTGGTGCGGAAACAGCCGAGGAGATCGCTTTGTCTGTATTGGCAGAAATTAAAAAAGTACTGGCTGCTAAAAAGGGGATTTCGTTACGGGAGAAAACCGGTTTTATACACGACCAGCATATCCGGACCATAACCGGTAGTACAGAAAAACAAGACCCATTTTGAGAACAGGTATCATTATACTGGCAGCGGGTGGCTCAACCCGTATGGCACAACCCAAAATGTTGTTAACTTACAGAGGTAAAACCCTGTTGCAGCGGGTGACAGAACAGGCACTTGCAGCTACTACAGCACCTGTGGTTGTGGTGACAGGCGCAGAACATGACCTGGTACAACAAACGTTACAACACCAGGCTGTATACTTTGTACATAATAAGCAGTGGCAGGAGGGAATGGGAGTATCGATCCGTACAGGCGTTGGAAAAATAACAGAAATAGATGAGGCGCTGGATGCAGTGATCATCCTGGTATGTGATCAGCCTTTTATCACAACTGCATTATTGCAGCAAATGATGCAACAGCAATCGGGAACAGGTAAAGGACTGGTAGCCTGCGCGTACAGCAACACTATCGGTACTCCTGTATTGTTCGGCAAGACTTATTTTGCACAGTTGCTTACACTGCATGGAAAAGAAGGTGCAAAACGTATTTTAAAACAATCTGTGGAAGATATAGCAGTGGTTGATTTTTCGCAGGGTGCAACAGATATTGATACACCCGGAGATTACGAACGTTTACTGAGTGTGAATACAGGAACATCATCTCCAGAACCGGAAGCGTAATGATAGCAGATACTTTTGGACGTGTACATGACTATCTTCGGATCTCGCTTACAGATAATTGCAACCTGCGTTGCTTTTACTGTATGCCGGAAGAGGACTATGTGTTTACGCCTGCTTCACAATTGATGCAACTGCATGAAATTGAAGCACTGGCGAATGTATTCGTACAGCAGGGTGTTAGCAAAATAAGACTTACCGGTGGCGAACCGCTGGTACGTAAAGACGCTGCTGCCATTATCACTGCATTGTCACGATTGCCGGTGCAACTGACATTAACCACCAACGGAACGCGCCTGCATGAATTTATCCCGGTACTGCAGCACGCCGGTGTGCATTCTCTCAATATCAGTCTCGATACATTACAACCCGACAGATTCCGTTTACTTACACGTCGTGATCAGTTTGAACTGGTAAAAAGGAATATTGATGCTATACTGCAGCAGCAGTTTCACGTAAAAGTGAATATGGTGGTAATGAAAGGACTGAACGACACAGAGATCAACGATTTTATAGCATGGACCAAAGATGTGCCTGTCCATGTACGTTTTATTGAGTTCATGCCTTTCAGTGGTAACCGCTGGACAAGCAATAAAGTATTTACCTGGCAGGAAATATTACAGGTAGTGCAGCAGGAATATGAAGTAGTACGACTGGAAGATAACCTGCATGATACAGCTAAAAAATATACAGTACCCGGGCATGCCGGAACTTTTGCGGTGATCAGCACCATGAGTGCTCCATTCTGCGGCGGTTGTAACCGCATCCGGCTTACAGCAGATGGTAAAATGAAAAACTGTCTTTTTTCCAGTGAAGAAACAGATCTGTTAACAGCTTTCAGAAATGGTGAAGATGTATTGCCATTGATACAACAAAGTATCCGGTCAAAGGCAAAAGAGCTGGGTGGACAATTTTCTGCTGATATCAATACCGTACATGCTGAGGATATTCATAATCGCAGTATGATCACCATCGGGGGGTAGTTGTTGTAAATATGTATTCAATCATCAAAATAACGGGCGTTTTGCTGATCGTGATCACACTGGCCGTAGCTGCCCGGTTACTCCGGTAAAGCCTTAATATCCTGATTATTTGGGTAATCGTATTTATCAACTTGTTGATTTCACCACTGACCACTCACGAATTCACAAATATCATGGCCGAAACTATCTGGATCTTTTACGGTTTATTATTCATTGTAGCCTTTTTGTATGCATCAGTAGGACACGGAGGAGCCAGTGGGTACCTTGCTTTAATGGCGTTGTTCAGCATTACTCCGCAGGTAATGAAACCGACAGCACTATTACTGAACCTGTTTGTATCACTTACTTCCTTTATACAGTTCTATCGTGGCGGGCATTTTAAATGGAAGATCTTCCTGCCGTTGGCGCTGGCATCGGTGCCGCTTTCTTTTATGGGTGGTATGATCACCATTGATGGTATACTGTACAAAAAAATACTGGGCATATTTCTGATTATACCGGTTGTACGTTTCTTCTTTTTCCCCAATACAGATGTGTCAGAAATGAAACCGGCCAACACCTGGCTGTCGTTGTTGATTGGCGGTATTATTGGTTTCGTGTCAGGTTTGATCGGTATCGGTGGGGGTATTATCCTGTCGCCCGTATTACTATTGCTGAAATGGACCAACCAGAAACAAACAGCAGCCATCAGCGCATTGTTTATCTTTGTTAATTCGTTGTCGGGACTGGCTGGTCAGCTACATAAAGGCATACAATTCAGTGCAGATATGTATGCGTATGTGGCCATTGCGTTTGTGGGAGGTTTGTGTGGTGCTTATTTCGGAGCACTTCGTTTTCCGCAGACAGTGTTGAAAAATGTACTGGCCTGTGTACTGGCCATTGCAGCATATAAACTATTGTTCACCCATGCTTGAATCATGCAGGTAACTGTTTTATTATTCGGATCACTGACTGATATCACTGGTGTAAACAGACTCGTGCTGGATAATGTACCGGATACTCATACATTGATACAACAGTTGAATGAACGTTATCCTGGCTTGCAGGCAGCCCATTGCCTGTTAGCGGTAAACTATGAATTGGTAAAAGACAATACGCCTTTACCGGAAAATGCAGAAGTAGCATTGCTGCCTCCTTATTCAGGTGGATAATTAACGAACATGACAGACAGAAAACCGAAAAATATCTTTGTGCAGGGAGCTATTACGGCTTCTTTCATTGCAGACAGCATTCAGCAGCATAGTCATAAAACGGCTATTGGCGGACACAGTATTTTCCTGGGACAGGTAAGGGCAGATCAGATTGATGGTAAAAAGGTAGCTGCCATTGAGTATACAACTTATGAAGCAATGGCCCTGGAAAAAATGCACCTTATCCGCGAAGACATTTTTGCAAAATATCCTTTAACCTGTATGCACGTATATCACAGTACAGGGTTGGTACGTACAGGCGAGATCTGTTTGTTTGTATTCACTTCAGCACCGCACCGGAAAGCAGCTATTGATGCCTGTGAAGAGACGGTAGAACGGTTAAAAATCGAACTGCCGATCTGGGGTAAGGAGTTGTTTGAAGGAGAGGGGTACCAGTGGAAAGAAAACAGGTAAATACGGATGCAGTTACCGTAAAAGGAAGTTATATTTGTCTGGAAGGAAAGGATACGTCTGTTTACCGATCGCAATTTTCAATCTTACACAACTTTGTTAGCCAGAGCCACACCCCGGTGTTATACACTGTGTGTGATATATATTATTTAACCATATTTTATATCCCGTTATGCAAAAAATACGGATCGTTCTGCTGACATTGTTACCCCTGACCACTCTTGCTCAAACAAGTCCTGCTTCAAAATATACACAACTGGTAAAAGATGAAATACCACAGGTAGTGACCTGGCGGCGGTATTTTCACCAGAATCCTGAACTGTCGAACCAGGAAGTGAATACAGCTAAAAAAATCGCAGAAATATTACGGTCATTTGGTTTGGAAGTGCAGACAGGTATTGCAAAGAACGGGGTAAAAGCCATTTTGAAAGGCGGTAAGCCGGGACCGGCCATTGCTTTCCGGGCAGATATTGATGCCTTACCTATAACAGAACAAAATGATTTGCCGTTTGCTTCCAAAGTAAAAAGTGTATTCAACGGGCAGCCGGTAGGTGTAATGCATGCCTGCGGACATGATGCACATACAGCTATTTTACTGGGAACAGCCGAAGTACTGAGTAAACTTAAAAAAGATGTACCGGGAACAGTGGTATTCCTGTTTCAGCCAGCGGAAGAAGGTGCACCTGAAGGAGAAAGCGGTGGCGCAAAATTGATGGTGGAAGAAGGAGCATTGGAGAATCCGAAAGTAGAGGCGGTATATGGTCTGCACATTTTCAGTAATGTAGAAGCGGGTACCATTACGTATAAGGCTGGTTCGTTCATGGCCTCAGCTGATTTCTTTTCCATTAAAATTAAAGGCAAAGGTAGTCATGGTGCTAATCCCTGGTTGGGCAATGATCCTATTGTGATCGCAGCACAGGTAATTGAAGGATTGCAGCATATTGTAAGTCGCCAGGAAGATATTACACAAGCTCCGGCTATTATCACGGTAGGCGCCATCAATGGTGGTGTGCGCAACAACATCATTCCGGATAATTGTACATTGCTGGGTACGGTACGTACGTTCGATAACAAAGTACAACAGGATATACAGATGCGTATTAAACGCACTGCAGAAATGATCGCTGCTTCTGCCGGTGCTACAGCCGAAGTAAATATCGAAACCAAGGCATTGGCAACGGTTAATAATCCTGCACTGGTGGCAAAGGCCTTGCCTTCTTTACAGGCAGCCATTGGTAAAGACAATGTAAAAGAAACCAACTGGAAAACAGTAGCAGAAGATTTCTCTTTTTATGGTACAAAAGTTCCTGCCTTTTTCTTCTTCATAGGCGGTATGCCTAAAGGTGGAGATTCTGCCAAAGCTCCTGCCCATCATACAGCAGATTTTTTCATTGATGAAAGCGGTTTCGATACCGGTATAAAAGCCTTTTGCCAATTGGTGTTTGATGGGGTGAAGTAGTGAATACAGAGTTTCGGGTTCGTGAATCGTGAGTTGTCAGTGGTGAATAGTGAATGGTCAATAGCCTTTGATTTCCTTGTCAACTTTTCTATATTTTGTATTCTCTTTTGGTTTCCCATGAACCCTGCCTTTTCTGCCTTCCGAGCCCTTGCTTCCTGCAAACTTTTTCAACTTTCTCACCCCGATCAGGAAAAATTACTATTTTTGATTCATCATATCATCTGATGATTATGCAAAACAATATTTCCAAACGTTCACTGGCCGATGAAGTAGCTGCACGGATACAGCACCAGATCGCATCGGGACATTATAAGATTGGCGATAAACTGCCCATTGAGCCTGTATTGATGCAGCAATTTGGCGTAGGTCGCTCGTCTGTACGCGAAGCTATTAAGTTATTGGTCAATTCAGGATTGTTGCGTGTACAGCAGGGACTGGGCACATTTGTAGAAGACAATTCAGGCGTGCGGGAACCACTGGCCAGTCGTTTAAAACGATCCGGCACACAGGAAGTGGATGAAGTACGGCAATTGCTGGAAATGAAAATTGCTGAAAAAGCCGCACTGAACAGAACCGCAACAGACATTGCAAAGATGGAAGGATACCTGGAGTTGCGTGAACAAGCAGCAACTGTTGACGATATAAAAGCCTGCATTGATGCAGATATCAGTTTTCACGTTGCCATTGCTGAAGCTTCCGGCAATGATGTGTTATCTGATCTTTATAAATCTTTTTCCGCTACGGTTAAAAACAGCTTTTTACGCATGTATCCGGATGCTGCCATTTTCAGGGAAACAGCCGGACTGCACAGGGAATTATTAAACAGCATTATTGAACAACGATCCGGAGATGCATGGCGTTTTGCAGCTCGCATCAACGGTCATATTACAGCCTGACTTTTTACCACAAGCAATATTAATCATCTGTATGAACTCAACGACAAGCACCACAGCTACAAAAGCGTTGGTAAGCACTACCGTATTTCCTATCCTGTTTACTATCAGTTTTACGCATTTGTTAAATGACATGTTACAATCGGTTATTCCTTCCATTTACCCATTGATCAAGGATAACCTGCATCTTTCTTTTTCACAGATCGGTCTGATCACATTTACGTTCCAGATCACTGCTTCTTTACTGCAGCCATTTGTAGGTCATTACACAGACAAAACCCCTAAGCCCTATTCACTGTCAGCAGGCATGGGTTTTACACTGGCCGGACTGGTTGTATTATCAATGGCCACGTCCTTTGCTGCTATACTGGTTGCCGTAGCATTGGTTGGTATCGGCTCCTCTATTTTTCACCCAGAAGCATCACGCGTGGCGCACCTGGCATCGGGTGGTAAAAGAGGATTGGCGCAATCTATTTTCCAACTGGGTGGTAATGCCGGAAGCGCCATCGGCCCATTGCTGGCTGCGCTTATCATTATTCCAAACGGACAGAAATATGTAGTATGGTTTGGCCTGGCTGCCATTCTTGGTGCATTTGTATTATCACGCATTGCATTGTGGTATAAAGAACATCTTAGTCTGCGCGCAAAAAAAGGTCAGGCTGTAGTGGTAAATAATGGACTGTCACGTACCAGGGTGATCGTATCACTGGGTATATTGCTGGTGTTGATCTTCTCCAAATATTTCTACATGGCAGGTATGAGCAGTTATTTTACTTTTTACCTGATCGATAAATTTCATTTAACTGTACAACAGTCGCAGATCTACTTGTTCATTTTTCTGGCATCTGTTGCAGCAGGAACCTTACTGGGTGGTCCGCTGGGCGATAAGTTTGGCCGTAAGTATATTATCTGGGTCTCGATATTGGGCGTGGCGCCGTTCACCTTGTTACTGCCGCATGTAAATCTTTTCTGGACAGGTGTATTGTCTGTGATCATTGGTATTATCCTGGCCTCTGCATTTTCTGCCATCCTGGTGTATGCACAGGAACTGGTACCGGGTAAGGTAGGAATGATTGCCGGGCTGTTCTTCGGATTTGCATTTGGTATGGGAGGATTGGGTTCTGCTTTATTGGGCAAACTGGCCGATATGACCAGCATCGCCTATGTATTTAAAGTATGTGCATTTCTGCCATTGCTGGGTATTATTACTGGCTTCTTACCAGGGCTGAGGGAGAAGAAGGGATAATTTGAAAATCAGAGGATGTGCAAATTTGAAATGGAGATGCCTGATGGTTTGATTGTTTGATGGTTATGGTGCGCGCAAAGGCCAGAACGCAAAGCTGTATTTGCTCGCAGCTTATTGCTCTTTAAATACAGCAGCGATCATTCACCACTCACAATTCCCCATTGACAATTCACAATAAAAAAAGCTACCGGTAATTACCGGTAGCTTTTTTAGAATAAATTTATCGGGAAATTATTTGCCTTTTTTACTGCCACCTTTTTCCTGCTCGTATTTAGCAAATTCTTCAGCAGTTAAAACGTTACCAGTGATCTTCAACTCAATAGGAGCATCAACACCGGCTATTTTTACATAGATGATCTTATTGAAGGCACCTGCAGCAGCAGCGTTGAAACCGGCAGTGATTTTGTCACTTTTACCTTTTGCAATAGGAGCATCGGGTTTTACCGGGGTAGTGCAACCGCATGAAGCAGTAGCTGATTCGATGATAATGGGTTTGTCTGCAACGTTTACAAATGCAAAATCGTAAGTAACGGGCACGTTCTGTTTGATCTTGCCAAAGTCGTGTGAGCTTTCTTTGAATTTAATATAGTCAGTAGCTTTCTGTACAGTAGCGGCAGTAGGTGCAGCAGCGACATTAGCTGTAGTCTGTGCCATCATAGTGGCTGAAATAGTGAGGGCAGCAAATGCCAATACAAGTCTTTTCATGCGTATTAATTTTAATTTGTTTGCCTGAGTAATGATATAGATGCATTCACCGGCGCAGAAGTTGCGGGTGCTTTCAATACATTTCCGGAGATCAGCATGGTTTTAACCATACCATTGTTATACTGAATAGTAATGCTTTTATTAAAAGTGCCTTCAGCAGCAGCATTATAGCCTACTTTGATGGAGCTGGTAGCACCCGGTTTGATGGGTTCACGGCTCCATTCGGGGGTAGTACAACCACAGGAAGCCTGCACGTTTTCCAGTATCAGGGGTTCTGTACCGGTATTGGTAATTTCAAATACGTGCGTTACGGGACGATTCTGTGGAATTTTTCCAAAATCAAAGCTCGCTTCTTTCAGTTGCAGCACATCCTGTTTGGTGTCCGGAGTAGTTTGCGACTTTGCCGTAACACAGGCTGCAACAACCAGTATTGTAAACAACGCTTTTTTCATATTCAATTGATAAGTGTTTATGAGGTAAACTATTCAAAATTACATTTTTAACGTCTGTACAGCGAAATAATTTCCATGTTAATCACATTTTTTTAACAAGCCTTCTTTTTGTGCGAATATTGATACATTTGTTGCATGGAAAATACTCTTCAAAATCAATTGCTTGACGCTGAAAAGCTTTCCTTCGATACATTCCGTGCCGAAGTATTGAAAGATTATCGCGTTGCCTGTGAAAGCCGGGAAGCCAGTTTGCTGGGCCGTAAGGAAGTGTTGACCGGTAAAGCCAAATTTGGCATTTTTGGTGACGGAAAAGAAATAGCCCAGATTGCCGCTGCCAAATTCTTCCGCCCCGGTGATTTTCTGTCGGGTTATTACCGAGACCAGACCTTTGCCTTTGCCTCCGAACAGGCTACCCTGGAAGAGTTTTTTTCACAGTTATATGCCGACCCCGATACTGCCAATGAGCCACATAGCGCCGGCAGACAGATGAACTCGCATTTTGCAACCCCTATTGTAGATGAAAACGGTAACTGGCTTGACCTGGTGAACCGTAAAAATATTGCTGCCGGACTGGCCCCCACGGCGGGCCAGGTGCCCCGTGCATTGGGAATGGCGCTGGCATCCAAGCTGTTCCGTCATTCTCAGGATCTTAAAGACCTGACCCATCTTAGTAATGAAGGAAATGAGATCTGTTTCCTCACCATTGGCGATGCCTCTACCTCCGAAGGACATTTCTGGGAAATGATGAATGCCGCAGGAGTATTGCAGGTGCCGCTGGCTGCTTTTGTATGGGACGACGGTTATGGTATTTCTGTTCCTAAAAAATACCAGACCACCAAAAACTCTATTTCTGAAGCCATGAAAGGCATGCAGAAAAAAGAAAATACCAATGGTTTTGATATTTACCGTGTAAAGGCCTGGGATTATGCAGGTATGTGCGAGGTGTTTGAAGCGGCGATTATGAAGATCCGCAACACTCATATACCGGCGTTGTTCCATGTGGAAGAAGTAACACAACCACAGGGGCATTCTACTTCAGGTAGCCATGAGCGCTATAAGTCGCCAGAGAGATTGTCATGGGAGCGTGAGTGGGACGGTAATAAAAAAATGCGTGAATGGGTACTGGAAAATGAACTGGCAAGCGATGATGAGCTTTCTGCTATAGAAGTATCTGCCAAAGAAAAAGTACGCGATAGCAAACAGGTAGCCTGGGAAAAATATATTACGCCTATCCGCGGACAGGTAACACATACATTGAATCTGCTGGATGGTTTGATACACCAGGGTGTGGATGCGCATGGTGAAGTAACTGCCCTGAAAAACCAGTTGGCATCCAATCGTGAACCACAGCGCAAGGATATATTGCATGCACTGCACAGAGCCCTGCTGGTAGCGGGGGATTCTTATGCAGCCAGCGAGGTGAGGGCTTACTACAAAGAATTGCGTAACCAGGGATACGAATATTATGGTTCACACCTGTACGATGAATCACCACGCAGTCCGCTAAAAGTACATCCTGTGGCAGTGGAATATGCCCACGATGCACAGGTGATCAATGGTTATGAGATCCTGAACAAATACTTTGATATGTTGTTCAGCCATAACCCCAAAGTAGTGGCGTTTGGTGAAGATGTAGGAAAGATCGGTGATGTAAACCAGGGTTTCTCCGGGTTGCAGAGCAAGTATGGCGAATATCGCATTTTTGATACCAGCATCCGTGAACTAACCATCATGGGGCAGGGTATAGGTTTGGCCATGCGTGGCCTGAGACCCATTGCTGAAATACAATATCTGGATTATCTATTATATGGCCTGCAGCCATTGAGTGATGATGCAGCCACTATTTACTGGCGTACCAAGGGCAGACAAAGCTGTCCGCTGATTGTGCGTACACGTGGTCACCGCCTGGAAGGTATCTGGCACAGTGGTTCACCATTGGGCATGATGATCAATTCGCTGCGTGGTTTCCATATCTGCGTGCCCCGCAATATGGTACAGGCCGCCGGCATGTACAATACACTGCTGGAAGGTAATGACCCTGCTATTGTGGTGGAATGTCTGAATGGTTATCGCCTGAAAGAGAAATTACCATCCAACCTGCTGGAATATCGTGTGCCACTGGGTGTACCTGAAGTGATCCGCGAGGGAGAAGATATTACCATCGTTTCTTATGGATCGGTACTGCGTATTATCCAGGAAGCAGCCGTGGTATTGGAACAGCGTGGCATTAGTTGCGAAATTGTGGATGTGCAAACATTGTTGCCTTTTGACCTGGATCATGTTATCCTGCAATCATTGAAGAAAACCAACCGCATTGTATTTGTAGATGAAGATGTGCCGGGCGGAGCCTGTGGATACATGTTCAATAAGGTAATGGAAGAGCAGGGCGGTTACCGCTGGCTGGATGTGGCGCCACGTACCATTACAGGTAAGGCCCATCGCCCCAGTTACGGTAGCGATGGCGACTATTTCAGCAAACCCAATGCTGAAGAGATCATTGATGTGATCAGTGAAATGTTGTCAGAGTAGAAATATTATAGAAAATAATATTATCATTCTTCCGTTACACACCAGTTGTGACGGAAGAATTTTTTTTAAATTGAGCGGCTAACTGCAACAAACCTGTTGTTATGGCGTTTTTTGCCAATGTGTACATTGTATAATGCAATGACTTGTTTCCCACCCTGTGAATACCTGATGTTGATCCTTTTGCCGGCCCTGCCGGTTTAATAAATTGAACAGCTCTTTTGGTATAAGATCTTAAATTTGGTTATTAACCCCTAATTGAACCTGACCGTGTTGAATGTAAAAAATCTGCTCTTTGCGATAAGCCTTATCGCTGCCACGCATGTCTGTGCCCAGTCGTCTGGGAATGACTATTCTGCTTCTCTGCCCGCATTCAGAAACAAATATCCCAAAAACGATATTGTAGCAGTATCCTACCGGGAAGAATATACCTTTTCAACGGGTAATACCGGCAACGTAGTGGCAACCGAAAATATATCACAGGTATTGGTACCTGTAAAGGATTTTATTTCCAGCGGACAGGTTGTTTTTTATAATGATGAATCCAGTATTGAAACCATAAAGGCTTCCAGTTCCAAAACCCGTAATATCCGTTTTACGCGCGAGTGCAGTGATTACCAGTCGAACGGCATTTTTCACAGTGATGCCAGGATCTGTAAAATAGCCATCCCGCTGGAAGAGCGTGGACTGCCAATTTATTTTTCATACGAGAAAAAGATCAGGGATGTAAAGTACCTGACTTCTGTATATTTTCATGAGTACCTGCCTGTAGAAGAAAAAACAATTGTATTTAATGTACCGGACTGGCTGGAGATAGATATCCGTGAGTTTAATTTTGAAGGATACAGTATTCAGAAAAAAACAGAAAAGGATGCTTCCGGTAAGAACACGGTATATACATACCAGCTTAAAAATCTGCAGGCGCTTCAGAAAGAATACCGGTCGCCCAATATTGCCCGCAGCTACCCGCACATCATTGTTGTCAGCAAAAGCTTTACTGATAAGGGGCAACGCAAAGTGTTGTTTGAATCGGTGAAAGACCTGTATGCCTGGTATCATTCATTACGGTTGCAGGTAAAGAACAATCCTGAAGAACTGAAACCTTTGGTAAACCAGTTGACAGCCGGTAAAAAAACTGATATTGAAAAAATTGAAGCGATCTATTACTGGGTACAGGATAATGTGCGTTATATCGCTTTTGAAAATGGCATTATGGGCTTTAAGCCTGATGAAGCTCAGAATGTATATAAGAATAAATACGGCGATTGTAAAGGCAAAGCCAACCTGCTTACAGAGATGCTGCGTGTAGCAGGCTTTGATGCCAGGCTTACATGGATTGGCACTGCAGATCTTCCTTACGATTACTCATTGCCTTCCCTGGCAGTTGACAATCACATGATCTGTACAGTGGTGTTGGGAGGTAAACATTATTTCCTGGATGGAACAGAAGATAATATAGCGTTCAATGACTATGCACATCGCATACAGGGAAAACAGGTGCTGATTGAAGACGGTGATAAATATATTCTTGATAAGGTACCAGAGTTTCCGGCAGAACGCAACAAAGTAGAGAATAAGCTGAAACTGAAACTGGACGGTGAAATCATCACCGGCACCTATAGTGCTATATACAATGGTGAGTCAAAGATCGGGCTGGTAAGTGCTTATCAGTCTATACGTAACGATAATAAAACAGATGCTTTTGACAGCTACCTGCGCAATGGAAATGCCAATCTGCAGATCAGCAATATTAAGAATCCGCAATGGGATAACCGGCAAAAACCGCTGGAAGTAGCTTTTGATCTGAAAGCCAGCCACCAGGTAACCAAAACAGGTAATGAACTGTACTGTACACTCGACTGGCGTAAAGAACTCAGTTCGCTGGAGTTTGATTCAACACGTAAGAACGATTATGAATTCAGCAGCAAATTGTATTATACCACGCAAACTGAATTTACAGTACCTGACGGGTACAAAATAGATTATCTGCCCGATGCCCTGAATATTCAGCAACCGAGCTGGGCTTTTGAAGGTAGCTATACAGGAAATGGTAACGTGATCACTTATACCAAAAAAATGGTCGTTAATACGCCCATTCTCCGTAAAGCAGATATTACCGCCTGGAATGAATTTATAAAAGCAGTGAATAAATTCTACGCCGAACAGGTTGTACTTGTTAAGAAATAAACCCCTGACCAATATGCGAAATTATCTGATTGCCTTACTGGCTATAATATGCTGTGTGCAGCGGCTGGCTGCACAGGATGCAGAAGAGCCGGAATTTAAAGCCACGAAAGTGCCTGAAAAATGGCAGCAGGAAAGTGCTGTGATCATGGCACAAAAGCTTGATTATGCTTACCTGCGCCGGGCGATGGGCAATAATATGACCATTAAGGAATATGTTAGAAAACGTATCAAGCTGCAGGATAAGAATGCACTGGAAAAGTTTTCAGAGTTTTATTATGTTACCTATGGTAAAAAAAGCGAAGTGGTGTTTACCATCATCAAGTCGAATGGGAAAATGGTAAATGTTGATATGTCGGGTGCTATTGAAGTAGACAAAGACGTGGCGAAAGTATTCCGGCCGATTTACCTGTCCAGCAAAAGCAGTTATTATAAAATAGCTATTCCAGACCTGGAGATAGGAGATATCATTGATTATCACTTTGCATCTGATATGGATCTGTCACTAGCCAAAACAGGTGGTGAATTTACTCCTTACATCTTTGCATTGAGCGAAGATTATCCGGTGATATACCAGAAGTACCAGTTTGAGCTGGATAAGGGAATGCAGATCAAATTCAGGGCATTTAACAATGCGCCGGATATTAAAGAGGGTGATGAAGGATATGAGAAGGCTGCTGACAAACGTTCATTGGTCACCTACGCTATTATAGACAAGAACCGCGAAAAGACCAGCGATGAAAGATGGAATTACACTTTCCGCAATTCGCCTACTGTAAAACTGAAGATCACGTATAACAGCGGTGGTTTGTCCAATACGTTATTTGGAAAGAAAGGGGAAGCGAGTTCTGTAGGGATTACCATGACGCAGATCAGGAATATGTATGCCGGTATTAAAATGTATAGCAGTCCCAATGTAGAAGCTGTTTACAAGGATATTTATGATTACCTGAAAAATAATGATAAGGATGAGCTGCCCCCGGATCAACTGGTGCGCGAGATCTATTATGCTTTCAGAAAAATATTCCTGGAAGGATATTACCGAGGCGATATCAAGGGGCAGGGAGAAGGTGCTTACAGTAAAGTACGTGGCAGGGTAGATGCAAGGGGTAAAAAGACATCTGAAAAAGATGACCAGATCACAGTAAATAAAGTGTTGTGGGCTGCTGTATTAAGCCGCATTTGCAACAAACTGAAGATGGATGTGGAAGTGCTGGTGGTAATGCCGCGTTACCTGGGTACATGGGAAGATCTGTTGTTTGAAGAAGAACTGGATATTGCCATGCGTATGCGCGGAAACAAGTACTATACCATGTTTCCCTTTGATAACTTTGATGTGTTTGCGCATCCTTCTGTGTTATACAATAATGCCAATGCACTGGCATTACCCATTGGTCGTGACGGAACGGGTTATTACAGGGCTGATATTCCAGCTTCAACCTGTGTTGAGAACAGCAGTCGCCAGGAATCAGTGATCTCTATACCAGAAAGTATGGATGTGCTGAAAATTGAACGCATCAGTTCATACAGCGGCCTGGAGAAAAACGATGTAATGGAGCTTGCGCATTACGACAGGTCTTACCTGAATAAAGATTTTTCCCGTTATGTGATCAATCCCAAAAAAGTGAAAGAAAACGGTACAGATTATATTGATGCGGATAAGGACGAGCGTAAAAAAACGCAACTGGAATACCTGCGCAAATCACTGGACAGAGATGATGTGGAAGTAGCCAGTTATGATAAATTCCAGGTGCTGAGCGATGGCCGTTTTGACGAAAGCCCGCTGCTGACCTATAAAGAGATATTCAGTCTGAAAAAGCTGATCAACAAAGCCGGACGTAATTACCTGCTGGATATTGGCAAACTGATTGGAGGACAGATCAAGCTGGAAGAAAAGGAACTGAATAAAAGAGAGAACGATATATGGATCGGTTATGCCCGTACCATTGGTAATTCTTTTACTATTAACCTGCCGCAGGGGTATATTGCCGAAGGCTGGCAGGATCTGAATATGAATATTGACAATGCCAGCGGCAGCTTTGTATCTACCGCGAAACTGGATGGGAACAAACTAATCGTTACGACCACAAAAGTGTACAAAAATATTTTTGATAAAAAAGAGCGCTGGCCCGATTATGTTGCATTCCTGGAAGCTGCGTATAAGTTCACCCAGGCTAAAGTAGTGCTGAAGAAGCAATCTTAATGGCAATTGGTTATAAGTACACAGTATACCGTACAGATAGGAAGGGGCGGCATCCGGCAAACGGCCTCCCGCCAAAATAATCCAACAGCATCTTCATAAACGGAGATGCTGTTTTACTTTTGTAGTATGACAACCAATTACCTCCATATTATAGATATTGTTGGTACGGCAGCTTTCGCTATCTCCGGCACTTTTTCGGCCATGGAGAAAAAGCTGGATCCGTTCGGGGTGATCATACTTGCTTTTGTAACCGCTATCGGCGGGGGCACCCTGCGTGATATCCTGATCGGCAACCTGCCGGTGGGTTGGCTGCGCAATGAAACAGCTACTATTGTAATACTGGCAGCTACCCTGATCACACTTTTTTTCGGTTCTTACATACGCCGTTTCAGCACTACGCTTTTTTTGTCGGATGCTGCCGGGCTGGGTTTGTTTACTATAGTAGGTATAGAAAAAGGAGTGCAGTTGCATTTCAGTCCCGGTATCTGTGTGGCACTGGGTACTATTACCGCTTGTTTTGGTGGTGTATTGCGTGATGTGTTGCTGAACAATGTACCGCTGGTATTTCATAAAGAGGTCTATGCTTCGGCCTGTATATTAGGTGGCATTCTGTATTTTGTATTACAGCGTACAGGCTTACCGGCAGATGTGATCACTTTGATATGCATTGTGTTAATTTTTATAATACGTATTGTTGCTGTACGATATCATTTAGCTTTGCCAAAGTTTTACCTGAAGAACTCCACACATAAACCATGAAATATACACTCTACCAGGTGGATGCTTTTACCGACAGGTTGTTTGGTGGCAACCCGGCTGCCGTTGTACCGCTGGAAAGCTGGCTGCCGGCAGACCAGATGCAACAACTGGCTGCGGAGAACAACCTGAGCGAAACTGTTTTCTTTGTACCTGCTGATACAACGGACAGCGAACAGTTTGATTACAGTATCCGATGGTTTACGCCGGAAACGGAGATCAACCTGTGCGGACACGCTACGCTGGCCTCTGCCTGGGTATTGTACAATTACCTGGATTATCTGAAACCAGTAATCAGGTTCAATTCCCTGAGCGGTATTTTAACGATAACCCGCAATAATGATATCATCAGCATGGATTTTCCTGCCTGGAAACCCATACTTTATACGGATTACCCGGTTGAACTATCAAAGGCGCTGGGTAATGCCAGGGTCAGTACTGTGTACAAACACCGCGACCTGTTGGTGGAACTGCAGGATGTAAAAGCAGTACAACAATGCGAGCCGGATTTTACATTACTAAAAGCACTGGGGCAGAAAGTGATCATTACGGCAAGAGGAGAGGATGTTGATTTTGTTTCCCGTTTTTTTGCTCCATCTGCAGGCGTAAATGAAGATCCGGTAACCGGTTCTGCACACGCACAACTGATCCCTTACTGGGCCGAAAAACTGGCTAAGAACAGTTTACATGCAAAACAATTATCCAAAAGAAGTGGAGAACTATGGTGTACGTATGAAGGAGAGCGGGTAACCATTGCAGGTAAATGTGTTTTTTATATGAAAGGGGAGTTCGAATTACCTTAAAAGAAGCAACATGCTGACGACCAAAGAGAAAAGATTTTTAAAATACTGGGAAGAACAACGAAAGGGAGGCCGCCTGGGGTACTATGCATTATATATATTCGGAGGAACTTTTGCCGGAACCATTGTGATTTACCTGGTATGGAGCATGCTGATGCCTTATTATCCCAAACAGGTATGGTTGTTACCAACTATAGGTGCGCTTATTATTGCTGCTATTACACATTTTAGCTGGCAGAACAATGAAAAGAAATTCAAAGCCATTATACGGCGCGAGATCAGCCAGGGGAAAGAAAAGGACGGAGGAATATCAGTCTAAAAAACGGGCTTTTAAAGCAGGAGTGGGCAACCAGCAGCTTTCCTGTTTGCCAAACCATTTGTAGCGGTTCCGGGCAATCCAGTTATACACGGCATCGCGGATAAACCGGGGGATAATGACCAGCCCGTATAATAACTGCCAGCCACCACCCAGGTGTTTCAGCACCCGCAATGCGCCGGTGGAGCGCGTGTACAGCTTACCGTTCTCTATCAGCATAAAAGAACTGAAAGTTTCTGTAGCGAGATTGAACTGCTGCAGGTATTCCTGTCCTGTTTTGCTTTGCAGTGACCCGAACAGGAACTGGTTCTTCTTATCATGCTTCAATACAAACTGCACCGAACCATTACACAGGTTACAAACCCCATCAAATAATATGATCTTTTCTGTGTGGGTCATTCCGTAATATATAACAATTACAGTAAGAAAAGGTTGGAGGAACGATGGCCTGCAGTCCTGATTGTTAAATGGCTTGATAACCAGCTGCCGCAGCAATCTGGTCATCAAGCCATTGCACACCTGCGTAAGTGCTTGTTATTGCAGGTTATGGAACACTTTCTGTACGTCGTCGTCCTGCTCCAGTTTGTCAACCAGTTTCAGTACTTCCTGGGCCTGGTCTTCAGGCAATTCCACAGTTGTACCGGGAATCCATTCTACTTCAGAGCTAATGGGGGTCATGCCTTTTTCTTCCAGTGCTTTCTGCATTTTACCAAAATCGTTGAAAGCTACACGAAGAACGATCACAGCTTCGCCGTTCTCGCCGGTACCATCACCCATTTCTTCCAGGCCATGATCTATCAGGTCCAGTTCAAGATCTTCCTGGTTAATGCCTTCGGGTTTCAGTTTGAATACCCCCATTTTCTTAAACTGGAAACTTACGCTGCCGCTGTTACCCAGGGCACCATTGCCTTTATTAAAATGAGATTTTACGTTGGCTACTGTGCGCACATGGTTGTCGGTAGCAGTTTCTACCAGGATGGCAACTCCATGAGGACCATATCCTTCATAGAGGATTTCCTCATAGTTGTCCATCTCCTTACCGGAGGCGCGTTTGATAGCTGCTTCCACACGGTCTTTCGGCATGTTAACGCTTTTGGCGTTCTGGAAGCAACGGCGTAATGCGGGGTTGGTAGAAGGATCAGGGCCACCGGATTTTACTGCAATGGCGATCTCTTTTCCGATCCTGGTAAATTGTTTGGCCATCCGGTCCCACCGGGCAAACATCGTGTGTTTACGAACTTCAAATATCCTACCCATAATTGGTATCTGTTACAGATTTCTTGTTTAATACTGATTGGATGAGCTTTCCGGCTCAGGGATGCAAAAATAAATCATGTGGCTCTTATAAAAAAACGCCCCGGAAACCGGAGCGTTTTTTATTTATTTAAGCTTTCGGGACTATAATTTTCCCAGTTTGCTTTTGTTTTTGCTGTAGCTGAAGTAGATCACCAGTCCGATGATCATCCAGGCCAGGGCTGTAAGCTGCGTGGTTTTGTCCAGTGAGATGATCATTGCGGAACAAACCAGCACACCCATGATTGAAACAAAAGGAACAGCGGGCGTTCTGAACGGACGTGGTACATCCGGATCAGATTTTCTCATGATCCATACACCGGCACTTACCAGTATAAAGGCAAACAGGGTTCCGATACTGGTAAGGTCACCAGCCAGGTGGCCTGGTATAAATCCTGCAAAAGCACCTACAAAAAGGAACAGGATCAGGTTTGATTTATACGGAGTTCTGAATTTAGGATGCAGATCTGCAAACACTTTGGGCAGCAGGCCATCGTTACTCATAGAATAAAATACGCGGCTCTGACCAAGCAGCATCACCAGTATCACAGAAGAGAAACCGGCAAGGATAGCGATGGATACCGCTGTTGCCAGCCACTCGTGATTTTTCATGTATGTTTCAATAGCGTATGCAACAGAAGCTTCACGACCTGCTTTCTGGAAGTCGGTGAACGGAGCCACACCTGTCAATACGTAAGAGAACAGGATATACAAAATGGTACAAACCACCAGTGAACCGAGGATACCGATAGGCATATCGCGTTTGGGATTCTTGGCTTCCTGTGCAGCAGTAGATACCGCATCAAAACCAATGAAGGCAAAGAACACGATAGCGGCACCTCTCAATACACCCAGCCAACCGTGGTTGAATTTGGGTGCGTATGAATATTCGGTTCCGTTGGGCAATATAGCCGGTGGCTGATCGGCAGGGATGATGAATGGAACATGGTTCTCAGGTTTGATGAACTGCCAGCCTACTGCAATGAAGATCAGTACAATGGCAACTTTCACAAATACGATGATCGCATTTACCCAGGCAGATTCTTCTGTACCCTTGATCAGCAGCAGCGACAGAATCAACAGGATCAGCAGGGCAGGTGCATTAAAAATACCATGATGAACAACGCCGGCAGCGTCTATAGCAGACTCCATCGGCGAGTGGCACCATTCGTATGGTATAGCCCCCCCCAGCAGGTTATTCAGATATTCACTCCACGCAATAGATACAGTAGCAGCACCCAGCGCATATTCCAGCACCAGTGCCCATCCGATGATCCAGGCAACCAACTCGCCCATAGTAGCATAAGCATATGTGTATGCGCTACCTGCAATGGGAATCATGGATGCAAATTCTGCATAGCATAAACCTGCAAATGCGCAACCAACAGCCGCAATGATAAAGGAAATAGTTACCGCAGGTCCTGCGTGACCGCCGGCAGCAGCAGCAGTTCTTACAAACAAGCCGGCTCCAATAATGGCACCGATGCCGAGTGCAACCAGGTTACCGGCTCCAAGGGTGCGTTTCAACCCTTTCTCCGATTCGGCAGCCTGTGCCAGCAAAGCAGTTAATGATTTTTTACGGAACAAACTCATAACGTTGGTTATTGGTTTATTTTTTTAAGAAATTAAAAAGAATAAAATATAAGGGCGAAAGATAAGGATTTATTAATTGCAACCAATTCCAAAAGATTTGTGCGGCAATGTGTATACACTGGTGTAATAAGTGCTTAACGGGCAGCATTATATACGTTGATAGTGTTATATTGCGCACCATTCTGTAATTCTGAACTCTCCTGCATGAAACAAAACCGTCTAACGATTTACATCCTGGTGGCAATGGCGCTGGGCATTGCATTAGGATATTTTATTCACGAAAGAGCCTCTGCCGAAACGATCAAGTCCTTTTCCACTAATATTAAACTATTCACTACTATCTTTTTACGGCTGGTACAAATGATCATTGCACCGCTTGTATTTTCAACACTGGTAGTGGGTATTGCCAAACTGGGTGACCTGAAAACCGTAGGAAGGGTAGGCGGCAAGGCATTGCTGTGGTTCATTTCTGCATCACTGGCCAGTTTGCTGCTGGGTATGTTGCTGGTAAACCTGTTTAAACCCGGAGCCGTTATTGACCTGAGCAATGCAGATGCTGCCGGTGCCAAAGACCTGTTGGGCAAAACACATGATAGCTTTTCACTGGGCAAATTTGTAGAACACGTTTTCCCGAAAAGTGTTATTGAAGCCATGGCTACCAACGAAATTCTGCAACTGGTGGTGTTCAGTATCTTTTTTGGTGTGGCAACTGCCGCCATGGGTGAAAAAGCTAAAGTGGTTGTAAAAGCCCTTGACGCAGTGGCACATGTGATCCTGAAAATGGTAGGATATGTAATGAATTTCGCACCGCTGGGTGTGTTTGGAGCCATTGCCGCTGTTATTGCCACTAATGGCTTGCAGGTATTTGAATTCTATGGTAAATACTTATTATACTTCCTGCTGGGCATTATAGCATTGTGGGTTGTATTGCTGACAGTGGGCTTCCTGATATTGAAGAAAAGGTTGCCCTCGTTACTGCGACATATTGCGCAGCCGCTGCTGATTGCATTCAGTACCACCAGCAGCGAAGCTGTTTTCCCTAAATTAACAGAAGAACTGGAACGTTTTGGTTGCAAGGATAAGATTGTTTCCTTTATCTTGCCACTCGGTTATAGTTTTAACCTGGACGGCAGTATGATGTATATGACATTTGCCAGTATCGCCATCGCACAGGCATACGGTATACATCTTGACCTGGGTACGCAACTAACCATGTTGCTGGTACTGATGCTGACCAGTAAAGGCATAGCCGGGGTGCCAAGGGCTTCACTGGTGGTAGTGACTGCAACCTGCGCCATGTTTAAAATACCACCGGAAGGTATTGCCTTAATATTACCGATTGATCATTTTTGTGATATGTTCCGTACCGGTACCAATGTATTGGGAAATGCGCTGGCAACTGCTGTAGTAAGTAAGTGGGAGGGAGAGTTGTCTGACGAAGGAGCGAAGCTGTAAGTTTTAAGTTCTATGTTATAGGTTATAAGTTGTAAACAAGTGTTATAGGATGCTTTCCTGCCCAGGAAAAAACTTATAACCTGCAACTCACAACCCTTCACCAAACAAAGTGATCTAGTATGTTGCTACAGATTCTGTTAAATTTTAACTGGAGCCAGCTTTTACAACCTAAATTTTACATCGATAATGGTGGATTGTGGCTATTGCTCTTTGTGGTTTTTGCCGAAACCGGTTTGTTCGCAGGTTTTTTTCTGCCGGGTGATTCGTTGCTTTTTATAGCCGGTATTTATGCTCACGAAATGGGAGTACCCGGACAAATGGAACCCGGTATCACCTATCATTTTCTAAAGCTGGTGGGCATGGGCCATATACGCAATGAATGGGTAGATCTGATTGTATTGTGGATCCTGATCTCTATCTGCGGTATTCTTGGTAATATGCTTGGTTACTGGTCAGGGAAAAAAGTGGGCCCTACCATGTATAAATGGAAAGACAATTTCTTTTTCAAAAAACATTACCTGTACCAGGCACACGAGTTTTATGATAAACATGGAGGCGGTGCCATTATAGTAGCGCGTTTTCTGCCTATTATCCGCACATTTGCTCCTATTGTGGCAGGTATTGTAGGCATGGACAAAAAGAAATTTACATACTATAATGTCATCGGTTGCCTTGCCTGGGTATTCAGTATGCTGTTCGCCGGGCATTTTTTACAGAAATGGATTTACCAGCAATTTAAATTTGATTTAAAACAACACCTGGAAGTCATTGTCATTGGAATTGTGATAGTAACAACTGCTCCCGTGATTGTTAAGTTGTTCTTTGGAAAAAAGAAGTCTCAGCCGCCATCCTTAAATACTCCGGCAGACAAACAGGATTAATTTTCCCAACCAAAACTGATAATGCCATATGCAACAGAAGCCAGTTTCTGTTATCAACGTTGCTGTAATTGTAGCCGCGCTGGGCTACTTTGTTGACATCTACGATTTATTGCTATTTACGATCGTTCGCGAACCAAGTATCAGGGCATTGAATGTGGCTGATGCAGATGTACTGACAGCCAGTACACAGATCATTAACCGGCAGATGATCGGTTTGCTGATAGGCGGCATTGTATGGGGAGTTATGGGAGACAGAAAAGGCCGTCTGAGTGTATTGTTCGGATCCATTTTGTTGTATTCTGTTGCCAATTTTTTAACAGGCTATGTGCAAACAGTAGAGCAGTATAGTTGGGCCAGGTTTGTAGCAGGGTTGGGATTAGCCGGCGAATTGGGGGCTGGTATTACATTGGTCAGTGAATTATTACCTAAAAACAAAAGAGGCATCGGTACTTCACTGGTAGCAGGCTTTGGATTGTTCGGAGCCGTTTTTGCATATTTTACCTTTCAGTTTTCAGAAGACTGGCGGTTGTGTTACAAAATAGGTGGCGGGTTAGGAATTGTGTTGTTGCTGTTGCGTATCAGTGTAGCTGAAAGCGGCATGTTCAAACATGTAAAAGAACAGCAAGTATCAAGAGGTAACCTGTTGATGTTTTTTAATAACGGATATCGCTTTAAAAAATATATACTGGCTATTTTAATAGGTTTGCCAACATGGTTTGTCATTGGTGTACTGGTTAACCTCAGTAATCGTTTTGCGAAAGACTTTTATGGAGAAACATCTTTAGACAGTGGCAGGGCCATTATGTTTGCCTATGCTGCCATTGCGGTGGGCGATATCCTGATTGGTTTTGTAAGCCAGTATTTCAAAAGCAGGAAGAAAGCATTATACCTGTTCTATGGTCTTACCATTCTTTCAGGTATTTTATTCTTTAGTTCTTTTAACAGCAGCGATACAAGAATGTACCTGGTCTGTACCATGTTAGGCTTCAGTACCGGTTTCTGGGCCATTTTTGTAACCATGGGTGCTGAACAGTTTGGTACCAATCTGCGTGCAACTGCAGCAACTACCATTCCCAATATGGTGCGTGGTGCATTACCGCTGATCAATATGTTGTTTAAAGATTTTTTCCAGGGCAGCCTGGGCTGGAACATCAGCAAAAGTGGTATTGTTACCGGTATTCTTGTAATGGCTGTTACTTTGGTAGCAGCATATTTTACGGAAGATACTTTTAGCAAGGATCTGAATTATGTAGAGGAGTAGGGGGAAGGATTTGAAAATGGCGGATTGATTGTTTGATTGTTGTTGGCCGCTATGGGTTTTGAGCCACGGGCGGGAAGCATGAACTACAGCCTGTACTCACCATTTACGAAACCGAAATTCGCAACCCGAAACCGGTAAGGTATCCGGCATCAGCATTTGTAACATAGAACCAAAAGAGGCATGAAGTTTTTGATAATCAGATTGAGTTCTATCGGAGATATTGTGTTGACAACACCTGTTATCCGTTGCCTGAAAAAACAGGTAGTAACGGCTGATGTGCATCTGTTGACCAAAGCCTCATTCCGTGCACTGGCAGAACCGAATAAATATATTGATAAGGTACATTACCTGGAAAATGATCTGGATGCTGTTATTGAAGAACTGAAGACAGAAGATTTTGATTACATCATCGATCTGCATCATAATCTCCGCACACTTAAAATTAAAAGAGCACTCGGTAAAGAAGCATTTTCTTTCAATAAACTGAATATTGAAAAATGGCTGTACACCAATTTTAAGATCAATCGTTTACCCGATACACATATTGTAGATCGCTATCTTGAAACGTTGACCTCATTTGGTATTAAGAATGATGGCGCCGGGCTGGACTATTTTATTCCTGAAAAAGATCGTGTGCAGGAAAAAGATATACCGGCATCACATCATGCGGGTTATATTGGTATAGTGATCGGTGCTGCGCTGAATACCAAAAAAATGCCTTTGCACAAATTGCAGGAATTGTGTGCAGCTATTAATCATCCTATTATTTTACTGGGGGGGAAGGAAGATGCAGAGAATGGACAACTGATAGCGGCAGCCAATCCCTATAAAGTATACAATGCCTGTGGTAAGTTCAATCTGAATGAATCGGCAGACCTGGTACGTCGCGCAAAACTGATCATCACTCATGATACCGGTTTAATGCATGTTGCGGCTGCTTTCAAACGTCCCGTGGTATCTGTATGGGGCAACACTGTGCCAGAGTTTGGAATGTATCCCTATTACGGTAAAAACTACACATTGGCGATCTCAAAAAATAATGCAGACATCCCGCTTTTCCAAATGACAGAAGTAAAAGGATTGTCCTGTCGTCCCTGTTCCAAAATAGGATATAAAAAATGTCCGAAAGGCCATTTTAAATGCATGGAGCAACAGGATATAGCAGGTATTGTAAATATGGTAGAACGGCAGTTACACAAATGATTGTTAGATTGTTTGACAGCTAAATTGTTGGGTATACCTTCTCCATATTTTCTTTTCATAGAATTAAAAAGCATCAAACAATCAAGCCATCCTGTCATTCAGACCTCTCTCAATCATTTTCAGCTTATCTCCAATCAGTTTTTTTTCTGCAGTAGAATTGGTCAGTTCCAGCGCAACACGCAGATGGCAGATCGCATGCGTATTATCATGCAAACGATAATAAAGATCGCCCAGTACAGCACTGAAAATATATTGGTTAGATAATAAGGTTGCTATATTGTCAATATGCAAAACTTCTTCAACAGCTTTTTTTACCTGTTGTAGCTGTGCCAGTACAATAGCCCGGTTCAACTGTACCAAAGGTGTGCGTTTGTGTTCCAGCAGTATATTGTAAAGATCCAGTAATCGCAGCCAGTTGGTATCTTCAAAAGCAGGTGCTATGCAATGTTCTGCTGCAATGGCAGATTCAATATGGTAGATGGTTAGTTGATCTCCGGCGGAAGACTGGTTGAGATAATAATATCCCCTGTTGATGAGTTCTTTGTTCCATGTACTGCGATCCTGGTATTGCAACAAAACAATCTCCTGGTCTGCATTCAGGCGACTTTCAAAACGGGCTGCATGAAAACACATCAATGATAGTAAGGCAAATGTGGGGGGATGATTGCCGGCTTTGTGCTGAGACAGTAACAAGCACAACCGCATCGCTTCAACACACAGGTCTTTGCGGATCAGCTCATCCGCTTTTTGTGAGTTGTATCCTTCATTGAACAACAGATACAATACGGTGTAAACAGTGCTTAGCCTGGCCGATAGTTCCGCGCCAATAGGAATCTGTAATTCTGCATGATTTTCCTGCAACAATTTGCGGGCACGGAAAAGTCTTTTCTGTATCACTGCCTCTGTGGCCATCAGTGCGCGGGCTATTTCGGCAGCGCTAAAGCCCGATACTGTTTTTAAGGTCAGTGCTACCTGGTCTTCTTCTTTCAATAACGGACTGCAGCAGGCAAATATCATCCGCAATTGGCTATCGGCTATTTCTGTATCCAGGAAAAATTGCTCTATGGTACCGGCAGCATCCTGTTGCAATTGTACAGCAACCTCCGATGAATATTGTCTGAAGTATTCCTGTCTGCGGATAATGTCCAGTGCTTTGTTTTTAGCAACCTGCATCAGCCATGCGGCAGGATTATCGGGAATATTGTCAAACTTCCAGAGCCGTATGGCTTTCAGAAAAGCTTCCTGCACTACATCTTCAGCCAGCTCCATATTATGCAAACCGAAGATGCGTGCCAGCACTGCTGTCATTTTTCCCGCTTCATGCCGGAACAGGTGATCTACCAGTTGTTGCGGAGAATCTTTCAGTTTGATAAGTTTTGAGTAAAAAAACTAAGTCCACTTTTTATCAGGAATACACGAATAGCAGAACCTGCACTCAAAACCTATAACAGCCTCCCTACTTCCCGCTGTTATCATAATACGTAGCGTCTTTTACGATGAGGTTCTGCTGAACTGTGAATACCACGCAGATCGGCAGACTGAATTTTTGTCCATCCGGTAATGTAGCAATGGAAACAAATTCTACAGAAACCCTATCGTCTTTGGCAAAGATAGAAACGATAGAATCTTTCACATCCGGAAGCATTTGCTGTAATTCTTTGTATTTGGCGATCACAGAATCACGGGTATGTGTAACAAACGATTTGCCGTACGCAGGATCAAGAAATTCAGCAGGGTTGCTGTAATAAGCAGCCATGCCTTCCCAGTCGTGACGGTTAAATGCAGCAAACATATTTTGTACTACCTGCAGGCTGGCAGCAGAATTGTCGGAAGCAGTGTTATTATTGTTTGTCTGACCGGTACAGGATGCAGCAAAACATGCCACGATGAATGCTATACAACGATATTGCATGAAACAGATATTTGATTGATAAAAAAGCCCCGGAAAACTGGTTTCCGGAGCATGGTATGTTAATCGAACTTCATTACTTCACGAACTTCTACTATGCCATTGAGCGGCAGATCGGGGCATGATTTTGCTATTTCAGTAGCCGATTCAATGTTGGCCGCATTAATGATAAAATATCCCCCTACCAGTTCCTTACTTTCTGCAAAGGGACCGTCTGTTACCAGGGCTTTGGGACCTTGTACTGTTTTGCCACCAGGCAGCAGTGCCTCACCGCTTACATAGATACCTTTGGCTTTGAGGTCATTTACCCAGTTGAACCATTGTTGCATATTGGCCTGCATTTCGTCGGGAGAAAGATCTGCAGCACTGCTGCCACCAATAAAAATGAGCATGAACTCTTTCATAACATGTTGTTTTTGTTATTGTAATAGTAAGATAACGCCATTATGACGAACAGGGAAATACAGGCAGGACAAAAAATGAATATTTTTAAAAAAAAAAGTTAGAAAAGCTAAATATAGCTTATAATGAGTAGTTTACGAGGCGGGAAATCATTGTCGGTAACGATTTAGTAATGGTGCTTATTGCATTCATTTTCTTTCGATTTCCTTGTAAATCAGTAGCAAATATAAAAAAAATATGGGTCGGTTCGACCCTTTTTTATATCTTTTTATATAGGCTCCGTAATAGCGTTTTTATACGTATTTAGAAAAAATTTTACCTGACTTCGGCATATCTCATGGGATTAATTCACAGTTAAGGGTAACATTTGTATTTGGATAAATACAGCCTGATAAAACGAGTGTAGCTATGAGACATCCCTTACAAACCATCGTTGCCGAAATTCAAAGGCAGGAAAGAAAATTATCTGCCGAAGCGTCCAGCTTTATTGATGAGGCTTATAGAATGACTATCTATCTTCAGGAATTATTGCGTGCCGTGAAAGAAGACGTGTTGAAAGAGGGCTTTGCCAGTAAAGCCGAAGAAGTCCATTTTTTCAAATTGATTAAGCCGAACATTCTCGGCAAATTGATTTACTATAACAAAGTGTACCGGATTGAAACGGCTTGCCCCGCAGATAACGGGAATTTGCATCAATGCTATTTTGCTTTACAACTCCGGGAGTTAAAACAAGAATATAAAGAGCATATCTGCAATTCAGATTTTTACAGGTACTACCGTTCCGGCAGAACCGACCGGGACGAAAATTATTATACGCTGGGCAATATCAATTACTATGAGGGATTAAACAGCTTTGTTTTTGAAATTGACCCGCAATTCTCAACCTACTTTGATTATAAGGTGGCAAAAATCTTAGCCAATGAATTAATCTATAACTACCTCACCACAAAATTAAGCCCGGAACAAAGCCCCGATGTGCTATTGCAGAATGGCGATACAAAAGATATTTTTTGGACACAATCAAAGAACGCCCTTATCGAATTGATTTATGCGCTTCATGCCGCCGATGCGCTTTCACACGGCAAATTGGGTATTCGCAAAATCAGTATGGTATTTCAAATCCTGTTCCGTGTTTCGCTTAGCGATATTCATAACAGTTTCCACCGAATGAAGACCCGTGCAGGTTCACGGACTTTGTTTTTAGACCAACTGAAATACAGCTTAGAAGAATACATGGACAAGGAAGATACTGCGTAATCTTCTTTTTTATTTTAAGGAATAAAGGACGGCATTGATGGTGCTGTCCTTTATTTTGCCCGTTTGCCTATATGTGTATATAGGCAAATCCGTTGGTCGGCACTCTTAGTTCATACTGTAAAAAGCAAGAAATCCCTATACAGCAATACTTTACATCAATTGCAAAAAAATAAAAAAAACTGCCTTTTTGATAGACACGTATCGGAAGACAGCCCCAGCCAAACGCTCCAATTTTGTACAGTGAACATTAAGCAACTGTGCAATGAATATTATAACCATAGAAGAAGAAGCATGGAGGTCGCTCAACGAGCGTATTAAATCCATTAGCGAGTTTATTCTGAAATCAGAAAACACCAGCTATGATAGTCTTTGGCTCAATAACCATGAAGTCTGTCAGTACCTCCACATCAGCGAAAAAACACTTTGGCGTATGCGTTCCAAAGGCGAAATAGCCTACTCCAAAATGTACGGGCAGTATTACTATACCATAGGAGCCATAAAAAATATGCTCAATGCCCATGCTGTGCAAACCAGCGAGGAATACATACAGGAGCTTATGGCAAGGGGTAAAAGCTATATCGAAAAAGGAAGAACAATAAAATCCGGCAAATAATTAAAACGTACTGCTATGAACATAGATAGAATGGAATTTTTTGCATGGATGGAGCGAATTATGGAACGCTTTGATGTTCTGAAACAACACATCATAGATATACAAAAGCAACGCAATACCATAGACGGCGAAGAACTGCTGGACAACCAAGACCTGTTACAAATGCTGAAAATCAGCCACCGCTCCTTGCAGCGTTACCGTTCGTCTGGCAAGCTGCCGTACTACACCATTAGCGGAAAGCTGTATTACAAGCTATCGGATGTACACCAATTCATCAGGGATAGTTTCAATGTTCCCCTGCAACGCACAAAGGACAACGGGTGACAAATAGTGCCACCTAAAGACAGGTACGGCGTAGCCGTACCCTGTTCAATTACTTTCGGACGATAACAATTTAAAATATCAATATTATGAGCGAGCAGACAATAGAACAGCCTCAACAAGAGCAGCAGCAAAAACCACAGCAATCCCCTGAACAGCTTTCAGATGTTTTGCTGGTCATGGATAAGGAAAAAAAGACTATTCAAGCGGTTACAGGTATTGACGAAAATGGCGAATTAAAAACCGTTGATGCCAATAAAAAGAACCAAAGCGAATTTATGCGGGTAGATAAGAGCGGAGATTTTTTCTCCAACTTCTTCTCCAACTTTTGGCGACAGCTCAAAGACCCCACCCGTTTTTCATTTTTCAAAGTTCCTGAACAGGAAGCCGTTGAAACAGCCCAAAAAATGCAGCAACAAATAAACGCCCCTACCAAAGAGGGCGAGGCAGTTATGGCTAAACATGAAGTGAAAGAGCCAAAGGAAGTGCAGCAAGAAAACAAAAAAGATATGGAAACTACACAAGCAACACAGACAACGCAGGCAACCCCTGAAACAAACGACCATCGTTTTAAGGCAGATGATATTGATTGGAAAACACTGGCACAAATTGGGATAACCAAAGAGCGGCTTGAAAAAGACGGCACATTGGATATGCTGTTGAAAGGCTATAAAACCAATAAGGTATATCCCATAGGTATCAATTTTGGTTCTGCCGTAATTCGTTCGGAGGCAAGGTTGGGGCTTCAAAACGGAGAAAACGGCAAGCCTGTATTTGTAATGTATGGCGTTCGCCACGAGCCGAACCTGCATACTCCTTTTTTCGGTCATGAATTTACCAAAGAGGACAAAGACAATTTGCTCAAAACCGGGAACATGGGGCGTGTGGTAGAGTTGACCTATCCCAAGACCGGAGAAAAAATACCGTCCATTATCAGCATTGATAAACTGACAAAGGAAGTTATTGCCTTACGGCAGGATTGGATAAAAGTGCCTGACGATATTGGAGGTGTAAAACTCACCGCGGAGCAAAAGCAAGTCTTATATGAGGGCAAAGCCATTTACTTAGAGGGTATGGTTTCGCAGAAAGGCAAAACGTTCAGCAGCGATATTCAATATAATGCTGACAAGCGTTTTCCCGAATACCTTTTTGAAAGGGGTGCAAATTACAAACAGACCCAAAGCCAGCAGCAAGCGCAATCACAGGAAAATCCCAAATTATTCAGAGGTAAAGAATTTAACGATGAGCAATACAAAAAGCTCACAGAGGGCAAGACCATTTATGTTTCTGATTTCATAGACGGGAAAGGACAGCCTTACAAGGGCTATGTTACGCTGAATGCCGAAACAGGCAAGTTTGATTTCAGTTTTAGAAACCCGGATAAATTAAAAGACAAGATTGTTCCCGCAGAAACCCATAAAACGCAGGTTGCCGTCAATTCAGAGGGTAAAACCAATGAGGCTACCAAAAATATCAATGAGCCTTTAAAACCCCAACAAACTGCTCCTGTGAACAAACAGCAGCAGGAAAAGCAGGAGCCGCCAAAGCCAGCTAAATCAAAAGGAATGAAAATGTAATTTCTAAAGGATAAGATATGAAAGCAATTATAGCAGAAAAACCAAGCGTAGCCCGTGAAATAGCCTCCCTGTTGGGAGCCACCGAAAAAAAGGATGGCTACGTAACAGGCAATGGCTATCAGGTTACGTGGGCATTCGGGCATTTGGTCGGTTTGGCAATGCCGGAAGATTATGGGTTTTCGGGTTTCCAAAAGGAAGCCCTGCCCATATTGCCCAACCCTTTTTTATTGACGGTACGCAAAGTGCGAAAAGAAAAAGCCTATGTTCCCGATAGTGGAGCGGTAAAGCAGTTGAAAATTATTGAACAGGTTATCGGGCGTTGCGATAGCATTATTGTTGCTACCGATGCGGGACGTGAGGGTGAACTCATCTTCAGGTATATTTATGAATACCTGAAATGCAGCAAACCTTTTCAGCGTTTATGGATAAGTTCATTGACTGAAAAAGCCATCAGGCAAGGTTTTGATAATCTAAAACCCGGAGGTGATTTCGATGGGCTGTACCGTGCCGGGCAAGCACGAAGCCAAGCCGATTGGCTCGTAGGCATCAATGCTTCACAGGCATTGAGCATTGCAGGGCGTGGTTTGTTTTCGCTGGGGCGTGTGCAAACGCCTACACTCGCACTCATCTGTAAACGATATTTGGAGAACAAAAATTTTGCTGTCAAAAAATATTGGCAGATACAGTTGGAACACCGAAAGGAATTTACAGACTTCAAAAGCCTTTCAAAAACCAAATGGGACGATAAGAAATTAGCAGACGACACGCTTAAATCTATTGAACGCACCGGGGTCGCAACTGTTACAACCGTAGAAACCAAAACAGTTACCGAACAACCGCCATTACTTTTTGACCTGACGGGCTTGCAAAAGGAAGCAAACAAAAGGCTCTTTTTAACCGCCGAAGAAACGCTGAACATATCCCAAACCCTGTACGAAAAGAAACTCATCACCTATCCACGTACCGGGAGCAAATACATACCCGAAGATGTTTGGGCGGAAATACCCGCTTTGGTAAGGTCACTGGAAGCAAGAACTTCCTGTAAAGAAGCAGTAGGGAAATTGAAATGGGGTCGTTTTAACAAGCGGATTGTGAACGATGTAAAAGTAACAGACCATCACGGTTTGCTCATCACCGAAACCATCCCCTCTGCATTACCCTCAAACGAAGAAGCTGTCTATGATATGATTGCACTGCGCTTGCTGGAAGCCTTATCGCAAGCCAGCACCAAAGAAATAACAGACGTTACATTACAGGCATTGCATTATGATTTTGCAATGAAAGGCAGCAAAATTATAGAAGCGGGCTGGCGTGGCATCAAAAGAAATTTTAGTGATGAAGAAAGCGAACCAGTGCAGGAATTACCGGAATTAAAATCGGGCGATGAACTTAAAATCAAGAGTGCTGAAGTGCTGGAGAAAAAGACCAAGCCACCTGTACTTTACACGGAAGCAGATTTGTTGTCTGCAATGGAAAATGCCGGAAAGGAAATAGCGAACGAAGATGAACGTAAAGCCCTGCAAGGTATCGGTATTGGTACACCAGCCACAAGAGCCGCCATTATAGAAACCCTTTTTAAAAGGGAATATATCAGGCGGGATAAAAAATCACTTGTTCCCACCGAAAAGGGATTGCAGGTATATGAAGTCGTAAAGGATAAGCGAATTGCCGATGTTGCCATGACCGCTGAATGGGAAATGGCTTTGCAAAAGATTGAGAATAACGAAGCAGATGCTATGGACTTCCATCAATCAATGAAAACCTATACATCTTCTGTTACGCAGGAAATTTTAGGCATAACTATCGAAAGTCAAAATCACCCAGACCTAACCTGTCCCAAATGTGGAACCCATAAACTGCTCATTCGGGATAAGGTTGTGAAATGTCCCAATGAGGCTTGCAACTGGCTTCAGTTTCGCAATGTGTGCGGTGTACAATTGAGCGTTGCCGACATAGAAAACCTTGTAACCAAAAGAAAGACCAATCTTCTCAAAGGAATGAAAAGTAAAGCGGGTAAAAAATTCGATGCTTTTATCATCCTGAAAGATAATTGCGAAAGCTCTTTTGAATTTGCCAACACCACAAGCAAAAAGAAATGAACAACAATGCTATCATAAATCGAAAGGATATAGAAAGCCTTATTTACACAGTACGGGACAAACAGGTTATGTTGGACAGCGACCTTGCAACCCTGTACCAGGTTGAAACAAAAAATCTTAACAAAGCCGTAAAAAGAAACATAGAGCGGTTTCCCCAATCGTTCTGCTTCCAATTAACCGAAAAAGAAGCTGAAAACTTGAGGTTCCAACTTGGAACCTCAAGTTTGAATTACGGCGGCAGGCGTTACCTGCCTTATGTTTTTTGCGAGCAAGGGGTCGCTATGCTGTCCGCTGTTTTGCGCAGCGAAATAGCTGTAACGGTCAGCATTGAGATTATGAACGCCTTTGTGGAAATGCGGAAGTTGTTAATCGGCAATGCCGCATTGTTCTCCCGGATGGATAAAGTGGAACTCAAACAAATTGAAGCAGACGGAAAATTTGAGGAAATATTTAAAGCACTGGAAAGCGGTAAGCTACACAGCGAAAAAGGTATTTTCTACGACGGGCAGATATTCGATGCCTATGTCTTTGTCGCTGATATTATTAGAAGTGCCCAAAGGTCAATTGTGCTTATTGACAATTATGTGGACGATACGGTGCTTACGCTACTCGGAAAGCGTGGACAAACCGTATCTGCCACTATCTATACCAAAAGCATCAGCAATCAGTTGCAACTCGATTTGCAGCGTTACAACAGCCAATACCCACCCATCACTATTCATACTTTTGTTCATGCGCATGACCGTTTCCTCATTATTGACGGCACAGAATTATATCACATTGGCGCATCTTTAAAAGATTTGGGTAAAAAATGGTTTGCATTTTCTAAGATGAACGCAGAAACAAGCAAAATGCTTAGTTTCCTGAACGCCATTTAAGTATATCCTTCCAACCTATATAGCAGACCGTTACCCGGTCAATAACTGCCACTAAAAGCCAACTGCTACCGCTTTTGACGTGGCAGTTTATTGCCATAATACTTTAGCTACTCATTGAAAATTTTAAACAAAATCAATATGAGTACACAGCAAAAAGACCTCTCTTATTTCTCGTTAAGGTTACAGGAATTATTAAATACCAGCTTCCCCGAAAAAGCACATGACCAAAGATTTATCGAGCAACGTTCCAAATGGGCGGCAAACGCCTACGAGGGTGCATTTAGTTCGGGAAACTCCACAGAGCAATGCAACCGTATCGCAGATTACATACTGTTTGAGGGACTTCACTATTCCAAATTCGACACTGTTTTTCAAGTGGTTTGCAATGAGTTTAACAGCATCATGCTGGACGAAGAACTCCGCCCGTTCGCATTAAAGATGCTGCCAATCTGCGAACCCGTATTTGCCAAATATGTGCTAACGGATGACTTTGCTTACACCACCGACCACGACCTGCTCTATACAGAAATCACGGGAACCATAGCAATTCATATCGAGGACTATGGCATTTAATCAACGTGAACACCTGAAATTGAATATTGAGGCGTTGCGGGTCATGTTCAGGTTAGAAAAGGAAAAACGCCAAGCTACCGAAGCCGAGCGGCAGCAGCTTTTGCAGTATAGCGGTTTCGGCGGGATAAAATTCATCTTAAATCCCGCAGAGCATCCAACAGACATAAGGCAATGGAAAGACTATGAGCGAACCTATTTTGAGGAAACGCAGGAACTCCACCGGATGCTGAAAGAAAATGCCCCAGACGAAAAGCAATACAAACATTATGTGGACAGTATGCGCAGCTCGGTACTGACGGCGTTTTACACCCCTCCCGAAATTATAAATATGCTATCCGATATTTTCAAGGAAAACGGCATAACGATACAGAAATTTTTAGAACCATCAGCAGGGGTTGGCGGTTTTATTCAGTCTTTTACAGATAAAGACGTGCCGCAGGTTACGGCTTATGAAAAAGACCTGCTTACGGGCAAAATCCTTAAACAGATTTGCCCAGACAGAAATATCCGAATAAACGGTTTTGAACAAATACCGGAAAAGGAACTGAACAGCTACGATGTAATTGCCAGCAATATTCCATTTGGCACAAGTTCGGTCTTTGACCTTTCCTATTCGCGTGGTGATGACCCTGCAAGAGCGCAGGCAGCAAAAAGTATCCACAATTATTTTTTTCTGAAGGGAACGGACACCATACGGGATGGTGGTATGCTCGCTTTCATTACCTCGCAGGGTGTTTTGGATAGCCCAAGCAATAAGCCTATCCGTGAGGCATTGATGGCAGCGCATAATCTTGTTTCGGTGGTACGGCTACCGAACAATCTTTTTATGGATTATGCAGGAACTGAAGTTGGAAGCGACCTTATCGTACTTCAAAAGAATGAGGGCAAACAAGGGCTTACGGAATTGGAAAAAGATTTTTGCGATACACTGCTCACAAAGCACAACGACCACGTAAATGCCTTTGTTCATTATACCGCTCCCGTTGTGTTCGATGAAATCATTCAATCCACCGACCTGTACGGTAAGCCCTACACCGTATATGTACATAGTGGCGGTGTGGAAGAAATTGCAAAAGAAGCCAGGCAAATACTGTCTGCGGATTTTAAAAGCAATTTAAACCTGAACCTTTATAAAGGAATTGCGCCGGATGAACCTACCATACAGCCGGGTATTACTTTAGTACCTGAACCAGCCCCCGTGCAGCCAGCTACCGGCAATGCAAGGGGAAAAACATCACAGCCCACATTATTCAATTTTACCAATCCTGCGGCGGCACAACCTGTCATGAGCCGTACACTGCAAGGCATCACGGCGGTAGCGGATGCGCCGTCAACACGGGAAGAAGTACAATTGAGTTTGTTTGACCTCTTTAACAATACGCCACAATCTGCCGTTCTCGCACCAGCGAAAAAGGTCAGAAGAAAAACGAGCATTACCAAGAAAAAGGTAGGCGGTCGCACCCAACAGCCGGGGCTGTTCGATTATATACCCTTGCGTAGTTTACAAGAGGAAACGCCAAAGCCTCCAATCACGTCACGAACAAGTGAGCAATCAGCCGTAATTGGCGATTTGTTTTCGTCTGTTAGTGTCAATAGCAACGGCGAAATAGAAGAACTGCCCAAAAACAAACCTGCCCCTGCAACGGACAATACCATCCCTGAACCCGCACCATATTCCGGCGAACTGCAATCATTCCACAGGGATGATTGCCTTGCAACGGATAAGGGTTTTGTTGGGCATTTGCGGGATGTGGATATACCCAATGGCACGGCTGTATTCTGTCCGCTATTATTGCCTCCCAATCAGAAAGTAAGAGCCGAAGCCTATATAGGGTTACGGGATGCCTATCAGCAGCTTTACAATCACGAAGCACAATATCATAAAGAGTACAAACAAGAACGGGAAACACTGAACCGCCTGTATGATGATTTTGAAAAAAGATACGGCAATCTGAATAGTGCCGACAATATCAAATTGATTAAAACCGATAGCGCAGGTAAGGAAGTACCTTATTTGGAGCGTGTGGTAGGTGGCGTGGTACATAAGTCAGATATATTCCACCAGCCTGTCAGTTTTGCAACAACAACACTCGCAACGGACAACCCGGATGAAGCGTTGGCGGCATCGCTCAACAAGTACGGAACGGTTGATTTGAACTATATGTCGGAGTTAAGCGGAATGTCCGGCGAAGATTTAAAAGATGCGCTGCATGGCCGCATCTTTTACAATCCTGCACAAAGAGAATATGAGATTGCAGAAAAATGGGTTTCGGGCAACGTAGTAGAAAAAGCGGCAGAAGTACGGGCGTACCTCGCAGGGCAACCGGATAGCAAAGAAGCTGCCGAAAGTCTTAAAGCACTCGAAGAAGCCAAGCCCCGCAGGATAGAGTTTGACGAACTCGATTTTAACCTCGGTGAACGTTGGATACCAGCGGGCATTTACAATCGTTTTGCTTCGCATCTGTTCGATACCGAAATCCGCATTCATTATTCCGAAAGTTCCGATGATTTTTCAATCCATTGCGACCGTAAGAATATCCATATCACAGAAAAATACGCCATCAAGTCGGAAAGCCGCACGTTTGACGGCGTTACCCTGCTGAAACACGCTCTTGTCAATACCACGCCCGACATTACCAAAAAGGTAATTATAGATGATAAAGAAGTCAAGGTGCGGGATATGGAAGCCATACAAATGGCGAACAGTAAAATTGATGAGATACGCAGGGAGTTTACAGATTGGCTTTTTGCGCAGAACGATGAGTTTAAGCAACGCCTGACCGATAAATACAACGACACCTTTAACTGTTTTGTTCGTCCGCAATATGACGGCAGCCATCAGGATTTTCCGGGGCTTGACCGCAAGGCGTTGGGCATTGAAGACCTCTACCCAAGCCAAAAAGATGCCGTTTGGATGATTAAGATGAACGGCGGTGCTATCTGCGACCATGAAGTGGGTGCGGGTAAAACGCTCATCATGTGTACTGCAGCGCAGGAAATGAAGCGTTTGGGGCTGGCACATAAGCCGATAATCATCGGGTTAAAAGCCAACGTGCATGAAATAGCGGAAACTTACCGCAAAGCCTACCCACACGCCAAAATATTATATCCCGGCAAAGAAGATTTTACCCCGCAGAAACGTCTGCGCATTTTCGGCGATATTAAAAACAACGATTGGGATTGCATCATCTTAACGCATGACCAGTTCGGGATGATACCGCAATCGCCTGAAATGCAAAAGCAGATTTTGGAAGCCGAATTGGAAAGCGTGGAAGAAAATCTTGCGGCTTTGGAAAGACAGGGCAAGGAAGTTTCAAGGGGAATGCTCAAAGGGGTAATTGTTCGTAAGCAAAATTTAGAGGTTAGGTTAAAAACACTGGAGCATGACATCGAAAACCGCAAGGACGATGTTGTGGACTTTAAAATGATGGGCATAGACCACATTTTAGTGGACGAAAGCCATCGTTTTAAAAACCTCATGTTCAACACAAGACATGAACGTGTAGCGGGATTGGGCAACATGGCGGGAAGCCAAAAGGCTTTGAACCTGCTATTTGCCATCCGCACCATTCAGGAGCGCACAGACAAAGACTTGGGCGCAACGTTCCTTTCAGGTACGACGATCAGCAACTCGCTTACTGAACTGTATTTGCTCTTTAAATACCTGCGCCCTAAAGCAATGGAAAAACAGGGCATCAACTGTTTTGATGCTTGGGCAGCTATTTACGCTCGTAAAACCACCGATTATGAATTTTCGGTAGCGAACAATATAGTATCAAAAGAGCGTTTCCGCTTCTTCATCAAAGTGCCGGAACTGGCGCAGTTCTATTCGGAGATTACCGACTACCGGACGGCAAAGGACATTGGCATAGACCGTCCCGAAAAGAATGAGATACTGTACCATATCCCACCGACACCGGAACAGGAGGTTTTCATCAAAAAGTTGATGGAGTTTGCCAAAACGGGCAACGCCGAATTATTAGGCAGACCGCCGCTGAGCGAAAGCGAAGAAAAAGCAAAAATGCTGATTGCGACAGACTACGCACGTAAGATGTCGCTGGATATGCGGATGATTAGCCGGGGTTATGAAGACCACCCCGACAATAAAGCCTCGCACTGTGCGGCTAATATTGCTAAATACTACAACAAATTCGATGCGCAGAAAGGAACGCAGTTTATTTTCTCCGACCTCGGCACTTATAAACCCGCCGAATGGAATATCTATTCTGAAATCAAGCGTAAGCTGGTGGAAGACCACGGTATCCCTGCTCATGAAATACGGTTTATTCAGGAGGCTAAAAATGAGAAACAACGTAAGGAGCTTATCAGGGATGTAAACGAGGGAAAAATACGGGTGCTGTTCGGTTCTACCGAAATGCTCGGTACGGGCGTTAACGCTCAAAAGCGGGCAGTTGCTGTCCACCATTTAGATATACCGTGGCGACCATCAGACCTTGCACAGCGGGATGGCAGGGCTATCCGCAAGGGCAATGATATTGCCAAATTCTTTGCCGATAACAAAGTGGATATTTTCATCTACGCCGTTCAAAAATCGCTGGATAGCTACAAATTCAATACGCTGTACAATAAGCAGGTATTTATCGAGCAATTAAAGAGCAACAGCCTCGGCAAACGTACCATTGATGAAGGTGGAATGGACGAGAAAACGGGCATGAACTTCTCCGAATACGTGGCGATACTTTCAGGCAATACAGACCTATTAGAAAAAGCAAAGCTGGAGAAGCAGATTGCCGGACTGGAAAGCGAACGCCAGGCGCATAACCGTTCCAAACTTAGTTCCAAATACAAGCTGGAAGATACTGTTGCCACACTGGAAAGTACGCAGGCACGTTTCGACCGTATGAGCCTCGACCTCGGAAACCTGCAAAAGCGCATACAGAAAAACAAAGAGGGCGAAATACTCAACCCTGTGCAGCTTATTGGGCTTTCACCAAACGCCGATGTAAAGCAGGTTGGGGCAAAACTCAATCAGCTTTCCGAAAAAGCCCGCACCGCAGGGCAGTATGAGGAAATCGGTACGCTATATGGTTTTACGCTCTTAGTAAAAACAGAGGTTTCGCAAAAGGACGGTGTGGATATTAAGGACAACCGTTTCTTTGTTCAGGGTGAGGGCAATATCAAGTACACGTACAATAACGGCAAGATGGCTACCGATGCGAAAACAGCATCCTTTAATTTTCTGAATGCGCTCGAAAAGATACCGGGTATCTTAGAGCAGGAACAGAAGAAAATTGCTGAATTGCAAAAGGACCTTCCGGTTCTTCAGGAAGTGGTAAATGGCTCATGGAAGAAAGAGCAGGCATTAAGCGACCTCAAAACGGAACTGGCGGCGGTTGAAAGGAAAATACAATTATCCATAAAGCCGGAAACCGATACGGGCGAAGAACAACCCGAAAAAGCCGAAAAGCAAGTGCAGAATAATTCGGAAACAATTGTACGGGTTAAAGGCATTCATTTACCCCGTGGGGTATTATAAACTGAAAGGAGCGATAAAAAGTAAAAGGGGATCTGCAAGTCCCCTTTTACTTTTTCCATATCTACGGTAAGATTTGTTTTATCCGTTCTATGTTTACTTCTTTGGACTTTTGAAGGACAGTTTGCCCATACTCCGTATGGTAACTATGGTTCTGCAAGAAAGTATAGTTTGTTTTGTTCCATTCAACATCTGTACAGGATTTACCCAAATGTATTTCAAACTCTTTCCTTAATCGCTGTTCATATTTGGGGTAATCCGGTTTTGTGAAATGATACAAATCTGCATCTGCAATAACGTTATCTTCCGGCGATTGGGGATTTTGTGGGAAACGTGTTGCCTCAATGCAGGCTAAAACCCTTTCTATATCATCTTTTGGATAGCCATACCGGGTTAAAAAATCGGAGGCAATGGCTTTGCTGCTGTCCTCGTGGTTAATATACTGCACTGTATAACCGCAATCGTGAAACCATGCGGAAAGCGTAACAATTTCTAATTGCTTCGGGTTAAAATTACATGCTTGGGCAATTTCAATTGCTGCCTTTACAACTTCTTTCGTATGCTCTACATTGTGAAAGAAAATACCATCAGGAAGTTTGCCGGACAAAAGTTCAGATACATATTTCCGTGTCAATTCAATAATATTCTCTGCTACCATTATCTGATAATTTGAAATTTATATTCTAAGTACTGAACATGGACACAATTATTTCTCGTCCTGTTCGTCCATCTTCTTTAGAAGACCGTCCCGGAGTTCATCAAGGAATTTTGTACGGTTTATTTTTCGGGTTCGTAACTCCAAAAACGTTTGATAAAAATTCCCTAAGTCAATATTGAACGTATTTTCAAAATATTGTGCTATTAATCTTATATCGGTATTGCCATTATCAAACACACCCTGACAATTCAGTGCGTAAATTAATTCTATCATAGCCGTTTTGCTTCCCGTCCAATTTAACTTTTCAGTGGCTACCGATTTATTGTCCTGGGTTTTGCTGTATAGTTGTTTTTCGACATAAACCTGTATCATGTCGTTAGCAATTATCTTGGCAACCTTATAATCGTGTGAAGTGGAAAAGGACTGGTCAGACTGAAAATAGTAAGTATCCAACCATAGTTTTATATCGTGCCTGCCACGTACAAAAAAACTTTCATCAAGAAAAGAATTATTGCTACGATAGTATTTATAGAAATCGAGATTGTTATCAAAAAATCTTTTTAGCTTTTTCAGTTCTTTGGTAAGATATTTTTTTATTGGCTTTGCTCCATAGGGTTTTCTTGCTTCAATCTTGTAAATGGTATTGTAGTAAATAAGTTTTGAAACAATGGTCGGTTTCTGATATTTGAAAAAACGGATTTCCTCATCTGTATTCTTAAATCCTCTTTTCAATATATACTCTTTTACTTCGGACAGGCATTTAAGAATAAGGTGTATCACAGTTTCTACCTGTTGTATAGAACAATCGGTTTCAATCTCTAACTCATTGATTGAAAATTCCAATTTATATAGCGTTTCATTATAGAATTTTTCCATTTTATTATTTTAAATGCCCCAGATATTGGTTGCTAATAGAAGAACCCAAATTGTTTTGCCGATGCTCTATTCTGTTAGCATTTTACGAGGCGTATTAATTAAAATTTCTATGTTTCTTTATTTCACTCGCTTCACCCATTTATACACTTCAAACCATAATACAGATACCGATGCAATGCCAATAGCCGTACCTAATTCGCCTGCATTTAATCCTGTTAAGTGAAAGAAATTGGCAAAAGGTGCAATATATAATATAGCGAACAGCAGAATAAAGGTTAAGCTGTTGACTACCACAAACAGCCTATTCCTGTTCTTAAAACTTTCAAACAGGCTGTAATGGAATGAGCGATTGGCCAGGCTCAATAAAATATTGGCAAAAATCAAGGTCGTAAAAACCATCGCTCTTGTTTTCTCTTCATTACCGCCGTTTTGCACGGTATATTGATAAGCGAACAATACACCACCTGTTATGATCAACCCCTGAGCAATGCTAACAGCCAACTCTTTCCAGTTCAGAAATGTATCCGTCATTTTTCGTGGCTTTTTCAACATGGTGTTACGCTCCATCGGTTCGTTTTCATATACAATGGAGCAGGTAGGCCCCATTATCAATTCTAAAAAGATCACGTGGACAGGAGTGAATATCTGTGGGAATACCCAGCCCAGAAACAAAGGCAGAGAAACCGTAAGAATAATCGGTATATGAATGGAAATAATATACTGAATAGCTTTTTTAATGTTCGCATAAATTCTTCGACCGGATGCGATACCGGTAATCAGCTTGTCTAAATCGTCATTGGTAATCACCAATGCTGCAGCAGCTTTAGCTATTTCAGTTCCTTTGCTGCCCATTGCCACACCAATATGAGCAGCTTTCAGTGCCGGGCCGTCATTTACGCCATCGCCCAGCATGGCCACTACTTCACCTTGCTTTTTTAGTGCGTTTACCACAGCCAGCTTGGCATCAGGGAACATCCGGGTAAACAATACTTTATCTTCGGCTGCTTCCATAAGCTTAGCATCCGAATATTCCATAATATCTTTTCCCTCTACTGCATCGGTTGTGTTTAAAATTCCCGCCTGTGCTGCAATGCTTCTGGTGGTATCAGTATTATCACCCGTAATTACTTTTACTTTAATGCCAGCGTCATAAATATGGCGGAAGACTTCCTGAATATTTTGCTTTGGCGGATCATAGAAAACGACCAGCCCCAGGAAATCAAACCTGAAATCCTGTTGCTTTAAAGGAAAGTCATTCCCTTCAAAAGAGGTGCTGGCAACCCCTAAAACCCGGAAGCCCTGTTGTCCGAAATTTTTGATAAGCTCCCGTATTTTATTTTTTTCATTTTCCGAAAGTGTGGATACATTAAGAATGGCTTCCGGCGCACCTTTAGCAGCGATGATCCGTTGTTGTTCAGCATTTTCAAAAAGATGTGTCATCATTGGAGGTTTCCCTTCCAGTGGATACTCATGTATCATTTTAAATGCTTTCCGTTGGTCGTTGGATTGTGTTTGCTCATATACTTTGTGCAAAGTCTTTTCCATCGGGTCAAAAGGGGCAGGCTCACTGCTCCACATGGCATAGTCAATCAGCGTAGAAAGTGCCACATCGCTGAAATCTTTCTCATCTAAAATTTTATCCGACCGGTAGTCGTAAAGATGCTTTAGGTGCATCGTGTTTTCAGTAATGGTTCCGGTTTTATCAGTACAGATCACCGTTGTGCTGCCTAATGTTTCCACAATGCTGCTGCGTTTGACAATGATACCGTCACGCATCAGCTTCCAGGCACCCAATGCCATAAAAGTGGTAAATGCTACGGGAATTTCTTCCGGCAGTACAGACATTGCCAGCGTAAGCCCATTGAGCAGGCTGTTAATCAGATCTTGAGTATGATAATAGCTAACGGCACATACCATCCCGAAAATAGCTATACCCACAATAGCCATAGCTTTTACAAAGCTGCGTATTTGAAGTTGCAAAGGCGAGGCTTCTTCTTTTATTCCCGAAAGGGAAACGCCGATTTTACCAAGGCGGGTTGCTGCGCCTATTTGTTCCACTTTAAATACAGCCAGTCCCGATACTGCTAATGTGCCACTATAAACCTTGTTGTCTTCGCTTTCCCTGCTTTTGAATACAGAAAGACTTTCGCCGGTCAGAGAGGCTTCATTAACGGAAAAGTCGTTGCTGTGCATAATCTCGCCATCGGCGTTAATCGTTTTTCCTTCTTCGGTAATGCAGAGATCGCCTACCGCAATTTCGTGGGTCGGAATTTCAATAACCTGTGCATTGCGGATAACTTTACTCAATGGCTCGTTCAGTTTTTCCAATGCCTCCAGTGCTTTTTTGCTACGGGTATCCTGGTATAATGAAATGGCGGAAACCACAACGATTGCCAGCAACATAAAAAGGGCTTCACCATAATTGCCTACGATGAGGTAAATGGCTGAAATGGCAAAGAGCAGTATGAGCATTGGTTCTTTGAGTATATTCATCAGCAATTCCAGCACCGTGCTTGTATGAACACCGTCTATTTTGTTGTAGCCGTATTGCCTTCTAGAAGCGGCTACTTCGCTATCGTTAAGACCTTTCAGATGGTCGGGTATATTATATGACATAAACAATTAGATATTAATCTTTAAAAATACATATGCTTTCTTTGTTCCTGTGTTTTGCTTTCAATAATTTTGTTATATATAAATTGATAAAACATGAGCTTCTTCAATAAAAAAACCACCTGGGCAAACAAAGAATTTATCCCATTTAAACTTTGCATTGCCAGTATTTATATCATTGCAGGCAGTTATTTTCACAGTGTCTTTGCAAACTATTATGTACCGCTTTTTATTCTGTTTGGCGTCACTGCCGTATGGACAGTGGTTTTGTGGCTAAAAAAAATGAAAAGCAAGAACTAACGAAAGATTAAGCCCTGAAAAACGCTTCTTTTCCAAGGCTTGTAACTCTATTATACTTTTACTCCAAAAAGATACCCCACCAGAGCGGTCAATACCATTGCAATAGTTCCCCAAAGCGTAATCCGAACAACTGCTTTTGCTATTGCTGAACCACCGGTGCGTGCAGCAAATGCACCGAGAATACCCAGAAATACAATGGAAAAGATGTAAAGAACATATTCCATATTCTTTACAGGAGAAAACAGTGTTATTGCTAAGGGTAAAATACCGCCTGCCGTAAACGCTGCGCCCGATGCCAATGCCGCCTGAATGGGGTTAGCCTGTGTGATTTCATTGATGCCAAGCTCATCCCTAAGGTGTGCTTCAAGTGCATTGTGTTCCGTCAATTCTTTGGCAACAAGTTGAGCGGTTTCCTTTTTCAGTCCCCGTTTCTGGTATATTTCTGTTAGCCGTTGCAATTCGACTTCGGGCATTTCATCCAGTTCCTGCTGCTCTCTTTTTATATCCGCTTTCTCCAGATCGGTCTGCGAACTTACCGATACATATTCTCCGGCAGCCATTGACAATGCCCCGGCAACAAGACCTGCCAAAACCGCTAAAATAATTGGCTCTCTTGTACTGCTGGCTGTTGCTACGCCAATAGCGATACTGGCAACAGACAATATGCCGTCATTGGCACCCAATACCGCCGCACGCAGCCAGTTGCTTTTGTGCATATAGTGATTGTCAAGATAATTATCCAGTGTTCCTGTTTGTTTACTATTTGCCATTTGTTTTCCTTTTATTAAATGATTTATTGAATTTCTTTTTTTACTGTATTCACCCACGCCTCTATCTCTTTTTTGTCTGCATCAGAAAGTTTTGCATTGCCGTGAATAAGCGTGTAAGAGTTTAACGGCATTTCATCTCTGTTAATCGTTTCTACCACTTCCTCCAGTTTGTGTAGCTTCTTCTTTGCAGGATAGGTATTAAACTCATCAAAATTCAAATGCTTTTTACCTTCAGTAACATGACTGGCCAGCCACCATTTTACCGGCTGCACATTGTTGTACCAGGGATAAGTGGTGTTATTGGAATGACAGTCGTAACAGCTTGTTTTTAGCAATCCCTGTACTTTCGGAGGTACGCTATAATGCCTGGTAATTGCATTTTCAGAGGCTACAATACTGCTATTTTTTTCTGTTCCAAAGAACTGAATGATGATAAGCAGCAGCACTATGGCTGCTACTATCTTTTTTAAGATTGATTTTTTCATTTTATTTTAATTATTTTTTATTTGAACCTGATGTTTAACGAAATAATATCCGATGCCATTCCTACCGACTTGGTATAATGACCATATCGTAATTCCAGCATATTGATCTGTTGTATGCCCAAAAGCCCATTGGGCAGGTTGTAACGTATGCCTGCACCAAAGAAATTGCTATTGAATTTGGACAGGTCGTAATTGCTGGTATAAAACTCATCCGATACCCCATGTGCCTGATAAGGCGCAAAATATTTTGCCCCTGTTTGCGTATAAAAACGATAGAACGGACTGACTGAAACAAAAGGTGATAATTTGATCGGAGTTTCCAAACTGATCGTATGTGATTTTATACCCCAACTGTCCGTGTAATAGCGGTAATAGGTACGGATGATAAATTGATCTCCCAGAAAATAATTGGCACGTAGCCCCAGTGGGATTTTAAAACGCTTATCGGGCAGGGTTTCCTGATGTACGGTACCATCCGAAAAATATACCCTGTGAAAAGGCAGACTTAGATAGCCACTCTGCTGCACAACGTCCGTAAGCAGTTCCACCTGAAAGTTTGGATTGATAATCTGCGAATAGGCAAGTGAAAGTGCAAACGTGTTCCGCCCGCTGGTACCATATTGTTCATGTTCCCTTCCACCAGTTCCCGGACTATAGTTTGGTCTTAATTCAATCGGCGCTATAAGTGTCACCTGATCCAAATAAGCCTGGAACTTGGCTGTAAATTCACCCATTTTATTGGCTGTTTTCTGTGCAAAGCCAATATTGGCACCTAAAGACTGGTAGTCAAATTCCCCGGAATAGGAAACTCCACCCATCAGTGTGCTGCCTTTACTTTCATTTTCTCTCGTCCAGCCAATCGAAGGATAAAACCTTGTATCGGCGTGAGATGCGGAAGAATTGGCTTTCAGGTCGATCCTATCGGAAGAAGCAGAGGTATAATGATCTACACCTACATCCAGCCTGAATTTATTTTTCCTGTTCTTTCTGTCATATTTAACGAGTGTAACGTCTATGACATTGGAAATATCCGTCAACCTTTCAGAACCGATACCACCCGTCACTGCCGAGTTATTGCCATTCTGATGATAATAGCTGGATACCAGGTTAATTTCATCAACTTTTAATTTTCGGGATATATGGCTGGTATCAACAGGCGTAGTCTGCGCATGGGAATGCAATAACGCCATAAGAGCTGCTGCTGTTAAAAATATTCTTTTCATTGTTTTTCTCTTTTTAGGTTAATTACAGCCACAGCCTCCACCAGATTTGCCTGCATTGGCACCGGATGAGCCTTCACGGTAGGATTGAAAATTGAGTTCGGTTTTTTCGATGGTGCGATTGCCGAGTACCATTTCGGCATCATTCAGCTTATTCTTTTGGTATTCTTTTACTGTTGTACAGGAAACCAAAGCGCAAACTGCCATAAAAGCAGCAGCTTTTAAAAATATTTTACTTGATAATTGTTTCATTTTAAATTGATTTTTTTGGATGAATAAATGCGGTTGGCATCGTCAATGATGATACATTCAACCTGTTGGATCTGGTTAATAAGGTTTAGCGCTGCATCGATGCCCATGATGCTTACAGGCGTAGCCATTGCATCAGCTATTTCTGCATTCGGGCAGATAATGGTCACACTTTTGACCCCGGAAACGGGTATTCCTGTTTTGGGATTAATGGTGTGGGAATACCGTTTGCCTCCGATCATGACATATTTTTCGTAATTACCTGAAGTGGCTACCGCCGTATCCGTTATATTCAGGTACGAAAATGGCAATCTTGCATTATCGGGATTGGCAATGCCAATCGTCCAGGGTTTACCGTCTGCCTGGCTTCCCCAAACCGTAAGGTCACCCGAAGCATTGACAACACCGGATTGGACACCACGTTGCTGCAATAATCGTTTGCCCATCTCGGCAGCATAGCCTTTTCCAATTCCCCCGAAACCGATACGCATACCTTTCTCTTTCAGGAAAACGGTTTGTTTTTCGGGGTCTAAAAGGATGTTCCTGTAATTGACCAGTTTCAGGTGTTCTTTAACAGATCCGGGATCAGGAAGCTCCTTCATTTCCTTGTCGAAGTTCCAGAGCCTTTTATCTATGCCACCGTAAGAAATATCAAAATAACCATCTGTAATCTGGCTGATGCGGATACTCCGTTCAATCAGGTTAAACATTTCCGCATCCACTTTTACAGGCTGCACCCCCGCATTGCGGTTAACGAGGTTGGTTTGACTGTCTTCCTTATAAGTGGTGAGTAATTGCTCAATCCGTTGGATTTCGGCTATGGCGGCATCAATATGCTCCAGTGCCTGCCGCTCATCGGTATCCACAACGGTAATTTCAAAAGCATTGCCCATCAGCCTTTGGGGTTTGCGAAATTCCTGTAGCATCTTAATGTTTTTTGTTGTAGAAATTCCGTATTTCACCTGTAAAAGCGTCCGCACTTTGGGCCGGCAATCCTTCCCAGGTCTTTAAGATTTTACCCTCTGCATCCAACAAAAGCGTATAAGGGAATATCCCGTTCGGATTGTACTGGTCTGCCAGTTCTGCATTTTCTTTTTTAACGGCCTGTGTCGGCTGTTTCTTTTTGCTTCTCGGGAAATCGGCATTGAGATATATCACAGCGTTATCCGAAATCAGTTTTTGAAATGCTTCGGTTTCTATAATATTCTTATGGAGCTTAATGCAGGGAACGCACCAGTCCGACCCGGAAAAATTGAGTACGATCAGCTCCTTTTTTTCAGCAGCTTCTTTTTTAGCCTGATCGAAACGTGATTGCGAAAAGGCTATGTTTGAAAATAACGCCAGTAGGATGGCTACACTTACATTTTTCATTTTATTAATTTTTAAGATTGTGATTTAATTTATCAATAGCAGCTATTCATCTTCTGCTGCATTTTTGAGTTTCATCAATAGCGTATAAGCGTTCTGTACCACAATGTTTTTTCCTGCCAGCTCACCGCTGTTCAGTATCTGAACGAAACCGTTTTCCTGTGTGCCAGGTGTAACCGGCAGCATGGTGTATTTTTGCTTACCGCTTACCGCAAACACATAGCTTTTCCCTTCAAAATCAACAATGCTTTCTTCGGGCAATGCCTGTGAAAAAGTGGATTGAAGTTCTATGACCGCATTCATGTACATTCCGGGTAATAGTCCATTATCATACTGGTGAAAATGACAGTGCACATCAGCGGTTCCGTCCATTCCGATGTCCTTACTGATCAAAATAATTTCAGCAGGTATTTTTTTACCGGGGTCGTTATTGGTATAGGCAATTACCTGCTGACCGATTTTCAAATGGCTGATATCTTTCTCATATACCCTCAAATTCAAATGAATATCATCGGGATTAATGAGTTCAAACAATACTTCTGAAGGGTTGACGTATTTACCAATGTTCACATTCACCTTGCTTACAAAACCATTGATGGTGCTGTAAATGCGGATACCCTTAGCTATCGTGGCTGTTGAAAGTTTATCAGGATTAATATTAATGAGTCGTAGTTGCTGCGCCAGTGCATTGAGCTGTATCTGCTGACCAGCCATTTCTGCCTGTGCCTGTTGCATTACTTTATCGCTCGCCGCCTGGTTTTCATTCAGATTTTTTTGGCGGTTGTAATCCAGTTGTGCAAAATGCAGTTTTGATTTCGCCTGAAGGTAATCCTGCTGCAACCGGATGTATTGCGGGTCTTCCAGTTCAGCGATTACTTCGCCCTTTTTTACCTGCATTCCCGGTAATAGTTTGGTATTTTTCAGATAACCTCCCAGCGGCACACTTACCGAAACCAAACTTTGGGGTGGCACGTCTATCTTGCCATTGAGCTTTAATTGGGTGGCAATATTCCTGTCGGAAAGCTGTGTAGTGGTTACCGGTGCGTTTTTCAGTTGTGCATCGGTTAATATGACCACATTGTTTTCTCCTTTGACGGCTGGCTTCTCGGCATCCGCAGATTTGTTTTTGCATTGGGAAAATGCCAGGACAGCCAACAGTAAGACACATTTTAATGGGGCTGATTTTTTTATATGGATTGCTGATAAAAGCATAATTATGGATTTAGATTGAGATAATTGATGGATATAATGGACTGGCAAAGCGTATTGACCGCATCGGCATAATTGCTCCGTATTGCAATAGCCTGGTTCATCAGCATTACCCAGTCCAGGTAATTGATTTCGCCACCCAGGAACTGCTTCTGCGCTGTAGCAACGATGGTAGCTGCATTTTTCAGCCCGGTGGTTTCAAAATACCTGACAATAGCTATATTGTTATCATAGGCGGAAAGCAGTTCCTCGTATTTACTCTTCAATGCGGCCGTTTCGGCTGCAAGCCGACCTTCTGCAATATTTTCAGCTATACGGGATGCTTTCACCCTGGCTTTTTGCGCCTGCGCAAAAACAGGAATGCCAATGCCAATCTGTACGGAATGGAACCGGTTAGCCGTGCCATAGGAATTATTGTCGGGACCTGTGCCTTTAAAACTGTTGTTGTTATAACCCAGCATCAGATCAGGCAATAGTTTTGCCCGTTCAGCTTTGGTCTGTGCTATCGCAATAGCTTGCTGTTGTTTTAATATTTGCAATAAAGGATGATCGTTGCCGGAATTAGAAGATAAAACAGGTATTTTACTGTCATCTGCCGGTTGCATAGGGGTATCTGTGTTCAACAGGAACCTCAAACGGATGCCCATTGTATTCAGCTCCTGCCTTACCTGCTGCAACTGTATGGCGATAGCTGCTTTCTGGCTTTCTGCAATTGTTTTTTCCAATATATTGCTTTCGCCATTTTGCAAGCGCAGTTTTGCCTTTTCATAAAATCCACTGTACAAACTATCTGCCCCAAGCAGTAATGCTTCTTTCTTTTCCCAATAAAGGAGGGTGAAAAATGTTTGGGTTACGGCTTTTTTCAACTCATATTCTTTCAGTGAAATATTCAGCAGGCTCTGCTTGTATTCTTCTTCAAGAACCCTGTTTTGTTTTTGGTAAACAGAAGGAAATGCAAAACTCTGCGACACGCCAAACCGGGTGTCATTATACGCACTGTTGATCTGACCGAAATCAGCCGTAACCGCCATTTGAGGGATATTGGCACCCGATTTTACCAGGGCTTTACTATATTCCGAAACCAGTTTTTCATTTTTTACCTGGAGGTTGTTCTTTATGGCAATATGGATCGCCTCATCTAAGCTAACCGGTGTCTGTGCGCTTACTGTTCCGGCAGATAGCAAGCCGATGAACAGTATAACGACCGCTTTGTTTTTGATTTTGATGCCTTTTTCAAACAGGATATACAATAGCGGAAGCACAAACAAAGTAAGCAGCGTAGCAATCAGTAATCCGCCGATTACAACTGTTGCCAGCGGACGCTGCACTTCGGCTCCTGCTCCGTTGCTCAAAGCCATCGGCAAAAAGCCCAGTGATGCAACGCTTGCGGTCATCAGGATGGGACGTAACCTGATTTTAGTGCCATAAACCACGATGCGGGAAATGTTGGTCAAACCTGCGTTTTTAATGCGTTTGAACTCCGAAATAAGTACAATCCCGTTCAGTACTGCCACACCAAACAGGGCAATAAACCCAACACCGGCACTAATGCTGAACGGCATACCACGGGCAGCCAGTAGCAATACACCACCGATAATGGACAGAGGAATGGCTGTATAGATAAGCAGGCTCTCTTTAACAGACCTGAAAGCAAAGAAAAGCAGGATGAAAATCAGCACCAATGCCACCGGAACAGCAATCATCAGCCGCTCTTTGGCCTGGTTCAGATTTTCAAAAGAACCTCCATAAGTAATGTGATACCCTACGGGCAATTTTACTTGTTGCGCTACTTTTTGCTGAAGTTCTTTCACGATACTCTGCACATCCCGGCCTTTGACATTGAAACCGACTATGATACGGCGCTGGGCATTTTCACGCTGTATCTGGTTAGGCCCTTCCTTGATCTGTACATCGGCCAGTTGCGAAAGTGGTATTTGGTTGCCCTGGGCGGTAGGTATCAGCAAACGTTTTACATCTTCCAGTCGCTTGCGGTCATTGGCATCCAGTCGAACCACCAGATCAAAACGTTTTTCACCTTCAAAAACCAGCCCGCTGCTTTGCCCGGCAAATGCCGTGTTTACTATATTGTTGATGTCGGCAATGGACAAATGATACTGTGCAATAAGCGGCCGGTTGTATTGAATAATTACCTGCGGCATTCCTGTAACCGGTTCCACATAAAGGTTTTCCGCTCCTTGTACGGTATTCACCACTTTTCCCAACTGTGCTGCTGTAGCAGCCAGTGTATCCAGGTTCTCCCCATAAATCTTTAATACCACATCCTGCCTGGCACCGGTCATTAGTTCATTAAAACGCATCTGCACCGGGTACTGAAAACCTGCGGTGATGCCCGGAACATCCTGTAGCGCCTTACTCATTTTTTCTGCCAGTTCGGGAAATGTCTTTGCGGAAGTCCATTCCTTTTTGTCTTTCAGGATCACCATCATATCACTGGCTTCCATTGGCATAGGGTCGGTAGGTACTTCACCGCTGCCAATCTTGGTAACCACTTTTATTACTTCCGGGAACTTTGTCTTTAAAAGGTGTGCGGCTTTCTGCGTATGCTCGATTGTTGTGTTCAAATTGCTGCCGGTAAGCACACGGGTATCTACGGCAAAATCACCCTCTTCCAGGGAGGGAATAAACTCGCCACCCAAACGGGAAAGAATAAAAACTGAAACAATGAAAAGTACTGCAACCAATGAAAGGATAAGTTTGGGCAGCCGCAATGCCCGGAGTAACATCTTTTGATAAAATGCTTCAATGGCCGCCATCATCCGGTCGGAATAGTTCACTTTTGTACTGCTTTTTCTTTTCAGTACCAGCGAGCTCATCATTGGAATATAGGTAAGTGATAGTAAAAATGCACCCAATAAGGCAAAGGCCACGGTTTGCGCCATCGGCTTGAACATCTTGCCCTCTATGCCCTGTAAGGAAAGAATAGGCAGATAAACAATAAGGATGATGATCTGCCCGAACACGGCGCTGTTCATCATTTTACCGGCGGCAGTGGTAACGGTTCCGTTCATTTCTTCTTTGGAAATGCCACCTATCTGTCGGAAATGTTTATTATGTGCTATCTGGTGCATTACCGCTTCCACGATGATTACCGCGCCATCGATGATCAGGCCGAAATCCAGCGCACCGAGGCTCATCAGATTACCGCTTACGCCAAACAGGTTCATCATACAGATGGCAAATAGCATAGCCAACGGAATAACCGATGCAACCAATAAACCCGCACGGATATTTCCAAGAAATATCACCAGCACAAACACAACAATGAGCGCACCCTCCATCAGGTTATGCTCAACGGTTCCGATAGCATTGTTGACCATCTTTGTGCGGTCAAGGAACGGTTCGATCACCACACCCTGGGGCAGTGTCTTTTGAATTTGGGCGATGCGTTCTTTTACGTTTTTAATGACCTGGCTGCTGTTTTCGCCTTTCAGCATCATCACCACGGCACCGGCCACTTCGCCCTCGTCATTATAGCACACAGCGCCGTAACGGGTGGCATAGCCCATTTTTACAGCAGCAACGTCACGAATAAAAAGTGGTGGCTGATCGGGTCTGTTTGTAATGGCTATGTTCTGAATATCTTCAATAGTGCCTATCAGCCCTTCACTACGGATATACAGGACGGTGGGGCCTTTTTCGATGTAAGCGCCTCCCGTATTCTGGTTGTTGGCTTCCAGTGAAGCAAACACATCTTTGATGCTGATGCCGTGGGCGTGTAATTTGTCGGCGTTTACGGCTATTTCATATTGCTTCAGCTTGCCGCCAAAACTGCTGACTTCGGCTACGCCTTTTACGCCCAATAACTGGCGGCGCACAATCCAGTCCTGAATGGTACGCAGTTCGGTGATGTCGTATTTTTTTTCAAAACCTTTTTTCGGACGTACCACATATTGATATATTTCTCCCAATCCCGTTGATATGGGGCCTAATGCCGGTGTACCGATGCCTGGGGGGATTTGGCTTTGCACCTGTTGCAGACGTTCCGCCACCTGCTGCCTTGCCCAATAAATATCAATACCATCTTCAAAAACAATGGTTACCAGCGAAAGCCCGAACCGGGAAAAGCTGCGGATCTCCTTTAAGCCGGAAATATTGCTGTTTGCCTGTTCGATGGGAAAGGTTACCAGTCTTTCAATATCAGTGGCTCCGAAAGAAGGAGCAATGGTGATGACCTGCACCTGGTTATTGGTAATATCCGGCACAGCATCAATAGGTAATCTGGTGGTTTGATAAGCACCTATGACTATCAGGGCGATTACCAATAGCCCTACAATGAGTTTGTTCCTTACGGAAAACTCAATAATTCTATTTAGCATAAATTTCTTCTGGAATTTGTTAACGATAATTTGGCTCACAGAAGAATACCTGCGCAATGATTAGCCGCACATCGGAACAATAGTATGTAGCAAGATTATTTAGCCCCTTGCAGAAAGTATAGACAATCTAAAAGAGACAAAACATCAGTTACAGTTCACAATACTACTTTGAGATAGTATTGCAAACAGAATGGCTATCTTATTCAACATAAGAATAGCGTCCAGACTATTGTTGTAGTGCTGTTAAATCAAAACAGGAACGTTCTGTGAGAAAAAAAACATTAACAGGCTCTCGGAGGCTGCCAGATAGAATTTTGGTAGTTGAAAGAATACGCTGTTGAATTGTATAAAAGCGGTTTTTCTTTCTTATTGTAAAAAGGAGGGACTATTTGAAAATGTGTAGATACAGATGGAATAACAAAGGTGACTAAAGAGGTGTGTGCAACCATTTTAAAAGGCAATTGCATATCCCGGTCATAATCGGCATCATGTGGACTGCCGTGCATATAGTGCATATCCAGGAAGGCCAAAACAGAAATAGAAGGATCTTGCGCACGATGCTCCATAAAATGCTCTATCAGCACAGGCAACTTCCACACCTCTTTGAAAGGTGTAAAAGCAGTCAGATAGACTGATAAAAAAAATATGGCTATCATCTTCCTCATTGAAGCAAAGGTACTTAAAAATATAATGCTATTTACTGGTATATGCTATTTTAAATTGTTCAAAATAAATTCAATATATGTAGCCATTTTATATGCCATAACAGAAAAAATTGGAACTATAAACACTGGTGGAAAACCCAAAATTTGCTATTTTTGTTAAACAATATGAATTGAATTAATGAAAAAATCATTCCAAAATAGGAATGATTTGGGAGATATTACTTTTGGTGACTGGTCCTACTTTTCGTCCTGTTCATCCATTTTCTTTAAAAGCCCGTCCCGGAGTTCATCAAGAAATTTTGTCCGGTTTATTTTTCGGGTTCGCAATTCCAAAAACGTTTGATAGAAATTGCCTAATTCGATATTAAACGTATTCTCAAAATATTGCGCTATCAGTCTTATATCGCTATTGCCGTTATCGAAAACGCCTTGACAATTCAGTGCATAAATTAGCTCTATCATGGCGGTTTTACTTCCCGTCCAATTCAGCTTTTGCGTGGCTACTGATTTACTGTCTTGGGTTTTGCTGTACAGTTGGTCTTCGATATACACCTGTATCAAGTCGTTGGCGATTATCTTGGCAACCTTATAGTCATGTGAAGTGGAAAAGGTTTGGTCAGATTGAAAGTAATAAGTGTCCAGCCATAACTTAATATCGTGCTTACCCCGCACAAAAAAATTTTCATCAAGAAAGGAATTATTGCTACGATAGTACTTATAGAAATCGAGGTTATTATCAAAGAACCTCTTTAATTTTTTGAGTTCTTTGTTGAGGTATTTTCTTATAGATTTCGTTCCATAGGGTTTTCTTGCCTCAATTTTATAGATGGCATTGTAATAAATGAGTTGAGCGATAATGGCTGGTTTCTGATATTTGAAAAAATGTATTTCTTCCTGCTCGTTTTCAAATCCAGTTTTCAATACATATTCTTTCAGTTCAGTAGTCTTGCTTAAAATGAGTTCAATTGCTTTCTCATAGGAAGCTAAGACATTTCCCTGCTCGTATGCCAATTCTTTTATTTCTTCATCTAATTCATCTGATATTTTCTTAAAATATTCTGTCATTCAAATTATCACTTTTGTAATTAATTGATTACCCCAGAATAACTCTTAAATACTTGCTTAATTTATCCGGTTGTGTAACAATTATTTTTGCTTGAATTTTTGGTTTAAAAAAGTCATTTATTGCTCTTTTGACGTTTTATCTCAAAGGGGTTCTACAACCTCAATCCCCAAAGAATTAAGTTTACTTTCTCTATGTGTTTATATGTCCACCCCATAAAACATCTTTCATTTGTTTACATATAAATTACTGTTACGTCAATTGTCTTGTCTGCGTTCAATTCAAAACTTGCTTTGGAAAAATTAGGCCTGTTTCGTAAACCTATTGACTGATAATTGGAAAATCCAATTCCCTCTTTGGGTAAAAGCAAACCTTTATCAATCTTTCCGTTATTGTTTTCATCGTGTAAAATATTTACGGCATATCTCCCTTGGGGCAGGCTTTTAAAAGTAATTTCAGATTTGCCATTTACAATTTTCGCTTTCTCTAATCGGTAATATTTTTTGTAATCTTCATCGGGGATTGAATTATCTTTGTTATAGAGGGCGAATTGAACAACACCCTTTGAATTTCGTAAATTTTCTACCTTAACGGTCAAGGTGTAGGTTTCTGCCTGATTTTCCGAAAATGAACAGAGAAAAAAACATAACCCAACTGTCAGTATAATAAAAATTGTTGCTTTCATTTATTATTGTTTTTTATTTGAACCCAATTTTTCTTTCATTCTATCTACTCCGTAGTACACCATTGGCACTAAATAAACCGTCAATGCTAATGAAGAAAGCAAACCGCCAATGATTACCCACGCCAAACCGTTTTTCCATTCGGCTGCTGTTCCGCTGGCTAATGCTATGGGCAACATTCCTATTGCCATTGATAAAGTCGTCATCAAAATGGGTCGCATACGTTCTTTTCCTGCGGTAATCAATGCTTCCTGATAATGTTTTCCTTCTGCCTTCAAATGGTTGGTAAAGTCCACAATCAAGATGGAATTTTTTGTTACCAATCCCATTAGCATAATCAAGCCGAGCAAAGCAAATAAGCTCAAATTGCTTAACGATAAATTCAAGGCTAAAAATGCTCCGATTGCTGCAACGGGTATGGCAAACAGGGCAACAAAAGGATAAATGTAACTGTCGTATAAGGCTACCATAATCAAATAAATCAGTAAGAATGAAATCAGCAATACCGAACCCAAAGCCCCGAAACTGTCGTTTTGCCGTTTAATATCGCTTCCCCAAGTCATTTGTATGCCGTTGGGTAAAGGATTGTTTTTGAGATATGCCACTACATCGTCTGCTACTGTTCCCGAAGGTCTGCCGAGTGCATCGGAAGTTAATGTAACGGCAGGTTGCCGGTCTTTTCGTTCTAAAAGCGAAGGCGAATTATCTCTTTCAATAGTTGCAAACTGTGAAACTTCAATCGGAATGCCCATTGGATTTATAATGTTGAGTTGGTTTACATCATCATAATTTTTACGGCTGAATTTATCCAACCAAATCCGTACAGGATATTCTGTTCCGTTTTCCGTTAAAGTGGCATCGTCATTTCCTGTAAAAGCGGTACGCAAATTCATTCCCACATAAGCCGTGTTCAATCCTAAACGCTGCATTTTGTCTTTGTCAGGAATGACTTTTAATTCAGGGCTTCCTGCTTCTACCGAAAGCCGCACATTATCTGCTCCGGGTATTTTTTCAATAACTGTTTTTAAGTCATTACCTGTCTGCATTACCTGGTCTAAGTCGCTTCCGCTTAATGTAATTTCTATCGGTGCAGAACGTGGAATTAAGCCTAATGCTATCATTGAAAAATTGATGCCTGAATATTCTTTTTGCAAATCAGTTCGCAATTTCCGCATAAAGGTTTCGGTAGAGAGATTATTTGTTTCTTTCCTGGATTTTAGCTGAATAGTAAATTCAGTTTTATTGGCAGAACCAACTCCCAAACTTCCGATACCTGTGCTTGGTCCGCCTACATTGCTGAAAACAGTTGAAACTTCGGGTTGCTTCAGAATATAGTTTTCTATTTTTTCTGAAACCAAATTGTTTTGCTGAATGGAAGTACTTTTATCAAACTCTAATGCCAAACGGAATTTCCCTTGGTCGCCTGTGGAAATGAGTTCCTTTCCAATAATTCCCTGCTTCATCATTGCTACCGTTCCTACGAACAGCAACAAAACAAATCCTGTAAAAATGAGTTTGTGATGTAAAACCCAATTCAATGTTCTGCCATACCAATTGATGAATTGGTCTAACTGATGTTCAAACCAAAGCAAAAAACGATTAAAGAAATTAGTCGGTTGCAAATCTTCTTTTTTCCCGATGCGTGAAGCCAGCCAAGGCGTTAAAGTAAACCCGACCAATAAACTTGTAAGCGTAGAAGTGATAACTACTACCGAAAACTGTTTGAGCATATCGGCAACAAAAACCTGTAAGAACAAAATCGGCAAGAACACCACCACATCAACCAATGTAATAGACAATGCCGAAAAACCGATTTCCATTCTTCCGTCCATAGCTGCCGTTCTTTTTTCTTTACCCATATCCAAATGGCGTTGGATATTTTCTAAAACTACGGTAGCATCGTCCACCAAAATGCCGATGATTAAAGACATCGCCAGCAAAGTCATCAGATTGAGCGTATAGCCCCAAAGCCACATCACGGCAAAAGCGGTAATTAAGGAAGTCGGAATGGCAACTAAAACAATCAGTGAGTTTCTGAAACTTCGCAGAAACAGCAACATTACCAACGACACTAAAATCACGGCTAAAATCAAGTCAAACACCACCGAGTTAACGGCTGCAATGGTGTTATCGGTGCTATCGTCCGTAACTACAAATTTTACATCTGCATTGGCATTTTGTTTTTCAATGGACTGAAATTTTTCCCTAATCAGTTTTGAAACATCAACGGCATTGGCATCGCCTTGTTTCTTTATCATTAAGCCAATACCGTTTTTACTGTTGTAACGGCTATACGAAGTAATTTCTTTAATGCCGTCTGTTACTTCCGCAATATCTTTCACATAAACAGGACTGTTTGGAAAAGGCATTGCGACCTGAACATTCTGAATATCATTGATAGTATTGAATTTGCCAACTAACCTAACTGAATTATTTTCTGTATCGGTTTGTAATTTTCCCGCAGGTAAATCAATACCTGAACGATTGACGGCTTCCACTACCTGGTACAAAGAAATTTTATAGAGCTTCAATTTTTCTTTATCCACCTTGATTTGAATTTCCCGTTCTTCTCCGCCTAAAATGGCAATCTCTGCTACTCCTTTTAGTTGTTGGATTTGTGGCAGGTAATCGTCTTTCATTTTTTGGTAAAAGTCAGTCGGCTCTAAATTGCTTGTTGCACTTACCGACATTATCGGCAAATCATTAGGCGATACTTTGCTCATTACAGGGTTTTGAATATCGTTAGGCAAGTCCTTTCGGATATTGTCAATGTAGCGTTGAGCGTCCTGCATTGTTTTGTCCAAATCCGTTCCGTATTTCAGATTGGCTATGATGATTGAAGCATTGGGTAATGATTTGGTAAGCAAATAATCTACGCCCTCCAGATTAGAAAGTGCATCTTCAATTTTTCGGGAAACGGAAGTTTCCACTTCGTTGGGTTCTGCACCGGGATAAACGGTTTTGATAACCACAACAGGCTGATTAAAATCGGGCATCAGTTCATAGCTCAAATTCTTGTAGCCGATAATTCCCAACAGGGCAAATACGCTGAAAAGTACGATAATCAGCGAGGGACGTTTGATTGATATTTCTGTAATATTCATTTTCGCTGATTTTATTTAATCGTAATATTCGCTCCGTCAAACAGGTTGATAAAGCCATTCGTTACAACAATATCGCCTGTTGCCAATCCGCCTGATACAATCGTTTTATTGCCGATATTTCTTGATATGGTTATCGGTTGCAATACGGCTTTTCCGTTTTTTATGATATATACTTTCGCTTTTCCATTTTCTTCTGTAATGGCAGATGTCGGAATAAGAATACCTTGTTCTTGCTTGGTGTCAGAAAGATTTACCTTACCGAACATTCCCGATTTTATGGTTAAGTTGTTGGTGTTGGCAACCTGAAACTGTATAGGAAAACTATTGCCCATATTGGCTTTACTTCCTGTCATTGTTACTTTGCCCGAAAGGGAAATGTCGGGATAAACATCAGCACTAATTTTATAAGTCTGATTGTTTTGAAACTGCACCAAATCATTTTCGGGAACATTGACCGTAAAGCGTAAAGTGCTTATATCCGTAATTTGTAGCAACGGAATACCCGGTGCTGCAAAACCACCCTCCTCATTGAGCTTGGCAGTTACCACACCGTTGAAAGGTGCTTTTATAGTGGTTTTACTGATTTGCTCCAATAAAGTCGCTTTCTGAACTTTTGCAGCTTTCAATCCCAATTTTGCCTTTTCCAACTGCACACCTTGAACGGCATCGGCTTCTGTTAAAATGGTGTATCGTTTTACATCGTCTTCCAAACCCTCAATCTGTACTTCAACTGCTTGCAGTTGTAGCTTCAACAACGAGTTATCCAACTGAATAAGTGTTTGTCCTTTGCTTACACTACTTCCAACATCTACCAAAACAGCATTGATTTTTCCTTGTATATCCGCACTGATTTTTGTTTCCTTATTCGGCTCAAAAGTACCTGCATAAGTATTTGCATCATCAATAGTCTGCAAACGAATGGTGTCAGCATTTACAGTAATAGGTTTTTCTTTGTCATATTGATACACCTTGCTTTCGGTGGTTTCTTTATTGTTTTTCAACTTAAAAAACACAAGTGCTATTACCGCAATCAAAGCAATTATCCCGATTATTTTTTTCCAATTCATATTCCTGATTTTTTATCCGTTATTTTAATTCTTAATTGTTCCTGCCAGCTTTTTTAGCTCCAAATCCGCTTTCAGATAATCTATAACTGCCGACAGGTAATTTTGCTGTGCTTCACGAAGTGTATTATCAGCCAATAAAACATCGGTAAGTGTTGCCGTACCTTGCTTTTGTTGTAAAATGGTTTGCTCATAAATAGATTGAGCCAAAGTGATTTGATTTTCGGTATTGATGACTGTTTGCTGTGCAATCGTTCTTTGCCTTAAAGCATTTTCAGTTTCCATTTTGTTTTTATCGCCAATCAGTTGAGCCTGCAATTCGTTATTGCTGATTTCCAGTTTTTTTTGATTTATTTTTCGCTGTGTAACTGTTCCGTTGAAAAGCGGGTAAGTCAGTTGCAAACCTGCAAAGCCTATGGGATAAAATTTCAGAAAGTCATTTGGGGTTTTGTCGTAGCCAAAACCTGTTGTTCCGTAGGAGGCAATCAAATTAAGCGAGGGTAGAAATCGTGATTTGTTCAACGTACTCAATTCGCTGTTCAATAGTTTGTTTTGTGTCTGAATAATTTTCAAATCCAATATGTTTTCTACATTATTTTTAGTTAAGGCTCGCTGTTCGATTTCAGAAACAACGGTAATATTTCGCTCCAATGGGATACCGATATTCAGTTTTAGTGCATTTAGAATTGAAATGTATTTGTTGTGGACGTTTTCCCTTTGGGTATTTAACTGTTCGGTTTGCAATTTCACTTTACTCACATCTGTTCCCTTTGCCAATAACTGTTTTTTCAAAAGTTCCATATTCTTTAATAGCTTTTGGGTGTTGAGCATATTGCTTTCCAAAAAATCCAATTGATGTTTCAATATTTGAGCGTTGTAATACAGCATAGTGATGTCGTATAAAACCTGCTCTTCCGATTTTTGAAATTGAAGCAGTGTCAGTTTGTTGGCAATTTTTGTATTCTCAATCACTCCATAAACCTGCGGATTATACAACGGCATTGCCAACTGCACATTTGCATTGATGTTGTGAGGAACACCAAATTGCAAATCTCTGAATTGCCCTTCGGGTGCTTGCGGATTGAGTGCATTCATCGGCATGAGCTGTGTAGGCAATTCCATAAAATATTTGTAATCGGCATTGGCTGTAACTTTCGGAATAAGATTGGCTTTTGCTTCTTTTTCCCTTTGTTCGCTGATGCTGATGTGGTTTCGGTTGATTTGCAGGGTTTTGTTATAGACCTGTGCCGTATCAGTACATTGTTTCAGTGTCCAGACTTCCTGTGCCTGAACAGTATTCCACCCGATAAATATCAACGGAATAATAAATAGTTTGCGAGCGTTCACTAACATAATTGAGCAAATTTTTTTGTTTCTTTTTATTTATATTCTTTGAGCAAAAGCGATAATAAGCCCGTCTAAATCGGTAAAATAGCAAACGCTGTCGCCCCAATCTCTGTCTTCTATCGGACTAATAAGTTTAGCTCCTATTTTCATTGCGTTATGAAATTCAAGTTCAATATTATCAACATAAAAATATAGCTCACATCTCGGAATTCCGTTTCCTTGGTCAGGATGTGGTGTTTTGTCCGAAAGTATTTTGGCAATTCCTTTATTAGGCATAAGTCCCAATTTACAGTTTTCGGAAAGTTTAAATTCAGTCATTCCAGGTACATTCAAGTCAGGGTTTATACGAAAAAGCTTTGTGTAAAAATCTGTACTTTTCTGTTGGTCAATTACATAAAGTATAAATTCAGTTGTTATAATATGTTTCATTCTTAGTTTGATATTAAATATGGTTATATGAATTGTTCTTCCTTTATCATTGTCAGCAACATTTTAAAGCGTTCAATGGCTTTCAATTCGTGTGGAATGTTTGCCGGCATAATGATACAATCACCTTTTTTCAGATGATGAAGTTTTCCGGCAATCGTTATTTCTGCTTCGCCATCCAAAATCTGCACAATGGCATCATAAGGTGTTTTATGCTCCGATAGTCCCTGTTCTTTGTCAAACGAGAATAAAGTCAAGGTTCCACCTTTGCTTTTAGTTACCTGTTTGCTGATAACACCGCCGTTTGTGTATTCAATTGCATTTTCGAGATTGAAAATGCTTTCTTTTTCAAATGTTGCCATAGTCGTTGTTTAATTAAAATACTGATGATATTGCTGATACGAATGTTGCAGGCGCAAAACAATTTCACTTGCTTTGGTTGCATCTGTTTCATTTTGCAACGCCTTAATTATTTCAAGATGTGGATGTAGCCATTTGTGCAGTTCATCGTGACCTTTGCCGCCCATTGTACAACTTTTTACGAGCTGGTCGTTTTGCTCTTTTAGTTGTTGAGCCAATGCTTTATAATCAGTCTTTCCGTCCTGAATATAAGTATTTACCAATTCTTCGCCTTTCACTACAAAAGGTTTCATTTCTTCGTTCACCAGCCACTTTTCGCCATTGTTGAGTTCAATAGCTTTGGAACCCTCATCGTGTTGATGTTCTGCGTGGTTTTCTGTTTCCTGATGTGCCGTTGATTTTTCAGTAACATTATTACAACTCCACAAAAGCATAACGCTCAATCCAAATACAAGTAGTTTTTTCATATCTCAATTTTTTTTTCAATCATTTTTAAAATTCCCTCTAAAACTGCTGTACCGTCTTTTATCAGGTTAGACTTATGCCTCGAAAGTTTCCATTTCAAAACCGTCATTCTCATTCCACCAAGTATAATAGTGGTAAGCGTGGAGGCATTGATTAGCTTGCCGTATTGCCCTACCTTCTGTCCTTTTTCAATGTTTGCATTGACATATTGGTGCATTAATTCCATTATTTCGGAAACTTTATAACTCAATCCCTCATCATAATGAAAAATACTTTCCGCAAAAATGACACTGACAATCGCAGGTTTATCTGTAAAGGTTTGTAGTTGCGATTTAAAAATATCCCTCAATTCATCTCCTGCCGTTGCGTTAGGATTTACAGGAATGTTACTTATGCGGTTTTTCATTCCTGTTATGAAATAGTTGAGCAAACCAAGTAAAATATCATTCTTGCTTTTAAAATGACGGTATAAAGCCGGTTCGGATAAACCAATATCGGCAGCCAGCGTTTTGATAGTCAGGTTTTGAATACCGTAAGCATCAATCCGAACCGTTGCGGCTTCCATTATTTCTATTTGTCTGTTTGTGAATTTTTCCATGTTACCCGTTCGCTAACAAAATTATGTTAGTTAGCATTCGCTAACAAAGGTAGTGATATTTTTTTATTTAGCGATATTTCTTCAAGAAAAGGATATTGTCAACCAATACTATCATTCTTTATTCCTTTTGCACCAAATGTTGTAAGTCAGGGTCGTTTTTGATGCGTTCCATTTCACTTTCAACAATGGTCATAACATCCTGCTTGACTTGCTTGTAGTTGGCTTCAATTTCTTGCTTCATATTATCCGCTCCACTTTCATCGGTAAAGGATAATATCTGCGGTATCTTCTTGTAGGCTTTGGTTTCGGCGGCAACTTTATCATTATCTACTACAATTTCAGAATGAAATATTTTCTGCTCGATGCGTTCATCGAAATTGTCGGAAACCGCACCAACAAACATGCCCTGCGTAAGTGTTGAAATTTTGGATGCTGGTATCAGGCTATCCATTTGGGTAGAAATGGAAGTGGACTTATCATTTCGGTTGATGGTCATGCTCTGCCTTTTCTGCAACACTTTTCCAAAGCGTTCCGAAAGGCTCTTTGCTGTTTCGCCCACCACCTGACCGGAGAAAATATTACCTATGGTATTCTGTATTACCTTACTTTCTTTATCGCCGTAATCCCTTGTCAGTTGTGAAAAATCCTGAAAGCCCAAACATACTGCTACCTTATTACTACGTGCAGTTGCAATCAGGTTATCCAATCCCCTGAAATAAATGGTTGGCAACTCATCTATGATAATTGAACTTTTAAGCTGTCCTTTTTTGTTAATCAGTTTTACAATCCTTGAATTGTATAAACCCAAAGCTGCGGAGTAAATATTTTGCCTGTCGGGGTTGTTGCCAACGCACAGTATTTTAGGCTCTTTCGGATTGTTGATGTCCAGTGAAAAATCGTCCCCCGTCATTACCCAATACAACTGCGGGCTAATCATTCGGGACAAAGGAATTTTTGCCGATGCAATCTGCCCCTGTAACTGGTCTTGTGCGCCCCCTAACCAGGCATCCATGAACGGCGATAAATAATTTTCGAGTTCGGGGTATGACGTAAGTATGGTAAATACGTCTGCGTATTTTTTGTTGAGCAATTCGATGGCGTGCGGGAACGTGCAATGCTTGCCGTTATCGTAAATTTTCAGGAACCAAATAATTGCTGCAAGCAATATAATCGGGCTTTCAACGAAGAAATCCCCTTGCTTCAAAATCCACGACTTGTTAAGGTTAAGCATGATGGTATAGGCAGCTTCGTAAGCATCCGATATGTCCGTCATAAAGTCGGGATTAAGCGGGTTGCACCTGTGGCTCCGGCGTGGGTCATCAAAATTGATAACATAAAACTTGGGGGCTATTTTGTACTTGTTGGTATGCTTTAGCAGGTGGTTGTAGGCAATCGTGGAAAGGTCATCAAACTTGAAATCGTAGATATACATACTGAACCCTTTCTCGATGTGTTGTTTGATGTAGTTGTTTACAATAGCATAGGATTTCCCCGAACCCGGAGTACCCAACACAATAGAGGCTCTAAAAGGATTGACCACATTAACCCAACCGTCATTCCATTTGCCTTTGTAGTAAAACTTCGTAGGCAGGTTAACGGAATATTCATTTTGCATCAGTTTGGTTTCCTGCTGGAAACTTTCGTTCTCGTTGTTGAAAACATCGTCCATCAGGTTATTGCGTAGTAAGCGGCTCATCCATACACCAGCCATCAGCAGGGCAATATATCCTGCGCCCGTTGTAAGAATGTAAAGCGAAGTAGCTAACCCTGCCGATAATTTCAGCAATGGGAAATTCAGGAAGAACAGCACTAAGCCAGTGGCTAAGGCAACACGGATTTTAGTCCATGTTATCTTTTCGTTTTTCACGCCCTTTGTACCCAAACAGCTTAACGCCAGTAACACCAATGCAAAAAATTTGGTGTAAAGCGTGTGTGAGAAAAGCCCTGCGGTACGGTTAAAATTGGTGAGTATCTTGCCTATAACTTCTAAAGTCCAGCCACGTTCGGCAAAGAACCCATAGCAAAACCAATAAAAGTGCATCAATACAATGAGGATGCTTACCGCTCTCATAAAAGCCATTATTTTGGCTAACCCTCTTAAATCGTCTTCTCCTTGCATAATTCAAAAATTTGTTTTGATGCAAGTGTAACCGCTATGAATAGCGGTGTAGAGAAAGCGGTGTCAGATGGCGTGTAGTGGCATTATTTGGCATTAAACTGGCTTCCTGATAGAGAACAAAATCTTATTGCCGTCTTCCTGGTCTTTTGTTTTTCTTCTTTTTCTTCATGCGGTTTGCAAAAGCCTGTTCCTCGTAATCCTCGCCCTGTGCTTCCGGTAATAGCCCGCCCAATCCGTCTATCAATCCTGTATCATCGGTTGGCTGTTCTTTATCAAAGAAATCAAAAAGCCTGTGAGTTTCTTCTTTTTCCTCAACAACGTTTTTATCTGCGGCTGGCAATGCGGAGGTACTTGTATGTTCTGTATTTTGGCGTTGTTCCATTACTTGTTCTTTCCACCAGTCGTTAAACACATTTGCCGATAGTTTTTTGTCCAAAGCTGAACCGTTCCAAACTGTGCGGCTTTCATGGTCTATAAATGTCATACCATATATGCGCCCCTTATCAGTGCGGCGTACAACGGTATTGATGCCCTGCTCCAATAGTTGCTTTTTAAAATCGGTTTCATTGGTGGCCGTGTGCATTGCTACCTCGATGCTGTTTTTCAGTATGGCTCTTACCGGGTTATTTTTAATCTGCTCTTTAGATTGTGCAAAATGTTCCTGCAAGGCTTCCAATCCTGCGTGTTTGCCAAAACGTGAAGCCTTGAAAGGATTGCTGGCTTTTACTCCCTGTTCGTTCAAGGCAAAATACACCAGCCCGTTTTTGGGCTGTCCGTTCAGCTCGCCTTTCACTTCTTCGGCGGTAATATTAAAGAGGGAAAGCAACGCATTGTATGCGCCCAAACTGGCATATCCGTAATACTTTGGCAGATGTCGTACCACCGATGCTATCTGACTTTTAACATCCCCGGCTTTGTAGTCTATCGGGTGGAATACCCGCTCGTTCCCCGTGCGTTGCTTTTCCGTTGCAGGTACAAGATTGTACTGCTGTTCCAATTTCCTGCAAATTGCCATTGAACGGGGATGGTCGTAACTGTCCGCTATCTTCTTGCCATCCAATCCAACGGCAACGGTCACAATATGGATGTGGGTGCGCTCTATATCCGTATGTTTGAAAACAACATAGGGCTGGTTGCCATAGCCCATTTCCTGCATATACTGCTGCGCCATTTTTATAAACTGCCCATCGCTGACCTTATCCGCAGGATCAGGGTTCAGCGATATGTGGCGAACTGGTTTTTCCGTTCGGATATTGGCGGCTAAATAGGGCTCAAATTGCTGGTGCAGGTAATGGGTAGAATAAGTATTGTTCAATGTTTCCGGTATCTTGTTCAGCAACAAAACCTGCCCTTTTTCTTTGTCAATCTTCTGCTGGTTATATGATATAGCACCGTACAAATGCTCACCCTTTCCAATCTTTGCTATCATTTTTGCAAGTGTTTTTTCTCAAATTCCTGTGTCAGTTCAATTACTTTCCGGCACAAGTCCGCCATTTCTGCCGTCTGTTTTTCCAGTTTAAAGAGGTAAGCAGATGCTTTTTTCTCCGAAAAATTGCGGTACAATATCTTCACGATTTGGTTGTAGTTCACACCAACGGCTCTGAACTGGCTGTAAAAACTGGTGAGCCTTGTATGAAATTCTACGGCATCCATATCAATTTTTACTGTCTTAATTGTTTTCTGAAAGATGCAGGCAGTAATAAAATGCGCCATTACTTTCATTCCCGATTGCTCGAACAACGTAAGGAACTGTGCGTTTTCCGTATCGTTCAGGCTAATCGAATAGCGGTGGGTTGCAGGGTCATTCTTAGGCTTGCGACCACCTTTGCTTATTTGATTTCTTTTCTTGTCGTCCATATCTCTATCCATTACAATTTCCATAAACCCCGACTTCGGAGGGGGTTTTCCGGCTCCATGCAATGGCAAGTTGTTTTTAGCTGCGGAAAGCATTTCAAGCAGCTAAAAACATAACTTGCTCTGTTCGGTTGAACAGAAAATCCGCCCTGCGGGACGGATTGGATAAAGCAGAAAAAAACGACTTAGAGCCGTTCCACTTATAGCCTCTTATCTCCAATGATTTTTCCATTCTCCTGTTGCATTGATGCAACTACAAAATAAGTGCAGCTTTCCCGAAGCATCACCCTGTTGCACACTGCCAAACACTGCCACAGAACGCCAATAGCTACCACTTCGCAGCAATGCGATAAAATAACCCGCTCCTTTGTGATAGCATTCAGGCAAGCGTGTTGGCAGGCATTCATTCCGGTTGGCAGTTCAGAAAGACAGCATACAAGATTGCAGGAACCTAAGAATGTCTGATAGCATTCAGTCCGGCAGGCTGGCACACCTGAAAGAAAGCAGGACGGCTTTCATGTTGGGCTGCAAGGTGGCATGACAGCTCACAAAGGAAACGGCTTGCAAGCGTGACAGCAGAAATGCAAGATGGTCGGCACGACAGGCAGAAAGGTTGTTTGCCTGATAGCCGGAGTTCCATCGGGATAGCATGACAGTATTATTTCATGCAGGATAACACGCTATCAAGAAAGCCATCCCGCAGGATTGCAGGCAGTACAAACAGAATTAAATTTTAAAACAGAATAGAAAATGGAAACAAAAAACAAAACCCGATTCATTGCTTTTTCCAGCCAAAAAGGAGGCGTGGGTAAAAGCACTTTTACCACCATCACTGCAAGCATACTCCATTACCGCATGGGGTATAACGTGGTCGTATTTGATTGTGATTACCCACAGCACAGTCTTTGGCAGATGCGGGAACGGGATTTAAAAACGGTGATGAAAAGCGAAATCCTGAAAAGACTGGCGTACCGCCAGTTCACGACCATTAACAAAAAAGCATATCCGGTATTGCAGAGCAAGGCAGACAATGCTTTAAGGGATGCGGAGGCATTTTTACAATCTTCCGATGTCCCGGTGGATGTGGTTTTCTTCGACTTACCGGGAACTGTGAACACCCCCGGCTTGCTCAATACGCTGGCAGGAATGCAACATATCTTTTCACCTATCACGGCAGACCGTGTAGTGATGGAAAGTACATTGAGCTTTACCGATGTTCTGACCAATGTTTTGATGAAACGGGGACAGACTTGCATCGAAACGATACGGTTATTTTGGAACCAGGTGGACGGACGGGAAAAATCGCACCTGTATGAAGCCTATGGAAATATCATCAATGAAGTTGGGCTGCAAACGATGGAAACCCGCATTGCAGACAGCAAACGCTTTCGCAAGGAAAGCGAAGCTACCGCAAAGACCGTTTTCCGCTCCACATTATTACCTCCCGATGAAAGATTGATGAAAGCCTGCGGGCTGGATTTGTTTATGGTAGAGTTTTTAAGAACCGTCAAATTGTAACGGCTATGGAAAATGAGAATAAGAAAAAAACAAATGCCCCGATAGACGAGGCATACATCATGTCCATAATGGCGGGTGAAACAAAAAAGCCTGAAAAAGCAACGGAGGAACCCCAGGCAGAACAAAAGGAGTTGATAGACGAAAAGCCCGCATCTAAGGAGCGTACCCGTCAAAAGAAAGTTTCCGGGTTCAGTTACGGTGAGCGTTTCCTCAATGGTCATACCATGACCCGCAGGGGTGATAAAAGCATTTACATCCGGCAGGAATATCACGAACGGCTTTCCCGTATTGTACAGGTTATCGGTGAGGATAAAATACCCCTGTATGCTTATTTGGACAATATTCTCGAACACCATTTTGAACAGTTTGAGAAAGCCATCACCGATGATTTTAATGAGAAATTTAAACCCATATTTTAAAGTATTTGATTATGGAAATAATAATTGTTATCTGCCTGCTGATTGTTATTGTGCTGCTGGCAAAGGATAAAATCATCATCAAAAAGGTGGTGAAAAGCAAGCCTCAACATCCTGCGGTAAATCCCGATTTATCGGAAATAATGGGCAAGCCAAAGCCTGTAAAGCGACACATAGTGCCAACAAGTGCCACGAAACGCCAATTTGATAAAAAGGCTGATATACCTGATAATTTTGAAGCAGAAACCAACGAAGCAGGTTTTGCGAGGGAAATTCCGCAGGAGGAATTGGATGAAGTTTTTGGGAGTGAACCTGTTTCCGATTTTGAGAGTGAGGACGAGGAATGGCAAGAACAGGGATTACCGAACAGCGACAATGGGTTTGCCACAGGGGTTACCTACGAGGAACTGACAACCGTGGGGGCATTGCTTCAGCAAGACGTGCTGGAACCTGCCTCTCAACAAAAAGCGGTAGACATCGTTCAGCGAATACAGGGAACCGAATTGTTTAGCTTGCTCGAAAACTCCATAGAGGGGGCTTCACGAAAGATTGCGGAGCTGCTGGATAAAAGCCTCCCCGCCAGAGCGGATTTCAATTCTTCCAACGTGCGGAATAAGGATTTAGAGGGTTTCGACATTGGGGAGTTTGTCTGAAAAGACAGCTCCCTTTTGTTTATATCGCTTTATCAAGTCTTTTATGAATGTAGGATATGGTATTCAAAATATCCAAAGCCTCGTCTTCGGTAATTTCAAATTTGATTTTAGGTTCGTGCGCCGTAGAGTTTCTAATTAAGCCAAACATACCTTTAATCAAGTTGCATAATCCTAAATGCTCGCTTCTATCCGTATCCGTTTTTAAGTGATTGATTTTAACCAACGGATTACTGGTAGAAAATGAAGTTTCTGCTAAAGCATTGCCATCTGCATAAAGCCCGGTCATTTTCCTTAAACGGTCTGCAATACTTTTGGTAGCCTCAAAAACAGAATGAAAGTAGTTTTCAACCAATAGTTCAGCCTTACAATATTCAAATATCGCAGCATGAACATTCCTGCTTTCCAACTTATGTTTTAAGCGGCTGGCACGTTGTTCGGCTTCTGCGATTGTTGTAGCTTTTTCAACTAATCTGAATTTACCTTGCTCTGTGAGTTCTGTACCTATAAACGCTAAACGTTTATTAACCTCTAATCTGCGGTTATGAAAAATTTCTTCTTTCCCAATATACCGAACAGGTTGCAAAGCATCTTGCACAAATCTTAGTATATGATTTGAACATTGATTTTTATTCTGCCAATCAGCAAATGCAGAATACAGTCTTCTCCATTTTGTGTTTTGAGGGTCAACATCCGGGATGTTTGCGTTCAATAGAATTTGCCCTATTTCCGTACCTGTCAAACCATCCGAAGCATCTCCAATAGTTTTACATAATCCCTCCAACACATGCGCTTCAAACATTGGACGTTTAATACTTGCCATACTTTCTACTTTTCTTCCTCGTAATAGATTTTGTAATACTTCCTACCATCTTTCTCAACACCCTTTTCAATAAGATCTTTATTCCCATGAATATATATGTCGAAATTTCGGTCAAGTTTTAGTACGCTTTTGAAAACACGAGATTGTTTTTTTACAGCTTGGGAAGATATTGGGAAGCTATCTGCTAATTCTACCTCATTTTCCTGTCTGTAAGTTTGATCGAACTTTCTAAACGATTCAATAACATTGTTGTCTCCAAACACTTCCTCTTCAAACTCCTCTTTATTAAATGTCTCATTCTTTTTAAAATAGTCCACAGATCGATTTAAAAAATCAATTTTATCGGCTTTACTCAACTCAAAGTCTTCATCTAATTGCTTTGTTACAAACTGTTTGGCTATTCCTAAAAATTGGTTGGTTTGATGGTATTCATCCTTGATAATGCTCACATTAAGAAACTCATCTTTCCAATATTGTGCTTCGTTTGATTTGCTTGCATTATCAATAATTAAAATTTTATATCCTGTTTCGGCAGTTGTATTGAAAATCAAACAGCCTTTATCCATGCTTTTCAAATCGAATCCAATTTCATGTACAATATTATAATTCGATCTTTGCTTCTTCATCTGAATAAATGGAGAAGGTGTTTCTGATTTGAAAATGCCAAGTACATTAACAACCTCATCTTCTATAATTATATTGTCGAATAGTGAAATATTGAGTTGCCCTTCTTTTATTTTGGGGTGCATTGACTGTTCATAAAGTAATTTTGCTATACTTTGAGAATTTGAGATAAAAGAATTTGGATCTGAAAATATCTGCTTAGCTAAAGTAAACACTTCATTCATCTCAATATTTACTGCATGGGTAAATTTGTAAAGTTCTTCTGTTTTTAAAAGGGATAAGAAATATTTTAAAAGATAGTTTTTCGTGTCCGATGCTAAGAGCGATTCTTCATTAGAAAGACTATATTTTTCATCTCGTAATTTATTTCCAATTTGGTGCGTAATAATTTTCTCTATTTCTACTTGGGTAAAATCTATATTATTCATCTTTTATGTCGTATGTTGTACAGAATGTGGTTGAGATTTCAGTAAATTATATTTTTCCATTTTGAATTTTTCAAATTCTTGTAATAAAAATAACCTCACTTTATCTTTGTTTACTCCTTTATATTCATCTTTAAGATTAACGGTTGAAACATCTATTGAAAATTCAATGTTGCTAAGTCGTTTTTTGAAATATCCGTTGAAGCCAAATTGAACTACGCAGTTCCCTTCAGCGGCATGATAGGAAAAATTGTAAAGAGCTTCAACTGAGGCTAACTCAATATATTTATGATTCTCATTTTCATTAATCAAATAATGTTCATGTAGTGTTTCGCCATTTATTTTTAAAGTATTTACTTTACCCGTCATTAACTTGGCAATTTCAATTGGCATTTCCATAGTTCTATCAGGAGCAATATCCAAATCTGTGGCTCTTTGAAATTCAAAAATTTCAGAACTATCAGTTAGACTTAAAAAAAATTTAATCCTTTCTTCATTTGTGAAATTGCTATACAAGATTCTTTCAACGTCTGTATTTGGTTTAGTATAGTTTTTACTTTTAAACTCATTAACCAAATGCTTAACACCCAAATCCGCAATTGTTTGAGTTTCAGGAGAGGTGTAAATCATTCTTAGATATACCTTGTCATTTTCTTGTACCTTCTCTAAGACAATTTCTCCATCATACTCATTTTTAGTTCTATACCAGCCAGAATTATAATTATTCGTTTGACATCTAAATTGCATTTTCACTTTGTTTGGATTTCCTTCAACCATTGCAAAATTGGTTTGCGAAATAACAGCCTGTCGTGAATCCGCTGTTCTTATAATTTCCTTTAAATCAATCTTGTCAGGAACAACTTTAATGAGATCATCTGTATTATGCCAGGCTAAAGGTCTTGAAAGAATTTTTTGGTTTAATTCTTTTCCTCGAATGTTTTCTTTAATATATTCAAATTCACTCGGAGAAAGTATTGTTGACAATAAAATTGGATATGTATCATTATTCTTTGAATCCTCTAAATAAATTCCACGCAGTCTGAGCAAGTATTTCAATTTTGTGTCGGATAATGACGGATGATTTAAAACGTCCTGAAGAGTTGCTCCAAAAGGGATATGCTTATTTACTTCTAACTTTTCCATAGTACTAACGTAAAATAGGGTTATTATAATTTACTACTTCTAACTGCGAAGTAAAAGAGGCATCATTGAATATTTGCTTAATGTTGTTTACCGTTGGCAAATGTTCAGTTTCTGAATAGTCCGGAAAGCCAATTAATGTCGCTCCTTGTGCATTACAGCCAATATTTTTTGCTATTCCCATGTATTTCATCAAATCATCTCTATCAAAATTGTCGATTGCATTTATAATGATAGTTGTTTCATTCTCCTTTGATGCTCTCAATGGTAATATACTTGAGTTAATGTACTGAATCGGCATAACTCTCCCGTTTCGTGGATTTCGGTCATCATTATTTAGCCCATTGTTGAAATAAACAAAGTCAATATTGTGTAGACGATATTTCAATTGAGCAAAACAAATCGAATCATATATGAACTCAATCCGTTTATTGTCAACTAAAAAAATGCCGTCGTGATTTACCCCTGTATTTAACTCAATCCGAGATAATCGACTTACTAAATCGTTCTCACCTGTTCCTGAATTGTTCAACCAAAACAAAACACCTCGATCGAAATGTGTGTCAATGTTCTGGTGAAGATTTATTGTGTATTGTTTTAACTCAGACTTTTTAAAGGATTCAATTGCCTTAGCTAATTCAAGATATCGCTCTTTAAATTGTGTTGTTACTTGTGATACAGGATAAGGATCTGTGCTATATTTTGATGAATAGATGACATTTTCAATTGTGCTGCTCACCATAGGATTAACGTAATGAAAATATCCATCTATCCCATTTGTTCTTTTTCTGAACTCGGTATCAATACTATCAATATCATCATTTCTTAAAGGATTTATCCATCCTATAAGGGCTAAAAAATCCGCTACTACTGTTTCGCCTACTTCTCCTACACGTTTTGAATATTCTCCCATAATTTCTATTTAAGTTAAGTCTAAGTTTTTTTTCTTCGATAGTATTTGATTTTCTTCTCTACTATTTTTAGGATTTCAAGTCCATCTTCCTCATTAAGAAGTTGATTAGTGATCTTATCGCTAATGTATCTAACCTTTAGTTCGGACTGGTCAATTTTGAACATTCTTGAAATTCCATCAATGATTTGTTCATTGGCATTTCGTTCATTCTTCTCTATTTTACTCAATGTTGACGTATCAATATTCAATTCCGCTGCGACTTTTCTAAGAGGAAGATTCGCTTTTCCCCTTAATGACCGGACATACTCGCCAAATGATATTCTTTCTAATGTTGACATTGACTTCTTGGACATCATTTGTCCAAAAGTAATAAAATTCTATGATTTGAAAAATATGTATTTCATAGGTATCAATTACTCATAACACTGCCACTCACTGCCAAGTAATTCCACTGAAAGACACATCGTTATTGCGCCTCTTTTTTCCTGACACTTTTGTTCCGAAAGCCCACAGAAAGCGGGAAGTAGAAACAAAATAATTCATTCAGATTATGGAAAGAAGAAAGAAAAAAGTATTGCTGACAGGCGTTGCGTTACTGTCGGCATTTGGTGTGTTCGCACAGGGAAACGGCAATGCTGGCATTCAGGAAGCAACACAAATGGTAACGGGATATTTTGACCCGGCTACCAAATTGATTTATGCCATCGGTGCGGTGGTTGGGTTAATCGGAGGTGTAAAGGTTTACAACAAATTCAGCAGTGGCGACCCGGACACATCGAAAACGGCGGCAAGCTGGTTCGGTGCGTGTATCTTCTTAATCGTTGCAGCAACCATCCTGCGTTCATTCTTCCTTTAATCCAATGCCCTATGAGTAATTACAACATCAACAAAGGCATTGGAAGAACCGTAGAGTTCAAAGGGCTGAAAGCACAATACCTGTTCATCTTCGCAGGTGGCTTGCTCGGCGTGCTTATCCTTGTTATGATTATGTACATGGCAGGCGTAAACTCCTACATCTGCCTGTTCATAGGCGCAGGCGGTGCATCACTGATTGTTTGGAAAACATTCTCATTAAATGGCAAGTACGGCGAACACGGGTTGATGAAGCTGGGCGCAAAGAAAAAGCATCCCAAATACATCATCAGTCGCAAAGCGGTACATCGCAGTTTAAGGTTCACCTCTAAATCCGATGCCGTATGAGAAACACCGCAAAAACTACAACGCTGGAAAGCAAGTTTCCATTACTGGCGGTGGAACACAACTGCGTCATTTCAAAAGATGCAGACATTACCGCCTGCTTTCGGGTACACCTGCCGGAACTGTTTACCGTAGCATCACCGGAGTACGATGCCATACACTCCGCATGGCACAAGGCAATCAAAACCTTACCGGATTACTCCATCATCCACAAACAGGATTGGTTCATCAAGGAAAATTATGCACCGGATATTGCACAGGACGGATTGAGTTTCTTAGCGAAATCCTACCAGCAACATTTCAACGAGCGTCCTTTTCTCAACCATTACTGCTACCTCTTTTTGACGAAGACAACCAAAGAGCGTATGCGGATGCAAAGCAACTTTAGTTCGCTTTGCAAAGGCGTTCTTATCCCGAAAGAAATAAGGGATAAAGAAACCGTCCGCCGATTTATGGAAGCGGTGGCGCAATTCGAGCGCATCATCAACGACAGCGGGTTTGTGAAACTGGAACGGTTGACAGAAGATGACATCATCGGTGCAAATGAAAAACAGGGATTGTTGGAGCAATACCTGACCTTATCACGGACAGCCAATACGCCGTTGCAGGATTTGGCACTCGGTACGGAAGATGTGCGCATCGGTAATAAGCGATTGTGCCTGCACACGCTTTCAGATACAGACGATTTGCCCGGAACAGTATCAGCAAATACACGTTATGAAAAGCTGTCCACCGATAGAAGCGACTGCCTGTTGTCCTTTGCGGCTCCGGTGGGCTTGCTCCTTAGCTGTAACCATATCTACAACCAGTATTTATTTTTGGATAACAGCGATGAGAACCTGCGCAAGTTTGAAAAATCCGCAAGGAATATGCACTCGCTGGCAAGGTATAGCCGTGCAAATCAAATCAACAAAGAGTGGATTGAAAAGTACCTGAACGAAGCCCACAGCTTCGGGCTTTCGTCTATCCGTGCGCACTTCAATGTAATGGCGTGGTCGGATGATGCAAACGAACTCAAACAGCTAAAGAACGATACCGGTAGCGCATTGGCTTTAATGGAGTGCAAGCCTCGCCACAATACCATTGACGTTGCCACGCTGTATTGGGCGGCTATGCCGGGCAATGCGGCCGACTTTCCAAGCGAGGAAAGTTTTTACACGTTCATTGAACCCGCCCTGTGTTTCTTCACCGAAGAAACCAATTATCAAAGTTCACCATCGCCTTTCGGTATCAAGATGGCAGACAGGCTTACGGGTAAGCCTATCCATTTGGATATTTCCGACCTGCCAATGAAAAAAGGCATCATCACGAACCGCAACAAGTTCATCTTGGGGCCATCGGGTTCGGGTAAGTCTTTTTTCACTAACCACATGGTGCGCCAATATTACGAACAGGGCGCACACGTCCTGCTCGTGGACACAGGTAATTCCTATCAGGGCTTATGCGAACTGATTAAAGGAAAGACCAGAGGTGAAGACGGGGTTTACTTTACTTACACCGAAGAGAACCCGATTGCGTTCAATCCCTTTTATACCGATGACGGCGTATTTGACATTGAGAAAAGGGAAAGCATCAAAACCCTCATCCTTACGCTTTGGAAGCGTGATGACGAACCGCCGAAGCGTTCGGAAGAAGTGGCGTTGTCAAACGCCGTGAGCGGTTACATTGACCACATTAAGCAAAACGATGAATACCCATCGTTCAACGGATTCTACGAATATGTAAAGGGTGATTACAAAACGGTACTGGAAGAAAAGCAGGTAAGGGAAAAAGACTTTGACCTCGCCAATTTCCTGAACGTACTGGAACCTTACTACAAGGGCGGCGAATACGATTACCTGTTGAACTCCGATAAGCAACTCGACCTGCTTTCCAAACGTTTTATCGTGTTTGAAATTGATGCGATAAAAGACCACAAAATCCTCTTTCCCGTGGTCACAATCATCATTATGGAAGTGTTCATCAACAAGATGCGCAGGCTCAAAGGTGTGCGTAAGCTGATACTGATTGAAGAAGCGTGGAAAGCGATTGCTAAAGAGGGTATGGCAGAATACATCAAGTATTTGTTTAAGACCGTCCGCAAATTCTTTGGTGAAGCCATCGTGGTTACGCAGGAAGTGGACGACATCATCCAGTCGCCCATCGTGAAAGAAAGTATCATCAACAACTCCGACTGCAAAATCCTGCTTGACCAGCGCAAGTACATGAACAAGTTCGATGACATTCAGGCGATGCTCGGACTTACCGAAAAGGAAAAATCACAAATCCTTTCCATCAACATGAACAACGACCCGTCAAGGCTTTACAAAGAAGTATGGATTGGGCTGGGCGGTACGCATTCCGCAGTTTACGCCACAGAGGTATCGCTCGAAGAATACTTAGCCTACACCACGGAGGAAACCGAAAAAATGGAAGTGATGCAGCTTGCCCATGAACTGGATGGTAACGTGGAGCAAGCCATTAAACGCATTGCCCTCCAAAGACGTGAGAAAGCAAACAGTTACTAATCATTTTAAAAGCAAGAGAAGTGGAAAAGGAGAAAATCACACTGCCCATTGGTGGTAACAAGGCTTTGATATTTGAAGCCGACCCCACCAACAAAGAGGAACAGGATTTTGCAAAACTGTGCAAGGAAGCAGCAGCATCCCAACCTCAAAGCCTGCAAGACTTTTTTACCCGGCTCAATGACCTGCAACAAAAGAAGCCTCCTGAACCAAAAAGGAAAATGGGTCGGAAAATGTAAAGCAGCTTTTCAACAGGAAAAGAAAAAATCAAACAGTTATTAATTTTTAAAAATCAGAAACAATGAAAAAAGCAATGTTACTGGTGTGTACGGCAATTATGCTTGCCGTTGCACCATCCGCTAAAGCACAATTTGTAGTAACTGACCCCGGTAATCTTATCTCCGGCATTCTCAACAGTGCAAACGAAATCGTGCAGACCTCATCCACCGTATCGAATGTGGTTAAGAATTTCAATGAGGTAAAAAAGGTGTATGACCAAGGCAAAGAGTATTACGACAAACTGAAAGCCGTAAACAACCTGGTTAAAGATGCCCGCAAGGTACAGCAGACCGTTTTGCTGGTGGGCGATGTGTCCGAAATGTACGTGAAGAATTTCGGCAAGATGATGAACGACCCCAATTTCACCCCACAGGAATTGACGGCAATTGCTAATGGTTATTCTACGCTTCTGAATGAAAGTACCGAGTTGCTGAAAGAGTTGAAACAAATCGTTACCTCGACCGGGCTTTCCTTAAATGATAAGGAGCGTATGGATATAATCGACAAAGTGTACAAAGAGGTTAAGGACTACCATAACCTTGTACGCTATTACACCAATAAAAATATTTCTGTAAGCATTTTGAGGGCGAAGAAACAGAACAACACCAAGCGTGTGCTGGAACTGTACGGAACCGCAGAACAAAAATATTGGTAAGCTATGGAATGGAATAACCTTCACGAAATGCTGCGCAGCCTGTACGATGAAATGATGCCATTGACGGCAGACATGGCTGCAATAGCCAAAGGAATTGCCGGATTGGGCGCACTGTTCTACGTTGCGCTGAAAGTGTGGCAGGCGTTGAGCCGGGCAGAACCCATAGACGTGTTCCCTTTGCTCCGTCCGTTCGCCATCGGGCTTTGCATTATGTTTTTTCCCACGATGGTTTTAGGAACCATCAATGCGGTAATGTCTCCCGTAGTAAAAGGCACGCACTCCATGCTCGAAGGGCAGGTACTTGACCTGAACAAGCTACAACAGCAAAAAGACCAGTTGGAGCGGGAAGCCATGCTTCGCAATCCCGAAACCGCTTACCTCGTAAGCGACGAGGAATTTGATAAGAAGCTGGACGAATTGGGCTGGTCGCCGTCCGATTTGGCTACCATGACGGGAATGTATCTCGACAGGCAAGCCTATAAAATGGAGAAAGCCATAAAGGAGTGGTTTCGTGACCTGCTGGAGATACTCTTTCAGGCAGCGGCATTGGTCATAGATACGATACGGACGTTCTTCCTCATCGTACTGTCTATATTGGGGCCGATAGCCTTTGCGATAAGCGTTTGGGACGGTTTTCAGTCCACGCTCACGCAATGGCTAACCCGATATATCAGCGTTTATCTGTGGCTGCCCATATCCGATATGTTCAGTTCCATACTGGCGAAAATACAATCGCTCATACTGGAGCGGGATATTGAAATGCTGGCAGACCCTACTTACATCCCCGATACTTCCAATACCGTGTATATCATTTTTATGCTGATAGGCATAGTGGGCTACTTCACTATCCCAACGGTGGCGGGCTGGGTAATACAGGCAGGCGGTGCAGGAAACTTTATGCGTAACGTAAACTCTACGGCTGCAAAAACAGGAAATCTTGCCGGAGCCGGAACGGGAGCCGCAGTGGGCAACATTGGCGGCAGGCTATTGAACAAAAATTAATCATCGTAAAAATGGAATTTAAAACATTAAGAAACATCGAAAACAGTTTTAGACAGATAAGACTGTACGCTATTGTTTTTGCCATTCTCTGCATTGCAGTGGTAGGATATGCCCTTTGGCAGTCCTACCGCTTTGCGGAGTTACAAAGACAAAAGATTTATGTATTGGATAACGGCAAATCATTGATGCTTGCTTTATCACAGGATGCCAGCATTAACCGACCAGTGGAAGCCCGTGAACACGTTAGGCGTTTCCATGAATTGTTTTTTACGCTCGCACCCGATAAGAATGCTATCGAAAGCAATATGAAGCGGGCTTTTAATCTCGCAGATAAATCGGCTTTTGATTACTACAAAGACCTTTCGGAAAAGGGCTATTACAACCGTATCATTTCGGGCAACGTACAACAGCGCATCGAAGTAGATAGTGTCGTCTGCAATTTCGATACCTATCCTTATGCGGTTCGTACCTACGCCAAGCAATTCATCATCCGTTCAAGCAATGTAACCAGGCGCAGCCTTGTTACCTCTTGCTACCTCGTGAACTCCGTCCGTTCGGACAACAATCCGCAGGGCTTCAACATCGAAAAATTTGCCGTGCTGGAAAACAAAGACATGGAGGTTATCGAACGCTAAAACCAATTTTATGGAAGCATTATCAGATTTAAACACGTTCGCCAAAATCCTTACCGACAAAGGATATAACGGCTATTTCCATACGCAGGGGGCATATCCCGGAAAGCTCAAAGATAGCATAGGCGAATACCTCGAAAGTTGTCGTAAAGGAACAGAGGGCGCACCTAAGCCCGTACTGTTGGTTACGGGCTACCTGCAATGGGCAGGTGAAGACAAGCCCCATGTGGAATGCAGTATGTGGGTCAAGTACCTGAACGGAAAATTCTTCCTCTCAAAAATGGAGGTTTCAAGAAAAGACCAATACGGGCAATTATTGAAGCATTCGGAACTCACAAATCTATCAGTGGTTACCGCTCCCAAAGTAAGGGAGGCAATCGCTTTGGTGAGTGATGCGCCTAAGCAAAGAGTTGTTCCCAAAAGCAAAGGTTTCAGGCACTAAAAACAGTCAAGGAATGAAAAAGTTACGAACAAAAATCAGCAAGTGGTTTGACAGGCTCGATGACAGGTGGCGGGAGTTGCCCATAAAAAAACAGCACCGCTATACGCTATTGCTTTTCGCTGGCTATGTGTTGTTGTCCATTATAGTAATAGCAAAAGTCTGCTATGATGTTGGCGCAAGCGATAGCAAGCTGAAAATAGAGCATATCGAAAACCCGCTTATCAAACAAAACAAGTCCCCGGTATCGCCGCAGGACAGTATTTCAAAAATCCTAAAAAATAAGATGTATGAAAGATAATGAAAACAAAAAAGTGAGTATTCTGGTCGAAGATGACGACCTGAATAACCAGCAGGATGCACCGAAAGACGGTGCGCAGAACAAAGCCGAAAAGCTAAAAAAGCCAATCATTTTTGTCCTTATGGGCGTGGTATTTCTCGGCTGTATGTATTTAATCTTCAAACCATCTTCCGACAAGAAAAAGGCGGTAGATATAGGTTTGAATGATGCCGTACCACAGGCTACCGATGCCGGAATGCAATCGGATAAGCAAAAAGCGTATGAACAGGAAATGCTGGAACAGAAAGAACAGGAAAAACGCAATGCGCTTATGTCCCTTTCCGATTACTGGAGCGAAGACAGTGCCGCCGACAAGAAAGCTGCTAATCCGGATGAGGTTAACGAAGACGGATCTGCTTACGGAGGTGGTATGCCTGCTAAGGGCAATCCGGCTTTGAGCAGTTATCGCAATGCCCAAAGTACTTTAGGTTCATTTTACGACAACAACGATTATCAAACGCAGGAACTCCGCAAACAGGTTGATGAACTGAAAGAGAAACTGGCGGAAAAGGATGTACCCGCTACAACGACCGTGCAAGACCAAATGGCATTGATGGAGAAGTCGTACCAAATGGCGGCAAAGTACTTGCCAACAAATACAGTTCCACAATCCAATAAAGTAGATACAACGGTTCCGGTAAAGGGTGGCGGTACGCAAAAAGAACATTTTGTAGCGTTCTCACCTGTGAGGAAAACTGCGGTGTCTGCATTGTACCGTGAGCCGACAGACAGTGCTTTTCTTGCCAACTGGAACGAAACCCGTAACAGGGGATTTTATACAGCCGGAACCAGTAAGCAGGTACAGCAGCCCAAAAACAGCATCAGGGCGATAGTACAGGAAACGCAGACTGTAACCGATGAAAGTGGTGTGCGCTTGCGTTTGATGGAAACTGCGAAAACGCCCGGTCGTACTATTCCGGCGGGAACGGTGCTAACAGCAAATGCAAAGTTTGCAGGCGGTAGGTTACAGTTGAAAATAACGTCCATTGAATTTGAGGGCAATATTATCCCTATGGAAATAACCGTGTACGATTTGGACGGACAACAAGGCTTATATGTGCCTTATTCGCCTGAAGTAAATGCCTTAACGGAAATAGCCTCCAACATGAGCCAGACGTCCGGCACGTCCATTATGATGACCCGCTCTGCAGGGCAGCAGGCGGCAGGCGACCTTTCCCGTGGCGTGGTGCAGGGTATATCGGGCTACTTCTCTAAAAAACTAAGAACACCGAAAGTTACCGTTAAAGCCGGTCATCAACTTTTCCTTGTTTCAAAAAACTAATGTTCAACACTAAAAATCAGCAATAAAATGAAAGCAATATTTAAAAGTCTTTTGGCAATGGCTTGTTTAATAGCCTTTACTGCCAATACCAATGCGCAGCAGGTTGCATCTAATACAAGCAAATTAAGCATGGGTAAAGTAGAACCTTACGAAATGCAGGTAACGTACAATAAGACCTCCCATTTGATTTTTCCGGCAGCCATCCGGTATGTGGATTTGGGCAGTGAATACCTGATTGCAGGTAAGGCAGATGATGCCGAAAACGTGCTGCGTATAAAGGCTACCGTTAAAGATTTTAAAGAAGAAACCAATTTTTCTGTAATTACCGATGATGGTCGTTTCTACAACTTCAATGTTTTTTACAGTGCTTATCCAACCACCCTGAATTATGATTTACTGACGATGCAAAAAGCATCAGACAGGGAAAACGGTAACGATGTGCTGTTTGAGGAATTGGGGAGCAATTCGCCATCGCTGGCCGGGTTGCTCATGGAAACCATTTATAAAAAGGACAAAAGGATTGTAAAGCATATAGCCTCCAAAAGTTACGGCGTACAGTTTCTACTGAAAGGCATCTATGTACACAACGGCAAATTTTATTTTCATACAGAGTTGCGCAATACAAGCAACGTTCCGTTTGCTATTGACTTTGTGAATTTCAAAGTAGTAGATAAGAAAGTGGCGAAGCGTACCGTAGTGCAGGAAAAGCCAATGACCCCGTTGCGTATGTATAAACCGCTTACCGAAATTGCGGGCAATACGACTGACCAAAACGTCTTCCTACTCGACCAGTTCACCATTACCGATGATAAGGTATTGGTAATTGAAATCTTTGAAAAGAATGGCGGCAGGCAGCAAGCCTTACAGGTCGAAAATTCCGACCTCGTACACGCCAAGCTGGTAAACGCTATGCACCTAAAGATTAAGTAACCAAAACAGAAAAAACAATGACAAAATACATTTTTGCTGTAATGCTTGCGGTGTTGAGCATTACAGCAACGCAAGCACAACGAATGACACCCGGACAAAAAGGACTGGAAGTAAACGCCGGATTGTTATCTAAGAAAGTAAAGGATAATTACTTTTTGAATTTGACCCTTACTGTAAATAGCAGAGCTGGAAACTATTGGATTTGGGGTGCAGAATATACCCACCAATTTGCCGATTACAGGACTGTACAAATACCTCTTGAAACCTATACGGGTGAAATGGGGTACAGCCTCCAGCTTTTAGGCGATGCAAGAAAGACTACAAACCTTAATGCGGGGCTTACTGCTGTTGCCGGGTACGAAACCATTAACCGGAGTGATGCAACGCTCTATGATGGCTCTAAAGTCCTCGACAAAGACAATTTTATTTACGGAGCCGGAGGGCGTTTGTCTTTGGAAACATACCTGTCCGACAGGTTTGTGCTGCTCCTGCAAGGTCGTACCAAAGTATTATGGGGTACAGATTTAAAACAGTTCCGCCCATCAGCAGGCATTGGGCTAAGGTTTAACTTTTAAAAAGAATAACAATGAAACGATTTTTGAATAGAAATAAATTTTTGTGGCTGCTTCTCCTGGTCTTTACAAGTGCCGCCGTGTTATCGTCCTGTAATAAGGAGGAACTCGACATACAGCAGAACTATCCGTTTGAGGTCAAAGTGATGCCAGTTCCGGGAGATGTGGCAAACGGGCAGACTGTTGAAATAAGGTTTACCATTGAACGGAGTGGTAATTTCAACGATGCAAAATACTTTATCCGCTATTTCCAATATGACGGGCAAGGCGCATTGCGATATTACAGCGAACCGCCGTATATGCCTAATGATTTGTACCAATTGCCAGCGACACAGTTCCGGCTGTATTACACCTCACAATCTGCCGTATCGCAGTCGTTTGATGTATGGATAAGCGACAATTTCGGGAACGAAAAGCAGATAAGTTTTCAATTTAATAATAAAGACTAAGCGAACGGCTATACCAATCGGAAAATAGAAGTCGTCTGACCTAAAAAGTCGGACGACTTTTTTATTGCAGTTCTTAATTTGTGCCGTTATAAGCTGTGACTGCTAAAATATTCTGCTGCTATTTCACTAATTCCAACACTGACATATTTCCTGTCTTTGCTCAATGCTTTTACGGCGGTTATTATCTCATCAGGGTCGGCGAATTTCAATATATAGCCCGATACACCAGCTTTCAGCATAGTTCTAACACTTTCCTCTGCATCATCGGTACTTGATATTAATAGCTTTAAATCGGGATGTTTTTCGAGTAACAATTTTGCTGCCGCAAAATCTTCTTCGACGATGCACACATCGGGCAGCTCGCCGTCTTCATCTATTTTCATTAATGCTTTTTCGCTGTCACTCACTTGAAATTGTACAATATAGCCAGCATTTTCAAGTTGATTTATGGAAGTATATCCCAGATGTTCGTTGTTATCTATAATGGCTATGCGAATTGCTTTTTCATTACTGTTCATAATCTTGCAATATTATTTGTTACGTTTAATCCGTCCCCACCAGCTTTTATTTGTAGATGGAGGGGTTGGCTTTGTCCTTTCTTCTTTTTGTATATCTCTGATTTCATGAGCGGTCAGCCAATCATGAAAATGTTGGACATCATTGGGGCAAAAGTGTACTATCTTCCCGTTTTTAAGTGATATGGTAAAAATGCCACTGGCAACTGCAAAAGCCGATAATTCGGAGGCAGAAAATTGAAAGGCAAGGTAGGTATTGTTTGCAGTGTCCATAATATCCGTTTTAGTATTGGAAGCCTGCAACAAAAAGAGGCGCAGGCAACCACACTTACCGATACTAAGGCACTGGTACGCCTAATCCCGAATAAGCGAGCGCCCACGCCATAGCATGAGCGTTCTTACTTATTATCTCGGGATTTTTAAAAATTACCAGTTTTTAGTATCGAGATTTAAAGCAAAAACACTTTAAATTTTTTATATCTTCAATAGCAAATATACTAAAAAATCACCCCTATTTAAGTATAGATGTAATTAATACGATTATTAGACTTCCCATAGCCAATTTCCTGTAATTAAATTTTTAATTTTGCACTATGAGTGATTTGCAACAGATAACAGAATTTAAGTCATCGCCTGAATTAGTGGAGCAACTGTATAAGCACAGTATACAAAAGACTTATAAAGCGGGTGATATTATTTTAAACGAAAATGCACACATTCGTTCTATTCCGATTGTAGCGAAAGGAACTTTAAAAGTGATCCGAACAGAAGAAGATGGAAAAGAAATTTTGCTGTACTATATTAAAGCGGGTGAAAGTTGTATTATGTCTTTTTTGGGTGGACTGCACAACGAAATAAGCAAAGTAAGAGCCGAGGTGGAAGAAGATGCTGAAATTCTGTTTTTGCCTGTTGATAAAGTATCATTATTTATCAAAGAATATCCCCAATGGTTGGATTATATTTTCCGTTTATACCACAAACGGTTTGAAGAGTTATTGGAAATCGTAAATGCCATTTCCTTTAAAAAAGTGGACGAAAGAATGCTGAATTTGCTGGATAAAAAAGTAGCACTTACAGGAAACAAAACACTGAACATTACCCACGAACAAGTAGCCTCCGAATTGGGAACAGCAAGAGCAGTTGTTTCCCGCCTGCTAAAACAGTTGGAAGAAAACGGAAAAGTAAAATTGGGCAGAAACAAAATAACCCTTATGTGACCAAAGTAGCTGTACAGTTTTTGGAGTTGGTGCATTTTTGCAGCAGAAATTTCAGAAACTTATGGATATAGCAGGTTATTTAGCATCAATTTTAATAGGTATTTCATTAGGGCTAATCGGGGGTGGCGGCAGCATTCTTACCGTTCCTGTTTTAGTCTATTTATTTCATATAGATGCAGTTTTAGCAACCGCCTATTCTCTTTTCATTGTTGGAACTACCAGCGTTGTAGGCTCATTCTCTTATTTCAAAAAAGGGTTGGTTAACTTTAGAACGGCTGTTGCATTTGGCATCCCGTCTATTATAGCCGTTTTTTTAACAAGGGCTTTTATTGTTCCCGCCATACCGCAGGAAATTTTTAGCATCGGCAGTTTTATCATTACCAAAAACATTTTCTTGATGTTGCTTTTTGCTGTATTGATGTTTTTTGCGTCTTACAGTATGATAAAAAAGTGTAAAGGAGAAGATTGCCTGCCTTCCAAAACAGCCCCTAAGCGCACTTCATTAGTTATTATCCAAGGATTATTTGTGGGTATAGTTACCGGGCTTATCGGTGCAGGTGGCGGTTTTTTAATAATCCCTGCCCTGGTTAATCTGCTACATTTAGATATTAAGAAAGCAATCGGAACCTCACTGGTCATTATTGCGGTCAATTCACTTTTTGGATTTGCTGTATCGGCTACACATCTAACGGTTGAATGGATTTTTCTTCTCAAAATTTTGGCACTGGCTATTATCGGGGTGCTGATAGGAAGCTTTATCTCTAAAAAAATTGATGGTAAAAAATTGAAACCTGCTTTCGGTTGGTTTGTGCTGTCAATGGGTATTTACATTATGATCAAAGAAATCATTGTGAAATAAAATCCCTTATGTGACTAAAGTAGCTGTACAGGAAAATCAATCTTCAGAAATTTGTAACAAATAATATAACCCACTACAGCGGGCAATGTCAACTGTCCTTTTTCAATTCAAAAATTATGTCACAAACACATTTTTACGAAGTAAACATCAAATGGAAAGATGGCAGAACAGGCGAACTGTCATCGCCGGTATTAAACAAAACTATTGAATGCGCTACACCACCGGAATTTCCTAATGGCGTTCCCGGTGTATGGTCGCCAGAACATCTTTTTGTAGCAGCTATTAACAGTTGCTATATGGCAACCTTCCTGGCAATTGCTTCTAATTTTAAAGTAGAAATCGAAAACTTTAGTTGTAAAACAATTGCCAGATTGGAAATGGTAGAAGGAAAATACCTCATCACGCAGGCAGAAATGTTTCCGGTAATAAAATTGATTAATCCCGGAACCGATATGGATAAGGCCATGCGTGTTGCCGAAAAAGCAAAAGCTGGCTGTTTAGTAACCAACTCAATGAAAACAGAAATTACATTAACGCCTGAAATTGCCTAATGTGACAAAAGTAGCTGTACCGAAAAACCAATATTCGGAAATTCGCAGTATCAAATCATAAACAAGAAAAATTTGGATAATGAAAATAGAACAAATTTATACAGGCTGCCTGGCACAAGGTGCATATTATATTACTTCCAATGGTGAAGCTGCCATTATTGACCCATTACGTGAAACGCAACCGTATTTAGACCGTTTGGAAAAAGATGATGTGAAGCTCAAATACATTTTTGAAACGCATTTTCACGCTGATTTTGTAAGCGGACACGTTGATCTGAGTAAAAAAACAAATGCATCAATTGTTTACGGGCCTACGGCAAAGCCAGAGTTTGAAGCCATCGTAGCAGAAGACAATCAGATTTTTGAATTGGGCAACGTGAAAATTAAAGTATTGCATACCCCGGGGCATACAATGGAAAGCTCCTGTTTTTTGTTGATTGACGAAAATGGCAATGAAACAGCATTGTTTAGTGGCGATACACTTTTTCTTGGCGATGTAGGCAGACCGGATCTGGCACAAAAGGCGGCAAACCTCACACAGGAAGAATTGGCAGGTTTGCTTTATGACAGTTTGTATCATAAGATTTTACCACTATCGGATGATATCACTGTTTATCCGGCACACGGTGCAGGTTCGGCTTGCGGAAAAAATATGATGAAAGAAACGGTTGATAGCCTTGGTAATCAGAAAAGTATCAACTATGCGCTAAACCAGCCGGATAAAGAAAGTTTTATCAAAGCCGTTACTGATGGATTATTACCACCACCTGCTTATTTCGGTATGAACGTAGCCATGAATAAAAAAGGTTATGACAGTTTTGAAGAAGTGTTGAGCCACGGAATGAAAGCACTCTCGGCAGAAGAATTTGAAGCGGCGGCAGAAAATACAGGAGCATTGATTTTAGACACACGAAGCGATAAGGATTTTGCCAAAGGCTTTATTCCGAAATCTATCAATATAGGTTTGAAAGGCGATTTTGCACCTTGGGTGGGTGCGATGATTGTTGACGTGAAACAACCGATTTTGTTGGTTACCGACAACGGTACGGAAGAAGAAGCCGTAACACGATTGAGCCGTGTTGGTTTTGACAATGTACTGGGACATTTAAAAGATGGTTTTGAAACCTGGATAAAAGCAGCAAAAGAAACTGACATCATAAATCGGATTACGGCCGACCAATTTTCAAAAGATTATTATGACAACAGCAAGGTCATTGATGTTCGCAAAGAAAGCGAATATACGGCAGAGCACGTTGAAGATGCTTACAGCAAACCATTGGCATATATCAATGATTGGGTTAAAGAACTCAACCCGAAAGAGCATTTTTACCTGCATTGTGCAGGCGGCTACCGCAGTATGATAGCTGCGAGTATTTTACAGGCAAGAGGATACAGAAACTTTACGGAAGTAGAGGGTGGTTTTAACGCCATTGCACAGACCAGTATTCCTAAAACCGATTTTGTATGTCAAAGTAAAATGTTGAGCTAATTTATATCACCATAACAACAATAGCAATGTTTGGAATTTTCAAAAATATGTTCTCGTCAACAGACAATACCCAACTATCAGAAGCGATAAAAGAAGGTGCTTTTTTAGTGGATGTTCGCACACCTGCCGAATTTTCGACAGGTAGTGTAAAAGGTGCGGTAAACATACCGCTGGATAAAGTTCAAAGTCAGTTATCCAAATTCAAAAACAAAAAAAGCATCATTGTATTTTGCCGTAGCGGAAACCGCAGCAGCCAGTCAAAAAGTATTCTGGAAAGAAAAGGCATTCAAAATGTAATCAATGGCGGAACCTGGCACAACGTAAATAACTTAGTAAACAACAAATAGATCAGATATGAAAAAGAATATGGGAACAATAGACAAAGCAATTCGCATACTCATTGCGATTGTGATAGGTGTTTTATATTTCACAAATACCATTTCCGGTATAATGGCAATCATCTTGGGTATTTTAGCCATAGCATTTGTGCTTACTTCATTTATGAGCTTTTGCCCTTTATACCTGCCGTTTGGCATCAATACCCTTAAAAAGAAAGAGAAATGAAAAAACATTTTGAAAACTGGAGCTTTATGCGAGTACTGCGGTTAGCATTGGGCATCCTTATTATCGTGCAAAGCGTTATTGCAAAAGATTGGCTTTTTATGGGAGCAGGTATTTTGTTTTCACTGATGCCAATATTGAATATCGGTTGTTGTGGCACATCGGGGTGCACTACGCCTGTTTCAAAAAGCAACAAGAAAGTGGAAGAGGTAAGCTATGAAGAAGTTCGCTAAAAATAATCTGCTCACAATAGTTGGCGTATTTGCAGGGGCATTGGCAGGTTATCTCTATTGGAAAACGGTCGGTTGCAATTCGGGGCAATGTGCTATTACTTCAAATCCTATTAACAGTAGCTTATACGGTTCAGTTATGGGTGGCCTTCTATTCTCAATGTTTCAAAAAAGCAGAAAAAAAACAGCATGACATTTCAGGAAATAATAAATCAGGACAAACCTGTATTGGTGGACTTTTTTGCCACTTGGTGTGGCCCCTGCAAAATGATGTCGCCAATATTGGAAGACGTAAAGCAACGTGTTGGCGAAAATGCAAACATCATAAAAATTGATGTAGACAAAAACCCTCAAGCTGCATCAGCTTATCAGGTACGTGGCGTACCCACGCTTATCTTATTTAAAAACGGGAAACCGCTTTGGCGACAATCGAGCGTTGTGCCCGCAAACGAGTTAGAAAGACTGATTATAGCAAATACATAAACTAAGAATGATAGAATATTTAAAACAGCCCTGGGCTTGGTATATAGCAGGCCCATTAATCGGCTTAACTGTTCCTGCATTGATGATTTTAGGAAATAAATCCTTTGGTATCAGCTCATCTCTACGACACATTTGTGCCTCGTGCGTGCCTGCCAACATTCTGTTTTTTAAATATGACTGGAAAAAAGAAATATGGAATTTACTCTTTGTATTCGGTATATTTCTGGGCGGAGCATTGGCAGTTAGCCTTTTGGCTAATCCCAATCCGGTTGAGGTTAGTCCTAAATTAGCACAAGATTTAGCAGGTTATGGCATTACCCATTTTAATAATCTGGTTCCACAAGACATTATGAGCTGGCAATCGCTGTTTACATTAAGAGGCTTTATAATGATGGTAGGCGGTGGCTTTTTAGTAGGTTTCGGAACTCGCTATGCAGGTGGCTGTACCAGCGGACACGCTATTATGGGATTGTCCAATTTACAACTGCCGTCCCTGATTGCTACCATTAGCTTTATGATGGGCGGTTTCATTATGGCGAACCTGATTTTGCCTTTTATTCTTTCACTTTAAGTAAAACAGAAATTAACTAAAACAAAAATGCAGCAACATATAGATACAGAAAAAGATTTAGCACAAAGAGAGCTGGACGCAATGTGCGTAAATGAAAGCCATTTACAGCACAAATGGTATCATAATTTGAAATACTTAGTTGTCGGAATTTTATTTGGCATTGTGTTCGTAAAAGCCGAAGTCATTAGCTGGTTTCGTATTCAGGAAATGTTTCGTTTGCAATCGTTTCATATGTATGGAATAATAGGAAGTGCCGTTGTAACAGGAATGATTTCCGTTTTTCTGATTAAAAAATTCAACATCAAAACCATTTATGGAGAGCCGATTAAAATTGCACCCAAAGAGTTTAATAAAGGGCAAATCTACGGTGGTTTAATTTTTGGTTTTGGTTGGGCAATTACCGGGGCCTGTCCCGGGCCGTTGTTTGCTCAAATTGGAACAGGGGCAACCGTCATTGCCGTTACGCTTCTGAGTGCTGTTGCAGGGACTTGGGTTTACGGCTATTTCAGAGAAAAGTTGCCGCATTAAATATTGTTATGGGTTAGTTTAAGAAATTGTTGCTAACAACAATAATGTAGGTCTTATTGGGCTTAATCTTGAATACAAAGCTTTACCCAATTTGAAATTTGATATATCTATGTTAGCCGAATATCCTTAACAGCACCACAAGGCTGTACGAAAACAATATCTCTGAACGTTATTCAATCAAATAGAAAATTAGAGACAATATAATGATACATAATTTGCTTGCAGGATTGCCCAAAATACACATTTTTAAAGCTGAAATGCTTTTTATATGGCTATAAACTTATTAGAAAAACAGTTTTGTAAGTTTGCAATAAAAAAAATTTATAAATGTTTAGACATAAGGGTAAAGGTCGGACTTATGCACATAATCTAAAATTAGCTTCCATATTATCAGGCGTTGCTGGCATCGTAAATATTACGGGTGTTTTAGAATTGCATACATTAACAACCAACGTAACAGGACATTTCGCTTATTTTTCTGAAGAACTTATTTTAAGAAATAACAAAATGGCTCTTGCATATTTATTTTACATTCTTTTTTTCTTATTTGGTGCTTTCGTTTCAAGCCTGATTATGGAATTGGTATCAAAATATAAACCACAAACTTCTTATGTGATACCTATATTGATTGAAGTATTCATATTTTTAGCAATTAGTACTTCAGTATTTTTTGTACCAAACGAATATCCCAAATTTTCGATTATATTATCGTCTGCTCTGCTTTTTGCTATGGGATTACAGAATGCATTAGTGACGAGGGTATCTCAATCGGTAGTAAGAACTACGCATTTAACAGGATTGTTTACTGACCTCGGAATTGAACTCTCACAGTTGTTCTTTTATAAAGACCGACCAGCAAAGATGCAGTTAAATAAAAGCATCTTCTTGAAGTTAGCTATTATTAGCTGTTTCTTTTTAGGATGTATCATAGGGGGGCTGGTTTATACGAATTTCAAGTTGCAAACTCTTTTACTCCCGGTGGGATTATTATTTTTTGCGCTGTGGTATGATCGCTTACTCTTTCGATATTATCATCTGAAAAGGAAATTTAGAAATCATCACTAACCACATTTTATTTTATATAATGCTTTTCCAATATCGTTACCAAATCTGATTGTTTATAGATTAATTTGCCTCCTATTTGTATATACGGCAAAATTTGGTCATCACGGTATTGTTGTAAAGTTCGTTTACTGATATGCAGCAGTTTGCAAATATCATCCCCTGACAAATAAATTTCTCCGTTCATTACCGGGCGAAAGTTCTCCAGTATCATTTCCGTTTGGATACGGAGCTGCTCAAACTTTCTTTTATAGTTTGCTATTTCTTCGGCATCGGTATCAAAAAGTTCCATACTCATTTGTTTTGTGTGTGGTATCAGGAGCAAGCAAACGCTGTACATCCGAAAGTTTGTAATAATTTTTTCGGTTCAATTTTGAAAAAGACAAAATCCCTTTGTCTTTGTATGATTGCAGGGTGCGTTTGGTTATGCCAAGCATGAGGCACACCTCCTGATTGTCCAGCCATCTTTCTTCGTTGAAAATGCCTACATAGGCTTTGCTCGCATCTGTGGTACGCTGTAACAGTTCATCCAGCTCTGTGGTCAGTTCTTTAAGAACTGATTTCGGTATTGCTATCACTTCCATAATCTTTTCCTCACTTTTTCATGTTAGGAAAGGAAATTAGGAAAGGTTTTAAGGTGTCTTATAAATGTGGGCGTGTTTGGCGTTGAGTGGTAAGGTTTGGCACAAAAAAATGGTACAAGCCTGTAAAGACCTATACCATTGAATAAAGTAAGTTGTTGATTATCGTGGCTTCTGTACCTCCGTGTTTTTGGTTGCTATTTCCTTCTTCTCTCTTGAATATACCCATAGCGACAATAGCCCGAAAATAATCAAAGCATAAGCTATCCATTTGCCCACACGTTCGATGAACTTTATAGCTAATGATTTTTCATAGCTTGAAAATCCTTCGGCTCCGGTAGGGCTTCGCCTGTAAAATTTCCTGCGGTTAATCCAATAACGTAACGCCAAGCCTGCTACCAAAAATATTATTCCTATGACTAATGATGATACCATAATTCTACCATTTAATTTAACAAAAACTATCCAATCCGTTATAAACAAAAATACAAAATATAAATGTGGGTGACTGCAAGGAACGACCTAAGTGTTACAAGACTGTTTTACTTTTAATGCTAACAGTTTCTCATGCATATCAGCCCAATATGCCTGCCGCTCCTTGTCACTTTCTACTGGAGGGTTGTGTTGATACGTTTTATACCAACTTGCCTGCTGAATAGCTTTTTTAAGATTGGTAACTTCAATGCATTGTCCGTTTTTATCTCTTACTTTCATCGTTGTTCAGTTTAAAAAGCAACCGCCATTGCAGACGGTCGCCCGTAGTTTTTAATTATCGTTTGGGATTATTTTTAATAGCTTCTCACTTCCAAAAAGCAAGTGTATCGCCTGTGTTAAATCAGGGTTGCAATCTTCGCTGTCTGCATACTCAATAAGACAGTGTACAGTAAACAATGAGTTGTGTCCGTCAAAGAAATGGTCTGCAAACCAATTTGGGCGTTTCCATAGTTGGCGGTCGTTTTTCTCAATTGTCTTGTGTGCATTTTCTACAAGTCTGTACCAAAATTCTGCGGTGAAAAACCCTTTTTGATGCCAGCCCTCACGAAAGGCAGTTTCATTTTGCAGAAAGTAACCGCATTGCTTTTCTATTGCGTTTTGAATGCCCTGTAACGCTTCGGGAAACAGTTTGCTTAGTAACGTTCCTTTATCCAGATTGTCCATTTTGTTTAATGCTTTCATATATGTATATTTTTTAAAGCGACCGCCTTTGCAGGCGGTCGCCTGTGATTGATTAATTAAAACTGAAAATATCTGCCCCGTTTTGTGCAAAGGCTGTGCATAAGTCAAAAGCCTTTTGTGTTTTTAGTTGTGCTGTTCCACCCATTACAATGCTTTCCAGCTTCGCTTCCCCACTCTTGTAATTGCGTACATTTTGGTAGTAACCTGTAACGGCGTTATATGCTCCGAACAATGTACCTTTGGTTGTGTCCATTTGTTGTGTGTCGCTAATCATGGCGTACGCAAAAGCATCTTCAACAGTGTTTTTAAACACAGTGGAAATTTCATCGTAGTTACCTTTTTCTAAGTGAGTTAAGGTTTCTTTGTTAGGGCATAATGCCAACTCGATTAGCTTTCTTATTTCTCTGTCCGTTACCCTTACTTTAGCCCATGTGTTGAAAATATCTTGCAACTGGTTGCTTAGAGTGTTAGCCAGCCCCATAACCTTGTGAGCATTTTCTAACCGCTGTTTAGCTCCTGCGGTGTGTTTAATGCGTACAACGTTACTCATGTTGCGAAGTGAAGCATTTAAGGTATTTTGGCAAACGATGCGGATAGGGGTAAATGCTGCGGTAATACTTCCGCTACCGTCATGGCTTGTTGTTAAGAAGATGTATTTTTCTGTAACATCATCACCGTTTCCTACACGGATGTAGTCAGGCAACTTTGCAGTGATAAATATGCGTTCTCCATTACCTAATGCTCCGGCTGTTTCATACAATATGCCATCGCCTCCACCTATAATTGCGTCAAAGAAAGCAAAGGCTTCACGGTTCTGTACGATATGGTAATCCTTGCCCACTACACCCAATACGGCATTGTTGTCGCTTCGGATATTGGCAAAGTAGTTCGGTACGTGGAGTTGATTGTCTGTTATTTCGATACCCTGTGCAGTTTCTATGATGTTTGAGCCGGTGGTGTACAGTGGACTTTTTACTACTTCATAATCCAGCCCTGCGTGTTTTATTGCTTCCTCGCTTGTGGGGTAGTCTTGTACGATTTGTCCTAATCCATGCCATGCTTTTTCTTTTACGCTAAAGAATGAATAACGTCCTGTTCTGTTGTTGAAATTTAGATTGTGTGCCATGATTTTTATTTTTTAATGATTGTTTTGAATTGATTTTTTTTGATTTATTCGGTAATGAGAGGAGGTGCTGTTTCGTTTCCCTATTACCATTTCCAATGCTGTTAATCTTCATACCTGACATTTTTTTTATTCGTCTAAAGAGCCGGAGTATGCTATGTTTCGTTTCACGAGCAGAAAAAGGTTAGTGTTTAGCCGACACAAGGTTTTGGAAAATAAATACTACCCAAAGGGTGGAGATTTTTTTCCAAACTTGCATGACCTTTTGGCGGCGTTAAGAACACGGAAATACCTTTGCTCTTGAAACGGAACAAAACGGCATACTGGCTCTTTGAATAAAAAACCGTGGAAGCAATGAAGATGGCATTGGCAATGGTTCCAGGTGGATGAAAATTCTACTTCCAATTCACAGAATATTCAAACACTGTTTTTCAATGCGTGGTTGTGAAAGCCACATAAAGGGTATTGAAAAATAATTGTGTGGGCTTATGCAGGGTTATTTTTCAATAGGCTTTATCCGAACACCCAACAAAGTTCTTTTAAGTGAAAAGATATGTGTGGAGGGCATTAAATGTGCTTTGGGGTCAGATATGGAAACAAAAAAAGCAGGACGGTAAAATCCTGCTCTTTCATTACGTTACAAACTCTTGCTATATGGCAATTTCCAATTCCTCTTTATCCATAACAATTACAGCATTAGAAATAATTTCCTCCTGCGAAACAGGCTCCGTTTGCATGGCACTAAATGAAACCTCCATTGCCTTTAGGTTTCTTGCAACAATGTCCATATCCATACCTACTTTTTCGTTAAGTATCTTGGCATAGATTTGAGTAGTGGTAATGTTTGTATGCCCCATCATCTTTTGTACGCTTTCAAGTGATGCACCTGCTGTCAGTATCATAGTGGCAAACGTGTGTCGGGCTGTATGGAAAGTAACTTTTTGTTCTGTTACAACTCCTGCGGCTTCCGTGATTTTAAGTACATGAGCATTGCAGGTAGCGTTTGACGGAATAGGGAACACAAACTCGTCCTTAGTTGTACCCAAATACTTTTCAATGATTTTCTTGGGTATTTCCAATAACCTCACATTGGAAGAAACATCGGTTTTCTTTCTGCGGCTGATAATCCATTGGTGTCCGTCAAAGAAATTCTGAATATTGCTCCGTTTCAGTTTTTTGATGTCTGCATAAGAAAGCCCGGTAAAGCAACTGAAAATAAACAGGTCACGTACAAGTTCATACTTTGGTTTGGGAAGACTGCAAAGCATAATCTTTTCTACATCCTCTTTCAGTAAGAACCCCCTGTCGGTTTCTTTCATGGTAATTTCGTAATCCTCGAAAGGGTTATTGCGTATCATACCCTTTTTCATTGCCAGCTCTACCATTCGCAATACAGGCATCGTATAAACCCAAACTGTATTGTGGGTGCATTCCTTGTCTATACGCAGGTAAAAATCAAACTCACGGATAAAGTCAGAGGTAAGCTCTTTGAAAGCCATGTCTGTTCTTAAATAGCGTAGCTGGATAAATTCGGAAAGATGGTTGTACACGACTTTATATTTGTCGTAGGTGCTTTGGGAACGTTCCTTTTTAGCAACCATCTTGGCAAAATCATCGTTGTGGGCTTGGAATACTTTTAGAATAGCTTCTTCCATAACGCCCACGCCTAAAAATGCCAGCTTCAATTTCTGTGCAGAAGCAAAGCCATCGTATTTGAGCAATTCCTCGTAATGCTTGTCAATTCGCAGGCGTACATCATCTAATTTCTTATTGGTGCTTTGTGCTTGGGTACTTTTCCCCAATACACGCCCATGTTTCAAATCCCAATTATCAGGGTGGATTTCCAGCTTGGTGCTGAAAGATGCGGGCTTTCCATCAATTGTGATGCGCCCCATAATAGCAACTGCTCCGTTCTTCTTAGGCTCGTTTTTCTTTAGGTAGAAAAGTAGCTTAAACGTTGACCTTTTCGACTGTTCCATAACTCAATTGTTTAATGTTTAAAATTAAATTTCAATGAGTTACAAGGGAAGATGAAAAGAAGTGCAAAAGACTGAAATATAATCTGTTATATCAGTCGGGGTTGGGCGGTAACCAGTAACGATTTAGTAACCTAACCCTGTCTTTTTAAGCCCAAAAACTAAAGTACAGAGACTTCCAACTTTAGCCCCGAGTTTCATAAACTACTGTGTTTGAACGGACTTCGCCGTTTTGCTTATTTTTGCTTTTATCTAATCTTTTTTTTATAAAAAAAGCAAAGCACTGTTACAATTAATTTTCCGTTGCTTTTTCAGATATGATCATTTTTCGTAACAACAGGTACAATGGTTTTTCTATCAGCAGGTAAACAAGGATAGCCAGGATCCACAAAAATGTAAAATTCCTGTCGGGAAATAAATGCCATTTATAAGTCAGTGCATTGACATAGTTGATATGGAAAAGATAAAAGGCAAAAGAAGCATTACCCAGTAATACCATTACACGGGTAGATAGCAGCCATTCAAACCATGTTTTTTCGGTGATCAAACCATACAGCAGCCACGCAACACAAACCGGCAATAGCAGGTTCCGGATCAGCAATCCGCCTATGACGTCGGTGCCGTGCTGGTAAATTGTTTTTTCAAACAGGCTAATGAAATAAATGCAACCAAGACTAGCCACTACACCAATCCATGTTCTGTAACGTTGGGGAAAAGGAATAGATGGGCGTTGATGCTGTATGTAATGTGCCAGTAAAATGCCGGCAAAAAATTCTGCAAAGCGTCCACTGAAAGTACCATTGAGTACAAAGAACCAGGGATAGAAAAAAAGATCGTGGTTGCCATTCCATGCATGCCATCCGTAGCCAATACCCAGGGTAACCAGCAGCAGTAATAACAGGAACCCAACTGTTTTTACAATGCTTTTTTTCGACAGGTAATAAAAGAGCGGCGCCAGTGTATAAAAACTAAGTTCTACCGTCAGCGACCATGCCTGCGGAATACCATGCAGGTTGTAGCGGTCTGAAAATCCATGCCACAATGTATAGGTGAGAAAAGTAATAGTTGCATTGGGAAAACCCTGATCAATGTACTTGACAGAAAGTAGCAACAGGTAAATGGGAAATATGCGTGCCAGGCGTATCAGCAGGTAACGGGTATAGCTCCGGTGATCATTCATGGGCTTGTCTTCATACGTATATGCAATGAGAAAACCACTCAATACAAAGAACAATGAAACGCCCGTATGAAATTCATTGAAAAACCTGCTCATAATTTCAGGAAGCTGGTGATACCAGTACTTGCGGTGATGATACAGGAATACCATCGTGGCCGCTATGGCGCGGATACCGGTTAGTGCAGCAAATGTTCGCCGTGGCATAGGGATAAAAAAAACGGATAAGGTTCACTTATCCGTTCACAATATATAGTATAAACTGTTTGTGTAAAGGGCCGGTTGGTATTTATTGAATAATTACTTTCTGAATAACGGGTGTTTGGCCTGTTCCCTGCAATTGTACCATGCAGATGCCCTTGGCATTTACCGGTAACACAAGATCCACTCTGCCTGTACGTGCGCGTATATCACGTTGCAGTAACACCCTGCCGTCAGATCCTACCAGCGTTACTGACTGAAAACTGCCATCTAGTTTAATACTCAGCACACCATTGTTAATAACAGTAGGATACACTGTATTGGCCGATGCATCGGTTACCTGTATGGTAATGATATTGGAGTAGGTCCATGTGCCGGATTGTTCTATCATTTTCAAACGGTACCATGCAGTACCATTGATCGCTACTGTGTGCAGGTAGTTGTAGGAAGAGCCATTGGGTGAACCGGTTGCAGCAACAGTGCCTATTTTCTGGAAATTAGTACCATCGTTGCTGTATTCTACTTCAAACGATTTGTTATCCTGTTCAAAAGATGTTTTCCAGGTCAGTGTTACAATACCGTCCCTGAGTCTACCTGTAAAATTGGTGAGTGTTACGGGTAGTGAAGCGCTTACCTGTACCTTGTATAAAGTGCCTGTGGAGGAAACTGCATACAACGCACCGTTCTCTGCTTCTCCAAAACCGGTAATGGAACCCGGTAAACCAGTCTGTATGGTAGCGTTCCAGCCACCGTTGCCATCAGGCTTTATTTTCCATACATTGCCGGAAATATAATCAGCACAGATGTAATAGCCTGTCAGCGCCGGATAATCGGGGCCACGGTAAACATAACCGCCTGTGATGGAAAATCCGCCGGTAGTACTGTTGTGCGGATATTCAAAAATAGGTAAAGTGTAATTGTTGATAGGCAGGCATCCACTGGTAGTATTGAAATCATGAGTGCCTTCATAACAGCGCCAGCCATAATTGAGACCAGCCGTAGCATTTGCGGCTACAAAGTTTACTTCTTCCCATGCGCTTTGCCCTACATCTGCAATCCAGAGATCGTGTGTAACACGGTCAAAGCTCCAGCGCCATGGGTTGCGTAATCCTTTTGCAAATACTTCATCCAATACCGTAGGGTCGGCAACAAAAGGATTATCAACAGGAATGGTATAGTAGGGAGGCGTATTGACATTGGTAACATTTATTCGTAATAATTTCCCCATATAGGAAAGGCCGTTCTGTGACAGGAAATCAGGATCGCCGGCACCACCACCATCACCCGTACCCAGGTACAGGTATCCATCGTTGCCGAAATTTAGCTTGCCACCATTGTGGTTGGTCCTTCCGGCAGGCTTAGGTAGTGAAAGTAATATCACTCCTGAACCGGCATCTGCCACATTGGGATCACCTGTACTGGTAGTATAGCGTGCAAGGGTAACATTACCAGTACCACTTGCTGTATAGAGCACAAAAAATTGCCGGTTAGTGGTGTATTGCGGATGAAAAGCGATGCTGAGCAACCCCTGTTCACCGTTTTCGGTTGTTACTCCTGAAAGATCAATAAACGACTGTGGCAGCAGTACTGTTCCATTATAAATACGGATAATGCCATTGTGTTGTGCAATGAACAACCGGTTACTGCCATCTCCGGCATTAACAACATCTACCGGGAATGATAATCCGCTGACGATGCTGTTAAAATCCAGTTGAGGCTGGGCGTGCAGTGTAGTACTGAGCGTTAGTGTAAACAGGATCAATCGGATCTTCCTGCCCAGATAAGTAAATCTTTGTTGCATAAAAACATGATTTAAATGATGTTGCAGGAACGGACTGTGGATGTTATTCGGGAGCTAACAGAAAGTATCAAAACCAGTGCCGGGAAGGGGCGGGTTTGTTGTTGCGGGTTCGTGAATTGTGAGTCGTGAGTGATCGTTGCTATTACTGCCTGTAGCTTTTTTGTGAAAGGTCAAGCGTAAATCGTCAGTGGTGAATACTGAATGGTCAATAGTTTCTGATTTCCTTGTCGAACTTTCTATATTTTGTATGCTCTTTTGGCGTTCCCCTGAACCTTGAATCTTGTCTCTTGTTAGGTTTCATACCTCTGACCTCCGCCTTCGGCTTTGCAATAAAAAACAAAAAGGCCGCTTCGGGGAAGCAGCCCTTTGTTAAATATATGGGGAATAAACTTATAAAGTTTTCAGCACGTCGTTCATGCTTCTTACAGCATCTGCGCTTTTGTTGAACAGTGCCTGCTCTTCAGCATCCAGGCCAAAGTCGAGAATTTTTTCCCAGCCATTTTTGCCAATAATAACAGGAACGCCTAAGCAGATATCATTCTGACCATATTCACCTTCCAGGGATACGCAGCAGGTGAACAGTTTTTTCTCATCACGAACAATGCTTTCTACCAGTGCAGCTCCGGCAGCTCCGGGTGCATACCAGGCAGAAGTTCCGATCAGTTTGGTAAGAGTAGCCCCACCTACCATTGTATCTGCTACGATTTGTTTTTGCTGATCAGCACTCAGGAATTTTGTAACAGGGGCACTGTTCCAGGTAGCCAGACGGATCAGGGGGATCATTGTAGTATCACCATGACCACCTACTACTACCGCATTCAGATCGGCAGGGCTTGCACCAAGGTGTTGGCTTAACTGATATTTGAAACGGGCACTGTCGAGAGTTCCACCCATACCGATGATACGGTTTTTGGGTAAGCCGGTAGCTTTCAGGGCCAGGTAGGTCATAGTGTCCATCGGGTTGCTGATCACAATGATAATGGCATTGGGAGAATGCTTCAGGATGTTTTCAGCTACGCCTTTTACAATACCGGCGTTGGTTCCAATCAGTTCTTCACGGGTCATACCTGGTTTACGGGGAATACCGGAAGTGATCACCACTACATCAGAACCTGCAGTTTTTGAATAATCGTTGGTGCTGCCGGTAATGCGGGTATCGAAACCCAGCAGTGCGGCAGTCTGCTGCATATCCTGGGCCTTGCCTTCAGCCAGTCCTTCTTTAATGTCTAATAATACCAGTTCTGTGGCCAGCTCTTTCCGGGCAATATTATCAGCGCAGGTAGCACCTACGGCACCGGCACCTACAACAGTTACTTTCATCAGAAAACAATTTTATGAGGAATAATTAATTATTGGCGCTGCAAAGGTAGGTGCAGAAGGCCAGATTTTGGGCCCGGTTGTAATTAAAATGTGAACAGGAAAGTGTGTGCAAAATACAGATCACACAGTAGCGTGCAGGCATATGCCGGGTCTTTTCATGTCCGTACCAATGCTGTTTGTACAGTTGATTACCAGCTTAATTAGTGTTTGTCACCAAATGATTCCAGCAACTTATCAACTTTCACATTGCCTTCAAAAGTAGTGACCAGGCTGCCGTTTTTATCATACAGCGCAAGGTAGGGCAGGCTGTTCATTCTGAAAAAGGGAATCAGCAGGAACTTGGTATCACGACCTATCCTGATATTGCTGTATTTCTCCAGTTTAAATTCTTTATAAAAGGCCTCGATCTCGTCAGCCGGTTGGTAAGATGCCAGTATGATCTGGTACTTTTTCAGGTCGTCCATACGCGCCAGCATATCCTGTGTCTGGTGTTTACAATGGTCGCACAGTGGACTGAAAAACATCAGGATAACGGGTTGGTGTTTTTTCAGCATCTCTTTGGTCAGCGTGGTGCTGTCCAGTTGTTGCAACTGGATGGGAGGTACTGTGGGGTAACGTTTATAAGGAGGTAAAGAGTCGTTTTGTGCAGTAGCAGACAGGATACTGATAGACAGGAAAAAGGCGCAAATGAGTTGTTTCATATTCTTAAAGGCTTTGGCCGCTTTTACAACGACCCGATACACAAATATAGTATAGGACATAAAAGTAAGAAAGTCAGTTTGATAAGCAACAGGTGTTAACTACCGCTTTAACAAAACCATTTTAACATGTTAATGCATTAAAAAAATTTGCTTGCTGTACGAATAGATCATAGATTTACGAAAAATTCGTAGTTATATGGAAAAACTTACTCCCCAGGAAGAAGAAGCCATGATGGCGGTATGGAAAACGGGTGAGGGTAACGTAAAAATGTTCCTTGAAAATATGGAGCCTCCGCGGCCGCCTTATACCACCCTGGCATCGACCATCAAAAACCTTGAGAAAAAAGGTTTACTGCAAAGCAGGCTGATCGGCAATGCCTACCTGTACCAACCCGTGGTATCGGAAGAAGATTATAAAAAGAGCTTTATGAGTGGGGTGGTGAAAAATTATTTTGCTGACTCGTATAAAGAACTCGTAAACTTCTTCGTAGAGCAGAAAAAATTAAGCCCCGACGAGTTGCAGGAGATCATCAATATGATTGAAGGAAAAAAATAATCACCTGGTTGATCATTATTAAACTGTAGTTGTATGCCGTATCTCGCCCAATATTTCATCAAGCTGTCAATAGGACTGGGTGTTGTATATCTTTTTTATGCGCTGGTATTACGCCGGTTAACATTTTACAACTGGAACCGGTGGTACCTGCTGGGGTATTCAATACTGGCTTTGCTGATACCCTTTGTAAATATATCACCTGTACTGGAAAACCACGACTGGAGTAATATTTATATGGTGCAGATAGTGCCGGTAATGGGTGCTTATACTGCCAGAGAATCTGTCGGCCCATCTGCAGCAGTGATTGCGTGGAGTGTGTTGGCAATCATATTAGGTATTGGCATTGTGATCATGTTGCTGCGTTTACTGATACAATATACGTCATACAGAAGGGTAAAGAGATCTGCTGCGCTTTTGTCGGATGATACTGTAAAGGTATACCAGGTAGATAAAGACATTGTACCTTTTTCATTTGGCAATTCCATTTTCATCAATCATCACCGATACGATGAAACAGAACTAAAAGAAATCATACGCCACGAATTTATCCATGTAAAACAACGTCATACCATTGATGTACTGTGGAGTGAATTATTGTGTGTACTCAACTGGTACAATCCCTTTGCATGGCTTATTCGTCGTTCTATTCGACAGAATCTTGAATTTATTGCAGACCACCAGGTATTGCAGACAGGATTGGATCGCAGGCAGTATCAATATATGTTGCTGAAGGTAGTAGGTGGCTCTGCATTTGCCATCGGCAACCAGTTCAACTTTTCCGCACTCAAAAAAAGAATAGCCATGATGAACAAGATCCGGAGTGCCAGGATCAATGCCGTGCGGTTCCTGTTTGCATTACCATTGCTGGTAGTACTACTGCTGGCATTTCGCAATGTAATAGCCGATAACGGATCAGATGGTCAGACAGAAGCAGTCATTACCGGCCTGGTCATTGATGCTGTGTCTATGCAGCCGCTCAGCGGTGCGGTTATCAGCAGTGAAAAAGACAACCTGCAAACCCTGACTGATGAAAAAGGCTATTATAAGATTAAACTATCGGGTGTTACATTCCCTGTTAAATATGCTTTTTCCGTTAAAAAAGAAAACTACCAGTCTACGGTAGCTGCCGGCACTGTAGGCGGTCATAAAAATGGTAATACAATAGAGGTGATTGATTTTGTAGGGTTGACAAAAAGTGATGGCAGCACTGGTAATAACTCATTTATATGGTCCAGCGTAAAAACAAACCTGCAACGCGAAACTTCTTATGAAGATGTAGTGAATGCTTTTGCTGAAACGCAGAAAAGTATACAGGAAAATAATAAAATACAGGAACTGGCCATGGCATCAAAAAAGCCTTACTGGGTGGGTGCCGGTAAAAGTTATGTGTTTACAGCTGCCGGTGGTTATGCCAGTGTAGATGGGTTAACGGATATTGTGTTTGTAGATGGTAAACAAATGACTGGTGAAGAGGTGAACCGCACTATTACGCGTGACAAAGTGGTATCAGCAGAAGCTACAGAAGCAGCAAATGCCGTACGTAAATATGGTATCAATAAAGCAGTGCTGGCAATTTATAGCCGCAACAAAGCCATAGTAAGTGATACCATTCCTGTGCCGGGTAAGGTAGTGCCGGCACAAGGAGGAAAACCTGTTGTGCAGAATATTACCAGGGATTCCGCTTTTTTCATGGATGCCAGTTTAAATGGACCCGGCGCACCCGGCAAGAGGGTAGGGGTACTGAACCTTACGTCTGGCATTAATACCTCCGAGCCATTGGTCTTTGTGGATGGAAAAGAAATACCACCGGGAGACTTACAAAAGCTGGATAATAACAATATCCAAACGATTACCATATTAAAGGATTCTTTGACATCTACCTACGGTGAAAGAGGAAGGAACGGGGTAATCCTGATAGAAAATAAAAAGAAAGCAGAACCAACCCCGCCGGCTGAACAATGGCAGAAACTCCAGCCGGTTCAATTGAAATTACAAGCCATGTCATCAGGTTTGCAGCAACCAGGTAAAGAAGTAATGCAGTTTAAAGGCACGTTGGATCTGAATCGCACCCCAATGTTATACATTGTAGAGGGAAAACGGTTCGAAAATGTAAGCATTAATGAAGCGCTGGGCGGGCGGGATGCAGATGATATTGAAACACTTGACGTAGTGAAACCATCAGAAGCTGTGGAAAAATATGGTGCTGCAGGACGTAACGGAGTAATATTGATTAGTTTGAAAAAGCATAATAAACCAGAGAATCGGATTTTAAAAGCTGATGCTATTTACCTGCGTGGAACTCCTACGCCCCATAAATGATCCTTTTTTTCAGAATACCTATATTAATAAAGATTACCTGCTGTTCTGCGTTTACCGTTTACATTACTTGTTCCCTTTTTTGTTCTGTTCACATTTTGCTGTAGTTTTGCCGCCCCGGAAGCTGTAAGGCACTGGTTTATACCAGCCGCAGATACAAAGCGAATCCGGAAGCAAACATTACTTTACATTCTCAAATTCAAACTGTTATAATGGCAAGTACTTCAGATATCAGCCGTGGTATGATCATTAAACTGGACGGCAGCCTTTACACTGTAGTAGAGTTCGGCGAAAATAAAACCGCACGTGCTGCTGCAAAAGTGTGGGCCAAGCTGAAAGGAGTTGACAATAACCGCAGTATCGAAAAAACCTGGAACAGTGGAGATAACATTTTCCCGGTTCGCGTTGAGCGCAAAACTTTCCAGTACCTGTATAAAGACGATACCGGTTACAATTTCATGGACAATGAAACTTTTGAACAGATTGCCTTGGCTGAAAACCTGGTAGATGCCCCCCAGTTCCTGAAAGAAGGGCAGGAAGTATCTGTACTGATCAATACAGAAACCGAGCAGCCTATGAGTGTGGAACTGCCCGATAAAATTGTTCTGAAAGTAACTTATTCAGAACCCGGCGTAAAAGGCGATACTGCTACCCGTACCCTGAAACCCGCTACTGTAGAAACCGGCGCTACTGTGAACGTACCTTTGTTTGTAAACGAAGGCGAACTGATCAGGGTAAATACCAAGACCGGTGAATACGTAGAGCGTGTAAAAGAATAAAGCTTCCTGCTAACAATATGACGGACAATGAGAATAACTTCCATTGTCCGTTTTTTTCATTAGCTATTGTACATTAGCATATTAAACAGGTGTTTTTAGGTAATTTTAATGTGTTATCCTTATCTTAGCCGCCTGTTTAACCGGAACCCAACCCCGGCACTTAAAAAAATTTAACAGATGGATTTTAAACAAATTCAGGAGTTGATCAAAATGATCAACAAATCCAACATCGGCGAAGTGACCATTGAAGAAAAAGGCTTTAAACTCACCATTAAGCAAAAAGAAGAACCAGCTCAGAACGTAATTGCTGCGCCATTTCAGGCACCTGCTGCTGCTTATGCGCCTGTTGCACAACCTGCTGTACAGGCTGCGGGCAATGCCCCTGCTGCTGAAAAAGCCAAAGCTGCAGAACCTGCTGCCGACAACCTGGTAACTATTAAAAGCCCGATGATCGGAACATTCTACCGCAGTTCATCACCCGGCAAACCTTCTTTTATAGAAGTAGGTGATGAGATCACTCCGGGTAAAGTAGTTTGCATTATCGAGGCTATGAAACTCTTTAATGAAATTGAAAGTGAAGTAAAAGGCCGCATTGTAAAAGTGCTGGTAGATGATGCTTCTCCCGTTGAATACGATCAGCCTCTGTTTCTTGTAGAACCCGCTTAATTTGGGAATTTGAAAGTGTGGCAATTTGAAAATGAACGTAATGTTCGTTTTGTTTTTATTTACCCTTTTTTCAGATTTTCAAATCATCAAATTTTCAAATTAAAAGGATGTTTAAGAAAGTATTAATAGCGAATCGCGGAGAGATTGCCCTGCGGGTAATTCGTACCTGCCGGGAGATGGGGATTAAAACAGTAGCTGTTTACTCTACTGCTGATAAAGACAGCCTGCATGTAAAGTTTGCAGATGAAGCCGTTTGTATCGGAAAGGCTGCCAGTAGTGATTCATACCTCAATATTCCGCATATTATGGCGGCTGCCGAGATCACCAATGCCGATGCGATCCATCCCGGCTACGGTTTCCTGGCCGAAAATGCACGTTTTGCCGAGATCTGCGGCGAACACAATATCAAATTTATTGGCCCTACACCCAACCAGATCCGCTCTATGGGTGATAAGATCACTGCCAAAGAAACCATGATCCGCGCTGGTGTACCTGTGGTACCCGGTGGGGAAGGATTGCTGGAAAGCCTTGATCAGGCTAAATCACTGGCACGTGAAGTGGGCTATCCTATCATTCTGAAAGCTACTGCTGGTGGTGGTGGTAAAGGTATGCGTGTAGTTTGGCATGAAGAAGAGATCGAGCGCGCTTACAATACCGCTAAAGCTGAAGCCGGCGCTGCCTTTAAGAACGATGGTATCTACATGGAGAAATTTGTGGAAGAACCACGACATATTGAGATACAGGTAGCGGGCGACCGTTACGGTAAAGTTTGTCACCTGAGCGAGCGCGACTGTTCTATTCAGCGCCGCCACCAGAAACTGGTAGAAGAATCACCTTCTCCTTTCATGACGCCCGAACTGCGTCAGCGCATGGGTGATGCCGCTATCAAAGCTGCATCTGCCATCGGTTATGAAAGCGTTGGTACTATCGAGTTCCTGGTAGACAAACACCGCAATTTCTACTTCATGGAAATGAATACCCGTATCCAGGTAGAACATTGCGTAACAGAAGAAGTGACCAATTTTGACCTGATCAAAGAACAGATCAAAATTGCGTCCGGTGAAGCGATCAGCGGTCTGAACTATGAACCGCAGATGCACGCCATCGAATGCCGTATCAATGCCGAAGATCCTTACAATGATTTCCGTCCCAGCCCGGGCAGGATCACTGTACTGAATCAGCCCGGTGGTCATGGTATTCGTGTTGATTCACATGCCTATGCAGGTTATGTGATCCCTCCATACTACGATTCAATGATCGCAAAGATCATTGCTGTAGCACGTACACGTGAGGAAGCTATCAATACCATGAGCCGTGCGTTGAGTGAATACGTAATTGAAGGTGTAAAAACCACCATTCCGTTTCACCAGCAACTGATGCGTAATGAAGATTTCCGCAAAGGAAACTTCAATACCAAGTTCCTCGATACCTTTAAAATGGTATAATACAAAAAGCCACCTCCGGGTGGCTTTTTTCTTTGTATAGCTGTAAATATTTGCTGCTTACTGGCCCTTCTTTTTGCCTTTGTCCTTTTTCTTCTCTGCTTTTTCCTGTTTCTCTTCCTCTTTTAAGGTCTTGTATTTTGCCTGTTGTTCGGGTGTAAGGATGCCCGCTAGTTTATCAGTGTGTTGCTGAGACAATGTTTTTTCTTTTTCCTTTTTCTGTTCTTTGGTCAGCGTTTTGTCTGCTTTCAGTGCATCTTTGGATTTCTTGTAAGCGTCTTTTTCTTCTTTCCATTTTTTAGCCTGTTCTTTCGACAAGCCAAGTTGATCGGTTTTCTTCACTTTAGCGGTGGTGTGCTTATCGTTGCGGATGGTGTCGCGTTTTGTCTGCGCTTGCACGGCAACGGTAAGTGCTATCAGCATCGCAAATAAGGCAATTGTTTTTTTCATACTGTTTATTTAGATAGATATAAAGTTATCGATTATTCGATGTACTGTCTTTGGGTGGTGATTGTCTTTTCCAGGCATTTAATTGCTTTTTTTGTTCATCTGTCAGTATTTGGTTCAGCTCCCGGCGGTCGTTGAATTCCTGAATGGCGCGGCGCCGTAACAGGAGAAGAAGCCGCTGCCGCTGCTCGGGCGTTATGCGCAGGGCTTTCCAGTGTTCTAAAAGGATTTGCTGTTCCCGGTCGGGACCTAAAGCAGGTTGCATCCTTGCCTGGGCCGTTGCGCCTATGGTGATCAACAAACAGAATATTATCAGCACTGGTTTCATGGCAACCTGATTAGCCAGTATAGGACAGAAAAAAGGCGGAAAAGTTTAAATGCATTAGCTGAAGTAATGGTCATAAAAAAAGCCGTTAACTGCCTGCGGCGTATGTTAACGGCTTTTGACAATATTGTGATTGTGATCGTTATAACAATGCTGTTGTCAGGCTGTCCAGCAATGCTTCTGCCTGGTAAAATGAGGCCAGTCTGCGGATCACACCTTCTACCAGTGCATCGGGACAGGAGGCACCGCTGGTAAGCAATATGCGTACGGGCCGCTGTGCCGGCAGATAACCAGTGGTCAGCTGCTCTTGTTTTTCATGAAAATTATAATGCAGTATATCTTTGTCTGATACCAGTTTATCGGGCGAATTGATAAAATAAGCAGGTAGTTTTTCCTCGCACAGTTCCACCAGGTGCGTACTGTTAGACGAATTGTAACCACCTACCACAATGGCAAGATCAGCCGGTGTTTGCAACATGCCTGTTACCGCGGTCTGGTTGTCGTTGGTAGCATAACAAAGGGTGTCGCGTGTATCGGCAAAACGTTCACCAATATTATTATCTGTCAGCCCGTAATGGGTGGCAATGGTGTTCTTTAAAAAATCGGCAATGGCCTGTGTGTCAGATGCCAGTTGGGTGGTCTGGTTTACCACACCAATACGCTGCAGATCACGGGTTATATCAAATCCGGCAGAATACCTGCCTGCAAAAGCGGTATAAAATGTTTCAGGCTCTTTCTCACCGGTAATATACGCTGCCAGCGCTATAGCTTCCTGCATATCATTTACAATAACAGAAGGTGCATTGCTGGCTGCGTGCGAAAAGGTAGCCCTGGTCTCTTCGTGTTTGGGTTTGCCATGAATCACGATCGTATAACCTTTCTGTGCTATCTGCTCGCTACGGTTCCATACCTTCTCTACAAAAGGACAGGTAGTATTGTATTTTTCTGTGGGAATGCCAAGTGTATTCAGCTGACGTTCTATTTCCAGTGTGGTGCCAAAGGCTGGTATAATAACAATATCATCCGGGGTGAGCGATTCAAATGGTACCAGTTGTTTGCCATAGGTATCCTGTAAAAAATGCACACCTTTTTGTTGCAGATCAGCATTGACCTGTGGATTGTGGATCATTTCACTCAACAGGAATATCCTTTTGCCGGGATTTTCCTCAATGGTGCGAAAAGATATTTCAATAGCATTTTCCACGCCATAACAAAATCCAAAATGGCGGGCCAGGTAGATCTGCAGTGAACCGAGATCCAGCAGGGTAGGCGTAAAGTCCTTTTTCATCTTATCCTGCTGTTTGCGTCTGTTTTTAACGGCACTGATCAGCGGACTGCGGTATATTACCGGAACATTAAACGTTTTCATGTGTTACTCTATGATTTCCCGTGCTGAAGGAACATTTTTTGTAATGGTTGAATATTCCTGCGGCGCAACAAAGGTACAAAGTTGCGGGGAATGCTCATTTGCAGGCAGGAAACTCTATATTCGTAGTAGTTTCACTTCTCCGGTTGCCTGCTGATGATTATTATTTCAAGCGCGGAAAAAAGCAGTTGCACGCACCAACTGCCATGGCGTTATCAATGAACAGGATTCAGTAAAAAATGCATATGAAGAACTTATTTACACCGGTTGAATGGAGTATTAACACAAATGTATACGAGGTAAACGTACGTCAATACACAGATCAGGGAACTTTCAGCGCTTTTGCACAACACCTGCCGCGTTTGCGGGAAATGGGAGTAGATATATTGTGGTTTATGCCCATTACGCCTATCAGCCGGGAAGGCAGGTTGGGAATATTGGGCAGCTATTATGCCTGTTCAGATTACACGGCCATCAATCCAGAATACGGTACGCTGGACGATTTTAAGATCCTGATAAAACATGCCCATGAACAGGGATTTAAGGTGATCATTGACTGGGTGGCCAACCACACCGGGCTGGATCATGTATGGGTTACTTCACATCCCAACTTTTATAAACGGAACGCAGAAGGTAAATTTTACGACAGCAATGGCTGGAAAGATGTGATCGATCTGAATTACTATGATCATGAGCTGCGAAGCTATATGATCGATGCCATGACTTTCTGGGTAAAAGAATGTGATATTGACGGTTTTCGTTGCGATATGGCACACCTGGTACCACTGGATTTCTGGCGACAGGCCCGCACAGCACTGGAAAAGGTAAAGCCATTATTCTGGCTGGCTGAAACCGACGATATGAACTATATGACGGTATTTGACTGTCATTATACCTGGCGCTGGATGCACGAAACGGAAAAGTATTTTGCCGGCAGCAGTTCGATGGATAAACTGATCAATATCCTGAACCAGTATAAAAAAGATGCTCCTGAACAAACGCAGCATCTGTATTTTACCACCAATCACGATGAAAACAGCTGGAACGGTACAGAGTATGAAAAATATGGCGAAGCTGCGCTGACATTGGCTGTATTCAGTGCCACCTGGGATAGTATTCCTTTAATTTACAGTGGCCAGGAATTACCTAACCGCAAACGGCTCCGCTTTTTTGAAAAAGACCATATTGAATGGAATGATATGCCAACGCTGCATAACTTTTACCGCGCGCTGCTGCAGCTACGCAAAACACATCCTGCATTAAAAGCCGGTAAACTGGCCATGCCGCAATGGGTGCCTACCAATGTGGGCAATTATGTACTGTCGTTCATGCGTCGCTGGCAGGGGAAAGATCTGCTGGTATTACTGAACCTGTCGCCCAATAACCTTTTTGTACAATTACCACAGGGATATGTAACCGGTTATTTTACCAATATTTTTGATGGTCAGCAGATAGAAATGGTACCACAGGTATCTGTTGAACTGAAGAGCTGGGGGTATAAGGTGTTGGTGAATTAAGAGAGTTTCGGGTTTGAGGTTGCTTGTTTTGGGTTGGGAATCGTGAGTCGTGAATCGCCAGTCGTGAGTGGTGAGTGATCGTTGCTATTACTGCCTGTAGCTTTTTTTGTGAAAGGTCAAACGTGAAACATCAAACGTGAATCGTCAGTGGTAAATACTGAATGGTCAATAGTTTCTGATTTCCTTGTCAACCTTTTATATTTTGTATGCTTTTTTGGCTTTCCTTGAACCTTGCCCTTAAATCTTGCTGCTTGTGCTCTATCAGAATTCCGACCTCATGTCTGCCCTTAACAAGCAAAAAGCTACTAGCCATGAGCTTCGGGCTGCGTGCGAATAGACAATGTAGCTTCAGCCTTCAAACAATCAAACCATCAAACAATCAGGTAGCCCATTTTCAAATCACTTAGTTTTCCTTCAAATTATGATTACACAAGCACGCTTTTGTTTTCCAACATTATGCCGGTTTGATTAGTGGCTGTAAACCAGTTTTTTATAATTGATGCAGAACTGTATTTTGTCAGCTATTGATACAGTTGTGCGTACGGTTTCAATAAAAAAAGCCCGCTCTGTTGGAGAGCGGGCTTTGTATGAAAGACAGATCGTCTTTAGTTAGCGTTATTAAGATTGATCACAATCGGGTAAACTCCTTCATAACCGGGATACACACCGTCAATTTTTACAGTACCGCCGTCGGCTGTTTCTACTGCTTTTCTGAAATCGTCCACATTCTTTATTTCTTTTCCATTGGCTTTCAGGATCACATAACCTTCCTGCACACGTACTTTGCTGAAAACGCCGCGGCTGCTGATGGATTTGATCATTACACCACCATTCACACCCAATTCCTTAGCCTGCTCTTTACTGATGCTCTGCAATTCTGCACCCAGTTTGTCCAGTATAGAAGTTTTTACTACTTCAGTAGTGCCGGCAGAGTTGCGCAGGGTTACATTGGTACTATATTCCTTACCATCGCGTCTGTAAGTAACGCTGATCTTATCGCCAGGGCGGAAAGTAGCGATCTGGCCTACCATATCGGCAGCATTCAGTACAGGTACGCTGTTGATTTTGGTAATGATATCACCTTTTTTGATACCTACACTGGCAGCTGCACCATCTGCAGGTACATCCATTACATATACACCTTCACCTTCAGTAATACCGTTCTGAGATTTTACTTCATCACTCAGGTTTTCGCGGGGATAGTTAATACCCAGGAAGGCGCGTTGTACAGTACCGAACTTCATCAGGTCGGCAACTATTTTCTTTACAATGTTTACCGGGATGGTAAATGAGTAACCTGCATAAGCGCCGGTAGGAGATGCAATGGCTGAGTTGATACCGATTAATTTACCATCGATGCTAATAAGCGGACCACCACTGTTACCGGGGTTTACAGCCGCATCGGTCTGGATAAAAGATTCTACCGGGGTATTGCTCTGGCGGCTGTTGATGTCCAGAGTTCTGCCTTTGGCACTGATAATACCGGCTGTAACGGTAGTTTCGAGTGTTAAAGGATAACCTACTGCCAGCACCCATTGGCCAACCTTGGTTTCATCAGAATTACCATATAACAGGAATGGCAAACCTTTGGCTTCAATTTTTATTACCGCCAGGTCACTGCTGGGGTCAGCGGCAACCAGTTTAGCCTTAAATGACTTTTTATTATTCAGGGAAACAGTGATCTCATCAGCACCATCTACCACGTGGTTGTTGGTAACAATATAACCATCTTCGCTGATGATGGCACCTGAACCGGATGCTGCCTGTGGCACAGAACGCATGCGGTTGCCAAAGAAATCATCTATATCCAGGTCGGGGAACAGGTTGCCAAACGGGCTGTTGCGCGGCAGGTTGTTGGTAGCTGTGCGCGTGGCCTTGGTTTTAATATGCACCGTGGCAGGAATGGCTGCACCGGCTGCTGCGGTAAAGTCTGCGGGACCTGCTTCACCTGTCAGGCCGTTAAAACCTGCATAGTTGGAGGGAACCTTGCCCGAATCGGTAGAAGAAGGCTGGTATGTATACTCCTGGCTTCTTACATAACGGTTATAGCCCCACATAGTAACTACCGATGTAGTAGCACTAAGCAGTACAATGGTTACTATCTGTTTCAAATTCATAATACTGTAAAATTTATTGTAAACATTCGATTTCAAAATGCATGCCTGAAGCATAAACAAAATAACACATGAAATTTTGTTACCTACTGTCAGTCATGGAGTTTAACATATAATTTACTAATGTCTTCGTAGTTCTGCTCTACAAATTTAATAAAGAATCACCCGGTCTCAAAAATGCGCGTTTTGAACGGTAAAAACTAACGGTTTTTTAAGAAATTACCGCATCGGGCAGGTGAAAAAATTACAGTGCACTTTTGACAAAATTTCATAAAGCCAGTAAAAATTGCATGGTATCCACCCCGTCGGCATAATCTGTAAGGGTAGGTTGCTGGGCGTCTCCAAAAGGAATATGATCATTGCCGGCAATGGCCTGGATATCCTCATTTTGCTGTAACCCTTCCAGCACAGCAGCTTTGTCTGTATAAAATTCATAATTCAGCTGGCTGATGGGAGAAAACACCGGTTGGCTTTCAAACAATACAATAGACCCGTTGGTCATGTAATACTTTTTGTTGATGATCAGCGTAGCCAGTACATAGTCGTAATTGTTCTTGTACTTGTGGTGATCGGCCAGGTAGTTGTATTTTTTGAATGTTTCCAGCAGGGGCAGAAAGTCATATCCTTCGGGCAGGTAAAGCTTGGTTACATTGCGGCAACCCAATCCAAAGTACAGGTAAACATCGTCGGCCAGTTTTTCCAGTTCCTGTATGGTTTCGTTGCCGGTAAGAATGGCAACCGAAGTGCGGTTGCGGCGTACTATATGCGGGAAACGTCCAAAGTAATAATCAAAATAGCGTGCAGTATTGTTGCTGCCGGTAGCAATATAGGCATCACGGTTTTTCAGCAGTTCAGCAAATGATACATATTCTGCTACTGCCGGTTCCCAGTCGATCATTTGCTGCACCAGGTGATGTAGCAGTACATCATCCTTGGACGAAAGTTTGATGGTTTGTTTTTGTCCGGCCATAAAAGCGCAGAGAAAATCATGAAATCCTACCAGCGGTATATTTCCTGCCATCACAATACCTATGTTGACAGGTTTGAGGTTTTCTGCCGGTACCTGGTATTGCTGTGCCCAGGCTGTAAGTTTGTCGGCCTGCAGCATCTGTTGCGCAATGGCTGTTGATGCGGTGTGGATAAACTCTGGTATAAACCATCCATTCTTTTGAGAAGCCCTCTCCACTGCGGCCTGCCATTGTTCATTACCCGATAAAATGTACCCACCGGTACGTACCAGTAAATCGATTCGTTGTTGTAAATGCATTTCCACCGTATATTTGTGCTGCAAAATAACTGTATTCAATCCATTAAAATTCCAGCAAACTATGGCTATAAAAATAACGGAAGAATGTATCAATTGCGGAGCATGTGAGCCGGAATGTCCCAATAACGCTATTTATGAGGGTGGGGTAGAATGGGCCATTGCTGATGGCACTACCGTAAAAGGTTCCTTTACCATGATGGACGGCTCTGTAGTAAACGCCGACCAGCGCTTTGATCCCGTTAGTGTTGATACTTACTATATTGTTCCCAACAAATGTACTGAGTGCCAGGGCTTTCACGAAGAACCCCAATGCGCAGCCGTTTGCCCGGTTGATTGCTGTGTTCCCGATGAAATGTACCGCGAAACGGTAGATGAACTGATGGGCAAAAAGGAAAAACTGCACGTATAAACACCGGAAATCGCTGTTTAAACCGCAAAATTTTAATGCCTGTAAAATTTGGAAACGGGCTTTTGAATATAGTAACTTAGAAGTACATCAATAGTAAATGTAGCCTTGTGCTACTCTTTGAGGCGGGTGATATTTCCCGCTGTGCAAAGGTGAAGGAGCAACGACCTTCACCTTTTCTTTTTGATCACACGTTACGCGGATTTTACAAAGGCTTTGCTGATAACTTATGTGTATCTCCGCGTCTGTATTCGTTTCTGTGTTAATCTATGGTCAAATCCGCGAGCATCCGCACAATCTGCCATCAATTGAATCCATCTCATCTGTGTTCAAATCTGCGCCTTCAGTAATATATTTGTTGAAATTTATATCGTTACTTCATTGTATTACCAGATCTATTAAAACTACCATCACCAAAGATGAAACCTGTTATTGCATTGGTTACCGGCGGATATTCAGGAGAGGCCGTGATTTCCTATAAAAGCGCAGCTACAATTGAACAGAATGTGGATACCGATAAATATGAGGTCTATAAAATAGATATCACCCCACAGGGATGGTTTTACGATGATAACGGTACTAAAAATACAGTTGATCGCAACGATTTCTCCATTACCATCGCCGGTAAAAAAATACAGTTTGATGCCGTATTGATGGGGATGCATGGTACACCGGGTGAAGACGGACGCCTGCAAGGGTATTTTGACCTGGTGGGTTTGCCTTATACATCCTGCGATGCTGCTACTTCTGCACTTACATTTAACAAACGCTATACTGTAGCAGTTGCTGCCTTTGCCGGTATCAATGTAGCAAAATCGCTGCACCTGTTCAAACATACACCAGTAGCACCGGCCGATATCCTGCAACAGTTAGCGTTGCCGGTATTTGTAAAACCCAATAATGGTGGCAGCAGTATCGGTATGAGCAAAGTAACTGCCGGCAGCCAGTTGCCCGAGGCATTGGAAAAAGCTTTTAAAGAAGATGACCAGGTGCTGGTTGAAGAATTTATTACAGGCCGTGAATTTACCGTGGGTGTATTCAAAACTCCCCAGGAGATTATTGTACTGCCGCTGACTGAAGTGCGTTCAAAAAACGAATTTTTTGATTTTGAAGCCAAATACCAGGGCAAAAATGAAGAAACCACCCCGGCTATAGTAGATGAGCGCATTGCTGAAAAAGTAAGGGTCGCTGCCAGGAAAATTTACAAGGTATTCAACTGTAACGGGGTGATCCGTATTGATTTTATCTTCAATGAGGATAAAAACGAACCTTATATGCTGGAAATCAATACGATACCGGGTCAGAGTGAAGCCAGTATAGTACCCCAGCAGGTGCGGGTAATGGGCTGGACGCTGAAACAGTTTTATTCAAGCCTGATTGAAGATGCCCTGGGCAGACGTAAACGTTAACAGTTTGGTATATGCTGTTAAAATTGTGTACATGGCATAATTTTTTCTCATAAGCTGCAATATTTCAACAACAGGACGTTTTAACCACGTTGATAATATATTTACATTGTGACCTGTTGTAGCAACAGGTACCTTGTTGGTCCCTGACATTCTATTTGTAAATTAAATATAGTTTGTGTTCAAATTCATTACCGGTAAACCCCTTTGGGCAAATATCCTGTTCAGTATCGGCGTGGTAATTGTTATCTTTTTTGTTTTCCTGCAGTCGCTGAACTTTATTACCAGGCATGGTGATACATTGACCATTCCTGCTGTTACCGGCAAATCGTTCAACGAAGCAAAAGCTGCCCTGGAAGCAAAAGGCTTTGAAGTGCAGATACAGGATTCTGTATACAATGACACCGCAGCCGCCCTGTCTGTATTAAGACAATTTCCCGAAGCCGATGCCACTGTAAAGATCAATCGTACTGTATATCTCACTATCAACCGTGCTGTGGCTCCATTGATTGAAATGCCCAACCTGGAAGGACTTAGTTTCCGCAGCGCCGAAATTGCCCTGAGCCAGTATGGGCTGAAGCTGGGTGATACTTCGTATCGTTCAGATTTTGCCAAGAATTCAGTACTGGAACAGCAATTCAACGGTCAAAGGATCAAACCGGGTACAAAAATTTCAATGGGTAGCATCATTAAACTGATACTGGGTAGCGGACTGGGTGATGAGTTCAGTGTACCCGACCTGTACGGTAAAACTTTCGGAGAAGCCAAAATACTGCTTGAAGCCAATGGGGTGGCTATTGGCAATCCGCAGGTGACCAGCGATGTTACTGATACATTGAATGCATTTATTATACGCCAGAGTCCTGAAAGAATGACGCCCGACGGACGCGTGAACCGCATTCGCCAGGGACAGATTATTGATGTATGGTTGCAAACCCAGCGACCTGCTGCCCGTCCTGCAGACTCATTAAATGAACATCCCAACGATTACTAATATCAAATCATTATTGTTATGCAAACCATTACTGCTGAAGAAGTAAAAGCGCGCCTGGATGCAGGTGAAAAACTGAACCTTGTTGATGTGCGTGAACCACATGAAAATGCTGATTTCAATATAGGAGGCATCCTGTTACCGCTTGGCCAGGTACAGATGATGCAGGTTGATAATATTGAGAACCTGAAAAGTGAAGAAGTGATTGTGTATTGCCGCAGTGGCAACCGCAGCGGACAAGCTACGCTGCTGCTGGAAACTATGGGCTTCAGCAATGCTAAAAACCTTTCTGGCGGCATGCTGGGTTGGGTAGAAAAGTTTGGAAGATAGACTGATTCCGGAGTCAATTTGAAAAGGGGAAAATTGCTTGATGGCTGTATGAATTGATTGTTGTTGACTGCTGCGAGCTTTGAGCGAATACAACAGCGACCACGCACCATTGCCTTTTCACATAAAAACATAATAAAAACGGCTGTCAATCGACAGCCGTTTTGCATTTCATATCTCGTGTTCTGTATCTCACATCACAAATCCCGTATCTTACAATTTAATATTAATCGCTGCCATTAAATTCGTTCCTGCCATGGGGAAATAGTAGTTTTCTGTGGTCAGCGTGCCCCCACTTTGGTAGCTGAAGGTATAACCATTGGGTTCATATTTTTTGTTGAACACATTGTTTACCTGGAAAACCAGCAGTGTTTCTTTGAACAATACCTTATGCAGTGTGTAGCTCACACGTACATCCTGTACATAGAATGGGTCCAGGCTACGTGTTTTATCGAACGTGTTATCAAGGTACTGGCGACTTACATATTTGGCAGGCAGTGCAATGCTTACATCCTGCATCGGAAAAATGCTGATGGTAGCAGCACCTGTTACTGCAGGTGAAAATGCAATATCGGTATTGCTATGTGCTTTGGAGCCCTGACCGCCATTATCATAATCATCATAGTATTCCGTAAAATTTTTGATGCGGTTGCGGCTGAACGATACATTACCCGCAGCCCGTAGCCACTGCACAGGTTGTATGCTGCCCTGCAGCTCAATTCCCATGCGATAGCTATCAGGTACATTGGTACGCGTATAGGCTCCCACATCATTAATCTTACCGGTTAATACCAGTTGGTCTTTGTATTTCATGTAATACAAAGTGGCACCCCAGCTATAGTGGCTGTTCTTCTTTTCAATACCGGCTTCAAAATCGTGCAGCTTTTCAGGACGCGGTTGTTCTGTTTTGCCGGCTTCAAAATCATCGCGGTTAGGTTCTTTCTGTCCCAGTGCATAAGATGCATACAACTGAAATGCGCCTGTAGTGTAGGTAATACCTGCTTTGGGGTTGATGAAATTGTAGGTGTTACGGATATGCAGGGTAGGGTTATCGCGGAAACCACCCAGGTTATACAGCACACGACGGTATTGCAGATCGGCAAATGCTGATAACTTTTTAGTAAGCGCCACTTGGTATTTGGCATACGCGTTCACATCTGTTTTATAGGCTTTCAGATCATACCAGCGATAATTGTCCGGAAAACCAGCCTGTGCCCAGATCACATCGCCGTAATGTTTACCATCGTAGCGGTTCCAACCGCCACCTATCGTAAACTGATGACCACGGTTATTATATTGTGCAGAAAGTATCTGGCCATAGAAATCATTGCTCAGCCACAAACGACGGATCAGGTTGGTAGAATGAAGTGTATCATTGCCCAGCACATAATCAGGCAGTCCATATGCTGCAAATGTTTTATTGGCCTTGTACTCTTCATAATAACCTTTGCCACGTGTATAAAAGAACGCCGTATTGGCTGTCCATTTGCTATTGAACTGGTGATTGATGAACAACTGGAAATGATCTTGCTGATAGTTGTCTGTCTGGTTATCGTAAGGAGCGCCGGGTCTGTCAGTGCCGGAATAGTTTACCCTGCGACGATTGTTTTTCAGGTCATCCTCAGTAACACCGTTCCATGCCTGGTAGGTTTTCTCCCATCCTGAAAATACATTCAGACGTACGGTTGTTTTGGCAGACAGGTAAGCACCGGACACATAGAAAGACTTCAGATCACTGGTAGCGCGGTCAATATAGCCATCACTGGAAAGTTTGGATAAACGGGCATCAATGGTAAAGTGATCATTGATGAGGCCGCTACCGGCTTTCAGTGTATGTTTCCAGGTGTTGAAAGAGCCATAACTGTTATTGATCTCAGCATATGGCGTGGTATTTACCTCGTTGGTACTTACATTGATGGAGGCACCGAATGCACCACCACCGTTGGAAGAAGTGCCTACACCGCGCTGGATCTGTATATTGTTGACAGATGAAGCAATGTCGGGCAGATCTACAAAAAAAGTACCCTGTGATTCTGCGTCGTTATAAGGGATACCGTTGAGCGTAACATTGATACGGGTGGCATCACTGCCACGGATACGGATGCCGGTATAGCCCACACCATTACCCGCGTCGGAATTTACTACCACGCCGGGTGTCTGGTTCAGGATAAAAGGAAGATCCTGCCCCAGGTTCTGTTGCTCAATATCTTTTTTGGAAAGATTGCTTTTGGCAAAAGGCGCTTTGTCACCGGCACGTACAGCTTTGATCTCTACCGGCTGCATAAACAGGTTGTATTGCTGCAATTGTATGGTAACGGCTTTGTTACCTGCAGCTACGGTTTGAGTGGCCGGTTTGTAACCAATGCTGGTAACATGCAGGGTGTAATTACCGGCTTTAATGCGAATGAAAGTAAATTCTCCTGACTCGTTGGTAGTAGTGGTAATGTAATTATTCAGTTCTACAGTAGCTGCAGCAACAGGAGCACCCGTGCCGGCATCGGTAACTTTTCCGGTAATCACCTGTGCAGATAACCACTGGAACATACCTGCAAAACAGGTGATCAGCAATAACTTTTTCATGTGTGTACAATTATGCCTCTTTTTCAACCCTGCAGTAAATACAGTAGCAGAAAGATGGCTGGTAAAGAAAATCAATCAGATAGCACAGTTTTACCGGCAGATCTCGCGCAGACATGAGAACAGGAGTATGCAGCTAAAAGCGAAGTGTAAGGCAATAAAAGAGGAACCACCTTCCCTGCGCAGGCATTACCCTGATCAGGTTCTACGGGTCTTATCTCAGCCGTTCTGCCAGGCAGAACAGCACCCCGGGAACTGAAAAATATGGATCTCTCTGGCCAGAGAGGATACAAAATTAGTGCAATTGACTGAATTGCACCCTTTTTTGTTCCCGCGACTGGATAACAGCAGGAACAAAAAAGTTACCCCTACTGTAACATTCTTCTCCTGATCATCGTACCACAGGCATAAACAGGCGGATACAACATTTTCTCCGGGTGTTTTAATATCATGCAACATACCTGCAATCCCGGAGTCCTTATTATGTTCCCGGCCCTTTTAAATGATTAAAAAAGTATAAAATAAGAACCATGAAAAAAGTATTACTAACCGTTTTGTGCTTTGCATCTGTAATTGTTACGATGGCACAACGCCAGATCAACGACGCTAATGCAGAATCAAGAAATGTGAGTGCTTTTCACGCTATCAAAATCAGTACAGGTATTGAAGTATTGCTAACACAGGGCAACACCCAGGCCGTAGCAGTAAGTGCTGCTGAAACCGAATATCGCGACAGGATCATAACAGAAGTAAAGGATGGAGTGTTGCATGTGTATTACGATAATAACAATAACATGAAATGGAATTTGGGCCGTAAAAAGCTGAAAGCATATATCGCTGTAAAGGATATTGATGGCATTCATGTTAACTCCGGCGCCGAAGTAAGAACCGAAGGCACACTGAAAGCAGAGAACATTTCTATCCAGGCTACCAGTGGTGGTTATTTTAAAGGTGATATACAAGCTTCTTCCATGCTGGTAAAACAGAACAGTGGCGCTGAGACCAGTGTATCCGGTAAAACAGGTAGTTTGGAAGTTTCCTGCAGCAGCGGTGGTTCTTTCCGTGGATATGACCTGACTTCTGAAAACTGTAAGGCTGATGCCAGCAGTGGTGGCGATATCCAGACGACCGTTAATAAAGAGTTATCGGCTGTAGCCAACAGCGGCGGTTCTATCCATTACAAAGGCGAAGGTGTTATCCGCAATATCAGAACCGGCAGCGGTGGCAGTGTGTCAAAAAAATAGTAATAATGAATAACCCTTAATATCTTTATCAGCTTAAATTCACGAGATATGAAACGAATATTATCCCTTTTAATGATAGCTGCATTGCCGGTATGTGTGTGGGCGCAGAAGAAGGTCATTGCAGACCCCAATGCACAGGCAAGAACAATCAGCAGCTTCCATGCAATCAAAGTATCCAATGCTATTGACCTCTATATTTCCCAATCAGACCAGGAAGCGCTGGCAGTAAGCGCAGCAAAACCTGAGTTCCGTGACCGGATCCGTACCGTGGTGGAAAATGGCGTGCTGATATTGTCGTACGAGAACGATACCAAGAACTGGAATACCAATAAAAAGCTCAAAGCTTATATTTCCTGCAAAACACTTGATAAATTAATCGCTTCAGGCGCTAGTGATATCTTTATAGAAGGCACCCTGAAAGCCAATGACCTGGTATTTGATCTGTCTGGTGCCAGTGATTTTAAAGGTGCTATCCAGGCCAACAGCCTTACCTCTAAAATGAGTGGTGCTTCTGATGTTACTATCAGTGGATCTGTAGGTGTGCTGACGATTGATGCCAATGGTGCCAGCGATTTTAAAGGATATGACCTGGTAGCAGATAAATGTTCTATTGATGCCAGCGGTGCGTCAGATGTTAAAATTACTGTAAACAAGGAGCTGAATGCACGTATTTCCGGTGCCAGTGATGTAAATTACAAAGGTGACGGTGTTGTGCGGGAAGTGAAAAGAAGCGGTGCCAGCAGCATCTCTAAAAAAGGATAACACTGTCAGTATCTATATAAAAGATTTTCATTGTACGTATATTTTAGCGGCGGGTATTTACCCGTCGCTTTTGTTTGTACATGGTAGAAATTTTCAGCAACAGTTTTATTACTTTAGCTTATTAAAATAACGCTATGCGAATTTTGGGCACCCTTTTACTGACCTGTTATAGTGTTTGTTGTATGGCACAGGATGAAGAAGCTTTTCCTGATAGCCGGCTGAACAACAAAAGAGAGTCATATACACGTATACAGGAAAAAGATATCCGTTCCGATCTTTCCACCTTCACCATTACAGGCGTGGAAGAAAGAATGAGCGGAAAACTGGCGCTGCAGTCTATCCCTGCTGTTGCCACCAATTACAACTCTATTACTTTCAGCAATGGCGATATTAAAGTAGTGATCACTGAAGGGTTGTTTGATCCTTCCAAACATAAACTGGGCTATTACGACACCAAATACCTGATCAAGATTGATGGTAAGGTGTTTTATGGTGATTATGGCAGCATACCGCAGAAAACCATCGCCTCTGTTTTACTGGTGGTAGGAAAAGATACGGTTGATATCCCGGCATCTTCCTATGCCGATCTGTATCACCCGGTGTTTGCCTACAAAGATGGTGGTAACATACGTACGCACAACGGCGTATATGTTTCAGGCGATAAAGAGCATACCAACATCTATATCTACATGCAGAACAGCGAAACCAAGGGCAGCTATGAGGTGACCTGGGTGATCCGCGATAAAAAGTTTGTAAGAAGGGTAGTGGATACGGGGATTTTGAAGTAGAAAGTCAATTTGAAAACGGGGGAATTGCTTGATGGTTGAATGGATTGATTGTTATGAACAGATATAAAGTCCGAAGTCTGAAATCTGATAGGACACAAGGAGCAAGGTTTAAGAGACAAGGTTCAAGGAAAGCCAAAAGAGCATACAACATATAGAAAGGTTGGCAAGGAAATCAGAAACTATTGATCATTCAGTATTCACCACTGCCGATTCACGATTCCCAACCCGAAACAATCTTCCTTAATCATTTGCCAATACAATTGAATATAGCAATATGGCAACAGGGTTATCTTTAGCGTCTGTTATTGTATTGCTTTATGAAGAATAGATATCAGCAGGCAGGAAAATGCTGCATCACTGCATTAATGGTACTGGTATATTACGCCACGCAGGCACAGCAACGGCTGCAGTTTGTAATGGATATGGTGCACAACAATCCCGGCGAAGCTCCTTTCAATACCAAGTACAATGATCCCACTTACCTGCAATCGCAGGGATTCAACTCCATGGTTATGCACTGGCTTATAAACTGTGCCATCACCTACGATAATTATGAAAAGAATCTTGTTCCCAAAAAATCAGCAGAGCGTCAGTGGATAGAAGCAAAGGCTGCTGCTATTGATAAAAAGCTGGATTCCTGTGAAAAGGCAGGCATTGATGTATACCCATTTACCGATTTTATTGTATTTCCGGAGTCTGTATGGAAGAAATATTGCGCAGAGATCAGCGCAACGGGAAAAGTAGCCGGAACCGGCGGTGCTGATGAACGGGCACGCAAACCGGATATGCAAAGTCCGCGTACACAGGCTTTACTCCGTGCACAGGTAGCAGGAATTTTTGACCGTTTTCCAAAACTGGACGGACTGGTGCTAAGGTTTGGCGAAACCTATCTGCACGATGCACCGCATCACATGGGTGGAAGCCCGATAAGAAATGACAATGCAGGCATTGAAGATCATGTAACGATGTTGAACATACTACGTGAAGAAGTCTGTGTAAAACGAAATAAGAAATTGTTTTACCGTACCTGGGATTTTGGTTACCGTTTTCATACCAACCCGGATTATTACCTGGCCGTTACCAACAGGATAGAACCACATCCCAACCTGTTTTTTGTGATCAAATACCAGCAGGATGATTTTTTACGGATGACGCCTTTCAATCCTACTATCGGTATAGGTAAGCATCCCCAGTTGGTAGAAGCACAATCGCGTATGGAAGCCTATGGCAAAGCAGCGCATCCCTATTACACCGCCAAAGGAGTAATAGATGGCTGGCCGGAAACAAAATATGAGATCACGTTTGGCAAACATGGCTTTACCGGCAAAACCAATGATCCTGCCAATCCGCGTGGAGTAAGGGATATTCTCAATCGGGGGTTATTGCGTGGAGTGATCACCTGGTCGCATGGTGGTGGCTGGGATGGTCCCTACATTACCCACGAGATCTGGACGGATCTGAACACCTGGATATTATCGCAATGGGCGCAGCATACTGATAAAACGGAAGAACAGCTTTTTTATGAATTTGCTGCAAAGCTGGGACTACAGGGATATGAAGCTGATCTGTTCAGACAACTGAATCTGCTGACCATTGAAGCCGTACGCAAAGGACAGTGTAACAGTTATACCAATAATGCCGTTTGGTGGGCAAGGGATCAGTATTTTTCTGCTGCAGGCAATGATAATGTTATTAAAGAGATCATCAGTAGAAAGAAAATACAGGAGGTACTGGCAGAGAAAGCAGAGGCTTCCGCCATGTGGCGACAGATAGAAGCCTTGTCAAAACAGATCCATGTAAGCGATACCGCCACACAGGAAGCAATCGAAGTATCTTCTACATATGGCAGGATCAAATTTGAACTGATAGAACAGATGTGGAAACTGATGCTGGAAAATGCTCAATGGGAAGCTAGTCATGTTTTGCATCGCGAAGTGGTGCGGCAAAGTATCCGTCGGTATGATGCCTTGTGGGATGAATGGCGTGCCCTTAAAGCTTCCAGCAAATATTGTGCAACGTTGTATACAGACAATGCCTATCGCAACAAACGTAACGGCAGTATAGGTGAGCTGGTTGACCTGCTGCGCGAACAGGTTCGTTGATTTTATAACATGAAAGGGGGAAGGAATAATCAATACCTCATTCCCCGATACATTTTCCCGATTCGCCTGGTATTTCTCACATACTTTTTTAATACGCTGTAGTTTAGCATCATAAACAACAGTGATGGTTTTTTCTTTATATACCTGTTTGGTTGCAGGCATATTGCTGGTTACAATAACAGGCAAAGCTCAGACCAACTCTTTAGCGGGTCCCGTGATCATGATAAGTCATCCGTATCCAGAAAAAATGCAATACAATGATGAGGCGCGTACATGGTATACAGCACATCGTGATACTACTGCTGTTTTTGTACGGTTACAGATAACAGATGCTGTACAACAGAAAAAGATATTGCAGAACGGGTTGGAATTGTGGGTGGATATAAAAGGAAGGAAGAATAAGAAAACGGGTATTACATTCCCGATCCCAGCGAAGAGAGCAACGACAATGCAGGTGCAGTGGACGCCATCCGGCGAAGAGAATGTACCAGCAACAAATGATCGAAATGCTACCGATGTTTTGATAAAACAGATGTCTGTACAGCGTGAAATGCAACTGACCGGGTTTGCAGAAGAACTGAATGGCCGGCAGAATTGTACACATCCTTCCGGAATTTACGCAACACTGAATATACACGGCGATACACTAATATATAAAGCCGTTATACCTTATCGTGTATTGCCCGCGCAGCCGGAAGCCGGTAGCACCATTAGTATTGGTGTGGTAGAAAAAGGTATTCCGTTTACAGGCGGCATGACCGGTGGTGACGGGCCTATGATGGGCGATGGGCCACCTCCCGGGCCTCCATCCGGCGGTAGTGACAGCATGATGCAAATGATGGAAGACAATGTGTTCTGGTATAAAATAAAACCTGTAATAAAATAGTGTAATGCTCTTTGCTACCTGTCGGCGTTGTTTGGGTAGTGGTTTGACGATGCCTTTCAGGTTATAGCACCAGCTAATTGTTCTGTTATCGACAGGCAAGATACATAACGGTAATGGTACAAGTGTAAAGAGTATTTACCAGGCTGATAAACAAAGAATGGTGAAACCTGTAAGATCGTTATAGCAGTGGTTAAACGGTTTACCGATACATTTTACGGATTCGTCTATATTCCCATCGGAGCAGGTAATTAACTATTAGCTTTGTTAACGAACTTATAACCAACTAAAGTTCATTAAAGGTAAAAGACCCTTCACACCTGTTTTCTTGTTGTCTTTTAGTGGTTCGTCAATAAGAAATGCAGGATATCTACTTGATGCACCTATTACAGGTAAGGTAAGGGTAATGGCTGCAGAGAATGGAATTTGTGGAGGGTCTTTGCTTTTTACAATTGTCTGGTGATATTTCAATAATAAAAGAAGGTCGCTTCGTAATGAAGTGACCTTTCTTTTTTCTGTTTGTTTTGTTCAGAGTATTGCAACATGGGTTTTAATGCGGCCTGCCTGGCGGACGTGTTGGAGGCCGTGAGGGTGGTCGTGAAACCGGCGGTCGCGGAGTGGGGCGATGCCAGCGTCCTGCAACCCATTGCCAGCCATAACGTGTATGAACCCAACGCCCCGGGATCCATACTGCACCCGCGTATGGCGGACGGGCCCAGTAACCACCTGCCCACATAAACCGTTTACCATTCCATTTCCAGTCTTCTTCTATCCATACCGAATTGGCAACCGGTGATGGCGGACGTTGTACAACACCTGTGGGCCTGCCGGGTTGCCGTTTTACATAATGCTGCGCATGTGTATTGAATGCCAGTAATATCAAGGGTATTATGATTAAAATGCATTGTAATGCCCTGTTCATGTTGAGTAATTGAGATGAATAATTTTTGTATAAATAGTATTGTTTATTCCACAATGAATTTTTCTTCCTTCATTTTTTTGAATACAGCTTTGGCGCTTGCCTGCATCAGTTTGTCTACATTCAGTGGATCAACCGAAGTAGTAATGCCAGACCAGATCAGTTTGTTATCATTGGCAAAGGAATATACATTGGTTTCTACTGTAAACGTTTTAGTGGATTCATAATATCCCGGTTGATAATAATGCGGCCATGCGCTCCAGTAATATGGCCAGAACCTGCCATAGAAACCCGGGTAAGTACTGTAAGTGCCTGGTATATAGCGGATATCTTTATCCACATCTGCCAGCCGCATGATAATGGCACCGTCAAAGCCCTCATTCATCAACTGTGCCCTTATGCGGCCTTCGCTTTCTTGCCGGATGTCCTTGGTAAGATAGTTGTAAGAAGGAACGCCCTTACCATTCAGCATAGCGGCTAGCTTATCCTCGGTGCTTCGTCGCGTGGCTTCGTTTTTCAGCAAAGCCACCACGATTACTTTATGCAGTTTGGATACGTCTACCGTAACATCCGGATCACGCCAGCTTTTTTCAATATGTGCTGTTGTACCGCAGCTGTTGATCAGTACAATCAGCAGGAACGGAATGAATATTTTTTTCATACCAGTAGATTAAGATGTAGTATTGAGAGGTCGGAAATTTCCTGATCAAGCCATATTGGTTTTAAGTGGTAAGAACCGCCTTATACCGGCGGTTCTTACGTGGAGTATATTATTTTTTTCTGACACTTACCGCTATACGTCTGTCCTTTTTCCTTTCATCATCAGAAGCGTCGGCAGCAGCTTTGGCAAATTGTGAACCGTATCCTTCAGCCCCCTGCAGTTGTGCAGTATTGGTACCGGCTGTTTTTAATGCAGCCAGCACTGCATTGGCTCTTGATTGTGATAGTTTCAGATTGGTCATACTATCGCCTGTTTTATCGGTATAGCCGCCTATTTTGATAACTGCTTTTGGAAATGCTTTGAGTATAGCAGTAATATTGCCGATCTGTTTCATACTTTCTGCGGTGATGTTGGCGCTGCCTGTTTCAAAGTTCAGGTTGTCAAAATCAAACCACACATCTTTGCCCGGTTGTGCGGCAGGATCTTTCAGGAAAGTGACCAATTGATCCTCGATACCTCCTTTATAGGCATCCAGTACCACGCCGTCTGGCAACGTTACTTTTACCATTTCCATTACCGGTGCTGTAACGGTTGGTGAAGGCACAGGAGTGTCTTTGGTCATTGTTGTACTGGTATCAGCAGGTGCGTTGGCGTTGTGATTACAACCACGCATCAGGTACCAGATCAGTGCAATGGCAACCAGTACCAATAATAACGGCCATAGCCAGCGGCTACCACCGGATGCAGCCTGTTGCACACTTCCGGACATACCGGAAATAGCACCGGTTATTTTATTGCCAATACTGCCCAGGCTGCTGAGTCCCAGAGCTCCGGCCAGGTTGAGGCCGGATGGAATGCTGTTTAGGATACTTTCTTTCTGGCTGTTCAGAAAGGAAAGTAATCCGCCGGAACTCATATTGGTTTCAGTGACATGTTTGCCCAACATGCCTAGAGCGGCAGGTGCAGCCATGCTCATAAGTGAAGTAGCGGATGACGATTTAATGCCTGCATAACCGGATATCATGTTGGTAACACTGGCTGCTTTATCACCAAAAAGACCTTTAAGCATATCGGCTCCTTTGGAGAGAATGTTTTCATTACCCAATAGGTTGCCGATACCTGAAAGTGCGCCACTGTTGAAGGCATCTTTGGCCATGCCAAGAATACTACCAGTATCACCGGAGCCTGCTTTATTCAATACACCAGCCAGCACCGATGGAACAATACCGGAAACCGCCTTCTGTACATTGTTGGGGTCCTCACCCAGCATATTGCTGGCTTTGCCGATCATTTCAGTGTTGAAAAGTCCTTTTACGGAATCTAGAAGATTGAATGCCATAAGTAAAGAGTTTAATAATTATCAGATTGTATTGGGATACACGTAATAGCGGAATTGATATTATTACCGGGTGAATCATAATCATTACTGAAATACCAGTATATAGACAAAATGATCTTCTAACCTGTATTAAAGGTTGTTGTAAGTAGATTGTAGTGAGCCAAGTGTTACCTGCAGTAGCACATGTTTTACAGTATTATTGTAAAACGTTTTTTTACTTCCGGATGCCGGCAGGTAAAAATATATAAGGTTAAGGCGAACGGATATGTTGAATGATGCATTGACAGGGAGCGGATAACAATACGAGCGTAACAGGAGCGTGTAGTGATTGTATTCGTGTTGTTTAAAATGTTACACCTAATGTCTAAAAGAATTCAACAATTGTTGTCAGCGCAAATTGATTAACTGGTACGGGTGTGATGATCTGCAGAATTTTGTATACTTTATAAAAGAAGTGCTGGCTAACAGAGCGTGCCGGGTCATTATCAGTTTATTAAAGATATGGTATTCTATCTGGGTTGCAAAAAAATAATTAAGCCGATACATTGGCATAGTTGTGATAATACTGTAAAAGAACAAAGGCTGTTATTCTGCAGAACAACAGCCTTTTGTTAACTTTTCAACGTGTAATGTTATACTATTAATTATTTACCAGTTTCATACCCCCTTCACTGTAACGTTGTCCTACATCAGGATATTTAGCCAGTAATTTTTCAATAGCGGAGAGATCTTCTTTGCTAAGTATCACATCTGCGGCACCTGCATTTTCTTCCAGGTATTTTATTTTCTTGGTACCCGGAATAGGAATGATATCATCGCCCTGTGCCAGTACCCATGCCAGTGCCAGTTGTGCCGGTGTACATTTTTTTGCTTCTGCCAGTGCTGCAAATTCATTGACAAGTTTTATATTATTGTCCCAGTGTTTGTCTGCAAAACGTGGCAGAGTGCGCCTGAAATCATTATCTGCCAGCTGATTCTTATCATTTACAGTTGCAGTTACCAGGCCTCTTGCCAGTGGGCTGTAAGGAATAAAAGTGATACCCAGCTCGCGACATAAAGGAAGAATTGCCGCTTCCACATCCCGGGTCAGTAATGAATATTCACTTTGCAGTGCAGTGACAGGATGTACAGCATGTGCTTTGCGGATGGATGCAGGCGAAGCTTCTGACAATCCCAGGTAACGCACCTTTCCTTCTTTTACCAGTTGCGCCATAGCACCTGCCATATCTTCCACAGGTACATTGGGATCTATACGATGCGCGTAATAAAGATCAATAGTATCGATCTTCAATCGTTGCAGACTTTTTTCAACTGCCTGTTTTAAATAGGCCGGAGAACCGTCAAAATAATTGGTGCCGTCATTGCGCCAGCGAAAACCGAATTTGGTGGCGAGGAATATTCTGTTCCTGTTAGGTACCAGTACTTTTGATATCAGTTCTTCATTATGACCATTGCCATACATATCTGCAGTATCCCAGAAATTGATACCCAGTTCCAGTGCCCTGTTTAGTGTTTTTAAAGATTCCTCATCATTGATAGGGCCATAGGCAAAGCTCATACCCATGCATCCCAAGCCAGTTGCAGAGAGCTTTTCGCCCGTATTGCCAAGATTTCTGTATTTCATGTTGCCGATGTTTATACTGTAAATGTAGTTGTTGTATAAACGTAAGTACTTGTGCTTTTCAAACGGATGCTTGCGAAAATCAAACACTGTTTGGTAATATGTTATAAGTTGTATGTGATAAGTAAAGGTCAAAAACTCATAACTTATTACCTATAACTTACAACCTTACTTCCAGGCGCTTGCCTTATCCAGCAATGCAATAGCATCCTGATCCAGTTGCAGAGAAGCTGCATCAATGATTGACTGTAATTGTTCAATACTGGTAGCACTGGCAATAGGTGCTGTTATTGAAGGATGTGCAATCAGCCATGCCAATGCCACACTGGCCGGTGTTGTATTGTAAAGTGCAGCTACTTCATCCAGCGCACGCAGGATATTGGTGCCTCTTGGATTCAGGTATGCTTTCATGCCGCCGCCACGCACACTTTTGCTCAGATCGGCCTCGCTACGGTATTTACCGGTAAGAAAACCAGATGCCAATGCATAATAATTTATCACACCGAGGTGGTTGTCAAGACAGATCTTCTCCAGTTCTTTTTCAAACACTTCCCGGTCGTACAGGTTGTAATGTGGCTGAAAAGTCTGGTATGCAGGATAATTGTGTTTTTTACTGGCTTCCAGGGAGGCTTTTAAACGGGCAGGGGAGAGATTGGAAGCACCGATCCAGCGCACTTTACCTTCTTTTACCAATTGGCTGTAAGCTTCCAGTGTCTCTTCCACTGGTGTGGTATCATCATCCCAGTGTATCTGGTACAGGTCAATATAATCCGTTTGTAATCTTTGTAAAGATGCTTCAACAGCCTGCAGAATATACTTTTTAGAAATATCTTTTTTACCCTGGCCCATATCAGATCCCACTTTGGTTGCAACGATCACTTTATCGCGGTTGCCCCGTTGCTTTATCCAGTTGCCGATAATGGTTTCAGATTCGCCGCCCTTATTACCGGGAACCCACCTGGAATATACATCCGCCGTATCTACCAGGTTAAATCCTGCAGCAGTAAAAGCATCCAGTAATTCAAATGATCTTTGTTCGTCAACTGTCCAGCCGAATATATTGCCTCCAAATGTTACCGGGGCTACCTGCAAATCGCTATTGCCTAATTGTCTGTAATTCATGAAATATGTTTTTTAAAATGAAACGGTAATAAGCTATAAATAGGGATAGACTTATTACCTATAACTTATAACCTGCAATTCTTTTAACAAATCGAACAGTCCCCGGTTTACTATAAAAATAAAAAACGGATGACTTCCTGGAAGAACGCCACCCGCTTTTCATATAGCAGATTATTTTACTTTTTTGTTGCAGTACTATCGGTGGTAGCTGTGCTGAGCTTTGTTTCACGGATCTCAGAACCATTCCTGACCTCTTCAGTGGCTGCTTTTACCAAATGATCTCCATTGCTTAAATTGCCATACACTTCTATCTGACCGTTGGCTTCGCGTCCTTTACTGATACTTACCCATTCAGCTTTGTTGTTATTCACCCTGATCACAAATACACCCTGAGTAGAATTTACCACTGCTGTGGTGGGAACAATAAAGGTGCTGTCACTGGCAGATAATGGCAGTTGCACTTCAGCGATCATACCCGGCAACAGTTTTTTATCGTTGTTTGCAACATCCATTTCTGTACGTTGTGAACGCAGCCTGGTATCCAATGCACCGGCCTGGCGGTTGATGTGTGCTGTGAACTGCTGGTTGTTAAATGCTTTCACGGTAAAATTAACAGCAGATTGTTTGCCCAGGTAGCTGATATACGCTTCAGGAACTGCCAGTACCAGGCGAAGTTTTTTCTGTTCCTGTAATGTAATGATCGGAAACTCGGAACCTTTTCCTGAAGGGCCGACATACGCGCCTGGGTGTGCATTGCGTGCTGTGATCACTCCGTTGAACGGCGCCCTTATTTCAAGATAATTGCGGGTATCAGCTATTTCACGGTAAGCAGCTTTGGCCGCTTCCAGTTGTGCATTATCTGAATTGCGTTTAGCCATTGCCTGGTCCAGATCGTTGGGTGATATAGTACCCGGTGTTTTGCTGGTTTCATACAGGCGATCGTAATTGGCCTTGCTGGCAATGTACAATGCTTCCAGTGATTTTAATCTTGATTCAGCAGCCGCCAGTTGTGCATTCATTTCCGGTGCTTCCATGGTAACCAGCAACTGACCCGCAGTTACTTCAGTACCAATATCGACATTTATCTTTTTTACAAAGCTGCTTACTTTTGCATACAGGTCAACCTGCTGAAATGCCAGTAGTTCTCCGGGCAATTTCAGTGAAGAGGACAGTTTGCCTTTTTGCACACTGATCACTTCTGTAGCAGCTACCGGAGCAGGAGCTGCCTTGGCTTTTTCTTCTTCGCCATGTGTCGGGTTACAGCTATACGTGGCTGTGATGGCAATCAGGCCAATGGATAATACTAATGCCGGATGTGATAATTTATTCATGAGTTGTTGCATTCTGAGTTGGAATATAAAATTTACTTGCTTCGTCTTCAGGGTCAAGTGATACGGACTGGGTGGAGGTTTTACCCTGTACCCAGGCAAATACCAATGGCAAAATAAACAGTGCTGCAAAGGTAGAGGCTATCAGACCACCAATTACCGCACGACCTAATGGAGCAGACTGATCACCGGCTTCACCAATACCACTGGCCATTGGTATCATACCGGCCACCATAGCCAGACTTGTCATCAGGATAGGCCGCAAACGCAATGCCGCAGCTTCTTTGGCTGCCTGCATGGCATTGCCACTGTGCAGTCGTAGCTGTTCTGCATTGGTGATCAACAATACAGCGTTGGAGATAGACACACCCACCGACATAATGATGCCCATATACGATTGCAGGTTCAGTGTAGAGCCTGTCAGTTTCAGCAATGCCAGTGAGCCCAGCAATACTGCCGGAACCGTAGTTAATACTACAAACGATACTTTGAACGACTGGAAGTTGGCAGCCAGCATCAGGAAGATCACTACAATGGCAACGATCAGACCCGATTGCAGGCTATCAAGTGTTTCTGTCAGCGTTTTACTAAGACCAATTGTTTCGATGGTTAGGCCACGTGGCAGTTCACCCAGCGATGCAATGGCTGCCTGTACATCTTTGGTGGCAGTACCCAGATCGATCTTATTCAGGTTGGCAGTAACAGACAATACGGGCATAGCACCAAGGTTATCGTTTTCTCCATAAGTGGTATCGGGTGTAATAGTGGCTATATCACTCAGCACCGGGCGACTGGAGTTTCTCTGTAAAGGAATTTCACCGATATCACTGGTGCTACTCATTTTGTATTCAGGTACCTGTACCTGTACACTGTAGCTAAGATTCGCTTTCTCGTCTATCCAGATATTTTTTTCTGTAAAACGTGACGAAGAAGTAGAAGCGATCAGTGATCGTGCCACGTCGTTCATATCTACGCCCAGTTGTGCTGCACGTGTTCTGTCAACCGTTACATTCAGCGCCGGGTATTTGGTAGACTGTGCCAGCTGTACATCGCGCAGGTAACTGATCTGTTTCAGCTTGTCTATTATTTTACCGGCGAATGTTTCATTTAGTTTTTTGTTCCTGCCTGAGAAACGGATCTCTATCGGGGTAGGAGAGCCCTGGCTCAGGATCTTTTCTGTCAGCTCAATTGGTTCAAACGAAGGCTTTACATCTGGCGTGAGTTCTTTTAAACGGTTCCTGATCTTGTCTTTCAGTTCATCAAGATTGGTTTTATAGTCTTCTTTCAATGCAACCTGCAGCACCGCTTCATGCGGACCAGCCATAAACAGGTATACCGGACTGATAGAGAACTGTGACGGGTGCTGACCGATGTATGCAGACGTTATAGCTACGTTATCGGGTCCTACAATATCTTTAATGGCATTGATTGCTAAAATGGTTTTTTCTTCTGTGCGTTCTGCCCGGGTGCCATCGGGCGCACGCAGTCGTACCTGGAACTGACCGCTGTTCACTTTGGGTAATACATCACGACCAATACTGTTCAGCATCAGGATTGCCAGGCCGGTTATTACTAACAGGTAAACAAGCACCGTAATAGCACGGTAAGGCATCATTCTATTGATGAAACGTAGAAACCTGTTGCGGAATTTTTCAAAGCGGCTGACCTTACCATCGTTATTGAAATCATCTCTTTCAACCAGCACTTTTTTCTGCTCCCAGGTATCTTTTTCAGATCCAGGCGTCACTTGTAGTGCTTCATGTCCCTTTCCTTTTTTATGACCTTTCATCAGCCAGTTGGCCATTACCGGTACAAATGTTTGTGCCAGGAAATAAGAAACGATCATAGAGAAACCAATGGCCAGCGCCAATGGCAGGAACAATGATCCCGGAATACCGCTCATGGTAAAGGCCGGAGCAAATACCGCCAGGATACAGAACAGGATCAGCAATTTGGGAAATGCAATTTCCTTACAGGCATCCCAGATTGCCAGCGCCTTAGGCTTACCCATATCCAGGTGCTGGTGTATATTTTCGATAGTTACCGTACTCTCATCTACCAGGATACCAATAGCCAGTGCCAGACCACTCAGTGTCATGATATTGATGGTTTGACCAAACAGGCTCAGGAACAATACACCAGAAATGATAGAAGTAGGAATGGTGAGGATCACGATCAATGCGCCGCGTGCGTCACCCAGGAACAGTAATACCATCAGCCCTGTCAGTACTGCACCGATAATACCTTCACTCATCAGACTTTTTACAGAGTTGATAACATAGGTAGACTGGTCAAATTCGTACGACAGGGAAACATCTTCCGGTAACTGTGCCTGCAAACGGGGTAAGGCAGCTTTCAGGTTCTGTACCACTTCCCAGGTAGATGCATCGGCTGATTTAGCGATACTGAGGTAAACAGAACGTTTACCGTTTACCAACGCATAACCTACCGTTTGGTCTGCTGCATCCTCTACAGTTGCCACATCGCGCAGGTAAAGGTTTTGAGCAGTTCCTTTGAACAGCGGAATGGTCTCAAAATCTTTTACTGTTTTGATGGTGGTATTGGTAGGTGTAATGTAATTGTAGTTACCGATACGCACGTTGCCCGAAGGAGCTGTCTGGTTGTTGACACGCAATGCTTCCACCAATTGATCCGGAGTTAGATTGTGTGAACGCAGCAGTTCCGGATCAGCTTTAATAACAATGGTACGTAAGTTACCACCAAACGGAGGGGCAGATACGATACCGGGTATAGATGTAAAGGAAGAGCGTACGTAAGTATTGGCCAGGTCCAGCAATTCGTTGTTGTTACGGGTACTGCTTTTCAATACCAGTTGCCCTACGGGTAGTGTAGAAGCATCAAACCGAATGATGAACGGAGGCTGTGAACCCGGTGGAAAGATGGCCTGTATACGGTTGGAAAAGGCACTCACCTCAGCGGCAGCCTGTGCCATATTGGTGCCGGGATAGAAGGTGATCTTCATCAGCGTTAGACCCTGTATGTTCCTGGTTTCAATAGTTTTTATCCCGTTTACAAAGAGCATTACGTTGATGTATTGCTTACCAAAGAATGCTTCCATTTGTGTAGGTGTATATCCGCCAAACGGGTGCGCCAGGTAAATAACCGGCAGATCCAGCTTGGGGAAGATATCTACCTTGATGCTGTTAACGGCTTTGATGCCGAAAAAGAAAAGCCCTGCTACTATTACCAGTATCGAGATGGGCTTGCGTAATGCGAAACGTATCAGGTTCATAAATTCGTTTATATCGTCTGTTGTAATGGTGCGTGGTGAATAGTCAATAGTGAATTGTTGTGGCCCATAAGAATCGAAAAGCTACGAGCCATGAGTTTCGGGCAAAATGCAAAGCGCTCGGCAACTATTAAACGGTCTAACCACATTTTCAAATTACCATATTCTCAAATTTTCGAATCAGTCTTCCCCGGCTAATGGCTAACACTTAAAAACTACTACCTGGTTCCCTATTTTACTTGCTTAAGGAACAGATCAAAATCACCGGCGGTGGCTGCTTTCAGCAACAGCGCCTGCCATACATTGATATAGGCAACACTCATATCGGTTTCAGCCCTGTTCAGTGCGTACAGTGCCTGCTGCAAATCAATAATGGTAGACAGCCCGTTCTTGTACAACACACTTTTCTGTAAATAAGCGTCTGCTGCTGCTTTGTACTGCTGGGGTACTACACGTACGCTCTGCGTAGTGTTTTGAATACGCTGGTCGGCCAGTACCAGTTGCGTTTGCAGTTGGGTGGTAACCAGGTCGTATTCCTGCTGGTAAGCCGCTGTTACAAATTGTTGTGCATGTACCTGTTGTTTGATCTTCCACAGACTGATAATATTCCAGGAAAGTGCTACGCCCAGAGCATAGTTGCTGCGCATGGGCTTTACCCCATCAAAATAGTTTTTGGTATAGCGGTCATCATAGGCCGGTGTGTAATCTGAATTAAAACCTGAACCGCGACTCTGGAAAATGCCGAACAGGTTAAAACCAGGCATAATGCTTTTTTTCAGAAAGCTTGTAGCCGCATTGCTCTGGTCAATACGTGTCTGGTAAAATTTTACCTGCGGGTTTTGTGTAACGGTCGCAGAGGTCTGAAATCCGTCTGGTACACTGGAAAAGAACGTGGTATCAAGGGCAAAATCACCGGGAGCAATGTTCAGTAACTGGATCAATTGATTGCGCAACTGCTGTTCGTTGTTGGTGGCATCAATAATTGTCAGTTCTGCCCGTGATACTTCTGCATTGGCGATAGAGGAATCAACGCCGGGGTTTAAACCGGATAAGGTACGTGCCTTTACAGATTGCTGTACATATTTTGCTCTCTCCAGGTTAGACTGTGCATTTTGTATCAGCCTGCGCGCTATTAACAGGTTCAGGTAAGCTCCGGCTACTTTTACACTGTGTACAAATTGTTCCTGTTGCAGATCGGCAGAATCTTTCTTTGCCTGTGCGCCTGCCAGTTCAATTTTTGAGCTTACACGCCCGAAAGTAAAGAACTCCCAGTTGGTGCTGATGATATACATAGACCCGAAAGCAGCGTTCCAGCTCTGGCTATTGTAAGTGGGGCCGGCAGATGATAAACCCAGTGCTCCTACTGGTGCGGCAGGACCAAACTGCCCGTTCACAGTACCATACGCCTGTTGAATAGACGCCACTACGTTGGGCAGATATTCATTGCGTGCATTCTGTATCAGCGCAGCGGATGCTTCGAGGTAATTGCGTTTTGCCTTAATGCTCTGGTATTGTTGCAGGCCGGTAGTTACTGCCTTCGACAACAACAATGTGCTGTCGCCCTGTGCCTGTACTGTCAATGATGAATAAACAACTGCAGCGGTAATCACTGCATGTCTGTAAAAAGATTTGTTGAATATCATCAGTATGCTACAAATCCCTTTTTGTGCGCTCATACAATAATAATCCTGGTCGGTTTTTTAGTTCAAGGTTTAGTAATAAAAGCTTTATAACGGCCTTTTTTGTAAAGAGATATTTTCGACATGGCAGCAACGGTGTGTTATAAAGCGTGTATATAAATATCAGATCACCACTACTACTTTTCCTGTTGTTCTTCCTGATTCAACCTGTTTGTGTGCTGCCGCTATATCTTTCCATTCAAAAAGATGTGATACATGTGTATGAATGGTACCTTTTAGCAACAGTACTGCCAGTTGTTCCATATCTGCGCCGCTGGATGATACACGAAAATGAACGCCGTGTTTACCCACGGCTTCGGCTTGTTGTGCAATGTTGGCTGAAGTGGCAGAAGGTAAACTGATCACTGTTCCCCCGGGTTTAGTAGCAGCCAGTGAACGCACTGCATGGTCACCACCAAATGCATCCAATACAATATCAGCATCAGTAATGACCTCTTCAAACTGCCGGGCGTTATAGTCAATATGTTCGTCAACGCCCAGTGATAAAACAAATTCTTTATTGGTAGCAGAAGAAGTGCCTATCACATACGCACCCAGGTGTTTGGCAATCTGAACGGCAAAATGACCTACACCGCCACTAGCTGCATGAATCAGTACTTTTTGTCCGGGTTGTACAGACACCTGTTTTGTAAATGCCTGCCAGGCTGTTAATGCAGCCAGCGGCGTGGCAGCGGCTTCGCCATGTGATATGGTAAAAGGTTTTAATGCAAGATGTGCTTCCGGAGCGGCCACATATTCAGCGTAGGCTTTACCATGTCCCGGAAAATTAACCATACCAAAAACAGCATCACCTTTTTTAAAACGGGTAACAGCTTTACCTGTCTCCTGTATAATACCTGAAATGTCCCAGCCAAGAATAATGGGCTGTTCATTTTTCAGTTGCTGTGCTGCACCCTGTCCGTTACGTGTTTTAATGTCGATAGGATTGATGCCGATAGCACTCACCTGCACTAGCACTTCATGGTCATGAAGGGTGGGAGTGGGGAGATTGGTGAATAAAAGATTTTCAGCGCCGCCAAAATCTTTTAAAATGATCGCTTTCATGTGTTGTGTTTGTAAGCGGTAATTTAAACCGCTGTATCAGTCAGGATATATTAATTGACTGTTAATACCTGATCATTGAAATTCCGGCAACTTTCTACAGGAAGCGTTGCTTTTCATATTGACAAGATAATCTGAATATTTGCCGGAAAACGTATTTCCGGGGAATGTTGGAAGTTTTAAGCAGCAGCAGAATAACCCGTTATTTTACTCCCTGCCTTACAAAGTTCCTGATTGTAATGATTTTGTTCCTTGTACAATTTTGGGTTTGTTCTGTATATTTGGAGGTATGAATACTGAGAATTTGTACCAGCCATTTGAAATTGTGTATAAGGAAACCGACGAATGTCCCAAACCGGCGCACAAACATAACTTTTTTGAGTTGGTTTACATTATGGATGGAACTGGTAAACATTGTATTAACAAAAACAAGTTTGACTATTACCGTGGGCATCTGTTTCTCATCACACCGCAAGACTCGCACAAGTTGCATGTAAAAACAACTACCAAATTTTTCATGATCCGCTTCAATGATATCTATCTGCGTTCACAAAGAGAACTGCAGGCAGGCACAGGCAATAATGAATGGATAAAAAAACTTGAATTCATTTTTCACAATACCAGTCATCTGCCCGGTTGTATTCTGAAAAACCAGGAAGATAAAGTATTGGTAAAAGCACTTATCGAAGGTGTTATCAAGGAGTATGTCAATAAAGAACCTTATCACCAGGAGATTGTACAACAGCTCGTCAGTACATTGATTGCATTGGTGGCTCGGAACATTTACATCAATACACCCGAAAAAGTGAAATACGATGTGAGCAATGATGATACTACCCTGAAAATTATACATTACATACAGAGTAATATCTACAGGCCCGAACTGCTGAAAGCTGAACAGATCTCAACAGTATTCAGTATTTCCATTAATTACCTGAGCGAATATTTCAAAAAGCATACAGGCGATACATTACAGCAATACATTACCAATTATAAACTGAAACTGGTTGAAACCCGTTTGCTGCACAGCGAAATGCGGATGAACGAAATAGCCTTTGAACTGAACTTTACAGATGAAAGCCATCTCAACAGGATATTTAAAAAGTACAGGGGAATGAGCCCTTCCGAATTTCGCAAACGCTCACATGGTAAAATGTTTGCTGTACAGGCACGCGCATAAAGAACTGTATGCAATATGGCAGTGACTGTATTCAGAAATACTACCTCTGGTAAAAATTAACCCGTTTTTAATTCAATAGAAAATTTGACGGCATCATCACTTTGTCTTTTTGTAACAGGCGCTATATTGCTCTATGCCTGTAGCGATACACAGGAGCGCAATGCCGTTGCGCACGATTCTGTTACGTTGTGTGCTGTGCCAATACCTGCCCGTACAGCAGCTAACCCATCACATGCCAATATACATGAACCCGATAGCGTATCACATAAAAACATGATATGGATACCGGGTGGCACTTTTGTTATGGGAGCAGTTGATAAAGATGGTCGTATTGATGAGTATCCGCAACATATAGTAACTGTTGACGGTTTCTGGATAGACGTTACAGAAGTGACCAATGATGAGTTTACAAGGTTTACTGATGCTACAGGATATATTACTACTGCAGAAAGGACACCGGATTGGAATGAGATAAAAAAACAGTTGCCGCCCGATACGCCTAAACCTCCTGATAGTGTACTGGTGCCGGCTTCATTGGTGTTTGTTCCTGCTCAATATGCAGTTTCATTACAGGATGCCTCGCAATGGTGGCGTTGGCAACCTGGTGCCAACTGGAAGCATCCGCAGGGAACCGGCAGTAATATCCGCGGCAAAGGACAATATCCGGTAGTTCACATATCATGGGAAGATGCTGCAGCGTATGCCACGTGGTCGGGTAAACGATTGCCTACAGAAGCTGAGTGGGAGTTTGCCGCGCGTGGCGGGCTGAGCAAACAGCCATTTACCTGGGGCAATGAACCTGTTGATCATGGCACACCAAAAGCCAATATCTGGCAGGGACATTTTCCGGATGTAAATACCCGCAAAGATGGTTTTGCAGGTGCTGCGCCGGTGCGTTCGTTTGCTCCCAATGCCTACGGACTGTACGATATGGCCGGCAATGTATGGGAATGGTGTGCTGACTGGTATCGACCGGATTATTACAAAGAGGTTGCGGATGGTGTAACCAATCCTCTGGGACCTGCCGATGCATATGATCCTGATGAGCCAGCCATTCCCAAAAGGGTAGTGCGCGGCGGATCATTTCTTTGTCACGATTCCTATTGCGCCAGCTATAGGGTATCAGCCCGCATGAAAACTTCTCCTGATACCGGGCTGGAGCATACAGGGTTCCGGTGTGTAAGCAGCAAATAATTAAGTATTCCACGTTGATAATTGCGTATTGAATATTCAATACCCAATGTTCAGTTTTCAATGTTCACTTTTCGATAGAAGTGAAATATTGAGCTTTTTAGTAATTCGTACAGTGGTATTGCATATGACAACTTAGGGTTTTTCCCTGGTGTCTGATACGATAACTTCGTTGAAAATTTGGCTGTTTTTGAAATGTGTGTTATTTTGAAAAGCCTTTTTTCGGACCTGGGAGAAACACTGCAAAAAACCTGTATCAGCTGTAAGAGTATTTTTGTATTCAACTGATTGATTTACAGATTTTTCGGCGTTCTCCTTCCTTTTAATGTTGTTTTAACACTATTTACGGTCAAATGAGGGCAATTTTGCAAACTGAAATACGTTGGTAAGATTAGTAGCTGACTACCGGCGATCGTAAATATCCAAAATTCAAGGGGATTTCTTACTATGCAAAAACCATTTATCAAAAGGCTCGCAAAACGCTGCGGTTCTGTTCTGCTGGTAGCCGGAACAGTGTTCCTGTGGTCGTTTATGCCATCTTTGCCAGCGCCTTTACCGTACAAAAACTACTTAGACAGTTCCTTCACCCATAAGCCTGCAGCGGCTGTAACATTACACCGTTCGTTTGCAGAGGCTAAAATGGATGTATATGATAGTCTCCGTCTGGAAGATGCTGGATTATCACGCAGGGCCTTTGAAATGGCATTACGCGGCATGAGCAAGCTCATCAAAAGTTACCATATCAAAGAAAATATCCTTTCTATTGTTGATTTCAGCCAGTCCAGTCTCAGCAAGCGTTTATACGTTATTGATCTCGAAAATTATGCATTGCTGTTCAATACACTGGTAGCACATGGCAATAAAACGGGCAAGGAGATGGCGCAGTCTTTCTCCAATAAGAACCGCTCCAACAAAAGCAGTCTTGGTTTTTACATTACAGGCAATACCTACATGGGTAATAACGGTTATTCTTTAAAACTGCAGGGCGTTGAAAAAGGAATTAATGATTTTGCCTTTCGCCGTGCTATTGTATTACATGGTGCCGATTATGTAAGCGCCGATTGGGCTGCTAACCACAACCAGGATTACATTGGTCGCAGTCAGGGCTGCCCTGCGTTGCCTGTAGAAATGTCGGCAGAGATCATTAATGAAGTGAAAGACGGAACCTGTCTGTTCATCTATCACCCAACATCAACTTACAGAGCTCAATCCCGTTTGGCAAAATAGGTTATTCACATTTTTGCAGTGTGCTGGTATAAAAAAGCACGGAGCAAACCACACACACGGTATATCTTTGGCGTATAATCAGAAGATATGCTAAAGGTTGGAATATTCGGCGTAGGTCATCTTGGTAAATTTCACTTAAATAACTGGAAGGAAATAAAAGATGTTGAACTGGTTGGGTTCTATGATCCTAACGATGTTGCAGCACAGGAAGTTTCTGAAAAATACCAGGTGCCGCGATTTCTTGACCCTGAGCGTTTAATGGATATAGTGGATATGGTAGATGTGGTAGCTCCCACCACATTTCATTACAACCTTTGCAAAATGGCCATCCGCAAAGGAAAACATGTTTTTGTGGAAAAACCGCTGGCCAATACAATGGAAGAAGCCCGCGAAATACTGAACCTGGTACGGGAATCAAACATAAAACTTCAGGTAGGTCACGTAGAGCGCTTTAATCCTGCTTTTCTCGCCGTACGTAACATGGATCTTCACCCGATGTTTATTGAGGTACACCGCCTGGCGCAATTCAATCCCCGTGGTACGGAAGTGAGCGTGATCCTGGACCTGATGATACACGATATTGACATTATCCTGAGCCTGGTAAAAAGCGAAGTGAAAATGATCTCTGCCAGTGGCGTGGCCGTAATGACGGACACACCGGATATCGCCAACGTACGTATTGAATTTAATAACGGTTGCGTGGCCAATCTTACCTCCAGCCGTATTTCCATGAAAAAAATGCGTAAGATCAGGCTGTTTCAGAAAGATGCTTATATTGGAATAGACTTCCTGAATAAAAAATCGGAGATCATCAAGCTGAAAGGTGCAGCAGATCTGGATGCGTTGTCATTTGACCTGGATACACCACATGGAAAAAAGACCATTGCTGTGCTCAATCCATTGGTTCCTGAAGTAAATGCTATTAAAATGGAACTGGAGGCGTTCAGAGACGCTGTTCTGAACAACACCCCTACAGTAGTGTCTGAAGTGGATGGCTACAGAGCCATGGATGTTGCACACCAGATTTTACATAAAATCAAGAACAACAGCATTATTTCCTAAAACCCTGCATGCATTCGACCCGTCGTATTCATAGCGTATATTATCTTTTAAGTGATTATCTGGCGGCAGTTGCAGCCTGGTGTGTACTGTACTTTGTACGGCGTATCCTGTTGCACGAGCCACTGATCATAGACGACGAGTTGTACCTGAACAATCGTTTCTGGGTAGGCATCATCACTGTGCCCATTGCGTGGTTGTGCTTCTATACACTGATGGGGTGTTATCATTCCCTGTACAAGAAATCGAAGCTGAACGAGTTCTTTACTACCCTTACTTATTCGGTTATTGGGGCTACCATCATCTTCTTTGCCATCGTGATCAACGATCCGCAAAAACAATACACTTATTTCTACAAAGCATTATTTTCCTATATCGGTGCTCAGTTCCTGTTTACCTGGCTGGGTCGCAGTTTGCTGTTACAGCAGGTACGCAAACAATTGCTGTCTGGCAAGGTCAGATTCAATACACTGCTGGTGGGTGGCAATGCTGTGGCTACCGCTATTTACAATGAAACGAAGTCGGGCCTGGAAATGGGAGGCTATCACTATGTGGGTTTTATTTCTGCAGGCGCTTATGCCAATGGGATCAGCGATCACCTCACGCGTTATGGTTCCCTGCAGGATATGGAAAAAGTATTGAAAGAACAGCAGGTAAAACTGGTGGTGATAGCATTGGAAAAGATAGAGAAGGAGCGCATTGAAAAAACCATTGAAATACTCAGTGAGCAGGATGTGGAAATCAAGATCGCACCCGATACATTGGATATTCTTTCCGGTTCGGTAAAGACCAGCAGTGTATTCGGAGCGGTATTGTCTGATATCAAAACAGGCCTGATGCCTGAGTGGCAGCAGAATATCAAACGCCTGCTGGATGTGGTATTTTCGCTGGGCTGTCTCATTTTGCTTTTCCCGTTTTTATTGTACATCGCTATCCGTGTAAGGTTTTCTTCACCGGGACCTGTTTTCTATTCACAGGAAAGAATAGGGTACAAAGGCACGCCGTTTACGATCTATAAGTTCCGTTCCATGTACCACCCGTCCGAACTGAATGGTCCGCAGTTATCCAGTATGAACGATCCCCGCATTACACCCTGGGGACGCGTTATGCGTAAATGGCGGCTGGATGAATTGCCACAGTTGTGGAACGTATTGAAAGGAGAGATGAGCCTGGTAGGTCCACGTCCTGAACGTGCCTGGTATATCAAAAGGCTGCAACAGCAAACACCTTACTATAAATACCTGCTGAAAGTGAAGCCGGGTATAACTTCCTGGGGAATGGTCCAGTTTGGATATGCCGAAAACGAGGCCGAAATGATTGAACGGATGAAATATGACCTGATGTACATTGAAAATATTTCCCTGTCGCTTGATCTCAAGATCATGTTGTACACACTCCGGATCGTTTTTTTGGGAAAAGGACGATAGCAGGTATCAAATATTCCCTTTGTACTTAAACCTTGTGTCTTAATCCTGATTCCTTATTTTTGAAAGAAAAACGTGGGCAGAACGATACAACTTCTTATCCTGCAATTGGTTCTGTGGCAGGCAGCTTCGGCACAATCCTCCTACTGGCAACAGGAAGTACACTACACCATCAACGTATCCCTGAACGATAACAACAACAGCCTCCGGGGAGATCTTTCCCTGCAATACATCAATCATTCACCCGATACACTTACTTACCTCTGGTTTCATATCTGGCCCAATGCTTATCGCAATGATCAGACCGCACTGGCCAAACAACTGGCCGAAAGCGAAGAAGGTAAAAAGAAACTGGTGAATATGGGTAAAGGCTATATCGACAGTCTGCGGTTTACTGTAAATGGTCAGCCGGTAGAGCTGAGTGTGGAAGACAATATTGATATTATCAAACTGCCATTGCCAAAAGCATTACTGCCGGGTGATAAGATCACGATCGCCACACCTTTTTATGTACAGTTACCTCCTTACTTTTCCCGTTCAGGATATGAAGGACAGCAGTACATGGTTTGTCAGTGGTATCCTAAACCGGCTGTGTACGATCGCAAAGGATGGCACCAGTTTCCTTACCTGGACCAGGGAGAGTTCTATGCTGAATACGGCTCATTCAAAGTGAACATTACTTTGCCGGGAGAATATGTGGTAGGAGCTACCGGTACTTTACAGAGTAAGGATGAGCTGGAAAACTATAAAACCATCGGCAAACAAAACAACCTGAACCAGGGAAACCCTGTTCTATACAAAGCATTGAAAAAAGGCAGTAAAACATTGTCCTATTTTGGTGAGAATATCCATGATTTTGCATGGTTTGCCGCTAAAGATTTTGTGATCCGTTACGATACATTACAACTACCCGGTCATGGAGTAGATGTGTTTTCTTACGGCCAGGTAAAAGGTAATGAAGAATGGAAAAAAAGCACCGGGTTCATTAAAGATGCGGTGCGTCATTATTCCAAGTGGATAGGAGAGTATCCATATCCTGTGGTACAGGCTGTGGAAGGACCTAAAAATCTTACTTCCGGTGGCATGGAGTATCCCATGATCACCCTGATCACCAGCCCGGATGCCAACGAGGAAAGAATGGATGCTGTGATCACCCACGAAGTGGGGCATAACTGGTTCTATGGGATCATAGGCAGTAATGAGCGCGATAATCCCTGGATGGATGAGGGTGTGAACACTTATTTCCAGTTCCGTTATGAAGGAGAAAAGTACCGCGACAACAGTATTTTTGGCGGTGCCATACCCAAAGACGTCAAAAAACTTCCGGAAGAAGAATTTCTGTCACGCATTTACTCGGCATTGAATACGATTCCGGCAGCAAAACCCGTTAGTACTGGTTCAACCGGCTTTGCCAATAAAGACGATTACGGTATCGTAATATATGTTAAGACCGCAGTGTGGTTATACATTATTGAAAGTGCCATTGGTCGTGAAAAATTGGACAAGGGTATACAGGAGTACTTTAAAGAATGGAAGTTCAAACACCCGTATCCTGAAGATTTTAAAGCCGCACTGGAAAAAGCTAATGGCAGCTCACTGGATAAGCTGTTTGAGTTGATGAATAAGGAAGGGAATTTTTAAAAGACAGGTTACAGGTAGTATGTTGTAGGTTATAAGTTTGATCTGATATGTATTAACCTGCTACCTAAAACCTATCACTTATAACCAGAACGCTTTGAAGAAACTGTATTTATTATTGTTGTGTTGTTGTTTGCTGCGGCCGGTATTGGCGCAGCAGACTTATTGGCAACAGGAGGTGAGCTATACCATTGATGTGAGCCTGGATGATGCCGTGCACACACTGGATGGCTTTCTGAAGCTGCAATACACCAATCATTCGCCGGACACACTAACCTTTATATGGTTCCATTTGTGGCCCAATGCCTATAAAAACGATAAAACAGCCTTCAGCGAACAGTTGTTGCAGAACGGCAGTACAGATTTCTATTTCTCCGGTAAAGAACAACGTGGTTATATCAACCGGCTCGATTTCAGGATCAACAATCTCACACTAAAAACAGAAGATCATCCGCAATACATTGACATTGTAAAAGTGTATTTGCCCGCTCCATTGTTACCCGGGCAGCAAACTTTGATTACAACGCCCTTTCATGTACAGTTGCCCGATGTGTTTTCGCGTGGCGGACATGTAAAGCATTTCTACAATATCACACAATGGTATCCTAAACCCGCAGTGTACGATCGTACAGGCTGGCACCCGATGCCATATTTGAACCAGGGAGAGTTTTACAGTGAATTTGGCAGTTTTGATGTACGTATTACCCTGCCACGCAATTATGTGGTAGCAGCTACCGGCGAATTACAGAACGAAGAAGAACTGCAATGGCTACAGCAAAGAACCCCTAAAACTGAAATACAAAAAGAGATAATGCCTGCACGGAATACCAGTACACCTGCACGCACCACGCAAAAAACGGGCAACAACAAATCAAAACCTGCAGGTAATAAGCTCCCCGTAAACAAGCCGCCACAGCCTGTACCGGTAGCCCGTCAACCAGAACCGTCCAAAACGTTAAGATACATTCAGAACAATGTACACGACTTTGCATGGTTTGCGGGGAAAGATCTGGTGGTATTGTACGATACATTGCAGATGCCTTCGGGAAGGATAGTAAAAGCATATAGCTTTTTCTCCGGCGAAAATAGGTCGTGGCTGAAAAGCATGGAATACCTGAAAGATGCTGTGCGCTTCCGTTCGGGACTGATTGGTGAATATCCTTACAATGTAGTGAGCGTGGTGGAGTCACCTTTGGGGTTTGATGGCGGCATGGAATACCCAACCATTACCAATATTTCCCCTACAATAAATGACCTGGAAGGTGTTATAGAGCATGAAGTAGGGCACAACTGGTTTTATGGTATCCTGGGCAGTAATGAACGGGCATATCCCTGGATGGATGAAGGATTCAATACTTATTATGACAGGCGCTATGAGCAATGGAAACATGGTAAAAAAGCAACTTTCGTTGTAGATGAGAAACAGCTATTGCTGGATATATTCAGTGCCCAAAGAAAAGATCAGCCTATTGCTACTTCATCTGAGGGCTTTACATGGTTAAATTATAACCTGGTATCATACGACAAAACGGCCAACTGGATGGAATGGATGGAAGATTCACTGGGCAGAGCGCGTTTTGATTCCTGTATGCGACAATATTATCGCCAGTGGCAGTTTAAACACCCTGCTCCGGCCGATTTTCAACAAACACTGGAAACAGCCAGCGGACGTTCACTCAGCGATTTTTTTGCAGCCTTATATCAGACCGGTGATATTCCCCCGGTTACTGCAAAACCCAAAACAATAAAACCGGTATTGTTCTATTCACTGAAAGATTATAAACATGTTGAGCATATCAATATCATGCCGTTGATCGGTTACAACATGTATGATAAGTTCATGGTGGGCGGTGTGATACACAATTACAACCTGCCCCCGTCGAAGTTTAGGTTTATGGTGGCTCCTTTATACGCCATGGGCAGCAAGCAGCTTAATGGATTGGCACAGGTTGGATATACCTGGTATCCTGGCAACCTGTTGCAGAAAGTAACCATTGGGATAGAAGGTGCAAGATTTTCAGCAAAAGATGGCATTGATAGTATCGGTCATACTATTACAGGCGGATTCAATAAGGTTGTTCCTTCACTGCGCGTAACATTCAGAAATAAGGACGTTCGCAGTACGGTTGAAAAATGGCTGGAATGGAAAACCTATATTATCGGCGAACGTAATTTCGGATATAAGGTACCGGTAGGCGACTCGGTGGGTCACCCGTTTGTAAAGCAAACAGAATACCGCTACCTGAACCAGTTGACATTTGGCATTACAGATTACAGGATGTTGTATCCTTATGATGCCGAATTGCAGATCCAGCAGGCGAAAGATTTTTACAGGATCAATGCTACTGCCAATTATCTCTTCAATTATGCCAAAGGAGGCGGTATGCGCATACGTGTATTTGCAGCCAAATTTGGTTATATCGGCAAAGGAGAAAACAGCCTCGGTATTACCCGTTTTCAACCCAAAATGACAGCCGTACGGGGTGAAGAAGATTATACGTACAGTAACTATTTTATCGGTCGCAATGAGTTCAGCGGATTTGCCAGTCAGCAGATCATGAACAGGGATGCAGCTTTAAAACTGCGTTACGACCTGTTTTCAGACCCTCCTGTACGTACAGACAACTGGATTGCTGCCATTAACCTGAATACTACGTTGCCCCAGAAATTGTTTCCGGTAAAACTGCCTTTGCGTTTATTTCTGGATGTAGGTACATATGCAGAATCGTGGAAACGCAATGCTGAATATGGTAAGTTCCTGTATGTGGGTGGATTGCAGGTAACCCTGTTCAATGAACTCTTGAATATTTACATGCCGCTGGTATACAGCAAGGCAATGCGTGATAATATTAAAACAGAGAAAGAGGCATTCTCTTTCTGGAAAAGACTTTCTTTCAGTATTGATATACAACGTTTCAACACAAGAAAAATGCTGGGCAAATATGGCTTCTGAGCTATTAATGCCTTTTGGTATTTACAACTACATGGTCTGATGGCCGCACTGCAATACATACAGCGAAAAGATATTGATACTGCCCGGTGGGATACATGTATTGATGAAGCTCCCAACGGACTGATCTATGCCTATGTCTGCTACCTGGACAAGATGGCAAAACACTGGGATGCACTGGTGCTGGGCGATTATGAAGCGGTAATGCCTCTCACCTGGAACAAAAAGTGGAACATCAGTTACCTGTACCAGCCGCCGTTTACGGCATCACTGGGCATCTTTGGCAAACTTCTTACAGAAGAGATTGTGCGGGCGTTTATTGCCGCTATACCGGTGCACTTTAAGCTGATAGAGATCAACCTGAACTATGGAAATATCCTGTCTGCTTCTTCGGGGTTTTCCATCCTGCGCAACAATTACACATTGTCCCTTCATAAAAGCTATGATGAACTGTACAAAGGATACCGTGAAAATATCCGGCGCAATGTGCGGAAAGCAATACAACTGAACTGCCGTTATGAAACCGGTATTGATATAAATGCCATCCTGCAGTTGTCGCACGAACAGATGGGAAAAGTGGCATCAATATCAGAAGAAGATTTCAATAATTTCCGCGATTTATATCAGCAATTGCTGACAAAGGGCCAAGCGCTGTCTTGTGGCGTATATTCCCCGGATGGCATGCTGATCGCTTCCTGTGTATACTTTTTTTCTCATCAAAGGGCTTACTATATCCTGGTTGGTAATCACCCCGATGGCAGGACCATTGGCGCTTCCCATTTTTTAATAGACCGTTTTATTCACGACCATGCAGGGCAAGATCTGTTACTGGATTTTGAAGGCTCCGACATTCGAAATGTGGCTTTTTTCTATAGCAGTTTTGGTGCAGTAGCAGAGATCTATCCTGCATTGCATATCAACAGGCTACCGTGGTATGTGAAGTGGATGAAGTAGCGACGGGATGTGTTGGGGGCGTGGGTTTTAAGACGTTAATCGTGAGTGATTGTTGCTATTGCTCATCGCTTATTTCACGCAGAGAAAGCTAAGCAAGCAAAGACGCAATCAAAGGAACCGTATTTTGCACTTCGCCCGCATGCACGAGCCAGTCGAACGGGCATTTTCTTTCCGGCTTCCTTGAGCCTTGCCTTTTGCGCCTCAGTGCGTTGCTTCCAGGCTTGTATTTGCTAATACTTAAACACCTCCTTCCTAAACCCCCATCTCCCTTTCCTCCAGAATCTTCTCTGCGATCAGGATATCCAGCGGGCGGGTGATTTTGATGTTGGTGGCATCGCCTTCTGCCAGGTGGATCTTTACACCCAGTCTTTCCACTACACTGGCCTCATCAGTAAAAGACTCTTCGTATTCCTGTTCAAAAGCAGCCTTGATCAGGTCGCTATAAAAAGTTTGCGGGGTTTGTATCAGGCGCACTTTATTCCTGTCAACAATATGGTTACCACCAATAGTTTCAATGCGAACAGAGTCGAAGGCTGTAGTGGCGGGGATGGCATTACCGCGTTCCTGGGCCATGTTATAACAGCGATGGATAAGCTCAGTTGTGAGCAGGCAGCGAACGCCATCGTGAACAAAAACTATGGAATGGTGGTGAATATGGGCGAGACCGTTCTTAACGGAGTGGAAACGAGTTTCTCCTCCTTCGGAGATCCAGATACGGTTGGGATGTGAGGTGGTGCGGAGGATCTGCAAGCCCGTATCCATGTGTGCTTTGGGCAAGACCAGGATGATTTCAAGATCGTCGAAGGCTTCCAGAAAAGCAGTAAGTGTGTACCATAGAACCGGTTTTCCGCGAAGCGGTAAAAACTGTTTAGGTATCTGGGTTCCCATTCTTAATCCGGAACCACCGGCAACAACAACGGCGTATTTTTTCATGCCTGGGTGGCTGTTTTAAATGTTAAAAGACTGTTACAGCGTTTGAAATGCTGCAATACAGTACAGAAGTTTTTTAAAAAGGAATGAAACAGAAAGCTGAAAGAAGTCAGAACGTCAGTTGCGGGAAAATGCAATAACAGGACTTCAGACCTCACATTTCAGGCTCCATTGTTATTCGTCATCGCGCAGCAATTCCCTTTCAATTTCTTCCATGTGCAAAATGTCCCAGGCTTCACTTTCGGTAGGGGTAACATTCAATAATTCCAGCAACTCCATTTTGTCCAGTTGCTCTTCCAGTGCGGATTGCAGTTCGCAGATAACAAAGGAAGCATGTTGTTCGTAAAAAGTTTGCTGTAACTTTACCAGGTATTCAGCCGTAGATTCATCTATGGTTTCCACATCTTTAAAGATCACTACCAGGTTTTTAACGTCATTTTGTAAAAAAGGAAGTAAACAATCATCCAATGCTGCTGTCATATTAGCAGTTAAATGGCTTTCCTGGATCGTAATGGCATGGAATTTCTCTCTGGTATCAATTTTGACTTGCATAATACACTTTTCAGCTTGTAAAAGCCGTTAACAGTTAGAGTGAACAGATGTCAAAAATATTTGTTATTATTGTATAACACAACAATTTATAAACAATGGACAACAATTTTTCAGCCCAGGTGAAGGAGATTATTTCGTTTAGCAGGGAGGAGGCTTTAAGGCTGGGGAACGATTTTATCGGCACTGAACATTTGTTGCTGGGATTGATCCGTGAGGGAGAGAATACCGCTGTTCGTATACTCAAGAGCTTCAATGTAGACCTGTATGAGTTGCGTAAAGAGGTTGAAATGGCAGTAAAAGACAAAACCGGTAAAAACATCGCCAACATAAACAGCTTGCCGCTTACAAAGCAGGCGGAAAAGGTTATCAGGGTTACGGTGCTGGAAGCCAAGGCTTTAAAAAGCCCTACGGTGGAAACAGAACACCTGATGCTCTCCATTTTGAAGAACAAGGAAAATATTGCTACACAGATTCTAAATCAATTCGACGTGGATTACGATTTATTCAGAAACGAACTTGGTGTGGTAAAAAGCAACGATGTGCGCAGTGAATATGCTGATGAGAACGAGGATGACTTTGATGAAGAGAAAAAATATTCACAGCAAAAATCTCGTCCCGCAGGAAACACCAAAAGTAAAACGCCGGTGTTAGACAACTTCGGCCGTGATATAACCAGATTGGCAGAAAGCGGAGCCCTTGATCCCATTGTGGGCAGAGAGGCTGAAATTGAAAGGGTATCACAGATCCTTTCACGCCGCAAAAAGAACAATCCGATCCTGATCGGTGAACCGGGTGTAGGTAAAACAGCCATCGTAGAAGGGCTGGCACTGCGCATCGTTCAGCGTAAGGTATCGCGCGTACTGTTCGACAAACGTGTTATTTCGCTTGACCTAGCTGCTCTGGTGGCAGGTACCAAGTACCGCGGACAGTTTGAAGAGCGTATGAAAGCCATTATGAATGAACTGGAAAAGAACCGTGATGTGATCCTGTTCATTGATGAGATCCATACTATTGTTGGTGCCGGTGGTGCCAGCGGTTCACTGGATGCTTCCAACATCTTTAAACCCGCCCTGGCAAGAGGTGAGTTGCAATGCATCGGTGCCTCTACACTGGATGAATACCGCATGTATATCGAGAAAGACGGTGCATTGGATCGTCGTTTCCAGAAAGTGATGGTAGAACCACCAAGTGTGGACGAAACCATCCAGATATTGAACAATATCAAATCCAAATACGAGGATTATCACAACGTTACATACAACCAGGAAGCCATTGATGCCTGCGTTAAGCTGAGTGACCGTTACATTACCGACAGGTTGCTGCCCGACAAAGCCATCGACGTGATGGATGAAGTAGGTGCACGCGTTCACCTGAAGAACATCAACGTACCGAAAGAGATCCTGGATCTGGAGAAAAAGATTGAAGACGTTAAAGTAGAAAAGAATAAAGTAGTGAAGAGTCAGAAATTTGAAGAGGCTGCTTCATTGCGTGATACTGAAAAACGTTTACAGGAAGAGTTGGAAAAAGCCAAAGCAGGCTGGGAAGAAGAAAGCAAACACAAGCGTTATCCCATTGATGAAGATGCGATAGCTGAAGTGGTGAGCATGATGACCGGTATTCCTGTAAAACGCATGGTGCAGGCTGAAACAGAGAAACTGCGCAACATGGCCGAAGAAATGAAAGGCATGGTAGTAGGACAGGATGAAGCGATTGTGAAAGTGGTAAAAGCCATTCAGCGCAACCGTGTTGGTCTGAAAGATCCTAAAAAACCTATCGGAACCTTTATCTTCCTTGGTCCTACAGGTGTAGGTAAAACAGAGTTGGCAAGAGCGCTGGCCCGTCATATGTTCGATTCAGAAGATGCGCTGATCCGCATTGATATGAGTGAATACATGGAGAAATTTACGGTAAGCCGTTTGATCGGTGCACCTCCCGGATATGTAGGCTATGAAGAAGGTGGACAGCTGACAGAAAGAGTACGTCGCAAACCTTACTCTGTAATTCTGCTGGACGAGATCGAAAAAGCACACCCCGATATTTACAATATCCTGTTGCAGGTATTGGACGATGGTCAGTTAACTGACGGTTTGGGGCGCAAAGTTGATTTCAAGAACACGATGATCATCATGACCTCCAACATCGGTGTGCGCCAGTTGAAAGATTTTGGTGAAGGTGTGGGTTTTGCTACCGCAGCACGTACACAGAATGCTGATGAAAACAACAAAGCGGTGATTGAAAAAGCGCTGAAGAGAACCTTCTCGCCTGAGTTCCTCAACCGTATTGATGATGTGATCATCTTCAATTCACTTTCAAAAGATAATATCTTCAACATTATTGATATCCTGATGAAAGGTGTAACCAAAAGGCTTTCCAACCTTGGATTCACACTGGAGCTGACAGAAGAAGCAAAAAGCTTTATTGCAGACAAAGGATACGATCAGCAGTTTGGTGCACGTCCGCTGCACAGGGCCATTCAGAAATACCTGGAAGATCCTCTGGCTGAAGAGATCCTGAACCTGCATATCAAACAGGGTGATGTACTGATGGCAGACCTGGATAAGGAAAATTCCAAGATCAGGTTTACACTGAAGGAATCAACCAAACAGGCTTCAGAAGCATAATTTTTTCCCGGTGAGGGAACAGAGTTGAAATAGATCAATAAGTACGATATTCATTTAAGAGAAAATACTTAAGTCCCGCTATTTGGCGGGACTTTTTATTGATGTGTACACACCATTTTTTCTATATCTCCGTTATAAAAAAGAGAGTCCCTTGGTTACATCTCCCGTACAGGCCGTAGCATTTTCGCAATGCTGATCCCCTGTAAACGGAACATTGTTTTAAATCCAATGCTTACGAAAAGAACCCAGGAAACTCACACGTAGTGAGTCCTCATGTTGTACCACTACATAATTACAAATGCCGCAGTTTTAATTGCGGCATTTGCTTTTTTAAAGTGGTCACAGGGTTTTATGCTTGATGAACAATCTGCGGTATAAAAAATCACGGGTTACGATTTCCCCCACGCATCGTCCTGTATATGTCTGCAACATCTTTTCAGTTCCTTGTACAGAAAATGATGCAGCGGTGGCGTAACATCATTAAAATAGTTGCCTTCCCATAATTGGGCAAACAGGTATTCTACAGCCAGTGTTGACAGCTCTGGATTTCTGACAATAGTATATGCCAGTAACAATAGGTCTTCGGAATAATCATTAGACAATTGCACAAACGCATCGGCATCTTTGTCTTTCAATCGCTGCAACAGAAGCATCTGTTGATTAAAATCAGTAGTGTTCATACGCACAGATACGATGAATGGTTCTGTATATACAGGCTTATGTAAGGTGCAACCTGTAATAATTATATCGTCACAGTTCACAGGCTTAAGGTTTAATGACAATGGTGTAAGACTGTGATATAAATACTGTACAAAAACCATGGCGGGAGGACGAAACTCCCGCCCGGTGTTTTTCTAAACTCTGACTACAACTACTACTAAATCTCAAAAAAATCAGTACTTCAGTTTCAGGATCACCCGCCTGTTCTGTGCACGGCCTGCAGCCGTTTTATTATCAGCCACGGGATTTTCCTGTCCGTACCCGGTAGCAGTGATGCGGGCGGCATCAATGCCTTTTCCAGTTAAATATTGTTGAACAGATTTTGCGCGGTTTTCACTCAGCACCAGGTTTTTGTCAGCTTTACCGGTATTGTCGGTATAACCTTCAATAGCCATCTTCATTGCTGTATCTGCTTTCATCAATACAGCAATTTCATCCAGTCCTTTAAATGATTTGCTAAGCAGTTTGTGACTGCCTGTAGCGAAATACAGGTGTTGTGCGGCAAACTCTGCTTTTTTCTTTACTTCTTCTTTTACTTCAGGACAACCGTTGTTGGCAGCAGTACCTGGCAGATCGGGACATTTATCTTCTTCATCATTCACACCGTCTTTATCACGATCGGGTACGGGGCATCCCTGATAGCGGGCAACACCTTTTACATTGGGACATTTATCTTCCTCGTCATTAATGCCATCGCCATCGGTATCAGGAATAGGGCATCCCTGGTAACGTGCCAGCCCTTTCTGGTCAGGACATTTATCATCTTTGTCGGCAATGCCATCGCCATCTCTGTCGGGACAGCCATTTAGTTGCACCAGGCCGGCAACATCAGGACATGCATCCAGGCTATCAGGTACACCGTCTTTATCTCTGTCCTTTACTTCCTGTACTACCGGTAAAGGAGGTAAAGGTTTAGGAGTTTCTTTTTGTTTGGGAGCGCTGATGGTTTGTGTAAAACCCAGTGAATAGAACATGTTGTTGTCCAGGCGTGAACTGTTCATGCTGACACGATAGTTGGCCTGTAAAAAAATATAACCATCACTTTGTGTATTCAGTTGCAGACCACCACCCAGCGGCACATAACCGCTCCAGGCAGTACCATAATTGCCGATACCTACACCGGCAGTAATGAATGGAGAGAAAACATGCTCATCGTTAATAGGACGGGCATGTAAAGAGCCTTCAAATTCGTTGGTATAGTCAGACTTAGAGCCTGTTTTGCTGTAATCTGTAAACAAACCATTATAGCGTAAAGAGAAATCGATCTTTTTGGTGATACCTTTCCAGTACATTACAGAAAAACCGGGATCTACTTTCCCGATCTTGGGTACAGAGGCCGAAAAATCAACCAGGTTGGCACTGAAACCTATTACCGATGGTTTCTGTGCATACGTGACAAGTGTTGACATTAATAAGAAGCCTGTTAAAACTCTTTTCATAAATAATTACTACTGTTTATCTTTTTGGTTAAAAAACGCATAGCTATAACGGGTAGTTCAGTCAATGCTGAACCACAATACAATACCGTCTGAGCAAGGCCTTACCAGCCGGCAATTACAATAAGTTTTGAGGAAAAGGTAAGCACAGCTAACAATCGTCCGGGTAAGAACCCGGTATGAACAAAGTATTTGAACAGATAGACCGTGAAAGGAAAGCAAACGTTTCGCGTGGTAAATATTTTTTTTTACTTTTTTATTTTTTGTATCTTTTTTATAGCAATTACAGGGCAGCATTACATGCAATAAAGATTGTGTTTCAACGGTATCGATAACATTGGTTCAACAATGATTATATTGGTATATAGCCTTACAGCACAGCGTTTCAGCGATTGTATAATTTATGCAAACGTTTGCCTGAAAATGGGTATAAATGTCTGTGGGCTGGTACATCTTTTAAATTAATCAGATATTTGCCTTATGGAACCCCTGCGCAACGCCCCGCCTTTTTTTGAGGTCTTAGCTCAAAAAGCTGCAAAAGGCGATAATCACGCTTTTCAGCAGCTATACGATTCAATCGCCGGCAAGATGTATAGTTTATGTCTTCGGTATGCCGGTAATACCAATGATGCCAATGACTGTTTCCAGGAAGGATTTGTAAAGCTGTACCGGCATCTCGCCGCTTATCGTGGTGAAGGCTCGTTTGAAGGATGGGCCAGAACCATCTTTGTGGGCGTATGTATTGATTACATGCGAAAGAAAAAGAACTTCCTGTCGGTAGTAACCGATGGGCTGGAAGTTTTTGCCGACAACCTTTCAGGGTATGATAAGCTTAATAACGAAGATCTGATGAAGCTGATCCGCAAGCTGCCTGACGGATACAGGGCTGTCATTAACCTGAACCTGGTGGAAGGATATAACCACAAGGAAATAGGAGAGATGCTGAACATTTCCGAAGAAGGAAGCCGTTCGCAATTGTACCGGGCAAGAGTAAGCCTGCAAAAATTATTAAAAGAAACCAATGGCCAATCGATCTGATATATTCAGCCGGTTACAGAGCTATGAAGTGTCACCTCCACAGGAGGCATTTCAGTTGTTGCAGAACAGGCTGCTTGCAGAGAATGCGGCTGTTGTGCAGGAAGGTGTCTGGCATGGTTTGCAGCAACTCAGCATTTCTCCTCCGGAAATATTGCAGGAAAAGATCACGCAGGCAATTGCCGCATTGCCATCATTGATCTGTCTGCAGCAGGTAGCCATACTGCCGCCAACTGGTGTATCTGCACACATACAACAGCAACTGTTCCCCGGAAAGAAACAAACTGGTAAACAATGGCTGCAGGCACGCTGGATAGCTGCTGCTTGTTTAGTGCTGGCACTGGCAGGCTGGGGCATATATTATCTTGGTACGGTAAAACAAACCTTACCTGTTCAGCAACCTGTGGTACAGGCTCCGGTTGCAACACCCCGATCACAGATAGCAGAACAACCTGCAGACAGCAATGCTGCTATTGTAAAGAAAGTATTGCCGCAATACAAAGACTACGATAACAACAGTAATGTAAACTTCTTTAAGAATAACCGTTTTAAAACAGAAGGCGCCTTCATCACAATCACCGATAATGATTTTGTGGTAACATTTGCCAGTTTCAGTTATGATGAACTGCCTGCATTTTTAACCAGCGAAGAAAATAAGGAACAGTTTATCAGGTTGGATCAGTACAGCTATTTTACCATTTCTGAAAATATGGTAGCTATGCTGAAGAAAATGTACCAGACAAAATCAAAAGGTACTCCTACCCGTAGAGCACGTAAGGAAAAAGAAAAGCTGGAGCAATGGAAAAAAGCAGACGAAAAACGGTTTGATCTGCAAAAAGGTAACCCGCTGGACCCGATTGACCTGGGTGATTTCCTGTTTAAATAATCAGAACCTATCATGCATGTATATCGCTGTCAATTGTATATGTTTTTCCTGTTGTGCCTGGCATTACAGGTAAACGCTCAATCTGCCAATGCTACTGCAGATGTGCAGGCTGATCTTACTGTTTCATATACCATTGCTGTAAAAGGGAAAAGAAGCAATACCGGTATGGGCGAAGCTTATTCCGGTGGTACCAAAACGCTTTTTGTGAGCAATGAAGTGGTACGCCTGCGGCAGATCAACATGATGCGTATGCAGAATATCTTTATTCTGCCTCCCGGCAATGAACGGCGCAAAGCGGTTATTGTAAAAGAATCCGGTAAGGATAAATACAAAACCTATCTCGATGCCGCACAGTGGAAGCAATACAACCAGAAATATGAAGGTGCTACCTGTCAGTTAAGTGAAGGATATGTAACCATCGCAGGCTATGCCTGTCATAAGGCAATCATTAAATTAACGGACGGCCGTTTCATTACCGCTTATTATACTACATTATTACCACACACTGCAGCCGCTGTTGCTGAACCTGCCTTTGCCTGTGTACCGGGGCTGGTTTTGAAATATGAATACCGGTATAAGAAAAATAGTATCACTTACACTGCAACGTCTGTCAGCCGTCAGCCAATTGATCAGAATATTCTGCGCGTTCCTTCCAAGGGGTATGTGGTGAAATGAGGGGAATTTGAAAATGGGTAGCCCGATTGCTTGATGGTTGAATGGTTGGATTGTGGGGGTACATGAAGTCGGATGTCTGAAATCAGAAAAGGCACAAGAGGCAAGGAACAAGGTTCAAGGCGAAGAGAAGGTTGAAGAAGCTACGAGCTTTGAGCTACGAGTGGTGGCTAATACAGTATGAAGGGTTGAAAAGTTGATAAGGGAATAGCCAACTGTTTTTGCGTTAATTAGGTTGAGGGCAAAAACAGCAACGATCACTCACGATTGACGATTCACGACCCTAATCCGGATAGTCCCGCGTCAGGATGTTCATATACTCATCGATCACTTTTTCAATACTGAACCTGCGGATCACCAGTAAACGGCCCTGTTTGCCCATGTGCAGGCGATCTTCTGTAGACAGGTTGATCATTCTCTCCATCTTATCGGCCAGGTCGAACGGGTCATGCATTTTGCAGAAGAAACCGGTAATGTTGTTCTGCACTACTTCCTTACAGCCGCGATTTACAGACGTGATGATGGGCATTTCCATACTGGCAGCTTCCATCAGGCAGCGGGGAATACCTTCGTTATAAAAAGAGGGGAATACAAAACAATCAGCCTGCGTTAACCAGTGACGTACATCTTTGGCAAAACCTTTATAGTGTACGAGACCTTCTTTTTCCCAGTTGTCGAGATCTTCCTGGGTAATGGAGTCCGGGTGGTGTTTTTCAAAAAAACCGATGAGCAGGAACTGAACGTCGTAATTCTTTTTCTTCAGAATGCGGGCTGCGTCTGCATACAGACGAATACCTTTGCTTTTGAGCAAACGTGTGCTCATGATGAATGTAAAAGGCTGCTCACGTGGTTTTCGTTTGGCAGGGTAGAAATGCTCAGTATTAACACCTTCGCCAGGCAATACCTTTACATTCCTGATGTGTACGATCTTTTCGCTGATGAAAACCTTGGCGTCTTCATTATTCAGGAACCATACTTCGCGGGTTTTACGTAATGCTTTTTTGTACAGCAGTTTTACAATCCGGTACAGCAGGTTCTTGCGTGCAAAAGGATAACCCAGCCCGGTGATCACCGCTACAGAAGGAATGCCGGTAGCAGCGGCAGCCAATGAACCGTAAATATTCGGTTTGGCTACATAGTGAAAGATAAAATCAGGCCGGTGTATGCGGTAAAGCTGTTTTAGCTGACGATAAAAGAAAAGATCGCGGAAAGGATTTTCAGTTTTGTTATCAAAATGAAGCGGAATAAACCGGCAACCGCTGGCTGTAATTTCGGAAGAATATTCATCATCAGGTGCCATTACCAGCACGCGATAACCTTCGGACAGCAGGTGCCTGATAACATCCATGCGGAAATTATACACTGACCACGCGCTGTTGGATACGAAAGCTATCAGTTTATCACAAGTGCGGTATTGCTGCATCCGTTATTATTGGTGTCAAATTTATAGATTTGATGCGGAATTAGCTATAAACCATTGAATCCGCGTTGATTTTATGCTCACCTTGATCCTGTTTACTGTTTACACAATATTGCTGGTATATGGCTGGTACAGGTTGGTGCGACGTGCTGCCGTGCCGCTGTCAGCCGGTGAAACAGCACTGGCCATGGCTGTTAAAATAGCAATGGGGTGTTTATATGGCTATATCTTTTGGCATTACTATCAGGGCGATGACACCTGGCAATACCACCACGATTCGCTGGAAGAATACGATAAACTGCTGCACCATACAAAACAGTTCTTTTATGAGCTAACCCCTGCTTCTGCCATTGAAAGCGGCAATACCGCACTGGAAAAACTGCAGGTATATGTAATGAACCTGGAGTACCGGATAACGGTGAAGTTGCTGGGTGTATTCAACATTTTCAGCCGGGGCAGTTACTATATAAACGTAATATTGTTCAACGGCATTGTTTTCTGGGGGCACTACTGGTTATTCAGCCTGTTGGTGACCTTGTTTCCGGCCAAACGTAAGTGGCTGTACATGGCTGTTTTCCTGTTGCCTGCACCTTTGTTCTGGCTCAGTGGCATACGTGCCGATGGATTCTTGCTTTTTTTTACCACACTTATTTTTCTGCATACCTACCGCTGGCTGCACCTGCAAAAAAGCTGGTCTGTACTATGGATATTGTTGGGATTGATAGGTTTATGGCTTTTTCGCACAGTGATGGTAGGATTGGTCATTCCACCGGTAGTAGCCTGGTATCTTACTGTAAAGGCAAAACGACAGGCAGCACTGGCTTTTGCAAGTGTATATAGCATTGGCATTGTGCTGTTTTTTGGCACCAGCTTATTACCGGGCCCGGTGAGTCTGCCAAAGGTAATTGCCGGTCGGCAGGCTGCCTATTTCGCACTGCAAGCCAATACCCGGGTGCCACTGGATACATTGCAGCCTACGGTTATCAGCTATGCAAAGGTGTTGCCGCAGGCCGTCAATAACACTTTCCTGGAGCCTTATCCATGGAAGGCCAAGGGATTATTGCAGATTGCCACATCGCTGGATAACCTGTTGCTGCTGGGACTAGCTATAGCTCTTTTCTGGCTTCGTAGTCCTGCCTGGAAACAGTCTTTAGCACATCCTGTTTGTATTTCCCTCCTTTGTTTTGCTATATCCCTTTACCTGCTGATCGGTTACATGGTGCCTTTTCCGGGTGCCATTGCCCGGTATAAGATCATCGGGTCGTTACTTCTGTATTGTCTGGTAGTGATCGCTGCCCGTAAGCGAGATGTTAATGAAACGAATTATGAAAAAAAATAATATTTTGTTATTTGGCCGAAATTGAGTATTTTATTGAATAATAATCAGTGAGATACCAGTTTTTTCACATTTTGTCCAATATTATTGTATCACAGGTTAAAAAATTTTTTAAACTGCCTATTTCTCGTTTATTTGCACACACTTAAAATTGTTGTTTAATGGAATCTTTACGTTTTAAAGCAATCAACGACCTCACTGTTAACCCAAGCGGCGTGACTGTAGAAGGTTCTGCCAAAATTACCGGCATCTTCGGGGAGAATGTATTTACCCTGAAAACGGCCCGCGAATTCTTAAGTGATGAAGCATATAAAAGCCTGCTGGCTTCTATTAAAGGAAGCAAGAAAATTGACCGCGTGATGGCAAACCAGATCTCTGCCGGATTGCGTCAATGGGCTGAAAGCAAAGGCGTAAGCCATTTCACCCACTGGTTTCAACCATTAACCGGTACTACTGCTGAAAAGCATGATTCGTTTTTCACCATTAAGGGTGATGGTACACCTATTGAGCAATTTGAAGGTGATGCATTAATACAACAGGAGCCTGACGCTTCTTCTTTCCCCAGCGGCGGTATCCGTGCTACTTTCGAGGCCCGTGGTTATACTGCATGGGATCCTTCTTCTCCTGCCTTTATTATGGAGATCGGTTATGGAAAAACATTGTGTATACCTACCATCTTCGTTTCTTATACCGGTGAAACGCTGGACTATAAAGCTCCGCTGCTGAAATCACTGGAAACACTGAACAAAGCTGCTTTAGACGTATGTCATTATTTCGATAAAAATGTTACCAAAGTAACTGCTACCCTGGGTTGGGAACAGGAGTACTTTGTAATTGACGAGGCGCTGTTCAATGCACGTCCTGACCTGGTAATGGCTGGTCGTACTGTATTTGGTCATGAGCCTGCAAAAGGCCAGCAACTGGAAGATCACTATTTCGGTTCTATTCCTGAAAGAGTGTATGCTTTCATGCGCGATTTTGAAACTGAATCATACAAACTGGGTGTTCCTTTAAGAACCCGTCACAACGAGGTGGCTCCTGCACAGTTTGAGTGTGCACCCATCTATGAAGAAGTAAGTGTGGCAGTGGATCACAACACCCTGTTGATGGATATCATGGATCGTGTGGCACGTCGTCACAGACTGCGCGTGTTACTGCACGAAAAACCGTTTGCCGGCATCAATGGCAGCGGTAAGCACAACAACTGGAGTATGGCTACCGATACCGGCGTAAACCTGCTTGCTCCCGGTAAAACTCCCAAGACCAACCTGATGTTCCTGACGTTCTTCGTGAACACCATCAAGGCGGTACATGATTATTCTGACATCCTGCGTGCTGCTATTGCATCAGCGGGTAATGATCATCGCCTGGGTGCAAATGAAGCACCTCCAGCCATCATTTCTGTATTCATTGGTCAATACCTGTACAAAGTGCTGGCTGATGTTAAAGAACGGGTAGGTGGTAAATTTGATGAGCAGGACGAAGCGATCCTGAAACTGGATCTGCACCGCAGTATTCCTGAACTGTTGCTTGATAATACTGATCGTAACCGTACTTCTCCTTTTGCGTTCACCGGTAATAAATTCGAGTTCCGTGCAGTAGGCTCCAGTGCTAACTGTGCCAACGCAATGACCTCTCTGAATACCATCATGGCAGAAACACTGAAGAAATTCAAAAAAGATGTGGACGCCCTGATTGAAAAAGGTGAGAAAAAAGAGATCGCTATCATGCATGTTATCCGCGAGTATGTGGTAAGCAGCGAAAAAGTATTGTTTGAAGGTGACGGTTACAGCGACGAATGGCACCATGAAGCTGAAAGACGTGGTTTGCCTAACGTACGCACTACACCGCTGGCGCTGGATGCTATGGTGACAGACAAAGCAAAACACCTGTTTGAAAGCAATAACGTACTGAGCCATGTAGAGCTGGAAGCACGTCATGAAATAGAACTGGAAAAATATATCAAACGTGTACAGATTGAAAGCCGTATTATGGGCGAATTGTGCACCAGTCATATTTTACCTGCTGCTATCAAATACCAGAACCTGTTGGTAAGCAATATCAAAGGTTTGAAAGAAGTGGGACTGCCGGAAAGCAGTTATGCAAACCAGAAAGCGATCCTGGAAAAAATATCAGAACACATCAATAAAGTGAGTGCCCTGGTAGAAAAAATGATCGAAGCACGCAAGACCTGCAATGCCATGACCGATACCCGCACCAAGGCTATCGCTTACCAGAGCCAGGTAAAAGACGCGTACTTTGACGCCATCCGCTACAGCGTAGACAAACTGGAACTGCTGGTAGCTGATGATTACTGGGTACTGCCCAAATATCGTGAAATGTTGTTCCTGAGATAGTGAATGGAGAATAGTCAATGGTGAATAGTGAATTAGTTACTATTGCATTGAAAATTCTTACCGGAACTTAAATCATACAAGAGCCTCTTCTGCTGACCCGGAAGAGGCTTTTGCTTTTAGCCAGTTTGCAGATAGCTAATTGCTGTTATTGATTGATGCGATCGGGTTTATTGATCTGTTTGGTAAATTGTTTGAGGCAGGTAGTTATACAGCGGAAGAATGGATTAATTGTTTTTGACCCTTTGTGCTTCCCGTAAATATGCGACGAGCATGAGTGCGGAAAAGATAAGTAACAGGTAGTTGTTATTGGTAATAAAACTATAGGTGCCGCCTGTAAGAAATAGTATTGTAAAGAAAAGATAGACATTACGCATGTCATATTTGTGAGCTGTAAAAATGTAATCGATATCTTCCTGAGTGAACCCTTTGTTTTCCAGTTCCTCAATAATTTCACCCTGGGGTTCGCCTTTTTTCAGCCGTGTTTTGATCTCGTTTATTTTTTGAGGTGTAACCATAGGAGTAAATATAGATAAAATATGGAGCAACCTGTCTTACGAAGCCGGTTTGTAGCTTGTATGCGTCGGGTTTCCCATTCCCTGGTAGTGTTATTACCTTTATCCTCATCTCTTTTGACCCTTGTGCCTTCAATACGGTTTCCCGTACTATTGATACTAACTGTTTAAGTACATTAGAACCCGGATTCAGGACCTGAGAATATAAAAATTGACTTTCCTCAAATAAATGATGTAGGAGGGCAATTGTTTTTGTTTGCCTGAAACTTCGAGTATATTTAATGTTAGTACAATTTCATCCAGCCAGGCAGGGTTACCTGAAGACGGTAGCTGATTTTTTATTATTAAACCTCTAAAAAAACTGCGCTATGCTTTCACCTGCCAAGAAAAGCAAGCTGTTGCTGGCTTTAAAAAACTACCGGAAGAAATTCCTGGAACGTGATCTGACAGAACTGGATGAATCGGGTACCCGCCTGATGATCAATAGTTTTCTGTCGGAAGTATTGGATTACCTGCCTATAGAAGAGATCAGAACGGAATATATGATCAAAGGTACCTATGCTGATTACATGATCCAGATGGGCGGTATACGTCATTTTCTGATAGAAGTAAAAGCCTATTCGTTACAGTTATCTGAAAAACACCTGCGCCAGGCAGTGAACTATGGCGCCAATGAAGGCATTGAATGGGCATTGCTGACCAATGGGAAACAGTTTGACTTTTACAAGATCATTTTCGGTCAGCCTATCGGAGAGAGAAAGATCTTTTCAGTTGATCTTAGTAATGCAGCCAGTCTTAAACATGATGCCGAACTTATACAATACCTGCACAAAGAGGCCGTATTAAAGAAAAGTCTGAAACAACTGTGGAGCAGGTGTGAAGCGCTGGACCCCGTGAATGTGGCGGGCATTATCTATTCAAAAGAAGTACTGACCGTAATTAAAAAGCTGGTAAAGAATAAATACTGTGAGAAATGTGATGACGAAGAGATCGTAAAATCATTGAATCGCATTGTACAGGAAAAGATAGACCCGGATGTTATAAAACCCTATAAAACGGGCAAAGCCCAGACCAAAACAAAGAAAGCTACAAAATCTGGTGAAGCAATAGTACATGTGCCTGTAGTGGATATTACGGTAACGGATAGCGAGAGCGGACAGGAAGCTGTGTTGGGGTGAGGAAATAAAAAAGTCCCACAGAGTTTGCGGGACAAAAGAGTTATCACTCTTCGGCTTATAGCCTTGTTGTGATTTGCAAAACAAATATAGTAAACAAAAAATTGAAACCAAATAAAAAATGGCAAAAATTTTAGGACTTGACTTGGGAACTAATTCTATTGGCTGGTCTATAAGAGAAACTGATAGCAATAGCCGAATGGAGTATTATCAGGTCTATTTTAGAGAACTATTGGAGAAAATTAAAGAAACCCAATCTATACTTGATAATGAAATTATAGACTATGGTGTAGTCGTCTTTCAAAAAGGTGTTGGTGAAGGTAAATCAGGAGAATTTTCATTAGCAGCGGAACGTAGAAAAAACAGAAGTAAACGCAGGCTATACAATGCTAAACGGTATCGGAAATGGGAATTGCTTAAAGTGTTGATTGAAAACTGGATGTGTCCGCTCACAATGGAAGAGCTTCGTTTGTGGAGTATTGGAAATTGGCAGGAGGTGGGTGGAAGGAAAAAGAATACAGGAAGAATTTATCCTTTAGGCAATGAGGCCTTTCAAAAGTGGCTAGCTTTTGATCCCGAGTATTTTGGAGAAAAGGAAATCTCGGAGAATGGAAAAGTCATTCGAAAAAATCCTTATGACCTGCGTTTTGAATTGATTAGCTCAGAAGAAACGAACGACTTTGCTAAAAAACAAAAAGTCGGCAGAGCTTTGTATCATTTGGCGCAGAGGCGTGGCTTTAAGTCGAGCCGAAAAAGCGGCAAATCTACTTATGCAGAAAATGCTGAATTGGAAAAACTAAAGCAGAGAAACCCCGATTTTCAGATTACGATGCTTGCTAAAGAAAAATTGGAAAATGGTAAACGTTTTCGAGCAAGCGGGGTTATTCAGCGTAGGTATTTTGAAGATGAGTTTTATGCCATCTGCCAAAAGCAAAACATTAGTGATGAACTAACAGCGAAGTTTTATAAAGCTATTTATTTCGTTCGCCCACTCCGTTCACAAAAAGGCTTGGTAGGTAATTGTACATTTGAAAAAGGCAAAGCAAGAATTCCTGTAAGTCATCCGAAATTTGAGGAATTCAGGGCACTCCAATTCATCAACAATATCAAATGGCGGGAAGTTGGCACACAAACTTATGAAGCCATTCCTATCTCATTGAAGAAAAATATTTTTGAAGAACTATTTTTCCGAAAGCTAACGAGTGGGAAAAACAAAGGGAAAACTATTACTGAAACTTATTTCAAATTTGATGAGATTGTTGAAAAATATTCGGAAAATGAGAAATATGAATTCAACTACAAAAATAAGCCTAATATTTCCACCTGCCCTACTATTGCAGTTCTTATGAATGTGTTTGATGCTGAATGGGAAAACAAATTTATCGCAGATGAAAACAGTTACGGCATCAATTGGGAAGGTTTGTCTATCAGCTATACTGTTAAATACGGTATAAAAGAAGGAGAAAATCGGAAACTAGAAGTAGATGAGATTTGGCATTTGCTGTTTGATTACATTCAAACCAAAGATAATGCGGAAGAACTCGAAGTGTTTTGCAAAAATGTGTTCGGATTTGATCCTGATAAAGCAAGAGCATTTGCTGAAATAGACATTCAGCAAGGGTATGGCTCGTTAAGCTATAAAGCCATTTCTAAAATCCTTCCTTTTTTACAAAGTGGATTTGTTTATCCTGAAGCTGTTTTGTTTGCCAATTTGAAAAAAGTTTTGGGCGACACGTTTGAGGTTAACAAAGTGCAGGCGAAGAGAATCATTGACGATGCCATAAAAGAAACATCAGCAATCAAGGAAAAACGGAATATAGTCAATGGGTTGATTCAGCAGTTTTTTGCCGAACATAATACCAACCGAGCTAAAGGCATCGATAATACGATTAAAGAAATGGCAGCTCAGGATACGCTGAACAAACTGAAAAAATACTTTGGCGAAAGTGATTGGAACAAAAAAACTGAAACTGAGCAAAGGTTGTGGGAAGATGAAATTCTGAACTTGTATTTAAAATTTCTTGAAGGAAAACAGATTAAAGAAGAAAAGGCATCTGTACAGTTGGGCAAAAATCCTGAAATAGATTACTATAAGCTGCCCCGTGTGGACGAATCGATTAAGCAATGTTTAAAAGCATCTTTTAATTTGCCGGATGATAGATTGAGACATCTGTATCATCCATCAGATATTGAAATGTATCCTAGGTCGAAAAGCGAAATAGAAGTAAGAATTAATGGCGTTGAGCAGTTTGTAAAACAATTGGAAAGTCCGCAGCCTCCATCAAGGGGGTGGAAAAATCCTATGGTTATGCGAACACTCCACGAGTTGCGTCATTTGCTCAACTGCCTTTTGAGAATAGGAAAGATTGACTACGAAACCAAAGTGGTAGTGGAAATGGCGAGGGAGTTGAATACTAAAAACTATCGCAAGGCTTATACTGATTGGATCAATGATAGAGATAATGAAAATAAGAGTTTCAAGGCAAGCATTCTTGAAGTGTATCAAATAACAGAACCGTCAATTGACGATTACAATAAATTTCGTTCAGCGGTAGAGCAAATAGTAAATACAGAATTGATAGAAAATAAAACAACTATTTTTCAGAATAAATATCAAGAGTTTATTGATACATACCTAAACACAATAAAAATTCCTGAAAACAATAAAGATGAATTGATGAGCAACGAGTATTATGACTATTTAATGTATTTGATTTTAAATAGAGGGGAGTTTAGGAAAATGCTCAACTTTAAAATTCCTAACTCAAATAAGTGGCAAACTCAACTAATAGCAACTTCTTCTAGTTTTGAAAAAAAGTGGAAAGAATTATCTGAAATGCTAACGAAGTATAGATTATGGAAACAGCAAAAATTTCAATGTATATACACAGGGCAACAAATTTCATTTACGCAACTTTTTACCGAAAATTATCAGATTGAACACACAATACCACGAAGTATTTCTTTTGATAGCGAACTCAAAAATCTTACCGTTTGTGATTCTGCTTATAACAACTTTGTAAAAGGCAATTTGTTCCCAACAGAATGCCCGAACTACGAAACAGCGAAAGTATGTAAAACGGTAAAAGGCGATATTACTTGTTTTCCTATCAAAGATAGAGTTGAGGAAAGCATTTTTCCGAAAGTGAAAGAGTTGCATACTCGTATTAAAAACTTAGACACAATCAATAAAGGATTGAACGATGAAGAAAAGAAAAATGCTAACATTAGATTAAGATACTATTTGAAATTTGAATTAGAGTATTGGGAAAGAAAGTTGTTGACATTTACTATAAAAAAAGGTGATTGGAAAGATAGTTGGAAAAACAGTCAATTAGTAGATACACAAATTATCTCAAAATATGCTAAAGCATATTTAAAAAGCATTTTTGAAAAGGTGGATGTACAAAAAGGTTCAATAGTAAATGATTTTAAGAAAATTTATCAAATAAAAGGTGACGGGCAAAAAGACCGCAGCTGGCACAGTCACCATGCAGTGGATGCCGCAACGCTTACACTTATCCCTGGTTCTGCAAGTCGGGAAGCTATTTTGAAAGAATATTACATAGCTCTTGAAAACAAAAAGAAATATCACGCCAAGCCCTATAAAGGTTTTCAAACATCACATCTTTTGGATATAGAAAAAATAATTGTTGTAAATCATATTTCACACGATAAAACTATAACAGAATCCTTTAGGAATATCAGAAAAAGAGGCTTTAAAACAGGCTGGGTTGCACAGGGTGATTCAATTAGAGGGAGGTTACATGAAGAAACATATTTAGGCGCAATAAAGCCTAACGAAGTAAAAGATGAGGGTAAAGCAATTAAGGATCCAATATCTGGGAAATATCTTACCAAACAATTAAATGGAAAAGATGTAATTTGGGTGGTTCAGCGAAAGAAGATTGAGGACGTAGATATAGACGTCATTGTAGACGAAGCTTTGAAAGCCCACATTAAATGGCAATTGGGTAACGGAGTAAAAATAAATGAGGTGAAAGATTTTGCAGGTAATACAATCCGTCATATCCGGTTTAAAAAGTTTTCACCTTCTTATGACAAGGCAATACAAGTAAAGCCTCATTTGTTTTCTTCAAAATATGGCCACAAGAATTTCTATTTAGCTAATAATGAAATTAATTATCTATGCCTTCTGTACATAGGAAAGGATAAAAATGGGAAAGAAATTAGAGCATTCAGATTTGTGAATTTATTTGAGTTCTCTAAAATGAAGGACAAGCGAATTAATTTATTGTTTCATAATGAAGACTATAATGTCTTTGTTAAAGTTAATCGGAGTAATGAGTACAAGCTTAATATAAAGTGTATTTTGAAAGTCGACCAGAAAGTCATTTTGTATAAGAGTTCTATAGAGGAAATTGATAAACAGAACCTTGATAACTATAGGTGTCGAATTTTTAAAATTTATAAATTTAACAACTCTGGTTCTGATTATATTTTTTTACAGAACATCATTGAAGCCAGAAATGATGATGGATTGATAAAAGCAGGATTTACAAAAGATGGAGACACAGAATTTAAGCCAAAACAATATCAGCCTCGCTTAAAATTAACGGCAGATAACTTCAACTGCCTTTTTGAAGGAGTTGATTTTGAAATAAAGCCAGATGGAACAATAAAGTGGATTAAATCATGATTAAACGTTCTCTTTATTTCGGCAATCCAGCTTACTTAAAAACAGCAAACGAGCAGCTTGTTATTGAAATGCATGATAGCGGAGAAGCCAAAACTACGCCCATTGAGGATATTGGTTTACTGGTACTGGATCATCAGCAGATAACCATTACACAGGCTTTGCTGGCAAAACTGCTGGCCAATAACACGGCGGTGATCACCTGCGATGCCACCCATCACCCTACGGGCATGTTGCTGAATCTGGATGGAAATAGTTTACAAAGCCTGCATTTTCAGGCACAGGTAGAAGCTACTGTACCGCTCAAAAAGCAGCTTTGGCAACAGACTGTAATGGCAAAGATCTATAATCAGGCTGTTTTACTGGAACAACAAAGGGAGGAAAATAAACTGCTGTTAAACTATGCAAAAGAAGTGAAAAGTGGTGATATCGATAATCATGAAGCCAAAGCCGCTGCTTATTACTGGAAACGTGTATTTCCTGATTTCCTGGAATTCCGGCGTGAACGTTATGGCCCTCCACCCAATAACCTGCTGAATTACGGGTACGCTATTCTCAGGGCTGTGGTTGCCAGAAGTTTGACGGCATCCGGCCTGTTACCTACGCTGGGTATTTTTCACCGTAATCAATACAACGCTTATTGCCTGGCAGACGATATTATGGAGCCCTACCGCCCGTTTGTGGATAGACAAGTATGTGCTATTGTACGGGCAAATGGCCGGTTCCTGGAAATGACACCAGGTATGAAAAAAGAGTTACTGGCAGTACCGGCGATGGACGTACAGATAGATGGGCAAAAAAGCCCGCTGATGAACGCTGTGCAACGCACTACAGCCAGCCTGGCTAAATGTTTTGAAGGGAAGTCCAGGAAGTTGCTATATCCCGAACTGATATGAATAGTGTAAGGCTCTTATATTCACCTTACGAGGGGATTGGGGGCTTTGAACGCCTGAATGCATACCGCATTATGTGGGTACTGGTATTTTTTGACCTGCCGACCGAGACTAAAAAGGACAGGAAACAATATGCTGTATTCCGTAAAAAGATACTGGCAGATGGTTTCCAGATGTTCCAGTTCAGCATGTACATACGGCATTGCAGCAGCCGGGAAAATTCAGAAGTACATATAAAACGGGTAAAAACCATTCTGCCGCCCAAGGGGCATGTGGGCATTATGTGTGTGACAGACAAGCAGTTCGGCATGATGGAGATATTCAGGGGGAAGGAGCAGGTAGAGGCCCCGGAAACAGTACAGCAACTGGAGCTTTTTTAACCGTGTTGATCTTAAAATGGCAAAACCTGGTTGACAGGAATAAAAAAACGGGTCTTATAACCCGTTTTTTTATTCTGTTTCCGGCCTCAAATGCAGGCCGGATAAGGGTTTTCTGTAATTCAGTTGTGTAAGAACTAATGTACAGAATAATTGAAAGCAAATCACAACCAATGATATGATGATTCAATGGCCAAATCCGTTGTGTAAGAACTAATGTACAGAATAATTGAAAGCAAATCACAACTTCTCCACCTATGGGTTTGGTTTTGACATTGTTGTGTAAGAACTAATGTACAGAATAATTGAAAGCAAATCACAACAATGGAAGATGGTATTCGATATGGTATGGTGTTGTGTAAGAACTAATGTACAGAATAATTGAAAGCAAATCACAACTTGTACATCCCTCCGAATTTCTTCATCACCGTTGTGTAAGAACTAATGTACAGAATAATTGAAAGCAAATCACAACTTACCCATCGGTATATCTATATCTGCATCAGTTGTGTAAGAACTAATGTACAGAATAATTGAAAGCAAATCACAACTACTTATTGTGCCCCCTTCGCCAGCACCTGTGTTGTGTAAGAACTAATGTACAGAATAATTGAAAGCAAATCACAACTCCAGTTATTGAGGCCATCCATCAAAAAGGTTGTGTAAGAACTAATGTACAGAATAATTGAAAGCAAATCACAACTAAGTCGTCTTTTTGATAAAAACCATTCAGGTTGTGTAAGAACTAATGTACAGAATAATTGAAAGCAAATCACAACTTTTCCAAGGCGTTCTGCAAGAGATTCGATGTTGTGTAAGAACTAATGTACAGAATAATTGAAAGCAAATCACAACTCCATCTTCCACACAAACTTTGGCGGTTCAGTTGTGTAAGAACTAATGTACAGAATAATTGAAAGCAAATCACAACTGATCAATGGTTGATGGAGATTGATGATTTGTTGTGTAAGAACTAATGTACAGAATAATTGAAAGCAAATCACAACTTGCCGAGTCCATTGATCTTGAAGAGAGGTGTTGTGTAAGAACTAATGTACAGAATAATTGAAAGCAAATCACAACTTACGTCAGCAGGTTCAGTCACATGGAATAGTTGTGTAAGAACTAATGTACAGAATAATTGAAAGCAAATCACAACTAGTTGCACTTGATGCAAAAAATACGAATGGTTGTGTAAGAACTAATGTACAGAATAATTGAAAGCAAATCACAACATGCTATGGGTGGTTTATTTATCCAAAGATGTTGTGTAAGAACTAATGTACAGAATAATTGAAAGCAAATCACAACTTACGGTGGGGTGTAGGTGTTTTAAATATGTTGTGTAAGAACTAATGTACAGAATAATTGAAAGCAAATCACAACATTAACACGCCGATTATATAGATTTTGAACGTTGTGTAAGAACTAATGTACAGAATAATTGAAAGCAAATCACAACAGTACTAACCGGATTGTCACTGGGCGGTGGTGTTGTGTAAGAACTAATGTACAGAATAATTGAAAGCAAATCACAACTGGTCGTTGTAATGCCTCCGCCACCGCCACGTTGTGTAAGAACTAATGTACAGAATAATTGAAAGCAAATCACAACATTAGTGAGTTGTTGATTATATTCTTTTACGTTGTGTAAGAACTAATGTACAGAATAATTGAAAGCAAATCACAACTGCGTGGGTTTGATAAAGAAGCGGGAAAATGTTGTGTAAGAACTAATGTACAGAATAATTGAAAGCAAATCACAACTTATGAAATCATCTCCTAAATTCATTATCTGTTGTGTAAGAACTAATGTACAGAATAATTGAAAGCAAATCACAACATTAACGGATCGATTTGGTCGGTTCCAGCTGTTGTGTAAGAACTAATGTACAGAATAATTGAAAGCAAATCACAACTGGTAATTGTTATGGCTCCTTTCACGCGCTTGTTGTGTAAGAACTAATGTACAGAATAATTGAAAGCAAATCACAACATAGGTGTACTGCAGAATAATCTAATATCAGTTGTGTAAGAACTAATGTACAGAATAATTGAAAGCAAATCACAACCGTGGTCAAGTTGGTATTGCACTAACAAATGTTGTGTAAGAACTAATGTACAGAATAATTGAAAGCAAATCACAACTAGCAGCAGTGGTACTATTTTTTCTTCCAGGTTGTGTAAGAACTAATGTACAGAATAATTGAAAGCAAATCACAACTAATGAGACAGCCCTTCAAATTGAACAATTGTTGTGTAAGAACTAATGTACAGAATAATTGAAAGCAAATCACAACTAATAACCACTTACAACCACCATAACTTCTGTTGTGTAAGAACTAATGTACAGAATAATTGAAAGCAAATCACAACTCATCCTGTTGTGGTTATGTCGGAGTAAATGTTGTGTAAGAACTAATGTACAGAATAATTGAAAGCAAATCACAACACTCATTCGTTTTGATTTAATGAATGCTGTGTTGTGTAAGAACTAATGTACAGAATAATTGAAAGCAAATCACAACTAGTAATGTATAATGCCGGAGAAGGGAATTGTTGTGTAAGAACTAATGTACAGAATAATTGAAAGCAAATCACAACTCATCCTGTTGTGGTTATGTCGGAGTAAATGTTGTGTAAGAACTAATGTACAGAATAATTGAAAGCAAATCACAACAGTACGAATGCTATCGTTTAATGGTTTATTGTTGTGTAAGAACTAATGTACAGAATAATTGAAAGCAAATCACAACTACGGCACCAAGGCACTCATATTGAGCTCCGTTGTGTAAGAACTAATGTACAGAATAATTGAAAGCAAATCACAACTGCTGCGCTTCTGGAACTTTTTCATCCGGAGTTGTGTAAGAACTAATGTACAGAATAATTGAAAGCAAATCACAACTTAATGCGACTAAGGGGGTTAAAAATACTGGTTGTGTAAGAACTAATGTACAGAATAATTGAAAGCAAATCACAACTTTTTGGAAGTGTTTGTGCATAATTATACAGTTGTGTAAGAACTAATGTACAGAATAATTGAAAGCAAATCACAACTGCGTGGGTTTGATAAAGAAGCGGGAAAATGTTGTGTAAGAACTAATGTACAGAATAATTGAAAGCAAATCACAACTAGTAATGTATAATGCCGGAGAAGGGAATTGTTGTGTAAGAACTAATGTACAGAATAATTGAAAGCAAATCACAACTATAGAACCTATTGATTAAACAAACAATCGTTGTGTAAGAACTAATGTACAGAATAATTGAAAGCAAATCACAACATATAGGGGCAGACCTTTCCGAGATAAAAGGTTGTGTAAGAACTAATGTACAGAATAATTGAAAGCAAATCACAACTGCAAGATGGTAATGCATCTTTACATGACCGTTGTGTAAGAACTAATGTACAGAATAATTGAAAGCAAATCACAACTCTACCTGGTCACACCAAACTTCAGGGTCGGTTGTGTAAGAACTAATGTACAGAATAATTGAAAGCAAATCACAACCTGTTGTATTATTCATCTTTTTGCAAATCTGTTGTGTAAGAACTAATGTACAGAATAATTGAAAGCAAATCACAACTGAAACCAGCGTGTTCCTCGGTTGACTGAGTTGTGTAAGAACTAATGTACAGAATAATTGAAAGCAAATCACAACTATTCACATTTGTACCCATCTCCTGCATATGTTGTGTAAGAACTAATGTACAGAATAATTGAAAGCAAATCACAACATAATGTGAATTATACAGGTTTTCAATCTAGTTGTGTAAGAACTAATGTACAGAATAATTGAAAGCAAATCACAACTCTTCGACATTAGCGATCAACAATTCAAAAGTTGTGTAAGAACTAATGTACAGAATAATTGAAAGCAAATCACAACTCATTCAGCCCATTTTACCCGCGCTTCTATGTTGTGTAAGAACTAATGTACAGAATAATTGAAAGCAAATCACAACCGTTGCGTTACCTCAAAGGCCTGGGACTTTTGTTGTGTAAGAACTAATGTACAGAATAATTGAAAGCAAATCACAACAATGGCAATTCAGTATTCAAAAGCAGTCAGTTGTGTAAGAACTAATGTACAGAATAATTGAAAGCAAATCACAACACAAGATGGTAATGCGTCTTTACACGACCGGTTGTGTAAGAACTAATGTACAGAATAATTGAAAGCAAATCACAACACGCGTTAGGTTGTATTGAGTATGCATATGGTTGTGTAAGAACTAATGTACAGAATAATTGAAAGCAAATCACAACTATGATAGAGTATACACTACTGCTATCGGTGTTGTGTAAGAACTAATGTACAGAATAATTGAAAGCAAATCACAACTGTTTTCAACCAGTCAAGATCTGCTTGAATGTTGTGTAAGAACTAATGTACAGAATAATTGAAAGCAAATCACAACTAACGGGGGGCATGTTCGTTTTTTTACTTCGTTGTGTAAGAACTAATGTACAGAATAATTGAAAGCAAATCACAACATAACTTTCTGTCAGCTTATTAAGTTTTTTGTTGTGTAAGAACTAATGTACAGAATAATTGAAAGCAAATCACAACTATAATGTATGGTATAAGTTCTTGATCAAAGTTGTGTAAGAACTAATGTACAGAATAATTGAAAGCAAATCACAACTATATACTGATGGTTGCCTTGATCCTGTGCGTTGTGTAAGAACTAATGTACAGAATAATTGAAAGCAAATCACAACTCCTAGCGCTTGTGCCGGCAAGTAGATCCAGGTTGTGTAAGAACTAATGTACAGAATAATTGAAAGCAAATCACAACTGGAGCCGGTGATCAACAAAATGGATGAGGGTTGTGTAAGAACTAATGTACAGAATAATTGAAAGCAAATCACAACTATGGCTATTCTTTGAAGAAAAAGGCCAGGGTTGTGTAAGAACTAATGTACAGAATAATTGAAAGCAAATCACAACCTATTCTCACCTACTTCCACACCTGTCCAGTTGTGTAAGAACTAATGTACAGAATAATTGAAAGCAAATCACAACTTTCAATCTTCCGGCAGATATTGGCTGCTTGTTGTGTAAGAACTAATGTACAGAATAATTGAAAGCAAATCACAACTGTTATCCCTTACAATAATACCATAGAGTAGTTGTGTAAGAACTAATGTACAGAATAATTGAAAGCAAATCACAACTATGAATGCTATGTACTAAACCCGATGATTGTTGTGTAAGAACTAATGTACAGAATAATTGAAAGCAAATCACAACTGTGCGCAACATACCCGTGAAACCCTTGTTGTTGTGTAAGAACTAATGTACAGAATAATTGAAAGCAAATCACAACTAATAAATTATGACACTCAGAGAAAAGGCGTTGTGTAAGAACTAATGTACAGAATAATTGAAAGCAAATCACAACTGACTGTCTCTGCTACTTTGTGCGAACGAGGTTGTGTAAGAACTAATGTACAGAATAATTGAAAGCAAATCACAACATACAAGCACAACAAGAGTCTGATAATAAGTTGTGTAAGAACTAATGTACAGAATAATTGAAAGCAAATCACAACTGTCGCCTGTTGAAGCCGACAATGTACCCAGTTGTGTAAGAACTAATGTACAGAATAATTGAAAGCAAATCACAACCAACGGCAATTGATACAATCGGATTTACTTGTTGTGTAAGAACTAATGTACAGAATAATTGAAAGCAAATCACAACTCTATCACTACAGCATCTGTTGTTTGTGTGTTGTGCAAGAACTAATGTACAGAATAATTTGAAAGTAAGTTGCAGAGGCATTCACACAGACAACATGCTCTTGCATAGTGTGGTGGTTACATGCTTTTTCTGAAGGCCTCTGTCACATAGGCTGCTGGTTGATATAGAAGAGTTTCGTTTACAGTTAGCTGCGAGTAGTTGTTTTCGTTGGGACGTGGCATCTGGATATTGTAGGATGAATAGAGTGTTTGTTGTAGTTTTTTGCCATCGATATTTTTACCCAGTTCAATGCCGTATATATTGGTGCCCCCAGGCAACTGGCTGATCTTTATGCCAGGTATTTTGTTCAGGCCTGAAAAGATCTCTTCGCCTCTTTTTTTAGCATCCGACAAACGTGTTTCCAATCCCTCCAGCCGGTGAAGCGCCATGGCTGCATTGGTCCAGTTGCCATACATAGAGCCTCCATGTATTTTGATAAGATGCGGCATTTTATCGATTACAGTTTTATCGCCGCAAAGGATGGCGCCCCCGCTGGCACCAAGATATTTATACAAGGAAATATAGATAGTGTCGAAACAGGCTGCATATTCTTTAACAGTATTGCCAGCCCAGGTGGTAGCCATATAGATCCTGGCACCATCAAGGTGCATCCGGATATTGTTGCTGCGGCAGTAAGTACTGATCTTCCTGATCTCATACAGCGGTACCATTTGCCCATTACTTCTGCGTACGGGGTTTTCAATAGACACAACACCGGTGCCGGATGCAAACACTTCTTCATTAGGTATATTTTCCACAGCTTCCTGTAATTGCTGTGCCGTGAAATAAGGCTCGTTTTTTGCCAAAGGCATCAATCGTTTACCAAATACTGATTGTGCTGCATCGGCTTCATCGCGGTAAACGTGACTGGTATCCTGTACAAATACCTTGGTGTTATTACCGCTCAATACAGCAATGGCCATTTGATTGGCCATAGTACCACTGGGCATATAAATAGCTTTTTCTTTACCGGTAATTTCACAGAACTTTTTCTCAAGCGCTTCTATTGCGCCGCCAATACCATAGCGGTCTGGTTTAATGGCTGCAGCCGCTTGTACTTTTTGTAACACGTTCAGGTAATCATCCGGATCAAACATTTCACCATCTCCCCAGAATTTGATCAGTGGTGTTCCCGGTGCAGTCTGTGGGGTGGATAAACCGGCTGCGTTTGCGGGTATAAAGGGTGCCAGTACAGGTAAGGTTGCCAGTCCGTACGTTTGCAGAAAGCGTCTTCTGTTAACAGGTGCCATGTTGAAAAGGTTGGTGTTATACAAGCTAATATACTCATAATGCTGTAGAAGAGATGACCCGATAAAGTATGTTAACAAATAAGGGGAGATAGCCTGTTGTCAGTGGGGGATACCAGGATAAAAAAGGGCCGCTGTAAAAGCGGCCCGCCGGGTGAGTCAGTAATCGACCTGTATAATTATTTCACTACTTTTTGTACGAAGTTCTGTTCGCCGGCTGTGATATTTACCATGTAAACACCGGAAGCAAGTATGCTCAGGTTGTTCAATGATATACGGTTGATGCCAGCCTGTGCCTGTTGTGTGATCCGCTGTATAATGCTGCCGTTGCTGTTGTACAGGATAATGGTTACGGGTCCTGCTTTGGACAACTCAATATTACAATTGATCTTATCAGTAAACGGATTGGGCTGAACATTGATGGCAACATTGGCGGTGCTGCCGGCCCGTACGGAAGCAATATTGCTGTAAGTAACTTTACCATCTATATCCACTTCGCGGATGCGATAGTACAAAGTACCTGTAGTAACAATATTGTGGTTGTAATTGTAATTGACCCTGCTGTTGGTGTTGCCGGCTGCCGGTGTTGAACCGATAGTTGTGAAGTCAACACCATTGCGACTGAATTCTATATAGAAATTTTGCGTATTGATTTCTGTATATGTACTCCATGATAACTGGGTTGCATTGTTACGGTACACAGCCTGTAGGGGTGAAAGTTCAACCGGTAAGGTAGTGGTACAGATATCATTAAAACCTCTTGTATTAGTATAGGTGGCTGTGTCGTATGGTGTCATGGAGGTATTTACGAAAAGAAACTGCCTGGTACCATTGTTAATATTTTGATTAACCTGCAATGGTGCTATATTGCTGATACCGCTGATAGTACCATTGTTGTTGATAGAGCCGCTCACATATAGCTGACTGGGGCCTTTGAGTGTTCCGTTATTTTGTAAAGCTCCGTTTATACGCAGCTGCGCATTGGAGAAGTTCATGGTAACAGACCCTGCTCCGTTGATGGTGAGTGAGCCCTGTGTCCACAATAACCCTTCATTACGAACACTGTTGTTAAAGGTAATGCTGTTCCGGAACAACATCTGGTAAAGATTAATGATAGAGTCTCCGCTATTGCTGTTAAATGTATTCAATACAGATATTTTCCATTGATTGTATACGCGGCCCAAAGCGGTGAAACTACCATTAAAAATAACCTGGCCGGTATTGTTTAATGTACAGCCATTGCCAAGGGTCATATTAGAGGCAAAATTTAAAAAGCCTTTATTGGTCAGCACGGTACCTGATTGGTTCAGGTTAGTTGTTGAAGTGAAATGCATGCTGCCACAGGCATTATTGGTAACAGTCAATGCAGCATTCTGGTTCCATGCTATCCAGTTAAAGCTCCCATTGTTGATAATAGAAGCTCCGCTGGCCAGGCTCAGACCGGCAGTGCCCAGTTGTGCTGTTCCGTAATTGGTTAGGGTAGCTGCAAACGAGTTAGCAACCGTGGGGGTAAAGGTACCGCCGTTTTGTACAATGATCTGAGAACCGGCGTTGGCAGTAATATTGCCTGTGTAAGCACCATTGTTAATTACTACCATTTTGGCACCGTTGTTCAGGGTAATACTGCTGGTTACCGGCAGTGATATACATACTGTCTCGCCACTGTTGTAGGTTCCTCCTGTATTGGATACACTACCTGCGGGGCATTGTGCAGAAGCCTGTATACCTGCATTACAGGCGGCTGTCACTAAAAACAAACGAACAATAAAACGAATGGAAAGAATGTTGAAATGTCTCATCGAACTAACAGTTTTGAGTAAAGTAATATTCGCTCTGCTGTTGGTTCTGTATATGTGGAGACACATCGCTTTGCAGCGAATGCAGTTTATGGAGTGGGGTGAGTGATGATGTGGGAGGATTAAGCGTATCCAGGCATATATAAAAGATAAGGCAGGATCAACTATGCCGGACCTTATTCCACTGTTATATACGTAGCACGTATTAAAAAAGTTTTTTATTAAACAAATGCCCGTAGAATTTTTACAATACATGATTGCAATCAATAAAATTAAAAAGGGTTGCAGAGGAAGCAACCCTTTTTATTATGAATCCCGGAATAACAATACTGTATATTCTGTTGAATTATTTTGAAACTTACTTCACCAGCTTCTGAACAACATTTTGATTGCCTGCTGTAATAGAGGCCAGGTAAATGCCTGGTACCAATGCAGTCAGACCGTTCAGCGAAACCTGGTTGCAGCCTGCCTGTCCCTGTTTAATTACTTTCTGGATCATTCTGCCATTGGCATCATACAATGCTACTGTAACAGGTACTGAAGTTTCCAGGGTGATGGTGAAATTGATCTTTTCTGTAAACGGATTTGGGTATACACTGGTAGCTATACCAACAGTACCGGCTATCTTTACAGAAGTGATATTGCTGTACGTGGTACGTCCGTCTGCATCTACTTCGCGAACACGATAATATAAAGTACCACCTGCAGTAGTGTTGTGTGTGTAATTATAATTAACCCTGCTGTTGCTGTTACCTGCTGCAGCTACTGAACCGGCTGCTGTAAAATCAACCCCATTGCTGCTGAACTCGATAAAGAAGGCCTGGGTATTGGCTTCAGTTACAGTATACCATGATAATTGTACAGCTTTGTTCTTGTAGCTGGCCTGCAATGGCGACAGTTCTACCGGCAGGGTAGTGGGACAAATGTCCGGGTTTGCGTACGTGTTAAAGTAGTTTGTAGTGTCGTAGGCTGTCATAGATGTATTGAGTTGCACGTTTGTACTGGCGTTATTGAGGGTCTGGTTTACCTGTATCTTTTGTGAACTGCTGATGCCCTGTATCGTATTGTTGTTGGCTGCTGCACCTGCTACATACAACATACCGCTGCTGGTAATAGGTGTATTGTTCATCAGTGCTCCGGCAATACGTAGCTGCGCATTGGCATTGTTCATTTTTAAAGCTGCAGAACTGTTGAACGTAAGTGAACCACCTACCCAGAACAGCCCTTCATTACGGATCTTGGCATCACAGTTAAACCCGGTTTTGAATACCATCTGGTACAGATTGATTACCGAGTCTCCGTTTAAGGCCGTATTACCCAGCATCACCATTTTATACTGGTTGTAAATACGTCCGCTGGTGCTGAAACTCCCTTTTACATACAGTACACCACGATTGTTGACGCTGGTACCGCTGCTGATAGTAACATCAGACAGGAAATTCATTTTACCGTTATTGATGATAGCAGAACCCGAATTGTTCAGGTTGATACTGCTATTGAAATTCATAGTACCGCAGGCACTGTTGGTTACAGTAACAGATGTGCTCTGGTTCCATGCGCGCCAGGTCAGGTTGCCATTGTTGGTAACGGAAGCTCCGTTTGTCAATGATATGCCGGATACACCCAACTGGGTAGTACCATCATTGGTCAGGGTAGCTGAAAATGTATTGGCCTGGTTGGGCGAAAACTCACCACCTTTCTTCACAATGATCTCCGAACCATTGCGGGCTGTGATATTACCTGTAAACTTGCCTCCGCTCACTACCACCATTTTAGAGCCATTATTTAAAGTCACATCTCCGGTTACTGTTGCCGAGATACATACTGTTTCACCGTTTGTATAAAGACCGGGTGTGTTCGATACGCTGCCTGCCGGGCATTGTGCCTTTGCAGGAATTATAGTAATCAGGGTCAGTACAAAATTGAGAATAGCAATAGGGTAGAAATGTTTCATTGGGGGTACGCTTGTTAACTGGCGGCTATTGTCCCAATGTTGAGCCATTTTTAAAACAGGTTATGCCAGAAACAAATAAGTGAGTTTTTGAATAATTTAAACTGATTGACAAACAGTTGTTTATGTTTGAGTTTAGACATTTCTCAAAAAATCAGACAATACTCGCATCAGGTAATAGATAAGCGTTTTTGTCCTTTAATGAGAGGGGTATTCTCTTTTTGGGAAAAGAAAAGGTTTGTTGGGATAGCTTTGCAATGAGTTGCAACATAATATGGTACAAAGGCGGCAAATAAATGAACGGGTGCTGGCATACAAATATTATAGCCAGAAACTGACTACATAACAGTTTTGCAACATCAGTATGTTGATTACAGGAGAAGGTTAGCCGTAAAAAGGCTTACAGTCTCTCTCTTGTCCAGCGCAGGGCAATATCCAGTTGTTCGCGGATAGTGAGATGAGAATTGTCAAGCTCCAGTGCGTCTTCTGCTTTGCGCAGGGGACTTACTTCGCGGTGTGAATCAATATAATCACGCATTTCCAGATTGCTGCGTACCTCTTCCATGGTTACGTTGGGATTTTTCTCGTACAGCTCTTGGTAGCGGCGTTTTACACGGATCTCTTTATCGGCCGTCATGAAGATCTTCAGTTCGGCATGCGGAAATACCACGGTACCAATGTCACGTCCATCCATTACAATACCTTTACCACTGCCCATCTGTTGCTGCTGATGTACTGCAAATTCGCGTACTTCCTTAATGGCAGCAACATCGCTTACTTTTTCAGCTACCACCAGGTCCCGGATCAGATATTCCACGTTTTCACCGTTCAGATACATTTCACAATGTCCTGATTTGTGGTTGGATAAAAACTCCAGTTTTATATGGTGTAAAGCATCTGTTACAGCTTCGGGATGTGTCCAGTCTATATGATTACGCAGAAAATACAGGGTAATGGCGCGATACATAGCACCGCTGTCAATATACAGGTATCCTAATTCACGGGCCAGTTGTTTGGCAAGGGTACTTTTACCGCAGGAAGACCAGCCGTCTATTGTAATGATGATTTTTTTCTCCATGAGTAGGCTGCAAAAATGGGAAGAAAAGTTGAGAAGGTGAAAAGAATCGTGTGGGGAGAATTTCGGGTTGGGAATCCTGTCCGAATGAATTCGTTCTGGCGGGCGTGAGTGGTCAGTAGTGATTTGTGAATGGTCAATAGTGAATGGTGAGTACTGGCTGCTGTTCCTGCTTGTAGCTATTTTATGCAAAACAGCAAGACTGCAAAACCACAATGATTACCTGACTTTTTAAACCACAAACGAAGGGGCAAAGTAACACGAAAAAAAGAGGCATTAGCTGTTGCCAGCGAGTCCTTGTCAACTTTTCAACCATTTATTCCTTGAACCTTTTCAGACCGTAGACTTTTTACTTCGGGTCTATGCATAACAATCAAATTATACAATCATCAAACAATCAGGCAACCATTTTTTAATTACAACATTCTCAGATTACAATGTCTACAATCATAAATGCACCGTCGTTCTGGCCACCGGTTTCCAGGTTTCGTTCAGCAGGCACCAGATATCGGTAAGAATAAACTGGTCGGGCATACCAATGTAACCGGCCATTGCATACAGGGTGGCGTGGGTTACTACAATGGCGGTTTGTGGATGAATGGTGATGTTTACAAAGATCATTTCATAATCATCCAGCGGATAACCTTCCATGGCCAGTTTCAGCCATTCCTCTTTATTGATACAAAGTTTTTTTCTTGTTTTACTGATGTAGTTGAAGTTGTCGGGCAGTAACTGTTCTAATTGAGTACGGTCCTTATCTTTCCACAGATTGGTCCAATACAGTGTAAGATGCTTGAAATACCGCTCATCGTAGAGTAGCATCAGTAGTTTGGGGTTGATCAGGTAATAGAGTGTTGCTATCTGCAAAATACGAACAAATTCCCCTGTTGATGATCAACGCTTTCAAACATAAGATTGTTTTAACTAAAAGATAGCTCGGGGAATTTGGTTTGCAGAAATTCCAGGATGCCCGACGATCGGATCTGGTGTTCCCAGGTCCATGATTGCAGATCGGGTGATTTGTAAGATGCATTGCTGATCTGCTCCCAGTTAAAATTGGAAAGATCAGGACGCAGGAAAAAATACTGACCGCCATATTGCTGATGGAACTGGCGCACCCACGCATAATCTGTCGTTACAATAGGCAACATGCAGGCCGCATATTCCAGGAATTTAGTAGAAGTAAGTGCATTGAAAGGCGGAATATCCGGAATAAAATTGAGTCCAAAACGCGATTGTAATATATAGGTACGCACTTCTGATTTTTCCACTGGTCCGCGGAAAATGATATTGGGGTACTGCCTGTAGCGTTCCTGCAGTTCTGTGTAGTTTTTACTCAACAGCAATAAGGTCCGGTCTTTAAAACCCGGTTGGGTAAAACACTTCAGCATCGGTTCAGTATTTCTGCGTTCAGACAGATCACCTATATAAATAAAATCATATTTCTTTTCGGGAGCAGTGACAATAGGGCTTAACCATTCTGGATCAATGCCGATATCCTGGTAAAAAAAGGGGATCTTGTCGCTGAAGGTAAAAGCCGACCGTACATATTGATTTTTAAACACCCGGCAGTCGGGTTGTGAATTAAAAATACTCTTGTACAGGTTTTTCCATGAGGCCAGGGGAGGCATGGAGGGGGAAATATATTCATGAATTTTGCAAATGCCTTCCCGGGGTTTGGACAGGTCGGTTCCCATAAAAAACCACTCTACCTGCCTGTGTACCAGGCCCAGCTGATCTTTATCTACCACTTCGCACCGGATATTGAACCGCGAAAAAAAAGAAGGATAGCCTTGCAATGCAGGAAGAAAAGCCTTATTGGTCTGTACAAAAGCAAAAGTCATACTATAAACAATGTAGGGATAAATTTATAGATAAGATTGCATAGTGCTTTGTAATTTTGCGGCTTCATTACCGAATGCTACACTTGAAATAAAAAAATAATGGAAATAACAGCTAAAACAGCGCAGCAACTACGTCTCACCGAAGAAGAATTTGAACTCATTAAACAAAAATTAGGACGGACCCCCAATTTTACCGAGCTCTGTGCTTTCAGTGGAATGTGGAGCGAGCATTGCAGTTATAAAAATTCCATTAAATGGCTGAAAACACTGCCGCGTGAAGGACAGAAAATGCTGGTTAAGGCTGGTGAGGAAAATGCCGGGCTGATGGATATTGGCGATGGATACGGCGTGGTATTTAAAATTGAATCACACAATCACCCCTCTGCCATTGAGCCTTTCCAGGGGGCTGCTACCGGCGTAGGTGGTATTCACCGCGATATTTTTACCATGGGCGCAAGGCCTATTGCGTCGCTGAACTCACTGCGTTTCGGCAACCTGAAAGAGGCAAAAACACAGCATTTGCTGGCAGGTGTGGTACATGGTATTGGTCATTACGGTAACTGTTTTGGTGTACCAACCGTAGGTGGCGAAATTTATTTTGAACAATGTTATCATACTAACCCGCTGGTAAACGCTATGAGCGTAGGGATTGTGAAAAACGGTGAAACCATTTCTGCTACTGCTGAAGGTGTGGGCAATCCCGTATTTTTTGTGGGCTCTGCTACCGGTAAAGACGGTATTGGCGGTGCCTCTTTTGCTTCGGCAGACATTACTGCAGAAAGTGCGGAAGAATTACCCGCTGTACAGGTGGGCGATCCGTTCCAGGAGAAAAAGTTGCTGGAAGCCTGTCTGGAAGTAATTAAAACCGGTGCTGTAGTAGGTATGCAGGATATGGGTGCTGCCGGTATTATCTGCTCTACTGCCGAGATGAGCGCCAAAGGCAAAGTAGGTATGCGCATTGACCTGGAAAAAGTTCCTACACGTCAGCAGAACATGAAAGCATGGGAACTGCTGCTGAGTGAAAGCCAGGAGCGTATGCTGATGGTGGTAGAAAAAGGAAAAGAAGCACTGGTACAGGCTGTATTCGATAAATGGGATCTGCCTTGTTCTGAAATTGGTGAGGTAACAGCCGATGGTAACCTGCAGTTCTTTATGCATGGTGAACTGGAAGCATTACTGCCTGCAGAGGAACTGGTACTGGGTGGCGGTGCTCCCCAATATACCCGCGAGTTCAAAGAACCCGCCTATCTTGAAAAGATTAAAGCATTCAATCCCGATACAGTAGAAGTGCCTGATGATCTGAAAGCAGTGGCTGAACAGATCATTGCTATTCCCAATATTGCCAATAAACGTTGGGTATATGTACAATACGACAGCATGGTAGGTACTGGTTCTGCTTCTACCAACGCACCCAGCGATGCTGCTGTGGTAATAGCTAAGCCTACCAACAAAGGGCTGGCATTGACAACTGATTGCAACAGTAAATATGTATTTGCTGATCCGTACAAAGGTGGTATGATCGCTGTTGCAGAAGCTGCGCGCAACATTGTATGCAGTGGTGGTCAGCCGCTGGGCATTACCAACTGTCTGAACTTTGGTAATCCTTACGATCCGGGTGTATATTACCAGTTTGTACAAGCTATTAAAGGAATGGGCGACGCTTGTCGCGCATTTGATACACCGGTAACAGGTGGCAACGTAAGTTTCTACAACCAGAACCCCGATGGTGCAGTATATCCTACACCCACCATTGGCATGGTGGGATTGCTGGATAATGTGAATGATAAAATGACGATGGATTTTAAAGCAGCGGGCGATGCCATTTTCCTGATAGGAAAAAGCCGTGCTGATATTAATTCATCCGAATACCTGCATAAAATAAAAGGCGTAGAGTTCAGCGCAGCCCCGCATTTCGACCTGGAAGAAGAACTGGCATTGCAAAAGAAAGTGGCTGAACTGATCAGCGAAGGTGTGATCGTTTCTGCACATGATGTAAGTGAAGGTGGATTGTTTGTAACGCTGGTAGAAAGTGGCTTTAATCGTGGATTGGGTTTTGATGTGGTAGCATCAGACATCAATATCCGTAAAGATGGTTATTGGTTTGGTGAAGCGCAAAGCAGGGTGGTAGTGAGCGTTAAAGCGATACAGGTAGCCGCGTTCAAAAAACTGATGGGCGATCATCCTTATGAAGAACTGGGCGAAGTTACTCCGGGCAGCATTGAAGTAGATGGTCTGAACTGGGGTTCTATTGCAGGCTGGAAAGAAAAATATGACACAGCCATTGAAAAATTACTGGCTGGTCATGAGTCTGAGCATGCTTTAAGCACGCTGTAGTGATTTGAAAATGTTCAATCGCTTTCCTGGTTTAATACCTGAAAGCTAATAGCTAAATCTTATTTACAGTGACCAAAGATGCCAATATAGTAGTAACAGGTGCTGCCGGTTTTATCGGCAGTTGCATGGTAGGTTTCCTGAATAAACAGGGATATACCAACCTGGTACTGGTAGATGAATTTGTGCGGGAAGATAAATATCCCAACCTGGAAAACAAGCAGTTCTCCCGCAAGGTGGACAGGGATGAATTCCTGGAACAACTGAAACTGGACCAGCCACGATTTGATTTTATTTTTCATATAGGTGCCCGTACAGATACCACCGAGTTTGATTATGCAATTCACCAGCGGCTGAACGTTGAATATTCACAGCAGCTCTGGCAATATTGTGCTGCACATCATGTACCCATGGTATATGCTTCTTCAGCTGCTACTTATGGAGCCGGAGAACTGGGATATGATGATAATCATGAACTGCCTTACCAACTGAAACCATTGAATCCTTATGGCATTTCAAAAAACGAATTTGATAAATGGGCTTTGCAGCAAACTTCTGCACCTCCTTTCTGGGCAGGACTGAAGTTCTTTAATGTGTACGGACCTAACGAGTACCATAAAGCGCGCATGGCCAGTGTGATCTGGCACAGTTTCAACCAGATCAATAAAAATGGTGTGGTAAAGCTGTTTAAATCACATCGCCCTGATTTTAAAGACGGTCAGCAGTTGCGCGATTTTGTATACGTGAAAGATGTGCTGAAAGTGTGTTACTGGCTGATGCAACAGCAACCAGCTTCCGGTATTTATAACCTGGGTACCGGTAAAGCACGTAGTTTTGAAGACCTGGTAAAATCTACCTACGCCGGACTGGACAAAACGCCTCAGATTGAGTATATTGACATGCCGGAAGATATTCGCGATAAATACCAGTACTTTACCGAAGCCAATATGGACAAACTGGTAAATGCCGGCTATACAGAACCGTTCTATTCATTGGAAGAAGGCATTGATGATTACGTAAGGCATTACCTGGCGAAAGGAAAGTTTTATTAGTTTTTAGCAGTTAGTAATACAAGTCCGAAGCTAATTTGAAAATGGATAGCCTGATTGCTCGATGGTTGTATGGTTTGATTGTTACAAGCTGCGAGCTTTGAGCTACAAGCCGCGGGCAAATACAGCAGTGTCCATTCACGACTGACTTTTTACATTTCACACATTACTACCATGAGCAAAAAAATAGCTATCATCGGGGGCGGTAACCTGGGTACAGCCATTGCCGAAGGACTGATCAACAGTGGGTTTTCACTTCCTGCTGATATCAGTATTACCAAACGCAATATCAAAACACTGGCACACCTGCAGCTAAAAGGAGTACAGGTATCTGATAATAATGAACAGGCGGTAAGCCAGGCCGGACTGGTGATCCTGGCAGTAAAGCCCTACCAGGTAGAAGATGTATTGGGTAAACTGAAAGAAGCTCTTGATCCTGCAAGCCATGTGCTGGTATCTGTGGTAACAGGTATTACCATTACCCAGATGCAGCAAGTAGTAGGCAAAAAGATGGCAGTGATCCGCGCAATGCCCAATACTGCCATTGCTATTCAGCAAAGCATGACCTGTCTTGCTTCATCCGGCGATGCCAGCAAAGAGCAGATGACATTTATTGAAGAAGTGTTCAACCAGTTAGGCCGTGCAGTATGGATCGATGAAAAGCTGATGGATGCTGCTACTGTACTGGGTGCCTGTGGTACAGCGTATGCCATGCGTTATATCCGGGCCAATATACAGGGCGGTATTGAAATTGGGTTTGATGCAGCTACGGCTACACTCATCGCTGCACAAACGGTATTGGGTGCAGCGGAACTGTTGTTGAAAAAAGGCTCTCACCCCGAACAGGAAATTGATAAAGTAACTACACCCCGCGGTTGTACCATAGCAGGACTGAACGAAATGGAGCACCAGGGATTCAGTTCCTCACTCATCAAAGGCATTGTAGCCAGCTACGATAGGATTGCAAAGGATTGATAATTTTTGACATAGCTCAAAAAAACTTGTTAAGGATCAATGATATTGTCATTAAATTAATATGAAGTCTCAGTAAATTTTATCGCAGAAATCAGATTTTTTTTAATAAAAGACTGATTTTTCGGGATTTACAATAAAAAAAGAATGCTTTTTAGTAGATATACTATTCCGGCACTTAAAAATGGGGTGTATATTTGTGCCTGAAATAAAAAGGCAACTTCCTGCGTTAATAGGACAGGCGCCCCAAATTCCAAATCTATGAAAAGAGAAAAATTGAGTCTTCTTGTATTGGCTGTTGAAATAGCCGCTATCACATTACTGCATTCTGTACGATCAAATCATGAACAGAGTGCCCATAACGATAAAAAAAGTGCCAACTATAGTTTAAATTCAGCAATTACTGTAGTCCCTTTCAAATAATCAGCAAATTTTGTACAGAAAGCCGCCTTGCATCACAAGGCGGCTTTTTTGTTTAATGGCAGTCAGAACTGAGGTTACTGTTTTTTTTGGTGTTCTTTAACGAAAAGATCCGGTAATACTTTTAATCTTTGACGGAATTGGTAACCAGACAGTGATTGCATGACGAATATTTTACTTACTGAAGACGATAGCAGGGTAGCTTCTTTTATACAAAAAGGCCTGGAAGAAAATCTTTACCAGGTAAAAGCAGTGCATACGGGTGCCGATGCCATCCAGGAAGCTATGCAATATGATTACAACCTGATCATTCTGGACATTATGCTGCCCGACCAAGACGGTTTTGAAGTATGCACGCTGCTGCGGAAAAGAAAAAATACCACGCCCATCCTGATGCTGAGTGCCCTTGACACGCCTGAAGAAAAGATCAGGGGATTGCAATGTGGTGCTGACGATTACCTGTCAAAACCTTTCCTGTTTGAAGAACTGTTGGCACGCATCAATGCACAATTACGTCGTATTGAGTTTAATCGCGGAATAACAGACTTTCAGCAATATGCCGGTGTGGAGATCAATATTGAAGAACAAAGTGCCAGCAGGGATGGTAAAGTGTTGCAGTTATCGCCCCGTGAATTTAAGCTGCTGGTATTCCTGATGAAGAACAGGGAAAAAGCACTTTCGCGTATGGCTATTGCACAGGCGGTATGGAACATTCATTTCAACTCTACCACCAATACAGTAGATGTGTATATCAACTACCTGCGTAACAAACTGGATAAAGGCTTTTCGCAACCATTGATCCACACCGTAAAAGGAAGAGGATACATGCTAAAACAAAAAGATTAATGAGCCTGCGGAGTAAATTATCGAACCGGACGGCTTTTATTTTTGCTACCACGCTTGGTTTTGTATTACTGGGCACTTACCTGCTTTTCCAGCAATATACCCGAGATATGTATTATAAAAAGCTGCTGGGACGTGCCAATACTGCTGCATTCTTTTACCTGGAAAAAGATGAGCTTACCAGTCAGAAATACCGTGAAATAGAAGATAAGTACAGGCAAATGACCAATGAGGCTATCCGCCTGTACAATGCAGATACCTACAGTCTTTTTGTAGACGATACCCTGAATTTTGAATTGCCACAACTGATCCTTCGCGCCATTGTGCACAATGGAACCTATACATTCAGTCTGGGTAAACGCCAGTTGGCAGGCATCTTTTATAAAGACAATGAAGGCGATTTTATCATTGTTTCATCGGGTATTAACAATACAGGCAATACATCACTGGCCGTACTGCGCTGGATGCTGATCACCTTTTTTGTATTAGGGCTGGCGCTCAACTATTTTATGACGGGCTGGCTGGCGCGGCAAACATTCAGACCATTTTCCAACGCAATACGGAAAGTGAATTCTATTACAGCCGATAACCTGCACACGCGTCTGGATCTGCCTCCCGGTAAACCGGACGAACTGGGCGACCTGATGGTTACGTTCAATTATTTTCTTGAACGGCTTGAAAATGGAGTACAGGCACAGCGTAGCTTTTTAAAAAATGCATCACATGAGCTGAGAACGCCCCTGGCCGTCATTATTGGTGATATCGAAGTAGCATTGAAAAATCCCCGTGAAAACGCAGAGTACGTACAGTTGCTGGAGTCATTAAAGAAGGATGCATTGCACCTGAAATCAATTGTAGAAGGATTACTGATGCTTTCGGGACTGGAAATACAGAAAAAACAACAAATGGAACCGGTACGCATAGATGAAGTGTTGTGGAGTGTACTGGAAAAAATGGCCATTGAATATCCTGCTGCGCATGTACAGGTAGATTTTGATGGAATGGTACAGTATGAGGATCTGCTTACGGTAAAAGGAAATCGTGAATTGCTGTTTGTGGTGCTGTCTAACCTGCTGGACAATGCCATTAAATTTTCTGTTCCGCAACCAGTGGATGTAAAAGTAGAAGTGGTCAGCCAGGCATTAGCCATTACTATTACTGATACCGGGCCCGGCATAACGGCACAGGAAAAAGACCTTGTATTTGAACTGTTTTACAGAAGTAAGCAAACCCGTCATATTACCGGCAATGGTATAGGCTTGTATTTAACCCGTCAGATACTGGATCTGCACAGTATTTCTGTTCAGATCAATAACAATCAGCCTTCCGGCACTGTCATCCGGTTGATCTTTCCTGCGGCATAGACTTATTGTATTGTAACCCCTTACATTGTTCTCATCATTTTCTAATCTGACCTGAAAGTACCTCTAATGTTGGGCTGATAGTTTTGCGTCGTGATTACTCAACCTACTATGACACAAAATTATACAAAGCTGCTGAAAAGCTTTTTGCCTGGCATTTTTACTATAGGCATTTATACAGCAACAGCGCAAAGCTCTGCAGATACATTACGGTACACCTCACAACAGGCAGAAAGTATTTTTTTACAGAATAATCTCCCTTTGCTGGCTGAGAAACTGAACATCGCACAGGCTGATGCAAAGATCTTACAGGCAAAGGCATGGCCCAATCCCAACTTTAGCCTGAGTGAGGTCCAGTTATTTACCAATTCCACTACGGATGAATCTCCTGCATTGTTCGGTAACTTCTGGGCCAACCGCACCTTCGCCGCACAGGTGGAACAGCTGGTACATACAGCCGGTAAACGCAAGAAGAATATTATACTGGAAACGCGCAACAAGCAACTGGCAGAAAGCTCCTTTACTGATCTGTTACAGGCGCTGAAAGCTGAGTTCAGGCAAGCAGCCTCTGAATTGCTGTACCTGCAGCGAGTACAGAACGATCTGTTGTATCAGCAATCGGAAGTAAGCACACTGATGCATGCACAGCAGGCGCAATATAAGGAAGGCAATATTTCCCAGACAGAATTGTATCGTCTTAAAGCTTTGATGATCTCTTTGCAGGCCGAGGTCAATGATCTTAATGAACAGATGACAGACAGGCAGAAAAGTCTGAAAACACTGATGGCGGTCAACCCGAAAAGTCACCTGTTGCTGACCGATTCTGTCAACACTACAGCAGCCGCAGTATTCAGACAGCATTCGCTGGACGAACTGATCGATCTGGCTATAAAACAAAATGCATCCATACTGTCAGCCCGCAATGAAACACAGATCAGCGAAGCGCAATTGGCTATAGAGCGTGCCAACAGGGTACCGGATGTAACACTCAACCTGAACTATGACCGCAATGGTAACAATCAGCTTAACTTTTTAGGTGCCGGTTTTGCAGTGGATCTCCCTTTTTTCAATCGCAATAAAGGAAACATTCGTGCCGCACAGTTAGAAGTACAGAAAAGTGGTTTGATGGAAAAAAATAAGGTGGCAGAAATAAGCAATTCCGTAGTAAAAACATGGCAGGATCTGAACAAGTCGATTACGCTGTACGAGAGTATTGATAAGGATTATATTGACAAGCTGGGTATAATGACTAAAGGCATCATCCGAAATTTTACGCAACGCAATATGAGCCTGCTCGAATTTCTCGACTTTTTTGAATCATTCAGAGACAGCAAGGAAAAATATTATGAAGCCATTAAAAATATCAGCCTGAAAAAAGAAGACCTGAACTATTTAACAGGGGCTGATCTCTGATTGCAGGGGCCGCTGAAACTACCCTGATGAGCCCTCCATGATCACTGTTTGCTATTGTTTAGAGAAGAGCGCAGAATGACAGTTGCGGATATATCATGGCGGGGTTCATCTTTTTTAAATCAAAATCAACAAAATATATACTGATGAAGAAGTATTTCCACTGGTGTGGTGTTATGGCAGCACTGGCTGTACTGAACACTTCCTGCCAGGACAAAGCAGCAGGAACCCCTGCTGCAGAAGCAGAATCACCTTGTGTTATTACCCCTGAACTTAAGCAACTGATCAAACTCACTACGCTTACCGCTACTACCATCAATAACGAACTGGAACTGACCGGCAGCATCAGCTACGATCAGGATCATGTGTACCGCTACCAGTCGCTGGCCAGCGGTGTGATACAGAAAGTATACTTCAATATTGGAGATTATGTACAACGCGGACAGGTGCTGGCAGAAGTGCGTACATCGGAACTGAGCAGCCAGAAATCAGACCTGCGCAAAGCTGAGGCTGAACTGAAACTTGCGCAGCGACAGCTTACAGCTACCAAAAACCTGCACGATGATGGTGTGGCTTCTGATAAAGACCTGCTGGAAGCAGCCAACAATGTAGCGGCGTTGCAAACCGAGATAGACCGTATCCGGGAGACCCTGCAGATCCAGGGTGGAAACCTTGAAAAAAATGTATTGATCATCCGCGCCCCGTTAAGTGGTTATGTGGTAGAAAAAAAGATCACCAATGGGTACCAGGTAGATGCTGGTGAAGATGATCTGTTTGTACTGTCTGATCTGAAAAAAATATGGGTACTGGCCAACGTATATGCCGCACAGCTCGGCATGGTAAAAGCCGGACAGGATGTGGCTATCCGTACCACAGCTTATCCTGGAAAAATATTCAAAGGCACCATCAATCGCCTGTCGAATGTATTTGATCCGGAAGAACGGGTAATGAAAGCGATTATTGAGATCAGTAATAACAACCTGGAGTTAAAACCATCTATGATGGTAAGTGTGAACGTGTTCCAGAAATCCACCCGGCAGGTGGTGGGTATTCCATCATCAGCGGTAATATTTGATAACAATACTTATCACGTAGTGGTATATCATAGTGATTGTGATGTGAAGGCAGTGAATATAACCCCAATATCAAGCGATAAACAGTTCTATTATGTAAATAGAGAAAATGCCTGGGCCAATGATACTATTGTGAGCGAAAATCATTTACTGATCTACAATAAACTGAAAGAAAGATAGATCGGGGTATTACAACATCGTAATATCAAACAAAAAAATCAACACAGGTTAGTGCAAATAATATAACATGACAAAGTTTATTGAAAAGATCGTTGGGTATTCATTGAGAAACCATGTGATCATCCTGTTCTTTACTTTCCTGCTGGTGGCAGGGGGTATCATAGCAGTTAAGAATACATTGGTAGAAGCTTATCCCGATGTAACCAATACACGTGCACGTATCATTACACAATGGCCTGGCCGAAGTGCAGAGGAGATTGAGAAGTTTGTTACGTTGCCGGTTACACGCGAAATGAGTACCATTCCGGGTAAAACAGATGTGCGTTCTATTTCATTATTCGGGTTGTCGGTAGTGACAGTGAATTTCAGGGATGATATCACTGACTTCTATGCGCAGCAATACGCTTCCAACCGTATGCGCAATGTAAATCTGCCTGAAGGTGCAGACGCAGAGATTGAGCCTCCGTATGGCGCTACCGGTGAAATATTCAGGTATGTGATCAAGGGTAAGGACAGACCTATCCGGGAACTGTCAGCCATTCAGGAGTGGGTAATTGAAAGAGAATTGCTATCTGTGCCCGGCGTGGCAGATGTGGTAAGTTTTGGCGGAGAAGAAAAAAGCTACGAGATCAGGGTGAACCCGGTGGAACTGACCAACTATGGTCTTTCCGCACTGGATGTTTTTGAAGCGGTAAGTAAAAGCAATATCAATGTAGGTGGAGATGTGATACAGAAAGGAAGCCAGGCTTACGTGGTGCGTGGTATCGGTTTGCTAGACAAAACATCCGATATCGAGAACATTCTCATCACCAATATAAAAAATACACCTGTACTGGTTAAAAATGTGGCCACGGTAGCCATTACCGGCAAACCGCGTTTAGGTCAGGTAGGATTGAATGATGAAAATGACTTGGTAGAAGGTGTAGTGGTGATGTTGCGTGGTGAAAACCCCAGCCAGGTAATTGAACGTTTGCGCGAGCGGGTAGCAGATCTGAATAACCGCATACTACCCAAAGATGTACAGATCGTTCCTTTCCTGGACCGTACAGAACTGGTCGATAAAACCATTACGACAGTTACGCACAACCTGATAGAAGGTATTCTGCTGGTATCTATTGTGGTGTTTGTTTTCCTGTTTAACTGGCGTACCACAGTGATTGTGGCGTCAGTAATTCCGTTGGCATTTTTATTTGCATTACTGATGCTGCGTATACAGGGATTATCAGCCAACCTGATCTCTATCGGTGCTGTTGACTTTGGTTTGTTGCTGGAAGGCACACTGGTGATTGTAGAGTATGTGTTTGTAGGAATGGATAAACGGGCGCGGGAAATGGGAATGCCTGCCTTTAACCTGATGCCGAAAGATGTATTTATCAGCGACAGGGCTAAATCAGTAGGTAAATCAATATTGTTTGCCCAGGTGATTCTGATCGTAGCATTGTTGCCCATTTTTACCTTTCAGAAAGTAGAAGGAAAAATGTTTTCACCACTGGCCTTTACACTGGGGTATGCTTTGTTGGGTTCACTTATCCTTAGCTTAACCTATGTGCCGGTGATGTGCAAATTATTGCTGAGCAAAAATGTACAGGAACGTCAGAATCCTGTAACAGAATGGTGCAGAAAGGCAATCTTCGGTATGTTCTCTTTTGTCAGCAGGTATCGCAGGTCTGCAATCATAGGTTTTGTAGTGTTGCTGGGGCTGTGTTTGTTTGGATTCAACAGGTTGGGCACAGAGTTTATTCCTAAGCTGAATGAAGGCGCTATTTACATCCGCGCTACATTGCCCAATAGTGTAAACCTGGATGAATCAGTACGGCTTACCAAGGAAATGAAAGCCAAATTGCGCAGCTTTAAACCTGTCAGTTTTGTGCTTACTCAAACCGGCAGACCCAATGATGGAACGGATCCTACCGGTTTTTTCAATATCGAGTTTCACGTTCAGTTGAAAGATAAAAAAGAATGGAAAACCCCCATTACCAAAGAAGTGTTGCTGAAACAGATGGAAGATACGCTGAATGTATATCCGGGTATAGTGTTTGGGTTCAGTCAGCCTATTATGGACAATGTGGAAGAATATGTGGCAGGTGTAAAAAGTTCGTTAGTAGTGAAAGTATATGGTAACGAGCTGGAAAAACTGGAGCAGACTGCCGATAGTATAGCCGGTGTTATTAAAAATGTTCGGGGAGTAGAAGATATCAATGTATTCCGCAATATAGGTTTGCCCGAACTCAGGATCAGTCTCAGTGAGAAAAAAATGGCGCGTTACGGTATCAGTGTGGCTGATGCGCAGGCTGTAGTGGAAATGGCAATTGGTGGTAAAGCAGTTTCGAAATTTTATGAAGATGATCGCATGTTTGATATCCGCATCCGTTATGATGAACACTTCCGTCGTTCGGAACAGGAGATCCGCAACATACTGGTGCCAGCCGCAGGAAGTGTGAAAGTGCCGTTGTCTGAAATAGCTGATATCGGTTTTTATACAGGACCAGCATTTATTTACCGCCAGGGCAATAGTCGTTATATCGCAGTAGGTTTTTCTGTACGTGGCCGCGATCTGGGAGGTACTATTGAGGAGGCGCGTGCAAAAGTTGCTGCCAGTGTAAAACTGCCCTCTTCGTATACACTGGAATGGGCAGGGGAGTTTGAAAGTCAGCAACGTGCTACTGCCCGCCTGGCATTTATTGTACCCATTTCATTGCTGCTGATCGCATTCCTGCTATATATCAATTTCGGCAACCTGAAAGATATGCTGCTGTCGCTCATTACTGTTCCCTTTGCATTCATCGGTGGTTTTATATCATTATGGATCACCCATACCATATTTGGTATTTCGGCTGGTATTGGTTTCATCATCCTGTTTGGTGTGGGTACCATTGACGGTATCATCCTTATCTCTGTAATGAAAAATTATCTCGACCGGGGCAAAGCATTACAGGATGCTATTTCCGAAGGTGTGTATGATCGTATACGACCTGTATTCATGATTGCAGTGATGGGGGCATTGGGATTATTGCCTGCTGCCATGTCGGCTGGTATGGGATCGGAAATACAAAAGCCCCTTGCTATTATGATCGTAGGTGGGCTGATTGTGTGTATGCTGTTGAGCTTACTGGTATTGCCGCAGGTGTTTTATTTCGCGTATAGAAAACGTGCTGCGGAGCACAAACGACTTAGTTAGGTTTAGTTTTGAAATAAGAGTATATCGGGTTTCTTACGGTACTGTTCACTGTAAGAGCCCGGTTACTCATTTATACAATCCTTTCTGCTTATGAAAAATATATTCTTGTGTCTGATCATCGTTTCCAGTATGCTTGCTGTTTCGCAGTATGTAACTGCACAATCTGATTATATTGGTTTGGGAAGTAAACAATACAACCTGCTGAACCGGCTGGATATAAAGTTGAAAGATGACTCTGTGTTGTCGTTCTCGGCAGCAAAGCCCTACAACCGTAAGATTATTACGCAAAGAATAGAGTATATAGATTCGTTGTACAAAAGTGGCGCTTTACCGGTATCGCTTTCTGCTATAGACAGGTATAATATACGTAGCCTGCTTATGAGCAATGCGGAATGGACAAAAGCTTTTGGCGATTCTTTTCATATAAAAAAACCTTTATTCGGGCGTTTTTTTGTTACGCCCGCACATTTGTATGAAACGTATTCAAAGGATTTTGTGCTGGTCGTTGATCCCGTATGGAACCTGCAGATGGGTAAATCTTCAGATGTGAAACAAACATTATTTTTCAACACACGCGGAGTCACTGCACGCGGCCGGGTAGGTAATATCGGTTTCTATACTTATCTCACCGACAACCAGGAGCGTGACCCACAATTTGTGCAGGATTATGTTGGCAGGCATTATGGGTTACCCGGTGCCGGTTATTACAAAGCTTTTCATAATAATGGTTACGATTATTTTGACGCCCGTGGCGGTATTGATTTTTCAACTGGTAAATATTGCACCTTCCGTTTTGGGTATGATAAACTGTTTATAGGCGATGGTTACAGAAGTCTTTTTCTGAGCGATTTCAGCAATAACTACCTGTACCTGCAGATGGATGTACAGATCCGCAGTTTCAGTTACAAATCTGTATATGCAGAATTGATAGCACCATTCAATCCGTCGGCAGACAGAGATACCGTGCGGTACAAAAACTATATGGCCTTACACCGGTTGGGAATACAGGTGAACCGCTGGTTGAATATAGGGCTGTATGAAAACGTGCTGTACAACGGGCGTAATGGAATAGAATTAAGTTATCTGAATCCTGTGATCTTCTACCGTTCTATTGAAATGCAACTGGGAAGCGGCAATTCCAAAGCCACTGTAGGAGTGGATGTAAAAGCAAACGTATCATGTAAACTGCAATGGTATGGCCAGCTTTTGATCGGAGAATTTGTACTGGATGAAATACTGCATTACAACCGGCATAGCTGGCTCAATAAGCAGGCTGTCCAGGTAGGTGGTAGATATCTTGATGTAGCAGGAGTTAAAAATCTGGATCTGCAGGCAGAAGTAAATATTGTACGTCCGTATGTATACCAGCACAACGATAGCGCAACTACGTTTGCACATTACAACACACCGCTGGCACATCCTGCCGGTGCCAATTTCAAAGAACTGGTGGTAATAGTCAATTATCAGCCGTTTGCCAAAGTATATCTTACCGGTAAATTATTCGGCCGTAAGCAGGGACTGGATTCGGCGGGATATAATATGGGAAGCGATATTTTCAGAAGTTACAATAGTCGTCCGCGCAATTACGGTTTGTACACCAGTGTAGGCATTCCGGCTAGCAGTTGGTTGTATTCGCTCGCTGCTTCGTACGAAATAGGGGAAAACCTGTTTTTTGATCTCAGTGTCAACCGGCGCAATTACAATGTACAGGGACAGCCGGCACAAACCGCTACTTTTTTCATGGTTGGTTTACGCCGGAATATTGGTCGCCGGACCTTTGAGTTTTGATCAATGTACACCTCATTACCGCAGAAAAAGCCCGGAAACCAGATCGTAGTAATAAATATTACCTTTTACAGATGATAGCTGTAGCCAGAACAGCTATTGCAAAACAGGGAGGTGCCTATAATAAATTTTAACTGTATTTCATAGCAGCACTTTTCTTAAAAATGCACAGCGGTGATGGAAGTTTTCCCCATCTTCAAGGGAAGTTTTTTCCGGTTTAAGTATTTGGCGTAGCTTTGTACGACCTCCGGAAATAATTCTTCGTTAAGTTTTCTCAGGTCATCATATTTGAACAGAAGTTCATTTTACCAGGATTAACAATCAGTAAAGTAATAAACTCAAGCGTCAGGCCTGTTTAGTGCCGTGGTTGAATTGATAAAGCGGGTTGTTTTGTGTGTTGTCAATAAACCCGGATTTGAACGCTATTGTTTGTACTTTGCCCTTTTGCTGTTGAAGAACATGTGAAACAATTAACTATCTGAATATTATGGCCAAGTACATTTTTGTTACCGGTGGGGTAACGTCATCATTAGGAAAAGGAATTATTGCAGCATCGCTGGCGAAGTTGCTGCAGGCAAGAGGATTACGCGTTACCATCCAGAAATTTGATCCGTACATCAACGTAGACCCCGGTACATTGAATCCCTATGAGCATGGAGAATGTTATGTAACGGAAGACGGTGCCGAAACCGATCTGGATCTTGGTCACTACGAACGTTTTCTCAACATCTTTACTTCTCAGGCCAATAACGTTACAACCGGTCGTATTTACCAGACAGTAATTAACAAAGAAAGGGAAGGGGCTTATCTCGGTAAAACCGTACAGGTAGTACCGCATATCACCGACGAAATTAAACGCCGCATGCTGCTGCTTGGACAGCAGAACGAGTATGATATCATCATTACTGAGCTGGGTGGAACTGTAGGTGATATTGAAAGCCTGCCTTTCATAGAGGCATTGCGCCAGTTGCAGTGGGAATTGCCGGAAGAAGATACCGTAGTATTACATCTTACACTGATCCCTTATCTCAAGGCTGCAAAAGAATTAAAAACAAAACCCACGCAACACAGTGTGCGGATGATGAGCCAGGAAGGCGTTCACCCGGATATTATTGTGTGCAGAACTGAAAGACCTTTATCGCAGGAACTGCGCCGCAAAATTGCATTGTTCTGTAATGTAAAGCAGGATGCAGTAATTGAAGCAGCCGATGCACCTACCATTTACGAAGTGCCTTTGCTGATGATGCGCGAGAAACTGGATGTTACCTGTCTTAAAAAATTAAATCTTCCTTATCAGCAGGAGCCCACGCTTACCCGCTGGAAAGAATTTATCGACAAATTGAAATATCCCAAAAGCCAGGTTACCATTGGGCTTATTGGTAAATATATTGAGCTGCAGGATGCTTACAAATCCATCCTGGAAGCTTTTGTACATGCAGGCGCTATCAACGAATGCAAAGTGCAGGTAGTGAATGTACACAGTGAATTTATTACCGATGAAAATGTATCTGAAAAACTTGGTAGTCTCGACGCGTTGTTGGTAGCACCGGGTTTCGGACACAGGGGAGTGGAAGGAAAAGTGATCGCTGTCAAATATGCGCGTGAGAATAAATTACCATTCTTTGGTATTTGCCTGGGTATGCAGATGTCTGTTATTGAATACGCACGCAATGTGCTGAACCTGAAAGATGCGCATTCCACAGAAATGAACAAACAAACACCCGATCCTGTCATAGACCTGATGGAAGATCAGAAAAATATTACAGCCAAAGGCGGTACCATGCGTTTGGGAGCATATTCCTGTAAGCTGCAGGAAGGAACCCTGGCTAGCCGTGTATATGATGGTAAAGAGATCATCAGCGAACGTCACCGTCATCGCTGGGAATTCAACAACCGCTACCTGGAAGCATTTGAAAAAGCCGGTATGATCGCCAGCGGAAAAAACCCTGAAAGCGGACTGGTGGAAGTAGTGGAATTACCTGCTCATCCCTTCTTTATAGGTGTGCAATATCACCCCGAACTGAAAAGCACGGTAGAAAATCCGCATCCGCTGTTTGTTGGTTTTGTAAAAGCAGCTAAAGAATACGCAGAAAAGAAAAGTTCTGTAAAGAACCCGCTGTTGCAAAGCGAAATGATTTAAAGAGCTGAACAGTTATAAAAGACAGTAAAAGAGTCATATAGGTCGGCAGACCGGTATGGCTCTTTTCTATTTAACTGATATTTAATGTTTTGATCTGTGCTTTTTTACTGTCTTTGTCGACAAATATAAGGTCAGCTACCGGCAGGCAATTTATAAGAAATGATACAAACCCTTGATTATCTGCAACTCCTATGTGCTGTAAATGAGTTATTTGACCTGTTTTGTATCCCTTCCGACTAATTTGCCCCGTTTGACAGATTTGACCAGTTTCCGATTATCTTTGCACCTCTTCAAAAAAATGTTGATTACATGAAAATGGACCGCAATACGGTGATAGGCTTTGTGTTACTAGCCGGTTTATTATTTGTTTACCTGTACACTTCTACCAAAAGCAGTCATGAACTGCAGGCTCAGCGTCAGCGCCAGGAAGATTCCATAGCGCGCGTAAAATTTGTGCAGGATTCTGTTCTGCGTTTGCACGATACAACCAGCAACGTGGTAGTAGCAGACAGCGGCTTTCGCCAGGTAGTAGCAGAAACACCATTGGTGGTTGAAAACGATGTGCTGAAGATCACTTTCAGCAACAAAGGCGGTCAACCCAAAAGCGTTGAATTGAAAAAATACAAATCAGGCAAAGACAGCCAGCAGGTAGTGCTGGGTGGTACTGCTTTCGATAAATTCGCTTACAGGATCAATACTGGCAACAACCAGGCTGCTGATATTACAGAGCTGTTCTTTCAGCCCGGTACTGTAACAAAAAATGCGGATGGCAGCCAGTTAGTATCTTTTCAGCTTACAGCCAACGGGCAGTCTATTACTCACCAGTTTGTGGTTCGTAAAGAAGATTATATGATCGACTGGAATGTACAGTTCAACGGTGCAGATCAGTTGCTGGAAAAACAGTCATTCAACCTGGTATGGCAATCGCAGCCTATGCAGCACGAAGCTGATGCAGCTTACGAAAAACAGCAGACCACTATAGATTACATAGAAGATGGCAGTTTTGATTACATGATGTCAAAAACTGAGCGCAAACTGGAAAAACAGGTACAGTGGGTAAGTGTGGCGCAACAGTTCTTCAACACTACACTGGTAGCTAAAAACGGTTTTACATCCGGTGATATTAAAGTGGTGCGTAAATCGAATGAAGATACCTCTTCTGGCATTATTGCCAATGTAACCACCACGCTGCAGGCGCAGTTGCCGGTAGGTAAAATTGCATCCATGCCGTTGCAGTTGTACTATGGTCCCAACGATTACAAAGTATTAAAACACCAGGCTGCACAGATGGACAAGATCGTGAACCTGGGTCGCGATATGTATGCTTTTGTACGCCCCATCAACAAATACATTGTGATGCCGGTGTTTGACTTCTTCAAAAGTTTTGTAGGCAGCTTTGGTCTGGTGATTGCATTACTGACCTTGTTCATCCGTTTGCTTACTTCTCCGCTGGTATATACCAGCTACCTGAGTGGTGCAAAAATGAAAGCACTGCGTCCGGAGATCGATAAACTGAAAGAAAAATATAACAATGATCAGCAACAGGTAGGCGTAGAGCAGATGAAACTGTTCCGTGAAGCTGGTGTAAACCCGTTGGGTGGATGTATACCGGCATTGTTGCAGATCCCTATCTTCTTTGCGTTGTATAGTTTCTTTAATTCGAATATCTCGTTGCGTGGTGAAGAGTTTCTGTGGGCACATAACCTGGCGTCTTACGATGTGTTGTTCCATTTCCCGTTCAATGTATGGGGATTGGGCAATCACCTCAGTTTGTTTACGCTGACTGCTGTGATCACCAGCTTCCTGATCTCATTGTACAACATGAACATGACACCTGATCAGAACAACCCGGCATTGAAATACATGCCGTACATTTTCCCGTTCATCCTGCTGTTCGTGTTCAATCGTTTGCCCGCGGCACTTACATGGTATTACACTGTATCGAATCTGATTACGCTGATACTGCAGTTCATTATCCAGAACTATATTATTGATCACGATAAGATCCTGGCTAAGATACAGGAGAACCGCAGCAAGCCTAAGTCAAAATCCAAATGGCAGGAGCGACTGGAACAGATGCAGGAAACACAACGTCAGGCGCAACAGCAACAGGCTAAAGGTGGACGTAAATAATCTGTGTTCAGTAGCTTGTTTCAGGCATAGGTTCAATAAATATTAACATATTTCGTTAAAAAGACCTGTCAGTTTAGTGAAAATTGACAGGTCTTTCCTATTTTAAGCAACTGTTTGCAAAAGGGCTGCATCTTGAAAGCAGGAAATAGCAATGAAGTATCAGGAATTGCGTGACCACGAAATGAGCGTATGAAGTTCCGCGAAGTCTTCAGAATGCCTTAATAAGCGATCAAACCAACCAATAATGATGAAACGTTTTACCCTTTTATTTATTTGCTGTATTACAACGTGTTTGCTGGCCTCGGCGCAGCGAAAAGTGTCGGAACTGACACTGGTGTATGATGCATCAGTATCATCCGGAAACACGGAGCCTAAAATGGCAGATGCCTTTGATGGTGCTACTACCACTGTGTATCTGAAAGGCAATATGAGTCGTTCTGAAATGGTAAGCGCATTGTTTTCATCTACTACTATCCACGATTCAAAAACAGGCGCCGCAGTAGTATTGCGTGAAGTAAGCGGACAGAAACTGCTGATCCGTTTAACTGCTGAAAACTGGGCTGAAAAAAATAAGCGTTACAGCGGTATTACATTTACCAATACCAGCGATACCAAAACCATTGCCGGTTATAAGTGTGTAAAAGCAGAAGCAAAGCTGACAGACGGCACTTCGTTCACCGTATATTATACTACCGATATCATTCCTGAAAATAAGGATTACGACTACCAGTTCAGGAACCTGAACGGCTTACCGCTGGAGTATGAACTGGTGCAGGGAAAACTCACCATTAAATACACAGTATCCAAAATAAACCTGAACCCGGTTCCGGCTTCTAAGTTCGACATCCCCAAATCGGGGTACAGGGAACTTACCTACGAAGAGAGCAAAAAGATCACCAATTAAGATTAGGCGACTTTGAGTATGGAGTATCTTATAATTTGCCTGGATACAGATTTTGTATGTAAATGCCTCATAATGGATTAACACTTCCCGCTAGGGGAAAGAATATGCAATGATGGGGAAATAATTCCATATAATGAAACTCCGGGAATTGAACATCCCCCAATTTCTGGATCCAGTCTTAGGTTTTATCTGTGCAGATTGATCTTTAAATCCAGCAGATTCAGGTTGGATTTGAAAGTGGTCGGCTTGAAAGAGGAAGCCGGGGTAACGTTCATTTTAATCTGCTGCGGCAAAATATACACCGTATTACCATGCTGATAAGTAACCAGCGTGTTATACGTTACGAGGTTGTTTTTACGCTCGCTGCTCAACAGATTACTACCCATGTATGAAGGACCTGATTTCAGGGTGAAACCATTGGTCGTTCTGATAGGGGCAAATTCCGGTTTCAGGGGCTCAGACTTCCTCTTATCACCACCTCCGCTACTGGCTGCCGCAAAGGCAACCGCCCCAATCATCGCACAACAGATGATTGATTTTTTAAGCATGTGGTTAAATTTTAGAGTAAAAGTCTTTTGCATAATTTGGACAAAAATATCGAAAAAAATTTGGAATTCTTTAACCCTGTCGGAAAAAGTTTAATACTCCTTTAACGATTAAAGATGCAGTAATGTTACAGATTCCACAAAAAAAGTAACGATTTTCTTTGAAGAATCCGCGTGCAAATCTAATTAATTGATAGTCAGGAAATGCCAGCCGACTTATGCACACATGTCAATAATAAAAAATTGGTGGCGCCCCTTTAAAATACTACTTTAGAATAACCACAATTTGAGCGCATGAGAGATAATCCATTCCCACAGGACAAAGACGAGATCAAAAAGTTGGTAAAACAGTTCCAGAACTTAAAAGCGGGTCGCGGCAATTCCTTCCTGGATGAAGATGCATTTGAAAAGATCATAGACCATTTTGATGATGAAGAAGACCTTCCGCAGGCATTGGAAGCGGCGGAAATGGGTATTGAGCAGTATCCTTACTCGGCTATGCTGCTGATTAAAAAGGCCGATCTGCTGATTGCTACACGCCGTTATTATGAAGCCCTCGACATACTGAGCCATGCCGAGTTGCTGGACAGTAATGATATCAATCTCTATATTCTGAAAACAGATGCTTACCTGGCACTGGACCAGCAGGAGAAAGCGGTACAGTTACTGGAAAGCGCACTGGCTATGTTTGAAGGGCAGGAGCGTATAGAACTGCTGTTTGAACTGGCAGACGTATACGATGATTATGAAGAGTTTGACAAGATATTTGACTGCCTGCGACTGATATTGGAACAAGAGCCTGATAATGAAGAGGCATTGTACAAAATATGTTTCTGGACAGATTTTACAGGTCGCAATGAAGAAAGTATCAGACTGCATCAGCAGATCATAGACGAATGTCCGTATTGTGAGCTGGCCTGGTTCAACCTGGCAGCCGCTTACCAGGGACTGAAGTTGTATGAGAAAGCGATTGATGCCTACAAATATGCGGTAGTCATTGATGAGAAGTTTGACTTTGCTTACCGCAATATGGGTGATGCCTATATTCGTTTGCGTAAGTACAAAGATGCTATTGAAGTGCTGGAAAAAGTACTGGAGCTGACAAGACCTGAAGATGTGATCTATGAAGCGATTGGGCATTGCTACGATAAAATGAAGAACTATGCACAGGCACGTTTCTATTATCGTAAAGCATCGCACCTGAGCCAGGAAGACAGCAAACTGTATTACAAAATAGCCTGCACCTATATCAACGAACAGCAATGGGTGATGGCTATCAAACAGCTTGAAACCGCTATGCAGTTACACCGCATGCAGCCTGAATACAACCTGGCAATGGGTGAGTGTAAAATGCAGTTGGGTGAATACAGGGAAGCAATTCAGTATTTCTCAAATGTAGTACGTCAGCGGCCACGCAATGTGTCCAGCTGGCAGGCGCTGATCCGTTGCCTGTATCATGGTGAATTTTATGAGGAAGCACTGGAGCAGGTAAAAGCAGCTATTGATATTACCGATAAAAAGCCGGTATTTATCTTTTACATGAGCGCTATTTATTTTGCATTGGGCAAAACCAAAGAAGCCATGCTGCAACTGGAAATAGCCATGAATAAAGCACCCAGGCTGTTGAAGAAGCTGGTGGAACTGAACCCGGCATTGCTTCGGTTGCAACAGGTAAGTGATCTTGTGGCACGTTATAAACGTAACAAGTCCGGTAAATAACAAAGATATCTAAGTGTTTTTTTGAATATATCAGCCGCAGGTATGGCATTGCAAATATTGTTCTGCGGCTGTTCCTTGCAACAGGAGGTTTTAATTTAAGAATGTTTTAATACGTGCAATAACAGCGCCTGTTGCCAGTGTTCCATCTACTCCGTTAATGCCGGTTTCATCGTTTTTGTCAGATCTGATGCATGATTGGCAGTCTTTTGACAGGCTGTTGCAGATATTGTTATGCCCGGCCATAAACGCATGTTTTATTTATTTTTATCGCCGGAAGCAATGTATGGGTATATAGCGGTCGATTGTTCTTACTGCTATAAAAATTGTTCCCTATTTTTGCGCCGGTTTAAAAATTATTGTACAAATAATCCAGATGATGAACTTCAACCTCAGCCAGATTCCTGAACGAATTCAGCGCCCCCGCAGCAATGGTATTACAATGGTGATGGACAAGGGACTCAGTTTTGCAGAAGCTCAGAACTTCTTAAGCGTATCGGAACCACATGTTGACATTGTAAAGCTGGGTTTTGGAACTTCATTTGTAACTCCCAATCTCCGCAAGAAGATCGAATTATACCAGCAACACAATATTCCTGTTTACTTTGGCGGTACACTGTTTGAAGCCTTCCTGATCCGCAACCAGTTTGAAGATTATATCAGTGTATGTAAAGACTATGGCATTACCTACATGGAAGTAAGCGACGGCTCTATCACTATTCCTCACACTGAAAAATGTGGTTATATTGAAAAGCTGACCAAGTACGGTACTGTACTGAGTGAAGTGGGTAGTAAAGATGCCGCTCATATTATTCCTCCCTACAAATGGATTGAACTGATGCGTGCAGAACTGGAGGCAGGTTCCACATATGTTATTGCAGAGGCCCGCGAAGCAGGTAACGTGGGTATTTACCGCGGTTCAGGTGAAGTGCGCGAAGGACTGGTACAAGAGATACTGACACAGATACCCGGTGAAAAAATATTGTGGGAAGCGCCGCAGAAAGCGCAACAGTTATACTTTATTGAACTGCTGGGCTGCAATGTAAACCTGGGCAATATTGCACCTACCGAAGTTATTCCCCTGGAAGCCATGCGTATTGGTTTACGTGGTGATACATTCAATTTATTTCTTGACAAAGTTGTAACTCCATGAGGCGTTTCGGCCTGCTAGGCTACCCGCTGAGCCATTCTTTTTCCAAAGGTTATTTTACGGATAAGTTTGTCCGTGAGCAGATACCCGGATGTGTATATGAAAATTACCCGATCCCGGATATCAGTGAACTGACAGGGATATTGGAGCAGCATACAGATCTGGCCGGACTGAACGTTACAATTCCCTATAAAGAAAAGGTACTGCCGTTTCTGCATGTGCAGAGTGAAGCAGTGCAACAGGTAGGCGCCTGCAATTGTATTGATATCCGCAATGGGATACGGACCGGTTACAACACTGATGTTACGGGCTTTGAATTGTCTATGAGTCCCCTGTTGCAACCACATCATCGTAAGGCACTGGTGTTTGGTACGGGCGGTGCTGCCAAAGCGGTGTACTTTGTATTGCGTAAGTTAGGTATTGAATACCTGGAAGTATCAAGATCCCGCACAAAGAATGATGAAGAACAATCAGCAACGCGTATTACGTATGCTGATGTAACATCCGAACTGCTGCAATCATATCATTTGCTGATCAATACTACGCCACTGGGTATGTATCCCAATGTAGATGATTGTCCTCCGCTTCCATATGAAGCACTTACTCCACAGCATTACCTGTTCGACCTGGTGTATAATCCTGTAGTGACCTTATTCCTGCGGAAAGGTGCCGAACAGGGCGCACAGGTAAAGAACGGTGCAGATATGCTGGTGATCCAGGCTGAAGAAAGCTGGCGGATCTGGAACAGAGACTAATGTGTGATGGATTGCTGATTTTGAGATTGCGGGATTTAATGATTTTAAACATCTTAACATTACTAAATCTCCCTATCAGAAATTGTTTTATGCCAGGAGTTTTTCTTTCACTTCATCGGGTACAGCCGTTACTTTTTTCAGATCGTAATTGTAGCAGACCATCCCGGTTTTGGCAATTGCAACGATAACCGTTTTGCTATTGCTTTCTTTTTCCAGCTTGTAATACAGGTCGAATGATATTTTAGAAAAATCACCCGCTGCCACGGATACTTTCACCTGGTCGCCGTAAAACAGTTCATTTTTATATTCAATGCCCACATCACTCATAATTACACCGGCACCACCCAGATTCAGTTCACCATATCCATAATGTTGTAAAAATTGAACGCGTGCCTCATGGATCATAGAAAGTACGGTATCGTTACCTACATGTCCGCCATAGTTCAGGTCAGTAATACGAACAGGAATGGTAGTTGAAAATGTAAAGGAGGCGGGAAGTTCTATTTTGATACGGGCCATAAAGGGCTGTGTAATTGGTTATTGCTGCAAGATAGGATTAAAGCGGCAATGGTATTCCGCATGCAAAAAATAACCAGTAGTAATAAATAATAACGAAACGCATAAAGAAATCCCGATAGTAACTACCCGAAACCCGCAACTCACAAGCAGTAATGGCTTACTGATTTTCCTGTAATATATTTTTCAGTTCTACAATGTCCAGGAAGTTGGTAGCGGAAGGAATGAAGGATATCTGTTGTCTCAGCTTATTGCGCCATTCACGGAAACGGTTTTTCCAGATAATATCTTCCAGGCTGCTGCCTGGTTCATCATCATTGCTGAAGTTGGTCAGCATACGCAGGAACCGCGCAGAGATGCGTGTCTGTTCCCCATTGGGACCTGTTACTGTAACGTAATCATTATTGCCTTTGGTTAGGAATTGCTGGTCGAGAATGATATTGCCGTTGCTGTCGCGGATAGGAGGGGCTTCCACTTCAGCAGTATTGTTGCTAACAACAGCAGGTTGTACGTTCAAGCCTGCATAGCTGATATTGGCAGGCTCATCTGCAAAGAAGGCATGTTCTGCGTCTGTAGCTCGTGAAATGCTGTTCACGGCATGCTGCACTATATTCCGCGGACCAGTGGCCGGTATAGCAGCCAGGGCACCTGGCGTAACAGCAGTGGGAGCAACAGGTGTATTGGTGACAGGCGTAGCCGATACAGTAGCCGAAGTAGAACTGTCTGAATTGTTATAATTGAAAGTGATCCAGGTAATGCCTGCAATGGCGGCGGCAACAGCTGCTGCTATGGTTATTTTCCGAAAGGGGATAACACTTGCAGGGCGGGGTGGTTCCAGTGCAACATTAATAGACTGCCAGATATCGGCAGGGGGTAATACTTCGTAATTATACAGTTTTTGAGATAGCTGCATTTCCAATGCATCTGTGCCGGCAGGCAGTTGTGAAGCGATGTGCTCCCACGCTTCCGGTGGAGGCGTTACCTGCAGGTTGTTCAGGTGATGTTGTGCGGAGCCATGCATATTACCGGGTGTAAGATTTTTTGGTGTCACTTAAATATTGACTGATCTTTTTCTGCAGCACAGATTTTGCTCTTGCCAGTTGCGATTTGCTGGTGCCTTCGCTGATACCCAGCATTTCACTGATCTCTTTGTGTGAATATCCTTCTACAACATACAGGTTAAATACGGCACGGTAACCTGGCGACAGTTCCTGTATAATGTTGATGATATCCTTTTCGGCCAGTGCGTCAATGGCCGAGATGTCGGCATCTTCAATGGTGTTTTCTTCTTTATCGCTCACAGAAGAAAGCTGTATGGATTTCTTCCGGAAATACTCGATGGAGGTATTGACAAATACACGTCTTATCCAGCCTTCAAAAGAGCCTTCTGCCCTGAAGCGATGCAGATTTTTATACACTTTGATAAAGCCTTCCTGCAGTAGATCCCTGGCGTCGTCAGAATTACCCGCATAGCGCAGGCATACGGCATACATTTTAGGAGAAAAACGCCTGTACAATTCTTCCTGCATGCGTCTGTCGCCCTCAATACACCCTTTGATTAAGTCGGATTCCGGGATATTATGGTTGCTTTGCTGATCCAAATTTTGTTTTAAATAATTACTGGTCTTTTTCAGGCATCTGCCAGTTGTTGTTGTAAAAATACCACCAGTTTTTCTGCCGCTTTTTTTCGATGGCTGAACAGGTTTTTCTGCTCAGTGGTCATTTCTGCAAAGGTAAGCATACTGCCTGCCGGTACAAATACAGGGTCGTATCCAAAACCATGCTGCCCTCTTGGGTGGTGAATAATTTCCCCTTCACAAACTCCTTCAAAAAGGTATTCCCGACCTTCCCATACCAACGAAATAACGGTGCGGAACCGTGCTTTGCGGTTGGTAGTGTCACCCAGGTTGGCCAGTAACTTGGCCACATTGCGTTCAAAATTGTTATCATCCCCGGCATAGCGGGCACTTTTAACACCCGGTTCCCCGTTCAGGGCCTCTACTTCCAGCCCGGAATCATCACTGAAACAGTTTTTTCCGGTGATCTGGTGAATGGTATGTGATTTTTCCGCAGCATTGGCCTCCAGGGTGGCATGTGGTTCAGGAATATCAATATTGATGCCCGCATCCTGCAGACTTACCACGTTCAGCAAATGACCAATGGCCACCTGCATTTCTTCCAGCTTGTGTTTATTGTTGGTGGCAAAAATAAGTGTTGTCATGGTGGTGCTGTCTTGATAAATATATACGTGTGTACAAAGCTGCGGGTTTATTATTTAGTAACAAAAAACACATGTTTGTGTTAAAATTTTATCATGTATTCTTTAGAAAATTACCGTCAATGATCAGCAGCTTTACTCCATTGGCAGACCGTGAGCGGTGTGAACTTAGATTGTCAGAGACCACATAGGTCATTCCCCTGGTCAGTGTAAATGTATCACCATTTTGAAGCTCGCTGTCAAATGAACCTTCCAGGCAATGCACAATATGTCCTTTTCTGCACCAATGGTCGGCCAGGTAACCGGCAGAATATTCCACAATGCGAATTCTTAATTCCTCAAGCTGTAATGTTTGCCAGAAAGATATGCCTGTTTCTCCGGGGTGTATTGCTTTTTCAATTGCATCCCAGTTAATGGTTTGAAAAGAAATATTACTCATACTGCCGTAAGATATACAATTAGCCGGTACTAGGCCAACAGGGCAACCTGTACTGTAAAAAAAGCACAACAGGATGAGATTATTTCCTGTTACGGATCCTGCTGAGTGAAACGGCAGTAATACCCAGGTAAGAAGCAATGTAATGCTGTGGGATACGTTGCAGCATTTTCGGATAGCTTTTCAGCAGTTCCTCATAGCGTTGCTGCGGTGTGTTCTTAATGCGTGAAAGGAACAGTTTCTGGTACAGGATCAATCGCCGGAAGTTATGTTCTTCTATTTGTTTGCGGATAGCAGGGGAGTTGCCGAGTATATATTGGAAATCTTTTTGCGTAATGGTATGAAGAATACATGGCTCGATGGTTTCAATCGTAAACAGGCTGGGTTGGCGGGTGCGAAAACTTTCAATGGAAGAAACACCTTCACCTTCAAAAAAGAACTGGAAAGTAACATCCTTGCCATTGTTGTTAAACCACAGACGTATACATCCCTTTTCGATATAATATGCTTTGCGTGATATTTCGCCTTCGCGTAACAAAATAGTCCTGGCAGCAACAGATTGCTGTTTGAACAGATGGCCGAAAGAATGCCATTCGGGATTGTTATCAGGTAAGACAAGCATCCTTAAAGATAAGAGTTTAGGGACGTGAAATGTCAGTGGTGAGTAGTGAATGGTCAAAGGTGAGTAATGGCTGCTGTATTTAAAAGACGACCAGCAATGAGCTTCGAGCCACTAGCAAAATACAAAGCATTCCCAGCCATCTAACAATCAAACAATAGAACCATCCAGCCATTACCCGTAGCTCACTTATAACTTACTAACTATCGCTGTATCTCAGCTTAGCCCCAATCTTCTCGAAATATTTGACGAAAACACATTTTTAGGATCATACTTATGTTTGATAGCCAGCCATTCGGTGTATTGCGGATACATGGCCTTAAACATAGATTCGTCTAGCATGGCATCTTTGCCCAGGTACAATCTGCCGCCATATTCCAGTACTTTGGCATCCAGTTTTTTGGTGAATGCCTCCAGGTTTTTAGTTACCGGAAAGTCAATGGCAAGGGTATACCCTTTGAAAGGAAAAGAAAGAATGCCTTGTCCGTCGCCCATTTTTTTAAATACATTCAGGAATGGGGTACAACCACTATCGGCAATCATATTAAGAATGGTGGTCAGGTGTTCTTTGCCGTTGGCTTCAGGAATTACAAACTGGTATTGAATAAAGCCGCGCTTGCCATAACCACGGTTCCAGTTATTGATAGCATCCAGCGGGAAGAAGAATTTCTCGTAGTGAACAAATACTTTGGGAGAGTTTTGAACGAATGCTATCAGTTTGTTCAGGATACGAACGGTCAGTCCGTTCAGTGTAAAATTGGGCATAAAGAAAGGAACGGAGAGTTTGCCTTTCGGATGCACTTTCAGCGGATCGCCTTTCAGCTTTTCCGGCAGATCGGCCAATGATGCGGCATTGCCCAGTGTCAATACACCACGACCGATATTATCACCTTTGGCCAATGCGTCTATCCAGGCCACGGAATAGTTGTATTCGTGATCGTACTTCTCCAGTGCGGCCAGCATTTCATCCAGGTTTTTGATCTTAACAGATTTCTGTTTGAAATACGTGGTCTCAATTTTCCGAAGCCTAATAGTAGCAGTAAGGATAATACCCAGCAGACCCAGTCCGCCGAAGTTGGCCCAGAACAGATCGCTGTTCTCTGTACGGGAAGCTGTTACGGTGCGACCATCTGCCAGCAATATGGTAAATGAAATAACACAGTTTACAAATGAGCCGTCAATGTGATGCGCTTTGCCGTGGATATCGTTGGCAATAGCTCCGCCGATGGTAACGAACTTGGTACCCGGACAGATCATCGGTAACCAGCCTTTGGGAGCAAATACGGAAATGATCTCTTCAAGGCTTACACCTGCCTGACACTCCAATATGCCTTCGGCTTCATTCCAGGAAAGAAAATGGTTGAATTTAGTACAGGTGGCCACGTAGCGGCCCTGGTTAATGGCCTGGTCGCCGTAACTTCTGCCCAATCCGCGTGGTACAATATCTTTTTCAGTCAGCAGTTCAGCGATATCCTGTTCAGAGGCGGGTTTTACTTCAATAGATTCAACCATCGGGAAATTGCCCCATCCGGCAACAGTTGTTTTCTTTCCAGGTAACATACTATTCAATGAATAAGATTAAATAAGGAAACGTTGTATGGGAAGCTAAACGTAAAAAAGGGTATTTATAAGATATCAGGCAGTAAAAAGTTGCACAAATATATTAAAAATCGTTGCTTATGCTTCTTCGGTCATATTATAACCGGCTTTTGCAGTAAAAAATGCTTTTATTATTTTACCGGGTAATTAAAAAAGACTTCATTAAGTGTTTGACGAAACAATATACAGGGAAACGGATATTCATGATATTGCACAGCCGGGCGAAGCTATTGGTGATACTTTAGTTGTGAGCCTGAAAAAAGAAAAATATGTAACTGCCAATGTGATCCTGCTGGGTGTGTTGGTATTTCTGCTGGTGATCTGCGTACGGGAGAAGATCCATTTTGCCAGCATTGCTTTAATTATTGCGCTGGTATTATGCTTTTCCGCTTTTCTGCGCAATTATACCAGTCCTGCTGTTGTTTTTTATATTGACAGTAATGGCGTGATCATTCATGGAAAAGAAAAACTTCCCTGGCATGCTATTGAACGTGTAGCCCTGCGCAACGATATGCCCGAAGGCCGGGCCGGACATATGGTATTTTATTTAAAAGATGGCAGCGTACACACCGCAGCGCTGGATTCCAATATGGACAGATCCATCGGCACTATTGCAGCCTGGATAGTGAAATATACACAACGTCCACAGAGCGATCGTAACGATATAATATAACCGGCTCGGCTACTACAGGTCAAACATCTTTTTCAGACATCCCCATAACAGACCTTTCAATTGTTTGCCGCTGGCGGTTTCCTGGTTCAGCTCGTTCAATGGTGGCGTGATCAGGTAGCGTGTACCGGCATATTCCTGTTCTTTGAATTGCGGAAAGCTCAGGGGTAGATCTATAGCGGTAGGTTCCACGCCCAGTAGCAGTACAAATTTCGGATGTAACTGTTCTTTCAGGGCATTGATCTCGATAGCCTGTGTACTGTTGTTAAGAATGGCAACATCACCCAGGTTAAGCCGGCAGGCGCCCAGTATTTTAGTGAGAAATTGCAGGTGATTTTCCGGCAAATAGGTTTCGCCGGCAAAATCTACGATAATAGACACCTGTTTCTGGTGATTGCCCAGGAATTTGTAGGCAGTACCCAAAGATGGGGGAATGGTGGCTATCGGCGTAGCAACGGGGGCCGGTTTTTCTGCTACAGGAATGGCTGCAAGTGGTGCTTGTTTTACCGTTTCCGTAGTGGATGGGCGTACCGTTTCTTCTGCCGGTGCCGGTACAAAAACGGCCGGATTTTCATCTTCAATCAACAGGTTTTTATAAAGATCAGCCATTACCTGGGCTGGTAACTGTATATTTTTTAATGACATATAGAACAACTCTTTAGAACGTAAAATGCAGTGGGTGAGGCTGCAACCGGATCAGTTTTTTGTATCATGACCAGATCAACTAACAATTGTTAGTAAAAGTTGGCTGGTTTTTTTGTGACCCCAAAGTTTGTTTGTTTCTTTGTGATCCAAAAATACTGGATTATGATTGATGCGTACAGTTTACCTGTTACAAAAGTTGAACGGAGTAAGTTGAATGATATTCCGCTGGAAAACATTCCTTTCGGTAAGTACTTTACTGATCACATGCTGGAGGCCGATTATGAAAACGGTGAGTGGAAGAATGCAGAGATCAAGCCTTATCAGCCCCTTTTGTTAAGCCCGGCCCTGGCGGCCCTGCATTACGGACAGGCTATTTTTGAAGGTATTAAAGCCTATAAGAACAGCAACGGAGATGCGTTCATTTTTCGTCCTCAGGCTAATTTCAGGCGTTTTAATATTTCAGCAGAGCGCATGCAGATGCCTCCTGTTCCGGAAGAACTGTTCATTGATGGTATGCGTCAGTTGATCAGCCTGGATAAGAACTGGATCCCCGCTAAAGAAAATCATTCATTATATATACGTCCTTTCATGTTCTCTTCTGATGAAGTGATAGGCGTAAAACCTTCTGAAACATATAAATTCCTGATCATCCTCAGTCCTACAGGCCCATACTATGGCGCGCCCATGCGTATCTATGTGGAAGAAAAGTATACCCGTGCAGCTCCCGGTGGTGTTGGTTTTGCCAAAGTGGCTGGTAACTACGGTGCCAGCATGCTGGTAACGGCAGAAGCCAAAGCACAGGGATATGACCAGGTATTGTGGACCGATGCCCTTGAACATAAATATGTGCAGGAGATCGGTACTATGAACGTATTCTTTGTACTGAGCGATAATAAAGTGATCACACCCGGACTGGATGCCGGTACGATCCTGGAAGGGGTTACCCGCGACAGCGCCATCACCATTTTAAAAGAAATGGGGTTGACGGTAGAAGAAAGAGCTGTGAACATTGACGAACTGATTGAAGCCTACAAAGCCGGCAACCTGAAAGAGGTGTTCGGAACAGGTACAGCGGCTACCATTTCACCCATTAAAGAGCTGAAATACAAAGATTTTGTAATGAACTTTAATGTAGACGAATGGAAAACAGCCTTTGAAATGAAGCGCAGACTGGACGATATCCGTGAAGGTCGTACAGCTGATACAAAGGGCTGGATGGTGAAAGTGTAGGAGGTTGGAAGTTTTTGGTTATAAGTTACAGGCAGAACACAGAATGCTAAAAGCCTACGCTAATAACTAAAATTGAATAATCGACTATTGAAAATCAGTGAGATGGAAATAAAAGCCACTCGCAATTCGTCACTCACCACTCACGAAATTAACAATCGGGATAACTTTTTATAATTTCAGATTTTAAAAATTTGGTATTTCCCATGAGGGAGTTTACCTTTGCCGTCCCAAAAATAAAAGGTTTAGAATGCCTACAATACAACAATTGGTAAGAAAAGGAAGAGAGATCATTAAAGCAAAAAGTAAATCCAGGGCGTTGGACTCCTGTCCTTTCCGTCGCGGTGTTTGTACCCGCGTATATACAACTACGCCCAAAAAACCTAACTCTGCTTTGCGCAAAGTTGCTAAAGTACGTTTGACCAACAAGGTAGAGGTGATTGCCTATATACCCGGTGAAGGTCACAACCTGCAGGAGCACTCTATCGTTCTGGTACGCGGAGGTCGTGTAAAGGATTTACCAGGTGTACGTTACCATATTGTTCGTGGTAGTCTGGATACTGCTGGTGTAAAAGACCGCAAAAAGAGCCGTTCCAAATACGGTACAAAACGTGAAAAAGCTAAAAAATAGTCGTGCAGACTTCGCAGATTATTTGAAGATTTCACAGATATATTTAACAATGACAACACTGAAACAGGTTCGCCTGGTTCAACTATAAAAGCGACAAAATGAGGAAGACAAAAGCCAAAAAAATTCCTTTAGCAGCAGATCCCCGGTACAATGATGTACTGGTAACACGCTTCGTGAATAACCTGATGCTGGGTGGCAAAAAGAACACAGCATTTAACATATTTTACGATGCGGTTGACCGTATCGCTAAACAAACCGGTGAAAACGGTTATGAAATATGGAAAAGAGCATTGAACAACGTTACTCCGGCCGTAGAAGTACGTAGCCGTCGTATCGGTGGTGCTACTTTCCAGATCCCTTCAGAAGTACGTGCCGACAGAAAAACTTCACTGAGCATTAAATGGCTCATTCGTTACAGCCGTGAAAGAAACGGTCGTAGCATGGCTGAGAAACTGGCCAACGAAGTTATCGCTGCCAGCAAAGGTGAGGGTGGTGCTTTCAAAAAGAAAGAAGACACCCACCGTATGGCTGAAGCCAACAAGGCTTTCGCTCACTTCAGAGTGTAACATTCAACTTTTTATATTTCTTCCACCCCATGCTGTTCACAGTGTGGGGTTTTTTGTTGCCTGTTATAGTCCGGCACATTATATTTATGGCCATTTACAACCACAATGATCAGCAAGCTGCATCCTGAAAGATGGCATGGTGAATACGTGTATGGTGAAGGATACCCGGAATCCGTTGCCGGCCAGGCCGCTCCTTTTGAAATTGATATTACCTGCGCAGACAATAATCATTTTACTGGTTTTTGTTATGATGATATCAGCAGAAGGATGGAAGGAATTCCTGCCGCTATTGAAGGATATATTGAAAACGATTCTATTTACTTTACCAAACGATATGCCTATGCCACCTACATGTCTGAAAATGGCTTTTCGTGGGCATTTCCCAATCGACCATCACACGATGTTCACTATACCGGTAACTGGTATGGTGATATGTATGCAGGTGAGTGGGAGATCTTCACACTTGTAAAAGATGTTGACGGCAGTTATGTTGAGCAATACTGTACAGGCACCTGGTTTATCCGGAAAGTATTACCGGAAACTTTACAGGATCGTAAACGTACCAACGCAATGGCCTTGTTAAACAAGTTTTTTAAACGAATATTTGGGAAAAAAGATACCTACTGAATATCTGATAACAATTATCCACTGATCAGGACCTGATGATAATGGTTTTAAAACTAACCCTTCCTTCTTTCACAATCACCAGCCAGTAAATTCCCCTGGCACAACCTGCCAATGACAATTGCAGGGTAGCATTATTCATTGATACCTGCTTTATACATTGTCCCATACTGTTGTACAATAATACTGTTCTGGGATGCAGATCATTGCTGCGGATCTGTAATTGCTGGCTGCCATTTACCGGGTTAGGGAACACCAGGTACCCGCTGTTATCAAAACTATAAACTGTTTCCGGTGCGCTGTATACAATACTGCCGTTTGCCAGTGTAATGCGGGCGCGATAAATATTGCCGCCTTTGTGCAATGTATTGTCTGTATACTGGTACAACAGGTTATTAGCCGACTGGAAATCGTAAAGCGATGTAAAACGGTTGTTGATGAATTTCTCCAGCGCAATACCAGTTACCTGGTATAGTGAACCCAACGTAAGGGTCAATGCGGCTGTATTGTTGTCTGTCAGTTCCCCAAACAGGTTATTGACATAGCATCCTGCACCCTGTGTGGTATAGTTAACGGTAAGGGCTTTGATGCCCTGTTTACCTGTTTTGATAACAGGTGCTACTGTATAATGAAGACTGCTTTTGTTTGTTGTGTGCAGTATGATCGCGGTGTCGGAAATGGTGTTCATAGATTCGAGGTAATTACTACCCAACTGGTACAATGCATAACCTACAGCACCGGATACGGATGGCCAGTACAGCAAAACAGAATCGGTGCAATTAAAACCTACGCGCAGGGTGGTGGGTTTTGATACAATACAGGTGTCGGTAAGGTAATTATTACCATTGATGGTCATACGAAAAATGGCTGTAACAGAGGTGTCCGGCGCCTGCCAACTGGTATATCCTTTGGCAAGATCAGTTGCGTTGCTGATTAGCTGCCAGGTATTCCCTTCGTCAATGCTGTAGTATAAAGTACCGGTAGTATTGCTGAATGTGTTTGACCAACGGAGTATATTTTGCTGACCTCCTGTAAGGTAATCAGTGGAAGTGGGGTAGTACCAGGTAAACCGGTCTGCAGTATCCTGCTGAAAAGCAACATAAAAGTCCTGCGGACCAGTTGCGATATTGTAACCATTCACGCGTACCTGGTAGTTTCCAGCCACAGGATTTTGCAGGGTGATCTGTTCTATCGTATTCAGGCTGTCTCTTTTACGCGTGGCGGGCAGTAACAATGAATCCCGTTTTGGATAGCCCGAAAGCACCCAGGGCATCCAGGTTTCATTGGTGCTGGTATTGACCAGTTGCAGGTCCAGGTCATTTACAAGTGCTTTAGCAGCGTTGGCACTGGCCGGTACATCGTTCCAGCAAAGCGTGATCTTTACGCTGCGTATTCCAGCCGGAATGGTCAATGAGAATGTTTGTTGCTGTGTATTAGTAGCCGCACCGCTATAGTATTGCTGCTGTTGTAATGTTTGCATGGCTTTCCAGGCATTGACCGTGCCATAGCCTGAGCGGAAATCAGGACCGGGTATATCAATGTCTTCTGCACTGTTGATAAGAATGGCTTTGATTAAAGCGGCATCCGGTAATTGCTGGTATTGATTTTTGTAGGCATGCTGCAAGGTCAATGCTACCCCGGAAACAATCGCAGCAGCCCCTGAACTACCGTCCTGGCCAAAAGCCACCAGTTCGGGTTTAATGCGTCCGTCGTAAGCAGGTCCTTTGGAACTTAAAGGAGCTACGTTGTTGAAAGAATCCACTGCGCCAACGGTCAGAATATTTTTAGCCATTTTAAAACTGCCGGTAAGATTGGCTGTACTGTCCAGCCCTGCATAAGTGCCGGTACTGTTGCGCAGGCTTCCCGAATTACCTGCTGAAAAAACATGCAACAGGACAGGGTTGCTGCGTACGCTGGCGTCGTATGCCAGTGCATCTGCACCGTAATAGTTTTCCAGGGTTGTGCCGTAGGAGTGATTTTGCACGGAAACATTGTATTTTCTGTAATCGGCATCAGCATCTGGTAATATACTGGCAAATGATGATGATGTGACCGTGGCCTTCGAGGCAATGCCCTTGCCGGTATAAAAAGAGTTGCCGCCGCCGGCAATGGTAGTAGCCATAATGGTAGCATGTGTGGTAAGTTCTGTTGGCATCAATGGCGTAACCAGGAACCTGCCTTTGAAATCTATATCGGCAGTGTCTGGTCTGTTCTCTTTAACAGAAACAACCAGCCCGTTGCCATTCACTGCCGGAAAATTGTGCTGCATGCTGCTGATGGTGTTTACACTGAAATCCTGTGCATGCACGGCCTGTTCTTCTTTGGGTATGCGTGGTGCATCAATGTACTGGATATGGGGTAAAAACAGTAATGAATCTATTATGGCGGCCCGTGCCCGGATCACCATTAAGTGTGCTGCCGGGTATTCCCGGATTATTTCAGCAGGTGTTGATAAACGTAATAACCAGTTTTTGGTACTGTCTGTTTGTGTGGTAATGATCCACAAAACCTGTTCTGATTCTTTAATTAACGTAACCAGGCGCGTGCGCAGGGCAAGCGAAAGCTTGTCAGCAACGGAGCGGGTTTGCTGAGCTGCAATAGATGCGGAAAGCCATAGCAGGAAGCTGGTTATGAATAGCTGTTTCATATAACACGGGCAGCCATACAGGCAAAAAGCACAGTGCTGTAAACTACAACTTTTTATATTGGTCTATAATTATTTTTGTGAAGCTTGCACAAAACCGCTTATTCATCACCGTAATTTTACTATTGCCGAATTTATTTATTTGCAGACCGACTATGACTGTCAATGGTCAAGATAAGTTCTGCAACGGTGTTGCTATTTTACCACTGGGGTAGCATAAGTATAAGCTTTAAATTGTATTTGTTTTTTTAGCAACCCCCCGTTAGCGTTAGTATTACTAGCTATGAATGCAAAGCAGTAACAACTAGGCCGATTACTAAGCTTAAAAAAACATGTTATGAGAAAAATTTTAATGAAAGCCGCCATTGCCGTTCTGGCAATAGGTCTGCTGGCTCCTGCCTGTAAAAAACAAGTGAAAGATTCTCCTGAAAGCGAAATTCCCCAATCTGTTATTGACCGTGTAGCCGAACTGGGCTTTGCCACCGGCGGCATTGTTAAGGAGGGAAATGGCTACATTGTTGAGGGCGACATTTACCTGTCTCCCGAGCAGCTTAGCCAGGGCGTTCCTACTACCAAGGAACTTGTAATAGCCAACGAAGAACATTACCGCACCACCAATATAGTAACCGGTACTCCCCGTACCATTACTGTATCGCTCAGTTCCGGTGCACCCAGTTACTTCAGTACTGCGCTGAATACTGCAATCAGCCGTTACAATGCGCTGGGATTAACGCTTACCTTTTCGCGGGTAAGCAGCGGTGGCAATATCAATGTTGTAACCTTTTACCAGGTAAGCAATACGCTGGGGTCTTCCGGTTTCCCGTCTGGTGGCAATCCTTATCCCACCATTCAGATGAACACCTACTGGTATAGCTCCAGCACAAATACCAATTATCTGGCAAGCATTATTGCCCATGAAATGGGCCATTGCATTGGTTTCCGTCATACAGACTACATGAACCGTGCTTATAGCTGCGGCGGCAGTGCCTATAACGAGGGTACAGCCGGTGTAGGCGCTATCTGGATCAACGGAACACCTACCGGTGCCAGCGCCAATTCCTGGATGCTGGCCTGTTCAAATGGCTCAGACAGGCCATTTACCAGTGCGGATATAACTGCATTGACCACTTTGTATTGATAATCATACCCGGATTTAGTTGTTACTGCGTGGCAGGGTCCTTCACAAATGAAGGACCCTGCTGTTTTTCGGGGTTACAGACCCTCTCACAAATTAACCTTCAGATAATCCCACATTTTGTTGGGAATTTGCTTACCTTTGCGAACTTATTTTCAGGGGCGTGGGCCCGGTTCACACTAAAAAAAGCAAATACAAAAAGTCATGGCAGACTTACGATTACAAAGAAACTTTGGTATTGCGGCTCACATTGATGCCGGTAAAACCACTACAACCGAGCGTATATTGCGCTATACCGGTATGATTCACAAAATTGGTGAGGTGCATGATGGTGCTGCTACCACCGACTGGATGGAGCAGGAAAAAGAGAGAGGTATTACCATTACCTCCGCTGCGGTTAGCTGCCAGTGGAACTTCCCTACTGTAAAAGGTAAGGCAGATGCCAACACCAAAAAATACTATTTCAATATTATTGATACTCCGGGCCACGTTGACTTTACCGTAGAGGTAGAGCGTTCTATGCGTGTACTGGACGGTCTGATTGCCCTGTTTTCTGCTGTTGACGGTGTAGAACCTCAGTCAGAGACTGTATGGCGCCAGGCCAACCGCTATAAAGTACCCCGTATCGGTTTCGTTAACAAAATGGACCGTTCCGGTGCTGACTTTCTGATGGTGGTTAAACAGGTAAAAGAAATGCTGGGTGCAAAAGCTGTTCCCCTGCAGCTACCTATCGGCGCTGAAGACAACTTCAAAGGCGTGGTAGACCTGATCAAAATGAAAGGTATTATCTGGCACATGGAAACAGAAGGTATGACCTTCGATGAGATCCCTGTTCCTGATGATATGAAAGATGAAGCAGATGAGTGGAGACAGAACCTGATCGAGGCTGTTGCTGAATACGACGACAAGCTGATGGAAAAATTCTTCGAAGATCCTAACAGTATCACTGAAGAAGAAGTACACGAAGCTATCCGTAAAGCAACCATCGACCTGAGCATCGTTCCGATGATGTGCGGTTCTTCTTTCAAAAATAAAGGTGTACAGACTGCACTGGATGCGGTTTGTCGTTACCTGCCTTCACCTGTTGATATCGACGATACTACCGGTGTAAATCCTGATACAGGCGAAACTGAAATCCGTAAAGCTGATCCGAAAGCTCCGTTCGCTGCGTTGGCTTTCAAGATCATGACCGATCCTTTCGTTGGTCGTCTGGCATTCTTCCGCTGTTATAGCGGCCACCTCGATGCCGGTTCTTATGTATTGAACGTAAGAAGTGGTAAAAAAGAGCGTATCAGCCGTATCATGAAGATGTTTGCCAACAAACAGAACCCGATTGATTTCATTGAAGCTGGTGATATCGCTGCTGCGGTAGGTTTCAAAGAGATCAAAACCGGTGATACCCTGTGCGATGAGAACCATCCTATCACACTGGAAAACATGTTCATTCCTGAGCCTGTGATCGCTATTGCCGTTGAGCCTAAAACACAGGCTGACGTTGATAAAATGGGTATGGCTATCGCTAAACTGGTAGAGGAAGATCCTACCTTACGCGTTAACACCGATGAAGATACCGGTCAAACCATCCTGCGTGGTATGGGTGAGCTGCACCTGGAGATCATCATCGACCGTATGCGTCGTGAGTTCAAAGTAGAAGTTAACCAGGGTGCTCCCCAGGTTGCTTATAAAGAAACATTTAGAAAAACTGTTGAACACCGCGAAACGCTGAAAAAGCAAACCGGTGGTCGTGGTAAGTTCGCTGATATCGTATTCGAATTCGGCCCTGCTGATGAAGAATGGATTGCAGCAAACCCCAAAGAAAACATGCAGTTTGTCAATGATATCTTCGGTGGATCTATCCCCCGTGAATTTATCGCACCTATACAGAAAGGTTTCCAGTCTGCTATGGGAACAGGTGTACTGGCCGGCTATCCTGTAGAGCACATGAAAGTGCGCATTTTTGATGGTAGCTATCACCAGGTGGACTCTGACGGTATGTCGTTTGAGTTGTGTGCCAGAGCCGGTTTCCGTGAAGCCGGCCGTAAAGCACAGCCTACACTGCTGGAGCCTATCATGAAAGTAGAAGTGATCACTCCTGAGCAATACATGGGTGATGTAACAGGTGACCTGAACCGTCGTCGTGGTATGCTGGAAGGTATGGATAGCCGTGCAGGAGCACAGGTTATCAAAGCCAAAGTGCCACTGAGCGAAATGTTTGGTTATGTAACACAACTGCGTAGCTTGTCTTCCGGTCGTGCTACTTCTACCATGGAATTCAGCCACTATTCACCTGCACCTAACAACATCGCTGAAGAAGTGATTGCGAAGGCGAAAGGTAAAATGAAAGTGGAAGACTAATTGGTATCATATCATCAGTGATTTTTACTGTATGATCGAGATAATGAAAAGGTTCTGTCGCAAGACAGAACCTTTTTTTATTACCTGGCAATAATCTTTAGTTGCTGCCAAGTCTCTATATTTGAGCGGAGTTTATGTGATTTCATAACTGTCCCCATTATGAAGTTGAAATACCTGACAGCGCTGGTATTACTGGCCATTGTTTTTCTATTGTTGTTCAAATATTACAGGGCCGATAAACACGGAACTGATATTGATCGGCTTGATACGTTGCTGATGCCCGTAAAAAAGATCATATCTCCCACTTCTGTTATTGGTTTCTGTACAAATGTTCCCAACGACAGGGTGAACGAATTGTATTTTAAAACCACGTTGGTCATGGCTCCTGCCATTGTAGAAAAAACACCGGAAGCAGACACCGTGCTGTGTGTACAGCATGTGCAATTTCCGGTAAAAGAGCTGCATAATTATGAGTGTGTAGCGAAAGGTTCAGATGGAGAAGTGGCTTATTTTCTAATGGCTTTAAAAAAGTAATATGAACCTGTTCTTTGCATTTCTGAACATCATTCTGTTATACCTGACTTTTGCCGGTATTATCCGTAAAACAACCGGTGCCAGTGGCTTTATCAAACACCTGGGTGCTTTTGCTACTACCGTACTGATGACAGGCTTTTTTTATTACGCAAGCCTGGTGCTATCTATCAGCTTTTCTATCCTGTTGCTGATACTGTCAGTGCTGAATGCAGTAAGTCTCTGGTTGTTGTACAGGGGTGTTTCCATGCAGCAAAAGGTTCTTGCATCCGGAAAAATTGCGGCGGATCCACGTATTGCTTTTTTTGTAGTGCTGGCTGTGTTCCTGTTCACTTTTGAGTTTGCCTACACTTCCAGGAAATGGGGTGAGTGGGATGCTTGGGCTATCTGGAGCCTGCATGCAAAATTCCTTTTCTATCCTGATTACTGGAGTAATCTCTTCACCGATAAAATTGCGTTTACTCATCCTGATTATCCCTTAATGCTTCCTGCTTTGATCGCTTATTGCTGGAGAGGCGTTGGTACTATTGCGCCATTTATACCCTACCTGATCGCTTATGTGATATTACTTGCTGTGCCATTAACTATATTTCGTACCATATACCAGCAGGGAAATGATCTCTTTGCTTTTATAGCATTGTTCATTTTTATAGCCGATATCAGGTTTGTATACGTCGCCAGTTCACAATATGCGGATACATGGGTGGCTTTTTTTATTCTGATCGCATTCATTTTGTATAAACAGATCCGTAGTGGCGCCAGTGAACAACTGGTGTACCTGCTGGGTTTTATAGCTGCGGGTGCCGGTTGGGTAAAAAATGAGGGCATGCTTTTTTATATTGTTTTTACAGGTGTGTTCATGTTGTTTAATTATCGCAAGCCTGTATTGATTATAAAATACCTGGTTGGCTCTGCGTTGCCATTAGCTGCTATTGCATCTTTTAAGCTGTTGTATGCACCACAGAACGATCTGTTGTATGCGGACAGGAAGGAAGCGATCAAAAGCTTCCTGGTGCAGGGGAAAAGATACCAGATCATTGCACTCTTTTTTATAAAAACGGTTACCCTTTATTTTACCGCTATTATTCTGCTGGTCATATATGCTTTGATCAGGAAGATAAATCCTTTTAAGTCTTTCTATTTTGTAGTGGTGTTGCTGGTGGTAACAGGTTATTTCTTTGTATACGTTACTACACCCAATGAACTGAATTGGCATCTTGAATCATCTGCAGACAGGTTGTTCCATCATCTTTACCCGGCAGTGGTGTGCATGTTGCTGTGGCGTATCAGGGATAGTTATGCCTATAGTAAACCATTGTCATTGCTTAGTCTCATCAACCATTTGAAGGCTTTGCCAGCCGGTAAATGATTGGTAAACAATCTTTCTCCAAAATGGTAATGTTACCTGTAATTCGTTAAAAGGATTTAAAAACCTTTTGCCCGTTAAACCTTGTTGCGCCTGCTGGTTCTATATATAAAATCAATCAATTATGAAAAAGTATATAAGAACTATAGCGTTGCTTTCTTTATTGGTAGCAGGTGTATCTTTTTCAGCATGTGCACAGGTGTATGTGAACATTCGTCCTGCTGCGCCGGTAATAGTGCGCCCGGTTGCTCCTTCGCCGCGACATGTATGGGTTGATGGCGGCTGGGCAGTACGTGGCGGTCGTTATGTATGGACAGATGGTTATTGGGTAGTTCCCCGTCGTGGTCATCATTATATACCCGGTCGTTGGGATCATCGCAGAGGTGGATGGGTATGGGTAGGTGGATATTGGCGTAGGTAATTTGAAGATTTGAAAATGGAATAATAATAAACAGAAAGAAAAACTCAAAGTTGCAGAACCCGCAACCTGAAATACGAAATAAAAAATCCCCTGCCACCGGCAGGGGATTTTTTATTGAATGGTTGTTGTGTTTGCGTGCAAAATGCTAATTTACTGCCTCCAAAATCTATTGTATGCATATTAACCAAAGGTTGATGAAAATTATCCTTTTGCTTGCTGTAGTGTGTATCCCGGCCTTTATGAAGGCACAGGGCGGCATACATTGGGCAAAAGATGGCAGCAGCTATTTTGAAGTGAATGAAGGTGACCTGGTACAGTTTGTATTGCCACAGAATACACGCAATGTAGTATTAACCAAAACACAACTTACACCGGCAGGGCAGGATCGTCCGCTGGCTGTACGTGATTTCAGCTTCACGGCCGATGATAAAAAGATACTGTTGTTTACCAATACACGTAAAGTATGGCGTTTGCATACGCGTGGTGATTACTGGGTATTTGATCGTAACACCAATACGCTGCGTCAGTTGGGTAAAGGCAGACCGGTTTCATCCCTTATGTTTGCCAAATTCAGTCCCGATGGACAGAAGGTTGCCTATGTTAGTGAATACAACATCTATGTGGAAGACCTGGCTTCAAGAACTATTAAACAACTCACGACCGATGGTAGCCGAAAACTGATCAACGGTACTTTTGACTGGGTGTACGAAGAAGAGTTTTTCTGTCGTGATGGTTTTCGCTGGAGCCCGGACAGCAAGCAGATCGCTTACTGGCAGATAGACGCCAAGAATACGAAGGATTACCTGATGATCAATAACACGGATTCTATTTATCCGTTTGCAATACCGGTAGAATACCCGGTGGCAGGTGAAGCCCCTTCTCCCTTTAAAATTGGTGTTATAGATATTGCTGCAGGTAAAACCCAGTGGATGAATATTCCTACTGATCCTTTGCTGCAAAGCTATGTGCCACGGATGGAGTGGGCTGCTAATAACACAGAGCTGATTGTACAGCACCTGAACCGCAAACAGAATGAAAGCAACCTGTTGCTGTGCGATGTAAAAAGCGGTGCTTCGCAAAGCATTTATACAGAAAAGGATTCTGCGTGGATAGATATCCTGCCTTTGTGGGATGACGATTATATCTGGGGCGGATGGGACTGGCTCAATGGTGGTAAAGAATTTATCTGGCCTTCTGAAAAAGACGGATGGCGTCATTTGTATCGTGTAAGTCGTGATGGTAAAAAAGAAACGTTGATTACCAATGGCAACTACGATGTAATGGATATTGCGTGCATTGATGAAAAAGGAGGTTATGTTTATTTCATGGCTTCTCCCACCAATGGCACCCAGAAATACCTGTACCGTACAAAACTGGATGGAAAGGGTAAGGCAGAACTGGTATCGCCTGCCAACCAGCAGGGTACGCATGAATACAATGTATCGCCCAACGCTTTGTATGCCGAGCATGTATTCTCAAACTATTATACTCCTTATGCCAGTGAGCTTATCTCCCTGAAAGATCATAAAGGCATCAACGGTACCAATGCGGTGAATGATGCTGTAGCCAAAGCCAGCAAGGAAAGCTCCAAACTGGAGTTCTTTAAAGTGACCAGCAGCGAAGGTGTGGAAATGGACGGCTGGATGGTGAAACCCGAGCACTTTGATCCCACCAAAAAATACCCGATTGTATTTTATGTATATACTGAACCCTGGGGACAGAATGTAAAGGACCAATATGGTGTGGGACGTGATTTCCTGTACCAGGGGAATATGCCGGCAGATGGTTATATATACGTTTCCATTGACAACCGCGGCACACCTGTACCCAAGGGCAGAAACTGGCGTAAAGTGGTTTACCGCAAAATAGGGCAGGTGAATATCCGCGACCAGGCACTGGCAGCCAAAGAGGTATTTAAGAATTATCCGTTTGTAGATACATCACGTGTAGCGGTGTGGGGATGGAGCGGTGGCGGTTCTGCCACCCTGAACCTGATGTTCCAATACCCGGAGATCTATAAAACCGGTATTGCCATTGCTGCAGTAGGCAATCAGCTTACTTACGACAATATCTACCAGGAGCGTTATATGGGGCTGCCGCAGGAAAACCGGGAGGATTTTGTAAAAGGGTCACCGATTACTTATGCTAAATATCTGAAAGGCAACCTGTTGTACATACATGGTACGGGAGACGACAATGTGCATTATTCCAATGCTGAAATGCTGATCAATGAGCTGGTGAAATACAACCGCCAGTTCCAACTGATGTCCTACCCCAATAGAACGCACAGCATTAATGAAGGGCAGGGAACTACCCAGCACCTGGCTACGCTATATACCCGTTACCTGAAGGAGCATTGTCCTCCTGGAGCGCGTTAAAAGGATTACTTAAACTTATGTAGAGCGCTGTCTTCTTTTTGGGAGGCAGCGTTTTTTATGGTAGGTAGTGAGAAGGAAGGCACAAGGGGTAAGGTATAAGCGTAAAGTTTAAAGAAACAAGATACAAGGCACAGAAATCCCGGCGTAGGGAGGGTATTTACCTGTATAAGTAGGATATCCACATTGGGTTGTCAAAATCTGCATAATTTTGCGGCATTGGAGCGGGCAGGGGGAGTGATTTAGATTAATTGTTTATTAAATGGTTGATTATCAATTTTTTAATTTTTTTAATATTAAAAAAAGGCTTTTTAGGGGCATGCAGAACAGGCTAATTTGTTGATTTATTATTGTTTTTTAATGCAGCGGATTAAAATTTTCTGGAAAATCTTTTGTTGATCAGTAAACAACTCATACCTTTGCATCCCCGTTCGAAAAATGGGATTTGAACTATGTCTCAACGAATCAGAATAAAATTACAGTCTTACGATCACAACCTGGTAGACAAATCTGCCGAGAAAATCGTAAAAACAGTACGCAGCACAGGAGCAGTAGTAACAGGTCCTATTCCTTTACCCACAAGGAAGAAGATCTTCACCGTATTGCGTTCACCCCACGTGAACAAAAAGAGCCGTGAGCAGTTCCAGTTGTGTACGCACAAACGTTTATTGGATATTTATACTTCTTCCAGCCGTACAGTAGATGCCCTGAGTAAATTGGATCTGCCCAGTGGTGTAGAAGTTGAGATCAAAGCATGATAATGTACGATGAACCTTGCCGGGTTTCAGAAATAACGGCAAGGTTCATTGCTTTATATAAGTTCTTTCAAAACCTATCTGCAAACTCTGTCTCTGAGAAGAGTGTACAAACAGATAAAGCAGCGCTGGGTTGTTAAATAGTAAAAAAGCCGGTTTGTAAAAAGGACCGGATTTTAAATAAACTTTTAAATATGAACTAGCCCTTCGAGGTTAGTTTACTGCCGGTACTTCCCTCATTCGGCATCTGCTCAAGGCAGAAGAGCGAATGAAACAAAGGAAAAGGTCGTCAGCAAACGGGGATTGAAGTCCTGATGGTCATCATCATTACTGTCTCTTCAACCTTTCGAAGGCAAAAATTGTACAACGATGAAAGGAATCATTGGTAAAAAAATCGGGATGACCAGCATCTTCAGTCCTGATGGTAAGCAAACATCATGCACCATCATTGAAGCAGGTCCCTGTGTAGTTACCCAGGTAAAGACTCTGGAGTCTGACGGGTATAATGCTGTTCAGTTAGCGTACGGCGACAAGAAAGAAAAGCACACTATCGCTGCTGAAAAAAATCACTTCGCAAAGGCCAATACAAGCGCCAAGAAATTTGTAAAAGAATTCCGCGATTTCTCTCTCTCTAAAGAATTAGGTGAAGCTATTACTGTTGACATTTTCGCAGAAGGCGATAAAGTTGAAGTAGTAGGTACTACCAAAGGTAAAGGTTTCCAAGGTGTAGTTAAACGTCATGGTTTTAGTGGTGTTGGTGAGCAATCTCACGGCCAGCACGATCGTCAAAGAGCTCCCGGTTCTATCGGTAACTCTTCTGACGCTTCCCGCGTTTTCAAAGGTATGCGCATGGCAGGCCGTATGGGTAATGACCGTGTGAAAGTGAAAGGCTTGAAAGTGCTGAAAGTATTCCCTGATAAGAATTACATCCTGGTTAGCGGATCAGTTCCCGGCCATAACGGAGCAATCGTATTAATTCAGAAATAACAATGTGTAAGGTTGTAAAATCTTACAAGAACTGAAAAAACAGCTTACAATGCAAGTAGACGTATTAAATATAAAAGGTGCCAAAACCGGTCGCTCTGTAGAGTTGCCTGATGATATTTTTGGAGTAGAACCGAATAACCATGTGATTTACCTGGCTGTAAAACAGTTCCTGGCTGCACAGCGCCAAGGTACGCACAAAGTAAAAACAAGGTTGGAAGTTAAAGGTTCCAGCAAAAAACTGCACCGTCAAAAGGGTACAGGTGGCAGCCGTAAAGGTAACCTGCGTAACCCCCTGTTTAAAGGTGGTGGTACTATTTTCGGTCCTAAACCCCGCGATTACGATTTCAAACTGAACCGTAAAGTGAAGGATCTGGCGAAAATAAGCGCACTGTCTCACAAAGCACAGGCAAGTGCAATTGTAGTAGTAGAAGACATCAACCTGGAAACTCCTAAAACTAAACAGTTTGTAGAGATCCTGGACAGTCTGAAAATAAATGGTAAAAAGTCTCTGGTGATTTTCCCTGAGTACAGCGATAACCTGTACCTGAGCCTGCGCAACCTTCCTAAGGTTACCGGCACACCAGTTACTGATATCAATACATATGATATTGTGAATGCTGATGTAGTGGTACTGACTGAAACGGTTGCCAAAATTTTCAGCGATGATGAAGTGGCTGCAGAAGCCTAAGCAAATTTGAAAATGTGCGGATGTGCAATGTGATGATGCAATTTTCAAATGAATCAAATTTCAAATTTTCAAATTGAGTTAGTATGAAACTCTCAGAAGTACTGATAAAACCAATTGTTACCGAGAAAAGCAATAAGCTTTCTGATGCTAGCAGAACTTATGCTTTCCGCGTAAGCCGTAAAGCAAACAAGCTGGAAATTAAAAAGGCTGTTGAAAGCTTTTATGGGGTAACAGTAACCGAAGTGAACACGATTGTTGTTCCCGGTAAAACAAAAAGCCGCTTTACAAAAGCTGGTTTTATTTCAGGTGTAAAACCTGCCTACAAAAAAGCGTATGTGCAGGTTGCAGAAGGTGAAGCCATTGATCTGTACGGCAACATCTAAACCTGACAAATAAATAGAATGGCGCGTCAAACGCCGCGAAGTATTGACAATTATTAGTAAACTGAATAAGAAGATAAAAATGGCACTGAAAAAATACAAACCGATTACAGCCGGTACACGTTGGAGAATCGGTAATGCATATGCAGAGATCACAACTAACGAGCCGGAGAAAAGCCTGTTAGAGCGTAAAAACTCTACTGGTGGTCGTAACGTACAGGGTAGAAGATCTATGCGCTATATGGGTGGTGGACATAAAAAACACTACCGTATCATCGACTTTAAAAGAAACAAGAAAAATATTCCTGCAACTGTAGCTTCTATCGAGTACGATCCTAACCGTACAGCTTTCATCGCTCTGTTGAACTATACAGATGGCGAGAAAAGATATATCCTGGCTCCCCAGGGTTTACAGGTTGGTGCTACTGTTCAGGCAGGTGATACTGTTGCCCCTGAGGTTGGTAATGCTCTTCAGATGAAGAACATGCCGCTGGGTACCAACATTCACAACATTGAAATGCAGCCTGGTCAGGGTGGCAAACTGGTACGCAGTGCCGGTACTTCAGCCCAGCTGACCAACAAAGAAGAAAAATACGCTGTATTGAAAATGCCTTCAGGCGAATTGAGAAAGGTGTTGATCAATTGCTATGCTACGGTAGGTGTGGTGAGCAATGGTGATCATAACCTGGAAATGATGGGTAAAGCTGGTCGTAACCGTTGGAGAGGTATCCGCCCCCGAAACCGTGGTGTAGCGATGAACCCTGTAGATCACCCAATGGGTGGTGGTGAAGGTAGAGCTTCAGGTGGTCACCCACGCTCCAGAACCGGTAAATACGCTAAAGGTCTGAAAACCCGCAAGTCTGGTAAAGGCAGCGACAAACTGATTATTCAGCGTAAAAACGGTAAAAAACTAGCTAAATAATCAAATTCCAAATTTTCAAATTAACTCGTCAATATGGCTCGTTCAATTAAAAAAGGTCCTTATGTAGCCGCTAAACTTGAGAAGAAAGTGTTGGCTATTAATGAAGGAAAGTCAAAAAAGGGTGTGGTGAAAACCTGGAGCCGTCGTTCTACCATTACCCCGGATTTCGTAGGTCATACTTTTGCTGTGCACAACGGTAACAAGTTCATACCTGTATATGTAACCGAATTTATGGTAGGTCACAAACTGGGTGAATTTGCACCAACGCGCAACTTTAAAGGACACTCAAGTAAAAAAGTAGCTTAACAAGGTTTAAGATTTAAGGTACAAGGCGCAAGCTGAGACCGGAAATCAGAAACCAGAAATAATAAATAATGGAAGCAGTAGCTAAACTTAAAAATTATCCTACATCACCCCGCAGAATGCGTTTGCTGGCTGATGAGATCCGTGGTGTAGAAGTAGAAAAAGCATTGGCGTTGCTGGAGCATCATCCGCAACACTCTGCTACACCTTTGTACAAACTGTTGAAGAGCGCTATCAGCAACTGGGAACAGAAGAATGAAGGAAGCAGTGCAGCTGATGCCGGTTTAGTGGTAAAAACGATTTTTGTTGACGGTGCTCGCACACTGAAAAGAATGTTGCCGGCTCCGCAGGGAAGAGCTTACCGCTTACGCAAGCGCAGCAACCATGTGACAATCATTGTAGATGCTAAATCAAATTAAACATTTTCAAATTTTAATAAATGGGTCAGAAAACAAATCCTATTGGTGCCAGGTTAGGAATCATCCGCGGTTGGGAATCTAACTGGTATGGTAACAAAAAAGATTTTTCTACCAAGTTGATCGAGGACAACAAAATCAGAACCTATCTGAATGCCCGTATCAATAAAGGTGGTATTTCCAAAATCGTTATTGAGCGCACGCTGAATAAGCTAATTGTTACTATCCATACTTCCAAGCCTGGTATTATCATAGGTAAAGGTGGTAATGAGGTAGACCGTATTAAAGAAGAGCTGAAGAAATTAACCGGTAAAGAAGACGTTCAGATCAACATCCTGGAGATCCGTCGTCCTGAACTGGATGCGATGATTGTAGGTGATACCATTGCCCGTCAGATCGAGAATCGTATTAACTATAAGAGAGCTATTAAAATGGCTATCGCTTCTGCACTGCGCATGGGTGCTGAAGGTATCAAAATAAAAATCAGCGGTCGCTTGGGTGGTGCTGAAATTGCGCGCACTGAAGAAATCAAGCAAGGACGCACTCCGCTGCACACACTGCGTATGGATATTGACTACGCTAACGTGTTTGCACTGACCGTATATGGAAAAATTGGTATCAAGGTGTGGATATGTAAAGGTGAAGTTCTTGGCAAACGTGACCTGAATCCCAACCTGATCGGTGGTAAAGAAGGTGATAACAGAAGAGAAGGTGGTGGTGAAAGGAGAGAAGGTGGCGACCGCCGTGGTGGTGGAGACAGAAGAGGTGGCGGTGATCGTCGTGGCGGCGGAGACCGTGGACCAAGAAGATAGTTAATTAACCAATGTGCGAATTTGTAAATGTGTGAATTAAGATCACATTTTCAAATTGACAAATTTTCAAATTTTCAAATTGTAATAAACAATGTTACAGCCTAAAAGAACGAAACACAGGAAAGCGCAGAAAGGCCGCATCCGCGAAGTAGCCAAGCGTGGTTCTACCATTGCCTTTGGTTCTTTCGGATTGAAAGCCCTGGAGCCTATCTGGTTAACAAACCGCCAGATTGAAGCTGCGCGCCAGGCTATGACCCGTGCAATGAAACGTGAAGGTAATGTTTGGATTCGCGTTTTCCCTGATAAACCTGTAACCCGCAAACCTTTAGAGGTGAGGATGGGTAAAGGTAAAGGTAACCCTGAATTCTGGGCTGCTGTTATTGAACCAGGTCGTATCTTATTTGAGTGCGATGGTGTTCCTGTAGCAGTTGCAAAAGAAGCGCTGGAACTGGCAGCACAGAAACTGCCTATCAAAACCAGGTTTATTGTACGCAGGGATTATTCCGCATAATATGTGAATTTGAAAATGTGCTTTGTGCGAAGGAAAAACTGGTCGTGAGCAGTGCGGGTGCATCTTCAGATTTTCAAATTATTAAAATTTTCAAATTACAATCATGTCAAAGAGAATTGATTTTGTAAAAAGCCTGAAGGATATCAGCGAAGCTGACCTGAAAGCGAGAATAGGTGAAGATGAGCTGCGCCTGAAAAAGCTGGAGTTTGCCCATGCAATCTCTCCGCTGGAGAACCCGATGAGCATCCGTAGCCTGCGCAAAGAACTGGCACGCCTGAAAACCGAATTGCGTAAAAGGGAACTAGCATAACATGCACAATGTGCGAATTTGAAAATGTGTAAATGTGAGGATAAGGATTTAAGGGCAGAGCGGATACATTTTCAAATTTTCAAATTATCAAAATATCAAATTAGCGACAATGTCTGAAAGAAATTTGCGTAAAACAAGAACCGGGGTAGTTACCAGCAACAAAATGGTTAAAACCATTACCGTTGCGGTTGAAAGAAAAGTAAAACACCCCATTTACGGTAAGTTCGTAAAAAAGACTACCAAATTCCATGCACACGATGAGAAAAATGAGTGTGCAATTGGCGATGTGGTGCGCATCATGGAAACACGTCCTCTGAGCAAAACAAAACGCTGGAGACTGGTTGAGGTGGTAGAAAAAGCGAAATAGTAAATAAGCTGTGAGCTACGAGCAGCCAGCTACGAGCCACGTACTTGAAAATAAAGTTTTTAATTGCTAGAAGCTCGAAGCTGATAGCTCAAAGCTTAAAAATATGATTCAGCAAGAAAGCAGATTGAATGTAGCTGATAACAGCGGTGCTAAAGAAGTACTGTGCATCCGCGTACTGGGTAACAGCGGACAGGATTATGCTAAAATCGGCGATAAAATTGTTGTTACCGTTAAGGATGCGATCCCTTCCGGAGGTATCAAAAAAGGTACTGTTACCAAAGCGGTAATTGTTCGTACCAAAAACAAACTGCGTCGTAAAGACGGTTCTTATATCCGTTTCGACGACAACGCAGTTGTACTGTTGAACCAGGCAGAAGAGCCCCGTGGTACACGTATTTTCGGCCCTGTTGCCCGCGAATTGCGTGACAAGGGATACATGAAAATCATTTCACTGGCTCCGGAAGTATTATAAAGCCAAACGCTGAAGGCCGAAAGCAAAACGCTGAACGCCTCATGCTCAAAATATTTTCAAATTGCGTATTTGCGTTAAGCGTTTCGCACAAAGCTTAGAAAAATGAGTAACAGATTTAAACCGAAGTTTAATATTAAGAAAGGTGACACCGTTGTGGTGATTACCGGTGATGATAAAGACGTAACCAAGCCACGTAAAGTGCTGGAAGTATTTCCGGACGATTCACGTGTATTGATCGAAGGCGTGAACATCATTACCAAACACACCAAACCTTCTGCTACCAACACTAAAGGTGGTATTGTAAAGAAGGAAGCTCCCATTCACATCTCTAACGTAATGTTGTGGGATGCCAAAAAAGGTGCTGCAACAAAAGTTAAACGTACCAGAGAGAATGGCAAGTTGGTGCGTATTGCAAAAAAATCCGGTGAGACTATTAAATAATTATCCAGATGAGCACAACTAAATATACTCCGAGATTAGCAGATAAGTACAAAAAAGATGTTGTACCTGCTTTAATGAAGCGCTTCACTTACAAAAGTGTGATGCAGGTTCCACGTTTGGAGAAGATCTGCCTGAACCGTGGTGTGAACGGTGCCGTAACTGATAAGAAGCTGGTAGATGTTGCTGTAGACGAGCTGACACTGGTTACTGGCCAGAAAGCAGTGCCTACAATGTCTAAAAAAGATATCTCTAATTTCAAGTTGCGTAAAGCCATGCCAATTGGTGCCCGCGTTACACTGCGTGGTACTAAAATGTATGAGTTCCTGGACAGGCTGATCGCTACCGCTTTACCGCGCGTGCGTGACTTTAAAGGAATTAATGAGAAAGCTTTTGATGGCCGTGGTAACTATACCCTGGGCATTACAGAGCAGATCATCTTCCCCGAGGTTGACATCGACAAAGTAAACCGCATTACCGGTCTGGATATCACTTTCGTGACCACTGCAGGTACAAACGAAGAAGCGTTTGAACTGTTGAAAGAACTGGGAATGCCTTTCAGGAAGAAAGATTAATTGCCTGAGGTAATCCAAAGAAGTACGAAATCTTAAAATTTCGAAATCTCTAAAATAAAAATATAATATGGCTAAAGAGTCAGTAAAGGCCAGACAAAGGAAAAGAGAACGCATGGTTGAGCAGTATGCTGAAAAACGTGCTACTCTTAAAGCAGCCGGTGATTGGAAAGCATTGGACGAATTACCAAAAAATTCTTCCAAAGTGAGACTGAAAAACCGTTGCCAGCTTACCGGTCGTCCTAAAGGATATATCCGTTATTTCGGTATCTCCAGGGTAACCTTCCGTGATATGGCATTGGCCGGTAAAATACCGGGAGTAAGAAAAGCTTCCTGGTAATTACCAGGGATACCAGATACGCAGATGTGGGATCTTGTTATTACCTGTCGTGTATCCCGGTCCCGAAACATGAACAACATTGTGAACTGATTTTAATTTAAATAAAAAATGGTAACTGATCCTATCGCAGATTTTCTGACAAGGGTTCGTAACGCACAGATGGCAGGCCATCGTATTGTTGAAATCCCTGCTTCAAACCTTAAAAAACGTATCACAGAGATCCTGTACGATCAGGGTTATATTCTGAAGTACAAGTTTGAAGATGATAACAAACAAGGCTTGATCAAGATTGCGTTGAAATATGACGCAGCAAGCAAAGAGCCTGCTATTAAATCACTGGAAAGAATCAGCCGTCCCGGTTTACGTCAGTACGCCAGCCCTGCTGAATTCAAAAGAGTGAAAAATGGTTTGGGTGTAGCTATCATCAGCACTTCTAAAGGTGTTATGACAGACAAACAAGCCAAAGCTCAGAACGTAGGTGGCGAAGTACTTTGCTACATTTACTAATAATTGAATGTGTAAAGCGTCTGTCTTGTTCCATTGTACAACAACAGCGTTTGCACAGGGTAATCTGATACATTAAGCTCTTACCTATAGGGGCTGACCGGTTAGAAGACCTTTAATATCAAACTTGAACTTTCAAACTCATTAATTATGTCACGTATAGGAAAACAGCCCGTTACATTACCTGCAGGCGTTACTGTTACTGTTGGTAAAGACAATGTGCTGGGCGTAAAAGGCCCTAAAGGCGAACTGAAACAAGCTATCGACCGCGATATCGTAATAAAAGTTGAGAACAACGAAGTTACTTTCAGCCGTCCTACCGATCAGATCCGTCACCGTGCGATGCACGGTTTGTACCGCGCGCTGGTTGCAAACATGGTAAAAGGTGTAACTGAAGGATACAAAAAACAGCTGGAACTGGTGGGTGTAGGTTTCAAAGCCTCTAACCAGGGTAACCTGCTGGATCTGTCTCTCGGTTACTCTCACAATATTGTATTTGAAATTCCTTCTGAGCTGAAAGTTGCTACTGCACAGGAAAAAGGGGAGAACCCTAAAATTACCCTGGAAGGCATTGACAAACAATTGCTGGGTCAGGTAGCTGCTAAACTGCGCAGCCTGCGTAAGCCAGAGCCTTACAAAGGTAAAGGTGTTAAATACGTTGGTGAAGTTATCCGTCGTAAAGCGGGTAAAGCAGCCGGTAAATAATTTTCAATTTGAAAATTTGAGAATGTGTCAATCTGCAAATATTGGCCGGATGGTAAGAGCATTCAATTTTCAATTTTTCAAATTCTTTAAATTTTCAAATTTGCGCCTGGCAGTATCAGGAGCATAAAATAAAGCAAGATGAAGACTAAACTTGAAAGAAGGCAGAATATACGCTACAGAATTCGTAAGAAAGTAGCGGGTACTGCACAAAAGCCCCGGTTAGCTGTTTTCCGCAGCAATACTGAGATCTATGTTCAGATCATTGACGATGTGGACGGAAAAACACTGGCTGCTGCTTCTTCAAAAGATAAAGAGATCAGCGCTCAGAAAGTTACCAAAACTGAGAAAAGCAAACTGGTAGGTCAGATTATTGCCCGTAAAGCAAAAGATCTGGGAATTACTACTATCGTTTTCGATCGTGGTGGTAACCTGTACCATGGCCGTGTAAAAGCTATTGCAGAAGGAGCCCGTGAAGGCGGATTAGAATTCTAATTTCAAAACTTACATTTTCAAATTGAAATAATGGCAAAAGTTAATTTAAACAGGGTTAAAGCCGGTGACCTTGAGTTGAAAGAAAAAGTGGTTGCTATCAACCGCGTTGTAAAAACAACCAAAGGTGGTCGTGCTTTCAGTTTCTCTGCATTGGTGGTAGTTGGTAATGAAAATGGCGTGGTAGGTCATGGTCTGGGTAAGGCCAAAGAGGTACAGGAAGCTATTACCAAGGGTATCGAAGATGCCAAGAAAAACCTGATCAAAGTGCCTATTATGCACGGAACCATTCCTCACGACCAGCTCGCTAAGGAAGGTGCTGCTAAAGTATTGATCAAGCCTGCTGCACACGGTACCGGTGTAATTGCCGGAGGTAGCATGCGTGCAGTACTGGAAAGCGCCGGTGTTACCGACGTATTGGCTAAATCACTCGGATCTGCCAACCCGCACAATGTGGTAAAAGCTACTTTCAGAGCTCTGGCCCTTTTGCGTGAACCAGTTACTGTTGCCCGTCAACGTAAACTGAACCTGAAAAAAGTATTCAACGGATAATGTTACTGGTTGCTGCATACTGGTAGTTTCACCAGAATAACCAGGAACCAAAACCAGAAACTTTTTATACAATGAAAAAGATTAAGATTACATTAGTGAAGAGTCCTATTGACAGACCAGAGCGTCAGAAGTTAACCCTGCAGGCGCTGGGACTGAATAAGACTAATTCTTCCAAAGAAGTAGAAGCAACTCCGCAGATTTTAGGTATGGTTCGTACAGTGAACCACCTGTTGAAAATTGAGGAATTAGCTTAAATAATTTGAAAATTTGAGAATGTGTTAATTTGAAAAATATTAGCACTTCGTTGTCAGGTTTTCAAATTGAATAATTATTACATTAACAAACAGCGAGCCCTGGCTTTTAGGGCGTTGAGTAAAAAAGTAAAGCAATGAAACTGCATGAATTAAGGCCCGCAAAAGGCGCTACACATAAAGAGAAAAGATTAGGTCGTGGTGAAGCTTCCGGTAAAGGTGGTACTTCTACCAAAGGTAACAAAGGTGGACAGAGCCGCGCCGGTTACCAACGTAAACTGGCCCACGAAGGTGGACAGATGCCTATTCAGCGTCGTGTTCCCAAACGTGGTTTTAACAACATTCACCGTGTTGAGTACAAAGTGTTTAATCTGGGTCAGGTTGAGCAGTTGGTTGAAAAATACGAACTGAGCGAATTCTCACTGGAAAACCTGTACATCAATGGCCTGGTTGGCAGAACAGACCTGGTTAAAGTATTGGGTAACGGCGAATTGAAAAGCAAAGTGGTTTTCAAAATTAATGCAGTAAGCGATAAAGCCAAAGCTGCTATTGAAGCCGCCGGCGGTTCAGTAGAAATTATCAAGTAATTTTCTGTAACTTGCATAGACGCATTTATTGCGTCTTTTTTTGTTTGGAACAGAAGTTATTTGAAGCTTTATTACCAGAACAGGTTTGCAAAAGAGGAAATTATTTCTATCGCAAACCTGTTACTTGTTTTTCAAAATAGGCCCATAAATTAAAAATTACTGCAATCTGTGAAAAAGTTCGTTCAAACGCTTAAAAATATCTGGAGTATCGAAGAACTGAGGAGCAAGATACTGGTTACCATTACCCTGGTGGCAGTTTATCGTCTTGGTACACACATTGTGTTGCCAGGTATTGATCCCTCTAAAATCAATACCTCCGGATCCAGCGGTGGTATTCTTGGTCTGATTGATGCTTTTGCCGGTGGTGCCTTTTCCCAGGCTTCTATCCTGGCACTGGGTATCATGCCTTACATTTCTGCTTCTATCTTTATTCAGTTAATGACTATTCTGTATCCTCCCTTTCAGAAACTGCAGAAAGAAGGTGACAGTGGCAGAAAGAAGATCAACCAGTATACCCGTTACCTGACCGTTGCGGTAGCGTGTCTGCAGGCAAGCGCTTATGTTGCTTACCTGAACCAAACTAACCACGAGGCGATGTTGCCTGCCTATGCATCTTATTTCTGGTTATCTACTACTTTAATATTGACTGCCGGTACCCTGTTTGTAATGTGGCTGGGTGAAAAGATCACCGATAAAGGCCTCGGTAACGGTAGCTCTGTTATCATCATGGTTGGTATCCTTGCCCGTTTGCCACAGGCTATCTGGCAGGAATGGTCTTCCAAATCGAACAGAGGTGGTGGCGGATTGCTGGTTTTTGTAATCGAAATCGCTATCCTCGTTGCTATCATCATGGGATTGATCGTATTGATCCAGGGTGTTCGCAAAGTGCCTGTTCAATATGCCAAACAAATTGTAGGTAACAGGCAGTTTGGCGGTGCCCGTCAGTTTCTGCCCCTGAAAGTGAACAGTGCCGGTGTAATGCCTATTATCTTTGCACAGGCTATAATGTTCCTGCCTACTTTGTTGTCAAATTTCGATTCTACCAAAGGTTTAGCCCGCGTATTTGGTGATCACAGTAACTACTGGTATATGGTTATCTATGCTGTGATGGTAATTGGTTTTACCTTTCTTTACACTGCATTGATCTTCAATCCCAAACAAATTGCAGACGACCTGAAACGCAACAATGGCTTTATCCCCGGCGTAAAACCCGGCCAACCTACTGCCGATTATATCGGTGCAGTAATGGATAAGATCACTTTACCAGGCGCGGTATTACTGGCCCTGGTTGGTATACTGCCCGGTTTTGCACAACGCCTGAATGTACAGCAGATCTTCTCTTCTTTCTTTGGAGGAACTTCTCTGCTGATCATGGTAGGTGTTATCCTTGATACCCTGCAACAGATCGAAACCCAGTTATTGATGCGTCAATACGATGGTTTGATGAAAAGCGGCAGGATCCAGGGACGCCAGACCAGCAGCGCTACCCCTGCGTCTATGTAATGAATAAGAAATCTCACAATACTGAAACCTGACAACTGCATCAAAGCATGGTTGTCAGGTTTTGTTTTAGTAAAAGAATGAAGGAGCAATTATAATGGTATATTATAAAACGGAAGCTGAAATTGAAATAATGCGTCAAAGCGCATTACTGGTAAGTAAAACATTGACCGAAGTAGCGAAGATCATTAAACCCGGCATCACCACCCTGTCTCTTGACAAAATGATCGGTGAGTTCATCCGCGATAATGGCGCGGTTCCTTCCTTTCTCAATTATCACGGTTATCCTTTTAATTCCTGTATTTCTGTAAATGATGTGGTGGTACACGGATTTCCCAATGAGAAAGAATTGAAAGAAGGTGATATCGTTTCTGTGGATGTAGGTGTATACAAAAACAGTTTTCATGGCGATCATGCCTATACATTTATACTGGGTGATCCCGGAGAAGCAATTGTTCAACTGGTACGTGTTACCAAAGAATCACTGTACAAAGGCATTGAAAAAGCAGTAGCCGGCAATCGTGTGGGCGATATCAGTAATGCCATCCAGGAGCATACAGAAAAGAAATACAAATATGGCGTAGTGCGTGAACTGGTAGGTCATGGATTGGGCAGAAGTATGCACGAAGATCCGCAGGTGCCCAATTATGGCAAACGTGGCTCCGGACCGGTTATGAAAGAAGGATTGGTATTGGCTATTGAGCCTATGATCAACATGGGTACAAAAGACGTATTCACTGAAGATGATGGCTGGACAGTGCGTACCGAAGATGGAAAGCCTTCTGTTCATTTTGAACATGATGTATGTATCCGCAAAGGAAAAGCTGATATTCTGTCTGATTACAAACCGATTGAGGAAGCGGAAAAAGCAAATCCTAATTTAAAGTCTGATTATTATTAAGATAAAGCCTTAGAGCAGGAAGGCACAAAGCAACACTAAGTTATTTGTACTGTTTTTAATAACTAAACACATTAAACCCTCTTCCGGAGGGTTTATTTTTTCTGATATAAAGCCCGGATATTGAATGACACAAAAAAGTAAAAGACTGGTTGTAATTGGCGGAGGCGCCGCAGGGTTTTTCTGTGCAGTGAATGCTGCGCGGTTGCAACCCGGTCTGGAAGTGATCATCCTGGAGAAAACAAGCAAGGTATTATCAAAGGTAAAGGTATCCGGTGGCGGACGTTGTAACGTAACACATGCCTGTTTCAGTATCAGCGAAATGATCCGCAGGTATCCACGTGGACAGCATTTTCTGAAAAAAACATTCCACCATTTCTTTACCACTGATACCATTGACTGGTTTAAGGAAAGAGGTGTAGCGTTAAAGAAAGAAGCTGACGGACGTATGTTCCCCGTAACAGATTCATCTCAGACCGTAATAGACTGTTTGTTGCGCGAAGTGAACAGGTATGGGGTAGAGATAAGGATGATGAGTGAGGTTAAAAGTATGAAGTATGAGGAGGCGGCAGGAGCGTTCAGGCTGGTATTGTCAGGAGACAGAGAACTGAGCGCTGATTTTGTTTGTGTAGCCTGTGGCGGTTATCCTAAAACTGCCATGTTTGACTGGTTGTTACAATTGGGACATACTATTGAAGAACCCGTTCCTTCCCTGTTTACTTTTAATATGCCGGGCAATGCAGTTACACAACTGATGGGGGTTGCTGTGCCAGATGCGCAGGTGAAAATTGCAGGTAGTAAGCTGGTGGAGCAGGGGCCAGTGTTGATAACCCATTGGGGAATGAGCGGACCTGCTATATTGCGGCTTTCTGCATGGGGAGCCAGGGAGCTGGCAACCCAGCATTACAGGTTTACCGCTATTGTAAACTGGTTGCCTGGTTATAACGAACAGCGTTTAAGGGATAAACTACAGCAACTGCGTTTTGAAACTGCCGCGCAAAAAACAGGAAATAAAAGTCCTTTCGGTTTACCGCAACGGTTATGGTTACATCTTTTAGAGCAATCGGGTATAAATCCTGATACACGCTGGGCCGATCTGCCGGCGAAAGAACAGAATAAGCTGGTAAAAAACTGTTGCGCGCAGGAATTTGCCGTGAACGGAAAAACAACTTTTAAAGAAGAGTTTGTAACTGCAGGAGGAGTAAAACTTTCTGAAATTGATGCCAACACTATGCAAAGCAAACTGCATCCCGGTTTATTTTTTGCCGGTGAAATTGCAGATGTGGACGGTGTAACCGGTGGGTTTAATTTTCAACACGCCTGGACCAGCGGTTTTATTGCAGCAAAAGCAATTCAGGCAACGATGCAAGATGCGGGTTGATTGAATTGTTACCGTAATTGTACCTCTGATACAGACGCGCTGACTGTATTACCGGATTACAAAGATTGTTTGTGGTAAAGGATCTGTCCACGGTAATTGGCCACCTGCAGCAACAGGTGCATCAGGAACATTTCAGTACTCATGGGTTCGCCAAACACCTGGATAGGATATTCTTTTTCCATCTCTTTTTTAGAGAGTTGCTCCAGTGTATCTTTTACAGTGCTTTTAGCAGCAGCCAGTTCATCCAGTAATTTCTGACGGCTGATATTTTTCAGGGTAAATTCTGCATTGGCGTTCCTGGTGAAACCGGACTCGTTTAAAACAGAACCCAGATAGTATTGCAGCTCGCCTACAATACGCAAAACGAAATTGCCGCCGGCAGGAATGCCTTCTTTACTTGTCCAGAGACTTTTCTCGTCTGTATACGCGTTGATATCGGCTGTAACCTGGTCTAATTCTCTTTCGAAGAGACGAATTAAAATGGGAGTGATCATAAAATTAGTCAGTTAGCAAAGGGCGCAAAGTAAAAGAAAACATTCAATAGATACAACCCTTTTATTACAACATAACAAAACGTTATTGCCATGGATGTTTTGCCATTGCCGGTTTTTAATAATAAGTTATTGATAATCAGCATGCAAAAAACGACTGTTTTTGTCAGGTTTCTGGTAATTTGACGTATCTTTGCATCCCCCGAAATCAAAACCCTTCGGGGAGTTTATTTATCATGTTAATGAATTTCATTGTTAAACAACTAAACGCTGATGCTCAGGAGTCTGGCGCTGTTGCCGAGACTACAGCGACAACAAATGCACCTGTAGCAGCTCCGGAAGTTGAAACCGCACACGACGATTTCGACTGGAGTATTGACAAACGTAATGTTGCTACTTACAGCAAAGAACAGAAAGAAAAGTACGATGCTGTTTACGAAGGCACATTCAAAGCTGTTACCGACGGCGAACTGGTAAAAGGCCTGGTAGTAGCGCTGACTAAAACAGATGTTGTTATCAACATTGGTTTTAAAAGCGACGGTCTTGTTTCTTTGAACGAGTTCCGTGATATGCCTACCCTGAAAACAGGTGATGAGGTAGAAGTAATGGTAGTGGAAAAAGAGGACAGGGAAGGTCACCTGAACCTCAGCCGCAAACAGGCACGTATTACCCGTGCATGGGAAAGAATTGTGGAAGTACACAAAACTGGAGAAGTTATTACTGGTACTGTTACCTCTAAAACAAAAGGTGGCCTGATCGTAGACGTATTCGGTATGGAAACATTCTTACCGGGTTCTCAGATCGACGTGAAACCTGTAACTGATTACGACCAGTTTGTAGGAAAAACTATGGAATTCAAAGTGGTGAAGATCAACGAAACCATCAAGAATGCTGTAGTATCTCACAAAGCCCTGATTGAAAGTGATATTGAAGCACAACGCGCTGAGATCATGAGTAAACTGGAAAGAGGTCAGGTACTGGAAGGAACTATCAAGAATATTACCGACTTCGGTGCCTTTATGGACCTGGGCGGTCTGGACGGTCTGCTGTATATTACAGATATCAGCTGGGGACGTATCAGCCATCCGAGCGAGGTGCTGAAACTGGATCAGAAACTGAAAGTGGTTGTATTAGACTTCGATGATGAGAAAAAACGCATCAGCCTGGGTCTGAAACAACTGACTCCACATCCGTGGGATATTCTGCCAGAAAATATTCACGAAGGTTCTGTAGTGAAAGGCAAAGTGGTGAATATTGAAGATTACGGTGCATTCCTGGAAATCATGCCTGGTGTAGAAGGTCTGGTACACGTTAGCGAAATTACATGGGCTAATACCCCAATCAACGCCAAAGAGTTCTTCAAACTGGGTGATGAGTATGAAGCTAAGATCGTGACCCTCGACAAAGACAATCGCAAAATGAGTTTGTCTATCAAACAAATGAGCGAAGATCCCTGGAGCACTATCGAAAACAAATTCCCTGAAGGCAGCCGTCATACCGGCCTGGTAAAAAACATCACTCCTTACGGCGTGTTTGTTGAACTGGCTCCTGGTATCGGTGGTATGATCCATATCAGCGACCTGAGCTGGCTGAAACGTTTCAACCATCCTTCTGAGTACACCAAAGTTGGTTCTAACATCGACGTAGTGATCCTGGGAATTGACAAAGAGAACCGTAAACTGCAACTTGGTCATAAACAACTGGAAGAAGATCCCTGGAACGCACTGCAGGATACATTTGCTGTAGGCTCAGTGCATGAAGGAACTGTTATCCGTCGTGATGACAAAGGTGGTATCGTTCAGTTACCTTACGGCCTGGAAGGCTTTGCGCCTAACCGTCACCTGGTAAAAGAAGACGGTAAAGCCATTGGTGCTGATGAAACTGCACAGTTCATGGTAATCGAATTTGACCGCAACGAAAAACGCATCGTAGTATCTCATACCCGTCTGTGGGAACAGGCAAAGGTAGAAGAGAAAGAAGCTGTTCGTAAAGAAGCCCGTGTAGAAGCTGATAAAACGAAGAAAGCGGTTAAAAACATCCAGAACAAAGTTGAAAAAGCAACCCTGGGTGATCTAGGTGCATTAGCTGAAATTAAAGAAAAGCTGAAGCAGGAAGAGAAACAAGGTGGCGAAGGTCAGGAAGGTTAATCCCTTTCTACTTCTCACTCACTGATACAAGCGTCTCTGCGTAAGCAGAGGCGCTTTTTTATTTGCTATGCTAAACGCGGAACGTAAAACGCTTAACGCAAAACGTGTACAATGTATTGGGCGTTCGGCATTAGGCGTTGAGCTTATTAAGCTTTTCCTCATCAAACAGCTCCAGTCTTTTCATTTTCAGATCTGCTGCATCCCATCTTGTTTCGTCGTGTTGTTCGGGAGCGGGTACTACTACACAACGCATGCGTGCTGCTTTTGCTGCGATCATGCCATTGAAGGAATCTTCAAAACAGATACAGGCGGTAGGAGCTACCTGCAGTTGTGTTGCACAGTCAAGGAATACCTGCGGATGTGGTTTGCCGTAAGGTAAAAACTCTGCAGAGCTGATAGCTGATAAGAATGGTCTGATATGCAGTTTATCTACTACCGTATTGATCAGTACCAGGGGAGAAGAAGAAGCCAGGCCTATTTTGAAACCTTTTGTTTTAAAAAACTCCATGATGTAATGCACACCGGGTAATGCAGTGCCTTTTGCACTGATCTTTTCCAACGCCAGTGCCAGTATTTTGTCTACAGCTTCCGCTGCGTGTTGTTTGTCGATGTTAAAATGGGTGAACCAGTGGTCAATCCATTCCGGTGTACGCAACCCTGTAGTACTGTGGTATTGCTGAGTGGTAAGTGATACACCGTAATGCTGCATGGTTTCAGTGCCTGCTTCCTGCCAGAGGGGTTCGGAATCTATCAAAAGGCCATCCATATCGAAAATAGCGGAAGAGAATTTATTCATCCCCTAAAGGTAGTTGTGAATCGGCAGACGGCAATCGTGAAACGTGAATATAAGCTGAGGGCTTTGAGCTACAAATTGCCAGCAAATTCAGTAATCTGCCCTTAATTCTAACTTCATACTTCTATTTTACGCCTTGTCCCCCTGATCCTTGCGTCTTTCTTCCCGACTTACATTTACCTCAAGCGCACTTAAAAGCTACAGCTTATAACTTACAACCCAAATTTACACACTACCTTCGCCATATGCCTCGTATCATTGCTATTGACTATGGATTGAAAAGGACCGGTATTGCCGTAACTGACCCGTTGAAGATCATTGCACAAGGGTTAACCACTATTGAATCGCCCAAACTGATAATCTTTCTGAAAGATTATATGCAGAAAGAGCCTGTGGAGTTGATCATTATTGGCGAACCAAAGAACTGGGATGATACTGATACACATGCTACACCGCTGGTACGAAAGATCATACAACGGCTGACCAAAGAATTCCCTGCTATTCCACTGAAAACCGTAGATGAACGCTATACTTCCAAAATGGCCTCCCGGGCTATGATTGATATGGGCCTCAGCAAAAAACAACGCCAGAATAAAGCACTGGTAGATGAAATTGCTGCGACCATTATGTTGCAGGAATACCTTCAGCAAACAGGTGGATAGCTGTTGCAGACAGTTGTTGTCAGATTGTTGATTTGGAAGTAAATTTGCAGTTTGAGTAAATTCTAATTCAGTAAGCATGATTTTACCGATAGTTGCGTATGGAGCACCCATTCTGCGGTCTGTAAGCAAGGATATTACCCCCGATCATCCCGGGCTGGAGAAGTTCATTGCTGATATGTGGGAAACCATGTATGCCAGCAACGGCGTTGGCCTGGCTGCTCCGCAGGTGAATAAAGATATCCGTGTATTTGTGGTAGACAGCGCCCAGATATTTGAGAACCTGGATGATGATGAAGTGGGTAAATACCCTGATGAGCCTGGTGTAAAACAGGTGTTTATCAATGCACATATTGTAGAACTAAATGGTGAGGAATGGGCTTATAACGAAGGTTGTTTAAGTATTCCGAAGATCCGTGAAGACGTATACCGTAACGAAACGGTAACCCTGGAATATGTAGATGAGCATTTTCAGCCACACACTACTACTTTCCGTGGCATTACTGCCCGTGTGATCCTGCATGAATACGATCATATTGAAGGCAAACTATTTATTGATTACCTGAAGCCCCTGAAGAAAAAGATGCTGAAAGGTAAACTGGAAGATATTTCTAAAGGAAAGGTACGTGTGGATTATAAAATGGTTTTTCCCAAATAATTATTTCGTTTCTGTAATGAATAAACTATAAAGGTTATGAAAAGGAGCGTGTTACTAAGTGTATGGCTTCTGTTCATAACCTTTTCTGCATTTGCACAGGACGCTTCTGTTACTATAGAGAAAAAAGTAATAACTCTGAAAGAAGTAGTGGTGCGCAGCAACCTGAATGTGCAGGCTTTTATCAAACGGGTTGAGAATGATACTACTTTCTATAAAGCATTCCGCAATCTTCGTGTGCTGGGTTATTCTTCACTGAATGATGTGCGCATGATGGACAAGAAGGGGCAGATCAAAGCATCACTGAGCAGTAAAACCAAACAACAGGTAAATCATGGTTGTCGCTGGATGCAGGTATTGGAAGAACAAACTACCGGTGATCTGTATGACAATAAACGCCAGTTCAATTATTACACGCCCGAACTATATGCTTCATTGTTCTTTACACGTGATACCATTTGTGGTGAAACCAATATTGTAACGGGCAATAGTTTTACCACGCAGGGGAAAGGCGGTATGGAAAAACATAAAGAGCAGTTGAAAATGTTGTTCTTTAATCCCGGTAAAAGAATACCCGGTATTCCTTTCATCGGTAATAAAATAGCACTGTTTGATGATAAAGTAGCTGCACGATACGACTTCCAGGTAGATATGGATGCCTTTAAAGGCGAAATGTGTTATGTGTTCAAAATAACGCCACGAACAGATCTGACCGACGATGAAAAGAACGAGATCGTGATCAATGAACTGACCACCTGGTTTCGTATTGATACCTGGGAAATCGTTGCCCGCACCTATGATCTGAGTTATAAAGCCGGTGTATATGATTTTGATGTGCACATGCAGGCTGAAATGACCAAAGTGGGAGACTACCTTGTTCCTAAAGTATTACACTACAATGGTACCTGGAATGTGATCTTCAAAAAACGCGAAAGAACTGTGTTTACTGCAACGCTGTTTGATTTTGAGCTTTGAGGTTGAAGTCTAATGTCCGAAGCCTGAAAAGGCGCAAAGGACAAGGTGCAAGGTTTAAGATCGAAATACGAAGTATGATTTTGTTTCCATTGCAGCTTTGCGATACTTTGCTGTCTTTGCTTGAAATAGCTATGGGCTTTGAGCCACGGGTATGAACAGCGGCCTTTACTCACGATTTACGAACCCGAAAGCCCAAACCCGCAACAGTCTTACTCTCCCGTAATAATATTCTTAGCTTTTACATACACCCGCCATTTGTCAATAACGGTTTGCATGTCTTTGGGAATTTCGCTGTTGAACTCTATTTCCTTGCGACTGCGTGGATGGATAAAGCCCAGTGTTTTGGCGTGCAACGCATGACGTGGACATATATCGAAGCAATTATCTACAAACTGTTTGTATTTGGTGAATACTGTTCCCTTTACAATTCTGTCGCCGCCGTATAATTCATCATTGAACAAGGGATGACCGATGGACTTCATGTGTACACGGATCTGGTGTGTACGGCCTGTTTCCAGCTCACACTGGATCAGGGTTACATATCCAAAACGCTCCAGTACTTTATAATGTGTAACGGCGTCTTTGCCGTATTCTCCATCGGGATAGGCATCGAATATTTTACGGAAACGCTGATGCCGGCCTACGTGCGCGCGGATGGTGCCGCTTTCTTCAGCTACATCACCCCATACCAATGCCACATACTGACGATGAATGGTATGATGGAAAAATTCTTTTGCCAGAGAGCTGACAGCTTTTTCAGTTTTTGCCAGTACCATCAGGCCGCTGGTATTTTTATCAATACGGTGTACCAGTCCGAAACGGGGCAGGGTATCGGCAGTAATGTCTTTATTCTGTTGTTGCAGGTGATAGGCAACACCATTGATCAGCGTACCATCGGGGTTACCACTGGCAGGGTGAACTACCAAACCTACAGGTTTATTGATGATGAGAATATCTTCATCTTCAAACACAATGTTCAGGGCCATTTTCTGGGGAACGATCTCTTCGCCCGGAGCGGCTTTGTCGGAGTATACCGTGATCTCTTCTCCCGGTTTTATTTTGTGGTTGGATTGTACCTGTTTGCCATTGATCAGCACACGACCATTTTCGATGGCCTGTTGTATTTTGTTACGGGAAGCGTTTTCGATACGGGCTGTTAAAAATTTATCCAGCCGCATGGGTTCCTGGCCCCGGTCTACTATCAGGTTCATCCTTTCGTATAGTTCCTCAGGGCCGTCGGCGTTGTCATCGGTTCCGGCATTCAGTTCAATATCTTCTTCGTGTATATCTTGTTTGTGCTGCATTTGCATGCAAAGGTAAGCTATCGTAAGGAGTCGTGCTAAAATGGTACATTTGTAGTTGCTATGGATACAAGTATAAGGCAATCTGTTCATTTTCAGGATCTCGGGAAGATGGATTATCAGGCTGCCTGGGATTACCAGGAACAGTTGCTGCAGCAGAATGTAATGGTGAAAACCCTGGCCCGCAACCTGCAGGATGGCGTACTGATCGGCGACCAGTTTGCCCGTACTACCACAGTACCTGCTACCGCACACCATTTATTGTTTGTAGAACATCCTCCTGTATACACACTTGGCAAAAGCGGTCATATAGAGAATGTTCTGATCAGCGAAACGGAACGTGAGCAGAAAGGCATCAGTTTTTTCCGGAGCAACCGGGGTGGTGATATTACTTTTCACGGACCGGAACAACTGGTTGGATACCCCATTTTTGATCTTGAATGTTTTGGAACCGATATCGGCAAATACCTGCGCAACCTGGAGGAGGTGGTAATACGTGTAATGGCTGATTATGGTCTTTCAGGCGAACGTTCTGAAGGTGAAACAGGTGTATGGCTCGACCCCGGTGTGCATGGAAAAGAACGTAAGATATGCGCTATCGGAGTGCGTTGCAGTCGCTGGATCACCATGCATGGCTTTGCCTTGAATGTAAATACGGATCTCTCTTATTTCAATTATATCATTCCCTGCGGTATACAGAATAAACAGGTTACTTCTCTGCAACATGAGCTGGGCCGTAATGTACCTATGGAGGAAGTAAAGGAAAAGGTGAAGTTTTATTTTGAAGAAGTGTTTGGGGTGACTATTGCGGAAGCGGCAATTTGAAAATGACAGACTATTTGATGGTTGAGAAAAAAATTAAGTCGGAAGTCTGAGCTCTGAAAAGGTTCAAAGCGCAAGGTTCAAGGGAAGTCCAAAGACAATACCCGTCCGGCTGGCTCGTCCGGGCGTGCGGACTGCGGAATACGGATTCGTTTCATTGTGTCTTTACAATACTTCGCTGTCTTTGCGTGAAATAAGCCACGAGCGGCTAGTAAATACTGCAGCAATTACTCATGACTGACGATTCACATTTCACCTTTCACAAAACAAATACAGGCAGCAATAGCAACGATCATTGACACTTCCCGCTAAAAATCCTTAGGAATAACAAACTTATTTTTCTCTTTCAATTTACCATCTTCATACAGTTCGAACAGGAATGTACCTGCATGAATAAAGTTCACCTTGTCAATGATGAGAGCAGGACCTTTTAGTTGCTTGATCTCAAAAACAAAGCTATTGTTCTCTTCAAAGAATTTTACTGAATAATGGTGTTCGGACGATACCGGGATCTGTACAATTACATTTCCTTCTTTATCGGAGTGAATATATTTGGAAGGCACTACCACTTCCTTGGGCGGTTTGGCAGAAAAAGGTTTGATATAAAAAGTATCACCATGCCGTGAAGACAGGGTGTCTTTGGTTTTGTACATGATGGAGTCACGCAGTTTTTTGAAATCTTTTTCCGGAATCAGTTGTACAACGGTATCCCTGCGTTTGATGATCAGTAAGCCCGGGGCAATTACATCTTTTTTACCTGGGTCTTTAACGGTATTTACAGCACTGGCAATGACCTGTGGCCGGGCAATTTCCTGTGAGGTAGTATCCAGCCGGGCCCTTTTGGCCGGTGTAAAAATATAATTACCACTACTGTCCAGTACAATAAAAAGACGGTAGAACATATTCCCATTGGGTGCTTTAGTATCTGCAAAGCCGTTTTGCGGTACGTTGGGATCGGGAACTGTAAGGATGGTTTTGAAATTGCGTGTACTATCAAAGGAGCGTTGTACGCTGATCTGTGTAACAGAAGGATAGTTGTTGCTCCAGCTGATAATGATCTTGTTATTGCCGCGGGTAGTTGCCGAAAAATTGGGCAACGTATCCTGGGCATAACTGGTTATAAGCATACTTTGTATCAGTACTAATATAGCTATACGCTTCATCATAAGGTATCCGCACGGGTTTATAAGCCGCATTCTGTAAACAGGGGTGCTGTTTCATAGATCTGGATCGGGGGAATTAACAGGATTGGATTCTGACGATGGCGCTAAAAATAATTGCTTTTAAAAAAGCAGTGTTCCGGTTGGCAGAGAACGGTTGCCCTGCAGTCCGCCGCTGTGTATCAGCAACAGCCTGCTGCCTTCCGGTATAGTGCCTTTTTGTATCATATCTGTTATTCCGTACAACAGTTTTCCTGTATATACGAAATCCGTAGGCAAATGATGTTGGGAATATACACTATTCATGCCATTTATTAATTCCTGGTTCTTACGAGCGTATCCGCCAAAATGATAACCGGTATGAATATGAAAATTAGCTTTCTGGGTATGCTGCCGGATGAAAGTTATGATACTGTTATCAGTTGCATTGCCCAGTTTCAGGCTGCTGATACCGATCACCTGCTGGTGCAAAGCACTTGCCTGCAAAATACCGGCCAGCATCGTACCTGTACCTACTGCGCAGGCGATATGGGTATACGAAGCAAAATCCGGTACCAATGGCAAAATGCCTGCTGCACCGCGAACGCCGGTAGCGCCTTCACCACCTTGTGGCACCAGCAGGTATTCCGGGTTTTGCTGCCGCAGTAATGCCTGTTGTACCGGATCGGTGTAGCTGTTTCTGTGAACAAACTGCAACTGCATTCCATATTGCTGTGCATCCTGCAGGGTATGGGCATATATTGCCGGTTCTTCACCCCGTACAATGCCTGTTGCCTGTAAACCGGTGAGTGCGCATGCGTAAGCAGTTGCCACCAGGTGGTTAGACCAGGCCCCGCCAAACGTAAGGATACCTTTTTTGCCGGTTTGTAGTGCTTCTTCCAGGTAATATTGCAGTTTGAACCATTTATTGCCCGATATAACAGGATGAATGCGGTCCAGCCGTAAAACAGATACTGTAATCTGTTTCTGGTGCCATAGTGGCTGTTGCAACTGCTGAACAATGGCCTTGCCAATGTCAACAGGCTGGTATATGGTTGGAGAAAACAAGGTTTCTTTTGACTTCTTTTTTTATATTTTCGTGCCTGATTTTAAAATTACGACAATGCAACCAACTCTTTTAATACTGGCAGCAGGCATGGCATCCCGCTACGGTAGTATGAAACAGATCCAGGCTTTCGGCCCCGGCGGTGAAACTATCATGGATTATTCTATTTATGATGCTATCCGCGCCGGTTTCAAAAAAGTAGTGTTTATTATTCGCAAAGATTTTGCCAGCGATTTTAAAGCTATTGTTGAACCTCCGCTGGAAGGTAAAATTGAAATTGATTACGTATACCAGGATCTGCATGCCTTTACTGAAGGTTTTGATATTCCTGCAGACCGTACCAAACCCTGGGGTACTGCACATGCTATTCTGTGCGCCAAAGATGCGATTAAAGAACCTTTTGCGGTGATCAATGCAGACGATTTTTACGGAAGGGATGCTTTTGAAAAAGCATACAAATTCCTGACTACCGACTGCAATGAGAAAGTGTATTCTATTATCGGTTATGAATTGTTGAAAACATTGTCTGACAATGGTACTGTAAACCGTGGTGTATGCCAGGTTGATGGTGAGGGCAACCTTACTGCCATTGCAGAGCGTTTGAATATTTCACAGAAAGACGGCAAGATCATTTGTGATGATGATCAGCAGCCCAAAGAACTGCCACTTGATTCAAGCGTGTCTATGAACTTCTGGTGTTTTGATCCCGCTGTATTTACTTATACTGAAAAACTGTTCAAAGAGTTCCTGGCTGCCAATGCACAGGTACCTAAAGCAGAGTTTTTCATTCCTATTGTTGGTGATAAATTCATTAACGATAAGCTGGGTGTTATTAAAGTAATTCCTACTTCTGCACAGTGGTTTGGTGTTACGTATAAAGAAGATGCACCTGAAGTAAAAGCCAGCCTGAATAAACTGGTAGATGGAGGAGAGTATCCTGCGAAGCTGTGGAAATAGTTATAGGTTGTAAGTTGTAGGTTTGTTTGCCATGATAGCGGTTTTGCCTACAGTTTTTACGTTTTGCATGCAGGTAATAAACCTAAAACTTATCACTTAAAACTTCAAGAAATAGAAAACGGCTGTTTCCGCAAGAGAAACAGCCGTTTTTGTTTTTAGTTGCCTGGTCTTTGTACAATGTCGCTTAGTAGCTTTTTACCATGAACATACAATCCTTGATCTTTTCGATCAGTTGTACCCTGTCAAGATCTTTGGGTGCATGATTGCCCGGTAAACGGATATGTTCATTATTGGCAGTGTCTTTTCTGATCTCGTTCAATGCTGCATAGATATTTTTGGATCTGCTGGAGAATACCACACCTTCGGCAGTAGTTTGTTTGCCGCTCAGGATACCAATTACATCACCTGTATGGTTAAAGATGGGACCACCAGAGTTACCAGGGTTGGCTGAAATAGCCAACTGGTAAGTGAGGGTATCGCCATTGTAACCTGTCTGCGCACTCAGGTATCCGCGGTTGTATACAATTTCAGAACTGGGTCTTGGAAAGCCAAGCGTAAAGATTTCTTCGCCCAGATCGGCAGGAGATTTATAAATGCTGTAAGGCAGGTTTCTTACCGGCTGGTAACGGCTGTCTGTAATTTTCAGTACAGCGATATCGGTTTGCCTGTTAATATACAGGGTAGAAACCTTGAAATAATATCCTTTGGTGCTCTGAATATATACAGAGTCTGCATTGGCTACCACGTGTGCACTGGTAATAAGATAACCTTTACCATCTACCAGGAAGCCGGTTCCACCTACTTTGGCAGGAGCATTGGGTTGTGCAAATGCTGCTGAATTATTTTTCAGGTGGTTGAGCTCCTTATTGGTTTGCTGTTGTGAATTTTTTACTTCTTTCAGTTCCTGCGACAACTGCCTGATCTCAGACACATTGTTGCGCGGAGTGAAATACCAGGTAATAACGCTGGTAGTAATGGCGGTAATACCGGCAATCGAAGCGGCAACTGCCACCACGCGTTTGTATTTGTTCCACAACTGTAATACGGTTGCTTTGGGAGCTTTTTCCCTGATCTCGCCGGATTCCAGTAACTGGTTGTGTACTTCGTTCAGGGTGGATTTGAAATTTTTCCAATCGCTGAACTGGTTCACCTGTTGCAGGAACATCATGTGTTCAACCACAAACTGGTCAACCTCGGGATTATTTTTACGCAGTTGTTCAAAATGTGCTGTTTCTTCGGGTGACATTTCACCGCGGAAATAGCGTTCAACTGCATCTAATAATTGTAATTCCTCCATCACACATTATTATTTTTATACTCAGCAAAGAATAATTTTTTCAAACGTGCCAGGCATTTGTATTTCTGGTTTTTGGCATTATCTGCATTGGTGTATCCGAAATGACTTGCTATATCAGTCATTTTTCGTTTCTGCAGGTAAAATGCTTCCAACAGGCTCCGGCAGGGTTCTCCCAGGTGCTGCATGGCTTTTTCCATCAGGTGCAGTTCTGCGTTCAGTTGTCCGTGGGCGTCCACATCTTCTTCAACAGGAACTGTTTCTGCAAGGCCATTCAACTCGGGAAAGAACTTTTGCTGCTGTTGTAACCTTTTGAGCCACAATCGCCTACATACTGAATAAATATAGGTTTTCAACTGGCAGTTCAATTCAAAGGTTCCGGATTTTGCCTTTTCATACAGTACGATCATGGCTTCCTGGAAAATATCCTGGGCGTCATCCTGCGTACCATTATTATTGATAACCAATGCCTGTACCATTTTATAATGCTGTTTATAAATGGTTTTAACGGCATGCTGGTCATTCCTGGCCAATTCTTTTAATAAAGCTATTTCTGTAGGATCTGTTTTCACACGCAAGTGACCTTTTATTAATACCGAATTTAAGTAGAAGTAACCCAAAAGGGCGGCAAAAATACCGGTACAAGCGTTAATTTTTCCCGGATGACGTTAAAAAGAAAAAAAAGTGAAAAAAAAGTTCAACCGGCAGGTTACCTTTTTTACTTCCCCGTATTAACTATCATAAATCATTCGTTAACAAACTTAAAAACGGTACAATGAAAAAGTTTTTGTTAGTTCTGGCTATTGGCGCTTTCGTAGCTTCTTGTAATGACAGTGGTTCTACTCAGGAAACTAAAGCAACAGATTCTGCTGCTCCTGCTACTGCACCAGTAGACAGCCTGAAAACTACTCCTGATTCTCTGGCAAAACCAGTTGATTCTCTGGCAAAACCAGTTGACACTCTGAAAAAATAAGTTTTTTCATAAATGGCAAGCAATTGTCAGAGGCCTGTTCTGTAATACAGAAAGTTCTCTTTCATATTTCTCCTGCCATGAGTCGGACAGGTTTAGTATATCCCGGATATACTAAACCTGTTTTTTTATGCCCATATTTGAACGCCGGAAAGTAAATGGAATAAAAAAAGGCTACCCGGAGGTAACCTTAAATATCATTCGTTTGCTTGTTAAAGATTAACGACCGCCACCGTATCCATATCCGATAAAACCTTTATTCATTTTACAACCACCACTACCGCGGGAAGCAGTGCAAGAGGTTAATGAAACAACTGCTAATGCAATAAAAGCAACGATAATAAAGATCCTTTTCATTTTTGTGGTATTTAAAATTTAGAAATAAGCCTGATGAATTGAAAAGGGGTAAAAAAACGATCACCAGGAATTTCAAAGGAAAACGGACTAATTAAAAAAGTAAAGCACGAAGTTTCTAAAGGATGGGTGGATGTAGTGGAGTGATGGCTCAAAGGAACAAAGAAAATCTGGTTTATGCAAGTGTCCCGGTCACAAAAAGCAAATAATTTTTGGCAATCCATTGACCTTAAATACTTTTAGCTGATAAAAGCAATTAATGAGGGTTCATTTTATAGCAATAGGGGGAAGTGTAATGCACCAGCTTGCACTGGCATTGCATCGCAAGGGGTACCAGGTAACAGGCAGCGACGATGAAATTTTTGAACCTGCCTTGTCAAATCTGCAGCAGGAAGGACTGCTGCCCAAGGCCATCGGCTGGTTTCCTGAAAAGATCACTCCGGAGACAGATGCCGTAATACTGGGTATGCATGCTAAACAGGACAATCCTGAATTACTGAAAGCAAAGGAATTGGGCATACCCGTATATTCGTTCCCTGAATACATTTACCAGGAAAGCAGGAATAAAACCCGGATAGTAGTAGGTGGCAGTCATGGAAAAACCACTACTACAGCTATGATAATGCATGTGTTGCGCAAGGCGCAGCGCAATTTTGACTACCTGGTAGGTGCCAGACTGGAAGGTTTCAGCCAATCGGTGAATATTACCGATGCCCCCCTGATTGTTTGTGAGGGAGATGAATATCCTGCCAGTGTAATAGAAAAACGCCCCAAATTTCATTTTCTCTTTCCCCATATCGCCATCCTGACCGGTATTGCCTGGGATCATATTAATGTATTTCCCACTTTTGATTTTTACCTGGAACAGTTTGTTATATTTATTAATAAGATTGAGCCCGGCGGCATCCTGATCTATAATGAAACAGATGAGGTGCTGGCTAAACTGGTAGCAGAACATAAACGTGATGATATCCGTTATCAGCCCTACGGTCTGCCTCAGCATGTTATTAATAAAGGGAAAACAACTATTACATTAGAAGGCCATACAGGTGTTTTAAGTGTATTTGGTAATCACAATCTGCTGAATTTGCATGCGGCGTGGTATGCATGCAAAGAATCAGGCATTGATGTTGCGGTTTTTGTGGATGCCATCAGTTCTTTTACAGGAGCTGCCAAGAGATTGGAATTATTGGCGTCTAATAATGAAACGACCGTTTACCGCGATTTTGCCCATGCGCCTTCCAAGGTCAGGGCAACAATAGATGCGGTAAAACAACAATACCCGGACAGAAAACTGATCGCTGTGCTGGAATTGCATACCTACAGTAGCCTGAACGAGCAGTTTATGCAGGAGTATAAAGGGGCGATGGAACAGGCAGATGAAGCTGCTGTATTTTATTCAGGTCATGCACTTGCATTGAAAAGATTGCCGGAGTTGCCTGCTGAAAAAGTGTATGCAGGCTTTGCCAAAGAAGGGTTGCAGGTATTTACGCATGCGCAGGATCTGTTACAATGGTTGCAGTTGAGAACGTACCCGAACAGTAACCTGCTTTTAATGAGTTCCGGTAATTATGATGGAACAGATATGCTTACATTTGCAAAGAGCGTGACACAATAGGATAGTCCTGGTAAAGTGTGATAATAGATAGCAGATAAGTCAGTAAAAAGTTTATAACCAATATCGAAGTTGAATGTTACAATTAACAAGGCCCCTGGCCATTATTGATCTGGAAACTACAGGGGTAAATCTCGGTGTAGACCGTATTGTTGAGATTGCGATTGTTAAAATTCACCAGGACGGCAAGCAGCAGGTAAAACGCAAATTGATCAATCCTGAAATGCCCATTTCTGCTACCTCTGTTGAGGTGCATGGTATTAGTAATGAAATGGTGAAAGACGCGCCTACCTTTAAGCAGGCTGCCAATGAGATAAAACAGTTCCTTGAGAACTGTGATCTGGCTGGTTATAACTCCAATCGTTTTGATATTCCCTTACTGGCTGAAGAGTTTCTGCGTGTAGGTCTGGACTTCGATTTCAAAGGTCGCAGACTGGTGGATGTGCAGAGAATATTTCACATGATGGAGCAGCGTACATTGAGCGCAGCTTATAAATTCTATTGTAATAAATCGCTGGAATCGGCACACAGTGCAGAGGCAGATGCTTCCGCAACCTGGGAGGTGCTGGTAGCACAGGTAGGTAAATATCCTCAATTGGGTACTACCATCGAAAGCATTCTGCAGGTAACAGGTGAAGAAGCGATTGTGGATTTTGCACGCAGAATGGTATTTGAAAATGGGGTTGAGGTATTCAATTTTGGTAAACATAAAGGCCGCCCGGTAACCGAAGTGCTGAAAGCCGAACCGCAGTATTACGACTGGATGATGAGAGGTGATTTTCCCTTGCACACCAAGCAGAAACTTACCGAGATCTTCAATCGGAGCCTGTTAAAAAAGGGCTAAAAACGGTATGTTACCAAAATGTAACAATGGCGCCCGTTTAATTATTGTAAATTAGCGTTTTAAACATCCGGTTCCTTGCTTTGGAAAAAGTAGTTATCATACCGACCTACAACGAAAAGGAAAATATAGCCAATATCATTGAAGCCATATTTTCGCTGCAACAGCAGTTCCATGTCCTCGTCATAGATGATGGTTCTCCTGACGGCACAGCGCAGATCGTAAAAACATTACAGGCAAAATATCCCGGTGAACTGTTTCTGGAAGAAAGAACAGGTAAGCTTGGTTTAGGTACCGCATATATACACGGTTTCAAATGGTCACTGGCCAAAGGCTATGCGTTCATTTTTGAAATGGATGCCGATTTTTCGCACAATCCTGCCGATCTGCAGCGTTTGTATGAAGCCTGTAAACACAATGGTGCCGATGTGGCCATCGGTTCACGCTATGTAAAAGGTGGCGGTACTGTTAACTGGCCCTGGGACAGAATATTGCTGTCGAAAGGTGGCTCACTCTATACGCGCCTCATCACCTGGATGCCGGTACATGATACTACTGCTGGTTTTGTTTGTTACAGACGTCAGGTACTGGAAGCGATCAATCTTGATGAGATTGAATTCCTGGGATATGCATTCCAGATAGAAATGAAATTTGCATCCTGGAAACTGGGTTTTGCCATCCGTGAAGTACCTATTATTTTTGAAGATCGTAAATATGGTGCTTCCAAAATGCATAAAGGCATTGTAAAGGAAGGCATACTGGGTGTATTGAAACTGCGCTGGTACAGCCTGTTCAAAGACTACCGTGCGCGTGTTAAAAAAACACAGTCGCCCGGTGTATTCCCATCCCTCTCGCACGAAGAAGTTTAATAAACATTTGTACAATCATTATAGCAATTGCACTGGTTCTGTAAAGGGGCAGTGCAATTGTACTTTTATAACGATATATCAGCAACTGCTTGCCGGTAAGTATCTTTGGTCTCTAATCATTATTTCTGTTTATTTATGCGTAAGGCATTTATTCAACTTCATATAGCTGTTTTATTGGCTGGTTTAACCGGTGTGCTGGGACGATTGATTACCCTGAATGAAGGTTTGCTGGTGTGGTACCGGATGTTGTTCTCTTCAATTGCTTTATGGGTATTGTTTGCATTTACAAAGAAGCTGAAAAGGCTTGCGGTAAAAGACATACTGACCATTATTGCTGCCGGCGCCGTAGTGGCATTGCATTGGGTAGCTTTTTATGGCAGCATTAAATATTCCAATGTATCGGTAAGCCTGGTCTGTTTTTCAGCTATCGGCTTTTTTACAGCAATCTTTGAACCGATGATTGTTGGAACGCCTTTTAAGCGCAGTGAAATATTACTGGGACTACTGGTAATAGCAGGTATTGCATTGATCTTTCATTTCGATACGCAGTATAAAACCGGCATCATTATCGGGCTGATCTCTGCCGTGCTGGGAAGCCTGTTTCCTGTAATGAATCGTAAATTATTACAACGGTTTGACCCTGAAACGGTGACGTTGTACGAGATTACGGGAGGATTTCTTTTCCTGTCGGCTGTTATGCCATTGTACCTGTTGTATGTACCTGCCAGTCATGTTGTGCCTACACTGAACGATACATTGTGGTTGCTGGTATTATCCTTACTGTGTACGGTACTGGCGTTTAATCTTTCCATGAAAGCCCTGAAAAAGATCTCGGCGTTTACAGTTAACCTGACCTACAACCTGGAACCTTTGTATGGTATTGCGCTGGCATTTGTATTGTATAGAGAGGATAAATTATTGACGCGGAATTTCTATATTGGTATGTTGCTGATCGCTATATCTGTAATATGGCAAACCTGGCTGGTATACCGCTGGCATACCAATACAAAAAAAGTGGCCGTAACACCCATGCAACAGTAGCAGCTAAAGTTTAGTCATTATACGAACAACCTTATTTAAACCAAAGATCACTTATGAAAAGAATATTCCTTACGTTGATTGCAGGTATAGCCATTAACGCTGCATTTTCACAGGTTCGCCTGGGAGTAGAAGCCGGGTTGAATCTTGCCAATCAGCATGTCAAAGCATCCGTTGGTGGTTTTTCTGCAGGCCAGACCGGCAACACGATCGCCAGCTTTCACCTGGGTTTTGTAGCAGATGCTGAAATTGCTAAAAACCTGTATGTACGGCCCAGGCTGCTATTATCCGGAAAGGGCTCATGCTTTAAGAACACCTCTGGTACTCCGGGCGTGGGCAGCAATGTTACTTTCAGACCTTATTACCTTGAATTACCTATCAATGTAGTGTACAAGTATCCATTGCCCAATCATATGAAAGTATTTGCGGGCTTTGGTCCCAATTTCGCATTCGGCATTTTTGGCAATGCAAAATCGGGCGATATGAAGGATGATGTGTTTCAGAAAGACGGGTTTAAACGTTTTGATTTCGGACTCGAATACCTGGCAGGAGTGGAATTAACGCGCAACATTGTTGCCAGTATTCACTACACCCAGGGACTGTCTAACATTTACAACGGCAGCAATACCGGTATAACCTCCATTAACTGGAAGAACCGACTATTCGGTATTTCTTTTGGATATATGTTTGATAAATAATAATCATTATATCTCTATTGGGCGATGGTGTTTAACAAGCGTTATACACCATCTTTTTTTATAGCTATGTTATACAAAGCTTTTCAGATGTCAATTTTCCATATATCGGAATTTTATAAGAAGCCTTTTTGCTGTCGGGAGTTTTACACACATCATATATTAAGTAGTATTGATAGGTACCAGCCACATATCCCTTCCTGCAACTGCCCCAACTTTGTATGAACGGTAATAAGGTTGGATATGTAAAACCGGTAAGTAGTGTCTTTATGGTAATTTTAACACTCAATCTAACTTAAGAAACTATTATGCGGAAATTCCTTTACCTGACTGCGGGGTTGTTAAGCTGTGCTATTGCAGAGGCACAGAAAAAGCCCCTGGATCATTCAGTGTACGATGGCTGGCAATCAGTAGCCGAGCGCAATATCAGTAATAACGGAAAGTATGTGGTTTACACCATTACGCCACAGGAAGGTGATGGCAACCTGGTGATACAGGCCGCCGACAATTCTTATAAAAAAGAAGTGCCCCGCGGATACAATGCCACCATTACAGAAGACAGCCGTTTTGTAATATTCAAGATCCGTCCTTTCTTTAAGGACACACGCGAGGCCCGCATTAAGAAAAAGAGCCCTGCCGACATGCCGAAAGACACCCTGGCTATTATTGAGCTGGGAAAGGACTCTGTAAAAAAGATCCCCAACATTAAATCATATAAAACGCCTGATAAAGGAACTGGTTTGTGGATGGCCTACCTGCTGGAGAAAGCTCCTGCAGATAATGGTTCCCGCACACGCACTCCCGAGCCGGATTCTTTAACACGTTTGAACAATATGCTGCGCATGGCAGATAGCCTGGCCCGTATTGCAGACAGCGTGCGTAACAAAGCCAATGAGGCTAAATTGAAAGGACTGGCTGTATTACAAGTTGCTCCCAGGCCACAGGCTCCCCGTACTGAGCCCGGAGCAGGCGGTGCGCCAACCGCTCCTGCAACAGCGGGTGTGGCCGGAAGACCAGGTGCCGGCGGAGCTGCCGGTGGTCGCGGTGGCCGCGGTGGAGCAGGCAGTGCAGGATTCTCTGCAGTCGCTGACCCGGTGGAAGAAGGTACTGAACTGATATTGTACAACCTGTATACCGGTGAAACAAAGCATTATAAACTGGTAAACGATTATGCTTTCAGCAAACAAGGCAATGTATTGCTGGTTAAAACAACCCGTAAAACGGGCGACAGCACTTCTTATGCTGCATTGACCTGGATTTCACTGCCCGATGGTAAAGCTGATACTGTGATCCGCCGCTTTAATGATCTGAAAAGCATCGCTTTCAATGATGATGCTACACAGGTTGCATTTGTGGCTGAGCGCGACAGTGTTTCCAAAGCATTGCAGAAATTCTATAAGTTATATACTTACAAACCCGGTACTGATAGTGCACGCCTGCGTGTAGACAGAAAAACCAGTGGAGTACCTACCGGATTTTCTGTAAGCGAAAACTCTAATCTTACTTACAGCAAAGACGGTAAAAAACTGTTCTTTGGTCTTGCACCTATCCGTCGTCCGAAAGACACTACGCTGGTTGATTTTGAAACCGCACGCCTGGATGTATGGCATTATAACGATGATTATCTGCAACCCCAGCAGTTGGTGCAACTGAATGCTGAACTGCGCAGAAGCTTTATGACCGTTCTGAATGGTGACGATGATAAAGTGATCAAACTGGGTGCTGATGATGCAGAGAACATTACCCTGGTAGACGAAGGCAATGCTGATTATGTACTGGCTACTTCTACCAAAGGCAACCGTATTGAATCACAATGGGAAGGTTTTTCACGCCAGACCGGTTATATCATTTCTACTGTTGACGGATCTCGTAAACTGATCAAGGATAAAAAACGTGGTTTCTTCAGCATTTCACCCAAAGGAAAATATGTGATCTGGTATGATCAGCCAACAAGACAGTATTATACGTATACAGTAGCAGATGGTTCTTCCAGGAACATTACACAGAAGATCACTGTTCCTTTATATGATGATGAAGACGATCATCCCGATGACCCCCCTGCGTTTGGTACTGCAGGCTGGTTGCAGAACGATGATGCTGTACTGATAAACGATCGGTACGATATCTGGCAGGTAGACCCCACTGGCGTTAAAGCACCTGTAAATGTAACCAACGCTTATGGCCGCAAAAATAAAATTGTATTGCGTGCACTGCGTTTTGACAGGGAAGAGCGCTTTATTAAATCCGGCGATCAACTGGTACTGGATGCATTTTACCGTGGTAATAAATACAACGGTTACTTTACTAAAAAGCTGGACGTTCCCGGCGATCCTGTACTGTTAAGTGCTGGTGCTTATGCTACAGTTAATCCTGTAAAGGCAAAAGATGCTGAAGTATATATTCTGGGCAAAATGACGCCGCAGGAATCTGCTAACGTGTACAGCACTGCTGATTTCAAAAATTACACACAGCTTAGTGCTATCAACCCACAGCAGAAAGACTATAACTGGCTGACTGCTGAACTGGTTAAATGGAAAATGTTTGATGGCAAAGAATCTGAAGGTCTCCTGTACAAACCTGAGAACTTCGATCCTAAAAAGAAATATCCTGTTATCTTCTATTTCTATGAGAAAGATGCAGACGGTCTGTACAATTACCGTGCTCCGGCTCCCAGCGCATCTACTGTAAACATTCCTTATTTTGTAAGTAACGGATACCTGGTATTTGACCCCAACATTTCTTATAAGAACGGAGAGCCTGGTGAAAGTGCCTACAACTCTGTAGTATCTGCTGCAAAACACCTGTCGAAAATGCCATGGGTTGATTCAACCAAAATGGCTATCCAGGGACAAAGCTGGGGTGGCTACCAGGTAGCTTACCTGGTAACACGTACCAAGATTTTCGCTGCTGCCGGTGCCGGTGCACCTGTAGCCAACATGACCAGTGCCTATGGCGGTATCCGTTGGGGTTCTGGTATGAACAGGCAGTTCCAGTACGAGCATACACAAAGCCGTATCGGTGCTACCCTGTGGCAGAAACCGGATCTGTACCTGAAAAACTCTCCTTTGTTCAAAGCTGATAAAGTAACTACTCCGTTGCTGATCATGCACAATGATGCTGATGGTGCTGTACCCTGGTATCAGGGTATTGAGTACTTCACTGCATTGCGTCGTCTGGGCAAAAAAGTATGGATGCTGCAATACAATGGAGAAGATCATAACCTGGTGGAAAGAAGGAACCGTAAGGACCTAAGCATCCGCCTGGGGCAGTTCTTCGATTATTACCTGAAAGGTGCTGCTCCGGCAAAATGGATCACTGATGGTGTTCCTGCTACTTTGAAAGGTGTTGATTGGGGAACCGAAGTTCCTGCTGATGAAAAGAAATCGTTCTAACCGATAAACGATCATTGTATCCTGGCCGGGAAGTTTACTATGTAAGCTTCCCGGTTTTGTTTTTTGGGGAAGTGGTGAATTAGTGAGTGGTGAATAGTGAATGCCCGCTGCGAGATTGCTGATTTTAGGGATCTATTGATTCTGGGATTTCATAACAGCGAACGCCAACCTTCAGATACTACCCGCACCGGCCGGGATAGTGCTAAAATAATACGCCGGTAATATTACGCAACTGCTGAAATATATCTTACCAGGCTTCTTTTGGCTATTGGTAATAATGTTTCATCTACCGGGAAGGACAGATCTGTTTCAATACTGTATACAGCAGGGTTGGGCAGTTCTTTCTTTTGTTTGATGAGTGTTGCCTTGATGCTTTCGTAAGTATTGACGATGGTGCGATGCCATTCGTCTACATATTCTGTTTTAATAGCGCGATAGCGGGTATCCTGTTTATCAAAAAAACTCATTTTGTACTGGTATACCCGGGTTTGTTTGTTGGTTCCTTTGCTCAGGAAAAAATAGCCTTCATCGGTATTCAATGGAACCAATCCTACCGGAAATATAGTGAGCTTATCTTCTACAAATTCATAGATCTCTGTACCGCTGGTAATGGTGTTTTTCATTTTGCCTTCTGAAAAGCTGATAATGTCTTCCAGTTCCTGCATCAGTTCATCGTCTTCAATCAATTGCTCGTACAGTAATTGCAAACGTTCCATTTGAATACCGGTCAGCGTTTTAGGAAATTGTTCCTGCAGGTATTGTTTATTTGTTTTAAAGGCAACAAGGTTGTTGTAATGGAAGATGAGATCTGATAGCTGCGGGTAGAGTTTGTTTTCATTGAAATACCTGGTCACTTCCTGCAGATATGCGAGTAAAGTATACTTTTTCAGTTCATAATCAATTCTGCCTTCGGCAAACCAGGTTTCAGATAGCGTTTTCATGAGCATTTGATTTAGGTGTTGGCAACGTATGTATCATGCTGCAATTGCAACATTTTCTACTATTAATTTACAAAAAAAAGCGTGCTATTCAAAATGTGACCGGCAGTGAATTGTTAAAAGTGGTGCAGGGGCTAAAAACGGCTGGTATGGAGAGGTATCAATAATATACAGATATTGATACGTATACGGATGACCGAGATAAAATCGGAAAAAACAGGTTGACGGGATTACAATAAAAAAGCACAGATCATACAATCTGTGCTTTTGACATATAGCAAATGATAATATTAGAACTCTCTTTCGGGATTGAAATTTTCCAGCTCTTTTGCTACCGCGTTGAGGAAGGTAGCGCCTAATGCTCCGTCAATAATACGGTGGTCGTACGACATTGACAGGTACATCATGTGCCTGATGGCAATAGAATCGCCCTGGTCAGTTTCAATTACTACTGGTCTCTTTTTAATGGCACCTACAGCCAGGATAGCTACCTGCGGCTGGTTGATGATGGGAGTACCCATCAGGCTGCCAAAAGTACCTACGTTGGTCAGTGTGAAAGTGCCGCCTTGCGTATCGTCGGGTTTCAGTTTGTTCTGACGTGCTGCATTGGCCAGTCCGTTCACCTGTTTGGTCAGTCCTACCAGGTTGAGCTGGTCTGCATGCTTAATAACGGGTACAATCAGGTTTCCACTGGGCAACGCAGTTGCCATACCGATATTGATATCTTTTTTAACGATCAGTTTATCGCCGTCAATACTGCTATTGAGCCAGGGGTATTTTTTGATGCAACGCACAATGGCTTCAATGAACAATGGGGTGAATGTAAGCTTTTCACCTTCGCGTTTTTCAAAAGGCTTTTTAGCTTTTTCGCGCCATAGTACCATATTGGTTACATCGGCTTCTGTAAAACTGGTAACATGCGGGCTGGTATGTTTGCTGCGCACCATATGATCTGCGATCAGTTTGCGCATGCGGTCCATTTCCACAATCTCCACATTGCCGCCATAATTCACAGGCTCACTTTTCTGTGCTGCGGGTGGTGTATAAGTAGTGGCAACCTGTTGTGTAGCAGGCTGGTGAACAGGAACTGAACCGGTAGCCGGTGCATGGCCTGATCTTTTAGCCTGTACATATTGCAGGATATCTTTTTTGGTAACACGGCCTTCAGTGCCGGTACCGGGAATATTTTCCAGTTCCTGCATATTTACGCCTTCGCTGGCGGCAATATTCAATACCAATGGAGAGTAAAAACGATTTACTGTACCATTATTCTGTGCAGGGGCTGTTTTGTATTCTGCTAGGGGTTGCGCAACTGCAGGCTGCTGTTCGTGTGTGTGGACTGCTGTAGCTGCGGGAGCTACTAAAGGTGCTGTGGTTGTGCCGGCAGGTTCTTCTGTGCCGGTGCGTATGCGGGCAATAACGGCACCTACAGGCACCACATCATTTACGCTGAACAGGATAGCATCTATAACGCCTGCTGCGGTGGAAGGAACTTCACTGTCAACCTTGTCGGTTGCAATTTCCAGTACGGTTTCGTCCATTTTCACCGGGTCGCCGGGATTTTTGTGCCACTTCAGAATGGTGGCTTCCATAATACTTTCACCCATCTTCGGCATTACCAGATCAACTAAAGCCATAATCAGTTACAGGTTTTGCTCCCGAACGTACCGGGAATAGAATTAGTTAATTTATTTATCGCCTACAAACTAATATACTATCAGATTGACAATATCTGCTGTTAGCAGGTACCGGAAGTGCCAAAGGTAATGATTTTACTAACAATCGTTCGCCTAACGCGGATTAACTATTTTCTGCAATCAATTTTCGCAGCAGGTCCATTGCATACGAAGCCGTTAAATCGATATTGCGCTGACGATCAAACCGCAATTGTAAAAATTTGGTATAGGTATGTGTGCGATTACCGGCAGCGATCCATACGGTGCCTACAGGTTTTTCGGGCGTACCGCCGTCGGGTCCCATAATACCGGAAGTGGCTACTACATAATCAACATTCAACGCTGTCAATGCACCTTGCACCATTTGCTGTACAGTTGCTTCGCTTACTGCGCCGTACTGTTGCAATGTGTTGTGCTGAACATGCAGCACATTTTCTTTTATTTCGTTGGCATAGCTAACAATACTGCCTTTGTAGTAAGCGCTGGAACCGGGTATGCCGGTGATGAGGTGCGCTATGTAGCCGCCTGTACAACTTTCTGCCGTACCCATAGTGCGGTTCTGTGCTTTCAGCAATTGCCCGATGGCCTGCTGCAGGGGAATATCTTCGTCTACCACCAGCCATTCTTTTACCAATATTTTCAGTTTGGCAAACTCATCGTCCAGGGTCTGGTTCAATACATTATTGTTGGGATCTGAGGCGGTGATGCGCAAACGTACCATGCCGTAATTAGGCAGGTAGGCCAGCTTGCAATTGGCTGGTAACTGTTCTTCCCATTGCTGTATAACATCTGCCAGCATAGATTCACCAATGCCGGCCGTAAGCAATGTACGGTGGGCAATAAAAGGCATGGTGAAATGCTGTTTTAAACGGGGCAGCACTTCTTTCAGCATCAGCCCTTTCATTTCGTGGGGAACACCCGGCAGGGATACAAAGATCTTCCCGTCTTTTTCAAACCACATACCCGGTGCCGTACCTCTTTCATTGTGCAATATGGTACATACATCGGGCACTTCGGCCTGTTTGCGGTTTCGTTCTGTAAAAGGGCGACGGAATACTTTTTCAAAGAGATACTGAACATGGTCCAGCACCTGTTGGTTCACTACCAGTTTGCCACCAAAATATTCTGCCAGTACCGGTTTGGTAATATCATCGGCAGTGGGTCCCAGCCCACCGGTGATGAGGATAATGGGAACATCGCGACTTTCTTCGTTCAGTGCACTAACGATCTCTTCTTTGTTATCGCCTACAGAAACCCTGCGTTTCAGCCAGATACCGGCTTTATTGAGTTCCTGTGCCATCCACGCACTGTTGGTATCAATAACCTGACCTATCAGCAATTCATCGCCAATAGTGATAATCGTAGCATAAACTTGTTCCATGGTGTTGAAGAAGATGTCTTTATAGCTGTTAGCAAAAAGAAGAATGGAGGTGATGTGTCTGTATATACCGGTCTGTTACTGGCTGCGAAGGATCACTCGTCGTCCATATTTTCCTTGAGCTCTTCTGAAATATGCACCAGCACCTTGTCAATACGCTGGGCATCCATGTCAATAATTTCAAAATGGAAACCCTTCCAGTCCAGCTTATCGCCGGTATGGGGAATACGTTCCAGGCGATGCAGGATAAAACCGGCAATGGTATCAAATTCCTGCTCACCTTCGTTCATCCATTCGGTTTTATCGAACCAGCTCAGGAAGTCGTAGAAAGGTATCTGTGCATCAATCAGGTACGACCCATCTTCACGTTTTACAATTTCGTAATCGTCAATATGGGGCTCAGGCATTTCACCGATCAATGCTTCAAGAATGTCGTTCATGGTGATCATTCCCTGCACACTGCCATACTCATCTACTATAAAACAGAAATTCAGACGTTGTTGTTTAAATTTCTCCAGCAATTTGTACGCGGTAATATTTTCCGGGACAAACAATGCCGGGCGCATGATCTGTTTGAAAAGCGTAAGGTCATTGCTTACATACAGGTCTTTCAGTGATACAATGCCTTTAATATTGTCAATATCGCCATCACAAATGGGATATACAGAATGTGGTTCGCGTACTATTTTGTCTTTGATGGACTCTTCGTTGTCATTCAGGTTGAACCAGATGATATCGCTGCGGTGTGTCATCAGCGAGGTGATATTGCGATCGCCCAGGTGGAATACACGCTCAATGATCTCCTGCTCGGCTTCTTCAATAGAGCCCTGCTCGGTACCTTCACTGATGATGGCTTTGATATCTTCTTCTGTTACAGAGCTGTCCTGCGAAGGCGTAATATTAAATAATTTGAACAGCAGGTTACTGCTTTTATTCAGCAGCCATACAAAAGGGTGGGTGAGTTTGGCAAAATACACTACCGGCAATGCTACCAGTCGCGCTATTTTTTCTGCACTCAGCAACCCCAGGCGTTTGGGGATCAGTTCGCCCAGTACAATTGACAGGTATGTAACGATCACAACGATCAGGGTAGTGGAAACAGTACTGGCGTACGGTTTCAGTAACGTGATCTTTTCAACGTAAGGCTGAAGGTCCTTGCCGAATTTTTCGCCGGAGTACACACCCGTCAGGATAGAAATGAGGGTGATGCCTATCTGAACGGCGGATAAAAAAGTTTCGGGGTTATTCGCTAATTCCAGGGCTGTTCTTGAACGCTTATCTCCTTTATTGGCCCTGTTTTCCAAACGTGCTTTGCGTGCAGATACCAACGCAATTTCAGACATCGTAAATAAACCGTTTAGAAAAATCAGTACCAGTAATATAAATATATCCATTTAACCGGTCGGTTTGAATTTTGCATCTAAGATACGGTAAGCAAGCCGATCTGTTTATGAAACATTTTGGTTATTGCGAAACCAATTCCACTTCCCAGCAGAGCGCCGCAAAATACATCGAAGGGATAATGCACGCCCACATATACCTGCGTATAGGCAATGGCTGCCGCCCAAACGATAAAAAGCCACGACCAGCGGCCTATTACAGACCGCAGGGTACTGAACATAAACACGCCCTGGGCAAAATAGGTGGTGGCATGCGAAGAGGTAAAACTGGAGCTTTGCGGGCAATAATTAATAAAAAAACGTAATTGACTGGCCACATCTGCATCCTGGCAGGGACGTACCCGCATGATGTGTTGTTTAATGATCTGGCTGCTGATAATATCACTCAGGGCGGCGGCCAGCGCCACGCCTATGATCCACCACACGCCTTTTGTCTTAAAATTGAGAATAACAAACAACATCAGGAACAAATACAGGGGTATCCAGAAAAGGGTTTCCCTTAAATAGGGTAAAACGGTGTCAAATACTACATTTCCCCAGTTCTGGTTAATGTGTGTGATCAGCCACTTGTCTACAGGCTGAATGTGTTGCCAGAATGTTAATAAGTGGCTTCCGGAATTGAAAATCATAAGTGCAAAAATAAATACTATAATTTTAGCGCCTGTTTTATTAAGAAATTGCTATGAAAAAGTTACCTAAGCTCATTCGATGGATAGTATCGGTCGGATTCATTTTTCTTGTGTTGTTTACCCTGATGCGTATTGGCCTTTTTGCTTTTTTCAGCAGGCAGAACCATAGCCTGGGAGATGTTAAAGATGCTTTTTTTCTGGGGTTAAGATACGATTTACGGATCATATCCCTCATATTAGTCGTAATGTTGATATTGGGCAGCATTACCTGGCTGTCGCCTTTCCGCAGCCGCAGGGCCGGAAATATCTGGACGGGTGTGTTGGCTGTTGTGACGACCCTGGTATTGCTGTTGTTTATGATTGATTTTGCGCATTATGCCTACCTGGTACAGCGCCTGAATGCCAGTGTGATGAACTACCTGAACGACACGGGTATTTCAATGAACATGGTCTGGGAATCGTATCCCGTGATCTGGCTGGCACTGGGACTTATTATTGCAACTGTGTTTATAGTGTGGTTGTTCAGGCTTTCTTACCGTCGCATTAGTAACGATGGCACTAAGCCCGTTCGCAGGGTGTGGGTCATTTCATTTATTGTAACATTCCTGGTAACCGGTTTTTTCATTTTCGGGAAATTTAACCAGTACCCCCTTCGCTGGAGCGACGCTTTTAACCTGGGTAGTGATTACAAAGCCAACCTGGCCCTGAACCCGTTTGAATCTTTTTTCAATACGTTGAAATTCCGCCACAGTGGTTATGACGAGCAGAAAGTAAAGGATGGTTATACGGTACTGGCACCTTATTATAATCTGCCGGCATCGGGGGAGGCCAGTCTCAACTACACCCGCATAGTTGCTCCCAAAACTGGCAGCATCAATACCAAACCCAATATTGTGCTGGTGATCTGCGAATCGTTCAGCGCTTACAAAAGTTCCATGTGGGGCAATCCTTTGGGCACCACACCGTTTATGGACACACTTTGTAAAAACGGTATTTTTTTTGACCGCTGCTTTACTCCTACCTACGGTACAGCACGTGGGGTATGGGCTACCATTACGGGCACTCCTGATGTGGAAACGCCTACCACTGCCAGCCGTAATCCGCTGGCTGTAGATCAGCATACTATCATCAACAATTTTGAAGGGTATGAAAAGTTCTACTTTATCGGCGGCAGCTCTAGTTGGGCCAATATCCGCGGATTGCTGAAGAACAATATTCGCAACCTGAACCTGTACGAAGGAGGTGATTATAAAGCTTCTGCCATTGATGTATGGGGTATCAGCGATAAAAATCTTTTCCTGGAATCGAATGGTGTGCTGGCTCAACAGCAGAAGCCCTTCTTTGCTGTTATTCAAACGGCTGATAACCATCGTCCATATACCATCCCGGAAGAAGACAGGGCCGAGTTTAGCATCAAAAAAATGCCGAAAGATTCTTTGCGTAAATATGGGTTTGAGTCAGAAGATGAAATGAATGCCTTCCGCTATACGGATTTCTGTTTCCGCAAATTCATCGAGGCAGCTAAGAAGGAGAAGTATTTTGACAATACCATTTTTGTGTTTATTGGTGATCATGGTATTCCCGGGGATGCAGGGAATATGTTTCCCAAAGCATGGACTGCACAAAAGCTTACTGCAGAACACGTGCCCCTGGTATTCTATTCGCCGGCATTGTTGCAGCCACGCAGATGGGATGTGCCCTGTTCGCAGGTGGATGTATTGCCTACCATTGCAGGTTTGTGTAATATACAATACACCAATTCTACATTGGGAAGAGATATACTGGATTCCGCTACCCGTCACTTTGCGTTTATATTCGATCCGGATTTCAGCATCACCGGTGTGGTGCAGGGAAATTATTTTTACAGACGTCAATACACTACCAATAAAGAAGAACTGGTTTCGGTAGTTGATAACAGTATACCTGACAAAGACTCTACGGCAGTACAGCGACAGGAGATGAAAAAACTTACTGATGCTTTATTTGAAACTGCGAAGTATATGATACTGCATAATAAAAAGGATAAATAAGAATTAAGACACAGTTTTAAGGTGCAGGATTCAAGGTGCAAGGCGTTGTATGTGCAGCATGCTTTTGTTTGATTAGCATTTTGCCGGTGCAGCGCCTTACACTTTGTGCTTTAAATTATTTGAATCTATACTTTCTTCGCGATCAGGATCAGGCGGGGAGACTTTTTGATATCATAGGTGTTGAAATGATAGTCGCCAAAAACTTCCTGGATCTGTAAACCGTGGAAAGAGAACATGTCGTTGAAATCACCCAGTGAAAATTTAGCAACCCGCTCTACGTGTTCAATAGGAACTTCAAGATTGTCGTCTTCCACTTCTATTTTTTTATAGAAATAATCTTCATCAAACCACTTGGTGATATAGTAGTTGATGTTGTCAACTTCCTTTTCCTGTTTGTGTACGAGGTGATCTTCGGCATAGTGTACATTCAGGTAATCCAGTACAAGTGTTCCTTGCGGACGTAAAGCGTTGGCAATAGTGCGGATGGCATTGTAATGCTCACGTTCCGTTCTGAAATATCCGAAGCTGGTGAAGAAATTGAAAGCGTACTCAAAATAATTTACACGAAAAGGCAGCCGCATATCGTGCTGAAAAAACTGCAGATGTTCATGCGCACTTTGCTGTGCAAAGGCAATGCTATCGAATGAAAGATCAATACCTGTAACATCGAAACCATGCGAAGCCAGGAAGCGGGAATGCCGGCCTTTACCGCAGGCTACATCCAGCATGGTAGCGCCGGGCTGCGGATGTAAATGCTGAATCAATCCTTCGATAAAATCTGCGGCTTCCTGTTCGTCTCTTTCAAAATACAATTTGTGGTAATAGGGAGAATTAAACCAATCTCTGAACCAGTTCGATGCGACAATGGCCATACTAATGAAAAATATTTTGGGCAAAATTACATGACGAACTGTATCCGCAACCGGTTGTATATTGATTGTTAATATCTAATGAATAACAAACTTATCTTTGGCATTTTAGTTGAGGTTAAATAAATATTCATCTTCATATTCAAATCTTTTTTAATTTCCGGTCCCGTTTTTACGATCCCATCCTGTAAAATACCCTAAAGTGGTAATTTTTGTTGTTCGTCAAACCTATATTTTTGAACAGACTAAACTGAGGGAACTTCTGTGGCATTGATTAAAAGTATATCAGGCATCCGGGGAACAATCGGTGGGCTGCCAGGTGATAACCTTACACCCCTTGACATTGTAAAATTTGCAGCTGCTTATGGTAGCTGGATACTGGAAAAGGGAAATAATCGCAAAATTGTTATTGGTCGTGATGGACGTATCAGCGGCGCCATGGTTCAGCAACTGGTGGTGAATACACTCATCGGTTTGGGCATTGATGTGGTAGATGTTGGCTTATCCACTACGCCTACTGTAGAACTGGCTGTAGTATGGGAAAAAGCAGCGGGTGGTATCATTATTACAGCCAGTCATAATCCCCGTGAATGGAATGCGTTGAAACTACTCAACGAACAGGGTGAGTTTATCAGCGGTGAAGATGGTGCCATAGTGCTGGAAAAGGCACAGAAAGATGACTTTTCTTTTACCGGTGTTGAAAAGCTGGGTACTTACGCTACCAACGATACTTATCTGCAACAGCATATTGATACCATCGTTCAATATCCGCTGGTGGAAGTGGAAACTATTAAAAAGAAACAATACAAAGCCGTGGTAGATGTGGTTAACTCTACCGGAGCCTTATGTATACCGGCATTGTTAAAGGCATTGGGTGTGGAAGACGTGATTGTACTGAATGGAGAAGTGAATGGTCGCTTTGCACACAACCCCGAGCCATTGCCGGAAAACCTGACCGAACTGAGTGCTGCTGTACGTGCGCACAAAGCTGATATCGGTATTGCTGTAGATCCGGATGTAGACCGTCTTTGTTTTGTTTGTGAAGATGGCAGCATGTTTGGTGAAGAATATACCCTGGTAGCAGTTGCTGATTATGTACTGAGCCGCAGGCCCGGTAATACGGTAAGTAATATGAGCAGCACCAAGGCGCTGAAAGAGATCACCCTGAAACATGGTGGTCAGTATTTTCCATCTGCAGTAGGAGAAGTGAACGTGGTGCAGAAAATGAAAGCTGTACAGGCTGTGATCGGTGGCGAAGGCAACGGCGGTATCATTGTACCCGATCTGCACTATGGCAGGGATGCACTGATCGGTATCGGTTTGTTCCTGAGTTCACTGGCCTCTCATAAAAATGGCATGCGTTCTTTCCGTGCAAAATATCCTGACTACTTTATTTCCAAGAATAAAATAGAACTGGAAAAAGGCATTGATGTACGCGGCATTTTTGAAAAAATTAAAAAGAAGTACCGCAACCAGCCGGTGAATAATGAAGACGGACTGAAAATTGAGTTTGATTCAGACTGGGTACACCTGCGTACTTCCAACACAGAACCTATTATCAGGATCTATGCGGAAAGTAATTTTGAAACCACTGCCAATAACATAGCTCACCGCCTGATGCAGGATATCCGGGAGTTTATGTAAGCTGTCATTGGCACATGACTTTACGCTGGTTGGCCGGTATTTATCTTGTATCGTTAAAAAAGCGCCGGTTTAAAAATATTTTCTGAATTTTGCGGCTCCGCTTACGGCGGAGCCTTTTATTTTAAAACCGATGTAATGACTACACCTGCCCAACGGATCTATTTTGATAATGCAGCTACTACCGCCCTGGATGCCAGTGTTTTGGAAGCGATGATGCCCTATCTCACGAACAAGTTCGGAAATCCTTCTTCTATTTACTCGTATGGAAGGGAAAGCAGGCTGGCCATTGAAAATGCACGTAAATCGGTTGCAAAAATTCTCAATGCACATCCGGCCGAGATCTTTTTTACATCTGGCGGTACAGAAAGTTCCAATACAGCCATCAATGCAGCAGTGCGTGATCTGGGATGCAAACACATCATTACATCATCTATTGAACACCACGCTACTTTACATACAGTAGAAAATCTTTATCACAGGGGTGAGGCAGCACTCAGTTTTGTAAAATTGCTGCCCAATGGTCATGTAGACCTGGAAGATCTTGAACACCTGCTTGCTGAAAGCGGTGAGAAGGTGCTGGTGACTCTGATGCATGCCAACAATGAGATCGGTAACATGCTCGATATCCATGCAGTAGGCAAACTCTGCAAATTGTATGGTGCCATTTTCCATTCTGATACAGTACAGACTGTAGGTCATTTCCCGTTTGACCTGCGCAATACACCTGTTCATTTCATTACCGGTGCAGGACATAAATTTCATGGTCCAAAAGGCGTAGGTATTTTGTATATCAATGAAAATGTAAAGATCAGACCACATATTCACGGAGGTTCGCAGGAGCGCAATATGCGTGCAGGTACAGAAAACCTGTACGGCATTGTTGGTTTTGCCAAAGCACTTGAAATGGCAACTGCCAATTACGAGCAGGACAGCGCTTACATTAAAGGTTTGAAAACATATATGATGGAACAGTTGATGCAGCATGTAAAAGGTGTTGCTTTTAACGGTGATCAAACCGGAAGCTGTCTGTACACTGTATTAAGTGTTTCATTTCCTAAGACAGAGAAATCTGAAATGATCCTTTTCAACCTTGATATTGCCGGCATCTGCGCCAGTGGCGGCAGTGCCTGTACCAGCGGTGCAGACCAGGGCTCGCACGTGATCAGGGCTATCAACAATAATCCCAACCAGGTGACTGTACGTTTTTCTTTCAGTAAACACAACACAAAAGAAGAAGTGGATGTGGTAGTGGATAAACTGAAGGAGCTGATCTGGTAAGTGCAGGTTGGTGTTACGGGCTTCGGGTTGGTGGGCGTGAATCGGCAGTTACCAATCGTGAGAAGATCACCGCTATTTTTGCTTACGACCGCCGTTCGTGGCTTATTTCACGCAAAGACAGCGAAGTATCGCAAAACCGCAATGGCTTTCGGATTTTTTGAACCACGAAGGAACAGGTGTTTGCTATCTGGTTATGAGAATTAGTGCAGTTTCACGAAGACAGTAAAGGGTATTGGTAAAGCTGCAATGGAAACAAAGTCATACTTCGTATTTCGACCTTGAGTCTTGTCTTTTGTACCTTGAAACCTGCTCCTTTCAAACTTCAGGCTTCGGTCTTCCTGCTTGCTGATTCCATCAGGCAATTTTCTGTAACTTTCTTTTTCCAAAATAATAACTCATGCGCATATCACCCGCTATACCGGTTATGCTGGCTATAATTGTGTTCAGTGCCTGCAAACTGATGCCTAAAGAGGAATCTAAAAAAGAAGCGAAGGCCGTCACTTCGCCAGACTGGATCAAACAATCCAATATTTATGAAGTGAATGTGCGGCAGTATACGCCGGAGGGTACTTTTAAGGCATTTGAAACTGCTTTACCACGGTTGAAAGCAATGGGAGTGGATATACTGTGGTTCATGCCCATAACACCCATCAGTCAGAAAGACCGCAAAGAAAAGCTGGGTAGTTATTACGCCGTGGCCGATTACAAGGCGATTAACCCGGAGTTTGGTTCCATGAACGATTTTCAGCAACTGGTTAAAAATGCCCATGCACAGGGCTTTAAAGTAATTATAGACTGGGTAGCCAATCACACCGGCGCAGATCACCCCTGGCTAACCTCGCATCCTGATTTTTACAATCGCGATAGTACGGGCAAAGCTATCTATGCATTTGACTGGACAGATACCCGCGACCTGAATTATGATAACCGGGAAATGCGTGACAGTATGATCGCTGCTATGAAGTTCTGGCTGAACACTACAGATATTGATGGTTTCCGTTGCGATGTGGCTGAAGAAGTACCGGTTGATTTCTGGAAAGAATGTATTGCCCAGCTCAAAAAAGTACGCAATGTGTTTATGCTGGCTGAAGGTGATAAAGGTGCTTTACACAAAGCAGGTTTTGATGCCAGCTACCCCTGGGATATGTTTCAGACCATGAAAAAAGTAGCTGCCGGACAAACCAATGTACTGGCATTGGATTCTGTACTGGTGCGTCAGGACAGTACGTTCCCGGCAGGAGCGGTGCGCATGTATTTTACCAGCAATCATGATGAAAACAGCTGGAATAAAAGCGATTTTGGCACGTTCCCCGGTCCTAAACATGCGGCTTTTGCTGTATTTACACAAACCATGCGGGCCAGTCTGCCTTTGATCTACAGCGGACAGGAAGAGCCCGTATTGCGTACTATTCCGTTCTTTGTAAAAGATACCATGGAGTTTAAAAATTATGCAAGAGCTCCATTCTATACCACTTTATTGAACCTGCGTAAACAACATAAAGCCCTGGCTACAGATGCTGACTTTAGAAGAGTAAATGTGGGGAATGACAAGGCATTGTATGCATACGTGCGGCAAAAAGACACCAGCAAGGTGCTGGTAATACTCAATCTTTCTGATAAAGAGCAAACTATCACCATTGCAGATGAGTCCCTTACAGGCAATCCCTACAATGTGTTTATGCATACCAACGAGCCGCTGAAGCTGCAGCAGACCTTTAATATTGAGCCATGGGGTTATATTATTTATGATTATACAATCCGATAAGTGATTGAAAAAGACATACATCTATCGCCTTTAACGTTTTTTTCTGTTAAGCAGGCAGAAACTGGCACATATTTTCTATAGAGATAATCAGAGCCTTGTAACTATAAATGACCTGGCTCTGATTAGTATATATTTTGTGGTTAAGTTTGAAAGAAGCCGGGCTTTTCCCGACTATAGACTGCCAGAGCACAACCTTGCAGTTTTTTTATTGCCGTATATCGCAGTGCCCAATATTGCCCCGTTTATTTTGATCATGATCTTTCTATTCGTACTTTAAGCTATCACTTTTACAACTGCTATATATGAACCAACTGACTGCTTCCAGACGTATTGAGTCTGTAGATATACTGCGCGGTATTGTTATGATCATTATGGCGCTTGATCATGTACGCGACTTTCTGCATGCGGATGCGTTTCAGCACGATCCGCTGAATCCCGATACTACAACGCCCATTCTGTTCTTTACACGTTTTATTACACATTACTGTGCACCCGTATTTGTTTTTTTATCGGGTACTTCAGCTTACCTGTCGGGGCTGAAAAAAACAACCCGGCAACAATCGCGCTTTCTTCTTACACGTGGTCTGTGGCTCATTTTTTCAGAGATTGCCATCATAACACTGGCGTTTTCATTAAATCCCTTCTACAATTTCCTGTTCCTGCAGGTAATATGGGCCATTGGGATCAGTATGGTGATCCTGAGTGCAATGATCTGGCTGCCGTATGAAGTGGTATTGATCACCGGGCTTTGTATTGTATTCGGGCATAACCTGCTGGATTATCCGGAAGCTTTGCGTGGTAATAAGGTGAATATTATCTGGGATTTTGCACACAATGCTCAGTTCTCTGTATATCCATTGGGAAACAAGCATTTTATAGGTGTTATCTATGCTTTTTTACCGTGGACAGGTATTATGCTGACTGGTTATGGAGCCGGCAAATTGTTTGAGCAGGGGTTTGATGCAAACAGGCGCAGAAAGATATTGTCTCTGACTGGTATCGGGCTTATTGCGCTGTTTGTGTTACTGCGTTATATCAATGTATATGGTGATCGTGTGCCATGGACAAAACATGCTACAGGACTACAAACCTTCCTGGCATTTATGAATGTGAACAAATATCCGCCCTCACTGACCTATATATGCATTACACTGGGACCTGCATTTTTGCTATTGTCGTACCTGGAACGTATTGGTAATGCCTTTACGCGTTTTGTAAGTATATATGGAAGAGTGCCGTTCTTTTATTACGTGTTGCATTTTTATCTTATCCGCGTTATATCAGTAATTGCGTTTTTTGCAAGCGGTTATGGAGTCAAAGATATTATTACGCCCGATTTTCCCTTCCTGTTCAGGCCGCTGCAATTCGGATTTTCGCTATGGGTGGTTTACCTGGTATGGATAGCTGTGGTATTGCTGTTGTATCCGCTTTGTAAACGTTATGATAACTATAAACGCACACATAAAAAATGGTGGCTTAGTTACCTGTAGCGATTGAGTTGTACTACAAGGATATTATACTGCATTGTAACGATAATAAAGGAGAACCTGATTAACGTTTTACCTGTACAGGTTGCTGCTGCATGCCTTCAGAGATAGTGGGAAGTTGTCCTTCTTCCATTTGCCGCATTTCTTCACTTGTTTGCCGGCTGCCGTCGTGGCTATACCCGGGAGGGCCGAATATATAATTCCATTTTTCTTTCCAGGTAATATCAGTACGTGTTACATCTTTCCATATCTGGATCCATTCGTGAAACACGATGGTAACAGGTGTTTCTTTTTCCAATGGTTTGGTAAGGCCATACCTGATAGGCTGGTATTTTTCTTCGGGTAACTCTGCCTGGAAAGTACCGAACATTTTGTCCCAGATGATCAGGAACATTCCCATGTTCTTATCAAGATATTTGGCATTGGAAGCATGGTGTACACGGTGGTGTGAAGGCGTAACGAGAATATACTCCAGCCATCCCATTTTTTTGATCAGTTCGGTATGTACAAAAATGCCCCAGATCTGTGTGGCAGAATAAATGAAAATAATGTCAAGCGGTTTAAAACCCATCAATGCCAGCGGAATGAAGTAGATAAAACGATACAATGGCTGGAACACAGATGAACGGAAACCTACCGTGAAGTTCATGGTCTCAGAAGAATGGTGTGTTACATGCACTGCCCAGAACAGGCGTATTTCATGGTCGAACCGGTGCAACCAGTAATACATAAAATCTTCCAGTATCAGCAACATTACCCAATACACTACTACGTGGCTGAACGAAAATATATTGTGACGGTAGAAATAATCAAGCGTAACAAAGTACACGGCGCGTAACAGTAAGTCCAGCGCACCATTCAGCAACATCAGGTAAATATTGGCAGCAGTATCTTTCCAGGTATACAGGCGGCGATGCTGGTAATTGCTCAGCAATATTTCCACACCGATGATGACCATGTAGATGGGCGTACTGATAAGGATGAGAAGTTGTTCGCGAATGGATTCCATACGATTGATTCACCGCAAATGTAGGCTTTCACCTGCACATAGGCAATGCTGTGGGGCTTGTTTTGACTGTACTTAACACGGTTTTGACAAGTTGTTATGGAACTAACCTGTCGTGATATAGCAGCCTTTGCGGTAACATTATAACAAATGTAAATACAGAATCAGCTAACTTGCAGCAGTAAATTGTTTCATGTCGTCTTCAGCATCAAATACACAAGGGGGGCCGGATGCCAACTGGCAGAAAAAATCGGCAGAACATCAGAAGGAGTATAAGTATTTACTTAAACACGCTGATAAAAATAAAGTACTAAAACAACTGCCCGACCTGCATGAAGAAGCATTCAGCAAGGTTGACTGTTTGCAATGTGCTGCCTGCTGTAAAAACTATTCTCCCCGGTTTAAAACGCCCGATATCAAGCGCATCAGTAAATTCCTTAAAATGAAGGAGAGCGCCTTTATTGAGATGTATTTGCGACTGGATGAAGATGGTGATTATGTGGTGAAATCATCCCCCTGTCCGTTCCTGGGATCTGATAATTATTGCAGTATCTACGACCAGCGTCCCTCTGACTGTGAGCGTTTTCCTTATACTGATGAAGATGTGATCCTGAAACGTCCACATCTTACACTGAAAAACTCCGCGTTTTGTCCTATTACGTATTATGTGTTGGAGGGGCTCAGGAAGAAGTTGTAAGTTTTGGGTTTTAAGTTAGTCGTTAAAGCTAATTGCTTTCTATAGTTAGTAACGCAACGTAAAAACTCAGGGACAAGCCTACAACTTACCACCTATAGCCTAAATGCCTAATATTCAAACTTCCTCAACCCGGGTGCTTTAAACCATGCTATGATCACTACGGCCAGGGTCATACAGCCACCGAAAATGATGGTGGGTACTGTGCCGATCATGCGTGAAGCAAATCCGCTTTCAAATTGTCCTAATTCGTTGCTGGAATTGATGAACATGGAGTTAACAGATGATACGCGTCCGCGCATTTCATCGGGTGTGGTCAGTTGCAGAATAGTGCCACGTATCACTACGCTGATGCCATCTAATACACCGCTGCAGAGTAATGCGATAAAAGAAATCCAGTAAATGCTGGACAGTCCGAAACCGATAATGCAGATACCAAATCCCGCCACTACAAAGAACAATAAACGGCCCTGGTGTTTTTTTAACGGGAATACAATGATGAAGATTACGCTGATAACAGCTCCGATGTCGGTAGCGGCATTCAGCCATCCGAAACCAATAGGACCGGCTTCGAGGATGCGGTGCGCTACTTCTGGTATCAATGCTGCAGCGCCGCCAAACAGTACTGCAAACAGGTCGAGTGAAATAGCACCCAGTAAGATTTTATTGCGGAAAACATATTGAATGCCTTCCTGTACGCTGCTCCATGCTTTGCCACGACTGTTGCTTCCGGCAACAGGCAGTTTGTGTACACGGCTTACCATAAACACAGCAATGGTGGTGTACAGACAGATAACAAAAAATGTATAGTGTACGCCAATACCTGCAATGAGGAAACCGGCAGAAGCGTGTCCAAGGATGGAAGCCGTCAGAAAGGTGGATGAGCTTAGATTGACAGCAAGCGATAATTGTTCGCGCGGTACCAGCTGTGCTATGATGGCATTAGCGCCCGGACCTACAAACGCCCTGATCACTCCTGAACAGAATATGATAGCATAATAACACCAGGCCAGGTGATTTTTATTCTGCCATTGGTTTTCAAACCAGCCTGACGTAACCAGTATCAGCAGGGCCGTACAAACGGTATAGGCAATCAGTCCTTTAAGCAACAGGGTTCTTTTGTCGGACAGGTCAATTACGTGGCCTGCATATAACGCCAGTGAAAATACCGGTATAAACTCTGATAAACCTACCAGCCCGATGGAGAAGGAGCTTTGGGTAAGCTGGAACAGCTTATAACCAACCACTGTTGTCACCATGCGCAGGGCCATAATGAGAAAAAAACGGGCTGTAATAAAATACCGATAGGGCGGTATGGATAATGGAGCAAGGTTTGGGAGCAATTTCATGACGGCAGCAAAGTTAATATATCAGCCGTGGAAATCGGTCCCGGTTTTTTGAGCTTTGTGCCTGGATGGCGTCAGGGCAGGGTAAAATAATGCTGTCCTTCGTCGTATTCCTTATCCAGCGCATCTATAATCACCTGTACGTGTTTTTCATTACCCAGAAAATCGGCATTACTGGCGTCAATGAACAGCGTTTTCATATTGTGCTGTTTGATGTAGTTGGTATAGGTTTCCTGGATACTGAAAAGGTATTCGTCGGGAATAGCCTGTTCGTAAGGACGGTTACGCTTGCGGATGTTTTGCTGTAAACGTGTTACCGGGGCATGCAGGTAGATAAGGATCTCGGGTTTTATCAGTTGCTGGTGAATAATATCAAACAGCTTCTGGTACAGCCTGAATTCTTCATCAGGCAGGGTAACCCTGGCAAACAGCAGGCATTTGGTGAACAGGTAATCTGTAATAGTGGTGCTCTGAAAAAGGTCTTTGGTATGTACCAACTCTTTCAGTTGTTTATACCGTTCAGCCATAAAAAACAATTCCAGCGGAAAGGCGTATTGTTTGGGATTTTCGTAAAACTTAGACAAAAAGGGGTTGTCGGCAAACTCTTCCAGTATTAAACGGCTGTTGTAATGTTTGGCAAGCAAATGTGCAAGGGTAGTTTTTCCCGCACCGATATTTCCTTCGATGGTAATAAAATGATACTTCATGATTCCGGCGTCAAAATAAAAGAAAGCACTGCAATGTACAGGGCGGGGTGAATGGATTGTGGATAAAATGACGGAAGACTGGATGTCTGAAGGTTTAAGGGACAAGGTTCAAGTAGTAAGTGGTGAGATGTTGAAAAGTTGGCAAAGGCTTACTGCTAACAGCTAAAATCTATTTCCTAACACCTCCCTTTGTGTCTCCGTGTGGTTCAAAAAATCCGAAAGTCATTGCGGCTTTGCGAATATTTTGCTGCCTTTGCATGAAACCATGTAACCGCCGGCTTTCAATATCAAATATCAAACCTCACAACTTCCAGTTTATCCGGGCATTCCTGTAACAACTGGCTAATGGTTTTGTGCAGAACAGGATGTACCAGGTCCGGGGCTATTTCCATCAGGGGAACCAATACAAAACGTCGTTCGGCGAGCCGGGGATGGGGTACCGTTAGAAATGGATGGTCAATTACTTCTTCGTTAAAAAAAAGCATGTCAATATCAATGATCCGGGGACCATATTTTTCCATCCTGGCACGTCCCAGGGCCAGTTCGGTTTCCAGCATTTTTTCCAGTAATCCGGTGGCAGACAGCGTGGTGTGCAGCAGCAACACTTGGTTCAGAAATGCGGGTTGATCAGTTTTGCCCCAGGCCGCCGTTTCGTACAAGCCGGATTTTTGTATTACAGTGCCATATTGTTCCAGTAAAGAGGCCGCCTGTTGCAGGTACTGACGCCTGTTGCCGATATTACCGCCTGTCAACAAATACACTTTATTCATATATTGCATGCTGTGAAAGGGTCAAATATCTTTGAATTTTATATAAAAAAAACAGGCAATGAAGAGCTTTCTGAAAATATTTCTGGCATCGCTGCTGGCATTGGTTGTATTTTCCCTTGTAGCTTTCTTTATTTTTCTGGGTCTGATATCAGGACTTACCACCCCGGAAAAAGTGGTGACCGGCCAACGTGCTGTATTAGTGCTGGATCTGTCGAAAGCATATCCTGAAGTTGCTGTACAAAATCCACTGAAGGGATTGGGCGGCAAAGAACGTTATGATGTTCCTGCCCTGTATGATGTAGTACGTTTGCTGAAATATGCCAAAGCTGACAGTTCGGTAAAGGGGCTGTATATTAAATGTGGTGGCAATGCCAATAGCTTTGGCAGCAGTGAAGAGATCCGGAATGCCATCCTTGATTTTAAAAGCAGTAAAAAGTTTGTATACGCATTTGGTGATGTAATTACACAGAGTGGTTATGCCGTTGCCAATGCTGCTGATAAAATTTATTGTAATCCGCAAGGTGGGGTAGACTGGAGAGGTTATGCCATGCAACTGGCTTTTCTGAAAGGCTTATTACAGAAACTGGAAATAGAACCCCAGATATTTTATGCCGGTAAGTTTAAAAGTGCTACAGAACCACTGCGTGAAACACAGATGACCGAAGCCAACAAACTTCAATCTATAGTACTGCTGAATGATCTGTATGGTCACTTTTTAACGCAGACAGCTACCGCCCGCAAGATAGATACGGCCACATTGCACAAATATGCCATTGAAAGCAGTATTCAATTTGCTTCCGATGCGCTGAAATATGGCCTGGTTGATGGGTTGAAATATGATGATGAAGTGAAAGAAGAGATCAGGGCTTTGGTGAAAGCAGAGCAATTGGATAAGATCAATTTTATAGATATTGATAAATATGCACAAGTTGTAGATATTAAACCTATTACTGTTGGTGGCGACAGGATTGCAGTGTTGTATGCTACCGGTGATATTATAGATGGAAAAGGTGAGCGTGATAAGATCGGCAGTGAAACATATCGCAATTACATCCGTAAAGTACGTTTGGATAAAAATATCAAAGCTATTGTACTGCATATTAACTCCGGTGGCGGCAGCGCATTGGCCAGTGAAAATATCTGGCGTGAACTGACCCTGGCACGTAAAGACAAACCGGTGGTGATCAGTTTTGGAGATGTGGCGGCTTCCGGTGCTTATTACCTGAGTTGTAATGCAGACAGTATTTTTGCACAACCTAATACTATCACCGGTTCAATAGGAGTATTCAGCATTCTGCCCAATATGCAGAAGTTCTTTAACAATAAACTGGGTGTTACCTTTGATGGTGTAAAAACTGCTACTGATGCTGATGAACTGTCTATTGCCAAACCATTGACAGAAAGCCAGAAAAGGTTCATGCAGAATTCTGTTGACAGCATTTATCATACATTCAAAAGCCGTGTGGCCGATGGTCGCAAAAAGAGCATTGAATACATTGATAGTATTGGGCAGGGACGAGTGTGGAGCGGAAGCCGCGGTGTTGAACTGGGCCTGGTAGATCGTATTGGCGGATTAAGTGACGCCATTGCCTGTGCTGCGCGTATGGCTAAAATAACCGATTACCGTCTGCGTGAATATCCTGCCGCTCAGTCTTTGTTCGATATGTTGCTGGGTAACTATGAGCAGGAAGCCGCAGCCAAAGCCATTGAAAAAGAATTCGGAACAGAAGGCATCAGGATGTACAGATCGCTGAAAAGTGTAAAACAAATGGTAGGTTCCGTACAGACAAGATTACCATTTGAATATACGATAGAGTAAGTGCAATTTTACGAACAGATTCTGATCACATCGTTTGACTGACAACAAGCAATTTTAACAACAACATATACGCATGTCTTCATCTTACAGCCAGATAAAAGCAATGCTGGCCATCACCCGGGCAAGTTTAAAGGTTATTTTCAGAAGCCCGCAGGCTGTTTTTTTCAGTTTGTTTTTCCCGGTGGTTCTGATTGCCATATTCGGAGCATTGGGTGGCAACAGGGGCGTTTCGGTAGATGTGGCATTTGATAAGAACAGTGATACCACCAATGCGTTGTACCAGGTGATCAATGCTTCTAAAGTGTTGAATGTTGAAAAGGCAGATGCTGCAGAATTGCAGGACAGGCTTAAAAAAGGGCGTATCACCGCACTGATAGATATCCGCAAACAGGATACAGCCGGTAACCGTTCTCCTTATGATCTTCACCTGAAAGCCACAGAGGCTTCTATGAAAGATATGCAGGTATTGCAATCGGTGTTGAAAGAAATGGTAAGCGCTATTAATGAGAAAGCCAGTCACAACCAGTTCCATTATGCGGCTATTTCAACAGAGGTAGTACCTGGGCGTCCTTATAAAATGATTGATTTTTATCTGCCGGGCATGCTGGGTTTTTCACTAATCGGTGCGGCTGTATTTGGTGTGGCATTTGTGTTTTTTACTTTCCGCGAAACACTGGTGTTGAAACGCCTGTTCTCTACGCCTGTTAAAAAAACATACATTATTCTGGGAGAAAGTATTGCCCGTATCATTTTCCAGTTAACCACTGCGGTAGTACTGATTCTGTTCGGCAAGTACTTTTACAATTTTACACTGGCCAATGGCTGGATTACTTTCTTTGAAATGATGGTATTGTGTTTACTGGGACTTATCGTGTTCATGGGATTTGGTTTTGCCATCAGTGGTTTTGCCAAAAATCAGAACGTGATACCTGTATATGCCAATCTGTTCATGTTCCCGCAGTACTTCTTATCCGGCACCTTTTTCCCAAAAGGTGCACTGCCTGCTTCATTGCAGAGTTTTATTAAATTTCTGCCGCTGACTGCTTTGAATGACGCCATGCGCAAAATTTCATTTGAAGGATTGCATTTGTGGAATGTAGGAGCGGAGATCGCTATCCTGCTGGGATGGGCAGTTATTGCCTATACACTGGCAGTGAAGGTGTTTAAATGGGAGTGACCTCAGACAGGTTTTGCAAAACCCTGTAAAAGCTTAAATAAATCAACAACGAACATTTTAAAGTCAGCAACCGGTAGCCGGTTCTGAATACCTGAAATAAGAAAATCCGGAATTATTCTATGCGTCTAGTAAAGTTGGGAGTGATCAGCCTGGTGGCTTTTGCATTGTTAGTGTTTGGTCTTTCGGTACTGATTCCTTCGCATGTAAGGATATCACGTGCCATTAACGTTGCTGCCTCTAAAGCACAGGTGCAGCAGCAGATTGTACACATGGGGCAATGGCAAAAATGGAATGTAATGGTGAACAATGAAGTGCTGACCAATAAGCATTTTGGCGACAGTGCTTTTACGGCAGACCAGTTGCAGGTGAACCTGACAGGCGTATGGCCCGATTCCGTACACCTTCGCTGGAACCAAGGTAAGAACATCATCGCCGGCGGATTCAACCTGTACGAGTCGGGTGATACTACAGCCGTACAATGGTATTTTGATTTTTACCTGGAGTGGTATCCCTGGAAAAAGCTGGGTAGCCTGGTTTTTGATAAGCAATTGGGACCGTCTATGGAACAATCGCTCTCTAACCTGCAAAATATAATGGGGAAGAAACCGTAAAGTTCTTACCTTTTCGCAATCATTAAACAGTAATCATTATGGAAAAATTTCTCTTCTTATCAGTAATAGCAGTGCTGGCTTTTGCTACTGATAGTGTGGCGCAAAAACAACGGAAAAGCCCCCATGATACAGTATCAGTAAAAAATATTCATGTAACCTACGGACGTCCGTATAAAAAAGGCCGTGAAATATTCGGTGCACTGGAAAAATTCGGTACGGTATGGCGCGTAGGTGCCGATGAAGCTACCGAGATCACTTTTGATAAAGATGCTACTTTCGGAGGCAAACCCGTTAAAGCCGGTACTTATACTTTGTTTGCCAAGCTGGGCGAAAAAGAGTGGACCATTATTCTGAACAGCGAACTGAAGCAATGGGGATCTTTCGGGTATGAAAAGATCAAGGACAAAGACGTACTGCAGGTAGCTGTGCCGGTAAAAAAACTGGACAAAGTGGTAGAAGAACTAACCATTAGTTTTACCAAAAAGAATGCGCTGGTAATTGAGTGGGATCAGACACAGGTAGAAGTTCCTATCAAGATCTGATGATCTGCATACAAAAAGTATTGAAAGGCGGTCTGAAAGGACCGCTTTTTTATTGTCTGATCATAGAGTCGAGTTGGAGAATAGCGCTGTCAAGCCGGTCGTTGATGGCCTGTCCACGACTGCTATCCGGCAGGTATTGTTGCTGGTACTGGCGCATAAAAGCGGCAGTACGGGTAAGTTTGAGTATGGTGTGCAGGTCTTTGATGAGTGCCTGTTTGCGGGCAATGTCTTCATTGATCTTTTTCCAGCCGGCTGTCTGCTCTTTGTATGCTGCAAGACTGCTGTCCATCACTTTGCGGATAGATGTTCTGAGTGCAGGATCCTGTATGGCCTGTAGTTTATTGATCACCGCGTTGTAGTACAGCCCATTTTCATTTTCAAAGCTTTCAAATGCTTTCAATGAATCAGTAGTGCCTTTACGCAGATTTTTTAAAAGGGCTTCCAGCGCTTTCAGATCAACTGCGGTATCAGCCATTTCTGCATATAGTCTTTCTACCAGGTCATACTGCTCCCTTTTTAGCAGGCTTACATCCACACTTCTGCCCTGTAATATTGCGGGTTGTCTTTTTTTAGGTTGAAATTCACAGGCTGCAAATCCAACCAATAGTAATATAAAAATGATGTACGGCGATCTCATAGTCAAACTTACAAAATTGATAACGGATCCGGCGATATGTTGTTCTTAACAGAATATTACAGTTTTGCTGTTTCCTGTATAATTTCTTCTACAACTGTATATACCTGTTGCAACTGTTCTGTGGTAATACAATAAGGTGGCATCAGGTATACCGTGTTGCCCAGCGGACGCAGGTAAATGCCCTTCTGTAAGGCTTTTGCCGTAATGCTGCCGCTGATATTGTTCAGGTATTCATCCTTTCCCTGTGCTATTTCAAATGCAAGGATGGTGCCCAGTTGCCGGATATTTTTAATAGCGGGCAGATAATTGTACAGTGATTTTGTAAACAGCCTGTGTTGTTGCGTTATATTTTCAATATGTTGCAAACAATCCTGTTGTAACAGCAGGTCAAGACTGGCATTGGCTACAGTACATGCCAATGGGTTGGCAGTAAATGAGTGGCCATGGAAAAAAGTCTTGAGTTTATCATCTGTAACAAACGCATCATAAATGTGCTGCGCGCAGGCTGTTACACCCAATGGCATAGTGCCGCCAGTGAGGCCTTTGCTGAGACAGATGATGTCTGGTTTTTCTGTACAGTAGGCCGAAGCAAATAACTGTCCTGTTCTTCCGAAACCCGTCATTACTTCATCGGCAATGCATATAATATTATGTGCATGACATTGTTGTAACAAGGCATTTAAGCCATCCGCAAAATACATCTGCATACAGCCCGCACCTTGTACCAGCGGTTCGTAAATAAAGCAGGCGATCTCATTCCAGGGAATATTGGCCAATGAATCGGGCAGGGTAGCAGACATTGGCGGGTCTACTGCAATAACCTCAAACAACTTATCATGGAAAGCCAGTGTGAACACGCTGCGGTCACTGACACTCATGGCGCCAAAGGTATCACCATGATAAGAGTTTTTGAATGCGAGGATCTTGTTGCGTTTTTGTTCGCCTTTATTCCACCAGTACTGGATAGACATTTTGAGGGCCACCTCAGTGGAAGTAGATCCGTTGTCTGAATAAAAAACGCGTGCAAAAGGACCCGGGAGAATGGATAAGAGTCTTTCTGCCAGCAAAACAGCGGGTTCGTGGGTAAAACCGGCAAAAATAACCTGTTCCAGCGTCAGGGCTTGTTCATATAGCTTTTGGGCAATATACGGATGGGAGTGGCCATGCAGGTTCACCCACCAGCTACTGATCACGTCCATATATTGTTTTCCGTCGCTGTCAGCCAGGTAAATACCTTTCCCTTTTACCACGGGTATGGGATCGGCCATGTATTTTTGTGGCGTAAAAGGATGCCAGATGACCTGTTTGTCTCTGGTTGTCAATGATTTTGCCATAGTAAGCGTAAAGGTAAGTGTTCGGCAGCGCCCGGTAAAAACAGTGATTGCGTGCAACGGAACAGTATTGTGCAGTGTCAAGCAAAGGAGAATAATGAATTACAACGGACTGGTAAAAGATTGTTTACGGGGGAGACCCGAAGCCCAGCGTCAACTCTACGAACATTTCGCAGAGAGCATGCTGGCGGTATGCTATCGTTATACCAAGTCCACTACTGATGCTGAAGATGTATTGCAGGATGGCTTTGTGAAAGTATTTATGAACCTACACCAGTTCAAATCGGAAGGTGAGCTGGGCGGATGGATACGCAGGATCATGGTGAACACCGCACTGAATTACCTGAAAAGGAATAACCGCTACCAGGCAGACCTGTCATTCCTGGATAATAACAACCTCCACCCGGTGTCATCTGATAACCCTGAAGTGGCATTACATGCAAAAGACCTTGCAGAACTGATCAGGCAATTACCTACTGGTTATCAGACTATTTTCAACCTGCATGCAGTGGAAGGATTTTCTCATGTGGAAATCGGAAAAATGCTTGGCATCAATGAAGGTACGTCGCGCTCGCAATATGCACGCGCAAGGGCGTTATTGATTAGTTGGCTAAAAAAGCAAACAGTGGAAACAAAAAAGGAAACTTATGTCCGACCATGATTTTGAAAAACAAGTGAAACAGAAGATGGACGAATGGAAACTTCGTCCATCTGATGGTGTCTGGACGGAAGTCGCAAGACGTGTTCGGCAGCGCAGGCGCCGTCGTGTAGGAGCATTATGGCTGTCTGGCCTGGCGCTGTTTATGGCTGTTACGGGCGGCTATTATACATGGGTACAAAATAATACATCCACCCCTCCTGTAGCTGTACATAACGATGTTGTGCCTGCTGGTGCAGGTACTGCAAAGGAGCAACATGCCGTAACTCCCGGCAACACATCAGCGCCAAATACTGCAACTGCCAGCCATGCTGAAACCGTTTCATCATCAAACACTACTATCCATAACAATAACTCTACTTCTGATAATACTGCTGCTACTGTAAAGAATAAGAACACTTCTTTGCCCAAAGCAGATGCTTCAGTAACTACTGAAGGCGAAAAGAATACGACCGCTGCTGCTTCATCAGTATCGGTGCATATAGAAAATGTTACAGCCGATAAACATGTAACAAAGAACAGGAATATTATAAGGAACTCAGCAGGTAACTCCGGTACGCTGACCAGAAATGTTACTGTTATTAAAAGAAAAAGCAACAGCCACATTTCATCGCAACCAGTTGTACTGCCAGCTATAACAGAACTAGAAGCACAGCAAACAACAGACCAAACCATTACCAGCACTACGGGTATACACGAAGCGCAGAATATATCTGAACCTGTACGTTATGCTGTTCCGCGCACTGACTGGCAGATATTTGCTCCGGGTACAATTGCCCCGGATTCTATTGATGCAGGCAACTATGCCGAAGCAACTCCTTTAAGAAGGGATGCCAGTTCATCGTTCTCTCGCTGGAAATGGGGTGTTAAAGTAGATGCCGGGTATTCAGGTGTGGTAGAAATAAAACCGCTGAGCAGCAGTGATAAGAATTCGCAGGATATGCTACAGGCTTCTCCTTCAGTGAATAACGGTTTTTCACTTTCTGTATCAAGGCTTACCTCTGAACCCTCTGCTGTAAGTAAAGGAATGTATTTTTCTGCAGGTTTCTTTGTTGAACATTGGTTTACTCCACGTATTGCCGTCTCATCCGGGTTGCAATATGATTATTTCAGTACACGTATTGCTGTAGGACAATATGTAGACCGATCTACACTGGTTACCAATGGTTCGTTTTTCAACCAAAGCATTGTGCGTGGCTATTATGTAAATTCATTTACACAGATCTATACAAACAAATACAGCTTTATAGGTTTGCCCATATCACTGCAATGGAAAGTGAATAAAGGCAATCGTCTGCCACTGATATTGAATGCCGGCGCTGTAATAAACCGCCTGGTAAATACCAGTACGCTGCGTTTTGATGATAACTCCAAAGTGTATTATGGTGATGACCAGATTGTACGTAAAACACAGGTAGGACTGCATGCCGGGTTTGATGTGGGTGTATTGCAACGTTCACGTTTCCCGCTGCGGGTAGGACCAACTGTTCGTTACAATGTTTCAGGACTTTCCAATGGAACAATGGATGCCATCAACAATCATCACCTGTGGTCGTATGGTCTTAGCGTGAAGATGTTGCTGAAGAAATAGCGGCTGAATACTTAACGCCTAACGCTGAATGTGTACGCGGAGTACAAAATATGTCCGGGAGTAATAGTGGCTTTGTAACTTTTCAACAATGTTTCACGATTTACTGTATCGGATATTGACCATTCACCGCCCAACGTCGTTAAAATTAAGCTCCGGAGTAGATCCCCATTAAAGCAAATTGGACGCGTCATTCAGCTCCGTCAGGAGCTTTCTGAAAGCCAGCAGGCTTCTGGCAGAGCCGGAAAACACGAATAGGTATACATCTATTAACAGCGGCTATGATGTGGTCTGTCTTAATGTAGCGACGCTGACTTGTCATTTACAGCATTACGTATTGTATAATCTTAATATCCACGACAATTCATACGCCAGTAAGATAATGATAAGAGCTGCATGAAATTTAGGATTGCTGATCTTAATAGCCAGCAGGCATAGCAGTACATGTGTAATATTCCTTACCGGGTATTCCCAATGCAGGTGCGCCAGGTAATCTTTTCCTTTCAGCAAAGTATCTACAAAATCTGCTGCAAAAGTAACAGCCAGCATTCCGAAAAACCATTTCCTGCGAGAATAGAAATATGTTTTGTAATCAGGATAATCTTTTATTTCGTCAGGAAACAGCAGGACACACAATACATAATACATGGTGCTGTACAGTATCAGGAAAAAGTATTGGGAGAATACCCAGGTTTTGATATTGTTCAGATAGATCTCCCACCACCAGAAATGGATCAACAATAAGAAAAGATATAAACCCCATAGCAGGTGTATCCAGTAAGGTTTATACTTTCCAGGGTGTTCAATCAGCTTTACATTGCCTTTTAAAATATGGGTAATACTTAATCCCAGTATGATGCTCAGCACTGTTTTTATATGTCCGAATGTTTCCATAAACCTGGAAGTTGAATTTTTTACTCCGGCAGAACAGGCAGGGAATAGATATCCTGTACTTCACGGTATTTTTTGTTGTATTTCTTATTGCGTTTCAGTCCAATACTGCTCATAAAACCACTGAGTGTTGTTTTTACCCAGTAATTAAAAACAAACTTTTCCTTGTCGCGCTCAAAGAATACTACTGATTGCCTGGCATTCTTCCTGTTCAGTAATAGTTTATTAGCCAGGGTGTTTTCCAATGCCAGTAAAAAGCTTTTTTTAGCGGCATTTTTTTTGTCGAGTATTTTAACTGCCAGATTGTTGTAATAAAAGCCCATTGTGCCAATGGCTGCGTGTTTATTGCCTGTCCAGGTAGTGAATAAAGTATCAGATCGGCCGCTTAATACAGTAATGGCAGCCAGTGGCGTAGTGGCATCACTGAAACGCGGCAACTCCATGGGCGACGAATACACATAGGTTCTGAAACCTGACAGGGAATCATGATACGCCTCCTTGTAATGAAAAAAATTGATCCGGTTACTCAATACCATGGCCGCTGCTGTAACGGAGAGACTATCGCCGGTATGCGAAGTGTTACCTACATTGGTAATAAGAGCATTGAGCTGCTGTAACGGAATAATACCTTCCTGTTCTGTTTGCAGGGAGATCTCGTGTACCATTACCGCACATTGCTGCAGCAATACTGTATCAATATGAAAAGGAAATTGTACAGATTTGATCAGCTTGGTAGGCATGGGTTTTTCAATACCGTGTTTAAAAGGCATGCGTTTATCGCGAACGGTAGTAAGTGTAATATTGTTGCCGGTTACTTTTTTTACAATGAGCGATGAGTCGTTCGGTTGCAGATTGAATGTAATGCCTTGTATATGCAGTGCTTCCCCTTCTGCCGTTATATAATCTGTTTGCCAGCCTTTTTTACGAAAAGCGTCCTGCTGGTTTAGGTTGGGCATTACAGAAAACGGACCAACAGACAGTTGCTGGTGTTGTGTTGCCCATTGTAATGCAGTGAGCCTGGCAGTAATATCTTTCCCACGATAATATACATCACCTTGTTGTATGGCGGTCTGTTTATATAGAGATTGCCAGGATATTTTCTGTGAAGGATCAAACCGGAAATGTTCGTCATTAAAAGAACCTGATAACTTTTCTATAGTAATTGCAGTGCTATCTGTATGTGTTGTTTTTACCTGTGCATCTTTCCATTGCAAAGCAATTGCTGTAGAGAAAATGTTTTGTTGCAGGTAGTGCTGTATATTGCCATGGGTAAAATGAGCCTGCACACCTGGAATGTTCATTGTCAATGTATTGCCACCGTTAAAATTGATTGCTGATCCATTGATTACAATGCTGTTGTAACTGAATAATACAGGATCATTGTGACCGGTTTTTAGTTTGTCTGCTGCTATGTTTAATATTGCATGCAGTGTGTTGCTGTCGTTTCCGGAGATTGCTGTGTATCGGACAATGGCATTTACCATTGTCGCTTTATCAATGGCGATAACTGGTAGTTTTGAATTGGCATTTGCTGTATTGCCTGCGATGGTTGTTTTACGTATATCAATGGTTGGATTATCAGCTTGCAAAGAACGTATATGGAATGATGAAAGATCGGTTGAAGGAAGATCCGCATTGATCTTCAGCAGTGGAAGTTGTACATAAGTTGAGTTGCCAGTTTTATTGATCTGTAACAGCGCCTGTTTGAAAACATGCTCATAATGGTTGTTGATGATAGCCGATTGAACGGATACATTCATGTCCTGGTTTGAAAAACGTATGTTACAAAGTTCGCCTTCAATATTTTCCCAGTATAGAAATTGTTTTTTTGAACTGATATTGGACAAACAGATATTTTTTGCATCAAATACCAGTTGTTCATCGGTATGTTGCTGATGGAAATACAGCCTGTTTACATCAATACGACGTATAAAAATATCAGGAAGATTACCAGGTTGGGCTTTAGTTGCTGGTGCTGTGATATTGGCTGTCAGTTCTGCAGCACGTAGATTTTCAATACGGATCATTCCATAACGTTGCAACAGATCCCAGTCGAATATTTCCCAATACACTTTTTTCCCTTCAAATATATTCCGGTTAGCCAGTTGAAGCCGGAACTGTTCCACTCCATTGTGCCGGTTAGAACCGTCAAAATTGTAATTGTTTGCAGATAACTGCAAAGAAGGGGAGGATACGTTTACTGTGCCTATCTGTAGCTTGGGCAATGAGCGTTTGATGTCGATCAGGGAATCGCTTTCAAAAAAGCTGTTGAGCAGAACAGACGCATTGATGTTATTCATGTGTGCCTGCAGGGGGGCGGATCCACTATGTGCATATTGTACATTACCATTGATAATGTTGAAACTGTCAACATCGATCAGTTCCCGTAAACCATGCAGGGTGTTGTAAAAATTGCTGATGTCTTTGGACGATTTTGATGTTTTCCGGATGCCTTTGTCTTCTATAGCAATCTGTGGCCGATATAATGTGGCTGATGTGCCAGTCAGTTTTTTATGCAGCAGATCTTCCAGGCTTATGTCTTTCAGATGCAGGGAGGGGGTGCGGAAAGTAAGTTTATGGCTGTTGTGATTAGCTGTAGTAGGACTGAATAATGTATTGGAGAATATAACCTCATTATTATGAAAGGCAAATTCATCTATGGTCATCTGGAACATGCTGTCTCTGGTTATAAAACGAAGGTTACGCAGTTTCAGTTGTATACTGTCAGTAGTAATATGCGAACTTTCTGGCTGTATCTGTAAACCGTATATTTTCAGATCGGTCCGTTGTGTGAGATAGGTAGTCTGCGGGTTGTTCTTTTTCTGTAGCAGCAATGCACCTTCACTGATATTGATATAATGGAAGGTAAGTCTTTTGAACAGTTTCCGGAACGACTGGCTGATCTGTTTGGTGGTGTCGGCAGAGGTTGGTTGTTCAGTAGCCTGCAGTGTTATTATGGGCCTGTGTAACAATAGTGTGTCAATAACCAGTTTATCTTTCTCGTATAGATCGGAGAGTTGTGTAGAGTTGAATACCAGTTTATCGGCGCTGAAAAAAACAGCCCCGGCAGTAGTATCTGCAGTCCGGAATGTAAATGAATCCAGTTCAAAACGCTGGTTGCTGCCGGAAAAATGCAGGTTTTTAAAAGTTACTTCATGATCGCTGCCCGGCAATTGCCAGTGCTGGTTGTTCATGCGCAGATCGATTTCGTCTGCTGCCAATAGTTTTTTACCGGCATTGTGACCGGAAAAATTGCGGATAAAGAAATTAATATGATCACTGATAAATGGCAGGGCGCTGGCCTTGTGCGCGTACGCAAAAGAACCATTTTGCAGACTGAATGCACGAACCTGCAGGTGTAGCATCAGTTTATGCAGCATGTCAGAGACCTGTGATACCCGGAAACTGACCTGTTTTTGTGGGTGCAGATCGTGTTCATGTGCAGACAGCGATGGTAATACAATCGCCAGGCTATCTACCGAAACCCTGCGGTGAAAAATAAGGTCAGACCATGATGCAATAGCAAGATATACGCGTGATATGTTCACATTGTAATGAGGTGTGGTATTGATGGTATCTTTACAGGAGAGGACCGCATTAGTGAGTACAATATTCTTTTTCCACAGCGATACTTCAATATCTGAAGCATCGAACATATAATTATTGCCGGATTCTTTTTTTACCACGTATTGCATAACGTTTTTGAACCGGTAAACGATTACGTAATACAATATGCCGCCGATGATAAAACGTAGCAGTAAAAGAATGGCAATACGCTTAAGCCATTTCTTTTGTTTGGGCGACAATTTCATAAACTCAGTAAAGGATAGTGTAATGGTTGCAGGTCAACCTGAATTTACAGAAAAAATGTGAACTGCTACAGGTATTTTTGCAGGATCATGGTAAACAATGAGTATGTTGCTGCACAATGTTACTCAAAGGACGCAATACTGTCAAACTGCAGAAATTTCAGATTGCGTTGGATGCCTTTGAACTTACTGCGTTTCAACGGTGAGTGTCTGAATATTTTTTTAAAACTATCTTCTGTCATATTCCCCCAGTCGCGGGTGGTCAGGTTCAGAATTTCGGGAATAGGCGTAAATGCAGTTTCTGTGGTTTGTTTGGAAAAACGATTCCAGGGGCATACATCCTGACAAGTATCACAGCCAAACATCCAGTTGCTGAACTTTCCCTGCATTTCATCTGGTATCAGCATATCTTTCAACTCGATCGTGAAATAGGAGATACACTGGTTGCCATTGACCACTTTATTTTCCTGGATAGCACCGGTAGGGCAGGCATCTATACATTTACGACAGGAACCGCAGAAGTCTTTTGCAAAAGGATCATCGTATTCCAGTTCAAGATCTACGATCAGGGTGGCAATGAAAAAGAAAGAACCCTGCTGTTTGGTAATAAGATTACCGTTACGGCCTATCCAGCCCAAGCCACTGCGTTGCGCCCAGCTACGTTCCAGTACAGGTGCCGAATCGACAAACCCACGACCATGCACTTCCCCGATCTGTTCCTGTATAAATGCATAAAACGCATTCATCTTTTCCCGGATCACTTCATGGTAATCTTTGCCAAACGCATATTTGGATATACCAGGAGCGTTTGTATCCTGTTGCTGTTCCTGGAAATAATTCATCAATAGGGTGATGACTGATTTTGCACCTGGCACCAGTTTGGTAGGATCAACACGCAGATCAAAATATTTTTCCATGTATTGCATGGAACCGTGTTTTCCCTGCAATAACCAGTTTTCCAGCCTGCGTGCATCATCATCCAGTTGTTGTGCCTTTGCAATACCACAATAGGAAAAACCCAGCGCTGCCGCCTGTTGTTTGATAAGTGTGGTATGGTGTTTTGTGATATGCACGGATATGATGGTGCAAGTTACTAAAGAATCTGCGCAGTTGCAGTCTGGGACAGCATCTTGTTGCATAAAAGTTGCATAGAACGTTTTTTTGAAAGCAGAATATTTTCCTAATTTGACGCCCCGAAAGAGATGGGGCCGGAAGACTGAAGTCAGCAAGGAACAAGAGACAAGATTCAACGTGCAAGGATTAAGATATAAAGGATATAAGGTACGAAAGACCAAATGAAATGATGCCGTGAGGTGAGTAAGTTGAAAAGTTAACAGATTAACGAGGGCGCTTACGGCTAAAGGCTAATATCTAAAAGCTAACACCTTTCACGATTGCGGTTTCACATCTCACAATAAGTTACTTTTTACGAAATTGTTTGCATGAAATACCTCCTGGGTTTTGATATTGGATCTTCTTCTGTTAAGGCTGCGTTACTGGAAATTGCTACCGGTAAAAGTGTTGCAGCTGCTTTTTCACCTGCCGTTGAAATGGCCATCGCTGCTCCCAGGCCGGGTTTTGCCGAACAGGATCCGGAACAATGGTGGACTGAATTGATCCATGCTGTACAGCAATTGCATCAGCAGGTAAGTTTTGACGGAAAAGAAGTGGCTGCCATTGGCATTTCATACCAGATGCACGGACTGGTATGTGTTGATAAAGACCTGAAACCGTTGCGTCCTTCCATTATCTGGTGTGATAGTCGCGCGGTAGAGATCGGCAACAAAGCCATGAATGCACTGGGAGAAAAATTCTGTCTTCAGAACTTTCTCAATTCGCCCGGTAACTTCACTGCTTCCAAATTAAAATGGGTAAAGGATAATGAACCGGCAGTATATGAAAAGATATACAAGGTGATGCTGCCAGGCGATTATATAGCTCTGAAACTAACCGGTGAACCAGCTACTACTGTATCAGGTTTATCAGAAGGGATTCTGTGGAATTTTCCGCAAAAGCGCGTTGCTACCGAACTGTTGAGACAATATGGTATTGATGAAAGCCTGTTGTCGCCGGTAGTGCCCACTTTTGGTGAACAAGGGAGATTATCTGCCGCTGCTGCTGAAATATTGCAACTGGCTGCCGGTATTCTTGTTTGTTACCGTGCCGGCGATCAGCCTAACAATGCTTATTCGCTGAATGTATTACAACCCGGCGAAATTGCTGCTACCGGCGGCACTTCGGGTGTGGTATATGGCGTAACTGATAAAGTGAGCTTTGATCCCAAATCGCGTGTAAACACATTTGTACACGTAAGTCATACGGAAGAAAAGCCGCGGTATGGCATTTTGTTGTGCATCAATGGTACCGGTATCCTGAATAGTTGGGTCAGAAAGAACTTCTACCAGGGGGCTTCTTACCAGGATATGAACAAGGAAGCTGCAACCATTGCTGTAGGAGCAGATGGTTTGCTGTTTTATCCTTTTGGTAATGGCGCAGAACGGGTGTTGGAAAACCGCGATCCGGGTGCGCGTTTGCAGGGATTGCAATTCAATACACATCATCGTGCGCATGTGGCGCGGGCAGCGCAGGAAGGCATTGTGTTTTCACTTTGCTACGGAACAGAGATCATGGGACAGATGGGTATGCGGATGCAGACCGTACGTGCCGGTTATGCGAATATGTTCCTGAGTGACATCTTTGCTAAAACCTTTGCCAATACAACCGGTTGTGCTATTGAACTGTATAATACAGATGGAGCATTGGGGGCGGCAAGAGCAGCCGGTGTAGGAGTGGGTGTGTTCAGTGATTTTGCTACTTGTTTTACAGGCATGGAACTGGTAAAGCTTATTGAACCCGATAAAGAACTGACACAGCAAACCAGGGATGTATATGAGCGGTGGAAAAGAAATTTATGAGATTGATTTGAAAATGAGGTCATTTGAAAATTGCCGGATGATCTGATTGCTTGATGGTTTTATTGTTTTGAGTAGTTACGGGTTCGGGCAGCGGGCAAAAACAGCAACGATCACCTCATGATTCATGTTTCAAGCAAAAAACGAATTCTCCTTAAATACACGAGCAAACAGAACCTGAAATATCAAATTTCGAATCAGAAACTGTAATCCGAAAAAATAAATACGAAATATGAGTATTACATTAGGCAGTAAAGAGTATTTTCCGGGTATCGGAAAGATTGCTTACGAAGGACCGCAATCTGACAACCCGCTTGCATTTAAGTGGTATGATGAAAATCGTGTAGTGGCCGGTAAAACCATGAAAGAGCATATGCGTTTTGCTGTGGCTTACTGGCATACCTTCTGTAATACAGGTGGTGATCCGTTTGGTCCTGGCACAAAACACTTTGCATGGGATGTTGCACCGGATCCTGTACAAAGGGCCAAAGACAAAATGGATGCGGCATTTGAATTCATCACCAAACTGGGTGTTCCGTATTATTGTTTTCACGATGTAGACCTGGTAGATGAAGGTTCATCCATTGCACAATACGAAAGCCATCTGCAGGCTATTGTGGATTATGCAAAACAGAAACAAGGCGACAGTGGAGTAAAACTGTTGTGGGGAACAGCCAATGTATTCTCAAATCCCCGTTATATGAATGGTGCGTCTACCAATCCTGATTTTGCGGCAGTTGCCTATGCTGGTACACAGGTTAAGAATGCCCTGGATGCTACCATTGCATTGGGTGGTGAAAACTATGTGTTCTGGGGGGGGCGTGAAGGATACATGAGCCTGCTGAACACCAATATGAAGCGTGAACTGGATCATTTGGCACAGTTCCTTACCATGGCCAGGGATTATGCACGCAAACAGGGTTTTAAAGGAACATTCTTTATTGAACCTAAACCCTGTGAACCCACCAAACATCAGTACGATTACGACAGTGCTACAGTAATAGGTTTTTTACGTCATTACGGACTGGATAAAGACTTTAAACTGAATATTGAAGTAAACCATGCAACACTGGCCGGTCATACTTTCCAGCATGAACTGCAGGTAGCAGTTGATGCCGGCATGCTGGGCAGTATTGATGCCAACCGTGGCGATTATCAGAACGGTTGGGATACAGACCAGTTCCCCATTAACCTGAATGAACTGGCTGAAAGCATGCTGATCATCCTGGAAGCAGGTGGTTTTGGTGGCGGTGGTATTAACTTTGATGCTAAAGCCAGAAGGAACTCAACAGACCTGGATGATGTTTTCCTGGCGCATATCGGAGGTATGGATGCTTTTGCCCGCGCGCTGGTAATTGCTGATAATGTATTGCAGAAGTCTCCTTATAAAAAGATCAGGCAGGAACGCTACGCTTCTTTCGACAGTGGTAAAGGAAAAGAATTTGAAGAAGGTAAATTAAAACTGGAAGACCTGCGTACGTTTGCTCTGGCCAATGGTGAACCCAAAGCCATCAGCGGTAAACAGGAATGGCTGGAGAATATTATCAACCAGTATATTTAATATACAACCCGTCGGCGAATACAAACAAAAAGAGCAGCCCATAAGGCTGCTCTTTTTGTTTACCTGTACAAGGGTAATACAATTTGCTGCTACTGTTTTTCAATTAGCTGCAAGGCTCTCTGTACCAACGGATCTTTATTTTGCTGAATGTTTTCAACGGTTGGCCTGATCACAATATCAGGTATGATGCCAATGCGCTGTGTTTCCTGTCCGTTTGGATAGTAAATGCCAAGACCTGAAAAAATGATCTTTCTGCCATCTGTCAGTGGTATTTGGGTCATATTGCCGTCTGCTCCTGCTGTTTGGCTGCCGATAAAGGTAACGCCCGGTATTTTTTTAAAGATCATGGCCCACAATTCCTGTGCGCTTTGTGTGGTTTCGTTGATCAGTACCACTACTTTTCCACGGTAAGCATTGCTGTTCTGTTTTCCTGCATATTTGAAACTTTTGTTGATAACATTGTCTACATAACAGAATTTTCCTGGTGCATAAAAATCTGGTTGTGATTTTTTGCCCCAGAATACCGGTTCTGTAAACAGGTGATCAAAAATTTTCAGCAGGGCCCCATTGTCGGTATAACCACGCAGATCAATGATCAATCCTTTGGTCTGTTGCATCATTTGCATAATGCTATCAATATGTGCCGGTTGCAAAGATGAAAACTCAATGTATCCTGTATGTCCAATGATCCTGGCATAAATAAGCTGTTGTATAGTAGTGTCAAATTGCAGTAATGGATTGTCAGGGTAACCTTCGTGAAACCATTCATTCTGGTAAACACGTTTTATGCGTCCGGTTTCGGTGATAAAAGGAGTGTGGTCCTTTTTGTATCCTGATAATTTCATTTTATCGGTAGTGCCATTGAAAAGGTAGCGGTATACTTCACGGCGTTTTACCGAGGGGTTTGATGCCGGAACATACGGACTATTGGCTTTGAAGATAACAGGCAGTGGCATATTGTTTACAGATCGGATCACATCTCCGGTTGTTATGCCGGCTGCATCGCAAAGTGCTGCATCCACAATCCTTGTTACCACAGCCACAGAGTCTATATAGAGAAATGCAAAGGGTGGACCATATTCACCAAACAATACATAGTTTGCTGCAGGTTCTATGTCCGAATGCGAATCGTCGATAGTTGCTGTGAATTTTGCCAGTACAGAGTCATATTTCGTTTTGCGATCGGCTGTTCTGAACAGGGGAATGAACTGTTGCAAAACTGTGTTCCATTTTTTATCCAGTGCGTATTTGTAAGGATAGAAGTATTCAATAACATTCCATGCTCTGAACAGGTCCAATAACCTGTATTGTTCGTTGAATATAGCATCCGGATATTTCTTTTCAGCTTTACCGGAATAGCGGTTGCTTTCAGCCCTGCTGTAATAAGTACCGATGTATTGCCGGTTGCCGGCAAGCCTGTACAGTTCTTTTTTCACTATTGCTGGTATAGTATTATTGGTCTGTATCCAGGAAAGATCGGCATTTCTGCGATCTATTGAATCACATGGTTCACTGCCGGTAATAGGATGTGTTGTATCAAAAGTAACGGTATTGGCATAGGTAAGCCAACCGGAGAATACCTGTTGTATGGGTTTTGCGTTGTCAAGGGTAACCAGCAGTACGGAATCCCAATTGACTTTTCCCTGTGAAACCGCAGGATGATAGTACTTCATAAAGCCCCATACGCGGGCAATGGAAAACAATTCATTGTTACTGTATTGCTTTGTTTGCGCCTGGCTTACTGAAATATTATAACAGATCAGGAAAGTAATGCCTGGTAATAAAATATGCTTCTTCATGATAATAAAGATAGCATATGATGTGCTGCTGTTGCACGCGAATGATGAGCGGTGATTATGATATGTTCCTGATGCTACCGGCAACAGTATCAGCGGATACTATAGTTTGTTTAGGATAAGGATAACATGAGCATGCATATTACAGCGACATAGAAAGCAAGGGAAAAGGTTTGCCCATGCCATCCACCGGTGAACGATGTATTACACGGAATCCCATGTGTTGATAAAATCCTACCGCCTGTTCATTCTGTTCATTGACATCTACACTGCGTATCTGTTGTTCGTGCACTGCGTATTCCAGCAGTTGTTTACCTATGCCCTGTCCACGGACATCGGGGTGAATGAACAACATTTCGATTTTGTCGTCTGATAGTCCAAGGAATCCTGTAATAAGACCAGCTTCATTGCGCGTACAGAACAATCGCACGGCATCCAGGTATTGATCCAGTATCAGGGGTTTGAAAAATTGTATATCAGCTTCTGAAAGAAAATGATGGGTAGCACGTACCGATAATTCCCATACTGTTATAATTTCCTGGTGATCTTCTTTAGTGGCAATTACTATCATCGGGTAAAAGTAAGCAATGGATGACTATTGCTGATACTAATGGCAGGACTATAAAAGAAGAATTACCGGCATTGCCGGTAATTCTTCCTGTAAGTGTAGTTAGTGATTATTATTTTTCTACAAAATTTTTAAGTAGCGAACCAATAAGCTCTGTCCATCCCATTTCGAAATTGCTTTTTGCAAAATGAGTGGTTTGCGGGAATGTTTCCAGTCCAACGTGTGTCAGTTTCAAACGGGTGGAGGAGGAGCCTTCCGGAAACAGCTCGAAGGTTACAAATGAATTACCTTCATAGTCTTTGTACCGCCAGCTATATGTTAGTTTTTTGTTAGGCACTACTTCTGTCACCTTGCACAGGTGTATAAAGGTGACGCCTTCATTATGGCCGGTAAAAGAAAATTCAAAACCAACTTCCGGTTTAAAAGCTGCAATGTCAAAATACCATTGTTTCATCTGGTCTTTGTCGGTAATGGCTTTCCATACCCTTTCAACGGATGCATTGTACACGCGTTCGATTACAAATGGTTCCTGTTTCATTTTCTTTTCGTTTTTTTTGGTGACTTATGTTGCGCAGATGCTGCGGCATCCTGCTGTAAGAAATGATCCAGTGCATCCAGTTTTTGTGTCCAGAATGCACGGTATTGGTCAACCCATTGCGAAACCTGACCTAATTGTTCCAGGTTGGCTTCGCAGTATCTTTCTCTACCCTGTTGCCGGATCACAACCAGTCCGCATTCCGTTAATATTTTGATATGTTTCGAAATGGCAGGACGACTGATATTGAAGTTTTCAGCCACAGCGTTCAGGTGCAATGATTGTCGGGCGATCATTTGTATTATTTCCCGGCGGGTGGGGTCGGCAATAGCCTGGAATACATCTCTTCTCATGACATAAATAGTCTTTATGTAACCATTCGGTTACAAACATATGTGTAACTAACCGGTTACGCAAATTTTTTTATACAGGTGTGTAAACAGGAATGACAGTATACTTGCTTACCTGATATCGCGTAGGGTTTTGTTGGTGTGATGTTCCAGTTTGTCAATCTTGGAAACAGCTATTCGTTGTGACTGGTAAATGCCGGAATGACCGCTGAAATAATAAGCAGTAAAACAAGCTACTGCATAATAGATCACATGTTCGGTACCAAACAATTCAATGCCCATAATGGTACATGCAAGGGGAGTATTGGTAGCTGCCGCAAATACTGCAATAAAGCCCAATGCAGCCATCAGGTCAACCGGAGCTCCACTCAACACTGCCAGAGTATTGCCCAGCGCAGCACCAATAAAAAATAAGGGTGTTACTTCTCCGCCTTTAAAACCTGTTCCGATAGTAATGGCGGTAAACAGCAGTTTCCACCACCAGCTTAAATAAGTGGCGCCACCTGCATGGAAGCAGGATACAATACTTATCGAACCTGGTGTGTGGCCGGTTACTCCAAGACCCAGGTAATCCTGTGTGTTTAACAGGAAGGTGAGTATTATGAGAATGATACCTCCTATAGCCGGGATCAGCCATTTAACAGGGATCAACCTGTTACTATAGGTTTTGATGTTGTGCGTGATGACAGAGAATGTATATCCTGCAAGACCGAACAGCACACCGGCTATAATCACCTTCAGTAATAATGATATATTAAAGTTGATAAATGAAAAAAAACGTATCCCGGTATCGTTGAACAATACCTGGTATTGTATATGATGTATGCCCCATGCGCTGCAGGTAATGTCTGCCAGCAGGCTGGCGATGAGGCAAGGGAGCAGTGCATCGTATTTCATCCTGCCAATGGTAAGTACTTCCAGTGCAAAAATGGCTCCGGTAACAGGTGTACCGAATACAGCGCCGAAACCGGCTGCAATACCTGTCATCAGGATAATTCTTGTCTCCTGCCTGGTAAGACCAAAGCGGCGTGCAAGAAAATTGGCAAAACTGCCTCCGATCTGGACAGCGGTTCCTTCTCTGCCGGCAGAGCCACCAAACAGGTGGGTAACGACAGTGGTGAACAATACCAACGGCGCCATTCTGAAAGGAACACCGGCTCCCGGTTCGTGTATCTCTTCAATTACCAGGTTATTGCCGGCATCTGCATTTTTGCCCAGGTATTTGTACAGCAAAAAGATAAAAATACCTGCCAGCGGTAACAGGAACAACAGCCAGGGATATTCAAAACGTGTAGTGGTAGCCTTATCAAGCAGCCACAGAAAAAAAGCAACAATGGAACCAACAGGCAGTGCTACGGGAATGGTCAGTAAGGTCCAGCGAAGAAGATGCGAGAAGATGAAAATTTGCTCAAATGACTGTTTAAATGATTTCATACCTACAAATTATATTCAGTATCAATACGGAAATATTAATAATTCGTAGGCGCCATCAGTCCTGTAACGGACAGTTGATAAGGAAGACACCATTTCCTAATTGTATAACAAACCTAAGCAATTTTTTTTTAATCAAATACTGCTTGTAACAGGACTTTCCGGAACCAATACATGCAGATGGCGGTGTGCGTGGAACATAGCCCGGGTAAGGTTTGAAATCTTTTCAAAAACATTATTAAATGACTGACTATCCAGTGGTAATGCAGTCTCTTTTCAGATAGATCGTTCTATTTGAAATAATAATTGTTAAATTGACATTTAAAATTGTCATCCAGATGAAAAAGCCCCTGCAGCTTATATATTTCCTGATGCTTGTTGTGCTTCCTGCAGCTTTTGCGTACGGCCATGAGCCGGATTCAGTATATCTTTTTTCGTATGCCACTGTAAAAAATAATAACCACAATGGTTTGTATTTTGCCTGGAGCCGTGACAGGGTAAACTGGTATAGTATAGGCGAAGAGCACGGTTATCTGCGTTGTGATTACGGACGTTGGGGTTCTGAGAAAAGAATGCTGACCCCTTACCTGGTGCAGGCGCCGGATGGTATGTGGCATTGTATATGGAGCTTGAATGAACGTGAGCATTTGTTTGCGCATGCTGCATCAGCAGACCTGATCAGTTGGGGAAGACAGATCTATCCATCTGTATCAGAAGGTGTGAATGTTGTACGACCGGTAATGCAATATGGAAAAAATGGAGAGTATAATATTTTCTATACAGATGCCGCTGGTAAATACTATACTACTGCTACACGCGATTTTAAATTCTATACACCTGCAACAGCAGTAACGGCATCATCATATAAAAATGAAGAAGAGCAGGTGATGTTGCCCACCGGCAGTGCCACCGGGCAGGTGCATCGCGTAGCATGGAAAGTGGTTGACAAACTGATCAAAGCCTGGGAGCTGGTACAATATAAGAATAGTCAAAATAAGGAGACTACTCAACAGGATACACAACGTTTTGCCGGATTAAAACCAGTAGATGCTACCATTACAATACAAGGCCGGCAAACCAAACTTATCAGCAACCTGTTACTGGGCATCTTTTTTGAAGACATCAATTATGCTGCAGATGGTGGATTGTATGCCGAACTGATACAGAACCGCGATTTTGAATATGCAACCGGTGATAAAGACGGACGTGATAAAAACTGGAACAATACTCATTCCTGGAGTATTAAAGGCGAAAGTATTTCTTTCACTATTGATACTATGAATCCCGTACATGGCAATAACCTGCATTACGCAGTGCTGGAAACAAAACAACCCGGTGCTTCACTGGTCAATACAGGATTTGATGGCATTGCCGTTAGAAAGGGAGCGCACTATAATTTCTCACTATTTAGCAAAGGGAAAGGCGGTAAGCTATTGATAAAGCTGGTAAGTAAAAACGGGAATGTGTTGGCACAGGCTACAATTAGCACCAATGCTGCCAGCTGGAAAAATATTGCAGCGGTACTTACACCCAATGCTGATGCCAGTGACGCGCAACTGGAGTTGCAGCCGCTTACTGTGGGTAGCATGTGCCTGGATATGATCTCACTGTTTCCTGAAAATACATTTAAGGGCAGGAAAAACGGCTTACGTGCAGATCTTGCACAAACCATTGCAGATATTCATCCACGCTTTATCAGGTTTCCCGGTGGATGTGTAGCACATGGAGATGGACTGGGTAATATTTATCGCTGGAAAAATACCATTGGTCCATTGGAAACACGAAAACCACAGCGCAACCTTTGGGGATATCATCAGACCGCCGGACTGGGTTATTTTGAATACTTCACGTATTGTGAAGACATCGGTGCCGAACCTCTGCCGGTGCTGGCAGCCGGTGTGCCTTGTCAGAATTCAGGTGCTGGTCCCAATGGCGGTGGTCAGCAGGGTGGTATTCCTATTAGTGAAATGGATGAATATATACAGGATATACTGGATCTGGTAGAATATGCCAATGGACCTGTAACCTCTGTATGGGGGAAGAAACGGGCAGAAGCAGGACATCCAAAACCATTTAACCTGAAATTTATCGGTATTGGAAATGAAGACCTGATCTCAGATGTTTTTGAAGAACGTTTTGTGATGATCTATAATGTTATGAAAGCAAAACATCCTGAAATTACTGTGATCGGTACAGTGGGGCCTGCGTCAGAAGGAACAGATTATGAAGAGGGATGGAAAATTGCCGTTCGTGAAAAAGTGCCAATGGTAGATGAGCATTATTATCAGTCTCCCGGTTGGTTTATCAACAACCAGGAATATTATGATAGCTATGATCGTAACAGATCAAAAGTGTACCTGGGTGAATATGCTGCTCACTTACCCGGCAGACCCAATAATCTCGAAACTGCATTGGCAGAAGCGTTGTACCTGACAGCGTTGGAACGTAATGGCGATGTAGTGAGCATGGCATCGTATGCACCATTATTGGCGAAGGAAGGACATACGCAATGGAATCCTGATCTGATCTATTTCAACAATACTACTGTAAAACCTACCGTGGGGTATGAAGTGCAAAAGCTGTATGGCCAGAACTCCGGAAATGAATATTTGCCGGGAGTTATTGGGCTGTCCAATACCCAGGAGGCGGTGAGAAAACGCATTGCTTATTCTGTAGTTCGGGATGCTGTTTCGGGCGATGTGATCATAAAACTGGTGAACCTGCTGCCGGTAACAGTGAATATCACGCTTCAATCCAATGATATAACTTTTGCAGGCAAAGAGGCCGTGAAAACAGTGTTGACGGGAGAGCCCGGCGATAAAAATGCCAGACCAGTAACCGCTGCCTATACATTGGGTGATAAACCTACAGTGCAATTACCGGCTTATTCATTTACACTGATGCGGCTGAAAGCAAAATAGACATCTTATAAACAGACTGGTGGGCCCGGGTATCACATCAGATGCCTGGGCTTTTTTCATATTTTATTTTTGTGAACAGCTTGTTGGAATGTCCATTTAATTAAATTTATAATATATAACAGAAACAGGAAACAGTATTATGCATACCATTTTACCCTTTTTACTTGCGATGGTCGCGGCTATTGTATTACTGGAAATGTGGGCAACCAAACTGAGAATAGCGTATCCTATTCTGCTTGTTGTTGCAGGACTGTTTATAAGTTTTATACCGGGATTACCAATAGTAAGGATCAACCCCGATCTTATCTTTTTCATTTTCCTGCCGCCATTATTGTTCGAGGCATCATGGACCATCTCTTTCAAAGAAATGAAAAAATGGTGGCGTATCATCACCAGCTTTGCTTTCCTGGTGGTATTCTTTACTGCATTGTCAGTAGCCGTTGTTGCCAATTACTATATACCGGGATTTACCATTGCCTTGGGGTTTTTACTGGGAGGAATTGTTTCTCCGCCAGATGCTGTAAGTACCGGGGCTATTACCAGGTTTGTAAAAATACCTAAATCAACCTCTGCTATCCTGGAAGGAGAAAGCCTGCTGAATGATGCTTCTTCGCTCATTATTTTCAGGTTTGCATTAGTGGCTGTAGGTACGGGGCAATTTATCTGGCAGGATGCTGCTACCAGTTTTTTATGGATGGTGCTGGGGGGAACAGGTATTGGTTTGTTGCTGGCCTGGATATTTGTTGAAGCACACAAGCGTTTACCCACTGATGCATCTTCGGATATGGCACTGACGCTTATTGAACCCTATTTTATGTATTGGGCTGCAGAGCAACTGCACTGTTCAGGTGTGCTGGCTGTTGTAAGCGGTGGTTTGTTTATGTCGGCAAGACGACTCACTTTTCTAAACAGTTCCAGTCGTATCAGAAGTTTTAGTGTATGGGAAAGTTTTGTGTTTATATTGAATGGTATTGTGTTCCTGATTATTGGCCTGGAACTTCCTGAAATTGTAGAAGGACTGCGTACCAGGGATATCCCGTTGAGCACTGCCATTGGTTATGGTGTACTGATAACAGTAGTATTGATTGTTGCCAGGATCATCAGTTCTTATGCAGCAATGGTAGCTACGCTTATCTTCCGGCCGGGTGTAGCGCCCCGGGCTTCTTCTAGCAGAAGACGCTGGCTTATGCCCTTACTGCTGGGCTGGACAGGTATGCGTGGTGTGGTGTCGCTGGCTGCAGCCCTGGCCATTCCTTCAGTGCTGGATAATGGTACTGCCTTTCCACAAAAACATTTGATACTGTTTATCACTTTCGTAGTAATATTGCTTACACTGGTTGTGCAGGGACTTACGCTACCTTTTATCATCAGGCGAAGCGGCCTTTTTGAAAATTTCCTCAACGAAGAAGATGAGGAACAGACCCGGAAAAAGATGAAGCAGGGGCTAAAGCAACATGTTTACCATCTGCTTAAAAATAAGTATGAGCATGAACTGAATGGGCATGCTGGTATGGAAAAATTTCTGAAACAATGGGAGGAAAGAGCCAAAGCAACAGATGATAGCTGGATGAATGAGAATACGAAAGCTATTTTTATAGCGGTACTCGAAAGTCAGCGACAATATTTAACTGAACTTAATAAAGATCCCAAAATAGACGAAGGTATTATTCGTCAGCAATTGTACCAGATCGACCTGGAAGAAGAGCGGTTGAAAACAATTTAGAAAAAAACCGCAAGCCATGAGCTTTGAGCTACGGCAGAGGACATTTATTAAGCAATCCAACAATCAAACCATTAATCAACATGTAATAACATATAAAGGCTGTCATGAGTATGACAGCCTTTGGAGGCTTTGTTGGTGCAATAAGCAACCTGCTATGATCACTGTAAAAGCAGATCATACATACAGGTATGCGACCAATAAATAATGGAAAGGACAAACGTTGGACAGAGCAGTTGATCTAGTCTGCTCTCCGGTTGAAGATCAGTAAAAATTAATTAAGCTGATCTGGGGCTGATATGCAGAAAGAAGATAACGTTTGTTCTTTGGCTGTAATGTAGTTGTTCAACGATCGGAATAAATAACTACAGTATACACCAGTGAGTTGTAGCCCCACTCGTAACCATGTAATCCTGAGGAAAATACAGTGGTAAAAACATTTCCTGGAAATAATGTCTGTAATCGATTGACTTCCTGATTAATAGCGCAGATGGAGCCGGTGGGATCTGTCATATCTTCATCATTGTACCAAACATAATCAAGCCGTTTTTGACTTACATCAGCGGCAAGATTTTCAATTACTTTTTGCCGGGTAGTAAACGAAGGCATAGTCGATAGTATGGCAAATGAGGCTGCCATGACCATTTTCAGGTTTTTTTTCATAATTGTGAAGTTTTAGAAAAACGGTAGGCGTTACGTGCAGGCAGAAAGGTCTTTCACAGATATGGATACCTGTAGATGTGAATCGGCAAGCAATGGATATTTTTCGTAAAGATGATGTGCGTGCGGAAATAAATACCTGTATGTGCTATACAGATAGGACATGGATGATCCTGATGGATAAGGAGATGAGGTGTACTGTGCTGAATGAAAAAAATGTGGTAAGCGTTACTGTTGTAATGCAGATAAGGTATACTTGAAAATTGAGGCGCGTAGTGGATTTCCCGGGTAGAATGGCTTAATTAGATAGGATAAGATGAAAACGAAAAGCATAAGTGAAAATACTTAGCTTTTAGCATATAAAAAAATAATTTTTAAAATTGGATAACCTTTTTTAATTGCCGGTGAACAATTAATTATACCCGGGATTTTGTGTGAGTGTCTTTGATTTTAGTAATTCTGTCTGTGGAAGGGGCCAGAGAAGTTTATAACTTTTCCAGTTGTCTGGTTTAATAATAGATAGTATTTCATCTGCTCTTGTTTTACCTGCCGATGCAGGATCGTTGGCTGGCCATCTGCGGATATCAAACCAGCGATGTCCAAATTCACAAAAGAACTCTTTTTGTTTTTCTTTTTCAATAGCTGTTTGTACTTCTGCAGCTGTGAGTGTAGTTTCCATATCCAATAGCCCCGCTCTTTTCCTGATCTTGTTGATATCGCCAATAGCTGCGATAGTGTTGCCATTGTGCAGATAGGCCTCTGCCCTGATAAAATAAAGTTCTGCCAGGCGCAGTACAATATCGTATTCGGATACCTGGTCTGATTCGTATACCTTGTATTTATAAGGAATTGCATATGTATTACCACTTGCAGAAACGGTACGTATCCAGTTGTCTTTACGTAGATCACCATTCTCAAATCCATTCAATAATGTGGCGGATAATATAAATGCAGGTTTTGCCATAGTAGTGCTATAGCCAAAAATTCTCCCTTCCGCTGTATTGTATAAAGTACTGACAGGGTACATGGCGAAAATAATCTCTGCGCTTTGTGCTATGAATACATTATTAAGGTTGTCTGGTAGGCTATATAGTCCTGAATCAATAACTGCAGAGCTGTAAACGATGGCATTGTTGTCATCCCCGCTAAACAGGCAAACCCTTGCCAGTAATGCAAGTGCTGCGGCTTTATTGGGTCTTATCCTGTTGGAAGGAACATCATTGTTGGCAGGATAGTTATTTGATAACAATGATTGTGCACTTCGGAGATCTTCTGCAATTTGTCGGTATACAATAGATTTTGGTGAGCGTGGAAGATTGGCTGTTTTATCGGGATCTGCATCCAGTACTAATGGTACATCACCAAACATATTGACCAGATAAAAGTATACCAGGGAACGCATGAATTTACTTTCGCCTGCCAGTTGTGCCTTCATTGACTTACTGACAGCATTGCTGGCAGTAAGTTTTTCCAGTACAAGGTTACATTGATAAATATAATTGTAACTGCTGGACCAGAATTCCTGTATTGTATTATCTCCGGGCAAAAGTGCTACATTATAAAAGTAGTTGTCTGCGGTACTTATGTTTGTTTTTAAAACATCATCTGCATACAAACTTCCATATCTTGAAAGATAACCATTGAGCAAAGAAAAACTGGTCATGCATTTCTGGTATAAACCTACCATGGCCGCTTCTGCACTTTGATCATTTGTGAAAAGTTTATTACCATCTATAGTGGTTTCTGGTGATGTATCTACCAGTTTGTTACAACCACATAGATATATTGTGACTATTAGTAAAAATGATATGGCGCCTTTCATTTGAAAATGATTTTTAAACCTGCAGAGTAACGTTTTAATACGGGTAATCCTGAAGGGTTCTGAGTGGCGGGGTCTGCTCCTTTGTACCGGGTAAAGGTGACTGCATTTTCGGCTAATAGATATAACTTATATTGAAATGCGTCTTTATCGTGAGAAGAGGAGGGGTGAAGGGTGTATGACAGACAAATGTTCTTTAACCTGATGTAAGAAGCATCCACAAGATGCAGACTGCTATTGCGTGCCAGGTCCCATGCTTTGGACGCGTCAGTACCTGCGGTGGCCGAAAGTTTCTGGAATTTTGTATTGTCGCCTGGTTTTTGCCATCTGTCAAGAAAATCAACTGGGATATTGGATATGCCATTAGAAGTATACCTTCCCGGCATATAGTTCAGCAACGTATTTATTCCTTGTTGGTTACAAAATTCCCAGCAAAAGTCTAATATGAAGTTTCTGGCAGTAACAGAACCGCGTAAGCTACCATACCATTTAGGTGCTTTGTCTCCGTAGCTGATATAGTCTGCTGAATTATATAGGGTATTGTTATCCTTGTCTTTTACTTCAAATAAACCGGTTTGCTGGTTAAGGCCCTTAAATTCATAACCTCGTTGAACAGAAACAGATTCTCCTGTTCTCAGGGTATTTGCGTAAAGGGATTGCTCAAGTCCTGGAAATGATACCAGTCTGTTAACCGGAATAGTGCCTGTTAGAGCAATAGTCCAATGATATTTTTTGTTTGGATCTGATTGCTTTTCGATCCCATATTCAATTCCTTTATTCAGAATACTTACATCGGTATTTTTTGCCCTGATATTGCCAAATCCTGTTTGGGTAGTAATGCTTTGTGATAACAATTGATTGAAAGATGTATTGTAGAAATAGCTAAATGTAAAAGACCATTTATGATCTAAAAGTAATTCAATTGCAAGTTCTAACTTTTTACATAATTCCCATTTGTAATTATTATTATATTGACCCGAGGGTGCAAAGCCACTAATGCCGCCGTAGCTGCGTTGACTTACTACCTGATTCCATATGTCCAGATACATATAGTCACCGATCTGGTCATTACCTGTAATGCCATAGCTGGTACGCAATTTGGCCAGGGTGATCCACGCCGGCATATGTAAGAATTTCTCTCTGGAAAGTATCCATGCAAAACCAGTAGCACCAAAATTCCCATACCGGTTTCCTTTGCCATATCGTGAAGAACCGTCACGTCTGCCGGTGAGATTCAGAATATATTTGTTTTTATATTCAATATGCATAGCGCCAAAAATACCGGCATATTTATAGTCTGTAATGCTGTTAATGCTTTTGGTTTCCTGTGCTGTTGAAGGTATACCTAATAAAACGTCTGATGTAAAACCTGAGTATTGGGTTTGATGGCTGTTTGCGGATTGTTTTGTAACAGTAGTTCCCCCTAATAGTAAAAAATTCCAATGATGGAATTTGAATAACTTTTCTGCAGTTAGTTCAAACAGATAATTTTTGATAAAGTTAGATGCATCAGCAGTACTGCCTGTGGGTTGTGTTGCTGGGTTTTGTGCTGCAATCGGAAAGATAGAGCGTTCATCCACATTCAATAAATTCAGGCCCACGTTGGTCTTAATAGTGAAATTATTCCAGGGTGTATAATGTAGTTTCAGATTGCAAAGTGTATTTTCAATATCAGCTCGGTAGCTATATAGCAGATAGGCGTAAGGGTTAAAAATAGATGCAGGCCAGATCAGTTTACTGTTTGAGTCTAATAATGCAGGTGCATTGGGAGGTAAGAGGCGTGCTTGAAAAAAATTAGTGGTAGCTATGGAGTTGGAGCGTCCTGATGTGTACATACCTGTAAGGCTGGCAAACAGTTTTTTATTTTTAGATTGTTGGGTTATATTGCCGCGTACAAAAACATCGCGATCAAAATAATTTTTGCCGGGAAGGTTGCCGGGGAATATGGAACCTTCCCGGTAATATCCAAGGTCAAGATGATAGCTCAGGATATCAGACCATCCGGCAATGCTTGTATGGGCATTGGTTGTAGCAGCGGTACCACCCATAAATAATTTTGTATAATCATTATCATTCGTACTGCTCCATGTTGTAAGATCGGGTGCATTCAGTGCTGTAATGGCCTGCTTGTCGTTACTGATGGCTTCTTTTCTCATGGCCGTATATTGGGCTGCGTTCATCAGTTTATCGTAGAATGGTGCCCGCGCAATGCCCTGAAATACAGTAGCAGAAACGGAAGGAGTGGTTGACCTGGCTTTTTGTGTTTCTATCAGTACAACACCATTTGCACCGCGCGATCCATAAATAGCTGTAGCATCAGCATCTTTTAATATTACTATGGACTCGATATCATCCATATTGATAAACCGCAATTGCGAAAGCCCGGATATTGCTCCAATTGCAGAGGGATCTCCTGCTATAGATGCAAGTTGTGTAATAATAGAGGAGGTAGAAGGTAAAGGTACCCCATCTACAACAATCAGCGGTGAGTTGGATGGTAGTTGTACTGTAGAGCTAAAAAGTCCAATACGTGTTTCTCCTCTGATTTGCATATTGGAGGTTGCGCCATAACTGCCATTGGAGCGTTTTACAAACATGCCCGGTACAATACCAGAAAGATTATCAGTGAGACTTCTGCCGGGTTGTTGTCCCATATCATTGCGTGAAATAACTGTAACGCTGCCGGTATTGTTAACTTTTGATACCGGAACATAGGTTGCCGTGGTAATGGCGGCTTCCATTACAGATGCTGCCCGGTTCATCTTAATATCCGTAGCAATATTCCTGATGCTTACCGTTTGTGGTTCACAGCTAACGCAGGTAACACGTATCGCACTCATGCCGGTGGTATCAGGAATGATAAAAATACCGGAATGATTGGTGATGGTGATATTTCTATTATTAGATGAAATGGTGGCGCCGGCAATAGGATCATTGTTGGCATCTGTTACTTTTCCGGTAACGGAATGCCTGATGCTTTCAGGTTCTGTTTTGTCGGTTGTTGATCTATGATACACGAGCAGGTTATTGCTGATCATTTTATACTCAAGCGGTCTGTCAGAAAAAATGCTGTCCAATACCCGCTCAACGGGCCAGTTGATGACATGTATCGTAACTCTTTTAGCGTTTTGGAGATCTTCTTTGTTATAACGCAGGGATATGCCTGCCTTATCCCTGATAATTTTAAGGGCGCTATCCAGTGTCGTATTTCTGATGTCTGCAGTTATTGTAAGCGGGTTTTGCTGAGCAGTTGCAGTTAGTACCTGTGCAAATTGAAGTAGCATCACCAGCAATGTAAGCCTGCTATAAGCCAACATTGTAAAAATTATTTTAGATAAATAATTTTATTTCCTTGATGTGGTATACCCATATAAACAGTTTATCGTATAACAGATCCTGTTGCAGATGCCTGTTTATAACTATTAATAGGAAAAGGTTTGGAATGCAATAGTTGTCCGGACTATTGCAGGTGATGCAAAAAAACGAAATGTTTAGCTGAAGGTAGCTATTTTGTGTAAGAATGTCAATAGAATAGTTACCCCTTCTGTAAGATATCGGTTATAATTGCATGTTATAAAATAAGGGATATCCCTTAGGGATAGCTTTCTTTATTTTACGCAATTCTCTGATCCGTAATTTTACAGAAAGGGCAGATAATGCTTTCCGGATACTGGAATCAGGATAGGCAGGGAGTACAAAATGTCGTTTTATTTACTGATAATTACTTCATTTCCATTTATCTTATAATGGAAATTTTTTTCATCGATACTTAATACCTGCATAAATGTGTTTAGCGACTGCTTTCTATCGAAAGCTGAAAGATGGATACCTTCTTTTAAAAAATACCCATTGTCTTTAAAAACAGCTTTTACATCATACCATCGTTCAGCCTGTTGCATAATGGTTCTCAGATCTTCACCGTCAAAAGTGAAGAATCCGTTTTTCCAGGCAATAACCTTGTCGGTGTTAACATACTGAGGGGGTAGCAGCAGGTCTGTATTTTTCTGAAATACAGACTGCTGTCCCGGGCGCAACAGGTATTCCTGTTTGCCGCTGCTTACTTTCAGTGAACCATTGAGCAGGGTGGTTTTTACCCTTGTCTCATTGTCATAAACGCTGATGTTGAATGTAGTGCCCAGCACAATATTCCTCACTCCCCGGGTTATTACCACAAAGGGTCTGTTGGTCTTATCATGCTTTATATCAAAAAAAGCCTCACCTTTTACCAAGGTTACCTCCCTGGTATTGCCATCAAAGGATGCCGGATAATTGATAGAAGACTCCGCGTTGAGATACACCATACTGCTGTCGGAGAGCATTAAGGCGTAAGTACCTCCGCGGGGTACCATCAGTGAATTATTGAAGGGTGCTTCATTTTTACTGTTAGGATTGGTCTGATAGGCTATCTGCCCTGTACCTGTACGGAGCACCCGGGTATTACCTTGTTGGGCAAATTGCCCGTTGGGAACCGTATCGAGCCGAATGGCGATATTTTCAGAAAGCACCAGTGTTGCCCGCCCTCCCCCGTGAGCGGACAACGTACCTGATGCAGGAAAAGAAGGTTGATGGGCCGGTGAAAACCAATGATATAATATACTTGCCAATGCAACCAGGCATGCCGCAATGGCTATTTTGTAGCCGGTATGCATCCGTGGTTTGCGGCGAAGCTGATAATGTTCAATGTATTGCTGCTGCTGTTCCAGTTGTTCCAGCCGCTGTTTGTTTTTTTCCAGGAAGGCAGACCATGATCCCAGTTTTGCCGGTTTGTCTGCTGCCATCATGCGCATCAGTTCGCTATCAATTCGGATATCTTTCAGATATTCGTTCTGATTGATGAACGTATCGTAAGTCTGCTTCTCATCATTGCTCAGAGAGATACCTGCTGACATATTGCAGATGGCTGAGGCCAGAATGTCGGAATGTATTTTCTCCTGTTGCATGAAAACTCTTTTAAATGATAGGATGGTTTAATGGTCATTGATATCTGAATGCAGCCCGTTTACATTAATAGTGGTGGTGCTACACTGATACAAAAGGCAACCAGGTTGATCAAAATATCTCCTATTTCATGTTCTGCCAGGTACATTTTCAGCAGGTATCTGAGTTTGTGAAAAGCTTTATGTTTTTGATTTTTTACAGATGCTTCTGTTGTGTTCAACAAACCGGCTATCTTATTCAACTTAGGGTTTTCCCTGTACACAAGATCTATAATAGCCTGTTGTTGGTCGGGCAGGGTTTTAATGGCTTCTTCCAGTGCCAGCATCAGTTCATTAACAGATATCTGCTGTATTACCATTGATTCTTCTGAAGGGATATGGCCGGTATAGAGAGCTATCGTTTCTTTCAGCCTGGCTTCGTATGAAGCGTTGGACAAGCAGGTTGTTCTGGCTATTTTATATAAATAAGCTTTCAGGTTACTTTCAATGTGTTCCCTGTTCAGCCACAATTTCAACATTACATCGTTCATGATGTCATCTGCAGCGAGGTTACTGCGGGTAAACCTCAGTGCAAATGATCTTATTGCATGACCGTACTCGTTGTACACCTGGGTAAATGCTGATTCATTACCTTTTTTCAACTCCTCAAGCAGTTCTGTTTGAGTGAATTCCCGCATGAAAAACGATATTTAATGGTCCCGTACAAGCTGTGCCTTGTGCAGTAATGTGGTGGTGTTACCAAGGTGCTCTATAATAAAGAGCAGAAAAACTGCATTTGGTTAGCCGGAAATAATAACTTTTTTTCAAAAAACATTTTTTATCGACTTTTAGCTTGATAATGAATGAACTGTGGAGAGATGTTGCCAGGAAAATATATAAATTAAGTAACAGACTGCCCGGATACCGGTAGAGGTTGCATACCAGCAGATCATATTGTACCTGTCTGTACCGGACACCTGACAAATTTAATGAAACACCGGGCATCTTTACAAAATGCCATAAATTTATCAACCTGCTATGCAAACAAATCCTATCGTTTCAATACTGGACAATGATTTTTACAAATTTACCATGCAACAGGGCGTCATTCGCCTGTTTCCGTATGCCAAAGCGCGTTATGCCTTTATTAACCGGGGCAAACATCGATTTCCGCCGGGATTTGGAGCAATGCTCCGCAAAGCGGTAGATGCAATGGCATCCCTGCAACTTACCCGTGAAGAAAAGCAATTCCTGAAGCTCACCTGTTCCTACCTGGACCCTGTTTATCTTGATTTCCTGGAAGGGTACCGGTATCAACCTGAAGAAGTATTTATTGAACAGGAGGGTGATCAGCTGGAAGTACGGGTGGAAGGTTTATGGTATCGGACCATTCTGTGGGAGGTTCCGTTGATGGCGCTTATATGTGAGTTGTATTATATTATGTACGACCTGGCTCGTGTAGGTGATGAAGCAGTATTGGAAAGAACCCGTAAAAAAATAAGTCATTATCATGTCCTGGGCGTTACTGTGGCCGAATTTGGTACGCGGCGCCGCTACTCATACCAGGTACACAGGCTGGTATTGCAGGCATTGAAGCAATACGGAACCGGTTCTTTTATCGGCACCAGCAATATGCATCTGGCCATGCAGTATAATACAAAACCCATCGGCACACATGCACATGAATGGTTCATGTTCCATGCTGCCCGTTATGGTTTTAAAATGGCCAACGCATCAGGACTGGAAAATTGGGTACGGGTATTTCGCGGCGATCTGGGTATAGCATTGTCCGACACGTATACAACTGATGTGTTTTTCAGCCAGTTTGATAAAATGTTTTCCAAGTTATTTGATGGCGTGCGGCATGATAGTGGTGACCCGCTAATTTTTGCAGATAAAGTGATTGCGCACTATAAATCGATGGGGATTGATCCGCGTAGCAAGACGATTATTTTCTCCGACGGATTGAATGATGAAAAAGTGACCCGTATTGCCGGGTATTGTTCCGGGAAGATCGGGATGTCGTTTGGTATTGGTACAAATCTCACTAATGATGCGGGACCTGCACCGATGAATATTGTTATAAAAATGACAGAAACCTGTCCGCACAACGGAGAATGGATCAGTGTGGTAAAACTGTCGGATGAACCAGGAAAATACACCGGTAATGAAAAGATGATTGGATTGGCTAAAACTATACTGGGTATTGAAGAGTAGCGCTGGAGCTTTTTAATTGCTGGGATGTTCAAGATGGTATTTAAGATCATTGAGCCGTTGCTGCACATTGTTTTGCAGATTGCTCTTTATAAACGGTGCTGCAAGATTGAAAGGAAAACGGAGTGAAAAGGAATATAGGAAATAAATTTCTGTACTGGCAGTTGTAAGTTCCTTAAATGTCCACGAACCCATAAATGAACGGAACATATAAGGTCCGCTGATCATTTTTATAGCTGTTACACGCGGTCTGTTGAATGAAACATATTCTGTTACCATGCCCAACCCGTTCCTGGCTACACAATAAGCTTTTACGCCTTTACCTGCTTCCATTGCCCCATCGGTTAATTCAGCCTTTTTCAGAAAAGTATCCCACTGAAGTCTTTTAGTATAATCCTGCGTGTAGTCAAATGCGGCTGTGTTGCTACATTTGATAACAATGGTGCAGGTAAATTTTATGTTACTCATTGGATGGCAGGTATATGGTAAAGTTACAGCAGGGTTGGCACAACTTTTTTACTATTTGCCTGAAATATCAGTTATTATGAAGGTTGCAGGAATTATACTCATCATTATCGGCATTGCGATGCTGGTATTCAGAAGCATTCATTTTACACAGGAGAAAAAAGTAATTGATCTGGGGCCGGTTGAAGTAAACAAGAAAGAGCATAAAACAATAGGCTGGCCGATGTATGCAGGTGGCATTGCTGTAGTAGCCGGTGTAGTAATGGTATTGGCTGACAGGAAAAGATCCTGATTGGCAGTTTTACCCTCCCGTATCTTATGTATATGCAGGAGCTTTTTAGTAAGCATCCTGCATTTTTTTTAATAGTTGTGTTATACTTTCCCGTTTTAAAACAGATTATTCCCGTTCTGGTAAATTGCTGCCAGTCAATGTTTTACCATACACCCCTGTATTTTAAATAAAATATGTATGAAACCATACACAACAGGGTGTAATATGAGGGGTAACCGGCAAACTGGCATAAGGATATACAGATCTGGAATGTTATTGGTAGTATATCAGTAGCATTTCAGTATCTAAATACAGGTATATGAACAAAACCGCGCCTCTGAACATTTTTGTTGTACATAATGATCCTTTCTTTCTGCAACTGATGTACGACAACCTGCTGGCAATTGGTCAGTCATCCGTTTATCTTTTTGACAATAGCTCTGATTGTATTTTACATCTTCCGGAAAAACCTGATGTGATTTTTATTGATTACAGGATGGATAACCTGGACGGTATCGAGATCATGAAAAAGATCCACAGGTATGATCATGATATTGTTGTGATATTTGTGTTTGAGCAGAACAGCATTGAGCAATCCATTGACGTATTGCTCAATGGCGCATTTGATCATATCGGCAGAAAGGATGTCTCTTACCATGCGCTTGAATTGCTGATGCAAAGAATAGTTCGTTTTAAAAAACGTATGAAACTGTTACAGCAACATCAGCATCGCGATCGTAACCCTTTCAGGAAATTTTTGCGTAACACAGGGTTGTTATAACATATTTGCCTGCTACTTCAACAGCATAAAAAGTATCCAGATCAGTAACTGTACTGTTAATCCCATCCACAGCGTTGCCAGACTATATACTTTCAGTGTGGCTGCCGTTTCAAGATTTGAGAAACGATTGATCACCCAGAAATAAGCATCATTGGCATGACTGATCACCATACTGCCTGCACCCATGCTCAGTATCGCAAGGGTAAGTCCGGCAGGAGATTGTAAACCCAGATGCGCCAGCAATGGTGTTACCAGCGATGCAGCTGTAATAACTGCTACGGTGGAGGAACCTTGCGCTGTTTTCAAAATAGCGGCGATCAGGAAAGGAAAGAAGATTCCCAGCGATAAACCGCTCAGCATATCTCCCAGGTGTTTGCCGGCGCCTGTAGCCTGCAGCATTTCCCCAAACATACCGCCGGCAGCGATAATGGCCAGTATCATGCCAGCTTTTTCAACACTATCAGTAAGCCAGTGAGACAATTCTTTTTTGTTGTTCCTGCGTAACAAGGTAAAGGATACAATGACGCCGATGGTCAATGCAATAACAGGTTCTCCGGCAAAAGTAATAAGCTTATATACTGTAGGAAAGGTAATGGCTGTATGTGGTGACAACATGGTAACCGATTTACAGGCAATTAATGCGATAGGCAGTATAACCGGTAAAAAAGAGAGTGTTGCAGATGGTAGGGTGTCTGCCACCGGCAATACTGTTTCAGGGCCTGTATATTCATGGGCTATTTTTTTGCCTCTCCATACACTCCATATATAGCCTACCAGTGCAGCAGGAACTGCCAGCAACATGCCCCATAGCATCACCATCCCAACATCACCCCCGGTAGTACCGATAGCAGCAGTAATGCCTGGATGCGGGGGAACCAGACAATGTACCGCGTAGAGTGAAGTAGCCAGTACTGCAGCCATCACTGGCATTTTATAATGTGTTTTCTTGACCAGTGAATGATTCAGTCCGCTCAGAATGATAAACCCACTATCGCAGAAGATTGGAAACCCGATGATGAAACCGGTAAGAGCAATGGCTGCCGGTGCATTTTTTTCTTTCACCATTTTCAGGATAGCATTGGCCATACTTACAGTGGCGCCTGTTTTTTCCAGTATTACACCAAGTGTAGTACCAAGTATGATGAGTAATCCTATTTTCTCCATTGTATGCCCAAAGCCTGTTTTCAGGGTAGTAGCTATATTGTCCAGCGGCAGACCGCTGAGTATACCTACAGCCAATGCGGCGGCCAGCAGAGCAAAAAAAGCATTGACCTTTTTATAAGCAGTAATCCATACTATAAAAGCAATGCTGGCAATCAATAAAAAAAGCTGGTAGTAAGTAGATGACATGCTGGAGGTATTTTATTGTACAATGGCCATCATAATGTCCATTACATTGGTTTGGGTAGGGCCTGTTATCAGAAGGTTATTGGTTTGCTGAAAAAAATGATAGGAATCCTGATTGTTAAGATACTCTTCTATTGAAAGATGAAGCTGATGTGCCTGTTGCAGTGTATCATGGTCGGCTACAGCGCCAGTAGCATCTGTAGGGCCGTCAGTGCCATCGGTACCACCGCTTAATATGGTGATGCCGGAGGAGCCATTTTCAGGCTGTAATTGCTTCAGTTCATGCAGGGCGGCCAGTACAAAATGCTGGTTGCGCCCGCCTTTACCACTACCGGTAATTTTCACTGTAGTTTCTCCTCCCTGGATGATGCAGGCTGGTCTGGCGCCTGTATAGTTCCATGCACGTGTTACCAGTTCTTTGGCCGCAACAACTGTATTGCCAGTTACCAGGCCGGGAATAATGTGTGTGTGATAGCCGAGTGCAATTGCCTGCCGGGCGGCTTCCTGTACGGCAATAGAATTATTGCCAATAATACTATTGACTGTATTATTAAAAAGCGGGTCGTCCGGTTTGGGCGTTTCTGCAATCTGCTGTTGCATGCCTTTTTCAATATGCAAACGGATGCTGGCCGGTAACAGATGGGATAAATGATACTTTTCGAGAATGCTATAGGCATCATGAAAAGTAGAAGCATCTGCAACGGTAGGTCCGCTGGCTATTACACCGGGATCATCACTAGGAACATCGCTGATAATAAATGAAAAGACCCTGGCGCCGTTACAATATTTTACCAACTGCCCGCCTTTAATGCCCGAAAGGTGTTTACGTACAGTATTGATCTCGTGAATATCTGCCCCGGAATTGATCAGCAGGTCAAATGTGGTTTGTACTTCCTGTAAGGTAATGCCCGGCGGTACATCGCACCATAAAGCAGAAGCACCGCCACTGATGAGGCAGAGTACAATATCTTCTTTGGTGACTTTTTGCAACAATTGCAATGTTTGCTCAACCGCAGCTACACATTGCTGGTCGGGAACCGGGTGAGCAGCTTCTGCAATTTTTATAATGGAGGTGGGCATGGTGTGATGGTATTTGGTTGTTACCAATCCGTCTGCAATATAATTACCCAGTATATTTTCAGTAGTTACGGCCATTGCTGCTGCTGCTTTGCCTGCGCCAATAACATATACGTGATGAAAGGAGTGTAATGGCAAATGATGTATGCCTATAATTAATATGTCCTGCTTTATTGCTATATGCTGGTGTAGTAATGTGGCTGGTTGAACAGCTTTGGTAGCGGATCGGAAGATTTGAACAGCTTGTTGTTGCACTGTCATGTACGAGCCTGTTTGGACGTTCAAAAAAATAAAACAATTCAAATATACGGCCTATAGTTGCATGATAATCATTGATTAGGGTAATCTTGTTTTGGAGAAAGACCGGGTCAGCAATATAGGATAGTGTATGGTAATGTATGAATGGATGACTATAGCGGCGTTTGCTGGATTTTTCTACCGGGAAGAAAGTTATATGGCAGGATCGTTTTTATCTTTTTTAAACCATCCGTCGGGCGGGGTAAAACCAAGTTGCAGCAATGTTTTTTCTTTCCCGGGCATATTGATCCAGATAGTATTAAAGATGGACGATGCCTTTGCCTGCGTAACAGGCTTCAGTAAGATACTGTAATTGTATTCCGGAAATTCTTGCTGATTTCTTTTACAGTATCAGTCATAGAAAAATGGCAAAGATATAAGGAAACCAGCATGCCCGGCTATAATTACGGCATGACAAATCAGGCATGTTAAATGATATAATGTATACTGGGGGGAGATTGATATTACGTTGATTTGTTGACGTGAGTTAAATAATAAATAATTATTGCAGATCAGGAAATGATTTTCTTCTGGGTAAAGACAAAAGTGAATAAGGGTAAACCTGTAAAATATTTGTAAATGCTTCTTAAATAATACGGATTGTAGTTAAGAAGTGTGCCAGAAATAATAGGATAACTTATTTATATTTGTATACGTACATGTATCAGCATTTATACGGAATGTTTTTTGCAGCTCTCACCATTACTCCCCTAACGACAACATTGGAAAAGGTTCTTGTTAAGCAGCGTTCTGTGCACCATATTATATTAAACCTTATTCTTGATTATGCAAACGAGAAGTTATCATGGGAAAGCAGGGGCATCTTTCTGTAACCCTCCAGGTTATCTGCGACCAGTACCTGAAAATACAGGAGAGGATTCGCCGGTTTCCATCAAACGTACCACAGGAGTTGATACTGAAATTATTCATGTCGTTGCTGATGTTACAAATACAAAATGTATTACAGTGTTAAACGACAGACCTGTAATTGCGTTGTATGTTGTGATAAAGAACAGTGTAACCATCAATCTGCTACATCATTCCCGCATCCATTTAAACGAACATGCTACCAATGTGCTTTATGATCCTGCCGGCAAACATGATATTGTGTTTCCTGATAAGGGGAATTATGCGGTTGTGATCTTTCATTTTCCTGTTACTTATGTACACCGCTTGATGGAGTTTTACCCCGAACTCAGGACCTTACAAACTGGTATAGATAGTACCAGGCCTGCTGTGTTGGGTGAAAAAAGCCGTTTTGCTGTAATGGATATTATTGAAACCATCAATGAGTTATTGCAATATCCGCAGGGCGATGATGATTTCAGGATCTTTCTCGATACACGGGCGCAGGAGATCTTACTGCGTACTTTGCGTACATTTAAAAAGCCTGTTCACCAGTACAAAGAATTTTCACTAGAGGAACTGGAAAAAATATACCAGGCAAAACAGATACTGGAAGAAAATTACCAGGATCCTCCTAATTATAGCGAACTGTTGCATAGAATAAAATGGAACAAGAAATACCTGAATTGGGGGTTTCAGCAGATATATGATACAACCGTATATGGATATTTATTCCGGTTCAGGATGCAGAAGGCCAAAGCATTACTGGAAGCAGGAAAGATGGATGTATTGTCAGTTGCATTGGAAGTAGGGTATAAAGACCAGTCTGCTTTTACACGGGCTTTTAAAACATTTTATGAATACCTGCCTTCGGCAGTAAAGGGGAGCCGTCATAATAAGTGATAGAATCTTTCTGCACAAATAAATAATCCCCGTGACTTTGAAAGAGCTTTTAGTGTCTAGTATATTTGTAGAGTAAATGTATGAGGATAGATATTGATGCTGAAGAAACGGCAAAACATTACAATTCTTTTAGCTCCTTAGCTATTGTCTGGAATGACAGACAGTGGCTCTATAATACAATCAACATTAACATTTTCAGTTAAGTCTAGCTGCTTAGTAAACATGTGTTGCAGCCGCTGCCGGTTTAAACGCATTGATTACGTGGTGAGTAATATCACCCGTGGGATCGTTAGCACATTATTAGTTAGTAAACCTTATCTATTGTTATGAATTATCGTACTCAAACAACGAAGGAATGGAAGCTTGTCAGTTTCTGCTATTTACATCATATTGAAGTTATTGCTACACCTGATTGCTGTTGTTGCAGCCGATGTTGAACAACAGTAGTAAAATCTTTGTCCTGGCTCCAGGACCTATAATACAGTAAAAATCTTAATGGCCAATAATACCGGTATTGCATGTTGCAACTGCATACTGGTGCATCTGCAGTTTTTTATTAGAGGTTAAAGGCTGCAGGATAAGCCAACCATGTGTTTACATGGTGAAGCGGAAAAGGGGGAAAGCTGAAAACCCTTCAACAGAGTAGGCGCTAATCATTAAAACCTTAATTTTTATGAAACGTTTTAAATTTCTCGCAGTAGCAGCATTACTGGTTTCTGCACTTGCCGTAACATTTGCATTTACTACAAATAGTCAGAGCGAAACCAAAAGAGCTGCTCGCATTTTTAAATTTGTTGGTTCTACAGCTAGTACTTCCAGCCTGATAAATCCTGCAAACTGGATTGAAACAACTGCTACAGCCAGCGATCATACTCCTAATTTTGTAAGTGACCTGGTAATCAGTGCAGATGCAGATCAGGATACTTATATCTATTCTACAGGTCCTAATGCCGATAAACCCAAAGTTGATAATACAAGCCTGCAATTAAGAGCAGATGTTTTATTGGCTGGTGGACACGGAACTCCTTCAGGAGTACAGGAAGTGTCACAGACAGATTATCAAATTCTGGTTAATTCAACTCAACGTAACTAGTAGTTTGTTAAAAACATCAAAGAAGAATTTCTTCTTTGATGTTTTTGAATTAATATAATCCAAGAGCTTAATTGTTATAATATGAAAAGCGCCCGTATCATAATAGGGATATTGCGGTTGGCTGTTTTTTTTATACTATTATCTTTATCTCCGAAATTAAAAAAACATTCTACAAGGTGTTTTAAATTCGTTGGAAACACTGTTTCTACAGGCAGCTTAACAAATCCAGCAAACTGGATTGAGGATATTAATGTGTATGCTGACGAGAGCCCGGAGTGTGTGAAATATATTGATATTGTTAATAATCAGGAATATCTTATTTATACATCGGGTCCTAATTCTAACAGACCCAGAGTTGATGACGCTTCATATGGGCTGAGAAATGATGTTCTAACTGCTGGCGGACACGGTTCTCCGGATATCATACAACAAATATCAGGTGTAGATTATCAGATACATGTAGGTTCATGTGTGGAGTCCTATTGAAACTGCTTAGCAGATTTATTTAATTATTTGTTTTTTTCTTATTTAATGAAAACTGAATCCTTTCTCTGAGATCTGAAAGATGTACTTTTGTTAAAGAATCTTTGGACGATCGTAATTTTTGGATAATTTCATGGTCAAGCGTCTTTAACTCCGCTTTAAGCAACGAATAAACGTCTGTATTTAAATTATAAAATGGACTGCTACCTGATTTGTCGGGAGTGTCTAATACGCTTGCAATTTGAGTTACATATGCCTTTTGAAGATTTCTTCTGTATATGTCAATTGTAGAATTATTTTTGAGTTCACCCCAGATACAATTGTGCAGATCAGATAAGTATTCGCTCATGTTATATGACTTTCCTTCCTGATTTGTTTGAAATCTTATAAGCGCAGCAAATAATTCATGGTTGATCAGTCTGGCAAGTACGTTTTGTTGTATTTGAAGTATTTCATACGGACCACCACCGCCTCTTACTGAATATAGTCTTTCATCAAGAAGCCAGATTGGTGTTTGAAACAGGTTGTCTTTTAAAAAAACGATGGCTTTCTTTTGTTTTTCTTTGGAGAGAAATTCCCAAATAACCCCTTTTTGATCCATCGTAATGGGTGTATACAAACGTGCGCCAATGTATTTGATTACATGAGATAAATAAGTGTTGAACTGTTTAAGTATAAGATTATAGCTTTGCTCTACATTTGAATAGTCTTCTCCTGGTTTATTTGCCCATGTAACAATGTTGGGCATTATTCTTTGTAAGTTTTTAATGCCATAATATCCTGCTTTCATTGCATCATCACCAAGATCTTCAGATTGACATCGAGGATCCGTGGCCGCTCTTTCTGTTCCAAACCATAATCTTTTGTCTTTTTCAACTGTATTAATAATCCATTCATTTAGGAATTTTTTTTCGTCAAAGGCATCTTTAAATTGGGGCAGCCACCTATATCCCCAGTCAATTGCCCATTCATCATATATACCAATTCTTGGAAATATTCCCTTTTCTGTTATTTTGTCTTCTGGCTGTGCTACATAATTAAATCTTGCATAGTCCATTATGGAGGGGCATATGCCATTTTTTTCAACCCAGTTTTTATTTCTGAGACTGTCAACAGGAACAGAAAAGCTTGCGCCAAAATTATGAGCCAAGCCAAGTGTATGACCAATTTCGTGTGATGCTACAAATTGAATTAATTTACCCATTAATGAATCGTCAAACTCTATTTTCCTTGCTCTTGGATCAATTGCTGAAGCTTGTATAAAATACCAATCATGTAACAACTGCATTACATTGTGATGCCAGTTAACATGGCTTTCCAAAATTTCTCCGGTTCTGGGATCATGTATGTTGGGACCGCTTGCATTTTCGATTCTTGATGGTTTATAGACTATGGCTGAATGTCTCACATCTTCAAGACTCCATGTACTGTCTTCTTGTTTGCTGGGAGCTTCTTTTGCATAAATAGCATTTTTAAAACCGGCTTTATTAAATGCTTTGTTCCAGGCATTAACCCCCTGTATTAAGTAAGGTACCCATTTTTTAGGTGTAGCCGGATCAATGTAGAAAATAATTGGTTTTTGGGGTTCTACAAGTTCTCCATGCAGGTATTTTTGAATGTCCTCTTCACGAGGCTCAAGCCTCCATCTTGTAATTATGTTTGTAATATCTACACTTTGAGGAGTTTTGTCATAGTCTATGTATTCATGAAAGAAATAACCGACCCGACGGTCATATAGCCTGGCCTTCATAGGATTTGTTGGTAACAAAATAATGGAGCTATTGAGCTCAAATGTAGCATTGAAGCCTGCAATTGTTTTTTGATAAGTCTTTATAGTTTTTATCTCAATATTAGTAGGGAAGGTTCTAATAGTTTCTATATATGATTTGTCTGGTTGATAAGTTCCAAGAAATAGATTGGTTTTCGCTTGCAGATCAAAAAAGAAGATCGTATTGTCTGAGCTTAAATAGTCCGTTACATCGATAATAGAACCCTTGCCATTTTGAGAATAGGCTTTAATGTCGAATGCAGCAACAATGGGTTGTAGATTTGATTTTTCAAGAGCATTATATAAGCCGTTTTCACTGGAGTCCCTGGATCTGTCAACAAATAAAATACTCCTGATGAAAATTTTATTGTTACCTCCCCGTGAGAAACGAATAATGTTTTCGCCTATTTCGTCCCCAGCATATCCAAGCATGAAGCGGTCTGTGGATCTCGTATCAGCAGCAGACTTTGATATCCGATTAGCTACCAGGATATCCTTTTCTAATAATGAATCTCCTATTTCAAAATAATATCTTTCGTCTAATTTATGGATATTAAACAAGCCTTTATTGGTAATTACCTTACTATTTATTAATTCTTCATACTTTTTAGGTTTTGCTGATGATCGTGTAGCTGAATCTAATTTAGGCTTGGTGTCTTGTCTTCCGAATAAGTAACATGGACATAGAAATACTAGTGCCAGTAGTTTAAAGAACAATTTCATTATTGTGGTTTTTCTTTTTGTAAGGTCTGTCTATCTGGGATTTTGCTGTAGATTGGTAAGGTTAATAACTTCTTTAGGTATTAATAAAACCCATCTGTTGTCATTGGGGGGGAGGGTGTATTCAATTCCATTAATAATTCTTCTTAACGTAATATTTGCACCTTCTAGATTCAATCTTCGTAGATCAGTCCATCTAAGTCCCCGAAAAACTAGTTCTTTTCTCCTCTCTGCCAACACAAGATTTAGAGCATCTGTTGATGATGTTGAGGTGTAGTTAATGAATTTTCCGGATCTCCATCTTGTTTTTAGAAGTGTATTAAGCCATTTCATTGATTCTTCTATGTTTTCGCTTCTGGCTGCACATTCGGCTTTGGTAAGATATAATTCGTCTGTTACAATCCCGTCGAAGGGGGCATAAGTATTAGAAGTTCCTTCGTAGCTGCCCTGAAACCCATAACTGCCATCTGTATTTGCTTTAAAATAGACTATTTTTCTAAGGTCAACAGAATCATATGATTTTATAAGAACAGAGTCAATTTTTGCTACTGTATTAAGTAGTATTGTATGATAAGTAGGCCGGTTAAAGTATATTATCTCAGGGTTGAATAGGGTGATAGGAGGATTTTTTACAGGAACCAATGTGTTGTAGTCGATAAGGAAACTGTTTCTTTTGAGGGCAGAATCAGCGTATTTATTTGCATTGTTATAATCTCTCATTGAAAGATATACTCTTGCTAGCGTTCCAAAGGCTGCCGCTTTTGTTGGACGTGTTGGATAAATAGCTGTTTCAGGCAAAAGTGTTGTGGATAATATTAAATCCGATATAATCTGGTCATATGTTTGCTTTACTGTAGAACGAGCTGATGGCGTATTGATATTTGAGTTTAGACGTAAAACAATACCAGGATTATCTACGTATTGGCTGGCGTATGGCAGACAATAGTGTTGTGCAATTTCAAAGAACGTGAATGCCCTGATAAAAAGAGCAGCACCTTTTATGGTATTTCTGTAAATGCCTTCACTTTCGTTGTATGAAATTAGTTCGAGTTGATCTAAAACTACATTTGAGTAGTATACTGGGCCTTTGTATGGCGTATACCAATTGTTATAGTAAGTAGCATCTTTATCCCATATGTAATTTGTTTTGTCATCTGGAGGGCGAGTGTTGTATGATGTTGTGGTAATGTAATAATTGTCAGATAATGATTCCATTAATTGTGGGCCCATTTGGTTTATTTGCGTATATGAGTCCAGTATTGCCTGCATATCGTCAAGAGTAGAGGGAGTCTTTATTGATTGCACTGGTTTTGTATCCAGGTATTTTTTACAGCTTAGCAAAAGGCAAAATGACAGGCTTGCCAACAAGTAATAACAATGCTTTAGAGATACATGTATACTTATATATGCTTTGTTCATGTTCTTCGTTTTAAATGTTAAACTATAAGCCCAGATTGAAGCCTAATGTATATGATCGGGAAGGAGGTAGCATTATATCGCTTGTTCCGCCTGTAAAGTCAGGATCAAGTTTGTTTCTATTGGCTCTCCATATGATTACGTTCATATTGTTTATGTATCCAAAAAACTGTAAGCTTTTAATAACGGATGCTTTCTTTCTGGTATTTACGTTGTATGATATTCTGATGTCCTGCAATCTGATATGATCACCTTTAAGAATATTTACTTCGGATTTACTATAAAATTCATCACGATTAAAGTCTCCAGGGAAATTCATTGATGGGACAGTGGTATGTGTTTCATCACCAGCTTTTTGCCACCTTAAATAATAATCGCTGTGTGTAGACCAGTTGGCATAGAGGTCATTATACCTGATTGTGGGTTTTCTGAAATAATAAGCAAGCCTGTAGGTGATATTTGCTGATAGTGAAATACCTTTCCACGTAAAGCTATTCATTAAAAATCCTGAATACTGAGGGATAGCAGAGCCATTAAAAACCTGGTGGTTTAATGAGTCGTTAAAAATGTTTACGTAGTCTTTGCTGATCTGGCCATTTAGATAACCGCGGGGATCTCCGTTATTGGGATCAAGGCCAGCCCATTTGTAGCTTGATAATCCCCATGCTAATTGGCCTTCATTTGGATTGATGCCGTAATCAAGATATTGGCTTGCTTTAAAGCCCCCGCCTGAGTATTTTGTAACAATTGTTTTACTATATGAAAGCGAGAAATTAGTTTCCCAGTTAAGTGTTCCCTGAAGATTGACAGAGTTGATTAATAAATCCAATCCGTTAGTTTTTAAGCTAGCTGAATTGACAGCATAAGAAGCAATACCTGTTGTTACATCAAAAGGTATTTGAGAAATTAGGTCTTTGGGCTTTTTTTGATACCATTCTATAGATCCGGTAATTCTGCTCTTGATAAGGGCATATTCAAGTCCAATATTAACTGTTCTTACTTCTTCCCATCTTAAATCCGGATTAGGAGCGTCACCGATGATTGCATTCCTTAAATTTGTAAGACTCAGTGTGCTATATCCAATTGTGGGAAGCCCCGTTCTCGCATTGTCTACATTGCCCATATATCCGTATGAGGCTTTTAGTTTTAAGTAAGGTAGCCAATTGATATTGAAAAAGCTTTCTCTGGTAATATCCCAGCTTACGCCTGCAGACCATAAGGGTTTCCATTTGTTTCTCGTGGCAACCCCAAATACGTTTGTGCCGTCCCTTCTGGCTGAGGCATAAACTGTATATTTTTTTAGATAGGAGTATGATGCATTTGCCAATACAGAAACAAATCTGTTACGGGTGCCTTCAGAAATTGAACTTCCCTGTGGTATTGTTCCAGAGCCAATCCCTGCATAAAAAGGAAACCTCGTGGAGTAGTCTAATCCTGTTGAATAAGTGAGATTTGTTTCATTATAACCATAGAATTTATTCCCGTTGCTATTACTACTATTTTCTGATATCTCACCAACAATCATGGCACTTATGTCGTGTTTACTTTTCCATGTGTTTTGAAAACTTAACTGACCTCTTATGTTGTGACTTTGTTGTTGTGAATTGAGGATGTTTAAAATTGGACCGATCGGTATTGGATTTCTTAGTGCAGGGGTAGCCTGGTTAAAATTTGTATATAAATTGATTGTGTTTCTGGTGGCATAGCTTTGTAAACTTTGAAGATTTCTATTTGCACCTATCTGATTGATGAATTGATATTTTATATCTGCTTTTAACCATGATGTTAATTTGTACGATCCTCCAAGGCTCAAGCGAATAGTTTTTGTTCTGGTTACATTGTTAGCGTATTTTATTTCATCCAGGGGTCTGTAATGCCAGTCAAGCAATTTGCCTCCGCCAGTTGTATCTATAAACGATTGGGCATAGCCAAAAGGTATTGCGAGGCTATTCCCATAATCATCTGCCAATCTTGCATATGGATATAAGGTTGTTTTTCCACCTCCGGTACCTATTGGATAGTTGAATCCAGTAGCTCTTGAGTTAATTTGACCGATATTTATACCTATTTCAAATTCTGAATTTTTAACAGGTCTAAAAATATTGACGGAGTTAATTGTGAATTGTTCACTGGGTTTTGCTCCTCTGACATTCGGATAGGAATTGTTGAATCCTGCCGACAAACTATAACTGAATATATTATTGCCGCCGTTGATGTTCAAATAATGTTGTTGCGATATAGGTGCTTTGAAAATATATTTATTGTAGTCATTGTTAATGTGGTAATTTCTTAATGCAGTAATTTGATTTGTGGCTTCTGTTTGAGTTATTAGTCCTCTTCTTTGTTTATAAAGAATTTCTACTACCGGTGACCAAAGATAAAATTGGGGAAAAGCAAGAATGTCGTCATAGTAACCTTTTGAGAATAACTGTTGTTCTACATCGATAAAGTCAGTGCTGGCCATTTGAGGATAGTAGGAAAGGTCAGGCTTGTCTTGTATTGTTACATTAGAGCTAAGAGTGACTCTAAGGGGTTGATTAAAACGACCTTTTTTTGTATTAATAACAATTACCCCATTACCAGCCCGGACGCCCCACACGGATGCAGCAGCAGCATCTTTAAGTATAGTTACATCAAGGACATCGTTAGGGTTAAGCGTGGTAAGATCTCCGGTGAAAGGGAAGTTGTCAACAATAACGAGTGGGTCAAAGGCTGGTAACGCACCATTGGCTCTATTACCAAGAGTACTGATGCCTCGTATTTGGATTCCTGCATTTACGCTTTTTTTGTTGAATAAAACACCAGGAACCGTACCGTCAAGGCGGTCAAGAATGTTCATGCCTGCTCTTCTTGCGTATGCTGCACTGTCCAGTTTAGAAGAGGAACCTACAAATCTTTCTTTTACAATATTTTGATAACCTGTACTTACAACTGTAACCTCTTGTGCTTCTGCAATTTTATACGATACAACAATGTTTATATACTCCTGTGTTCCGACTTTTATTTCTTTATACTCTGTATTAACTGATGAAATAATTAGTGTAGCATTAGGATTTACTTCTTTTAGTTCAAACTCTCCTTTTTCGTTAGTGGTGGTTCCTGTTTTTGTTCCTTTAATAGTTACGCTTGCTGCAATTACTGGTTCCCCTTTTTCCGTTACCACTTTCCCCCTTACTGTCATCAAGGGAGAAGGCGTATTGGTTTCGGGATGGTATTCTACATATATCACTTTGTCGGTAACCTGGAACCGGAATGGCGTATTGCGGAAAATGACCTGGAGGGCTTCAGTGAGATCTGCATTTTTAATATCTACTGACAGCGGGGCGATTTTTGTGTCCCATGATTTATCGAACATGAAGCTGTAACCTGTTTGCTGGTAGATGTCCATCAGTAGCGCCGAGGGCGTCGCATTTTGCCTGGAAATAGTAATCTTCTGCGCTTCGGTACTGGCAGCTAATTGCAGACTGATAAAAAGAAAAAGCAGAGACAATTTCATAATCCTGGTTAGTTTACGGTAACAGGTAGCCCTTTCAGCCCCTGAGCAGTGATTTTTCATGTACTTTTGCTTTGGGATGAATGTATTTGTTCGCGCAATGCACAAATCCTGATGAGCCGGTTACATCGTCACATGTAACTGGCTTTTTTCATTAAATAAGGTTGTAGACAAGCCCCGTTGTGGGAGAAAGATGATGTGTTGGTACGCGGAAATAACAGGAGTGCTCTGTCAAATTAAGCAATCTGACAAACATCTGCAATACTAACCAGCGATGCTACACTAACCACTTTCAATAATGGCTTTTGCATGGATTGGATATAACATAGAACCGGTGGCTTTCACAGGCGTCTCTAAGGACGATAATCTGTTTATTGGTATACACCTGGCTGTGTGGCACAATGTCTCCATTTATTTGTGCACCTGCAAGCTGTTAACCCTTCGTATTTTTACGAATGATACAGACCATGAAAAACAAAGTTCTTATGATGATTTTTAACCCCCTCCGGAATACTCTTAAGAAGATAGGAACAGGCAGGCCAGCGCGTATAAGGCGCACAAAAAGGGGCGCTTGCTTACAATGACTAGCGTTGATGTCCGTCTTCCTGTAAGGATAGATACAGAATCGTACTTTTCATTGCATAAAAAGTCACGGTTTCTTAAAATAAATTTTACTATTTGTTCATATTGGAGCCTTTCTGCCCATATAGGGTAGGATATGTTGAAAAGATTATGGCCTGAAAGCCTGTTCCATATAACACATTTATGTTGTCGCAGCAACTGTCCGTGAGTGGTACTATGAAAGAAGAATATAGGAGTTTATTTAAGGTGTATTGGGTAGTAGAGCCATTGTTTCTGTTTTTATACTGATACAGGGGTTTAAAAATATCCGGATAAATGTTTTACCATTTAATTTTATTTCCTGTACTGCCAGGTTTTTTCCTGAGAAGGAAAGTGTAGCATTGTTTTCTATATTATTGATCCTGAATTTGCCGTAGTGGTCTGTAGTGGTTGTTTTATTGTCTTCTATAGCCGTTACCACCACACCTTCTACCGGCCCTTCGTTTTCTATGGCAACCGTCCCTTCTATGTTCAACCGGTCTGAGACTGCCATTTGTTTTTTCAGCGAGATGATGATGAGGTCTTTATCCAGCTCATATTCCAGTGGCTGACCTTTAAAAATGATCTCCAGCACAACAGACAGTTTTGCATTGGTTACATTGATCGTAACCGGTTTGGTAAGGCTACCCCATTGAGCGTCCATCGTAAAGCTAATGCCTGCCTGTTTCCTGATCTCCAGCAGGCAATTTATGAGGCTGGCGTCTTTCTTGTTTAATGAAATGCGATTAGGGCCTGTTGCGTATGTATACATTGTTACCCCTATAAATATTACCAGCAACAATATCCTGCTGCATACTGTATGTTTTTGTATATAGCCTGGATTCCAACCCCGTGAAAAGATCTTAGCGTAGCGCATAAAGCGTTATTTAATAAAATAATCAATGCGATGACTCGGTAAAAGATATATCTGTTACCGGTATGGCGGTAACGGCAAACGTTTGGTTGGTACTGTTGTGTGGAATCCCTGGTATTACCCGGAATGATGCAGCAAATATACGCAGGAAGCCAGCTTCCTCCGGTATCGGGGTTTTCAATGGAATGGCATTTCGTTACATACAGACACTGGTTGCACGTTGAAGCTGACAAAAGTCTCCACTGTTGTCAATATCTCTCCGGCACCGGAATCCCTGGTTGTAAGAAAAAATAGAATCCCTTATAGAACGTTGTCTATAGTATCGGTATAATAAAAAAGATAATTACTGAATTATAACTACACGGGTCTGATGGTTAGTTTGTCTGCGCTTAGTTCACATTGCAGTCCGTTTTTGCGCAGCATTTTTATAATATCCTGTAAACTCACATTGTTGTTGATCACTGCAATCAGCTTTTTGTTCAGAACGCCTTTGTATTCTACCCTGATATTGTACCAGCGGGCAAGCTGGCGCATAACGGTCTGCAGGTCTTCCCCGATAAAATAGAACAAACCCGATTTCCATGCCAGTACGCTTTGTTCATCCTGTATGCGCTGCATGGATAATACATATCCATTATTTGGTTGCAGAGCCTGTTGCCCAGGCTTTAATACCAGGCTGCTGCCTGTTGGTGTTGTGATCTTTACTGATCCTTCCAGTAAACTAGTTGTTATGGCTGCTTCGTCTTCGTATGCATTGATATTAAAATGTGTACCCAGTACCTTCACTTCCTGTTTGCCAGCCACTTTTACTATAAAAGGCATTGCTTTATTGGCTGCCACTTCAAAATAAGCTTCACCGGTTAGTTCTACTACCCGCTGCTGACCTTTGAAAACAGTAGGATAGGTAAGTGATGAGCCAGCATTCAGGTAAACCTTGCTACCATCGGCCAGGCTTACATTGATCTGTCTTCCCAATGGGGTGGTCAGCGTATTGAATAACACAGGTGCATCTGACAATGGTTTTTCATGACCATAGGAAAGCTGGGCTCCGTTCTGTACGGTAAGCGTATTTCCCTGGTTGTTGAATGCCCCGGCCATCATGGTATCCAGTTCAATAACATGCCCGTCGGCCAGTTTCAGCAAAGCCCCCTTTTTGCCGGGTGGCTTGTCAAATATTTCCTGCCGGGCAACGGGTGCCGTTGTTTTGCCGGTGCTGTTATGATACCAGAGGTAAGTACCGGTTAGTACAATCAGTATGGCTGCTGCAATACTGATCACTTTTTTCAGGGCTATCACACCGCCTGTGGCAGGCATATTATCTTCTGTTGCTGTTTCCTCACCTGTATAAACACCTGGCAATTTTGTATCCAGGGTATCTTGCAGCTTTTGTTGTTGTACGTTTAGCCAGTTAAGGCCAGCCTGAAGTGATTCAGGATGTATAGACTCATAATACCGCGCTTCATTCTCTGCTGATGCGTGTACCCAGTACGTAAGTTCCTGGCGCTCAGCGTCGGTCAGTGTACCATTGGTCTGTTTTAACAGCAGGTAACCAATCCGCTCATCCGGCCCCATATCTTTATCTTCTGATATCATAGAACTGCATTTTTACTTGCCCACATCTGATAGATACAAAACGGGGCAACTGATTGCATGCTTTTTTAGACTTTTTTTGAAATTGATCAAAACAATAGCCAGATAAAAAACAGAATACCCCATAACGGGCTGTTTTTAAACAGTGCCTTCATTTTTTTTACTCCCCTTGATTTCTGGCTGATCACTGTAGGCTCGGAGATATTGAGTTTTCGGGCAATTTCACTATTGTCAAGACCTTCTATAAAGGCCATTCTGAAGATCTCGCCGATCTGTCTGGGTTGCAGTTGGTGTAATGCTTCCATAATAGCATTGAGCCGTTCTGCATTCAGGCCCGGTATAGTAACGGGTTCATAAGTGGTTTCAGTGCTGATATATACATAGTCCCTGGCTTTCTGCTGTTCTTTTTTTTCGTTCTCCAGCATTCTGAAACAAAGGTTTTGTGTGGTGTTCCACAGGTACCATTGAACGCCTTTCAGGTCAACGGCTTTTATATGTGCGCGGTTGTGATAGAATTTGATGAAGGCTTCGGCTACAATATCATGAGCTTTTTCTCCAACCATATTGCCTGCCATCAGCAGAAGTTTGTTGCGATACAGGAGGTAGATCTTATTGAAGGCTTCGGTGTCTTCGGCCCGAAGCTGTTCTATAATCTCATTTGCATCCATAGGGCTAACTAAATTTTTGGGATGGATCAACAATTCTGGTAAACCAAAAATCTGGTTGCACCTGTGAAATAGTAAATAGATGCTGGGATTGTTTCGTAGCAAAATGGCTACACAACAGTGTTTCCCGGAATTCAATAGGTGAATTCATTGAAACTACGTTAAGGTTAAGTGTTTAGTTTTTTTATCCTAGTTTATGGCAAAATGATTTTCCGGCCGATATGGATATTATCTGAAGGGTATGAAAGGCTGATTTCTCAAGATATTATTAATGAACAGGTTAACAGAATAGATAAGGTTTATGTAGTATGGAATCGTATGCAATGATACAACACTGATGGTAATTATTATAATGACTTTTTCGGGTATTTGTTGATCATTTTGCATATAAGGGGTGTAGGGGCATTTTTGCAACATTGGTGAAAATTTTTAAAGTTTCATTTTAAATTATATTTTTGGATCACTCCACTGTTATCAATGTTTCTCTGTAACCGGGATCGGATAAAACCGATTCTATGTATACAGAAACTGCGCCGATCCAAACAAAACAGGTCATTCCTCTTACTACACTTTACAGTACATACTGGAAACCACTTTGCAGGTTTGCAGAAAAACTTTTAAATGATGAATACCTGGCCGAAGATGTTGTTGCAGATATTTTTGTTAAATACTGGAACAGGAATAACCAGTTTGAACATGAGAACCAGGTAAAAGCATTTCTTTACATCTCCACGCGCAACGCAGCATTGAACATGTTGCAGGCTGCCGATCGTTTACGAAATAAACAAAAAGAGTTGTATCACTATGCAGATAAATTTGAATGGCATGTATACTGTGGCCAGGGTGATCATGCATACGACTTTGAAAAAGTACGTCATGCTATGAAAGATGTTTCACGCAGAAGTCAGCAGGTGATTGATATGTTGTATTTTCAGAACATGAGCTGTGCTGATATTGCAAAATCACTCGGTCTGTCTTATAATACTGTAAAGAATCAAAGAAATAATGCACTGAAAGCACTTCGTCGCCAGCTTGCTGACCGCAGAGCCTGATAATATCCAATACAGTTAATATTATATCCTTCCAGGCATTTTACATGTCGGTTGACAGTGTAATGGCAAAGCTATTTTCATTTGTATAAATGGTTTTTCGCAATATGGTAATGCTGCTATTGTTGGCGTTGCAACTAGGAAAAGTTGCCGATTACAGATAAGGATGGTGAAGCGCATTTTATTGCTGTAACAAAAAGGCTGCATATCATCCGGCTGGATGTGAACGATAATACCCGGTATGCTTAAAACAAAAAAATACCGGGCAATATCGCATCATTGTGATTATAACATCTTTATTGAATAGTTCCCAGTATGTTTTACTGATAAAATCCTGTAATAATAAATTTTTCATGGATCGCTGTAATGGCTGTTTATACGCTGTTACAGCGATTTTTTTACATGCATGAATAGCTTTTTGTCAAAAAAATGTCTGGAATCCGATTAACGGCGTATATTTGTCTACCAAATTAGTAGACTAATATATTATTACAACAAACCATTATTATGCATTCCCTGAAAATCAACTACCTGTTTAATTGCAGTACCGGCGCCTACCAGTACTGCACTGTTTATCGCTGTTAATTATCAATCTTTTTCTAGCGAACTTTCTTGCCATTCTGTGTATGCGGATAACCGTATGCAGTAAAATTGTTTTGTAGCAACAATTACTGTAGCGTTTTCGTGTATCAGCCTCTATACTATTCTCTTAATCATTTAATGTTTACGGATGAAGCAACATCTACCGATGTGGTTAATGGCTCTTTTATTGCTACCACTTTTCAGTATAGCCCAGCGCCAAAGCTCTACCATTAATTCTATTTTACATGGCAGGGTTACAGATCTTAAAAAAGGAACGCCGCTTGAAGGTGCTTCTATTAGTATTGTTAATACCACGCATAGCGTGGTGACAGATAAGGATGGCAAATTTGTGTTCCGTACAGGACAGAGTTTACCGTATGTTATTACAGTAAGTTATATAGGATACAAGCCGCAGACAATAACAGTTACTACAGAAGATATTGAGATAACGCTGGAGGAACTGCCAACTCAGCTGGAAGATGTAGTAGTAACGGGTGTTGCGGAAGGCACCAGCCGCAAGAAATTATCTTTTGCACTTACCAAGGTTAATACAGAACAACTGAATACTGTACCTGCTACAGATGCCTCTCAGTCGCTGAGAGGTAAAGTAGCCGGGTTGCAGATAGACCAGTCTTCCGGCAACCAGGGTGCTACTGTTTACCTGCGTGGAGCCAAATCCATTAATGGAAATATTGCACCGTTGTTGGTGGTGGATGGATTTGTAACAGCACTGGGGCTTTCAGACCTGAACCCACAGGATATAGAAAGTATTGAAGTGGTAAAAGGTGCTGCGGCCTCGGCCTTGTATGGTACCCGTGGAGAAGGTGGGGTAATACAGGTGATCACCAAAAAAGGAAAAGGACAGAACAAGATCAGTATTACTGTAGACAACGAATACGGCATCAGCAATGTACAGCGGACACCGCCCACTTCAAAATATCATTTTTATAAAGTAAACGCAGACGGTTCTTTTGTATTAAGCTCCGGCAATAACAGGACACTGGATTATAAAGACAATGGTTTTTCATTGAACCAGCATCCATACACCACGTATCACGATAACGTGAACAATATGCTGAGCAATAACCCGTATTACACCAATTTTATTTCTATATCAACAGCCGGTGACAAGTACAACCTATACGCTTCTTTTCAGAATCAATCCAAAGGTGGTATTGCCGGACCCATTTCACCGGATACCCGCAGAACGGCTTTGCTGAACGTAGGGTATAAGCCCAATAAAAATATTGAGGCCGAAGTAACCGTACAATATTTTAACCGCAATACGCCTTCTTCATCGCTTTCATCCAGCGGAGCAGGATCGGTATTGTATTCAGCGCTTTTGTATGAACCTTTTGTTGATCTTACAGAAAAACAGGCTGATGGCAAGTATGCTTTTAAGCCTTATGGATTTGATATCCAGAAATTCAATGTAGGTAATCCTTTTTACCAGCTTAATTACCGCGAGTACAATAACAATAGTAATAACTATATGATCGGCGGTAAGCTGCGGTATAAATTCTCTAAAAAGATCTCCGCCGAAGTAAGCGGTGCATTTCAGAATCAATACACTGAAACAGAAGATTATTACCCTATAGGTTACCAGACACTTACGCCGGAAGTGAACCGCAACAACGGATATTATGGACTATCTACAGAAAAGGTTGCTGCTAAAAACGGACAGGTACAACTGAACTATAACGACAGATTTGGCAATCTTGATTTTGGTGTAAGCCTGAAATCAGTGTATGAAGAAAACCGCGTTACTGGTCTGAGTGCTTCTGGCTATAACCTGAGTGCGCCTGTAAAAAGTCTGAACGTGGTAGAAGCGGCCAGTCGCTCTACTTCTTCTTCCTGGAGCCAGCTGGTGAACTATGGTTATTTTGTCAACGTAAAATCGGCGTGGAAAAACAAAATATTTGTTGACCTGCTGGGACGCCTGGACCAGAGCTCCCGTTTTGGTTCCAACGTAGCAACTGCATTTTTCCCAAGAGCTTCAGTGGCATACCGAGTTACAGAAGATGTGAATCTGGGACCGGTAACTGATCTTAAACTACGTGGTGCTTACGGACAGGCGGGTAGTTTACCGGCATTCGGCGCCAAAGAAAGCAGGGTGTCACTTTCCAGCACCGGAGGTGTCAGCTATACGCGCAGGGACAATACCAATCTTACGCGTGCGGTAACATCTGAGCTGGAAGTAGGTTTTGATGCGGTATTGTTTAATCGCATCAACATACAGGCAAACTATGCACGTGCGGTCAGCAAAAATGATTTTATACTGGTGCCACCATTTCCACCTACAACTGGTACTGCCGGCATCTGGGATAACCTGGGTGAAGTACGTTCCAGTTCATACGAGGTGGAGATCAATGGAAATATTTTGCAGCAGGTAAAACTGAAATGGAATGCCGGTGTTACGTTCAGTCGTGTAAGAAGTACCATTACTTCGCTGGGTAATGTACCCGAGTTTACTTCCGGTGGTTTCCGGAAAGCTGCCGGTATCAGTCCTTACTCTTATTATGGTTATAGTATTCTTACCAGTCTTTCGCAACTGGAACTGGATGAAAAAGGATTTGTAAAGAATGCAGCAGGTGGTACATTGAAACCTGAAGATTTTACTACGAACAGTCTGGGTTTTGTAGTATTGAAAAGCCAGATCGGTACAGCTGCAGAAGTACCGGTGTTTTACCAGAATGCAGCTACGGGTAATAATAAAGTGATCGGCAACGCACAGCCAGATTTCCTGGTTGGTTTTTCCAACTCATTTAGCTGGGGTCCTTTATCGTTGTATGTTGTACTGGATTGGAAACAGGGAGGGCAGAAGTACAATGAAACTGTTAACTATCTCACGTATCAATACCGCTCAACCTTTACAGACAGAGCTGTTGCAGCAGGATTACCACTGCCGTTTGTAACGGGTGTATTCAATGCACAGCAAACAACAGATTACTGGATGGAGAACAGCGGTTATTTATCGCTGCGCGAAGTGTCGCTGGGATACCAGTTGCCGGTACAGAAACTGAAAGTGTCAAGTGTGATCAAGGGCGCCAGGTTATCATTGATTGCCCGCAACCTGTATACATGGACCAGGTTTACCGGTGTTACTCCTGAAGGATGGGAATCGGATTTTTACAACTATCCCACCTTCCGCACATTCAGTAGCCGTCTTATGCTTAACTTTTAAACAGAAGAACATGAAAAAACTCATTTATATATTCCTTGCGCTTTACCTGTTCAGCGCCTGCAAAAAGATAGGGTTTGATGATCCTTCCTCTTTTACCAATGATGAAGCCAATGCCCAGATCAGGGACCTGGGATACAGATTGGTGACCAGCAGTATACAGAATACTTTTAATACCACTACCAGTTCAGCCGGTACACACTTCAGTTTGCTGGCCGATCAAACCACCAATACCAATGGCAATTCTTCCTGGTGGGATTTTGCCAACGAACCCCGGTTACGGCTCAATAACAATGCTTCCTACAGAGGTGCTGTTACCTGGAATACATTCTATAACAATTTTTACCAGGCCAACCTGGATGCCACTATTGCACTGGACATAATCGAGAACCAGAAAAAAAACATTCTCGATAACCTGGGAAATGATCGTACCAAAGATTGCCAGGTGGCCGCCTATTTTTCAAAAGGTGTGGCTCAGGGATACCTGGGTGTGATCTTTGACAAAGGAATCATTGTAGATGTGGCCAATTCGTCTGCCCGAGATTTTCCTAATTCATACAAGGACCTTATCGCAAACGGTCTGAAGCTGATCGATAAATCTATTCAGCTTGCAGAAGCATATCCCGGACTGAAGTTTGATTTTTTAACGGGTATTACTATCGACAGAACCACATTTATACAACTGGCCAATTCACTGGCTGCAAGGATACTTTCATCACAACCACGTGATAAAAATGAAGCTGCAGCATTGGGAAATGATCACTGGAACAAAGTGCTGGCCTATGCTTCAAAAGGTATTACTGCCGATTATACCATTACTACAGTAACAGGTGGTTATTACAACCAGTTGTTGTCTGGCCTGGTACAACGTAATACCGATGGTTCGGGCTGGCTGGCTCCTGATATTAAGATTGCGTGGCTGGCAGATAAAACAGGTAATACGCCCACGTTTTATCCTGCTACGGGAATACTGCCTGCCATCACATCTGATGATGCGCGTTTTTATGACTACTTTGGCTATACGCCCAGTTTTGGTATCATGCTGGAATCACGTGGAAGAGGTTTGTTCACGAATTATTACCGTATCAGGTGGTTCAATACACGCAATACACTCAATACCCCGGGAGCTATCAATCCTTATTTCCTGTATGAAGAGATCAGGCTGCTGAAAGCAGAATCAAAATTCTGGCTGAAGGATTATGCCGGTGCTGCTGATGAACTGAACAACAGCACTGCTGCGCGGATAGCCAAAGGCAAATTGCCGGCAGTAGCTGCAACAGAAAGTGCTATCAGAAACGTATTACACTATGAATATTCGATAGAGATCGATGGTGCGGGTGGCGCCTTTGTTCCTTTCACATTTATGCGCAGGAATAACCTGCTGATAGGTGGTACACCCACTGAGTATCCGCTACCGCAGTTGCAGTTGGAACTGACGAAGAACGTTGTATACACTTTTGGCGGCAAGGCTTTCTTTGGTGAAAAAGGAAGTAACGGAGAAGTAGCCACTGCACCAAATGAAGGCTGGAAAGCATCAGAATAAAAATAATTCAACATTAAAACCATCAATATATGTCTGCCAGGAATATAACATCCATAACAGCCCGTGCTGTATCTGCCACGGGATTGTTGTTTCTCATGCTGACCACGCATACGGCTTTGGCCAATAAGGAAACGGTAAAAATAAAAGGGGAAGCTGTTGGTATCGGTGACTCCAGGAAGATATACCTGCAACGCTATTACAATAAGATGTTCTTTGTAATAGATTCTGCGGTAGTATCGGGCGGTAAGTTTTCTTTTTCTTCCAAAATAGAGGTGCCGGAATTGTACGGTATCTCTGCCGATACAACTTCGTTGTCTACTTTGTTTGTGTTTATTGACAGCAAAAATGAGCTATCTGTTTATCTTGATACTGCCAGGGGCGGCAGAAACTCAAGAATAAAAGGATCTGAAGCCAATGATCTTTACAAAAAGTACCAGCAGAATGCCCGCAATGTAAATATTGAAGAGTTCATAAAACAACAACCGGCTTCTATTGTATCAGCGTTTGTATTGTACAGGTATTTTTCACCTGAGCTATCTGCCGATGACGTCGTGAAATACACCAACCTGCTGGATAAGTCACTTGCAGGAACACAATATGTAAAATTGCTGAAAGCGTTGCCAACAGCTTTGCGCAACACGGCCATTGGTATAAAAGCGCCTGATTTTACATTATCCGATCCCAACGGTAACCCCGTGAAATTATCTGATCATTTTGGAAAATACCTGTTGGTGGATTTCTGGGCTTCCTGGTGCGGTCCCTGCAGAAAGGAGAATCCTAATGTAGTGCGGTTGTATCACCAGTACAAAGACAAAGGTTTTTCTGTGTATGGTGTTTCACTGGATAGTAAGAAAGATGCCTGGATTGAAGCAATTAAAAAAGATGGCCTGGAATGGACACATGTTTCTGATCTGTTGTTCTGGGATAGCGGTCCTGCAAAACTGTATGGTATCAGGGGCATACCTGGTAATGTATTGCTTGATCCTTCCGGGAAGATTATTGCAAGAAACCTGCGTGGCGAAGCACTGGAGAAAAAACTGGCAGAGTTACTGCCCTAATACTGCTATACAAAAGAAAAGGATATTATTCCGTACCGGAGTAATATCCTTTTTTATTTATTGAACCCGGATACGTTATTGATGAACCTGATACTATACCGTGGTACCAGGGAAAAGAATATAGAAGGTGGTGCCTGCATTTTCCCTGCTGTCGAACCATATTTTGCCGCCTTGCTGTTCTACAATCTGCCGGCTGACAGATAAACCGATACCAAAAGATTCTTCTCCTTCCGTGCCTGCGCGTTGTGCTTCTGCCACCACGTCAAACACTTTGGATTTTAAATTGTCCGGAATGCCAATGCCATGATCTTTTACCATGACCAGGATGCCGTCGTCTGTTTTATTAAGTGTAACCAGGATCGTGCTGCCGGCAGGACTGAATTTGGATGCGTTGCCGATAAGGTTTGCAATAACACGCCATAGCGAATCCTGGTGAAGTGCCAGTGTAACCGGTACAGTGCTTACCTCCAGGAATTGCTTTTTGGCCTGTATCTTATGTTGCAGCAATTCCACACAGTAATGAATCAGTGCTTCCAGGTCAACAGGTTCTTTAGGTAGCTCCTGCACCTTTACCCGAAGCAGATCGTTTACAAGCTTTAAAGAATTGTCACCTGCTGTTTTTACCAGTTTCCACATGGTCTTATTATCGGCAATAGCAGTATTGTCATCTATCATCATGGTAGCGGCAGATACAATTGCACCAATCGGGTTACGCAGATCATGTGCCACTATTTTCATGATCTTTGAATTGTCTTTTTCACTTTGCAGCAAGGCTGCTACCATGGTTTTTTTCTGGGCATTGGTATCTCTTAAAGTGGCAATGTGTTTGCGCGAACGTTTCAGGTGGAACCAGGTGATCAGTGCAATGATAATGGCCATTAGCAATATAGCGGCAGTACCAAAAAGATAAGCTGTTTTGATCTGGTTGTTTTTCTGCAGCATTTCTACTTCAAAACGATGCTGATGTTCTTCAAATGCCTGGTCCATATCAGACTGGTTCAATGCGCTTTTTACTTTGCGCATGGAGTCATCAAACGCGTAGTAGCGTTTCATGTAGTAATAGGCCACCGGTATATTATTTGTTTTTTCAGCGTATTTCCATTTCAGGTTGATCCATTTGCCTACCACCTGATCATTTTCGAGGCTTTTACCTCTTCCGGAAAGGATATCTTTTTCCAGCTCGTTGAGCAGGGAGTCTGTTTGTTTGTAATGATCAAATTTCAGATACAGGTCAGCCAGTTTGGTTTTGGCTGTTTGTGCATCTTCTATAGCAAAACCTTCTTTATCGTTGATGCGGATGCTTTCTCTTAAATGTTTTTCTGCTTCATTGAAGTTGCGTAACCTTGCAAAAGCACCGCCCAGGTTGCCTTCTATTACACCTGTGGCAAGATCTATAAAATCATTTTTTTCAGGCCAGTATGTTTTGTTTGTTTTTACAAACTGAAGTGCTTGCTGATAGTAATGAACAGCACTGTCTGGTTTGCGGGCTCTTTCATAACAGAGGGCAATGGTGTTGAGCACACCTTGCGGTAAAATGAATTGATAATAAAATGCATTGGTGGCAGGTTTACAGCTTATAGCCTGTTGGTAAGCATCCAGCAGGTAGGGAACTGCTTTCAGAAATTCTTCTTTGGCATAACAGATGAGTCCCAGCGAATTACTGAAGTCCGTAAGACTACAGGTATCCAGGTTCTGTTGTGCAAAATTTCTGCCGTCGAAATAACTGTCAAATGCCTGTGTAAATTTCTTTTCAGCCTGGAATGCACTGGCTTTTTCGTAGAGAGAATGCGCATATTCAAATTTGTATTTAGATTCACGGCCTTCCAGTAACCTGAACATGCTGTCTATGTATTGCCAGCGGAGGATGCCATCAGGTTTTACGTTACTATAAAAGCCGATCTTTAACCTGTACTTTCTCCAGAGATCACCGGTGCCACGGCGGGGGGTAACATTATACACGGAATCAAGATAGGGCATAGCACGTTCCGGCACCTGATCCTGTAGCTGGCTTACTTTATCGGCTATACTATCTGTCCAGGAAGGATGGTCTGGATAAGCAGGTGTTAAACGACAGGAGAAAAAAGTACATATAAATGATAATAGCAAGATAAACCGGCAACAGGTGATGTGTAACGGGCGTGTTGGATACATTCCCAGGAATTAGTTTAGGTAAATTGGTTTTTTATTATAGGTTGAGCCTTGTGCCTGTAAAATTGCTGCTTTTCCGGGAAATACATTCTCTCTTCAGGCTGCTGGTAATACAATGTGTATAAATTATGCAGTCATATTTGTTCTAAATCAAAAAAATGCGGCTCGGTTCATGTTTTAGCTTGCTGTTAGCGATATAATATTGTTATTATGGTTTTTGCTAATGCGTGGTGTAATATAACGATGATCTGTAAAACAGGTTATGCATTGCCTGTTATTTTTGTGAAACCTTTTTCCGGTACTTGACCGGCGATATACCCATGAACCTTGAAAAAATGCGGGAAAAATAATACTGGTCATAAAATGCCAGTTCACCGGCAATCTGTTTTACCGGTTTTCGGGTAAAAGCCAGCGACTGGCAGGCATCCTGGATCTTCAATTGATTAAAATATTCAACCGGTGAAAAGCCGGTCTGTTGTCTGAACAATGTAGAAAAATGAGAAACAGACAAATGGCAATAACCTGCAAGGTCGTTTAAGGTGAGGGTACTGTGCAGCTTGTTCTTCATCAGTTCAATGGTGGCAGCAATAGGATCGGCGGGTTGCGTGGTGGCTACGCGATTGTATTTTTCCTCATACAGCAATGAAGATAAGAAATGATAAAAGATCATATTGGCATAACGCAGATTGTCTATACTGTAACCATTCTCCAGGTTAAAGCAAATCTCTTCAAACAACCGGATGCGGTTTTCATTGTAAGACAGATAGGGCAGGTAGTTTTGTGAATTATTGGTGATCAGATCTACCACAAAGGTTGCAATGTCGCCTTTAAAATGTACCCAGTAAATAGTCCATGGATCGGTATCATCCACACCGTATTTGTGTGGTGTACGTGCAGGTATTACAATGAAGTTGGAAGGAGAAATATCCATCTTTTTCTTATTGATGGTCACCCAGCCATGTCCTTCCACACAATAGATGATAATGTGCTGGCTAATACCATGCGGACGATCAATGTAGTGCTGATGTGCTTTGGGATAATAGCCAATGTCTGTAATATAGATCTGCCTGGTAACAGGATCTTTCTTTAAAAATTCAGTATCGATCTTCTGTGGCAATACAATAAGTTTCTGTCCTTCAAAACCTTGTCTTTTACGTAATTTCTTTACTGCCATAGACTGGTGGTTGTATTTGACATGACCGTATAAAAGTCCATCTTTTTCATAAAAAATCCTATTCTCCGGCTAAAAAAGGAATACGAATTTTGACAGTGCAGCCAAAATATCCATCTTTCTCATTGGATACAATTTATTTAGACCAAAAACGATTGCAATGAAAAAATTGTCCTTCTTTCTTTTTTTCACCACTATAGCACTGTGTAGCCTACAGGCCCAGGTACCATCCCGCATCTTAAAAGGAAGGGTAACGGATGCAGAAACCAGGTTGCCTGTTGCAGAGGCTTCTGTAAGTGCTACCGGTGAAAATGCACTGGGTATCACTACCGTCAATGGTACTTTTTCTATAAGCGTAAAAGGCAAAGCGATCCTGGTGATCAGTCATATCGGATACAAAACTCAAAGTGTCAATATTGCCGAAACAGATACTGCTATACAGGTTGCATTGCAAAAAGATGCAGATGCTCTGAGTGATGTGGTAGTGATAGGTTATGGTAAACAGCAGAAAAAAGATGTAACCAGTGCTATTTCCAGTATTTCCGGAAAAGAGCTGCGGGAGCTGCCTGTTACCAATATCAATGCAGCGCTGCAATCGCGTATACCGGGTATGCAGGTAGTGAACTCCGGTTATCAACCCGGTGCTGGTACCAATGTGCGCATCCGTGGTATCAATACCATTACACAGGGAACAGGCCCCATTTATGTAGTGGATGGAGTAGTAGTAACTTATGATTTGCGCGAGATCAATCCCAATGATGTAGAATCAATAGATGTATTGAAGGATGCATCTGCTGCCGCCATTTATGGTTCCCGTGCTTCAGAAGGGGTTGTGATCATTACTACCAAAAAAGCCAACAGCGGCAGAACTACGGTAAACTATGATGCTTATTACGGCGTGCAGAAGATGATCAAAACCTACGATTTTGTTGATAATATCAATGACTACGTAAACCTGCGTCGTGCCGGTCTGAGCGATGAAGACCCGGTGGCATGGCCCAATGGGCCTGGCATTGACAGCCTGTTGTTCAATGGAGAAGAAAGACGCAATATAGCTGCCGGCAGATGGACAGACTGGGTAGGTGCAGTAACACAAGTGGCGCCGCAGATGAGTCATACCCTTAGTGTATCAAATGGCTTTGGTAAGAATAAGTTTTACCTGAGTGGTAACTACCTGAACCAGGATGGTATCATCAAAGGTTCAAACTTTGTACGCTATTCTGTGAAGGCTAACATGGAATCGGAGGTTAGTACAAAACTGAAGGTGGGTATCAATACCAATTTTTCACACATCAAAAATGATGTAGTGAGTAATGAGGTGTTTTACAATGCCGTAACCATAAGTCCGTTGATGTCTATATACGATTCAACAGGTAAACCTTCTGCCAATATAGACCCTTCCAGCGGCAACCTTTTGTTCAATAACCCGGTTACACTTACAAGGTCGCCGGTGCACAATATTGATGACCGTTTTTTGGGTAACCTGTTCGGCGAATATAAGATCATTCCGAACCTGGTATTCAGAAGCAGTTTTGGTGTGGACGTATACAAAAACCAGCGTTTTGAATATTACCCGCGTACCACCAGTACAGGGTTTGCCAAAAAAGGCATTGCGAAGGTGCAGAACTTCGGCTGGCGCGATTTTCTATGGGAAAATACCCTGGCCTATAGTTATTCTCCTTCATCAGATCATGCATTTGATTTTCTTGCAGGCGCCACGTACCAGCAGCGGAGACAGGAATGGAATTACGAAGAGGCTTCCGGTTTCCCTACCGATGATCTGACTTATAAAAATATGGGACTGGCCAGCAATCGTGATGTAATTGCCAGTGATTATTTTAACTGGTCTGTTTCCTCGCTGCTGGGACGTGTTATTTATAAGTTCAAAGGCCGCTACATTATCAATGGTACCATACGCAGGGACGGTTCTTCCCGTTTTGGTGCAGAAAATAAATACGGTTATTTCCCCTCTGTAAGTGGCGCATGGCGTGTGATTGATGAACCATTTATTGGTCTTAAAACAAAGGCTATTATCAATGATGCCAAGATCCGTGTAGGGTATGGTGTGGTGGGTAACCAGGAAATACCGATAGCGGCGATCTTCACGCAGATGAATCCCGGTGCTTACCCGTACAATGGTTCATCACAGACCTCTGGTTTTCAACTGGGCACCAGCACACAAGGTAACCCTGCGCTGAAATGGGAAAGTCAGCGCCAGTTCAATGCCGGTCTTGACCTGGCCGTATTCAACAATCTGGTACGTGTAACATTCGATTATTACAATAAAAATATTCATGACCTGTTGCTGAATAACCCACTGGCACCTTCACAGGGATTTGACAGCAAATGGATCAATGTATCGCAGATGAATACCCGTGGTATAGACCTGGGTGTAAAACTGAGTCTTATCAGGAAAAGAAACTTTGACTGGCAGATGGATATCAACTGGTCAAAGTTTACTACAAAGATCACCAAACTATTGCCGGGTGTGGATTCTCTCAGCCCCTACCTGAAAGTAGGAGAGGCGCCCAACAGCCTGATTGTTGATTATATATACGATGGCCTTTATCAGAAAGGTGATAATTTTTCACTCAACCCCGGTGCACGTCCCGGTGATATACGTGTAAAAGATCTTGATCACAATGGCACTATCAATCAGTACGACCGTACTATTGTGGGTAGAACCATACCCAAAGGCTGGGGCGGTATCTGGAGCTACTGGCGGTACAAACAATTCTCTATGACTGTATTTGCCAACTATACCTACGGGCATGATATCAGTAATAAAGCATACCAGGACTATCTGTATTATTCCAGCAAAACAGCTACAAGAACCATCAAAGCAGGTTTGAACTACTGGCGTCCTGATAATACGCAAACAGATGTACCACGTCCCAACCAGTTTGGCAGATCATTGCGTGCATTGCCGGCAGGTACTTCCAGCTTTATAGTACAGAAAGGCGATTTTATCCGTATCAGGAATATTACGCTTGCTTATGATGTGCCATCTGCTTTGTTAAGCAAAGCGCATATCAATTCACTGCGTGTATATGTACAGGCTGTAGAACCATTCCTGTTCACAAAATATAAAGGTATTGATCCGGAGATCAGCGTGGGGCAGTATGATACATATCCCCGTTACCGTACTTTCCTGTTCGGCGCACAACTCAGTTTTTAATCTTTCAAAATTGTCTTGCCATGTGTATAATAAAAAACAACATTTACCGGCCATACATATTTATAACAGTATTTATACTGCTGACAGCATCGGCCTGCAGCAAAAAATTAGACATCACACCCGAAACATTTGTATCTCCTGAGGAACTGTATAAAACAGAGCAGGGCGCTGTGGCAGGTGTTACTGGTATTTACCGAAAAATGATGGAACTGAATAACGGAGACTATTATTTTGTAGGGATCGTTGGTACCGATGAAGGAAAAACAACATCTTTTGTACCTACCTGGGGTGGTTATTGGCAGCACTATGATGGCATTAATAGTTACAATAGTTTGCTGACTGCCCAGAACCAGTTGGTACAGGGAACCTGGAATGCTTTGTATAAAGGAATTGTAAATGCCAATGACGCAATCAGGTATATTCCATCAGCATCAGCTTCGCAACAGGTTAAAGACCGTTTGATGGGAGAGGCAAAGTTTCTACGGGCAGTATATTACTTTAAACTGGTGCAGTTTTTTGGCGGGGTGCCCATGCCTACAGAACAGGAAGATCCTGTGGCTGATGCCAATGGTGGTAAACCCAGAAGCAAGGAAGAGGATGTGTATGCACTCATTATTGCTGATCTGAAATTCGCTGCTGATCATTTACTGAGCAAAGGAAATGCAGAAACAGGTCATGCCAGTAAAGAAGCTGCACAAACGCTGCTGGGTAAGGTATACCTGACGCGGAAAGACTATAATAATGCAAAACTGACCCTGCAGCCGTTGATGACAATATCGAATGTGGCATTGATGGCCAATTATGCCGACCTGTTTAAAGAAGAGAATGAGAATAATATAGAGTCATTGTTTGAGATACAATACACCAACGAGAATGGCAACACCAACGGACAGGCAAATACATTGGGTGGATGGCAGATACCGAATACCTACAGTGGCGGCGGCGGACATGTGGTGATCCCCACTGATTATTACAGCAATAGTTTTGAAAGTGGTGATACCAGGCGCGATGCTTCTATACGCTATGTTTTTTATGATGCAAACGGCAATATGGTAGATTACTCATGGTGGGCTGATGTAGGAAAACCACATGTAAAGAAATATGATATTACACAGGGAAAATCACTGAATGGAGGACTTTCTTCGCGCAACCTTTATTACCTGCGTTATGCAGATGCGATACTGATGTATGCAGAAGCACTGAACGAACTTAATGAAACTTCCAATGCATTACCCTTACTGAATAAGATACGCAATAGGGCAAAGTTATTGAATTGGGAAACCGTAATGGGTCATCAGCCCAGCCAGCAGGAAATGCGTGATGAACTGCTGAAAGAACGTATGCGTGAACTTGGTTTTGAAGGATGGCGCTGGTGCGACTTGAAAAGGACCGGTAAACTGCTGGACCAAACCAAAACATATAACAAGGACGCTACACCTTATATTTCGCAAAAGAACCTGTTGTTCCCGATATCATCCAGGGAGTTTGAATTAAATCGTGCACTTAAACCCGGTGATCAGAATCCTGGTTTCTGATTAAACAGCAATAGCAGACATGTCAGCAGGAACTGTAATAATAAAACATACAGGCATAATGATAAAAAGATGGGCTTTTGTTGTAGGGATATTGATCGCATTAGCGCCGCTATCTATACAGGCACAACAAAAAATGGTAACCAGCGATAGCGTAGTGGTCAGCAACAACTATGTAAAAGTGGTGGTGCAGTTGGCTACAGGATATGTCAGTTACAGATTCACTGCCGGTATTTCATTTATCAATACGGTGGCTTCTGTACAGGATCTTCAGCGCGGACAACTGGTATCAGCCGGTTTTGATAAGCACAGCGTTACTACAGATGCAATTAAAAATCCGTTGGGGAAGGGTATCTGCATAAATGTACTGCATGAGTCGGCCGGCAAAACTGCCAGGCTGACCCAGTACATTACGATATATGAATCAGCGCCTTTTGTACTGATCAGTGCAGAGGGTGCAGCTACAGATCAGGCAATGGTGATGGAAACAAGAAATATTTCACCATTGACCATTTTACCTGCATACCAGGGCCGGGTAACAATGCCGGGCACCGATGCTGTTTTTACAGATTATCCGTTTGATAATGATAATTGGGTGGATGTAATTGCAAGACGATGGCCCGACAACGGAAAGTCTGTCAGCGGTATCAGTTATGAGCTGGCATCTGCCTATAATGAACAAACAAAGAGTGGTTTTGTAACAGGCAGTGTGGTACATGATTTCTGGAAAACCGGTGTACTGTATGGCACCGGTACACATGCCGGCAGCATTGATTCGCTGGTAGTGTATGGCGGTGTGGCTACCAAAGACAATCCTTCATTGCCCGATTCGTATGGAGGAAGAGATGGTACACACGACTATGTGCCGCATGGTACTCAGACCGGCGCATCTGTATATGCTCCATTGATCTATTTATCAGCATCTGCCGATGTACGAAAGGACCTGTTATCATTTGGCAGTATTATAAAAAAAGTAAATGGTATATCTGCATGGAAGCATGCGGCACCTTTTTACTGGAACAGTTTTGGTGTAGAAGGCGTACTGGGGTATGAAAAAGTAATGATGCCGGGAGATGTGGCTAAGATATCTGATTTCATCAGTTCACTACCCAATTTCAACCGTACCACGCAACCGGTACTGAGTATTGATTCTTACGACCAGGGGATCTACACTACAGATGTTCTAAAATCCATTGGTCGTTATGGTAAAAAGAAAAACCAGAAAATAGGTTTCTATTTTATCCCCTTTTCATTATGGACATGGAAAAACAGTATTAACGATGCAAGGCTTACCAATACAAATCATCCATTACGCGATGTGATACTGCTGGATGAAAAAAATCAGTACGTACCTTATAAAGACGGAGACTGGGGGGCTTTCCCCATTGATCCTACGCATCCTTATACCAGGGATTTTATTATTGAGCAATTAAAAAAAGCTAAAGCGATCAATGCAGAGTTTATTAAAATAGATTTTTTATCAGCTGGGGCGCTGGAGTCTACCCGCAGGTTCAATCCTGAAATACGTACGGGTATACAGGCTTACAATTATGGCATGAAACTGCTGCGGCAGTTGACAGATTCCATACTGGGACCGGATGTTTTTATTACACAGGCTATCTCTCCATTGTTTCCCAATCAGTATGCACATACAAGATTCCTGTCAACAGATGTATACTCACACTTACGGAATGATATAACTGGCTTTCCGCATTATGGAAGTACCTGTGCGTCTATGATCAGTGCTACCAACTTCTGGTGGACACAGGGTAACCTGTGGCCTTACACCAATATGGATGTGTCGGTAATGAAACGTTTTCAGAAAAATAAAGAACTGAGCGAACAGGATGTAAAAGTTCGGATACTCTCTATGATGGTGATGGGCAGTATACTGGGTGATGGTTCTGATTTCAGAGATAAGCTGGCAGCAGAACGTGGCAGGCTGTTCCTGGATAATAAAGCTGTTTGTGAATTTTTCAGTCATCCGAAAGCGTTTACCCCGTTACGCTTTCCTGTAGGGAATGGGCAGGATCAGCAACTTAGCTATTACCTTCCGGGTGATACGCTGATGGTGGCTGCATTCAATTTTGACCTGAAAAATCAGTTTACGGAGAAGTTCAGTAAGACAGAGCTGGTGTGGCCGGATAAAGCGTATAAGCTCGAAGATATATTGTCAGGCAAAGAAATAGCCCGTGTAGGCAAAGGACAAAATGAGTTTGCTATAACGGTGGCAACAGGTGATGCCGTAGTGATAAGGATGGTTCCGCTGGAATAATGTTGTATATTAAAGCGGCGGCGTAAGTATATACACAGCAATGAAACTGAGATAAAATATATTAAGTTATGAGTGTTAAAGCATGGGTAGAAAAAGTAACCATACCCACATATGGTACAGGTGGTCCGGAAAAAAATCCGATGTTCCTTGAAAAGCGTGTTTACCAGGGTAGCAGTGGTGTTGTATATCCGCACCCGGTAATAGAAAAGATTGCAGATGAAAAACATGATAAAACGTATACAGCCGTATACCTGGAAAATGAATACCTGCTGATCATGGTATTGCCGGAACTGGGTGGTCGTATACAACGTGCTTATGATAAAGTGCGCAACCGTGATTTTGTATATTATAACCAGGTAATAAAACCTGCATTGGTAGGACTTGCCGGGCCATGGATATCGGGTGGTATTGAATTTAACTGGCCACAGCATCACCGGCCCGGTACATTCAGTCCCGTTGATCATACCATTGAAGAACATAGTGACGGCAGCAAAACGGTTTGGGTAAATGAAACAGAACTGATGTTCCGTACAAAAGGAATGGCTGGTTTTACCCTATATCCCGATAAGGCATACCTGGAGATCAAGGGGCGTTTGTTTAACCGCTCAGCATTTACACAAACATTTTTATGGTGGGCCAATCCTGCGGTAAAGGTAAACGAACATTACCAGTCTGTTTTTCCACCGGATGTATATGCCGTATTTGATCATGGTAAACGTGATGTGTCTGATTTTCCGGTGGCAACAGGTACTTATTATAAAGTAAACTATGCACCCGGAACAGATATTTCACGCTATGATACCATTCCTGTTCCTACTTCCTATATGGCAATAAGATCAGGATTTGATTTTATGGGTTGTTATGAACACGATACACAGGCAGGAATGTTGCATGTGGCCGATCATCACCTGTCGCCAGGCAAAAAACAGTGGACCTGGGGTAATGGAGATTTCGGGTATGCCTGGGATAGAAATCTTACCGATGAAGATGGACCCTATATAGAACTGATGACAGGTGTGTTTACAGACAACCAGCCCGACTTCAGTTGGATACAGCCCAACGAGGTTAAGAGCTTTGAACAATACTTTATGCCCTATGCACAGATCGGTGCGGTGAAGAATGCCACAAAAGAGGCGATGGTGAATATGGAAACCGAAAACAATACTATACATCTGAAAGTATATGCTACCGGTGTGTATAAAAATGCGCATGTTATACTATACAGGGACCAGGAGGAAGTAAAACGATATGTAGCAGACCTGTCACCCGCGCAAGTATTTATAGAATCATACCAGGATACTTTACCTGCAACGCTTACCGCTTTACAGATAGTGGTAACTGACAATGCAGGAAACGAACTGGTACACTGGAAACCTGAGCAGTATGGTGAAAAACCAATACCTGCTGCTGCCACAGCAGCAAAACTCCCTGCAGAGATAGAACAGGTGGAAGAGTTATTCCTGAATGGTCTTCACCTGGAACAATACCGGCATGCTACATTCAACCCGGTAGATTATTACCAGGAGGCACTCCGCCGCAGTCCGGGTGATGTCCGGTGTAACAATGCAATGGGGTTACTGCTGTTGCGTCGCGGACAGTTTGCAAAGGCGGAGCCTTACCTGTGCAAAGCCATTAACACATTGACCACCCGTAATCCCAATCCATACGATGGGGAACCTTATTACAATCTTGGCTGGTCATTGCTGCTGCAGGATAAGCTAACCGAGGCATACGAAGTATTTTATAAAGCCACCTGGAACGACGCATGGCAGCACAGCGGTTTCCTGGCATTGGCGCGTATTGCTGCAAAACAACAACGTACGGCACTGGCATTACAGCATATTGATAAATCACTTATCCGCAATTTCCACAGCGTAACAGCAAGACACCTGAAAACAATACTGTTGCGTAAAGCAGGAAAAATACAGGATGCAATTGCTTTTGCCAATGAATCAAACAGTATAGATCCGTTCAATGTAGGTTGTCATTTTGAACTGTACCTGTTACATACAAAAAACGGTAATGTACAGGAAGCTTCACAGGCTGAAACAAAGTTCCGTTCCCTGATGCGCAACGACCGGAACAATTACCTGGAGCTTTCACTGGAATATGCACATGCAGGCTGTTATGCCGAAGCAATAGATGTATTGTCTGTGTATACAACAGCAGGTGATCCGATGGTATTGTATTACCTGGGCTGGTATGCCGGCAAGGCAGGGCGTATAGAAGAGGCGAGGGATTTTTTTGAAAAAGGGAGTAAGCAACCTGCAGACGGATGTTTTCCCAATAAAGTGGAGGAAGTACTGATATTGCAAACCGCGTTACAGTTTAACGAACAGGATGCGGTAGCTGCTTATGCATTAGGCAATTTCTGGTACGATAAAAGACAGTATGAGGAAGCGATCAGTTGCTGGGAGCGATCCATGCAGGCCGATCCCCTTTTCCCTACGGTACATCGCAACCTGTCGCTGGCCTGTTATAATAAGTTAAAGGATACGGTAAGGGCGCAGCAGTTACTGGAAAAAGCATTTCAGTTAGATACTACCGATGCCCGGGTATTTATGGAACTGGATCAGTTGTATAAGATCCAGGGGCGACCTTTTGCAGAACGGCTTCAGTTGTTTGATCAGTATGCAGCATTGGTAACAGAACGTGATGACCTGTACCTGGAGCTGATCACCTTATACAACAACAGTGGTTCCTTTGAAAAAGCAAGGCAACTGCTGGCAGCACGTCATTTTCATCCCTGGGAAGGTGGTGAAGGCAAAGTGATAAGCCAGTTCCTGCTATGCCATATTGAACTAGCCAAAGAAGCCTTGCTGAAAAATGAATTTGAAAAAGCCATTGATCTGTTGAAGGCGATGGAACAATATCCGCATAACCTGGGAGAAGGAAAACTGTATGGCACACAGGAAAATGATATTCATTACCTGCTGGGCTGTGCTTATGAAAGCCTGCAACAGGAAGAAAAGGCTACAGAATATTTTAAACTGGCTACAGTTGGCATCAGTGAGCCGGTGCAGGCCATTTATTATAACGATCCGCAACCGGATAAGATTGTATACCAGGCGCTGGCCTGGAAAAAACTGGGCGCTCGGGAAAAGGCAGAAGCTATCTTCCGCAGGTTCATTGCTTTTGGTGAAGCACACCTGGATGATGAGATAAGGATTGATTATTTTGCTGTATCCCTGCCAGATATGCTGGTGTTTGATATTGATCTTAACCGTCGCAACCGGATCCATTGCCTGTACCTGGTAGCATTGGGTCACCTGGGACTTGGCCATGAAGAGAAAGCTACAAAAATGCTGAAAGAGGTACTGACCATGGATGTGAATCACCAGGGAGCAATGGTACATATTAAAATGATGCCGTTTTTTATGACAGATGTAATGATATAAGAGCAACATGACTACAGCCAACGTAAAACAGATGGCCGGAGAGACTGCGTTGATCAATATAAAAACGCATCCCCGTGATGAGCGTATACTGCATGTAACATTGCATAACAGGAACATCACCGTAGAGTTGACCAATATCGGTTGTGCCATTATAGCTATCTATATGCCTGACAGAAAAGGGAACCGGAAAAATGTAGTGGCAGGGTATGAAGATGTATTGCAGTACCAGGGCAACAAAGATTATTTTGGCGTAATAGTAGGGCGCTATGCCAATCGTATTGCCGGCGGAAGTTTTTGCCTGGATGGAAAACAATACCAGCTTTCAGTAAATGATGGCAACAATCATTTGCATGGGGGTGTCAGCGGTTTTAGTCATAAATTATGGGAGCTGGCATCTGTAAAGCAGAACGACCGGCAATGCAGTGTCGCATTTTCTTATCACAGTCCGGATGGAGAGGAAGGTTACCCTGGTGCGTTATCTGTAACTGTTGAATACATGCTGGATGATGCGGGTAAACTACACATACGTTACCAGGCAACATGCACCCAAAGCACGCCGGTAAACCTTACCAATCACAGCTATTTCAATTTAACAGGTTTTGAAACGCCTGTAGTTACAGCACACCGGTTAACAGTATATGCGGATACCTATACTGAAAAAGATGCTAACAATACCTCATCCGGCGGTATTGGCTCCGTAGATAATACAGCATTGGATTTCAGACAACCCCGGAAGATAAAAGAAGGGATCGGCAATTTTCCTGAAGACAGGGGGTATGATCATAATTTTATCCTGCGGCATACAAAAGATATTGCTGTTTCAAAAGCAGCCGTACTAAGTGAGGAAACCACCGGTCGTACAGTAACGGTGTATACAGACAGACCTGCCATGCAGGTATATACCGGCAATTACTGGGACGGTACCATTACCGGAAAACAGGGACACCTGTATGTACAACACGGAGGAATTGCTCTGGAAACACAGGCATATCCTGATAGTGTACACCATCCCCATTTCCCGGATACTATATTACATCCCGGCGAAAAGTATCAGACAGAAACTATTTTTGAATTTGGTATCAGCAACGGTTAACACCTGTTGCCGTTTTATAAAAGAACATGCATGCAACAATATCAGTTTAACAGGCAGTATATACTGGGAATTTCCTTTATCTCCGCCCTGGGCGGTTATCTTTTTGGATTTGACTTTGCGGTAATATCAGGGGCATTGCCTTTTCTGCAACGTGAGTTTAACCTCGATGCTTACTGGGAAGGATTTGCAACCGGTAGCCTGGCCATTGGTGCCATTGCCGGATGTATCATCGCCGCATCTGTATCAGACAGGCATGGCCGTAAAAAGGGATTGATGATCGCTGCTGCTGTATTCATGCTTTCTTCGCTTGCAATGGCGTTTTCTTACGACAGGATCTTCTTCATTGTAGCACGCAGTGCAGCGGGCGTGGGTGTTGGCATGGCTTCCATGTTATCGCCCATGTATATTTCAGAAATATCACCGGCACATCTGCGTGGCCGTATGGTAGCCATCAATCAGCTCACCATTGTAATTGGTATCCTGATCACCAACCTGGTAAACTACAGTTTGCGCAATTATGGCGCAGATGCGTGGCGATGGATGTTCGGTCTGGGTGCTATACCATCGGGATTGTTTTTCCTGGGAGCATTGCGGTTACCGGAAAGTCCGCGTTGGCTGATCAGTGCCGGTCATACAAAAAAAGCAGAAGCGGTACTGATGAAGATCGGTGGGGCTGCGTTTGCTGCTACTTCGCTGGATACTATTGGCCGCTCTATGTCCGGGAACAGTAAACTGAATTATGGCGCTTTATTGCAAAAGGCCATTCTGCCTGCTGTACTGATCGGTATCGGACTGGCAGTGTTTCAGCAGTTGTGTGGTATCAACGTGGTGTTTAACTATGCACCCCGCATCTTTGAAAGCATTGGTGCTTCGCAGGACGATCAGTTGTTGCAGACTGTTTTCATTGGTGCTATTAATCTTGTATTTACATTACTGGCCATGTTGCTGGTAGACAGGTTGGGAAGAAAACCATTGATGCTGATAGGAGCGGGCGGACTTGCCATCCTGTATGCAGTAGTGGTAAATTTACTGGCCAGTGGTTCTGCACATGTTTCGTGGTTCCTGCTGATGGCTATTGGTACTTATGCCATGACACTGGCGCCGGTTACCTGGGTGCTGATAGCTGAGATCTTTCCCAACAAAGTACGTGGCGCCGCCACTTCTGTAGCAGTGATCAGCCTGTGGCTGGCTTATTTTATATTGGTGTTCACTTTCCCCGTATTGTTCAACCGGTTAAAGGACGGTACATTTTATATCTATGCAGCTATCTGCGTAGTTGGATTTCTTTTTGTTTGGTTCAGGATCAGGGAAACCAAAGGCAAAACGCTGGAAGAGCTGGAAGGCGTGATTGCGGGGCATTGATAGCTGTATCTTTTTCACAGCATTACTGATACTTTATTTTTATATTCTTTTGAAATGCAGGCTGGCCGGTGGTTTCACCGGCTGCTTTATTTATGGGAACTATTGCCGGTAACGAGTAATATGTGCATTTACTGTAAAAAAATAATTTGCAACATTGTTTCATTATATTGGGTGAACGGTTATCTTTGGGCCCTTGATGCAAAAAAGAACGGGTAAATATTTCAGTGTTTTACTGTTGATGCTATACTTCTATTATAGCATCGGTATCCCGTTTTTGCACCGCCATGATACTGTTGCCATCACCGCCACATCTGCTACCGGTACAATGGCATTGATCAAGAAAATTCCGTCTTCATTACAGGAAAAGGCTATTGCAGATGCTACAGTGTCCAAACAATGTAGTGTGTGCGATGATTACTGCGTTTTCTTTATTGATAATCACATTACAGTTGCGCTGCAGGTACCACTGATGCCTGCTATCAAACATCCTCATCAGGCATATAGCAATATTACTGCTATTGTATCCGGAGCGTCTAATAAAGGGCCGCCCGCTGCTGCTATTATATAGTCTTTCATGAACAGAAATGCCACTGGTGTTTCTGCCGGAAATTCCTGCTGGAATACAGATATGCTGCTTCGTACAGGGGCAGCAGGTTATGGCTCACTTTTAATTCTCAGAATCAACATGAAGCATCTCGTGATGCTGCTACTGGTAGCAGCATGCTTTCCATGCTATGCACAACTGTGTATACGCGATGGAGAGAATCAAAGCCCTGTTGCCGGTGCTACTATACACGCCGGTAATGCCCAACATCAAACGGTAGTTTTATTATCAAAAGCTGATGGCACTTTCAGCATTCCGTTCTATCCTGCTGTGGTCATTATCAGGGCTGCAGGTTACCAGGAAGTAACTGATACCATTACAGGACCGCAGGTCAAAAATATCTTATTGTACCCTGTGCACAAACGGCTGGAAGATGTAGTGGTAACGGGGCAGAATCAACCGGTTACGGTATCACAAAGTCTTTACAATGTAAAGGTGCTGAGTGCACAGCGTATACAGGACAGGGGCGCTGTGAATATGATGGACCTGCTTGCCAGTGAAATGAATATCCGTGTGATCAGTGACAATATACTGGGCAGTAATATTATTATGCAGGGCATTACAGGGCAGAACGTAAAAATACTGGTAGATGGTGTGCCGATGATAAGCGGTGAAGCCAATGAATTTGATCTGCAACAACTGAACCTGAACCAGGTGGAAAGAGTGGAGGTGATTGAAGGACCGCTGAGTGTACAGTATGGTACCAATGCGCTGGCAGGTACCATCAATATGATCACCAGGCAACTGAATAAAGCCACCAGGCTGCAGGGCGGTACCAACCAGTATTTTGAATCAGTAGGACAATACAATGGTGATGTGTGGCTGGGTAAAAATATTAAAGGATGGAACCTGATGGGTTCCGGTGGTTATACCTGGTTCAATGGTTATACTTCTGCTGCTTATAAAACCACGGTCAATACACCGGATGGAAACGTACGTGGTAAGAACTGGAGTCCCAAACAACAGCTAACAGGCAGTGTCAAATTATACAGGCGTTTTGGTAATATTAACACAGGTGTTACCTACAGCCGGTTTTATGAAGATAACAAAGCACCGGGCAATGCCGACCCCGGTACTTCTTATCTTACGGCAAGTGATAACCGTTTCCTGACCACCCGTAACAATGTAACACTATTTGCCAACGGGCGACTTCCTCATCACGGCTACATAGATATTGTAAACAGTTATGTCGGGTACGACAGGAACAGTGAGCAATATATTGTTAACCTGCAAAATGCTTCTCAGAAGAAAACCTCTGAAGCGATGACTTCCTTTAGCAGTTGGGTGTTCAGAGCCGCTTATAGTCGTGCAGACATGGGTAAACACCAGTTCAACTACCAGGCTGGTTACGATATTAACCTGAACAACTCAACCGGCGACCGTGTGTCTGCAGATGCAGGGCGTATTGATGACATTGGCGTGTTTACAAGACTTGGTTTGAAACTGTTTAACCGGTTGGATTTACAAGGTGGACTTCGCTATGCCTGGAACAACCGGTACGATGCACGTGAGGTCAATTTCCTGGGCACCCGTTTGCCGCTGATCTCCTCTGTCAACATGCGCTGGCAACTGAATACAGAGTGGAGTATCCGGGGAAGTTATGCGCGGGGCTTCAGAGCGCCTTCTCAGCGTGAACTGTTCTGGGATTTCAGGGATGCCAATCATTACATTATCGGTAATCCTTCATTGCGACCTGAACTGGCGCACAATTTCATTGTACAGGCACAGTGGCAGCACCAGGCTGCGCATGGTACCTGGATGGTACAGCAGATCGCTTTCCTGAACCGCATCAGCGATAAGATAGAACTGGTAGAACCTGATCGCAGCACATTACCGGTGCAATACCAGACCATCAATGTAGCTCGTACTTACAGCAACATTCCCGATTTTGAAACGATGGGTTTCAACCTGAACCTGTCGTATACCCAAACGGACAAATGGCAACTCAAACCTTCCTTCGGGCTTTTGTGGCGCAGCGGCAGTAACAGTATGCACCGCAAATTCAACAGTGCTGAAGCTGGTCTGTATGTTATGTATCAATGGCGGCAACCAGGTATACGCTTTACCACATTCTACAAATACAACGGACCCATGGCCCAGTTCAGCATACAGGACGGACAACTGGCAGACAGAACACTGGGCGCTTACAGCTTACTGGACTTCAGTGCCGGAAAACAATTCTTTGCACGCAGGCTCATGATTACTATCGGTGGTAAAAACCTGCTGAACGTAACAGATGTAGAACAGACCGGGAATGGTAAAGACGGCCTGATGCTGCGTTCAGGATTTAAACCTGCATTGCCCGTAGCATGGGGAAGAACTGCCTTTATCAAAGCCGCATATTCCTTTTAACGTATACAACTCTCAATTATCAATAAAAAAACAATGAAAACAAGAACAGTGATCAGCATGACATTAACCCTGATGGTGTGGGCGTCGTGTAGTAAAAATGATACACCATACACACCTCCGGCACTTGCAGAAGGAACCAAAGTAGCTGGTATGGCAGCATCGTACGACAGTACCGTATTTGTGGACCTGAGTACAGGTACACTTACAGCAGTAAGTGCCGTATCGTGGGACATTGCTATACAGAGCACGGGTGGAAAAGCATTGATAAGTAATGGTGCAAGAAAAGGCGGTGTATACCGTATAGCCAGTACCAATTTTGACAGTGTAACGGCTGTGCCTGCTACCGTGAAGATCAATTATGAACCGGGCACCCTGGATACTACGGCTACCAGTTTTGGCGCATGGGCTGGTGCAACCGGTGCAAGCCTGCAACTGGTATATGTTGTAGACCTGGGCCGTAATCCACCCAGCAGTGCTGTAGCCAGTGGATATAAAAAGATGCGCGTGGAAAGCGCAACAGCCGGTACCATTACCATCCGTTATGCCAACCTGGATGGCAGTGGTAATACTGTAAAAACAATTACACTGGATGCTGCAAAAAATTTTACTTACTTCAGTTTTACAACAGGCAATGTAACATCAGTAGAACCTGATAAAAGCAAATGGGATTTTATGTGTGCCGGTATCACGGTGGCTGGTGGTGGTCCTCCTGGATCTTATGTAGTAACGATGGGTGTACAGCACAACAGACTGGCAGGTGTGAAAGTAGCTACAGACAACCCTGGTAGCAGTCTTACTGCCAGCGATGATCCTGCGGCTGCTATCAATGTATACCCTAGCAGCAATAGCAGGTACGCAACAATTACAAAGGCTGATTATACCACACTGGGTCCTGTTGCTTCCGCAGATGCCATTGGCCGTAGCTGGTGGCAGATATTGCAGCCACATAGCTCAGGTAATTACAAAGTGTACGATTGGAAAACCTTCCTGGTACAGGATCCTGATGGCAGGGTTTTCAAACTGAAGTTCACTGCCTTTAAAAACGTAGCTACCGGTACAGTAGGCTATCCTGCTTTTGAGTACAAAGAGCTGCAGTAAAAGTATTACACAGATGAACGGGCACCCCCGTTCATCTTTTTCATTTTACAATAATGATAATAGCTGATTACATGAAAAAGTTTGTCAGGCGGTTTGGTAAAATAGTATTGCTGGTTGTTGTACTGCTGCTTGTTTTTACAGGCTGGCAGTTTTATAAAAAACACATCAGCCGTACACGTATTGCTTTTGTAAACTATCCGTCATTTGTACTGGCACGAATACAAAAAGCCGGTGATACGAGGTGGGTAACGGTTGAAAATGTTACTGCAGAAGAGATAGGCAATAAAGCCCGCGGGTATGATGCAGTATTTCTTTTTGGCCGTGGTTTAAACCTGTCGCCGGAAACACTCACCAATCTGCGCAATGCAGGATATGCAGGTCTGCCCGTATATGTGGAAGCTGCTACCAATCCCAATATGGATGTAACCAGTGTAAAAGGACAGGCGCTTGATCATATTGCAGACTATCTGCGCAATGGAGGCAATATCAATTACCGCAACCTGCTGCATTATGTACGTAGCAAGCTGAATGGAAAAAGCTGGTTTGCAGATACTGCCGCAGCACCGGTGGCCGTATCTGCAGATGTATTGTTTCACCTGGACGAGGATAAAACCTTTGCTTCAGTAGAAGCGTATGAAAGCTATATCAAAGCGCAGCACTTCTATACACCCGGTGGTGCAAAAATAGCATTGCTGACCAGTGTGCCCGGACCGTTCAATGCCAACAGGGATCACCTGGATGCCATAATCAGTATGTTTCAATTAAAAGGCTGGAATGTTTATCCTGTTGCAAGTACCAGTAAAAGGCTGGCATTTTTACAACAGATCAACCCAGACATAGTAGTGGAAATGCCGCATGGCCGTGTATCACTGGGCGATGCAGACAGGGTAGTGGCCTGGCTGAAAGAAAAGAACATCCCTATGCTGAGCCCGGTAAGTGTATTTACCGCTTATGATAAATGGAAAAATGATCCGCAGGGTATGAGCGGTGCATTGTTAACCATGAGTATTGTATCGCCGGAACTGGACGGTGGTGTGGCTCCTTATGCCATTGCTGCACAATACAAAGACGAGAATGGCTACGACATCTTTAAAGCAATACCAGACCGCCTGGACAAATTTGCAGGACTTGTAGAAAAATGGCTTGCCCTGAAAAAGAAACCCAATAGTGAAAAGAAGATCGCTATCTATTATTTCAAAGGACCGGGGCTTACCAGTCTTGTGGCAAGTAATATGGAAGTGGTGTCCAGCCTGTACAACACATTGCTGCACCTGCAATCGCAGGGGTATAAAGTAGATAACCTGCCTGCAGATGCCAAAGCGCTGGAGCAGCTTATTATGCAGAGTGGAAGTGTATTGAATCCCTACGCGGAAGGTACTATTGATCGTTTCTTTAAGAATGGTAATCCTGCACTGGTGGAAACCGGTACGTATGAAAGCTGGGTGAAGCAATCACTGCCAGCCAATGCTTACAGTGCTGTAGAAAAAAAATATGGCAAAGCACCCGGCGATTATATGACGATAAGCCGTGACAATAAAACATATCTTGGTGTGGCGCGTATACAATTCGGCAATATTGTATTGCTGCCACAACCATTACCTGCTATTGGCGATAATACGTTCAAGATCATTCATGGTGCAAAGGTGGCGCCCACACATCCATATATAGCATCTTACCTGTGGGTGCGCAACAGTTTCAATGCAGATGCTATTGTGCACTTTGGTACGCATGGCAGCCTGGAATTTACGCCCGGTAAACAGGTGGCATTGAACAATGATGACTGGAGCGATGCACTGATCGGTAATACACCGCATTTTTATGTATACACCATCAGCAACGTAGGAGAAGCCATCATTGCCAAACGCAGAACATATGCTACCATACTTTCACATCTTACTCCACCCTTTATGGAGGGTGGTGTGTACAATGAACTGGCTGCGCTGGAAGAGATGCTGCATAAATGGGCGGCGTTTGAAGAAGGCGCTGTTAAGAATGAATACCTGAAATCAGTCAGTGCAAAAGCAAAAGAACTGAAGCTGTATAAAGATCTTGGTGCCGATGAAAGTAAAGAACTCACCAGTGCACAGGCTGAACACCTGCAAAACCTGGTAGAAGAGATCAGCAATGAAAAGGTGAACAGCGGTTTGTATACCATTGGTAAACCTTATAGTGAAAATGAAGCTGCACGTACTGCGAAACTGATGTGTGTGGATGCCATCAGTTATGGGCTGGCCAGGCTGGACATACTGAAAAAACAGGCTCCTGAAAATATTGTAAATGATCGTGTTCGTTTTGATGCGCGCTACAGAACACGTGCCATGCAGATAATAGATGCACGGCTGCGTACAGGCGATACCTCACTGGATAATGTTATTGCGCCCGCAGATATTGAACGGGCAGCACAATATGCGCAAAGAAATACGCAGCCCGGCAATGATGAACTGGTGCGTGGCTTTATAGCTATGGGCAATGGCAGCCGAAGACCTGCAACAGGCTCCGGTACATCCGCAGGCACACGGGGTGGTATACCTCCGGCTAAACTGGCTGCGCTGCAACAGGTGGTAGTAAAGATATTGTCCGATAACAGGAAGGTGGCATTTGTGAATGAACTGAAAAGTGATAAACGATTTAAAGATGCCACTTCATTGCTGGATCCTGAAACAATGGCCAACGCAAAAAAAATAGCCCAAGCCATTCCTAAGATGCGTGAAGGGATTGCTATTGCAGAGCAGCCGGATGTAATGGCACTGATCACCCTGATGCAGGATGAAAAGATCAGGCAGAAAACATTTGAACTGCTGGAAGATAAAAGCCTGCAGACACGTGTTGCAGAACAGAAAAAAATACTGGCCGATAGTCTTGTACGCCTGGCTGCCACACCGGAAAAACAGGCTTCACTGAAGCTGGTGGCATTACCTGCTTATGACCAGTATTCTATCGAACAGCTTAAAACGCTGGAAGCTGATCTGCGTTTTTTCAATGATAACAGGGCACAGTTAAATGGATTGCCTGCAAAAACTGTAATAGACAGTTCTATGGAGCGTATTGCTACTGCACTGGTACGTGCCGAAGGCGTTGAGCGTCGTTTTGCCGGTGCTGTAAATGATATACGTAACGCAGTACAAAACATAAAACAGTATAAAGAAGGATTGATTGCCAGCAGTGGCAGTGAACTGGCTGCTATAGACAATGCGCTGACAGGTGGATACACACTGCCTTCAACCGGCGGCGATCCTATCACCACACCATCCACCGTTCCTACGGGCAGGAACCTGTATAGTATTGATGCTGAAAAAACACCTGGTGTACAGGCATGGAATGTAGGTGTAAAGCTGGCCAAAGAGTTACTGAAACAATACCAGGCTGCACATGGCGGTATTTATCCTAAAAAAGTGGCGGTAACCCTGTGGCCCGGCGATTTCATTCAAACCGAAGGTGCTTTGCTGGCTGAAGTGTTTTACCTGCTGGGCGTAGAACCGGTGCGTGATCCTTTTGGACGCGTAATGGATATACAACTGATACCAGCCGGTGTATTGCAACGTCCGCGTATTGATGTAGTGGTACAAACTGCAGGGCAGTTTCGCGATCTGGCTGCCAGCAGGATACAACTTATCAATAAGGCTGTTGAAATGGCTGCAGCAGCAAAAGATGCCAATACATCCGGCAACTATGTATCAGAGAGTGTACAGGAAAGTGAGCAGTTGCTGAAACAAAAAGGACTTTCACCCAAAGAAGCCAAAGAGCTGGCAGGTATACGTGTGTTTGGCGGTGTAAATGGCAATTACGGAACAGGTATTATGGGCATGGTAGAAAGTTCTGACAAGTACAATGATAACAATGATGTAGCAAAAGTATACCTGAACAATATGGGTGCGGCCTATAATAGCGGTGAACAATGGGCCGTGTTCAGAGAAGGAATGCTGGAAGCTGCATTACAACATACAGATGTAGTGGTGCAACCCCGTGAAAGCAATACCTGGGGACCGTTAAGTCTTGACCATGTGTATGAGTTTATGGGAGGGCTGAATAACGCAGTGCGTTATACCACAGGCAAAGAACCCGATGCAGTGTTCAATGATTTCAGAAATCCTTCCGAAGCACGGGTACAGGAGCTGAAAGAAGCCATCTGGGTAGAAGCCAGAAGTACATTGCTCAATCCTGCATACATCAAAGAAATGATGAAAGGCGGCAGCAGCAGTGCAGAAAAGTTTGCAGAAACATTCCGCAACACCTTTGGCTGGAATGTAATGAAAGCCAATGTCATTGATGGGGTACTGTGGGATGAACTGCATGCAGTGTATGTAAAGGACAAGCTGAATACGGGGGTACATGCCTTTTTTGAATCCCAGAGTCCTGCGGCGTTGGAAGAAATGACAGGCGTAATGATGGAAGCGGCCCGTAAAGGTTTGTGGAAGGCCGGTAATGAACAGTTGAAAGATATTGCAGCCCTGCATGGAAAACTGGTCACTGCGTACGGTGCAGGATGCAGTGAATTTGTTTGTGGAAATGAGGCCGTAAAAAAAGAAATGTTGCGGTATATGGACAACGATGTAAAAGAAGGATATACCAAAAACATCCGGGCGGCATTGTCTGCGGGTAATGACGATAAGTCGGTAGTACTTAAAAAAGAGCAGTCAGCAAAGAATGATAAACAGCCTGTCGATAACAATGCCGCCGGTATGTGGTGGACAATAGGTGCTATTGTAACAGGACTGCTGTTACTGATGATAGTGATCAGGGAGCTGCGTAATAAAAAAGATGCATAAATAATGGCGGAACAACTGATAATGCTGCTGGGAATAGTAGCCATGTTCAATTTCCTGTTGCAGGTAAGTCTTATCCCCACCTGGTGGCATGTATGGATCAGCGCACTGGTGATGGGATTGCTGGTATGGTGCATGCATTACTATGCCATTGAGCAAACCATCGGTACAATATCTGTAATGCTGAAAGATAAAGACGCGATGGGGAATATAGTAGCTGTTATTGTTACCGGCACAGGGTTGCAGTTACTGCTGAACAACCGGTTACTGAAAAGCCGGCTGTTATCTGCCAGGTGCTCATGGTGGGGCAATGCCGCGTCAGGTATAGCAATACTGTTACCATCACTGGTATTAACAGGGTGTATGCTGTATGCAGAAATTGAAGCGTTCGTATACTTTTCTTTTTCGTCATTTCAGTCCGGTGCTATAATGATGGCTACGGGACTATTGGTGTTTATTATAACTGGTAGTTATGGGTGTAAACGGATGTTGCCGGCAGTAGTGCCGCGGTTGGAACTGCGGTATTACTTATTACTGATCCAACTGCTGATAGCCTTATTGCTGGGCGCATCCGTTACTATTATTCCGCAGGAGCTGAATACGCCTATGTCCTTTTCATTCGGGCCATTCATCGTATTGATGGTCATTGTTGCCTTGCTGGCTGTAGCGGGATATGTTGTAAGCCAGCGCGGGTACATCAGAAAAACTCAAAAACAACGAAACAATTAGCGGATTATGCAATTCTTTGATAAAGCTATTTATTGGTTAAGCAGCGGTTTATTGATACCGGTATTGATTGCAGTCATTTATTTCCTGGTAAGGGCATTGATGCAACTGGGCGGTTTGTACAGCGTATACATCAACCGTATCAGGTATAACAAATTACTGGATGAGAAAATGGCAACCCTCGATAAAAGCAATGTAGCCGCTCTTTCGCAGCTTTCCCCGGCTGCCGTGGCTATGTTGCCGGTTGCCATTACAAAACTGGTATCACACCCGGATAGCCAGGCGCATACCAGCAAAGTGATAGCCGATTTTACCAATGACTGTGAAAAGGATCTTGACAAAAGCAGAACACTCAGCAAAACCGGTCCCATACTAGGGCTAATGGGTACGCTGATACCTATGGGGCCTGCACTGGCAGGACTTGCTGCGGGTGATATTGCTACCATGAGCCAGCAGATGCAGGTGGCATTCAATACCACGGTAATGGGACTGGTGATTGGCACCTGCGGTTTCCTGATACTTCAGTTGAAACAGCGCTGGTACCAGGAAGATCTTAACCGTATTGAATTTATTAACGATATAATACACACCGGCTATGTTAAGCAGTAAAAGAAAACGGGGAGTGATCGGCGGCGGTGGTGAGAAGGAAGATGTAAATCCCATCCATGCAATAGCCAACCTGTTTGATGTAAGTATTGTATTTGCTGTAGCACTGATGGTGGCACTGGTAAGCCGTTATAAAATGACTGAGGTATTCAGTAAAGAAGATTATACCATTGTTAAAAATCCAGGCAAGGATAATATGGAGATCATTACTAAAAAAGGTAAAGAGGTGATGCGGTATAAAGCTGATACAAAAACAACAGAAGGCAGTCGTGGAAAAGGCAAAAAGGTGGGTACGGCGTATCAACTGGAGAATGGTGAAATTGTATATATACCGGATGAGCCATAGGCCTGTATAGATCAGCAATGCAATACAGGTGTATTGCAGCTCACGCCTGTAGAACAGCATTCAGCCCTGGCGGTTGTGCCCACCCGATGCTATGCAGGGCAGGTTGAGTTCATAATAAAATCGAAAATGATTCATGCCAAACCCAATGCCGATATTGGGTTTGATAAATTATGCGGTTTGATACCAATGCCGGCGGAAACAATATTGCTGATACTGTGGTTGATCCTGAGCAACAGGTAAGGCAGGTTGTCATCAGCATCTTTATCAGCATTGATAAAAACCAGTTCAAGCGTGGCTGTTTTAGCAGGCCAGGAAAGTATGCCCTGATATTTTACACTTCTGATAAGTGCATGGGTAAAGGGTGTTTTATCAGTTTTAAGCCCAGGGTTATACCATATTTTAAATGGTTTCATACCGGCAGCCTGCGGGTTCTGTCCGTTTACTGTATACGTGAAATATATAAAAGCAGTTAAAAGAAGTGAACCTGTTGCGTGAACCGGAGGAAGGTGGTATTGTAAAGAGAGTAGTGTTTCCGGATGTACCGTCACGGGTCAATATTCATTGCAGTTACTAATAATTTGCAATAGCAATGAGTTTTTTTACATCGTGAATAATGATCTTTCTGCCTTTTGTTTCAAGTATGCCGGCTCCTTTAAATTCTGTTAATAAACGTACTACGTTCTCTTTGGCAGTACCTACCAGGCTACCCAGGTCTTCCCGGCTCATATTGATCTCCACCGGCATTCCTTCACGGAAATTTACCTTGTACTTTTCCCGTAACACCACCAGTTGAAGGGCCAGTCTTTCCCGCGCAGATTTGTGGCCAAATAACGAAAGACTGTTGGCTAATACAGCAAACTCATGACTTAATGTTTTCAGCAGTCGTTTGTTTAAAATGGGCGAATGTTCCAGTGTCTGCAGAAAATCTTCCTTGGGTATAAAGGCAATTCGACTGTGCTCTAGTGCTGCTGCGGAATCAGGGTAACGCGATTCTGAAAGTACTGCATGGTAGCCCAGTAATTCGCCGGTATTGGCTACATATATGATCAGTTCGTGGCTATCCTTATCTACTTTGAATTTTTTTACCTTCCCTTCAATAATATAAAAGATACCCGGCGGATAAGCCCCTTCACGAAAGATCATTTCTCCTTTATCATACACCTGTTCCAGTTTATGTGCAAGCATACGCTCAAGATCTTCAGGCGGAAGATTGGCAAGAATAGACTCGCTGTGAAAATTCCAGTCACCTATCGGAAAGATGCCTTTAATGCTCATACTACTGATTAAAAAATTGATAAATATCAGTTTCCGGATTGAGAAGTTTCAACGCCGCAGGCTGCAAACAAAGATAGTTTTGTCCAGTGAAAAAAAGCAGTTTCAGGGCACCTGTTATATGTATGATTCTGAATGGATTGATAGGAAAGGTATACTGCACTGGTTGGTATTGGTGGCTTTAGGCTTAACGGTTTACTGTACAGGTAATATTATATTGATTAAAGAGTATGCAGGCAGCTACGGAAAAAATATCAACAGAACACTGGTTTGCAAATGATATCCGTTTTAACCAGCTCTATCCCGTTCGTATGCGCGAACTGTCGGCCCGGCACTGGACACCTTTGCCGGTGGCACAACATGCTGCCCGGTTTCTGGCAACAGAACATCATGTGCGGGTGCTGGATATTGGCAGTGGGGTAGGTAAGTTCTGTCTTGCTGCTGCGTATTATCAGCCACGTGCATTGTATTATGGTGTAGAACAAAGAAAGTTGCTGGTTCAATATGCCAATGAAGCAAAAAGTGTACTCCGGCAGGAAGGTGTACATTTTATACAGGGCAACTTTACACAGCTTGATTTCAGGGATTATGACCATTTCTATTTTTACAATGCTTTTTATGAAAACCTGCTCACCACCAATAAGATCGATAATGATATAGAATATTCAGAGCAACTGTACCATTACTATTGTCATTATTTATACCACCAGTTAAAACAAAAACCGGCTGGTACAAGAGTGGTAACCTATCATAGCCTGGAAGATGAAATGCCCGAAGAATACCAGGTGGTGGGTTCTGAAATGAGCGAGTTACTGAAGTTCTGGGTAAAGACTGAATGATGATCTGCAGATTACCGGATCATTAAAATATACCCGCAAACCCTGGGGATGATAGCAAATGTTCGATCCTGTGAATACTGGCAGTTTATAAAGGAGGATCTGTTTTCTTTTTACAGGCTTCCTTTACTGCCGGTAACAATTGAGTATGCCCGGTACAGGAAGGTGAGCGCCTGTAGCCGGGTGACTTTTTTGTAACAGCCCGAACAGCATCATACCCGTAATGATAAAATTATATTTCACATTATGCGACCATTGACACCCGCATTGCTGGCTAAAATGAAAGAGAAAGGATACCGGTATGTACAGGTAAAGCCTGTAGGACATGATGGCCGTACTGATTATATACAGCCAGTATCAATTATCCTGGTACCGGTTAAAGATATACCGCATTCCTCTGTAAACATGGAGATCTATGAGTTGCTTGATGAGGACCTGCTGCAACGCTGGACAGGTAGCGATACAAACATAAAGGTGCTGGTAGTAATGAATGGCTGATTACATATATACCATCTTCTACCGGCAAGTGGTATATTGCTTCAGAAGGAAGCTGTATTTACTCCGCGACCAGTCATCCCGACCAAGCCATCAATAAGCTGCATTGTCAGTAAATAGCGGCGTCGGGAGAAATCTGAAATCTTGCATAGGGGCATGTAGCATTGAATACAACTGGCATCATACGCAGCATCCGGATTCCTCACTGCGCGTTACAGCCTTGCCAGTGCAGGATACTACTGCTTGTTCGGAATGACTGACCGCTGCGAGTGTAGCAGTGCTGAAAACCGGTTACGCCGTATTGTGCTTACAGGCAGCCTGCCTTTACTCCGGG